>NZ_JBSZFB010000007.1:0-1046 GCF_054263715.1 Sphingomonas sp. F9_3S_D5_B_2 | reverse complement strand
CATGAACCTCGCTCACGTAAGTGAATCTCATCCACTTGCGTTAGAGAACGATTCTCAGCGCTTGCTAGGCAGCTTTGTCGCCGGCGCGCTTCCGGTTGCCGGCGGCCGAGAGTCTCTTGTGCCTCCCGCCCGTTCCTATGGGAGACGCTCTCTGAACACCCGCACAATACCTTCGACGCTCGAACCACTAGTCATGAAGTTGGCATACCGAGCAACGCTAGCCGCGGAGGACCGAGCGGCCATCCGCGCGTTGCCGTGCACCGTCAAGAGAGTGGAACGCAGCGAGATTCTCGTACGTGAGTACGACCGGGTGAATCACTGCTGCCTGATCCTGTCTGGATACTCCGTTCGCTCGAAGCTGGTTGCCAGCGGCCAACGTCAAATTGTTTCGATTCAGATTAAGGGCGAACTTGTCGACCTCCAGAACTCACTTCTGGAAACTTCGGATCACGGCGTGCAAATGCTCACGGCCGGAAATGTTGGGATGATCCCGCGGACGGAGATCGTGCGGCTTGCCCGCGAGCGGCCGAATGTCGGTCAGGCATTGTGGATCGACACGCTCGTGGACGGATCGATATCTCGGGAGTGGGTAGCGAATGTCGGGCGGCGAGATGCCAGAACTCGCATCGCGCACCTTCTTTGTGAGCTTTCGGTGCGGCTCAATCTCGCGGGAGTGGGGGACAAGAGCAACTTCGAAATGCCGCTGACTCAGGAGCAGCTAGCGGACGCAACGGGTCTCACGGCGGTTCATGTCAATCGTACCATGAAGGCTCTGGAGGCAGAGCGCCTAATCGATCGGTCTAATCCGAGGACGATCCATATCGCCGACTGGCGCAAGCTCGCTCGAGCAGGTGATTTCGACAGCAACTATTTACACCTGCGTTCAGGGGAGCCGGCTCTCAATTAAGGCTGCCGCACTAGTGTTCGCTTGAGAAGCAGCTGCAGCCATTGTGCTCGACCGGATGTGACCAGCGCACCTGATGACCGCACTGGGTTGAAATAGACACCGCGCTGACTTGCATCAGTGTAAGTCCGGCAAGCACCCC
>NZ_JBSZFB010000006.1:0-2329 GCF_054263715.1 Sphingomonas sp. F9_3S_D5_B_2 | reverse complement strand
GCCGGCGAAGTGCGGTATGAGTTCGAGAACAGCTCGACCACTCAGAGCACGATGGTGTTCGCAGACACGGATGGTGACGGCGCAGCTGACTTCGCCATCCGCATCATCGGCGATGTGGACTTGTCCTCCGGCGACTTCCTGTTCTGATGACTAGCTGAACGGAGGGGCGGCTCAGAGCGGGCCGCCCCATGTCTGGTTCCGACCCCATTGCAGACATTCTCCGTCGATACCGCTAGCCGATGTGGCTCTCGCCTACTCAGGCAAGCAGATCCAGACCACGCCGTCGCCGCCCTTGAAGCTGTCGATCTTGCCCTGCTTGCGTAGCGCTCTCACGTTGTCGTGAATTGTGCCGCCAGGAAGCGCGGAGCGCTCTCGCAGCTGGGCGTAGGTCAGACCCTCCGGATGAGCGTCGGAGACCGTCTTCAGGATCAATTCCGCAGCTTGGCCGGCTGGTCTGCGCATGCTGCTTCTGCTCGCTTCTCGTGGGGCTGCCAGGATGGTCGAAGGGTGGCCTGCCGGGGTAGGGTTTCGACGGACCACCCTTCTTCCTCATGGAGCTCCCGTGCGGGGGCACGATTCGGAACGCCGATAACTTGAATGCCTACTAATGGGTTGGATGCCAAGCCGAACCGGGGCGAGCGACAGGAGCCAGTAATTGGGACCTGAGTGGGTACCTCGCAGGTGTCCAATGCGAATCGGGCGGCCTCATGTCGCTGTTTATGAACCGAACGCCCAGCGCATCCGGGTTCCGGAACGGAGCTCAGTAATCAGGGCGCCGGTTCGAACATCACGGGGACGCCGCTACATTCTTAGTAACACGGATTAATCCGTCGCAACCGGTAGCTCGCACGATCATTGGGAAGCCCAGTGCTTACCAAGTGACGGATCTACAATGGCGAATGTGAGTGTCGGCGGCCCGATAGTTAGCTTCCACTGCGAGCACGGAGAATCTAACGGCCCCGGTGGTCGGATCTCTCAAGAAGACCTCTTGGCGCGAGAGATGGCGGAGCGAGCGGCAGCTAAGAAGAGCACGGACGCAGCTGCGCGACGCGTCCACCAGGAACTCGCAAAACTCTACGCGGCTCAACGGCGAGCGAGTGCTGCTCGTGGGTAGCGTCAGGCTGGGCGCGGCAACCCTTTGGATCTTTATGGTCGCGGTGTTTGCTTACGTGTTCTGGGTGGCCGTGCACTGACTGTCGATGTGAGCGCGGGGCCCTTGCCGACCGACAATCAGCTGTCCTACGCGGCGCGGCGTGAAGCTGCAGGTTGGAACCTCGCTGATAGCAGACGATGCGGAGCGCTACCGGAAACGCGCCCAGGAATGTCGGACTCTGGCGGCCGGGGCACGGGACGACCGCGACCGACATGCCTTGCTGGAAGTTGCAGAGGATTTGGAGATCGAAGCTGCCGAGATCGAAGCGCAGGCGGCAAAGCACATCGCTAGTTCGAGTCAGCCGTGGAACGCCTCGCTGCCTGATGAGTCCTGATGTCCATGCGAGAAGAGGCGCAACGGTTCTGGGCGCGTGCCCGTGAGTGCCGGGTCATAGCGGACAGCACCGCCGACGAGGCGGCGCAGAAACTTTTGCTTGAGATCGCTGAAGATTTGGAAGCGGAAGCTCGCACTATCGAAGCCAACTCGCCTCAACCGAGCTAGGACGCGGGTTGAGCGGCTAGCTCGGCGACCAACCGGTCACGCTGCCACAACTCACATTTGACGCCGAGCTTCATTCGACGGGCGAAAACAATCGCCTCGTCGTCGTTCTTAGCGTCAATCTCGTGCGACCTGGTGATCTTGCCGGCGCCGTCCAAGCAGTAGAGTCGATATTGCGCCATGTGCCTTTGCCCCCGGCGGCAGGTTAGCAGTTATCGACAGGCGAAACGAGTCGTTGCGCTTCTGGGCGCGCTACGCAGCAGCATCCTCACGAACCTTCACTGCTTCAGCGAATGGCAAGCGATGAACTAACTCGCCGCGCTGGTTCCTGACCTCGATCCTCAAGTCCAGGTTGATCTCGCCCGTGGCTACATCACCGGCAATTATCGATCGTGCCTGGCGAAGAGCGTCCGCTGCGATCTGATCGTCCGCCATCTCGACGCCTTCAGGGTCGAGGGTCGTGTCCGTGCCGTCTACGAGATGGAAGAAATAGCGACCCATGTTGCACTCCTCACAAGGCGGGAGCGCTAACGGTCTCTCAGTCGGTAACAGCCGAGAAGGGCTACCGATGACTAGTACATAAGGGGTGCTTGCCGGACTTACACTGATGCAAGTCAGCGCGGTGTCTATTTCAACCCAGTGCGGTCATCAGGTGCGCTGGTCACATCCGGTCGAGCA
>NZ_JBSZFB010000005.1:0-14681 GCF_054263715.1 Sphingomonas sp. F9_3S_D5_B_2 | reverse complement strand
AAATGGCCACCGGTGCTCGTCGGAGTCGAATCCTCAGTCACCGAGCCAGCCTGGGTCGTGGCCGCAATCGTCGGACCGTCGTTGGTGCCGTGGATGGTCACGGTGACCGTCTGGTTCGCCATGCCGCCGTGACCGTCACTGACCTGGACCGTGTATGTCTGGGTCAGGGTGTCATTGGCGCCGAGATACTGGATCGCGGCGTTGTCCACGCTGAAGCTCCAGTCCACCTGGCCGGTGCCGTCGCCGGTCGTGTCATTGCTGACGTTGGCAGTGAGCGTGCCAAGATAGCCGTTGCTCGCCGGAGTAACGGTGACTGTGTGCGTGTCCGTCAGATCCACATCCGCGAACGCGAAATGGCCACCAGTGCTGGTCGGGGTTGAATCCTCCGTGACAAGGCCGGTCTGAGTCGAAGCAGCAATCGTCGGGCCATCGTTTGTGCCGGTGAGCGTCACGTACACCGTCGCCCAGCTCAGCGTCCCGTTGCCGAGCCGGATGGCGTAGGTGAAGTGATCCGTAAACGTCTGGCCAGCGCCAAGGAAATTGAATGCGGAAGCATCGTAGCCGACCTTGCCGTCGGACGTGATCCAGATCCTGGCCCCACCGAAGCTCTTGTCCGTCGAAGTCGACTCGGCTCGCGCCGTATCCTGGCTGAGCAGGTCGGAGCCAGGAAGCGTGCTACCGGTCGAATTCGTGCCATCGTCAACCGACCAGAGAGTCTTGGCGTTGCCGCCGAGATCGTTCGCCATGACGTCGAAGATGTAGATGACGTCTTCCGTTGCGAAGAACTTGTCATCAACCGCTTGCGGCGTGTTTGAGAACGACGTGGTGGTGCCACCACCCGTGTTGGTCGGCGTATTACCCATCTTGGAAGTCCCCCGGCACTCGCGATCCGCCCCCCGGCGAATCGTTAACCTGCGTTAACTGGACAATTAACCAAGAATTAGCAACAGCTTGGTTCCGCTGCCGTTCCAGATTGGGACGAAGCAGTTAATGGAAGCAGTCGTGCGCAGGAGTAGGCTGTTCACGCCATCGGAAGCGCTACGGAGTAGCGCCGCGGATCACCTGGAGAATGTTTGCCGCCGGCGACTTCAGCCGACGCGTTGGCGGTGCTGTCAGACTAACGCGCACTTTTCTCCGATTGGCGGACGAGTGTCTTTGATGAGCATGGTCAGCTGAACAGCGACTGCCACTCGGCAAGGGCTGCCGAGCGGCGTTGCTTGAAAGTGGTGCGGTCGACGAGGTGGCGTTCGGAGTTGAAGTGGTTGTGGACGTTGGCGTGGACGGATGCGAACTTCTGCAAACAGCTCATTCGCCTGAACCTCAGCATCGCGCGCTCTCGTCTTCGAAAGCTCAGGTGCGAGTTCTCGACGCGGTTGTTGGCCCAGCGTCCGACGTCCTGCTTCTCCAGGTTCCCGAGCTCGGTCATCGCTGCCTTGTAGGAGCGCAGCCCGTCAGTGGTGATGGCTTCAGGTGAGCCATGGCGCTTGGGGGCCTTCTTCATAAACCTGAGCGCTGCAGCCTTGTCGCGCGTCGTCGTAACGAAGCTCTCCAGGATCTCGCCTTCCTGGTCGACCGCACGCCAGAGGTAGCGCATCTCGCCGTTCACCTTCACGTACATCTCGTCTAGGTGCCATCGCCGCTGGCGAAAGCCACGCATGCGGCTCACCCGCTGCCGGCGAATGTCTCCTGCGAAAAGTGGTCCAAACCGGTTCCACCAATAACGGACTGTCTCATGGCTGATGTCGACGCCTCGCTCCGACAGCAGGTCTTCGACGTTCCTCAGGCTGAGCGGGTACTTCACGTACAGCAGCACCGCCAGGCGGATCACTTCAGGAGAGGTCTTGAAGTAGCGGAACGGACTAATCGGGACACGGGAGCGAGGCATGGCCCAGCCCCTACCCTCGCTCGATTACCTATCGGTGCATTTGCTCTGACAACGCCCTCAATAGTGTTGGCGTGGTCGCCACATCGGTTGCAGGCGCAGCGCGGTAGCAACCACCGCGCTGCGCCCTGAACAGACTATCGGCGGTAACCCGAGCGGCTGCCGATCCGGACATTCGAGACCTGCCCGCGATAGTCTACGGTGCACCGGAAAGTGAGGGTGCTGCCTGCATCGCTCCGGTTTTGATAGCCATACTGGTTGGCGTACCCCGCCGCGGCGCTCATGGTTCCGGAAACCCGCAGCCCGTTCGATCGACGCTGGACACCCGTAATGGAGGTCACCCGCATTCCGCCGGCAGGGTTGTATGCGTAGCCATTATGTTGCCCCTGACCGTAGCCGTGAGCTTGGCCATAGCCGTTGCCCGAATAACGGCCGCCATATTGTCCAGCCTGAGCCACGGCCGCAGAGGCGCACTGCGATACCGCGGTGCGGTCACTAACGCTGTAACGGTTGCCCAGCAGTTGATCGATGATCTGGCCGAGCGGGTTCTGCCCGTAGCCCTGTTGGCCATAGGCCTGGCTATAGCCCTGACCATATCCCTGCTGGCCGTAAGTCCCTTGACCGTAGGTCGGCTGGCCGTACGGGGAGGCCTGCTGCGGATATTGCTGCTGGTATTGCGGATACGCCTGGGCAGGGCCTCCAGTGTACTGGGCCGCGGCTGGAGCCGCAAACCCACCGATAGCTGCCGCTCCGGCCAGGAGCCTAGTGAAGGTTGTCATGACAAATTCCTAGATCTCACGCGGAGAATTCCGGTGAGTTCAGGACAAGAACGATCTCATCATCGTTGCGCTGCATGAACTGAAAACAACACCCAGGCGGGCTTGGCTGCTTGCAACCACGAGTACTTCGCAAGGGTATGCTCACATCGCAGACGCAGATCGATCTCGATGGTGCTTGCGTCACTTGATGGACCTCACAGCCCTGCCGGATCAGCCTGTGGCCTCCATAGAGGTGGGCCGCTTATGTCGGGGTGGGGTCTAAAGCAGACATTCTGGGGTTGCCCAAACCGCAGGATTTGGCCGTCTGCTGCGCTTCCGCTATCGGGCTTAGCGTCCAGAAATGCGGCGACGCGGAGCCAATCTGACCGGATTGGGACTTAGACTTGCTTAGCCGGCGGCCTTCGTGCGGTGCTCCTTCAGGAGGCGGTCGAGTTCTTCTATGCGGAGCCGCTCCGGTGTGCCCTTGGCCAAGCCTTTCAGGCGGCATTCGGCCCAGAGCCTTCTACGCTCGGTCTCCAGTGCTTTGAGGTATAGGTCAGCCACGCATCATCTCCTATTGCCGGCCTTTGGACGCACACGTCGGAGCACCACGTTAGCAGTGTTTACTGCATCCTCGTTGGTCAGCTTGCGCCACCTTGCAAGGCGAGCAGGTTCAAGGGTCCCCCGCGCAATAGCGGCACGGATGGCACAGTCAGGCTCGGCAGCATGAGTGCAGTTCGTGAAGCGGCACTCAAGCGTTGTAGCGACTATGTCGTCGAAAACCTCGGCAACACCCGTGGCTACCTCGGACATCTGAAGCTCGCGCATGCGCGGTGTGTCCACAAGCCAGCCGCCTCCCTCCAGACCTGAGCCGAGACGGTGCATTTGGCGGACGCTTGTGGTGTGAAGCCCTTTCCCGTCACTCTCGCGTACAGCCTGCGTCTCGATGGCATTCGAGCCCCTCAAGGTGTTGACGAGAGTGGACTTGCCGACACCCGATGATCCGACCAGCGCAACGGTTTCTCCGATGCCACAGTAGGCAGCCAGCCGAGCCACACTCTTGGGATTCCGCGCGTTAACCATTTCAACCTGCAGCCCTGCCTCGAGGGCGCGCGCTGCTTGGCGGAAAGGATCTGGGATAGGAGAAAGATCGGCCTTCGTGACCACTATGACAGGTCGCACGCCTACCTCGCGCGCGAGGACTAGATAGCGTTCAAGCCGCGCAACGTTGAAATCTTGGTTGCAGGATGTGACGATGAAGAGCGTGTCGACGTTTGCGGCGATAAGCTGAAGTCGACCATCGTCGCCAGGCGCTGACCGCTTGAACAGGCTTGTTCGATCGAGGATGCGCACGAGGTTCCGACTATGCCGATCCACCAGCAGCCAGTCGCCCACTGTAGGTCGGTCTTCGGGCCCGTTTGCCGCTGGCACGCCCGACGAGATTGAGTCCTCGAGTCCTTCGCCGGCGACAGTCACCATTCCGCGATGAACGGCCATGACCCGCATAGGCTGACACCTGCGGTTCTCCTCGGCGGATACTTGCGTGTTAAAAAACGGCTTCCAGCCGAACTGACGAAGATCGGTTCCGGGTGCTACCATGTTCCCTCAACAGGGGCTTTCGGAGAGACCGACATTGAGCGGCTACGGTAAGGGGCCGTACCAGAAACGAAAACCTGATCCACCTTCACCTAAGAATCGGTCGTGTCAGTCGCAGTCGCGGCCCCTTGCTCCGACACTTTCCTATCTGCCTTGGCTTGCGCCTTTCTAGCAGAAACAGCTGCCTTGCTTCTCTGGCGCTCCTGGCGCTCAAAGCCGTAATTCGTCCTGCGCGACATGCGGTTGCTCCTGCAAACGGGCGAGGTGAAGAACGCTGGGCCAACGCCTAAGGTGGCTGGGCTCCGACCTACACTGGTCCTAACGGCCGCTAGGCTCGTCGCCGCTTTGCGCAGCGGGCCAGCCGCTTCCAGCAGCACGGCTTCTTAGGTGCGACGCACCAAGCTTATCTGGTTTTCAGAAACGCTGTCGCACCAGCGAGCAGCATAACCAATAGGATCGCAGCTATAGCGAACCGGACAAAGCCGTTGGGCTTGGCTGCTTTGCGTAGGCGGCTGCTGCTTTCTTCGGCCTTGGTTGCGTCACTCTTGCCATTCTCTAGCTGTTCGAGCCAATTGTTCGCCCACTGAGCCCGTCGCTCGCTGTATTGGCTGCCGGCAAGTTTCTGCCGGACATCAGCTTCGCCGACACTCTCGCATGAAGCGATGAAGCGTTCCTCGTTAGTCAAAGCCATTTGCTCAAGATCCTAATGTACCGCTGGCGTCCTTGTGCAGGGCGGCTTCGAGGTGCTTTGGATCGATTTGCAAAGTCCGGGTCGTTCCCACACCGCGCACGACCAAGAGCGTCGAGATTCGACGATACACCGTTCTCTCAGCCAGGAGGATGGGTTCTTCGTCTACTTCAATCTCGTAAGTGCCCGCAGGCAACTCCCCGACGTTTTTGTTCAGGGTGAAAGGGGCTTGGAAAGTTACCTGGGATCTTGTCGTTCGCATAAGCTCAACAACCCTCCGGCAACGAAGCGTGGTCCTGAGCGATGCTCAGAGCGTGCTTGGATGGCATGCAGTGGAGGTTGGCGTCGATTGGGCCTCTGGCGCATCTCGATCCCGCGACGAGTTGCGCACCTGCGGACGGGGCGTGTTCCGGCGCACAAAGGCTTCAGCCTCGCGCATCGTCGCGAAAGCACGCTCGCTCTCGTCCCCATCATCGTGCGACAGAATGACCTTGTAGGCCGGGTGCACGGTCGCATCCCGTACGATGCGACCGAAGCGGGAACTCATGTGGCCTCCCTCCCAAGCTCCTGCGGTACGCTTTAAGGAGGCGTCTTCATTCACCACGCCGGAGCTGGTGAACTGATCAGAGTTGCTCGGGACGTCGCCAGGCATATTCATTCTCCGTTATGGCGGGAGCCGAAGCTCCCGCCTGCCCCCAACAGCTCAGGCAGTCTGCAGATTAAGCGCCCAAGGCTGGCTATCTACGCGATGGCCGACATCATAGGACAGCCGCTGACCCACGATGGGTTGGATCTTGCGGTCCCAAGCGATGGCGCTGGTCTCAAAACGCAGAGAGTTGCCCGCAACCTGAGGGTTGATCTCGCCCAGCCCAGTGGCGCTGTCAAACTTCTTGACGGTACCAGAATACTTCATGGCTAGCTCCTTCGAAGCAACAACCAGAATAGGCGGGCTGCTGGCTAGGAGGCGGCGAAGATGACGCAAGGTGCGCTTTGGCACCCAAGACCGTCGATCCGACTATTAGCATTTCTTGTCTACTATATGACGCAGGATGCTACAAGCTCACCGTAGGAGCAATTCCCTAGTTTCTTGCTTTTATTTTATTGCGACCGGATTGCCTCGTGCTTTTGACATATCTGTGCTAACCATACTCATCGCTGACTTCTTTCCGCAGGCCCTTGGCGACTGAGAGCTGATCAGGCTCCCGCTTGCCAGCAGGTGCAAATGTATGAGCGGAATGATTCAATCCCTTGCCATCCCGGTTACGGCTTCACGAAAGATTCCGGTGAAGCGGGATTCCTCTGAAGTTTGTCGGGAGCGGGCCTTGGCCGACCTGCTGAAGTCGGTCACGATGTTGACCGCGAACGAGCGGCTGGTCCTCGAGCGTAGCGCGGCCAGCTGGAGCGTGCGTGCCGACATGCTTGAACGTTTACAACATAGTGCGGCCCAGAGGCGCGTCACCGCTCTGCAGTCGGAGGCCGCCTCCTCTACCGTGGCTCAGTTTTGAACGCGCGCTGTCAGGCGGAGAAGGAACCGACCGATATGAGCGGACGTGACGAAGTCGAGCAATCGGAGTTGGACCGGTATGGAGTCGAACGCGTACCAGCGGACGTCTTCTTCTGGGGCGGCTATCGCTATTCCAGCGCACGTGACGCTGTAGCCGCTGCAAAGCGGGCCGCGAAGTCGTGAGCCGCGCAGTCTTGCTGGCGCTGACCGAAGCCGAAGTGCGGGAAAAGTGCCTGGAGGCCAGTGTCGGCGTCTCCGCAATCGAGCGCTTGCTCGATGGTGGCGTCCGCCTGGTATGCATGAGCGGCCAGGGCGCGGACCTTGTCCGCAGCAGGCTCAAGCCGCATTTAATTGAAGGCGAAGCTGTCCGGGAGAGACATCGCCCTAGGACACAGCTCCGGTGAGCGGCACGCTAATGTTTGCTCATGCCCTTCCGTCCGCAATTGGGTGGAAAGCTGACGTTAGCTGCTGCAACACACAGGCGAACCAATGGCAGACGGATAGCCTGATTTAGACGCTGTTTACGCTTGAGTTCGCGGGAACAGAGTCCCGCCTATTCGGGCGCAGCCTCGCTTTGGCACAAGTCAGTAGTGCGCCCAGAATCTCGCTAAGCGTTCGTTGCCCATGGTCGCGAATGTCTGCTTTGGTGGGAAGCGGACATTGGCAGATCAACGCTCGTCCTGCTTCTCCAACCATCGCCCGGCTAAGGTAGCCTCTTCACAGTGGCGGCCCCATCAGCCCTCCCTGCGCGTTCCTCTCATGAACTCCCGGCAATTCCGGTTGAGAGCCGAGGCGAAAACCCCATGAAAACCTTGTCCCTGTTCGCCGCGGCGACGGCGCTTGCCGGCCTGTCGGCTTCCACCTCCGCCCAGCCCATCGGCCAGAACATTGCCGCGCCCCCGCCGCGACACACGCCGCCTCCACCCTTCGTCGCGCCGGCGCCGATCCGCGAGATCGTCGATCGGCAGCTCGGCGCGCGCTACGCCGCCAGCGATCGCGAGGCCATCGCCCGCTGCGTCACGGCGGCGCTTGCGCAGGGTGCGATACTGTACGGCGTCAACGGCTATGCGGGGACTGAAGGCTATGCGGCGTATGTCGGCGCCTACCGGCCCGGCGCGGTGGGTGTGCCGGGCTTTCCCGGTGTCGCCGCCACCATGCGGGTCAGCGCGATCACCGACGTGCAGCGCCGCTCGGACGGGATGCGCGTTAAGGGGCTGATCGACAGCGGTATCGATTATCGCGGCGGCTACGGCGGCGAGGCGTACCAGGGCGCGGGGTCCGGCGGCGAGCCGTATGCCAAGCTCCATCCCAGCAACAATGACCTCGCGTTCCGCTGCAACCTGGACACCGCCGGCCTCGTCACCAGCATGCACGTCGAACGCCATACCACCACTTACCGGCGCTACTAATTGGGTGCGCCGCCGCGTCTTAAGATTGAAGCCCGCAATGGGTCGAAAGCAGACACTAGATCGCTAGTGGGAGGAATGGGTAGGAGGAGATCGAGGATGAGAATCATCAGCTCGTTATGACGGTGCCGTTCCTAGATGCCGTTGAGGTCCTGACGCGTCACCATCGCCGCCCACCTAAATAGCAGCGGTTCTGTGCCGTTCGTCAGGTCCGCTTGGCGAGCGGCCTTTTCTTGTTGGTGATAGCGCATTTTACAAACCCGCCGTCGGTTGGGCTCAGTAGCCAGGAGATCGCAACATCCTGGCGATGAGGTAAGCGAGTAAAGCCACGCGAACCGCTCCCTACGCCGCCATTATCCAGCGTCGGTCGCGAGCGCCTTCGATTGTCTGAACAACGCAGTAGAAAAACACTGGAAGCGCCCCCACCAATCCGAATACCGCAATATTTACTCCGGCTTCTCCGCCGGCTTATGCCTCACCAGCTTCTTCGTCCGCTCGTCAAAGCGCGCCCCGTCATCATCGCACTCTAGCACGCGAGCATGAGGCAGACGATGACGAAGACCGTTGGGAAGAGCGGCTTAGGAAGACCGCCAAGCAGCGCGTACTGCCGAAGGCAGACTAGTTTTTCACCTTGCGGGGCTGTGCTGGTGCCTCGCCATGTTGCGCTGTGGATGTGTCCACGTCGAGCACCTTGACGACCGCAAACTTGCCGCGAGCGGATTCGACCTCAACCCTTACCGCTGTGCCGCGCGGGACAAAGTAGAATCCGCCGTCCTTCAGAACGGCCATTCGTAAGAATGCATCGCCCTGACGATCATCCAGTTTGACGAAACCGAATTGCTTTTCGAGATTGAACCAGCTCACCCGGCCTGTCGTGATCATCCCCATTATCTAACTGGCTTGGGTGCCGTTTCCACCCCCTATTTGGGGTGTGCTTTCAAACCTACACAATCACGAAGCGTAAGCCTGATCGGAAGGAGCGCGGGCGCCGACACGATCTCCATCCGCCCGCCACCGGGTGGAAGCGGACGTTGAGGCTATGTCAGATATATTTGACATTCATTCTACTCTCCCACATCAGTGTCTAACATTTTTGACAAGGGGGCTGTGGATGTCGTATCGGGAAAAATCTGCTTGGGTGATGGGCGCGTTGATGCTCGCCGCGGGTCTCTACTACCTTCACTTGGCGCTTGCGGCCTCGACTGCAATTGGCTCCACAGCACCTCCACTCGCGATAGTCATCCCGTTCACCGTGCTTGTCGTGGTTGCCTCCGTCGCTGCGCAGGCAACCATGGCCATTCTTCGGCCCGGGGATGCCGCCGCTGCTGCGGACGAACGGGAGAGACCGCTGCTTGATCGAGCGGGCAACTGGTCCGGGTTCGTCCTGGGCGTTGGGGCCGTTACGTCGGCTCTCTTCTTTGCCTACCATCAGGATGGCCGATTGTTTTTTCACATGATCATGGGGAGCCTGATCATATCGCAGATCTCCGAGTATGGATTTCAGATCAGCCTTCTCCGCCGAAGCTCCTAACCGTGTCGAAAAGTCCTCCGATCACAAACCGCGTACGTGAGTTGCGCGAGAAACATGGCCAGATCAGCCAAGCCGCACTTGCCCAAGCGATCGGCGTCACCCGACAAACAGTGATCGCCATAGAACACGGTCGTTATTCTCCCAGCCTGGAGAGTGCTTTTCGGATCGCCCGGCTGTTCCGTGTCGGAATCGAAGATGTCTTCGGGTGGAAAGGGTGATCGGAGTAAACTGACATGTCTGCAATGGATCGTAAGCCGACGCTGGCCTGTTCGAATGTAACCGGTTACATTACCCCTTCAGCAGGAGGCTCACCTTGCTCGACGCTATGACTTCGGACGTGAGATTCGCGCCTCGGCATCGCGCTGACCGAACCATGATTGCTGTAGCCGCCGGAGCGGTTTGGCTGGCGATGGTCGTCGGGTTCGGCATTGACCTAGTCAATCGCGCTCGTACCGGCGCTCTCTCCTTTCCGTTGGTCGTCCATGCCCATGTGATTGCATATGTGGGTTGGCTCGTATTGCTCGTTGCTCAAATTTTACTGGTGAGAACGCAACGCGTAGCGCTGCACCGCAGGCTCGGCTGGGCGGTGTTGCTCCTGCTCCCCATGATGCTGGTCCTCGGCCCCGCTGCCGCACTAGTTCAGGCGAGCAACCCTTACATGCCGGACAAATGGATCGCTTGGCTGAGCGTCCAGTTCACGAATGTATTTGGGTCCGCCGTGCTCATCGGCGCAGGGTTCCTGACGCGCCGGGATGCGGCGGCTCACAAGCGGCTCATGCTGATGGGCACGATCGCACTAACAGAGCCGGGCTTCGGACGGATCTGGGAGGCGCCGCTTTCGGCACGCTGGGGTGATGGTGCCCTCCCCATGTATTTCTCGACATACGTTGGGACTGTGGTGCTGGTCACGGCGGTGGGACTCTACGACCTCGCGACCCGGCGCCGGCTCCACCCTGCTTACATCGCAGCAGCTTTGTGGATCTTGGCAAACGAGGTGCTTGCCACCTGGCTCTTCCACCAGCCGTTCTGGCTTGCGAGTATGAAGTCGCTCACCGGTCACAGCGTTTAGGTCCAGGTCAATCAGCCTCGCCGCGAGCTCGCTTCGAACACGTAGGGAGCTAAGGTGCTTGTGTCTGCTTTGGGTCGAAAGCTGCCAATAGCGGCCTAATGGAGAAAGGTCGGAGAGCTGAGGGTCTGCCAGCGTCAGCCTGCCCGCGAGCAGTCTCCGGATCACTTCAAGCGTCGTGCCACTGCGGAATCGGAGCCTCCACTCGGCAAACTAGTCCGGACGGTTCAAAGTCGAGTTCTGCCTTACCCCTCAGTTCGGCCGCCAGCGTGCGCTTTATTAGCTTGGTCCCGAACCCAGAACGTGGGGGCGGAGAAACGGTCGGCCCCCCTTCCTCGCGCCAGACGAAAGTCAGAGTGCGCTCGGTGACGGTCCACCGGACGGACACACGGCCGCAATCGTTTGACAGAGCCCCGTACTTGGAAGCGTTGGTTGCGAGCTCATGCGTAGCCAGCGCGAGCGCGACCGCAGTGGATGGTGGGAGCATGAGCGTAGGTCCCGCTGCTGAGCAACGTTCTGGAATGCAGAAGGGGGCAAGCGCTTCTGTCACCACCTCAGTCATCGAAGCGGATTCCCAACTCTTCCGAGTCAGAAGATTGTGAGCAGTTGCGAGCGCTTGCAATCGCCCTTCGAAGCTCGTCTTGGCAGAGTTACTTGTCGCGCCTGCGGCAAAGGTCTGATGAGCCAGGCTTTGTACGATTGCCAGCGTGTTCTTGACGCGGTGGTTGAGCTCTCCGACGAGCATTTGCTGCTGACGCTCAAAGCGCTTCCGCTCCGTTATGTCTCGGCCAACGACGTGAAGCCCGACGGCGTTGCCATCCTCGCCATACGTGAGGCCAGAGTTTATTTCCCAAAAGAGCCACTCGCCGGTCCTGCTGCGAACACGAACATCGTAGCGGGTGGTGCCACCTTCCTCGAGTTTACGGCCCAGCATCGCCGTGGTGCGGTCAAAGTCCTCCGGTGAGATAAACTCTGATATCGCGCGGCCGATTGCTTCGGACCGGGTCAAACCGACTGCCGTCGCGGCGGAAGGGTTACAGTCCGTGATGATCTGCCTCAAATCGGCAGTCAGGATGAGATCGCTCGTTTGCTCAAAGATGCGTCGGTAACGCTCTTCGCTGAGCTTCAACATTTGCTCGAACTGCAGGCGCTCGCTCAAATCGTAGAAGTAGCACACGACACCATATCGTCCGTTCGGCAACTCGATCCGCTCGATGCGCCAATCGTAAGCTTCGACGTTCTCGAGGTCGCCCCTCATCTCGACTGTCGCGGCCGAGGCATAAGGTTCGCCGGTGTCTAGCGTGTGCCGGAAACGCGTGATGGCCTCACTTGCGAATGGTTCGGCCCAGACGATGCGTAGCACCTCGGCGAAATCCCGACCGATCAGTGGATCAACGTCGGCGAATACCTTCTGCGAACCCTGGCTGGCTTCTGCGAGGCAGAAATCAGAATCAACCACGTAAATGCCAAAAGGATTGTTTTGGATGAGGCTGTAGAACGTATCGTGGTTGCGCCTGATTTGCTCCTCGGCAACTTTCTGATCGTGGATGTCTGTGCAAGTGCCGTACCACCGACTTATACGCCCATCAGCCTCGCGGACGCACTGCGCCCGCCCGATCACCCAGCGATACTCGCCGCTCCGGTGTCGGAGCCGGTATTCGATATGGTAGGGCTCGCCGGTCTTGAGACAGTGCTTCCACACCTGCCAGGCGCGCTCCTGGTCATCCGGGTGAAACATCCCGTTCCACGCCGCACCGTCGGTCGAGCCGGGGGGCACGCCCGTATATTCGTACCAGCGCTGATTATAGTAATCGTGAAATCCGTCTGCCCGCGTCGACCAGACCATCTGGTCGATAGAATTCGCGATAGCGTGAAACTTAGCCTCGGACTCAAGTACGCGAGCTTGGGCTCGAACGCGCTCCACGTGCGCCCACGAGCGATCGGTGACCTCTTGGATCACCGCCAGCTCATAATCGGACCAGTAATGTGGATCCTTGTCGTGGATAGCCATCAGCGCAGTAAGCCGCCCGCGCTTAACTAATGGCATGCAGATGGTCGCACCGATGCCAATGTCCTGAAAGGTCTTTGCCTCCGAAGGAGAAATCTCCTTCAGATTGTCATTGATGACCAGAGGTCGTCCCGCTCCGAGTTCCTGAACAGCCAGCTTTCCGAAGTCCCGCAGCCTGTAGTGCCCAACAATCGACGGAGAACCCGGCGCGTGCCAGTTGCCGCGAATAGTGAAACCGTCCTGGTCCTCATCCATGTCGGCATAGGCACAATTTGAGAGCTCGAGGTGTTCGGCCGTTAAGCGCGTTGTGATGGCCATGATTTCGTCGGCGTCTGTCGCCCGGGAGACCTCCTGCCCAAGCTGATCCAGAAACCGAAAGAGTCCTTCGCTCCGCGCTGTGCCGGCCGCGGCAACGCTTTCCAGTGACCCAGCTCGCCTAGGCGAGGTGCCATCAATACTCGCCTCATCCAAGATTTGGCCTCGGGGCTGAATGGAGTGCAAACGAGTAGCCTGGTCGCGCTATGTTTCATAGATTGCTGGGCCCCCATGGCTTCAGATGATTCAAGCTGCCGCTATGCCCAGCGCCCATCACGCTTGATTGACGCACGGGCTCCTCTGTCTCTTTTGAGTGCATCTAGTACCGCGTTTGGATCGGCAGGCGTCGAGTGTGCGTCGGCATGCTCATCGGCCCGGTCCGAAATATTTCGGAGCGTCTCGCCGGAGCTCCTCTAGGAGTCCAACTCTCTGCCCGGACTTCTCGGGAGCTGCAACATAAGGGTAACCCGCGATAGCTGCCATAAGGAGGGCGAGCCCTGGTGAGACGAGAGCGGACCTTCAATGGACGCCCATGGAACAACCGATTATGACTTCTTGAGAGGCAACCGCAGTGCTAGGTCCGTGGGGCGTTTTAGGAGAGCGGAACATGAAGAAGATTGTTCTAGCGGTCGCGTTGATCGCCTTCGGTTCAACCGCCGCGTTCGCGGCTGAGAAGTGCTGCTGCGACAAGATGAAGGCTGCGCATCACCACACGATGACGCACACCAAGTAAGGCACTGAAGCGGACCGAAGTTGCGGGGGAACCGGTGCGCCCGCGCGGCAGTCCTGTCGCTAACCTGAGCTAGTGTTCTGCTGCTTGACCTAGGACCTAGAGCCCCTCGGGGCTGGCGTTTACAATTTGGTTACAGTCAGTTAGTGGCCTGTTACCTTCTTGGGAGAGGGTGGGCAGCCCCTGTCAGGCTTCATTGCTTGGCAGGGGTTCTCTATGTCGGAGCATAGCGCGCGGGGTGGCCCAGAGAGACCACAGCCTAACGGCTGTATCGTTTCGCTGTGCTGTTATGGTAATTAGACCAACCGCACGGGAGCGGTGCGCATGGCTGACTACCGGATCTACTGTTTAGACGGTGCAGGCAAAATCTGCTTCGCGGAGCCGATTACAGCTGCCGATGATGCCGAGGCTATCGAAAAAGCACGCAACCTGAAGAACGGCGCTTTGAAATGCGAGGTATGGCAGGGAGCGCGCCTGGTCGCGACGCTCAATGCTCAGGACCTCTCCCCTGACCCTGCTTGATTGCTTCAGCCTCGATCACGGCGGCCTCTGCCTCCAGCTCCTCAGCGATTTCAATCAGACCTTTCCGGTCAATCTGATTGCGGGCGCCTTCAGCTAGTGCCCGGCACTCTTGAGCCCGCACGCGAAACCGATCGACATCTTGGGGCATCTACTTAAGACGAAGCTAGATCGGCAGCGTTCCTAATCTATGTAAATGTTTGTGGGCGTATCGAACGATGGCTCAATGTCGGCTCTACTGTTTCGACCGAGCAGGACGCATCTGTTCCACCGAAAAGTTTATGGCCACTTCAGACGACACCGCGCTCCACGCAGCCAAGTTACGTAACCGGCAAGGACTCAGATCAGGTTCGGGAGATGAAGCCAAACGCAATTCAATGCGAGATCTGGAGAGAGCGACGTTTGGTAACGTCGCTCCGTCGCTAGTGAGGACCAGGCCTAGCCTTCCGACTGATCCCGCCGCTCCTCCTTCTCGATGAGGCGGGCCTCCTGATCCAAATCTGCTGCGATCTCTTCTAACATTGCGGCGTCGCTTTCCGTGCGCGCGCTCTTTGCCAGTGCACGGCAGTCGATGGCCCGCTGGCGGAAGCGTTGTGCGTCGAAGGCCATGCGGACCGAGCCGTAGCGCCCCGCGGGCGTTTCATTCTCTAACTTGGACGTAGATTGATGGACTTAACA
>NZ_JBSZFB010000004.1:0-274658 GCF_054263715.1 Sphingomonas sp. F9_3S_D5_B_2 | reverse complement strand
CCGGAAGCGCGCCGGCGACAAAGCTGCCTAGCAAGCGCTGAGAATCGTTCTCTAACGCAAGTGGATGAGATTCACTTACGTGAGCGAGGTTCATGTTTATCGGTGTTCATGAGAACGCAGGCTCTTACCGAAAAGCCGGTTCTAGATTCGGCGACTGTTAAGTCCATCAATCTACGTCCAAGTTAGAGAATGAAACGCCCGCGGGGCGCTACGGCTCGGTCCGCATGGCCTTCGACGCACAACGCTTCCGTCAGCGGGCCATCGAATGCCGTGCACTGGCAAAGAGCGCACGCACGGAAAGTGACGCCGCAATGTTAGAAGAGATCGCTGCAGACTTGGACGAAGAGGCAGGGCTCATCGACGAGCAAGAGCGGCGAGATAGGTCCGAAGGTTAAGGCCGGTTACCCGCGCGACGGAGCGACGTTACCAAGCGTCGCTCGCTCCAAATCTCGCATTGAATTGCGTTGGGCTTCATCTCCCGAACCTTGGCAATGGCCTCGTGGTCGTCGGCAGCAGCGATCTCTTTCGGATCCCCAAGCCGCCCCGGCGCCTCCAAGCTGTACAGGCGATAAAAGGCCACGCCTTGTCCCCAAGGAACGCTAATCGCTCCGACTCGCGTTAACTAACCCGCACATGCATTTCGGGCATTCAATCAAGTTAGGCGGTGCAGTTCGGACGCGCTTAGTTCGTGCCGCCGAGCTACCGGCCCCTAAGGGTAGATAGTCCCGCCAGCCGCGTTGCGGCAGCCGATCGCGTTGAAAACGCGCATGCCGTTGATGCTTGAGCTTACAACCGGGATGTCGACTTTCCATCCATTCCTACCATCAGCGAGCTAATGTCTGCTTCCGACCCATTGCAGACATTGGCTTCTCTGATAGCATCGTCGCATGATCACTCCGCAAGCGGCGCGAGCTGCCGAGCGCCAGCCGGACAACTTCGACGGTCTTCAGGCAACCGTCATTGGCACCCAGAGCAGTTCGGTTACTTGGTTGCTCGCATGTCCATGCGGCTCCGAAAACGGTCGGGTTGTTGCCGGCGGAGACGCGGCTAACGGCTACCTAGACCCTCTGGCGTGGACTTGCGATCATTGCGCAAGAGCTCACGTGTTCTTCGATAGTAACCGTGACGGATATGATGGCCGTCTCGGCAATGGGACCTCGTATCAGCAAGCGGCTACACTGAAGGAAGTCGAGTGCCCTGACTGCGCGGCCAAAGCGCACAGCGTTAAATGCGAACTCATCTACAACATCGATGCCGACGAGCTCGACGATCTGGCGCATTCGGACGGCGGCGGGCACCTGGCCAACCTTTTCGACGCGCTTGATGTGAATGCCGAATGCGCGGCGTGCAAGAGAACATTCCACGTAGGCAACTGGGAGCTGGCTTAATCGATGGGAGCTTTCCACCCGGTCCAGACATTCGGCCCAAGTCGGCTTTCGACCCATTGCAGACATCAACGTGAAGCGTAGAGTTCGCGCTCATGGGGCGGATGCAGAAGTCGACGGCCGTATCTGTGCTGCTGCTGCTGCTGAGTGCCGCGGACAATCCGCCGCGAGCGCATTTTCAGGAGATGACCGGAACAACATTTCAGCGTTTCGCACTCATCGCTGACAAGGTCTGTCTTTCTCGCAATCTGCGCGATCTTGATCCTTCAGGTCTCGTCGAACTGGAGGAGGAGTTTGAGATCCGGCTCTCGCCGCAATCTCGGAAGCGACTTACTTCCTTGGACAAGAGATGGGAGGGCTGCCCAATTGCGGGTGCGTCCTGCCCGGGCCAGCATACTCTACAAGCCCTAGAGAAGTTGAACTTGCTCGGTCCGTTCACGATGTTCGCTTGCTCGAGCGGCCAGTGACTTACCTTCTGCACGCTGGTACCTTTCGCGCCTGATGTCCGATTTCCACCCATTGCGGGCATTCAGTTCATCCCAGCGCAGTGCCCGTTGGTGTGAGTGAACCAACCTAGGGGGACCCGCGCTGAGGCCCTCCGAATGGATTAGTAGCTGAAACGCGCCGTCAGGCGGATGTCACGTCCTGCAAGTGGCGCGTAGTCTTTCAGGAGACTAGCCGAGCGGCGTGCCTCGACGTCAAAGATGTTGTTAGCAGCCAGCGACAAAGTCAGGTCATGCCGTGTTGTCAGGGGATGCCAGTCGACCCCAGCATTCACCAGCGTGAACCCTGACGTGGGGAGTTCCAGTGGCGCGGTCCGGCGGTGAGCGAAGTCATGCTCAAGCTCCACGCGCCCGTTGACCCGACCCCTCTTGGCAGTGAGCGCCCCCTGTAGTCGCAGCGGCGGGATCAGAGGCGCTGGGCCGAAGTCCTTGATGCTCACCCGAGAAGCGTCGGCGATGCCCTCGACGCCAAGATCGATCCCGTGGACAGAACCAAGCCGCCCGTCCACCTCCACCTCAAAACCCGAGTAGTTCGCTCGCCCCTGCCGGAAGGCATAGACCGGCAGATCGTCACGGACTTCACCGGTCGGTGCCTGGTAGATGAAGTTGGAGTAGCGGCTGACGTAGTAAGTTGCGTTGATGTCGAGCCGGCCGCTTCTGTGCTTGACGCTCGCCTCGAAGCCAATGCTCTTCTCGGGCGACAGGTCGGGGTCACCCAGTTCGAAGCTCGCGTTGCCACCGTGGGGCCCATTCGCGAACACCTCGTCCACGGATGGAGCGCGCTGCGAACGCGCTATGTTCAGGCCCAGCGTCCATGCAGGCGTGAGTGCATAGGTTCCGCCCGCCGACACCGAGAGCGTCGAGTAGCGGCGCTGCAGGTCCCGATTGCCGACGACGCTGCTTGCCTGCGCCTTAAGGCTAGTGCGCTCGAACCGGGCGCCGGCCTCTAGGCGAAGCGGCCCAGTCTCAATGTGCTGGACACTGAACAGACCGAGTGTCCGCTGACCTGTGGGGGGCAGATACTGCTCGTCACCGGCGATATGCTGGCGAATGTCCAGGTACTGCACGCCGCTGTCGCCGCCCCAGCCGCCCGTATCGCGCTGGACGAGGTCCGCACGGGCTTCCCCGCCCTTGGAGAACACTTGGCTGCCGATCGAGCCATCCGCGCCAAGCTCCTTATGGTTGTAATCGGAGTACCCGCCGCGCAGTCGGATCTGCCGGAACGCACCATGGAGAGGGGCCTCGACACGGGCATCGTACCGGGTCTGGTGAACGTCGATATGGGTCTGCTCCGCCTCGATAGCCGGATAAAGCGAGAAGCGGATCGGAACGCCATACTTCGCCGTGTGGCGAGTGATGGACACACCGGCGTTGAAGCCGCCGTCGATATACGCCACCGAACCAGCTGCCTCGAAACCACGCCCATCGCTGTTCGGGAGCTTGCCCTTCAGCCTCGCGAGTGACTGCACTTCTGGGTGCGCACTGGCGGTCGCTTCAGCACGCAAGGGTGACGAGAGGATATACCCGCCGGTGCGCAGGTCGTCATTGTGGGTGTAATTGGCGTCACCGTGCACAACAAAGTGACTGCCGAAGGGCACGTCGACTTCGCCATTTGCGAGCACCTCGTGCGCAGCACTCCCGTAGCCGGTGATGCCCTGCCCATGGAGCGGCGCGTCGGGCACTCGGCGCGGAATGCGCGAGTCGATTACATTGACTATGCCTCCGATGGCCGATGAGCCGTAAAGCAGCGCCGCAGGGCCGTGCAGCACTTCGATCGCGTCCGCCGTAAGCGGGTTGATCGCGACAGCGTGATCGCTGCTCGACGCCGACACATCGAGGCTGCCGATACCATCTGTCAGGATACGCAGTCGCTCACCTGAAAGACCACGAAGGACGGGGCGGGCGACGTTCGGACCCGAACCCGAAGTCGAGATACCAGGCTGGTGCGCAAGCGTCTCGCCGAGTGTGGGTCGGAGTTGGTTCGTGAGTTCCTGACCGCCAAGGACGGAAACCTCTCCCAGCACATCGTCGCTCCTGCGGCGCCGCGCAGTGACTACAATGTCCTCACCCAGAGGCGCAGCTGGGGGACCAATGCCTGCCGCAGGTGCCGCTGCCGGCCGCTCTGGCGTCGGTGCGATGGAGCCTGCGTCCGTGTCCCCGGCAAACGCCGCGCTGGATGCACTGGCGGCGAGTATGAGAGCGACGGCTGTGGAGGGGGTTCGAGATACGACTAGGAGCACTGGCATACCTATAACGCGCTCCAGTGGTAATGTAATAGTGTATCAAGGGTGAATAAATGGTCAGGAAAGTGGGCCCGTGAGCTGTTCGGCGAACCTGGAGGGCCATGCTCGGCTTATGTCCACTTTCCACCGGAAGCTGCCACTAGTGCAGATTGCTCAGCCCTTCCTCAGCAAATGCTCATGCTGCTCAGCCGTCTCGCTGTCATAAGACCAGCGTATGGGAGGCGAGCAAATGACTGAAGCGAGCACGAGCCGAGCCTACCGCACTGGAGTTTCCATCGCGGTTCTGGCGTCGTTACTCACTGTTTGGACAACGATCGTTCGCGACGATGGCACGGGTATCAGCTGGTTCCTGGTTATCATGGCGGCAGTAGTGGGTGGGTTCTCTGCTTGGTTCCGGCCAGCGGGCCTGGCACGGACCGCAGTGGGCGTAGCAATCATGCAGGCGTTGCTCGGCGTTGCGACTGCAACCGCGCCCTCGACTGCGATCATGGGGGGTGGATCCATCGGCGCGATCTTATTCAGCGGCTTATTTGCAGCGCTGTGGCTGATATCGGCGGTGTGCTTTCGAGCCGCTGCGTCAAAGGATAACGCGACGGCGTATTAGATGCCGAAACTGCGTCGGCCGCACGGGATCGCTAGGGTCCATTTTCCACCGATCGCAGCCACTAGCGGGCCAGCGGCAGCTTTCGACCCAAAGCCGACGTGCTGAGGTCCTTGCCTCGGTCATCGCTGGCGGGTGTGAGGCAATTCGCTTAGCACGTACGCGGTTGCGAAAGGCCCTGCGCGACTGGAGCCACGTCAATGCCGATGTTCGACTACGTCATGGTTCTTGCCTCAATCGTAATCGGTTTGGCGCTGACGCATCTAATGCAGGGTGTCGCTGGGTTGATCCAGCAGCCGCGTAAAGTCCGTATCTGGTGGGTGCACCTGCTTTGGGTCGCCTATATGTTTCTGGCGTCCGTGTTTTGGTGGTGGTCGGAATACCTCCTGCGCGACATCGCGGTCTGGACCTTCGGAATCTATGCGTTCGTATTGTCTTACGCTTTCATCATCTACCTCGCCGCAGCGCTGCTGTTTCCGCGCGACCTCGACGGCTACTCGTCCTTCGAGAACTACTTTCTGTCTCGACGGCACTGGTTTTTCGGCGTTCAAATCCTCTGGGCTACGATCGACCTGGTGGACTCGGCACTTAAGGGCCGCACCCATTTCAATGCTCTTGGGACGGAATATTGGCTCGCACAGATTGCGTTCATCGCCATGGCGTCCATTGGCATTTGGACCGCGCGCCGCTGGGTGCAGGCCGCGATCGCCACCATCTATTTGGCGTATCAGCTCAGCTGGGCCATTCGGTTGTTCCAAACCGTAAGTTGAGGTGCGAGGGTGAACGGGGCGGATGAGGCGGCATGAGCTAGTGTCCGTTTTCCACGCGTTGCGGAAATTCGGCGAACGCCTGCATTCGACAAAAGCAGACATTTGCTAGTCACCGCTATTCGCCACCCTCCTGCCTGTAGAGCGGAGTCATCCCCGTAAGCAGATGTTCGTTGGATCAGCGCAGGAGCAACGAGGAGCGCAGCCTAAAGCAGGCCTTCGCAGTTAGACTTCGCATACGCTCCTGCTGTGAGCCCCAGATCAGCGCTCCGGACGTGCATCAAGCCTGAGCGGGCTCTTCCCAGGTCTCCGTCTCACCTTCCGGAGGTGCGCTGGTCAGATCACCCGTGAATGCGTCGTGCAGTTTGGCGGCGGTCTCAGCGACCAGGCGACCTTGGAAGCGTGCGCCTTCAAGTTCGTTCTCGCTTGGCATCCTCTGGCCTTGCCCGCCCGTGATCGTAGTGGCGCCATAGGGTGCTCCGCCTGTGACCTCGTCGAGAGTCATCTGCCCCGCGAAAGAGTAGGGAAGGCCAACGGTCACCATTCCGAAGTGCATTAGGTTCGTCAGTATTGAGAACAGGGTCGTCTCCTGTCCGCCATGCTGGGTAGCAGTAGCCGTGAAAGCTGCGCCAACCTTGCCGTTCAGAGCGCCCCGGGCCCAGAGGCCGCCCGCCTGATCCAAGAAGCTGGCCATCTGCGATGCCATGCGTCCGAACCTAGTTCCGCAGCCGACAATAATGGCATCGTACTGCACCAGGTCCTCGATGGTCGCCACGGAAGCAGGCTGATCGAGCTTATACCCCGCATTGCGGGCAACCTCGTCCGGCACGAGCTCGGGAACACGCCTGACATCAACATGCGTGCCCTCGACGGATCGTGCGCCGTCCGCCTCCGCCTGGGCCATCGCTTCGATATGACCATAAGTGGAATGATAGAGAATGAGGACGCGAGCCATGATGCTTTCCTGTTTGTTTGGGCGGCCCCTCGAACGATTAGCCGAGGAGCTTGTGCCGGTTATTGAGCAAGCGAAACGGGGATGTTTGGAGCTAGCGGCCCCCGTGGGCGCCACAGCGCAACACTCGAGCTAATCAGGCGGCATCGACCAGAACGATCTCGCTGTCCTCGATCGCGGTCACACGCAAGGTGCCCACATCCGTGATTGCGGCGCCATCACGGGCACCGATGAGCTTCCCCTCGATCTCTACCGCTCCGGTGGCCGGAACCAAGTAGGCGCGGCGGTCAGACCCAAGTGGATATTCCGCGGACTCACCGGCCTTGAGCGTTGCGGCAACGACCCGCGCATCTGTCCGGATCGGCAATGCGTCGTTGTCGTTCGCAAAGCCGCTTGCAAGCACAACGAACTGGCCGGACCGGTTTCCCTTCGGGAAGGGCTTGGCGCCCCACGCAGGCTTCTCTCCGGTGCGGTTCGGCTGAATCCAGATCTGGAAAATCTTCGTCGTGACGTCTTCCTGGTTGTACTCAGAGTGCGCAACGCCCGTTCCCGCGGACATGACTTGCACGTCCCCTGCTTCCGTGCGGCCTTCGTTGCCGAGGTTGTCCTTGTGCGTGATGGCGCCTTCGCGAACGTAGGTGATGATTTCCATGTCGCGGTGCGGATGGGTGGGGAAGCCGGTCTTCGGCGCGATGGTGTCATCGTTCCAGACGCGCAGCGAGCCCCAGTTCATGCGAGCGGGATCATAGTAATTTGCGAATGAGAAGTGGTGCTTGGCGTCGAGCCAGCCGTGATTGGCGCCGCCGAGGCCAGTGAGAGGACGAACTTCGATCATCGTGGATCTCCCAATTGTTCGAGGACAATCATCCTCGCTTCCACGCTCAATTAGGCGCTGCCGCTTCGCGCGATCAGAGGTATAAGTTCGGGCTCAACCTTCGAGAAAGTTGAAATGTCAAATCCTGGAACGCCGACCTATGAGCAATTGCGCACCTTCATGGCGGTGGTGGACGCCGGCAGCTTCGCTGGCGCCGGTCGGCGCCTCAACCGAGCAGTATCGGTGGTAAGCTATGGCATCGCCAATCTTGAAGCGCAGCTCGGGGTGCTGCTGTTCGACCGGGCGGGAACCCGTAAGCCGCAGCTGACCGTAGCGGGTCGTGCGGTCCTGGCCGAAGTGCGTGCGATCGGCGAGGGCTTCGATGGGCTCCGTGCAAAGGTGAAGGGCCTGCTCGAAGGCCTGGAGGCAGAGGTCAACTTGGCCGTCGACGTTATGCTGCCGGCTGATCGCCTTGGTGCTGTGCTGCGTGCTTTCCGCCACGAGTTTCCGACAGTCCCGTTGCGGCTCCATGTTGAGGCGCTTGGCGCCGTCACGTCGCTGGTCTTGGAGCAGAATGCGAACCTCGGCATCTCCGGGCCGCTCGCCGTCGGGGGAAGCGGGGTCGATTGCGTTTCAGCTGGCTCCGTCGTGATGGTGCCCGTGGCTGCACCCGATCACCCGCTCGCGCGTATGCAACGGATCGCACCTGGCGCAGGGCGCGACCACATTCAGCTTGTGCTGACCGACCGCTCTCCGCTCACAGAAGGCCGTGATTTCTCGGTGATGAGTCCGCGCACCTGGCGGCTGGCGGACCTCGGCGCGAAACACTCGCTTCTTCGCGAAGGCATAGGGTGGGGTAATATGCCGTTGCCAATGATTGAAGGGGACCTTGCGGCAGGGACGCTCGTGCGCTTGGCAATGCCGGACCATCCCGGGGGCATTTACCGCTTCGCCGGCGTCTGGCGAAGGGATCTTCCGCCTGGGCCAGCGGCCTCATGGCTGCTGCGGCAGTTCGTCGATCGCGCTGCGGCCGATCCGAATGAAGAAGCGTTGGCAGACATCTGACCAAAGGCGGCACGGAGTTGGCTGGCACTCGCTTCAAAGTCCCACGTCCTCCCGTAAGCTGACGAATTCGGCCGAGCCGAATTTGAACCGTGAGCCTGCTCGTTGGGGAGCTCCTCCGCCAACACGACGCGGAGTTCAGTGGCCCGCGATGCGCACGCACGCAGGATGCAAGGCCCAATTGTGCGGACCGCGCCGAAGTAAGGATTGCCGGTGCGACACTTGGTCGTTCGCGATGTTCACGGCGGCTCGAATGGCCTGCTGCCAAGCTTCTACCACGTCCGAGGCTTCCTGCTCTGCGGACTGGGAGAAATGCTCGTTGACGATGCTGACGCGAAAAGGTTTGGTTGTCCTGATGTATGACCATCAACCCGTACCTGCGGACGTGCTTGGAGCAGCGGACGTGCACGAACGGTTGGGAACAGCGGCCAAAGAAGAAGTCCCTGCCGCGCAGCACCGGAGCGCCGTCCGATCAGCTTACTGACCGCAGAGGGCGGGTGGCTGCGACGAGCCGAGCGTCCTCCCAGACCTCGGATCTAAGTCCTTGCCGGTTACGTAACTTGGCAGCCTCGAGCGCGGTGTCGTCTGAAGCGGCCATAAACTTTTCAGTGGAACAGATGTGTCCTGCTCGGTCGAAACAGTAGAGCCGATATTGAGCCATGGTTCGATACGCCCACAAACATTTACATAGATTAGGAACGCTGCCGATCTAGCTTCGTCTTAAGTAGATGCCCCAAGATGTCGATCGGTTTCGGGTGCGGGCTCAAGAGTGCCGGGCACTAGCTGAAGGCGCCCGCAATCAGATTGACCGGAAAGGTCTGATTGAAATCGCTGAAGAGCTCGAGGCAGAGGCCGCCATGATCGAGGCTGAAGCAATCAAGCAGGGTCAGGGGAGAGGTCCTGAGCATTGAGCGTCGCGACCAGGCGCGCTCCCTGCCATACCTCGCATTTGATAGCGCCGTTCTTCATGTTGCGCGCTTTTTCGATAGCCTCCGCATCATCGCCAGCTGTAATCGGCTCCGCGAAGCAGATTTTGCCTGCACCGTCTAGACAGTAGATCCGGTAGTCAACCATGCGCACCGCCCCCGTGCGGTTCGTCGAACTACCATAACAGCACAGTGGAACGATACAGCCGTTAGGCGTGCTCACTCGGGCTCCACCCGGGGCGCCATGCCCCGAAATAGAGAACCCCTGCCAAGGGCGTTGTCAGAGCAAATGCATCGATAGGTAATCGAGCGAGGGTAGGGGCTGCGCAATGCCTCGCTCCGGTGTCCCGATTAGTCCGTTCCGCTACTTCAAGACCTCCCCTGAAGTGATCCGCCTGGCGGTGCTGCTGTACGTGAAGTACCCGCTCAGCCTGAGGAACGTCGAAGACCTACTATCAGAGCGAGGCATCGACATTAGCCATGAGACAGTCCGCTATTGGTGGCAATCGAAGCAGCCACGCCTGAGCAGCGATCTGGGCGCAAGGCTTTAGGAACAACGCTATCCAACGGTTGTTCAAGGCGCCGGCGAGGATAGAACGCGCACAATAGGTCGGTTCTTTCCCGCTGATAAACGAGAGGGAAAAACCATATGAAAGCCACCACGAAGATCCTGACAGCGTTCGGCGCGGCCTCACTGGGGCTGACCGCAGTTCCGGCTCTCGCACAAGATACGACCAACACTACGACCACCAGCACCACTTATCCTGCTCCGCAGCAGGATAACGACGATGATCACGGTAAGTGGGGGCTTTTGGGCCTACTTGGTCTAGCTGGGCTGCTCGGGCTCAAGCGGCGCGATCGCCACGATCACGTGCACACTGACAACACTACTCGCCGTCCCTAATCTGATCGCGCGATTAAGTGGGCGGCTCGTCACTTGGGGCCGCCCCCATCTCAACCGTCTGAGCGTTGTGGAGGAAGGCAGCAACGCATTCCTACGGCTGCTCGGGAGTAGGGACGTGCTTTGCCGCGTGCGCTTCGATCTCGGCAGCTTCGATCTCCAAATCCTCTGCTACTTCCAGCAAGGCGTGTCGGTCGCGATCGTCCCGTGCCCCCGCCGCCAGAGCGCGACATTCCCGCGCGCGTTTCCGGTAGCGCTCCGCGTCGTCTGCTATCAGCGAGGTTCCAACCTGCAGCTTCACGCCGCGCCGCGTAGGACAGCTGATTGTCGGTCGGCAAGGGCCGCGCGCTCACATCGACAGTCAGTGCACGGCCACCCAAAACACGTAAGCAAACACCGCGACGATAAAGATCCAAAGGGTTGCCGCGCCCAGCCTTACGCTACCCACGAGCAGCACTCGCTCGCCGTTGCTCCGCGTAGAGTTTTGCGAGTTCCTGGTGGACGCGTCGCGCAGCTGCGTCCGTGCTCTTCTTAGCTGCCGCTCGCTCCGCCATTTCTCGCGCCCAGAGGTCTTCTTGAGAGATCCAACCGCCGGGGCCGTTAGATTCTCCGTGGTCGCCGTGGAAGCTAACTATCGGGCCGCCGACACTCACATTCGCCATTGTAGATCCGTTGCTCGGTAATACTGGGCTTCCCAATGATCGTGCGAGCTACGGGTTGCGACGGATTAATCCGTGTTATGAAGAATGTAGCGGCGTCCCCGTGATGTTCGAACCGGCACGCTGATTACTGAGCTAACCGTTGCTCTTCAGCAGCTTCAGACGGCTCTTGCGTAACGACCCTGCCGACAGATGCGCCTCGGACGCTCTCATGCCCTTCCTTCGCCAGCTTGGGGCGCCAGTTCATCCATCGAGCGGCACTCAGGCGCGGACTGATAAGCGCGTTCCACCACCCCGCTCAAGACAGGGTCTCCCGGTGTTCGATTGAGGCTAGGCACCGAGCGAGCACTTCGGCAACGTTGTCCTGCGGCGCTGGGCTTCTGCGTCCACGGATCGCTTGAGCTAACGCGGTGCATCCACACGCAGCAGCGCTCGTCCGGGTTGGTAGAAGAGGGCTTCTTGTCCGGACTCGTCCGGCGTCACCTCTTCGGCTCCTCAGGTGCGGCCTTGGGCGGAGCGGCGTCAGGCTACTTGTCGGGTTTGCCATGCTTCACCGGCTCAAGCGCCGCCGCCATTTACCGGGTTTCGACGGCAAGTCGCCACCGGCGCTAATCAGAGTGTCCCAAATCGGCACAACTATAACTGTTGATAGAAGCTGCATTCAGAGTTAACGGTAAATTAACAAAAGTTAATGCGGTTTTGCGTTCGCCACGTGGGCTTCCATCGCAGCTACGGAGTTGATTATGACGATGATGAGCAGCGAGCTCGTTGTTAAAGCGCGGACCCTGTTGCGCCAAGCTGGCATGTCACGCCGGTTCGTCACGTGGCGTCGTGCGAAAGGTTACGAGCAGTCTCTCACAAATGCGATGCGGAGCGTTGTTCATTCCAACGCTGTTGTCTGGGACGTGGGCGCCAACATCGGAGTTTACTCACTGCACTTTGCCGACTGGGTTGGTCCTTGCGGCCACGTCCACTCCTTTGAGCCCGCCCGAGCCAACGCTGAACGACTCCGGGCTGCCGTCTCCAGCCGCGCGAACATCGATGTGCTGCAGCTCGGGTTGTCCAACGAAGATAAGTTTGCAGGATTCCATGAAAATGAGCATCCAAACGGGGCCACGTTCACTGTTGCCCGCCCAGGTAAGGAGGCAAACTGCCTCGTTGAGCTTGCCACTGGCGACGCGCTGGTCTCGCAAGCGTTATGCGCTGTTCCCAACGTTATAAAGATCGACATCGAAGGCCACGAACTCGAAGCACTGCAGGGGATGCAGCAGACCCTCAGGAGGGCTGAGTGCCAGCATGTATTCGTCGAGGTCCACTTCTTCATCCTGTCGCGCGAACGGCGTGACTGGGTCCCACGCAAGATCGAAGAGATCCTAGGTGATTGTGGGTTCAAACTTCGGTGGGTCGATCAGTCGCACATCCATGGTGCTAAGACGCATCGACGATTGCAGTGATTCCAGCTTAAAGGACCGCTGGCGCTCGCCCCGGCTGGGCGGAATTTGCGCTTAGCGCGTAGAAGCGAGACAATTCGTCGTTGATCTCGTTCATGGGTGAGAAGCTGACGCTCGGAAGCGCGTCGTCCTGTTGAGTTGGCGGCCGGTGCCCGTTTACATGTCGTCGGGCTCGCGCCAGCCTCGGCGCCTCCATTCAGCATAAGGATCACCAACATACCTGTACAAGGAATACGTCTTCGTTCGGCCGGGGGGTTGGAGCAATGTTAGTTCAGCGGCTCTAGCTCTACATTTAGAGACTGCTCCGAGCGGTCCGATCACTACTGTCGTAGCATCGGGTGTTTTCCCAGGAGAATACTGCCCTTCAGTATGCCGGTAGTCGCTGTAGTCGACTATGTACCTGCCGGTAGATTCTTTGAGCTCGACGGCAATCCCAAGGTCTTCGCGAAAAGACTCGGGAACGTGGATCCAGCTGCCGAAGCATCCCCTTGGTGACGCCGACCGAGCAGTTGTACTTGCCCCTCCTTGAAAGAGCACCCCGTAGACCGCGGCGACTATGATGAGAGCGAGCGGCGGCAGGAGAGCGGGACCGTGAGCATCCGCAAAACGGTTTAAGGCCGTCGATTTTTGCCAGTTTGACACGGGTCCGGTCCCATGAAGACAACCAAGGTCCAAGCCTATCCGAAGGCCCAACCGCCAACCACCTCACTCGGCTAAGCACTCCGAGCATTACGTGACTCGTTCGGTCGAGGAAGGCAACCGCCGGTGCAAACCAGAAAGTTCGCGAACGCTATCTGCCCGAGGATGACGGTCCTGCTTACAACCTGCCCCTACTTGATCGTGTGTTTCGCGAAGCTCGCCTCCCATTTAGGGCATCGTATCTGAACCTCGGTCCGGCGAGACCCGGCTCAGGAATGGACATTTGTTTCGCGCGGCCACTCATTCATGTTCTAGGTCACCGAGCCCCGTCACGGGTGCATTCCGAATTCATCTCAGCCTCTTGTTCTCATGGTGGGAGGATTGATCCGGCGCATATTCCGGAGGCGTGGATACGTAGTGCTTCGAAACGGGACAGCGCTCAGCGTCAACTTGCTGACGTACAGTTCGTCAGCGCACACGGAAATTCGTTGCGAGAGGGAATCCGATGTTGCCGATGAGAAAGCAGGTGCCAGCGAAGCTTGCTAAGAGGCTTCGGCAGCTCCAGCGCCTCGGCCCGGCGGGGCTGGCTCGAACAGCCTACATCAGCGTCCTTGGACGAACGCTTTATGCGCTCACTGATCCTGCCCGCGACGTGGCACTGCGTCTACATCGCCGCAAGGTTCTCTCGCGTGCACTAGGCCCCCGATTGGCGCACCTTGAGCAACGCTGGAGTGCTTACGCAGTGCGCACTGACAAAGAGCATGGCCACGAATACAGCTTCGATGCCGAAAGCGGCCGCTTCGTTCAGACGCTTGAAGCGATGCTTGATCTGACGGATGCCGGGTGCGCGATCCCGGCCGTCCGCAAGGTCGACTGGAACACACGAACGATAGCGTGCTCGGCAGTACAGGGACCTCTGCTCCGTCAGGTCATCGATCAAAGCTCAGGCGCCGCCCGCAAGGTCCTGCTTGCGACGGTCGGAGACTTGCTGCTGCAGATCCACGAGAGCGGCTATGTGATCGGGTGCATCGACCAGACGTCTGTGAATGTCATCAATGGCGCGCCGGTGTTTACGAACATGACGCAGGTAATGTCGCTGTCCGGCCTCTCGCGGGACGTATCCGTGTACGCGCGCGACATCGATCGCCTTCAGCTGAATGCATCCTTCGGAACAGCACTGTTGACGGCAGCAACCATGCGAGGACAAATGGCTGGCCGGGCTCCGGCTACCTACGGTAGCGTGGACAAACCGGGCGCGGTTTACGCTCCGGTTCTGATCCGTGACGACGTTCACTGGGGCAAGCTGTGGAACCCCGATGTTGGCGTCGGCCGCTGGAACTACATCATGCAAGAACACCTGCCGGTCCCCAGAGGCGGCAGCGTTCTCGATCTGGGTAGCAACAATGGATACAACCCGCTCCAGATGCTCCGCGCCGGTGCAGCATCCGCCGTCGGCGTTGAGATCGACGAGAACTGCATCCGCGAGAGCGAGGTGGTGAAGTCTGCATACGAATGGCTGGACAACCGCCGGTATGACTTCCACTCGATCCACGGTTCGCACGCCGAACTCGCTCGCTTGAACCTGCCGCGGTTCGACATGGTGACAGCGCTGTGCACACTTTACTATCTGAGCGACGCTGAGATGCGCGAAGCAGTACGCTGCATCCGCTCGCTGACCGATCTCCTAGTACTGCAGTGCAACACGGACAGGCTTATCGATCGCAGCAGCGAAGACACCTACCGAAAGGCATCTGTTGAGTTCGCAGTCGAGGTTCTTGAAGCATCAGGGTTCCGTAGTCGGGTGATCGCGCCGCCAGGATACAGCCGACCCTTGGTGATCGGCCGAACTAGCTGAAAAAGTCAGGTATGGGGATCAGCTCGGCCCTGAGGTTGCTTAACTGCGCAGAAGTCATTCAACTGCAATGTGATGTCCATCGTTCTCAGATAAGGGCCAGTCGACTCGTCAGACGCGTACCTTGACGGGCGACGGCCCGGACTTCAGCGAGTCCACCTCGCTTGAAGGTCGGGCCAAGTTTCAACTCCATCGCTATCTGCTGATCAAGGGGGAACGGCTGCTCTTAGAGGGCGTTTGAGGGCGTTGCGGTGCAGTAGAATGAACTCAACACGGGCCGGATGTACGTGGTCCTGAAAGTGGAGTCCGGATGTTCAGGGCCGTGCGACGATGACGGGTGAGCCCGTTGCCCTGCAGAAGCCGCCGGTGGGGGGTCGAACACTGCAGCGAGTTGCCGGCATGACGCCCGTTGGCGCCATCCCCACGGGTGTGTTCGCAGCGCTCATTGTCGCACTGTTGCTCCTATGGTTCGGGATGCTTCTCATCCATGACAGCGCGCCGGACCGCGCAGTGTTGAACGAGGTGTATGCGGGTCGTTGGCCCAACTTGGCGGCGGTGGCGCAATCCATCACAGCATTGGGCACTCCGCCACTGCGGTACGTTGTTCCCATCGTTGCTGCTCTGCTGCTCGCCTGGAAGCAGCGCATCGTTCCGGCAGCTTTGGCGCTAGTGGTACCTACCTCTGGCAACTGGGTGGTGAACCAATTGAAGCCTCTGCTGGCTTTGGGCCGTCCGCCCGAAGACCTGCACTTGATGCAGACTTCGACTTTCGCATTCCCGAGCGGCCACACGGCAAGTGCAACAATGGCGTACTTGAGCGCAGCTCTGTTGCTTGCAGGCCGCGGCAGCTTGGTAGGCGGGGCACGTTGGGGGCTCGCTGCTGCGCTGATTATGAGCTTCGCCGTGGGTTTGAGCCGAGCAATGCTGGGAGTCCATTGGCCAACAGACGTAATTGGCGGTTGGGCTTTTGGAGGCTTTTGGACGCTCGTCACGCTGCGAGGGGCAGACGCCGCGTCGCGCCGTCTTGCTGTCCGTGATCTCTTGCCCATCGGGTGAGCACAGCCTCAGGCGCTCGGCTGGCACCAACGCATCGGCGGCCCCTTTTGTGGTCCGGGGCAGATAGCTTCGTCATCGATGGACTCTGGAGCCGGCTCGTTCGTCAGGTTTGACGGCACCATCCGTGCCAGCAATCTGGCCACATTTGCCTTCTGAGCCGAGGGTTCGCCACCCGGGCGCGGGCGATCTTAAGCCGGGCTTCTGCTGACGCAAACCACGAGCGGGGTGCCGAGCCGGAGCCCGGCACCCGCGCGCAATTGGATCAGCTATTAATAGGTGATGTCGTCCGCGACGAAACCGTTCGTGGCGTGGACCAGCAGCAGGAAGTCGGCAGTGCCGTCCCCGTTGGTGTCACCGTAGAAGGTCAGGTCACTCGAGCCGTTGCCGTTATCGACCGAGGTGAACCAGAGGTCGCCGGCAGTATTCGCGGCAACGCCTGTTTCATTTAACGTGAAGGCCTGGTCACCATCGGTGATGGTGTCCGCGTCGATCGCGGACAGATCGATCTGATCGTCCGAGCCCTCACCAGCAACTGAGTAAAAGTCGGTGATCGTGTCGTAGTGGGCGACCGTGGAGTCGCCGGCCGTGGTGTAGACGAACGTGTCGTTGCCGAGGCCGCCCTTGAGGGTGTCCTCCAGGTCGAGGCCGGTCAGCGTGTCGTTGCCCGCTCCACCCGTGAGTTGGTTCTGCAGGGCATTGCCGGTGAGCGACAGACCTGCGCTGCTGGCGATGATGCCGTTGTCCACATTGTCGGCGAGCGTGAGGCTCACGGTCGTCTTGACGACATCGCTATGGCCTTCGTCGAGGGCTTCGACGATAACATCGCTCACGCTGTCGACGTAATAGGTGTCGTTACCCGTACCACCAGCCATAGTGTCGTCGCCAGCACGCCCATTTAGGATGTCGTTGCCGTCGTCGCCGTAAAGAGTGTCATCACCGTCGGCTCCGTCGACCGTGTCATTGCCAAGGCCGCCGTGCAAAGTGTCATTGCCCCCCTTCCCGTAGAGGGTGTCCTTCCCATCGAGGCCCCAAATCGTCTCGTTGTTGCCGCCGCCAGTGATGACGTTGTTGGCAGCGTTGCCGGTTATGGTCGCATCGCCGGTCGTGCTGCCGAAGTAGGTTCCGACGACGATCCGCTCGAAATTGTCGCCGAGCGTGTAATCCATGCCGCGCGAGATCTGCACCGTATCGGTGCCTTCGTCCGCGAGCTCGACTATCGTGCCCTGAGCCTTCGAGGTAACGCGGTACACGTCGTTGTCGGCGCCGCCATAAATGCTGAGCGTGCTTGCGGTGCCATTGACGTCGTAAAAAACGTCGTTGCCCGACCCACCCCGAAGTGTCCCGGTAACTGTGTGGTTGTAGCCACTGAACACGTCATTGTCGCTGCCCAGATCGACGGTCAGGTTTGCGACGTCAGTCGACAGGTTGATACGATCGCTGCCCCGGTCGCCCGTGATCGTCTGGTTCGATCCCCCGCGCAGGTTGAAAAGATCGTTGTCCCTGCCGCCGGAGACGGTCGCATTCGACGCGAAGATTTCGAACCGATCAGCGCCATTCTCACCATAAACTACGACATTCCCGGAGATCAGTTTGATGTAGTCGTCGCCCTCACCCATGGCCGCGTTCGTGGTGGTTCCGCCGTTGACTGTCAGCGTATCGTTACCGCCCAAGAACGTCAGATAGTAATCGCCGGCGGCCCTCACCGAGTAGGTGTCCGCATCCTGAGTAAAAAATTGGGTAGGCATTCACTGAACTCCGTTTTTGCGCGGGCGAATCACATCTCCCGTCGTCGCACGGTAACCCAATGCTCAACTTAATCCAGAAAACTTGTTTTTAATGTGTGCCTTGCGGGGACTAGCGTGGTGCCCTGCGCATCCGGCGTTTGGCCATGTTCGGGCTCCCAGCAGGGAAGCCCATGGCGCCCCCTCAACCTCTGACTCGCGCCAGGAACAGCCATATCCCCGCGCCACCCAGTATGATGAATGCGGCTGAGGTGAGCCGCGCGGCGGCACGTAGAGCTCCGACGGAGAAAGTGCTGCGGCCGTCGGCACGTTCTCGTCGCTTAGCTACATTCAGCCAGCAAATTGCGGCTGCGATAAGCACCGCGGAGCCGAGGCCCAATAGCGTATCCTGGACATCCACGTTGCTCTCCCGACTAACGGTCGCAGCATCGCTGGGACACTAGCGTCCACCCTAGGCTGGACCATCGTTGCGTTTTATCAAATTCGGGCACTCGCCTCTCCACGCCCCGAGGAGACGCAACTTGCACCTTCGGGGTGTCCCGAGTTGGCACAGCTCACCCGTTAAGCCTTCATATCAACAATGGAAAGTAGTTCGCTGACTTCGCAAGGAGGTCCGCATGGTGAAACACGTCTGGGAGTTCGTGATCGCGTTGTGGCTGGCACCCGCAATTTTGATGGGCGCTCTCGTCTACCGTGAGGCAAAGCGCCGCGATGAAGACGGCCGCGCGGACTTCACCGACTCTCCCACTGATTAGTGCCCGCCCGGTCGGCAGACGTAAGCGATGTTCACGAATGGTTCTCACCTGCTTATCTCTGCGGCATGTCCACAAAGCACGTCCGCACGACGGGCGACTTAGTTCGCTTTGGCTGCAGCCTGCGGGTTGATTGCGCGAGCTGCGCCGCGGCCCATACGATCACTGGACCTAGGGCTGTGGCATCGTTCGGGCTTGTGCCGCTGAGGCAAGCACAGGGCCGGCTGAAGTGCTCCAGGTGCGGTAAGAAGCAGGCGCGGCTGGTAGTGCTCAATCCCGTTTGATTATGCATACGTATGCAGCAGTCGAAGTTAACTTAGATTACATCCCAGCGTGCGACCCGGCTCTGATGCAAATCAGAAGAAAACCGGAGCGGGAGAACCGGATTCAAGTCAGCCTCGAGGCGCACCTGACCAATTCTGATGGCGTCAGGCTGCCGGTCACATTCAAGGACTTGTCGCGCCGCGGGTTCAAAGTCGAACATGCAGGGGCAGACCTGAACATCGGTGAAATCGTTATGATCGGAACATCACGTTCCGACGCTCGGGCTCAGCTGCACTGGGTCACAGCTGACGAAGCAGGCGGTACATTCATCGACGACGTTGAAGACGTGTTCGGCTGATGCAAGCAGGTCGGCCCAAACCGCCCGGACGCATCCTCATCGCCGGATTATCGCTGCGGACGCGAGTCCGGCAATGAAAAGCGGCCCGGCGTTGGTTAGCCGAGCCGCCTTCAGGGCAATGTGACTCGCCGGGGTGGGAAGGTTGGCGGCGAGTCGACAGGCAGGTTACGCCCTTTTCAGATAATCAGAAATAAATACTCTAACGCATGGCTCTTAGCCCTCGAGGAACTCTAATGCGCAGACCAGCCGGCCAAGCTGCCGAAATGATCCTCAAGGCCGTCTCCGACGCTCATCCGGAGGGTCTCACCTACGCGCAGCTGGGAGAGCGCTGCCGGCTTCCTGGCGGCACGATTCACGAAAACGTGCGAGCGCTCCGCAAGCAGGGGAAGATCGAGAGCTTCAAGGGCGACGACGGCGCCGCCTGGATCTGCTTGCCGGAGTAACACAGTTCCCTATGTGTTACCTGAAGCCGATACGGTAACATGCAGAGTGGGAGTAAACTGGCGCGCCCGGTAGGATTCGAACCTACGACCTCAAGCTTAGAAGGCTCGTGCTCTATCCAACTGAGCTACGGGCGCGTGCCGAGGGCACGATTAACGGCAATTCGGGCCGAACGGGTCTAGATTTTTTTGGGAAGCGTGCGTCGTGCTGCCCTGCCGGTCTCAATCGCGCAGCAAGCCGGCCGTCCGAAGTGCGTCTTCAATTGTTTTCTGGATGCCGCTCGAAGCGGTCGCTGTACCCGTTGGGGTCGCGGGGGCATTCGGCACCGCCGTGCCAGCCCGAGTCTTGGCGGTCGGTGGCGAGTGCCGCTCTGTCGCCGGCACCGGCTTGTCGATGCCCCAGAACCGCAGCGTCTCTCGCGTCGACGAAATGCCGACGTCGAGCATGAAGGGAGCAGCGGTTTCGCCCTGCTGGTGCGCCGGGTCCAGCGGCGTTCCGTGGCCCATCCCGGATATGACAAACTCCTCGATCGCTTCGCGGCCCGTCGAGTCGTGCCAGACGTGGTGCGTGTAGCCATGAACCTTGTCGGTCGAAGACGGCGCAGTCGGCAGACCCTGGAGGATCCGCCACTGGTCGACGATCGCTTGAGCGTTGCTGCGGTCGACGGTCGCATCGTTGGTGCCGTGCCAGACGGACAGGGCCGGCCAGCGACCTGTGTGACTGGACGCGGAGCGGACCAGGCGGGCGAGCGCATCCGGCGTTGCGCCGCCGTGGCCACGCATTCGGTCGAATGCCTCCGGCACCGATCGCGCCGTGCCGAACGGTAGTCCGGCGATGATCGCGCCACCGGCAAAGACGTCCGGATAAGTGGCGAGCATGACGGCTGTCATCGCTCCGCCCGCCGACAGGCCGCTGACGTAGACGCGAGCTGGATCCGTGCCGTGCCTCGCCTGCATGGCGACGACCATCTGCCGGATCGACATGGCTTCGCCGCGCCCCCGGCCCGCGTCCTCGGGCGAGAACCAGTTGAAGCAGAGGTTCGGATTGTTCGATCGTTGCTGCTGCGGGAAGAGCAATGCAAAGCCGAATTGGTCGGCGGCGGAGGACCAGCCGGCGCTGCGATCGTAGCCGCTCGCCGACTGCGTGCAGCCGTGAAGCACGACGACCAGCGGAGCGTTCGGGCGCACAGACTTAGGGACGTAAAATCGCGCATCGAGCTGCCCCGGGTTCGAGCCGAAATCGCCAAGCCGGTCGAGGTGATCGTCACCTGCAGCCGGGTTCGCAAGTCCGTTCCGCAAGGCGGTCAGGCGCGTGATCGTATTATGAAGGCTGCGGATGGCGCCTCTCCTCTGCCGGGACCGGGATGGGCCTCCAAGCCACTGTAGATAGGGATTATGCTGCGCCGCACAATAACCATGGATGGTCCAGTTCGCTGCTGTTGACGGCAGGCGGAACCGGGCTACGCCTTGAAGGATGCAGGGGGACGAGCGGCGGACTGTCGAGGCGCGGGCGCTTGCGGGCGTGCACTTCCGCTATTTCGACTTCGTCATCGTGGCCTTCGTGGTCGTGCTGCTGCTGTCCAACGTGATCGGCGCGGAGAAGCGCTCGGTGGTGCAGCTGCCGCTGCTCGGCTTGTGGCCGTTCGGCGCCGGCATCCTGTTCTTCCCGATTTCCTATGTCATCGATGACGTGCTCACTGAAGTGTACGGCTATGCTCGGGCGCGGCGCGCAATCTGGGCAGGGTTCGCCGCGCTGGCGTTCATGGCCGTGATGGAGTGGACGGTCGTCCACCTGCCGGTCGGCCCCGGGTGGAGAGGCCAGGAGGCCTACGAGCGCGTATTCGGCGGCGGCTGGCGGATCATCGGAGCGTCGATGATCGCCTTCTGGGCGGGCGACTTCCTCAACTCGGTCGTGCTCGCCAAGATGAAGATCTGGACGAACGGGCGCTACCTTTGGACGCGGACGATCGGCAGCACCGTCCTTGGTGAAGGCGCCGATAGCCTGATCTTCTATCCGCTCGCATTCTACGGGCTTCCCGACTGGCCGGTCGAGGCAATGCTCCAGGTGATGCTGAGCCAGTACGTCCTGAAGGTCTGCTGGGAAGTCGTGCTGACGCCGCTCACCTACGCGATCGTCGGCTGGCTGAAGCGGCGCGAAGGCGTGGAAGTGTTTGACGTGGGCACGAACTTCACCCCATTCTCCGCCCGAGTCTGACAGGGGGACGACGATGAACGCCGCACGGATCGCGCTTGCCGCCTCGCTGATTGCAGCATCGGGGGCGGCGCAGGCGACCACCGTGGTGATCATCGTCGAGCCGATGACGCTGGACCACTACACCCGCGTGCTCGACACGCCGGGACGCGACCGTGTGCTGATGTGCATGGCGCCGCCCTCGACCAGCGGCTGCACCGAGCTGAAGATCAGGCCGAGGCGCTAGGAGACGGTTTCCAGCAGTCCTTCGAACAGCCGGCGCCCGTCGGTGTTTCCGTGGGCCGGCTCGAACGCGCGCTCGGGGTGCGGCATCATGCCGAGTACGTTGCCAGTTTCGTTGACGATGCCGGCGATCGACCGCGCCGAACCGTTGACCTGACCGCCGTAGCGAAAGACGACGCGCCCTTCGCCTTCGAGGCGATCCAGAGTCGCTTCGTCGGCCTGATAGTTGCCGTCGTGGTGCGCGATCGGGATGCGCAGCTCCTCGCCCTGCTCATAGCCGTTCGTAAAGAGCGTCTGGCTGTTCTCGACGACCAGCGGCACCGGCCGGCAGATGTAATTGAGCTCCGCGTTGCGCATCAGCGCGCCCGGGAGAAGACCGGCTTCGGTCAGGATCTGGAAGCCGTTGCAGATACCGATCACCGGCACGCCCCGGTCGGCCGCTTCCTTGACGGCGCCCATGATCGGTGAGCGCGCGGCCATGGCGCCCGACCGCAGGTAATCGCCGTAGGAGAAACCGCCCGGGATGCCGATGAAGTCGGTGCCTTCCGGAAGCTCGCTGTCGCGGTGCCAGACCATCGCCGGCGCGCGGCCGGTGACCTGCTCAAGCGCCACGGCGAGATCGCGGTCGCAGTTGGAGCCGGGGAAGACGACGACGGCGGTCTTCATCGGCCGGCGTCCTCCAGCCGCTCGATACGGAAATTCTCGATGACGGTATTGGCCAGGAGCCGGCGGCACATGTCCTCGATCGCCGAATCATCGGTTCCGTCCGCAAGCTCCAGCTCGATGAGCTTGCCCGCGCGCACGTCGCTCACGCCGGAAAACCCCAAGCCTTCGAGCGCGTGATGGATCGCCTTGCCCTGCGGGTCGAGGACTCCGGGCTTGAGTGTGATGAAAACGCGGGCTTTCATGCCTTCGCCTCTGATGTTGAGCGGATGGGCGTCCCTATGGCGGCGAGGGTCATCAGCGGCAAGCTTTACCGTCTGTTTACGCGATCGAGCGCATCTGGGAGCGTGTCGGGCGAGCGGGCCCGCGGAGTGGAAGCAATGATCGTCGGTCTCGCAGTCGCCATCTTCGTCGCGCTGTTCGGTTGGGGTTCGGTGTACTTCGGGTGGAGCGACCCGGAGGGCAAGGTTCAGCTTGCGCTCGCGACCAGCTTCATTCTCGGGATCCTCAGCGGTTATCGCGCCAAGGGGTGATCAGCTCCAGTTGGCGTCCGCCTTGGGGTCGAGGCGCCTTGCGGCATCGACGATATCTTGGAGGTCGACGGGCTTGTCGTAAGGGTCATCGTCCAGCTTGGTGACGCGCTTCAGCCGCTCCTGCCAGCGGCGCAGCATCTCCGTATAAGGCACGAATGGCTTGCGCATCAGCTGCCCGCCGGGGAGCTCTTCGACGTCGGCGATGCCCATGTGCAGCCACTCGCCGTTGTGCCAGTCGGTCATGTCGACGGCCGGGAACAGGCAGAGGCCATGCAGGTCGACGCCGCGGTTCACCGCCGCCAGACACTCGCCGACGATGTCGTCCAGCCAGTCTGGGCGGCCGCCATAGATTCCGGAGGTCTCGGCGACGATGCAGGGCCTTTTGAACTTCTCCCAGGATTCGGTGATCAGGTCGGCGACGGGGCGAATGCGGTCGTCGCCGGGCTGCAGCGGGTTGTTGGGCTTGCCGCCGCCCGCATATTCCATCTGCCCGAAGCTGTAGTTGTTGAGCCCTAGAATATCGATCAGCTCCAGGCTGCCGCCATATTCGGGGTGCTTGAAGCCGGAGATTATGTCCCAGGCGAGATAGGCGTCGTCATAGGCTTCGCGGTGCGCCGCTTCCGCCCACTCCGGGTGGTCGCGTGGGGGCACCACCCAGATCAGCGGATCGATATGCACGAACCGTGTGTCCGGCAGTACGTCGCGGACCGCCTTGCACCCCGCGATGTCGGCGCGGGCGAGCATGCATGTGAAACGGCGGCGTTCGTCGCGGCTTTTGCCGAAAGGCGCGCACCAGCCCCACTCGCCGCCCATGTAGCCCCAGAAGGTCGGCTCGTTGACGGGCGTGATGCACAAAGGCCCATGGTGCGCTCGCTTGGCGACGTATTGAGCAGCAGCCTTGGCGTAGGCGGCGAAGCGGGTGACGAATGCTTCCGAATAGGGGTCGAGCCCGTCCGGGTAGCCGTAGTGGCAGAGGTCCCAGATGGGCAGGATGTTGTGCCGGCGCTGTGCTTCCAGGAACGGGTCGATCAGGGAGAAATCGAACTCGCCGTTGCCTTTGTCGACCAGCGGCCAGGGGATGCCTTCGCGGGCCACGGCAATGCCGAGTGGCGGGAGCAGCGCATAGTCTTCGTTCGCATGCTCGTAGTGGCGCAGCTCGGCGTTGAGATCGCGCCGCTTCTGCTCCTTGCCCCACAGGAAGGTCGAGCACTCGAATCCCGAGAGGAAGAACGTCGGAAAGATGCCCTCGCGCTGCGCCATCATGGGGTTACGCCTGAACAGCCGTATCGTTGCGCCACTTGCATGGGTGTCAGCGCCGTCTTAGCCCGCGCCCCAAAGGAGCGTTGAATGGCTGGCCCGATTTCGACCCGCAAGCATGGCGACGTGCTGATCGTCCTCAGCAACAACCCGCCGGTGAACGCGCTGAGCACGTCCGTGCGGCAGGGCTTGGTCGATGCCATCGCAGAGGCCGAGGGAGACGACCGCGTCAACGCGGTAGTCATCGCGTGCGAAGGGCAGACGTTCTTCGCCGGCGCCGACATCACGGAGTTCGGCAAGCCGCCGCAGCCGCCTTGGCTGCCGATGGTGGTGGATGCGATCGAGAATTGCAGCAAGCCGGTGGTCGCCGCGATCCACGGAACCGCGCTCGGCGGCGGTCTCGAGATTGCGCTGGGCTGTCATTATCGGGTGGCGGACGCATCGGCGAAGCTTGGCACGCCGGAGGTGAAACTCGGACTGCTGCCAGGTGCCGGCGGGACTCAGCGGCTCCCCCGCGTCGCGGGCGTCCGCAAAGCGCTGGAGATGACCACTTCCGGCGCGACAATCGGCGCCCGCGAAGGCTTCGACTGCGGGTTGATCGACCGGCTGATCGAGGGCGACCTGATCCCGCATGCGGTCGCCTATGCCGAAGAAGTCCGCGATGTTCGCCCCCTGCCCAAATCATCCGAGCGGCAGGGCAAAATCGCGGAGTGCGATCCTTCGGTCTTCGATGATTTCCGGAAGGAGAATGCACGCAAGTTCCGGGGCTTCGATGCGCCGGAAGCCAATATCCGCGCGGTGAAGTTCGCCTGCGAGAAGCCGTACGCGGAAGGGGTAATCGAAGAGCGGAAGCTCTTCATGGAGCTGATGACGGGGGCGCAGTCGGCGGCCCCGCGCTACTTCTTCTTTGCCGAGCGCAAGGCGGCGAAGATCGAGGGCCTCCCGGAAGGCACCGTCCCGCGCAACATTCAGCGCGTCGGTGTCATCGGCGCCGGCACAATGGGCGGCGGCATCTCGATGAATTTCCTGTCCGCGGGCATTCCAGTGACGATTGTCGAGATGGGGCAGGAAGCGCTCGATCGCGGCACCGGCACCATGCGCAGGAACTACGAAGCGAGCGCCGCCAAGGGCAAGCTCACGCAGGAGCAGGTCGGTCGCTCGATGGGGCTGCTCAGTCCGACGCTCGACTTCGAAGCGCTCGCGGATTGCGACCTCATCATCGAAGCCGTCTACGAGAATATGGACGTGAAGAAGGAAGTCTTCACGCGCATCGACAAGATCGCAAGGCCAGGTGCGATCCTCGCCTCGAACACCAGCTACCTGAACGTCAACGAGATCGCCGCGACCACCTCGCGGCCGGGCGACGTTCTCGGGCTCCACTTCTTCTCGCCTGCGAACATCATGAAGCTGCTGGAAGTGGTGCGCGGCGACGCCACCGCGCCCGACGTGCTGCTGACGGCAATGACGCTCGGCAAGCGCATCCGGAAGGTGCCGGTGGTTGCGGGGGTCTGCCATGGATTCATTGGCAACCGGATGCTGATGCCGCGGCAGATCGAGGCAACGAAGCTGCTGCTGGAAGGCGCCACGCCGAGCCAGGTCGACCGCGTCCACGTCGAGTTCGGAATGCCGATGGGCCCGTTCCAGATGGCTGACCTCGCCGGTGTCGACATCGGCTGGCACCGCGATCCGAGCCGTGTCGAAACCATCCGCGACCAGCTGTGCGCCATAGAGCGTTGGGGCCAGAAGAAGGGTGCCGGCTTCTACGACTATGACGAGAAGCGACGGCCGACGCCATCACCCGTAGTGCAGCAGATCATCGAGGACTTCGCGCGCAAGCAAGGCGTTGAGCGGCGCGAGATCAGCGACGAGGAGATCGTCGAGCGAACGCTCTACGCGATGGTCAACGAAGGCGCGAAAATCCTCGAGGAGGGCATCGCCCAACGGGCGTCGGACATCGATGTCGTCTGGGTCTACGGCTACGGCTGGCCGGTCTATCGCGGCGGGCCGATGTTCTGGGCGGACGGCGTCGGGCTCGGCAAGATCGTGGAAGGCCTCAAGCGACAGGAAGCGCGGATGAAGCCGGAGTTCAGTTTCGCGCAGCTGCTCCTCGACAAGGCCGAAAGGGGCGAGAGCTTCACGCGCTAGGGCGCCGCTGTTCCGGAAGCAGGCTGAGCATCGCCAGCGCCACGGCGGCAATCGCGGCGCTGGTCAGGAACGTCGCGCTGCTGCCGTCGCGATCCCAAAGCCAACCGGCCCCAAGGCTCGCGAGCAGTGAGCCGATGCCGGTCACGAACCAGAACGCGCCGAAGCTCGTCGCGCGCAGGTGCTCGGGCGCGCTGTCGGCAATCATCCGGGAGAAGATTCCTTGCGTCATCGCCATGTGGGCGCCCCACAGCACTATGCCCATGAAGAGACCGAGCGGACTTCCTAACTTCGCCAGCACCAGGTTGCCGGCGATCAGGACCACGATGCCGGCCATAAGGATCGATCGCGGGCTCATCCGGTCGCTGAGCGCTCCGGCGGGGTAGGCAAGCGCGACATAGGCGAGGTTGAAGAGCGCGAGGGTGATCGGCGACCAGGTCTCCGACAGGCCTGCTTCCATGCCCTTCAGGATCAGGAAGGATTCGGAGAAGCGGGCGAGCGTGAACAGGAAGCCGACCGCGAGCAGCCGCCGCGTGTCCTTGTCGATCTCACGGAACCCCGCGAAGAACGGCGAGGCTTTCCCGGACGTGACCCGCTGCTCCGGCTCCCTGAGCGCGAGCCATGCGAGCAGCACCGAGCCTACTGCAGGCACGATCGCGATCCAGAAGACGAGGCGGATGCGGCCGGCGAACAGCGTCATCAGGCCGATGGCGACGACGGGCGCCAGCAACGCTCCGGCAGTGTCGAGGGCCTGCCGAAGGCCGAACGCGCGGCCGCGGATCTCTGCCGGCGTTTCGTCGGCGATCATCGCGTCACGGGGCGCGCCGCGGATGCCCTTGCCGACGCGGTCTGCGAAACGGGCGCCCATCAAGGTGAAGGCGCCGCCCGCCAAAGGGAACAGCGGCTTGGAGAGCGCGGCGAGGCCATAGCCTGCGAGCACCCACGGCTTGCGCCTGCGGCTTCGGTCCGAGAGCCGGCCGGAGAAGAGCTTGCCGAAGCTCGCCGTTGCTTCGGCGATGCCGTCGATCGCGCCCAAGGCGGTGACCGGCAGGCCAAGGACGATCGTCACGAACGCGGGCAGCAGGGCGTGGTAGATCTCGCTCGACAGGTCCATCAGCAGGCTGATGAAGCCGAGCACCCAGACGGTGCGGGGAAGTCGGGGACGGGTTCTCACCTGAGCGTCCTTCGTCTGCCAGCGATTGCGAAACAACCCTGCCGAAAACAACGTAGCGCTTCTGAAAACATTTGCTAGAATGCAACAATGTTTGGGGGATCATCACCACAGGCGCTTGCCAGCCGCTTCATCGCAATCGCGCAGAACTGGGTAGCCGACGGCCCGGCCGAGCGGGCGGAGCGCGGCAGGCGTAAGCTCCTCGACGCAATCGGCTCGAGCGAGCCGGCGACGCTCAACGAGGTTGCCGCCGGGGTCGGCCGCGGCGCTCCGGCAGTGAGCCGCGCTGTCGAGGGGCTCGTTCGATCCGGCCTGGTCGAACGTACGCAGGATCCGAACAATCGCCGCCGGCTCGCGCTGCGCCTGACTGCCGCAGGGCGCCACCAGCTGCAGGAACGGCCGGTCACTGGTTCGGGCTTTGCCGTCCGCCTGGAACGCCTTGCCCAGAGCGAACTGCGGGCGATCGAGCGCGCGGTCGAAATCCTGGAGCGCGGCTTCTAGGAGCGAAACCCAACGGCAACAGACGGTTGCTGCATTGCAGCAACATCCCTATATGCGCCCCTCACATTTTTCCGGAAAAACATCTGATGAACCTGCGTAACGTCGCGATCATCGCGCACGTCGACCACGGCAAGACGACCCTTGTCGACCAGCTCTTCCGCCAGTCCGGCACCTTCCGCGACAACCAGCGTGTCGAGGAGCGGGCGATGGATTCGAACGACCTCGAGAAGGAGCGCGGGATCACCATCCTTGCCAAGTGCACGTCGGTCGACTGGCACGGCATCCACATCAACATCGTCGACACGCCCGGCCACGCCGACTTCGGCGCCGAGGTCGAGCGTATCCTGTCGATGGTCGACGGCGTCATCCTGCTGGTGGACGCGGCCGAAGGACCGATGCCGCAGACCAAGTTCGTCACCGGCAAGGCGCTTGCGCTGGGCCTCAAGCCGATCGTCGTCGTCAACAAGATCGATCGTCCCGACGCGCGTCCGGCCGAAGTCCTCGACGAAGTCTTCGAGCTGTTCCTCAATCTCGAAGCCAATGACGAGCAGCTCGACTTCCCGACGCTCTACGCCAGCGGCCGTGCGGGTTACGCGGGCCTGAGCGACGACGTGCGCTCCGGCGACCTGACGCCGTTGTTCGACACCATCGTCAAGCACGTGAAGGCGCCCGGAAGCGACCCCAGCGGCGAGTTCAAGATGCTTGCCACATTGCTCGACCGCGACGCCTTTCTCGGCCGCATCCTGACCGGGCGCATCGAAAGCGGCACGCTGACCACCAACATGCCGATCAAGGCGCTGGACGTCGACGGCAACGTCGTCGAGCAGGGCCGTGCGACCAAGGTCTTTGCGTTCCGCGGCCTTGATCGCGTTCCCGTCGAGAGCGCCGAAGCCGGCGAGATCGTCGCCATCGCGGGCCTGGTGAACGCTACTGTTTCGAACACCATCGCCGAGCCGGCGGTCAGCGAGCCGCTGCATGCGCGTCCGATCGACCCGCCGACGCTCGCGATGAGCTTCGCGGTCAACGACAGCCCGTTCGCGGGCAGGGACGGCGACAAGGTGCAGAGCCGCGTCATCCGCGACCGACTGATCCGCGAGGCCGAAGGCAATGTTGCGATCCGCGTCACCGAGAACCCGGGCGCGGACTCCTACGAGGTCGCGGGACGTGGCGAGCTTCAGCTCGGCGTCGTTATCGAGACTCTCCGTCGCGAGGGCTTCGAGCTCGGCATCAGCCGCCCGCGCGTGCTGTTCCGCGACGGCCCGAACGGCCGCGAGGAGCCCTACGAGACCGTCGTCATCGACGTTGATGACGAATTCTCCGGAACGGTCATCGACAAGATGGCGCTTCGCAAGGCGGAGATGACGGACATGCGTCCGTCGGGTGGCGGCAAGACCCGCCTGACCTTTTCGGCCCCGTCGCGCGGGTTAATCGGCTATCACGGCGAGTTCCTGTCCGACACGCGCGGCACCGGCATCATGAACCGGCTGTTCGAGAAATATGGACCCTTCAAGGGTCCGATCGCCGGCCGCCAGAACGGCGTTTTGATCTCGATGGAGCAGGGGCCGGCGGTGGCCTACGCCCTGAGCGCGCTCGAGGACCGGGGCGTGCTGTTCGTCTCGCCTGGCGAGATGCTCTACGAGGGGATGGTCATCGGCGAGAACGCCAAGACCCAGGACCTCGAGGTCAATCCGCTCAAGTCCAAGCAGCTGACCAACTTCCGCGCTTCGGGCCCGAAGGACGAAGGCATTCGCCTGACGCCACCGCGGCGCATGAGCCTGGAGCAGGCGATTGCCTACATTCAGGACGACGAGCTGGTCGAGGTCACGCCGAAGGCGATCCGCATCCGCAAGCGCCACCTCGACCCGCACGAGCGCAAGCGCGCGTCGCGTCAGAGCCAGGCCGCTTAAGCGGGCTTAACCTACAGGGCGGGCGGTTCTTCCGCCTTGCGCTTCTCTTCGTTGATCCGGAGGGCTTCGGACCGTGCCGCGCGGTCCGCAAGCTGCGTCCAGGCGGCTTCGGAACGGCGGCAACGCTCGCGTACATGCTCGAGCGTTGCCGAGTTCCCCTCGTCGCGCGCTTGTGCAGCGCGCGCGAGATAGAATTGCAGGTTGGTAGTGCTGCTCACGTGGAGCGGCGCTTACTCTGCTGCGTCCGCTTCGTCAGCCTGCTCCGTGGGAGCCTCGGCCGAGGCCGCCGGTGCATCGTCCGCTGACTTGAGGTTCACTGCAGCAGTTTTGCCGCGGCGATCTTCCTCGAGGTCATAGGACACGCGTTGGTCCTGGCGGAGGCTGCGCATGCCGGCGCGTTCGACAGCGGTGATGTGAACGAAGGCGTCGTTGCCGCCGTCGTCGGGCTGGATGAAGCCATAGCCTTTGCTGTCGTTGAAGAATTTCACGGTGCCTATCGGCATGTCTTCGTTCCTTCTATTGCGGGAACCCGAGTAGGGCGCCCTTGCGCTAGGAGTGCGAGAGAGAAGGAATAAGGAGCCGCAAAGCGCCAAAGACCGTCAATTTGCGACTAGTAGCCGCCAACGACATACGCTTGTTCAGTCGTGATTGTAAGGACGCGGCAAAGATCAGGCGTTTGAAGCCTGACCGATCATTTCTCGGCCATCGCCAGTACCTTGCGCCATTCTTCTGGACGGACCGGCGCCACTGACAGTCTGGACTGGCGAATCAATTCCATGTTCTGGAGCGATGACTCGGCCTTGATCGCCTTGAGGGTCACGGGCGAAAGCGGTCGTACAGGCTCGACGCCGACGGAAACCCAGTTCGGGTCCTTGGCATCGGGCTGCGCCTCGCGCGTGACGCGCATGATGCCGACCACCTGCCGCTCGTCCATGCTGTGGTAGAAGAACGCTTCATCACCGACTTTCATGGCTCGAAGATGGATCCGCGCCGTAGGGTTGCGGACGCCGTCCCACTCCGTGCCGCCGTCGCGCACCAGGTCGGACCAGCCGTAGCTGCCCGGTTCCGATTTCATGAGCCAGTAGGCCATCCGGTGGGCCTTAGCCGCGCTGCGAGCCGTGGCAAAGCGCGGTAAGCCGCCAAAAAGAGCCCGTTGAGTCGAGTGCCACGGGCGACGAGACGAAGAATCCCATTTTTGTTCCGGCACCTATCCCACGACTCCAACGATTCATCGCCAATCGCTTGGACTCTTGAGGAGCCCACCATATCTGGCCCTCAGCGATTGAGAGCGAGCGAGCCGAAGCGCGAGGCGCACGGGCTCCAGGGCAAGACGGAACAGCCGCTGCAACACGGGAGAGCGCCGAAGGCGCTTTGCAGCGGCAGTCTCCGCCAACCGAGGGTAACTATAAATTGGTCAGTTTGTTGGGAGGCCGCGGTGCGTCCGCGGTCATGGGTCTTTTCATGCTTGCGCTCGGCTCGAGTGAGGTCAGCGCGCAGAGCATGGCGGCATTGAACGTTCCCGCTGCGGTTCGTGCCCTGGACGTCGATTCATCGGCCAAGCCGCTCTCTGGAGGCGCAAGCCTCACCACGGGGACCGCGCAGGCGCCAACAGCAGCCTCGCTAGCCACCCCCGCGGTTCTCACCACCCACAGCCCTGTCACGCTTTCCACTGGCGCCAGCGTTGCTGCACCGCCGGCGCAGACGGTCACGGTCAAGCTGCCTCCGAGCATCGACCGTGAAGCCGCCTGGCTCTACCGCAGCGGCTGGCCGCTCTACGCGCTGGTCAACAAGTACAGCGCCGGCGCGCCGCTTGGCGAAGAGGCCAATTGCATCGCCACGGCCGTCTATTTCGAAGCCCGCGGCGAGGCGCTGGAAGGCCAGATGGCCGTCGCTCGCGTGATCATGAACCGCGCTGCTTCGGGCCGCTATCCGGCGAGCTGGTGCGCAGTGGTCAAGCAGCACGCACAATTCTCGTTCGTTCGCGACGGCCAGTTCCCGGCGATCGACGCAAATTCGGATGCATGGGCGAAGGCACAAGGCATCACCCGCCTGGCGATGGCCAATGTCATTCCGAGCCTTTCGAACGATGTGCTTTGGTATCACGCCAGCTATGTCGCTCCGTCCTGGCGTCGTAACCTTCGCGAGGTCGAGCACATCGGCGCGCACATATTCTATCGCGCCTGAGCCGCGCCTCATTCCAGTTCAGAGAAGGCGTCCCGGGTCGGCTCGGGGCGCCTTTTTCATGTCGGGATCATCGTTTCGGCGCGGTGCCGACTCGACCCGCCGATAATCGCGTTGAGCAGGGATTCGCACGTCGCATAAACGGGAGCACACCAAGCCACGGATTTTCGGGGGATAACTCGGGGGTAGGGGAGGCTCACGAAATGCTAAAAATTCTGATCGTCGAGGACGATTCACAGCTGGCATCCACGTTGAAGTACCTGGTCGAGGACAACCCCCGCTATCGGGTCGTCGCGACGGCCGAGGACGCCGACGGGGCCATCGCAGCGGCAGAGGCGAACGATCCGGACCTCGTACTGCTGGACCTTCATCTCGCACATGGCAGCACCGGCTTCCCGGTCGCCGTTCGTTTGAACGAGATCGGCGTCCCTTGCCTGTTCGTCAGCGGCAAGGCGCCGAGCTTCCCGATGCCGGACCTGGCGCTCGGCTGCCTGGTGAAGCCGTTCACGGCCGAAGAGGTGCATCGGTCGCTGGCGATGGCCGAGGACCTGCTGCGGGGCCGGGAGACGCTGCGTCCGCGTCCGCCCAAGAACCTGACGCTCTACGAGGGCGCATCCCCGGAGCTGGAAGAAGAGGAAGAGGAGCGGATGCCCGAACTCGGGTTCATCCCGTCACGGCCCTCGCTTAGGACGCGGATCGAGCATTGGCTCTCCGGACATCAGCGTCTGGCGGGCTAGTCTCCTAGAGCGGCATCAATCCGCGGCGTGGCTCCCGGACGCCCAGGGTTTCGGCAGTCAGCGGAGCGCCGGCTGCAAGCAGCGCCTGCCGCCGGCCTTTCACGGCAGCACCGCGCTGCACATCTTCGAACGGCAGCAAGGTGGCGATGCACGGGTGGGCCAGCGTCCGCTGGACGAAGGCCGCCGTGCGCGGCCAGCGCTGGCGGTCCGGTTCGAAGCCCGCGTAGGCGGCATTCCGAAAGAAGGTAGCGATGGTAATGTCCGCGATGCCGATGTCGCCGCACAGGAAGCCGGCGGCCGGAAGCTCCCTCTCAAGATAGTTTAGCGCAGCCGGGATGCGCTCTTCGAGCGTGTGGCGGATCCGCTCCTCGTCCCCGGGCTCATTCCAGACCAGCGGCCGAACGATCTTCTGGTAGAACAGGCTCCAGATGAAGAGGTCGCCAAGACGCGTGTCGGCGAACTCCTCGAGCCAGCGGGCACGGGCGCGGTCCTTAGGATCGCGCGGCAACAGCGGATGGCCCGGATAAGCTTCGTCCACATAAGCGCAGATGACGCTTGAATCGGTCAGCGCGAGGTCGCCGTCGATGAACACGGGGATGCGGCGCAGCGGGCTCAGGCGCTCGAACTCGTCGTTACCGTAGAATGGAGTGATCGGGTCGACCTCATAGGCGATGCGCTTGAGGTTGAGGCAGGCGAGCACCTTGCGGACATAGGGGCTGACAAAGCTGCCGATGATGCGGACGGGGGCGGCCATGGCGCTGCAATGCTCCGCCGACATGCCCGCTGCAAGTTCATGCTGGACACGCTGCAAATGTAGCGCTACATATGTAGCGTAAGCACGAACAGACATTCAAAAGGGGACTACACATGCGCTCGACACTGCCGATGTTCGCTCTCGCGTTCGCGATTTCAGCTCCCGCACTTGCGGCCGAGGCAGTGCCCGTCGGCCACTTCAGCTCCGTGCAGCTGCGCGGCGGCGGTGACCTGACCATCGTCCCAGGCCCGGTTCAGCGGGTGACCATCCTCAACGGAAGCACGCAGTTCACGACCTTCCGCATGCGCCGCGACGGCCAGCTGGAGATCGACGCGTGCAACCGGCAGTGCCCGCACAATTACAACCTCCGCATCCAGATCGAGAGCCCGCGGGTGCCGACCGTCGCGGTCGAGGCCGGCGGAACGATCATCGCCGGACGCGGCTTTGCTCCGCAGCGCGAGATCGTTGCGGCTGTCTCGGCGGGCGGCACGATCGACCTGCGCGCGCTCGATGCTGAGAAGGCGGTCGCGGCAGTGAATGCCGGCGGCGATATCTACGTCCGGCCACGGGCAAGCCTGACCGCAGCGGTCAGCAGCGGCGGCGATATCCACTATTCCGGCAACCCTGCCGTCACCATGGCCGTCCAGGGCGGCGGCGACGTCCGCCGCGACTAGGGCAGCTCCGTAACTGCGACCCGCTCGCCGTCGAACTCGAGGCCGACGGTCAGCAGCGCCCGGAAGGCGTTGTAACCGCCGGTCCCCGGGTGAAATGCGTGGAAGAAGAGCTGCGGCTTGCCGTCGAGCCCCGGAGCAACCGAGGCGTGGCCCGGCGCAGTCCACTCGCGGGTCGAGCGGAGCAGCGGCTCCCCCTGCTTGCGGTAGGGGCCGAGTGGGTGATCCGCGACGGCGACTCCGATCCCGTAGGCGGGAGTCGCGAAGTCGTTGCCGGCGTAGAACAGGAAGTAACGGCCGTCCTGTCGAGTGACGAACGGGCCCTCGATCAGGTGGCCCTCCCAGTCGAGGTCGTTCGCAAGCACGATCCGGTCCTCGCCGACCAGCGAGCGGCCGTCTTCTGCGATTCGCTGGGCGCGCAACGGCGTGACCATGGCGTCGAGGATCGCACCGGCGAGCCCTGACGCGACCAGCGCGGCCTTGACCGACTGCCAGTTGGCGAGCGCGGCTTCGATCAGCTGTTGCATGAGGAAGAAGCGTTCCATCGGGCGGCGTCCGTTCGCCCATTCCACAGCTGCCGCCGCGAAGGCCGCGGTCCGGCGGTCCTCCTCGCTCGCGAACAGCTTTCCAATGAGGTGCGGCTCGCGGCGAAGAAGCATCGCGAGCGGCCGGGGCCAGATGCCGTTCGTGTCGTCCTTCCAGAACAGATAGCGGTCGCCATTGCCGTCGACGAAGATGTGGGAGTCGATAACTCCGCCGCTCATCTGCGGCTTGGACGCATCGAGGCCCAAGCCCGTCGTGTCCATCGGCTTGCCGGTGATCAGCGGCGCGCCGTTGTCGGTCCACGGGCCTTCCGGGCTGGAGCTGCGGGCGAGGCCGATCGCGAGCGCGTTCGACTGCTGGCGCGCCGTGAAGCACAGCCAGTATTCGTCGCCAGCCTTCGCCATCTCGGGCGCCCAGAAGTCGGAGATCTGACGGCCCTTCGCTGCCCAGCCGGGCGCCTGGCCTTCGGGGAACACGAAGCCGCGATGCTGCCAGTGCTGCAGGTCCTCGGAATGAAGGATGGGGAAGGAGTCCGGCGCGTCGTTGGACGTCGCCACGAGATAATAGCCGTCGTCCGTCTTGAGGACTGCGGGGTCGCCGTAGCCGACGAGAATCTGCGGGTGGATGTTCTCGGTCAGTAGTGGCCGCCAGCGGATGTGCGCCGGCGGGTGCTCTACGGACTTGTCGAGCATGTGCGGGACGCGGGTGCCGAAATCCGCGGCTAGCTGGCCGAGGAACTCGACATAATGCTGCTGGCTGTTCCCCGGCAGCTCATAGGCGCGGCGCTTGCCGGTGGAGTCGGTGACGTTGATCAGCCGGCGCTCGCCATCTTCGGCCGCGTCGACGGTGAAGGCAGGAATGGACGTGGTCATCGGCGGGCGCGGATAGGCTCCGGCGGTCCGGGTTGGAAGCCCTTTCGAGCCCGGCAGCCGTCGCTTATGGTCGCCGCTCCAGCCGAACGGGGGCGGTGCCCATGCAGCCTGATCACGTCCTCGCGATCGACCAGGGGACGACATCGACAAGGGCGATCCTGTTCGATCAGGATGCGCAGCCCGCCGCCATCGCACAGCGGGAGCTTCGCCAGCACTACCCGCAGCCCGGGTGGGTCGAGCACGATGCCGAGGACATCTGGCGCGACGTGCTGGCGGTTGCGCGCGAGGCGATTGCAAGCAGCGGGGTCGATGTAAGGCGGATCGCGGGCATCGGGATCACCAACCAGCGCGAGACCGTCGTGGTGTGGGACCGTGCTACGGGCGAGCCCGTCCACGGCGCCATCGTCTGGCAGGACCGCAGGACCGCCGAGCAATGCTCGCGGCTGAAAGCGGACGGCACGGAAGCGATGGTCCGCGAGCGCACGGGGCTGCTCCTCGATCCGTATTTCTCGGCGACCAAGGTGGCTTGGATCCTCGATAACATTCCAGGCGCGCGCGCCCGGGCGGAGCGCGGCGACCTCGCGTTCGGCACGATCGACAGCTTCCTGCTCTGGCGGCTGACTGGCGGGGCCGTTCATGCGACCGACGTCACCAATGCCAGCCGGACGTCGCTCTTCGACATCCGAACGATGTCGTGGGACGCCGACCTGTGCCCGCTGTTCGGGGTGCCGCAGGCGATGCTCCCCGCCGTTCACGACAACAGCTGCACCTTCGGCACCACGGCGGCTGGGCTGTTCGAGGTTGAGCTGCCGGTCGCGGGAATGGCCGGCGACCAGCAGGCGGCCTTGTTCGGGCAGGCGTGCTTCGAGGCCGGGATGGCCAAGTCCACCTACGGGACCGGCTGCTTCATGCTGCTCCACACGGGCAATGAGCCGGTGATGTCGCAACACCGGCTGCTCACGACGCCTGCCTACCGCATCGGCGGGCGCACGGCATATGCTCTGGAAGGATCGATCTTCGTTGCCGGCGCTGCGGTTAAGTGGCTGCGCGACGGCCTAGGCGTGATTGCCGCTGCTGCGGACACTGAGGGGCTGGCGGCGAGCGTCACGGACACCCACGGCATCTACATGGTCCCGGCATTCGTCGGCCTGGGAGCGCCGCACTGGGACCCTGATGCGCGCGCCGCGATCTCGGGCCTGACCTTTGACGCATCGCCGGCGCACCTCGCCCGGGCAGCGCTGGAGGCGGTGGCGTATCAGACGCTGGAACTCGTCGAGGCGATGGCGGCGGACGGTGCAGCGCGCGCCGGCGCACTTCGCATCGACGGCGGCATGGCGGACAATCGCTGGGTCTGTCAGTTCCTCGCGGACATTCTGGAGGTGCCCGTCCAGCGTCCGCGGATGCTCGAGACGACGGCGCTGGGCGCGGCATTCCTGGCGGGCCTCGCGACGGGGGTGTGGCAGGACATGGAAGCGCTCAAACGCCTGTCGAGCAGCGGCGAGACTTTCACGCCAGGCATGGAGCCTGGACTGCGGCATGGTCTCGTCGCCGGCTGGCAGCGGGCACTGCGCAGGACGCTCAGCGGACACTCTCCCGCACAGGGGTAGCACCCGCATGCGACCCCGCATCGGCCGACCGCGCCGCCATTAACCACGTCAGGCAAATCCGGTGAGCCGCCAAATCGCGATGCAATCCGAGCGCGGTTACGCAGACCTTTGAGTTTTAACGGGAATTTGCGACCCCGCCATTAACGCTGCCAGACGCGTGCGACGAACAACTCATCGTTAATTCCGGTAACGGTTCGTTGACGTGGTCGCGGCATAAACGCAGCCTCCAGTCCATCGGGGGACTGGGCAGGTCAGGGGCTGTGCCTTCCAGTTATAAATAACAATCCAGCATCATAGCGAGACAACAAGTCGGGCTTCGTCGCCTGGGTTTAGCCATTTCCGGGGAGGAATTTCACTGATGTCGATGATGATTTCGCGCAGACATTGTATTTCTGCAGGCGCGGCAGCGATACTTTCTTCGTCGGCTGTTGCGGGACGCCTGAAAGTTACCTCGCCTGTCCAGACCGGCTTGCCGCCGTCTTCGGGATCCGACTACCTGACCACGCTCGTCAACGGCTTCACTCCCAAATATCCGACCTGGCAGGGCCAGGTCTGGTCAGCGGACATGGGTTCGACGTGGATCCTCAACATGGACCATTGCTGGCGCGCCACGCAGCAGCGCTGCCGCTTCGAGCTTCATAACACCGTCAATGATCGTCCGAGCGGCGACAAGTCGACCAAGCGCCGTTCCGAGCTCCACCTTTCGCGCGTGAAGCTGCCGAACAACACGCCGCTGTGGGGCGCCTTCTCGTTCAAGGACCAGCCCTGGAGCGATCGAGTGGGCATGGCGCGGACCACCGGCGGAACGCTGATGCAGATGCACGCGCCGGCCAGCGGCTCACCCGCATTCGCGATCCGGCGCGGCGGCAACGGCAATCTGGTCATCACGACGGTCGGTGAGCTCGATCCCAACAATCACAAGCGCTACGATCAGCCGCTCGCCTTCAACGAGGTTCACGACGTCGTTTACCGCTGCGTGCTGAATCCCAGCGCCGGCGAACTCGACGTCTGGGTCGACGGCCGCCAGGTCCTCTCGCTGCGGAACCAGTCGATCGGGTATGCCGCGACAGGCCACTACGCTTGCTTCGGCTTGTATTTCTCGGGCGGGGTCACTTGCCCGGTCGTCTGCGAGTTCGGCAACTGGGTCACGCCCAGCACCAGCAGCCTGCTTGGCCGCGCCAGCCGCGGGCCAGCCTGGCCGACGGCTTAATCGGCTTCAGCGCCGATCCTATCGCACACGTTCGGCCCACGCCGCCGGGACCTTCTCGGGTCCCGGTTGCGCATGAACACTAGACGCTTCCATTAACGTTAATTAAATGCGGATTGAGGTCCGCACGCGCAACTGCGGATTTCGCTCGTTACGCGAGCGGCGGCTCGGCCCGGCGCACCCCGCTGGCCGGGCCGCTTCCGCTCTTGACCGGGGCCGCAGATGGAAGCTGATTATCTCTACTACCGCCGAAGGATTGCAGAGGAGCTGTCAGCATCCGAACGCGCGATCACCGGCGCCGGCCAATTGAGACACCTGGAGCTGGTGGGGACGTTCCTGTCGCACCTGGAGAGACTCGGGGAGCCACTTCCGATCTCGAGAGCTGATTTGGCGAGGCTGAAGGCGGAGCGCACCGAGGCAGAGGTCAGCTAACCCCGCGGCTTGCAGATCCTGCACCAGTCTTTCCCGGATGCGAATGAAGCACCGCGATTGAGACGACCTTCAGAGCGCGCTGCATGTGCGCCATGCCCGCTCCAGCCGATCACCACTCCACAGCCGTCGCACAGAACTCGGTATTCGACCGCCAGGATCCGCCTCCGTGTCCTCGCGCACGGCGCTCGCTGCTGCGGCGGCCGTGGCTGTATCCAAGCGGATGACTAGGTCGGCTGCGGCCAAGCTGACTAGGCGGACTTAAGGCCACATACTGCGAAGAGTACGGCTCCCCCCGTGTTGCTGCGCCTGGACCCCGTTGTGCACGCGCGCGCTGTTCTGCGGAAAGCATGGCGTAGCGAGGGCGGCGGAGGTCTCCGGTTTCGCTCGGAAGAGCGAGCACCACCGAAGCTGGTGCTAGTTTACCCACGCAGTCTCGAATGCGCTGGCCGACGCAGCTGGATGCCCCGCGTGGATTCGAACCACGATTGACGGATTCAGAGTCCGTAGTCTTACCATTAGACGACGGGGCAGCGCCGAGAGGGCGAGTGGGCCGCGAGATAGAAATGGGCTCGGCCACTGTCAACGCTCGTGGAACCCGCCCGCGCTTGCCCTTGACCCGCAAACTGTGATTTAACGGCCCCAAGTCAGCCGTGCTTTCCGCGCGGTGTAGAACAGAAACGGGCGTGAAATGGCGCAGCATGTCGCCAGTGCGCTGGCTCTGAAGCAGGCTCATGTCGGCCAGAGCGGGCCGTCGGAATCGGGAGCTCCGCACAAGCGGGAGGCTCACCGCCACACTTACGGCGCGATCGATCTCGGAACCAACAACTGCCGCCTGCTGATCGCTCGCCCGACCGGCGGCGCTTTCACGGTCATCGATGCATTCTCCCGCGTGGTTCGCCTCGGGGAGGGGCTCTCGCACAGCGGGCGCTTGTCGCAGGAGGCCATGGACCGGGCGGTCGAGGCGCTCGGCATTTGCTCCGACAAGCTCCGCCGCCGCAACGTTTCGTTGTCGCGCTCGGTCGCTACCGAGGCGTGCCGCCGCGCCGAGAACGGGCGAACGTTCACCGACCGGGTCCGCGAAGAGACCGGGATCGTCCTCGAAATCATCCCTCCGCAGGAAGAAGCGCGGCTCGCGGTGCTGGGCTGCCACAAGCTGCTGGAGCCGGGCGACGGACCGGCACTGATCTTCGATATCGGCGGCGGCTCCACCGAGCTGGTGCTGGTCGACCAGCAGGAAGGCACGCCGCGGATCCGCAGCTGGTGGAGCGCGCCGTGGGGCGTCGTGTCGCTTACGGAGAGCGAAGGGCGGGACGCGCTGGAGGGGTCGGACCGGGTCCTTGCCTACGAACGCATGCGCGAGCGCGCCCGCCGCGCCTTCGCGCGGTTTGCAGCTATGCTCCCGGACGACAAGGAGGGCATCCGTCTGCTCGGGACGAGCGGCACCGTCACGACGCTCGCAAGCGTCCACCTCGCGTTGCCGTCCTATGACCGGCGGGTGGTGGATGGGCTGCACGTGCCGATCGAGGAGATGCGGCGGATCAGCGGCATGATCGCGGCGATGAGCCACGACGAGCGCTCGGCGCTGCCGTGCATCGGCAGCGAGCGGGCGGACTTGGTCGTCGCCGGCTGCGCGATCCTTGAGGCGATCCTGGAAATCTGGCCCGCACAGAACCTGGGCGTCGCCGATCGCGGCATCCGGGAGGGAATCCTGCGGTCGTTGATGGCGCGCGACGGCCATTCGTTGTGAAGCGACTGAAAACGGCGAGGGGCCGCAAGGTATCGTCCACGCGCTGGCTCGAGCGGCAACTCAACGACCCGTACGTGAAGCGCGCGAAGGCGGAGAATTACCGGAGCCGCGCGGCCTACAAGCTGCTGGAGCTCGACGAGAAGTTCGGGCTGCTGCGTGGCGTCCGCTCCGTGATCGATCTCGGCATCGCGCCAGGCGGCTGGAGCCAGGTGGTCCGGCGGAAGATCCCGCAGGCCGCCGTCGTCGGCATCGACCTTCTGCCGACGGACCCGATTGACGGCGTGGCCATCCTGCAGATGGACTTCATGGCGGAGGATGCCCCGGACCGGCTGAAGGAGGCCCTGGGCGGGCCGGCCGACCTCGTCATGTCCGACATGGCCGCAAATACGGTCGGACATCCGCAGACCGACCACCTGCGCACGATGGCGTTGGTCGAAGCGGGCCTCGAATTCGCAACCGAGGTTCTGCGGCCTGGCGGGGCCTATGTCGCCAAGGTTCTCGCGGGCGGCACGGACAACGCCCTGCTGGCCCAACTCAAGCGGCATTTCACCACCGTGAAGCATGCCAAGCCGCCCGCCAGCCGCAAGGACTCGAGCGAGTGGTACGTGATCGCCCAGGGCTTCAAGCGCGCCGAGGCGAACTGACTTTCCGGCAGGGCGATTCTGCTCCGGGACGAACGGCCCGTTTCTCCCTCGAATTCTGACCCATGTTCCCTTAGCAAACGGAAGAATCGCTTCCCCATGGTCGTGCGCCAGCATGACGGGGCTGCGGGGGTCAGCAACAAATGGCAGCCGCGTTTCGGAGAGTGCCGAATGGGTCCGTACTTGCGTTTTCTGCTCGGCATTGCTGTCATGGGCTCGGGCGCCGCGGGTGCCGCAAATGAACCGCCCCTGCAGCAAAGTGGCGGCAACGATGCCTCGAATGGCGAGACGTACGACCTCTGCATCGACGATGCAGTAGCGCTGGCTCAGCAGCGCAGCTTCCGCACCGCGCGGGCGAAACGTTCGCTCAGCCAGAACGAATTGAGGGTGGCCAATGCCAAGTCCCAGTATTTGCCGAAGCTGACGACCAGCGTTGGCCTGAACCAGCAGGCGCGCGACCTTGCGTTCCGCGGCAACACCTATGCCTATGATGAAGCCAGCCTCGGTGAATTTCGTGGCAATGCCAGTGCCGACCTGTCGATGCCGATCGATGTCGGTGGCGTGATCCGCCGCCAGGTTCGCCAGGCCGACCTGTGGCGCGGAATAGCGGCGGAAGACGTCGCCAACACGGCGCTCGACGTCACCCTCGATGTGCAGACAGCCTATTTGAACGCGCTGCGTGCGCAGAACAGCGCGGACGCCGATGAGCGGGTCGCAAAAGAGATCGGGGACCTGCTCGCGCGCGCGGGGCCGAAATCGTCCCTCGGCAGCTTCCTTCAGGTCGAGCTCGCGAACGCCCAGCAGACTGCGCAGAGCAGTCGCGAGAACGCGGACAATGCGCAGGATGGACTGAAGCAGATCTTGCGGGTGCCGCCCGAAGCCCGCCTTCGGCTGACCAGCGACTTCCGCGGACGCAAGCAGCCGGTCGAGCGGGACGGAGTCCTTGCGCGTGCCCTGAGCCGCCGGCCGGATATCAAGTCGGCGCTGCTCAAGGTAAAGCAGGCGCAGACCTCGATGCAGCAGGCTTCGGATTCGCGTCGTCCGACCGTCCGCGTCGGCGCTTTCGCCAGTCAGCAGCTTGCCGGAGGAGCCGTGTACGACGGGCGCTACGACCGCCTTCGCCAGGAGGGTGGGCTGGTCAACATCAGCGTTCCGTTCGTCCAGTGGGACAACGGGCAGTTGCGCCGCAACCAGCAGGTGGCGCAGATCCAGCGTGAGCAGGCCGATGCCGATGTCGAGGAGCTGCGCGAGCGCGTTGCTTATGATGTCCGCCAGCAGCTGCTCGCCGTCTCGCGCGCCGAGAACCGCATCCGCAACCTGCCCGATCCCAAGCAGGCCCTGCAGGCGCTGCAGCGCGCCGAGCAGCTGCTACTGACCGCGCCGCCGGAGACGGCACAGGGGCTGGTCGCCCAGGTTTCGAACGCGCGGCAGGCGTGGCGCTCAGCCGAGACGGCGACCGCAGACGCCTACATCGACTACAACAACGCGGTTTTCAGGTTGAAGCGGCTGATCGGCGATAGGGATGCGCCGGCGGCAAACCCGACCGCGACCCAGATTCCGGTGCAGACCGTCGGGCCCGCGTTCGGGAAATGACCGGTGCCTAGCTCCTGGCGCGGGCTGCTGCGACCGCCTGCTTGAGAGCATCGTAGCCGACAGCGGAATTCACCACGCGATCACCGATTACGAACAGGGGCGTTCCGGTTGCACCGAGCTGGCCGGCGAGCTGGAAGTTGCGCTTCAGCTCGGCCTCGATCGCCGGGTCCGACGCGGGCTCCGCGGGAACGCCTGCAGCCTTCGCCGCCACTGCAATCGTTTCCGGCGCCGGACGTCCGGTTGCCCACAGCGTGTCGTGGAAGGTGGTGAAGTGCCCAGCCTTGGACGCCTGGAGGGAAAGGCGGGCGGCGATCACGCTGTTTGGCCCCAGGATCGGCAGCTCGCGGTAGACGACGCGCACACCGTTGTCCTCCTGCACCAGCCGGTCGATGGCCGGGTTGCTCGCCTTGCAGTAGGGGCAGGCGTAGTCGAAGAACTCGACGAGCGTGACGTCAGGTTTCGCCGAACCTTTCCACGAGCTTGCGAACGGCGTTTCGAGCGCAGCCTTGTTGGCCGCGATCGCCGGCGCGTACTGCGAGTCGCGCAGCCTCTCGGCAGCGTCGGCGAGGATCTGGGGGTCGGCCATCATACCCTGCCGGACGATCTTGCCGCTGAGATACTGAGGAACGGCGAAGAGGATCACGAGCGCGGTCAGAATGGCGCCGACAACGCCGCCAATAACCGCTGCTCCCAACGTTCCGCCGGTCCGCGGCGCAGCATGGTCGCTCACTAATCCCTGTCTTTCTTTTTGGTTTTCAACTCAGCCTTGGCGACCATGGCGATATCCTGCGCGCGAAGCCAGTCCGGGCTTCCCGACGGGATACCGCTCATCGCCAGGTTGGCGCTTGCAAGGGCAAGCTTGGGATTGTCCTCGAGGCTGCTGCGTTCGGCCGTTGCGAGTGCTGCCCGGCCTTCGTCGCCCTCATTCTCGTAGATGACGCCAAGCTGGTACCAGGCGAACGGATTGTCGTTGTCACGCACCACGGCGGACTTGAGGACTTGCTTGGCCTCGGCGAAGTTCTTGGTGTCTTCGGTGGCCACCAGCGCGTGGCCGAGCATCGATGCGATGAGCGGCGCCCGGCCCGACTGTTCGGTCGCTTCCCGGAGCGGCGCGATCGCTTCCGCCGGCTTGCCGGACTCAAGCAGGATCTGGCCCTTCAGCTCGAGGAAGAAGGGGTCGGCGGGAGTGGTTTTGAGCAGCGCATTGGCTTCCGACAGCGCTTTGTCCGGGTAACCGCTGACATGATAGGCGTAAGCGCGCGCGTAATGGCCGGCGACGGTTTGGTTACTCTCGGGATATTTGTGAACCGCATGACGCGGATCGACGAAGCCGATCAGCTTCGCCTTGACGCGCTGGAAGCGAGCTTCGAGCGCGGGGTCGGGCGGCTTGCCCCACGCCGGATCCTTCCGGAAGAGCTGTTCGAGAGCCTGGATGCGCTCCGATGACAGCGGGTGCGTGCGCGCATAGCTATCCGTGTCGTATACCGCGAGGCGATACTCTTCGTTCTGCAGCTTGCCGAAGAAGTCGAGCAGGCCTTTCCCGCTGACTCCCGCCTTGGAGAGGTAGCTCGCTCCGGCCTGGTCGGCTGTAGCTTCCTGGGTCCGTGAGAACGCGAGCAGCTTGCCCATCGCGACCTGCTGACCAGCCGCGAGCAGTCCCATGCCGGCCTCGCCAGCGCCGGCGGCGATTGCCAGCGCGCCGAGAACCAGCGTGGCGATGCTGATCTTCGAAGCCTGGCTCTCGCCATCATGGAAGCGGACGGAATGGCCGCCCGCCACGTGGCCCAGTTCGTGGGCGATTACGCCCTGGAGCTGGTCCACGTTGTCAGCGGCGAGCAGCAGGCCCGACTGGATGTAGACGGTCTGGCCGGTCGCAACGAAGGCGTTGATCTCCGGGTCCTTGAGCAGGACCACGGAGACGCTGTCCGGATCGAGCTTCGCCCCCTGGATGAGCGGGCGGGAGATGTCCTTGAACAGCAGCTCCGTCTCGGTGTCGCGAAGCTCCGAGAGCTGCGCCCCGCTGTCCTGTGCGAGTGCCGGCTGCCATGTCGACATGGCAAGCAGCAGCGCCGCCATGAACAGCCGGACGAAGCGGGACAACGCTGGTCTCATCTGCCTCGGCTTAGCATCCGAAGCGGTGAACCGGCGATGAAAAGCCGCCGACCGTTAGCCGAAGGTGCGCTGCCACCAGCCGCCGCGGCGAGGCTCTCCGTCCTCGTCCGAGTCTCCTCCGCCGCTATCGTTGCTTGCGGGCGGTGGGACCGGCGCTTCAGGCTCGGCCTGTGCAGGCTGTTCGACGGGCGCCGGATCGACGGCTACCGGATCGGCTGCCGCAGCGGCCGCCTTGGTCCGGCGCTTGCGCGCCGGCTTGGCAGGCGGAGCAATCTCCCCGGTCGTTCCCGTCGGCGGCGCGGCCTGGTCGACTGTCTCGGCGGGCGGTGCTTCTGCCGGTGCCGGTTCCGCAACGGCGATTTCGGCCTGCGGCTCAGAACCCGTCTCCGGCTCAGCGGCAGCCGGCTTACGACGGCTCCGGCGGCGCTTGGGCTGCGGCTCCTCAAGAGGCGCGGTTTCCGCGATCGGTGCTTCTTCCGAGACCGGGCGCTCGACCAGCGGCGAGCTGTCGACATCGACCGGAGCTTCGCCGCTGTCCGCGGGTCCCTGCTCCTCGCCGTGATCGGCGACGTGCTCGCCCTCGGCTCCGGGCTCACCGTCGCGGCGGCGACCACGGCCACCCCGACGGCGACGCCGGCGCTTGCGGCCCTGGCGATCGGCATCGCCTTCACCTTCGCCGTCGCGTTGACCCTGGCGCTGCCGCGGGGCGCGGTCGGAAGCGGCTGGTTCTTCCTCTTCGTCGCGCTCGTCCTCCTCGACCTCGTCGGTCTCATCATCGATCTCGTCGGCGGGCTCCTCGGAGAAAGGTACCGGCTCCGCGCGTGGGCGGGCGATCGGGCGGGGACCCGAGCTTTCGACGGTCATGCGTGCGCCTTCGAGGGACTCGTCGATCGCGACCTCAATGAACACGCCGTAGCGCTCTTCGATGTCGGCAAGCTCGGCGCGCTTCTTGTTGAGTACGTACACCGCAGCTTCGCGGCCGGCGCGTAGAAGCACGCGTTCGCCGCGGCCGCGGGCGGCTTCGTCCTCGATCATCCGCAGCGCAGCAAGGCCGGCGGACGACGCGGTCCGCATCAGGCCCGTGCCTTCGCAATGGGCGCAGGGACGCGTGGACGCCTCGAGGACACCGGTGCGCAGGCGCTGGCGGCTCATTTCCATCAGCCCGAAGGATGAGATGCGCCCCACCTGGATGCGCGCGCGATCGTTCTTCAGCGCTTCCTTCATCGCCCGCTCGACTTTCCGAACGTGGCCGTTTTGCTCCATGTCGATGAAGTCGATGACAACGAGGCCTGCCATGTCGCGCAGCCGAAGCTGGCGGGCGATCTCGGCAGTCGCTTCGATGTTTGTGGCAAACGCCGTCTGCTCGATATTGTGCTCGCGGGTGGACCGGCCCGAGTTGATGTCGATGGACACCAGAGCTTCGGTGGGGTTGATGACCAGATAGCCGCCGGACTTCAGCTGCACCGTCGGCTGGTACATCGCCGAAAGCTGGTCCTCGACACCGTAGCGCTGAAACAGCGGGGTGGTTTCGCTGTGCAGCGACACGCGGCGGACGTGGCTCGGCATTAGCAGCTTCATGAAGCCACGCGCCGCCTTGTAGCCGGTCTCGCCCTCGACGATCACTTCGTCGATCTCGCGGTGATAGAGGTCGCGGATCGCCCGCTTAACGAGGTCGCTGTCGCGATAGATCAGGGCCGGCGCGGTGCTGCCCAATGTACGCTCGCGGATCTCGTCCCAGAGACGCGCGAGGTAGTCGAAGTCGCGCTTGATCTCGACCTTCGTGCGGGAAAGCCCCGCAGTGCGGACGATCAGCCCCATGGTGGACGGCAGCTTGAGGTCGGACATGACCTGCTTCAGGCGCTTTCGGTCGGCGCCGTTGGAAATCTTGCGGGAGATCCCGCCGCCGTGGCTCGTGTTCGGCATCAGCACGCAATAGCGGCCGGCCAGCGACAGATAGGTGGTGAGTGCGGCGCCCTTGTTGCCGCGCTCTTCCTTGACGACCTGGACGAGCAGAACCTGGCGGCGCTGGATGACGTCCTGGATCTTGTAGCGGCGGCGCAGCGCCTGGCGCTTCTGGCGAAGCTCGTCGGCGGCGGACTCGTCGACCGGCGAGCGATTGGAGCCGGTTCCGGTCGCGACCGGATGCTCTTCATCACCGTGCTCGTGGTCGTCGGCGGCGTGCTCGTCTTCTTCGTCGTCGTGGTGATCACGATCTTCCGAGTCCGTATCGTGGAGGTCGTCCTCGTCGTCGAACTCGGCGGCGCGGAGCCGCTCTTCCTCGGCGGCGTGTTCGGCCTCTTCGCGGAGCAGTGCTTCGCGGTCAGCCTTCGGGATTTGATAATAGTCGGGATGGATCTCGCTGAAGGCGAGAAAGCCGTGGCGGTTTCCGCCGTAATCGATGAACGCCGCCTGGAGCGACGGTTCGACACGGGTGACCTTGGCTAGATAGATATTCCCTTTGAGCTGCTTGTGCTCGGCGGACTCGAAATCAAACTCTTCGATCCGGTTTCCCTTGACGACTGCGACCCGGGTCTCCTCCGGGTGGCGCGCGTCGATCAGCATGCGCATGGACATTGAAATTTCTCCGGGCGCGCCAAAGCGCCGGGCTGTGCCGGCGGCGCGCAGTGATGATGGCCGCGTTCCACGGCTGGAAGCCGTTCGCGCTGGCGGATGTCAGTGAAAGTGGCTCTGCTGCATGTGCCATCCCGCGTTCCGGCGCGAGAAAAGCGCCCGCGGCTTCGTTCGGAAGCGCGGCCGGGGCGTTCTGTGGCATCATGCGAGCTTCAACCTCGTGGGAGCCGCTGTCTTTCGCACCGACAGCCGGCAATTTGCCGGCGGAAAGCCGACGCGTGACGGGTTAGCACCCCATGGTTAAGCCCGCAACCATGCGCACCCGAAAACGGGGAGTAACAGCTGTAATTTCGCAATAACCATGTCTGCGTGATAGCTTGCGTGTGACGGAAGGGGTTGCTGGGGACGTGAAGGTGCCGATGATCAGCAGGACCGTGGCCGCAGGTGCGGTCGTGGCAGGCGCCGTCACGGTCGCCGCCCTGCTTCTCGCGAGCGCCGACCGTGGCGGTGCCACCACTGCGGCGGACGAGCACTCGCCGGCTGCCGTCGGCGAGGCGAGGCCGGGGGCACTGACCCTGGCTCTGCCGACTGCCGTATCGGACCGCATCTATGCCGGGGCTGCAGCAGCGGGCCGCCCGATCGTCGTCATCGATGCCGGACATGGCGGAACCGATCCGGGCGCAACCAGCGTATCAGGCCAGATTCAGGAGAAGGACCTCACGCTGGAGCTCGCCCGCGAACTTCGCGACGCTCTGGTCCAGCGGGGCCGCGTGCGCGTCGCGATGACGCGTGCCGACGACCGCTATCTCACGCTCGACCAGCGCGCCGATGTTGCGCGGCGGCTGGACGCCACGACATTCGTCTCGCTCCACATGGATAGTGCCCCCAATGCCCTTGCGCGCGGAGCGACGATCTACTCGCTGTCGGATGTCGCATCCGACGCGGAAGCAGCGCGTATCGCCGCGGCGGACAATGGCACGGCTACTTCGGACGGGGGAGGCGGCACGGTTGCTGCAATGCTGTCAGACCTCTCGATGCGCGACCAGATGAACGCGTCCGCCGAGTTCGCGACGCGCGTTGCCGCCCGTGCGTCCGGCCGGTTCGAGCTGCGGCCGCAGCCGCATCGCTTCGCCGCGTTCCACGTCCTTCGTCGGGCGGCAACGCCGGCGATCCTGTTCGAGGCAGGCTACATCAGCAATGCGGACGACGAACTGCTGCTTCGCGACCCGCGCCACCGCAAGGCAATCGTGCTTGCGCTTGCCCAGGCCATCGAAGCCGACGTGGCCGCCCGGTCGCGCGTCGAATCGTAACTTCTCTCCGCGCTCGGAAGCCGCTAGACGCTGGCCCGGATGAAGTTCGACCGCTTGACCGTCCCCTCCTGGCCGCTTCCAGATCTGGTCGCCTTCAATCGGCGCGTGCACGAACGCGTCGATCCGTTGTGGCGCCGCCGCTGGCTGCGCTGGCTGACCTGGTCGGCCCTTGGGCTGTTCACTCTGTTCGCCGCTATGTGGCTCTACTTCGCAGCGGGTCTGCCCTCGTCCGAGACGCTGCTCGCCTACGAGCCGCCGCTCCCGACGAACGTCCGTGGCTACGAAGGTGAGCCGATCCAGACCTTCGCGCGCGAACGACGGGTGGAACTGGCCTATGACGAAATCCCGCCGCTCGTCGTCCAGGCCTTCATCTCAGCCGAGGACAAGGGTTTCTTCCAGCACCACGGTATCGATTACCCGGGCCTAGCAGGCGCGGTATTCGACTACGCGGCGAAGAGCGTGACCGGCGGCGGCCGGGCCAAGGGCGGCTCGACCATCACGCAGCAGGTGGCCAAATATCTGCTGCGGGACTCGAGCTACAACGTGGGCCGCAAGGCGCGCGAGGCGATCCTGGCCTTCCGGCTGGAGTCGACGCTCAGCAAGCAGCAGATCCTTGAACTGTATCTCAATTCCATCTTCCTTGGCCGCAATGCGTACGGCGTCCAGGCCGCGGCGCGCGCCTATTTCGACAAGGACGTCAATGAACTGACGCTGCCGGAGGCGGCCTATCTCGCCGTGCTCCCGAAGGCGCCAGCCAACTACGATCCGGAACGGGCAACGCAGCGAGCGCTCGACCGCCGCAACTACGTGCTGCGGGAGATGTCGCGTAACGGCTACATCAGCGAAGACGCGTGGCGCTCGGCGGCAGCGACGCCGCTCGGTACGATCCGCTACGGCAGCAGCGAGAAATTCCGCCAGCAAGGTGGCTATTTCATGGAAGAGGTCCGCCGTGAGCTGATCAAGCAGTTCGGCGAATCCCAGGAGAATGGACCGAACAGCCTCTACGGCGGCGGGCTGTGGGTGCGCAGCTCGATGGTGCCGACGATGCAGGACGCCGCGGCGCAGTCCCTTCGTGACGGCCTGGTGCGGTTCGGCGGCAGCCACAACTGGGCCGACCTCGGCAAGAGCATCGACCTGGACAAGGACTGGGCCGCAGCGCTCGACCGCACGCCGGTCGGCACTGGCTACATCGACTGGAAAAAGGCCGTCGTGCTGAGCAAGTCGGGTGGATCGGCGACCATCGGCTTCAGCAACGGCACGCAGGGAACGCTCCCCGCGTCCGGAGCGTCGATGCCCAAGCGCGGCGTCGGCGGAACAGCCTTCGGCTTCTTGCGGCCAGGCATGGTCATCATCGTCAAGGAAGCCACGCCGGGCAACTACACGCTTCGCTCGGTCCCGCAGATCTCCGGAGGCATGCTCGCCGAAGAAGTGCACACCGGCCGCGTCCTGGCCATGCAGGGCGGCTTCGACGTTGTCGGCTCCAGTTACAACCGCGCGACGCAGGCGCTTCGCCAGCCGGGTTCGGCGTTCAAGCCGATCGTGTACGTGACCGCGCTCGAGAATGGCTTCACGCCGGCCACGATCGAGCTCGATGCACCGTTCTGCGTCTGGCAGGGCGCCGGCCTCGGCAACAAGTGCTTCGTCAACTTCGACCACCGCTCCGCGGGCCCGCATACGCTTCGCTGGGGTCTGGAACAGTCGCGCAACCTGATGACCGTTCGTGCAGCGTCGATGATCGGCATGGCCAAGATCACCGATACGGCGCGCCGGCTAGGTGTCGGCGATTATGGCAATTACCTCTCCTTCGCGCTCGGCGCGGGCGAGACGACGGTCGAGCGACTGGTCAACGCTTACGCCGTGCTTGCCAATCAGGGCCGTTCGGTGAAGCCGACGACCATCGACTATGTTCAGGACCGGCACGGCAAGGTCATCTACCGCTCCGACAACCGCTGCGCGCTGATGGACAATTGCAACGCTCGCGATTGGGACGGAAAGTCGATGCCGCGGCCGCCGAACCGCACGCGGCAGTTGCTCGACCCGATGGCCTCTTTCCAGATGGTCCACGTCATGGAAGGCGTCATCCAGCGCGGCACCGCAACCGTGCTTCGCGACCTCGACCGGCCGATGTTCGGAAAGACGGGCACGACCAACGGCCCGACCAACGTCTGGTTCGTGGGCGGCACTCCCGACATCGTTGCCGGCGTCTACATGGGATATGACAACCCCCGGCCGATGGGCGGCAATGCCCAGGGCGGACGCATCGCTGCGCCGGTGTTCAAGCAGTGGGCGCTCACCGCATTGAAGGACCAGCCGAAGGTGCCGTTCGTCGCTCCGCCCGGGATCCGCTGGGTCCGCATCGACCGCGCCAGCGGCAAGCGGGTGTATGGCGTCTTCCCCACGGTCGAGGACGCAAAGTCGCCGGTGATCTGGGAAGCCTTCCAGCCGGAGACCGAGCCTCGCCGCACGCTCCATGGGGCAATGGGCGATCCGTACAGGCCGGGCGCGCAGCAGCAGGCGCAACCGCGGCCGCAGCCTGCCCAGCAGGCGGTGCGGGCGCCGAAGCCGGCTCAACGGCGAACCAGCCCTGCGCCTAGGCCGACGCCTGCTCCCCAGCCTCCTGTCGCAGCACCGGCAACGCCGGTCGCCGCCTTGCCAACTCAAAAGGCCGTCTAATAAGCGCTTCTCAGAACAGTCATTACGAAAGCTGACCCATCATGCGCGCCGAAGCGCAGGCCCATATCGACCAGATCAATGCCGCAACCGCACTGCTGCGCCGCTTCCTGGACTGGGACCGTGCGCAGCGCCGGCTGCAGGAGTTGAACGCTCAGGTCGAAGACCCGACGCTGTGGGACGACCCCAAGGCGGCGCAGGAGGTCATGCGCGAGCGGCGGCGCCTCGACGAGGCGATCAACGCCACGCGCGCGATCGAGCAGGAACTGGCCGACACCGCCGAACTGATGGAGATGGCGGAGACCGAAGGCGACACCGACCTCGTCGATGACGGCGTCCGGACGCTCGCGGAACTTGCCGAGCGGGCCGAACGCGACAAGATCGCGGCACTGCTGGCGGGAGAGGCGGATGCCAACAACGCCTATGTCGAAATCAACGCCGGAGCGGGCGGCACAGAGAGCCAGGACTGGGCCGAGATGCTGCAGCGGATGTACAGCCGCTGGGGCGAACGGCACCGCTTCAAGGTTGAGCTGATCGACCACCATTCGGGAGAACAAGCCGGCATCAAGTCGGCGACCATCCTGGTGAAAGGCGAGAACGCCTACGGCAATTTGAAGACCGAAAGCGGCGTGCACCGGCTGGTTCGCATCAGTCCGTACGACGCCAACGCGCGCCGCCACACGAGCTTTTCAAGCGTCTGGGTGTATCCCGAAGTCGATGACGACATCGACATCCAGATCAACGAGTCCGAGCTTCGGATCGATACCTATCGGGCCTCCGGCGCCGGCGGCCAGCACATCAATACGACCGACAGCGCGGTGCGGATCACGCACGTGCCGACCGGCATTGTCGTCGCCTGCCAAAGCGAGCGATCCCAGCACAAGAACCGCGCGTCGGCCATGAAGCAGCTGAAAGCACGGCTGTACGAGGCCGAGCTGCAGAAGCGCGAGGCCGAGGCTGACGCTGCCAATGCTTCCAAGACCGATATCGGCTGGGGACACCAAATCCGTTCGTATGTGCTGCAGCCGTACCAGCTCGTGAAGGACCTGCGGACGGGGGTAACTTCGACTGCGCCCGCCGACGTTCTCGACGGCGATCTCGACCGTTTCATGGCGGCCGCCCTGTCGCAGCGGGTCACGGGCGAGACTGTCGAGGTAGAGGATGTCGATTAGGGCTGCCGCCGTTGGTGCCTTCCTCGCGCTCGGGCTAGGTGGCTGCCGCGCCAAGCCCACGGAGCCGCAGTTCCCCGTCGCCAACCGCGCCGTCGCGCCGACCGTCAGCAACGCCTTCTCTACCGAGGACGCCCGCGATCGTGTCGGCGAGGCCGAGGAAGTCATCCGGCTCGCGGGAGTGAAACGGGGCATGTGGGTAGCCGACGTCGGTGCCGGCGAGGGCTATTATACCGTGCGCCTCGCGCCGGTGGTCGGGCCGAAAGGCCGTGTGCTTGCCGAGGATATCGTTCCCGAAACTCGCGACCAGCTCAGCGATCGTGTTCAGCGCGAGCGGCTGGACAATGTCGCCGTCAAGCTCGGCGCCCCTGACAATCCGATGCTGCCGGAAGCATCGTTCGACCGCGTTTTCCTCGTCCACATGTACCATGAGGTGCAGTCGCCTTACGCATTCCTCTGGCACCTGCGTCAGGCCGGGAAGCCGGGCAGCGAATATATTGTCGTGGACTCGGACCGGCCGATCGAGCGGCACGGCACCCCTCCGAACCAGCTGAAGTGTGAGTTCGCAGCGCTTGGACTGCGCGCGGTCCGGTTTGCGCGGCTGGGTGACACCGACGTCTACCTCATGGCATTCCAGGTGGCGGGGCCGAGGCCCGCTCCCGAACAGATCAGGCCCTGCAAAGTCTAAAGCAGTCCGAGCCTCCGGAAGCTCGTGCACTGCTCTCCAGCGAAAACGAGGTGGTCGAGGATCGCGCAGTCGAGCGCTTCGGCAGCCGAGGCTAGCCGGCGGGTCGACCGGCAATCGGAATCGCTCGGCCGCGGATCGCCGCTCGGATGGTTATGCGCGAGCACGATGCCGGCGCTGCCATGGGCTGCAGCATCGGCGATGATGTCGCGGAGAGGAAAGGGACTTGTCGTCTCATTGCCGTCGTGGCGGGTGAGGTGCAGGCAGCGCGCCGTCTCGTCGAGATGCGCCACCCACAAGCTCTCCCGCGCCGGATCCGAGTCCGCGAGGCAGCCGGAAAAGAACGCCTGCGCAGCCGCTAGGCCGTCGAGCTTCAGCGGGAGTTCGGCACGCTGATGGAACATGGACCGAACCGTAGGTGAGGACACAGCCGCCGTCCCACCCGAACTTCATCCAGATCGCCAGATAATCGCCAAATCGGAGCAAACTGCGGCAGGCTCTTGGAGCCGCTGCATCGGCGGTTTAGGGTCCTGCAATGCGCCAGTACCTCGACCTCATGCAGCAGATTCTCGACCGCGGCGTACCACAGGAGGACCGCACCGGCACCGGCACGCTGTCATGGTTCGGAGCGCAGATGCGCTTCGACCTTGCGGAGGGTTTTCCCCTCCTCACCACCAAGAAGCTGCACTTGCGATCGATCATCGTCGAGCTGCTGTGGTTCCTTCGCGGGGACACCAACATTGCCTGGCTCAAGGAGCGCAAAGTTCGCATCTGGGACGAATGGGCGGACGAGAACGGCGATCTTGGCCCCGTCTACGGGAAGCAGTGGCGGGACTGGGAAGGTGCCGACGGCAGGCACATCGACCAGATCGCGCAATTGATCGAGCTCATTCGCAAGGATCCTGCGTCGCGTCGCCAGATCGTCACCGCGTGGAACCCGGGCGAGATCCAGAAGATGGCGCTGGCACCATGCCATTGCCTCTTCCAGACGCAAGTTGCGGCCGGCCGGTTGAACATGCAGCTGTACCAACGCAGCGCCGACATTTTCCTCGGCGTCCCCTTCAACATCGCCAGCTATGCGCTCCTCACCCACATGCTGGCGCGCGAGTGCGGCCTTGAGCCCGGAGTGTTCGTGTGGACGGGCGGCGACTGCCACCTCTACTCGAACCATCTGGAGCAGGCTCGTCTGCAGCTGGGCCGCGAGCCGCGCCCCCTGCCGCGCCTCGTGATCAAGGATCGCGGGCAGGGCCTGTTCGACTATGAGCCGGACGACTTCGCGTTCGAAGAATACGACCCGCACCCGCACATCTCGGCACCGGTTGCGGTCTGACGTCAGTCGGCGGGAGTGACTTCCGCGACGAAGAAGGGAATTCCGCCGCAGCGCTGCAGGTACGGGCCGAGGTTCGATTGCGCATAGCCGGCGGGCAAGCGGTTGCCGCCGATGACCACTTCCTGGTTTACCAGCATCGGCTGGTCGGTCTTGCCAGGCCGGTGAAAGATCAGCGAGGTGCCGTTGAAAACGCTCGAGGTTGGCCAAACCGGCAAGAGGCGCTCGCCGCCCTCGACCCGGAACATCAGGCACGCGTCCTCGTAGGTGAGGCTTCCCATCAACTCCTCCGCGGCGGCGTTCTCAACGTAAGGGATGGTCGGGACGTCGAGTGGCCGCAGGGGCCGGATATGGTGCGGCTGCTCGACGCGCGGCGTCGCGCAACTTGCCAACGCCAGCACCGCCCAGACCGCTTTGCGCATCATCCGAAACACCTCTTCCGAGAAAATAACGCTACCGCAATGGAGCCGTTCCTGCCGTTCCGGCGTTCATGCACGCCATCATACCAGGAGGATACTATGGTACAGAAAATCGCAACTGCCACGCTGATTGGCTTGGCCCTTGCTACCGCGGCTTGCAACACCGTCCGTGGTGCTGCCCGCGACGTGAACTCGGTCGCGAATTGCACCGAAAACGCGATCAACGGAACGCAGCGCTGCTAAGCACTCACTAGACAATTGGTTGCCCTCGCAGCCATGGTCATTCCGTACCCTCAACGGAAGGAGTGATCATGGCTCGCAAGGTTTTCGAGGTCTCTCTGATTGCAGCCGCGCTGACCATTGCCGCGTGCAATACGGTCCGCGGTGCGGCCGCCGATGTGGGCTCGGCTGCGAACTGCACGGAGAACACGATGAAGACCGGCTACTGCAGGTAGCCTGACGACCGAACGACCAAAAAGAAGCCCCGCCGGCATAACGCCGACGGGGCTTTTTCTTGCACTGGCGAGCGGGCGTTAGTCCTGCAGGTAATCACCCGCGTCGGCGTCCAGCCCGTGACCCGACGGCGCGACTTCCGCGAGCGGATCCGAGTGGGTCGCCGCCTCCGGGCCCTGCGCGAGCTCGGCGGCATGCTCTTCGGCTGCAGTGTTCGGCAGGATCAGCGACTCCTGGATTTTGCGCTGGGCGGCGCGAAGCGCCGTGTCACGCGAAGAAGCAGCAACCCGCAGACGGTTCATTCCAGCGCCCGTGCCTGCCGGGATGAGCCGGCCGACGATGACGTTTTCCTTGAGACCGTTCAGCGTGTCGACCTTGCCCTGAACCGCGGCTTCCGTGAGGACGCGCGTGGTTTCCTGGAACGAGGCCGCCGAGATGAAGCTGCGGGTCTGCAGCGACGCCTTGGTGATCCCGAGCAGGACCGGCTTGCCCTCGGCGCGGCGCTGGTTCTTGGTGAGACGGGCGTTGTTCTCGTCCATCTCATCGCGATCCACCTGCTCGCCGGCCAGCAACGTGGTGTCGCCGCCGTCCGTGATCTCCACCTTCTGCAGCATCTGGCGAACGATCACCTCGATGTGCTTGTCGTTGATCTTCACGCCCTGGAGCCGATAGACCTCCTGGATCTCGCTGACGAGATATTCGGCCAGCGCCTCGACGCCGAGAACTTCGAGGATGTCGTGCGGATCGGGTGAACCGCCGACGAGATTGTCGCCGCGCTTCACATAATCGCCTTCCTGGACCTCGATCATCTTCGACTTCGGGACGAGATACTCGACCGGATCCGAACCATCGTCGGGCACGATCGCGATCTTACGCTTTGCCTTGTAGTCGCGCATGAAGGTGACCTTGCCGGACACCTTGGCGATGATCGCGTTCTCCTTCGGCTTGCGCGCCTCGAACAGCTCGGCGACGCGCGGCAGACCACCGGTGATGTCACGCGTACGCGCGGCTTCCCGCGGCATGCGCGCCAGCACTTCGCCGGCCTCCACCGACTGGCCATCCTCGACCGCGACGATCGCTCCCGGGGCGAGCCGGTAGACGGCCGCTTCCTTCGCGTCCTTGCCCATCAGGGTGAGGCGCGGGTGGGGCGTATCCTTCTTCGACTTGGCGAGATCGTCCGTGACGACGCGCTGCGTGATGCCGGTCGACTCGTCGACAACTTCCGTCATGGTCCGGTTCTCGATCAGGTCCTGGTACTTCACGGTACCGGCCTTCTCGGTGATCACCGGGCTGAACGACGGATCCCATTCGGCGATGCGGTCGCCACGGCTGACGATATGGCCGCTCTCGCAAAGCAGGTGCGCGCCGTAAGGCAGGCGGTGCGTCGAGAGCTCGCGGCCGTCCATGTCGAGGATCGCGATTTCACCCGAGCGCGACAGCGAGATGTGCCGTCCACGCGGGTCGGCAATCGTCGGCATGTCACGAAGCTCGATGGTGCCGTCGACCGGCGCCTCGAGGTTCGACTGCTCGTTGAGCTGCGCCGCGCCGCCGATGTGGAAGGTCCGCATCGTCAGCTGGGTGCCCGGCTCACCGATCGACTGGGCGGCGATGACGCCGACAGCTTCACCGATGTTGACGGGCGTACCGCGGGCGAGGTCACGCCCGTAGCACTTGCCGCAGACGCCCTGCTTCGACGCGCAGACCAGCGGTGAGCGGATCTTCACGCCCTGGACGCCGATCTCCTCGATCCGGGCGACCATCGGCTCGTCGAGAAGGGTGCCCTCCTCGATGAACACGTCGCCGGACTTCGGATCCATGATGTCTTCGGCCGTGGTGCGGCCCAGGATACGGTCGGCAAGCGAAGCGATGACGGCGCCGCCCTGGACGATCGCGCGCATTTCGAGCGCTCGGTCGGTTCCGCAATCCTCCTCGATGATCACCGCATCCTGCGACACGTCGACAAGACGGCGGGTCAGGTAACCCGAGTTCGCCGTCTTGAGCGCCGTGTCGGCCAGGCCCTTGCGGGCGCCGTGGGTCGAGTTGAAGTATTCGAGGACGGTCAGGCCTTCCTTGAAGTTCGAGATGATCGGCGTTTCGATGATCTCGCCCGACGGCTTGGCCATGAGGCCGCGCATGCCGGCAAGCTGCTTGATCTGCGCCTGCGAACCACGGGCACCGGAGTGCGCCATCATGTAGATCGAGTTCAGGTCCGCCTGACGCCCGTCGGGACGCTTTGGAGTCGCCGAAATCTCCTTCATCATCGCGCTTGCGACCTGGTCGCCGCAACGCGACCAGGCGTCGATCACCTTGTTGTACTTTTCCTGCTGGGTGATCAGGCCGTCCTGGTACTGCTGCTCATAGTCCTTCACGAGCGCGCGGGTGTCGTCCACGAGGTCGACCTTGGCCTTGGGAATGACCATGTCGTCCTTGCCGAACGAAATGCCGGCGGCAAACGCGTGCCGGAAGCCGAGCTGCATGATCGCGTCGGCGAACAGCACCGTCTCCTTCTGGCCGGTGTGGCGGTAGACGATGTCGATGACGTCGCCGATCTCCTTCTTGGTCAGGACCCGGTTGACGGTCTCGAAGGGCACCTTGTGGCTCTTCGGGAGGGTCTCGCCGAGCAGCATGCGGCCAGCGGTCGTTTCGAACCGCTTCATGTAGGTGTTGCCCTGCTCGTCGGTCTGCGGGACGCGGCTGGTGATCTTCGTGTGCAGCGTGACTGCGCCAGCGGCGATCGCCTGGTGGACCTCGGCCATGTCGCTGAGCACCATGCCCTGGCCCGGCTCATCATCCTTTTCGAGCGACAGGTAATAGAGGCCGAGAACCATGTCCTGCGACGGCACGATGATCGGCTTGCCATTGGCGGGGGACAGGATGTTGTTGGTGCTCATCATCAGGACGCGCGCTTCCAGCTGGGCCTCGAGACTCAGCGGGACGTGCACGGCCATCTGGTCGCCGTCGAAGTCGGCGTTGAACGCGGCGCAGACCAGCGGGTGAAGCTGAATCGCCTTGCCCTCGATCAGCACCGGCTCGAACGCCTGAATGCCGAGACGGTGGAGCGTCGGTGCGCGGTTCAGGAGCACCGGATGCTCGCGGATCACCTCGTCGAGGATGTCCCAGACTTCCTTGCGCTCCTTTTCGACCCACTTCTTCGCCTGCTTCAGGGTCATGGAGAGACCCTTGGCGTCGAGGCGCGAGTAGATGAACGGCTTGAACAGCTCGAGCGCCATCTTCTTCGGCAGGCCGCACTGGTGAAGCTTGAGCTCCGGACCGGTGACGATGACCGACCGGCCCGAATAGTCGACGCGCTTGCCGAGCAGGTTCTGACGGAAGCGGCCCTGCTTGCCCTTCAGCATGTCGGACAGCGACTTCAGCGGACGCTTGTTGGCGCCCGTGATGGTGCGGCCACGACGGCCGTTGTCGAACAGAGCGTCGACGGCTTCCTGAAGCATGCGCTTCTCGTTGCGGACGATGATGTCCGGAGCGCGCAGCTCCATGAGCCGCTTCAGGCGGTTGTTACGGTTGATGACCCGGCGATAGAGGTCGTTGAGGTCCGACGTCGCGAAGCGGCCGCCGTCCAGCGGCACCAGCGGGCGCAGCTCGGGCGGGATGACTGGGATGACCTCGAGGATCATCCACTCCGGACGGTTGCCGGACTCGAGGAAGCTCTCGACGACCTTGAGGCGCTTGATGATGCGCTTGGGCTTCAGCTCGGACTTCGTCTCGGCGAGGTCCTTGAGCAGGATTTCCTTCTCGCCTTCGAGGTCGAGGTCCATCAGCATGTGCTTGACGGCCTCGGCGCCGATGCCGGCCGAGAAGGCGTCTTCGCCATATTCGTCCTGGGCGGCGAGAAGCTCGTCCTCGGTGAGGAGCTGGTACTTCTCGAGCGCGGTGAGGCCGGGCTCGATCACGACGTAGCTCTCGAAGTAGAGGATGCGCTCAAGCTGCTTGAGCTGCATGTCGAGCAGAAGCCCGATGCGGCTCGGCAGGCTCTTCAGGAACCAGATGTGCGCGACAGGGGCGGCCAGCTCGATGTGGCCCATGCGCTCGCGGCGGACCTTCGAGACGGTGACTTCGACACCGCACTTTTCGCAGACGATGCCCTTGTACTTCATGCGCTTGTACTTGCCGCACAGGCATTCGTAGTCCTTGATCGGGCCGAAGATGCGCGCGCAGAACAGGCCGTCACGCTCCGGCTTGAACGTGCGGTAGTTGATCGTCTCCGGCTTCTTGATCTCGCCGAAGGACCAGCTGCGGATCTTCTCCGGGCTGGCGATGCCGATCTTGATCTCGTCAAACGTCTCGGGCTTGGCGATCGGATTTGCGAAGGGGGTCAGTTCGTTCATTTGTAACTCCTGACCCCGCCCGGGACACGGGCGGGGTTGGGTGGAAGTTGGTTATTCGGCAGCGATGGCGGTCGGGCCTTCGGCATCGGGATCCTCGATGCTTTCGAGCTCCACGTTCAGCCCCAGGCTGCGCATTTCCTTGACGAGAACGTTGAAGCTCTCCGGAATGCCGGCCTCGAAGGTGTCGTCACCCTTGACGATCGCCTCGTAGACCTTGGTGCGGCCGATCACGTCGTCCGACTTCACCGTCAGCATCTCCTGGAGCGTGTAGGCAGCGCCGTAAGCCTGCAGCGCCCACACCTCCATCTCGCCGAAGCGCTGTCCGCCGAACTGCGCCTTGCCGCCCAGCGGCTGCTGGGTGACGAGGCTGTACGGGCCGATCGAACGGGCATGGATCTTGTCGTCCACGAGGTGGTGAAGCTTCAGCATGTAGATGTAGCCCACCGTTACCTTCCGATCGAACGGATTGCCGGTGCGCCCGTCGAACAGGGTGACCTGTCCGGACGGATCCAGCCCCGCCTTCTCCAGCATGTTCGTGACGTCCGCTTCGCGAGCGCCGTCGAACACCGGAGTGCCCATCGGGATACCTGCAGTCAGGTTCGATGCGAGCTCCACGACGCCGTCATCGTCACGGGCATCGATGTCCTGCGCATAGGAATCGCCGTAGATGTCCTTGAGCTTCGTCCGAAGCGCCTTGGCATCCTTGTCCGCGAGATCGCGCCCGCGGTCGTGCATGCCTTCCAGCATCTCCTGAATCTGCTTGCCTAGGCCGCGCGCGGCCCAGCCAAGGTGGGTCTCGAAGATCTGACCGACGTTCATGCGCGACGGCACGCCGAGCGGGTTCAGCACGATGTCGACCGGAGTCCCGTCCTCGAGGAACGGCATGTCCTCGTTCGGCAGGATGCGGCTGATCACGCCCTTGTTGCCGTGACGGCCGGCCATCTTGTCGCCCGGCTGAAGCTTGCGTTTCACCGCGACGAACACCTTGACCATCTTCAGCACGCCCGGCGGCAGCTCGTCGCCCGCCTCCAGCTTGCCGACGCGGTCCTGATAGCGGGCGCTGATGACGTTCACCGCCTCGTCGTACTGAGTCTTCAGGGCCTCGATGTCCGCCTGGCGGCTGTCGTCCTTGACGGCGATCTTCCACCAGTCGTGACGCTCGGCAGCCTCGAGCGTTGCGTCGTCGAGAGTCGCGCCCTTCTTGATGCCCTTGGGAGCCGCAGTCGCGACCTGGCCGAGCAGCATCTCGCGCAGACGCGAGAAGGTCGCACGGTTGAGGATGGCACGTTCGTCGTCGGCGTCCTTCTTCAGCCGCTCCTTTTCCTCGGTCTGGATGGCGCGGGTACGGTCATCCACGTCGATGCCGTGGCGGTTGAAGACTCGCACTTCAACGACCGTGCCGGCGACGCCCGGCGGCAGCCGCAGCGAAGTGTCGCGAACGTCCGACGCCTTTTCACCGAAGATGGCGCGGAGGAGCTTTTCCTCCGGCGTCATCGGGCTTTCGCCCTTGGGCGTGATCTTGCCGCACAGGATATCGCCCGGCTCGACCTCGGCACCGATGTAGACGATGCCGGCCTCGTCGAGGTTGCGGAGCGCTTCCTCGCCGACGTTCGGAATGTCGCGGGTGATGTCTTCCGGCCCGAGCTTGGTGTCGCGGGCCATGACCTCGAACTCTTCGATGTGGATCGAGGTGAAGACGTCGTCCTTCACGATCCGCTCGGAGATGAGGATCGAGTCCTCATAGTTGTAGCCGTTCCACGGCATGAACGCGACGAGCACGTTCCGGCCGAGCGCGAGCTCGCCATACTGGGTCGACGGACCGTCCGCAATGATCTCGCCGGCCGCAACCTGGTCACCGACCTTCACCAGCGGACGCTGGTTGATGCAGGTGTTCTGGTTGGAACGCTGGAACTTCATCAGCGTGTAGATGTCCACGCCGCTGTCGCCCGGCTTGATGTCGCCGGTTGCGCGAACCACGATACGAGCCGCGTCGACCTGGTCGATGATGCCCGAACGGCGGGCAGCGATCGCTGCCCCGGAGTCACGGGCGACCGTCTCTTCCATGCCGGTGCCGACGAACGGCGCCTCAGCCTGGATGAGCGGCACCGCCTGCCGCTGCATGTTCGATCCCATCAGGGCGCGGTTGGCGTCGTCGTTCTCCAGGAACGGGATCAGCGAGGCGGCCACGGAGACCAGCTGCTTGGGACTGACGTCCATCAGCGTGATCTGGTCGCGCGGCGCCATCAGGAAGTCGCCGTTGCGACGCGAGGATACGATTTCCTCGCCGAAGCTGCCGTCGTCGTTCAGCTCAGCGTTCGCCTGGGCAATCGTGTGCTTCGCCTCTTCCATCGCGGAGAGGTAGACGACGTCGTCGGTCACCTTGCCGTCGATGACCTTGCGGTACGGCGTCTCGATGAACCCGTACTTGTTCACCCGGCTGAAGCTGGCGAGCGAGTTGATCAGGCCGATGTTCGGCCCTTCCGGAGTCTCAATCGGGCAGATGCGGCCGTAGTGGGTCGGGTGGACGTCGCGGACTTCGAAGCCGGCGCGCTCACGGGTGAGACCGCCGGGCCCGAGCGCCGATACGCGGCGCTTGTGGGTGACTTCGGACAGCGGGTTGGTCTGGTCCATGAACTGCGACAGCTGCGAGGAGCCGAAGAACTCACGCACCGCGGCAACTGCCGGCTTGGCGTTGATGAGGTCGTTCGGCATCACCGTGGACACGTCGACCGAGCTCATGCGCTCCTTGACCGCACGCTCCATGCGCAGCAGCCCGACGCGATACTGGTTCTCCAGCAGCTCGCCGACGGAGCGGACGCGGCGGTTGGCGAGGTTATCGATGTCGTCGATGTCGCCCTTGCCGTCCTTGAGATTCACCAGCTCCTGGACGACGGCGAGGATGTCTTCCTTGCGAAGCGTCGTGACAGTGTCCTCGACCTCGAGGCCGAGCCGCATGTTGAGCTTTACGCGGCCGACCGCGGACAGGTCGTAGCGCTCGGGATCGAAGAACAGGCCGTAGAACAGCGCGTCCGCGGTCTCGCGCGTCGGCGGCTCGCCGGGGCGCATCACGCGGTAGATGTCCGACAGCGCCTGGTCCGCGTCCTCGGCCTTGTCGGCCTTCAGCGTGTTGCGGATCCAGGGACCGGTGTTGATGTAGTCGATGTCGAGCAGCTCGAGCGTCTGCACGCCGGCCGTGTCGAGCTTCTCGAGGTTCTCGGCAGTGACCTCGTCGCCGGCCTCGATGTAGATCTCGCCGGTCTTCTCGTTGATGAGATCGTAAGCGGAATAGCGGCCAAAGATCTCCTCGGTCGGGATGATCAGGTTCTTGACGCCGTCCTTCGCTGCCTGGTTGGCGCGGCGCGGGGTGATCTTCTCGTTGGCCTTGAAGATGATCTCGCCAGTGTCGGCGTCGACGACTTCATGGGTCGGCTTCTGGCCGCGCCATGCTTCGGGGCTGTAGGGGATCTGCCAGCCGTTCTTCCCACGGACGTAGCCCACCGTCTTGTAGAAGGTGTTGAGGATCTCCTCGCTCGACATGCCGAGCGCATGGAGCAGTGCCGTTACCGGCAGCTTGCGCTTGCGGTCGATGCGGACGTTGACGATGTCCTTGGCGTCGAACTCGAAGTCGAGCCAGCTGCCGCGGTACGGGATCACTCGGGCTGCGAACAGGAACTTGCCGCTGGCGTGGGTCTTGCCGCGGTCGTGGTCGAACAGGACGCCCGGCGAACGGTGCATCTGGCTGACGATCACGCGCTCGGTGCCGTTGATGATGAAGGTGCCGTTCATCGTCATGAGCGGCATGTCGCCCATGTAGACGTCCTGTTCCTTGATATCGATGACCGACTTGGCTTCGGTCTCCGGATCGATCTCGAAGGTCGTCAGGCGCAGGGTGACGCGCATCGGCGCGGCATAGGTCAGCCCGCGCTGGCGGCACTCGTCGGTGTCGTACTTGGGGTGCTCAAGCTCGTAGCGATCGAAGTCGAGGTGCGCGGTGCCGGCGAAATCCTGGATCGGGAACACCGAGCGAAGCGTCTTCTCGAGGCCCGAGACATAGCCGGTCGACGGGTCGGAGCGCAGGAATTGTTCATAGCTCTCGCGCTGAACCTCGATGAGGTTCGGCATTTCCGAGATTTCGTGGATGTTGCCGAAGATCTTGCGGATTCGCCGCTGCTTGGTCCTCGCCCCGCTGGAGGTGTTGTGGGGGGCGTCGATCGCTTTGGTGGCCATGTGCTTCCCTGCGCTAGGCGATGAGCGCCGACAGCGCTCCCGCTTGAGTTCTCCGGCCGCGGCCGGATGAAAATGTGGAGCGCTTGTCCCGGAAACCCTCTCCAATGCGTACGACCCGTGCGCCTTTTACGGGCCCTGTCCCGGAGAGGACGGGAAAAGCCCCGGGCGCACGGGAACGTGCGGCGGAGCCGTTATTTGATGGATGAGCTGCATATAATCCTATTTCGGCCGATGAAAAGGGGTTGATCAGCCGTGGCAACCAATTTCCTACAGCAGCGCTTGGACCTCAGTTGTTCAACCGCTGGAGGTCCCATGCGCCGCGCCTTGATTCTCGCTCCTCTGCTGTTTGCGTCCGCGTGCGGGCAAGGCTCCGACAAGGGTCAGCTGCAGGACGCCGCCAATCAGTCCGACCCGGCGGCGGCGCAGGTCCTGAACGGCGCGGCCGAGAACGGAATGGATCCCCAGGCGGCGCTTAACGAGGCAGGCCAGGCTGCGGCCGGCAACACCGCGGACGCCAATTCGGCGGTCAGCATGCAGGCGCGCCCGAACACTGCTCAACAGCCCAATCCGCCGCAGGACGGCCAGCCGCCACAGAAGACGGCAACGAACGCGATGTAATTGCGACAATTTGCGACAACTTCGCCGTTTTCGGCCGATAGTTGTGCGACATTAGGGGCCCAAATCTCCGTCAACGCCAAGCACGGCGTCAAACGATGGAGACGAAAATGAAAAAGCTCTTTCTCGCATTTGCCGGTGCCTCGGTCGCCCTGACGGGCCTCACCGCTACTCCGGCTTCCGCAGCCGACTTCGGTCGTCAGGACCGCGGCCGCTATCACCAGGTCCAGACCCGCAAGGTCGTCCGCAACCGGATCGTCGTCAACAATAACCACAACCGGTTCCAGGCCCGGCGTTGGCAGCGTGGCCAGCGGTTCGATCATCGCTATGCGAGCAACTACCGCGTGATCTCGAACCCCTACGCCTACCACCTGCGTCCGGCTCCCCGCGGTTACCGCTGGGTCCAGTCCGGCAACGATGCGGTGTTGATCGCGATCACCAGCGGCATCATCGGCGCGGTTCTGGCGAACCAGTTCTAAAGAACGCGCTCAACGGCTCCGGGGCTTAACGGCCCCGGAGCTTTCTTATTGCCCACTGCTGAAGCTAGAGGATGGCATGGCGTCCGAGCCCCACGTCCTGATCGTCGACGACGAACGCGACATCTTGGACCCGCTTGCCGCCTATCTGGGGCGCAGCGGCTTCCGGGTATCCAAGGCAGCCAACGCAGCCGCCGCGCGGGAGATCGTCGCTGCCCACGCGATCGACATCGCGCTCGTGGACGTAATGATGCCTGGCGAGGACGGCCTGTCGCTGACCGGCTTCCTGCGCGCGACGAGCGGCACGCCGGTGATCCTGCTCACCGCCAAGGCCGAGGAGACCGACCGCATCGTCGGGCTCGAGCTTGGCGCCGACGATTACGTGACCAAGCCTTTCTCCCCGCGCGAGCTGGTCGCGCGGATCAAGGCGGTGCTTCGCCGCGCCTCCGGCGATCGCGTCACAGCACCGGACGCCGACGCTTATGCGTTCGGCGACTGGGTCCTTCGCACCGGAGAGCGCGAACTGGTCGACGCGAATGGTGCCCGCGTCCCGCTATCCACCGGCGAATATAATCTCCTGCTCGCATTCGTGACCCACCCGCGGCGGGTGCTCAGCCGCGACCAGCTGCTTGACCTCAGCCAGGGGCGCGAACTCGCCGCATTCGAGCGCAGCATCGACAATCACGTCAGCCGGCTGCGCAAGAAGCTGGAGGCCGACGTCCACGATCCCAAGCTCATCAAGACGGTGTGGGGCGGCGGCTATACGCTCGCCGCCGACGTGCGGAAGGTCTGATGCGCCTGGTGCCGCGCAGCCTGACCGGGCAGATGGCCGTCCTGATTGGTGCGGCGCTGCTGCTCGCGCAGCTGGTCAGCTTCGCCTATCTGCTCGTCGAGCGTAAGCAGTTCACCCGCTCCGAGATCGATACGCCGGCGATCACCCGCTTCACTTCCACGGCCGCGGATGCTGCCCAGGCGGCGCCGGAGTTCCAGCTGCTCGTCCTCCACGACGCCTCCCGGCGAGGCGCTCAATATGCGTTCGGGCAGGCGCCGGTCGTCGGGGACGAGGCTAGCCGCCGGTCCGACACCGAAGACAGGCTGAGGCAGTCGCTCACCACTGCTGGCCTTGGCGTTCAAGACGTGCGCGCCGCGATCGACGTTCACGCGCCGGTTCGCCGCAGGGCAGACGGGCGGCCGCGACGGGCGCAGCAGAGCATGTTGCTCTCCGCTCAACTACCGGACGGCCGCTGGCTGAACGGGCGCGTGTCGGTTCCGGCGCCACCGCCGCTGGTCAGCCCGGAGCTCGCGGTCGGAACGATTCTCCTCTACCTGTTCGTGCTGACCGCGGCCCTGCTGATCGCCACGCGCATCGCGCGCCCGCTGCGGCGGCTGACCAATGCCGCCGAAGCTTTCCGGGGCAGCAACGAGCCTGTCGTTGTCGAGCCGCGCGGGCCGTCGGACCTGCGCGACGCGATCCTGGCGTTCAACGCGATGAACGCCCGGCTTGTGAAGCTACTCGAAGAGAAGGATCGCACGCTCGGCGCGATCGGCCACGACCTTCGCACGCCGCTGACCTCGCTGCGCATCCGCGCGGAGAGCGTGGAGCCCGCCGAGGACCGCGAGCGGATGATCGCGACGATCGAGGAGATGACGGCAACACTGGAGGACATATTGGTGCTCGCCCGCTCGGGCCGCTCGCGTGACCCGCTGGAGCGCACGGACGTTGCCGCGCTCGCCGAGGCGCTCGCAGACGAGTACCGGCAGGCAGGGCAGGAGGTCGCTTTCGCTGCCGGCGGCGCACAGGTGATGGAGGTTCAGCCGAACCTGCTGCGCCGGGCGATCCGCAACCTTATCGATAATGCGCTGAAATATGGCGGCGGTGCAGAAGTGGCCGTGACCGGTGATGACGACAGCGTTCGCATCGCAGTGCTCGACCGCGGTCCGGGGCTGCCAGCGGACGAGATCGCCCGCATCACCGGGGCCTTCTACCGCGCCGAACCGTCCCGCAACCGTGGGACGGGCGGGGCAGGGCTCGGCCTCGCCATCGCCGAAGCCATCGTCGAGGGGCACGGCGGCAAGCTGACCTTCGCCAATCGCGACGGCGGCGGACTGGCGGCAACCGTTTGCTTGCCGCGGTGAAAGCGGCAGCTGCTTTCGGTCGATGTCAGCTTTCTGCCTTAGGCCATCGTGGCGGTTACGCTCGACCGGATTGTGTGATGTTCAATGGGGCCGGTCCAATCGCCGCATCCGCCACTGCCTTTTGTGCGGCGAATGCGCGCTGGAACGCCGGCCGCGCTCGAGCGCGATCGACGTATCGCAGAAGATTTGGAAAGGCGGCGAGTTCGTTTTCGACGCGGAGCAGCACCTCCACCAGCATGAGGTCACCAGCGCTGAATGGGCCGTCGATCCACTCGCTCTCTCCAAGTGCCGTTGCTAAATCCGCCAACCGGGTCCGCAGCCTGGTCTGAACTGCTACCCGTCGAACAGGACCCCAAGGCTCATCCTGCTCGAAATACGCATTCACTTCGAAGTCGATCACCGGCGGTTCAATGGTGCTTACGGCGGCGAACATCCATGTAATTGCCCGAGCCCGAGCATCCGGGTCGCGCGAGAGCAATCCTTCGTGCGTTTCGGCGATGTGCAGCACGATCGCCCCTGTTTCGAATAGTACGAGACTGCCCTGCTCGAACGTGGGTATCTGAGCGAAAGGTTGCTTCGCCCGATGAGCTGGCTTCTTGAAGTCCTCCCACGGGACCAGTTGCACATCATACTCCTGACCGACTTCCTCAAGCGCCCAGCGTACTCGCATGTCCCGTGCAAGCCCTCGTCCACCATCGGGCGAATTGGCGAACGCCGTGATGGTGGGCCTCATTGAGCTACTCCAGCCGCTTTGTCTCAAGTGCGCAGCATGACGGTCTCTTCGCAGACCAGCAACGTCCGCTTCCACGAATTCACGACGTTACGTGCAGTCCGCTTTCCCACACATTGCGGACGTTCGCGCTAGTAGATCAGCAGGACGCACTTCCGGTCGTGGATCTGACCGTGGGCCGATTTACAGATCGAGGGGTCGGCAGGGCTGGACTTGTTCGCTTTCACGGCGAGACATTTGTCGTGAGCCGAACGCTCCCACTCGGAAGAATCTCGTGAGTTCGTACTGCACCGCTGCCGTTCGGATACGGCGCGCACGGGTTGGTCGGGCGGCGGCGTCGCGGGCTTGGCGGAGCAGCCTGCCAGCAGGAGCACGAGCGCGATTACGGGTCGGCGCATGTCAGCGATTGCGTGACCGGCGATTAACTTCTGTGTCCTCGGCCGCGCTCGACTATTCGCAAATCGTGGGCTTCGCTGGACCGGGCGTGTCGGAGAAGCAGCCACCTACGGACGCCTCGGCGCGATTGTTCGTGCGCGCGGCTGCCAGCGCTGCGGCAGCAACTCCGACGATCAGAACGAGGGCGGTAAGATTCCTTTTCACGTGACGACCTGCTTCCTGGCTCCGCGCAGTTGTGCAGAGAAAGGCTTAAAGTCTGCTTTCAATTGGCTCAGCTAGCTCGGCAGATCGAAAAAGGGCGGCCCCTCGCGGAGCCGCCCTTCCCATCCAGAGGCGCTTCAAGACACCCCTGAAATTGTTTTGAAGCTTACTTGAGATCGACGGTGCCGCCGGCATCCTCGATCTGCTTCTTGATCTTCTGGGCTTCGTCTTTGCTGACGCCTTCCTTGACCGCCTTCGGAGCGCCCTCGACCAGCGCCTTCGCCTCGCCGAGGCCAAGACCGGTGATCGCACGGACTTCCTTGATGACGTTGATCTTCTTGCCACCGTCGCCGGTCAGGATCACGTCGAACTCCGTCTGCTCTTCAGCGGCCGGTGCGGCAGCAGCGGCAGCGGCCGGAGCTGCTGCGACGGCGGCAGCGGCGGAAACGCCCCACTTCTCTTCGAGCGCCTTGGCGAGATCCGCGGCCTCGAGAACGGTGAGGGAAGAAAGCTGGTCAACCAGCGAATTGATGTCAGCCATTGTCTACTCCTTGTGGGGCGCTGATGGTCTTGGCCCCGATTGTCGTGCGTTGTTGTGAAAGCGAAGAAACCTATGCCGCTTCCTTGGTGGCATAGGCGTGGAAGATCCGGGCCAGCTGAGCGCCGGGCTCTGCGACGGTACGTGCGATCTTGCTCGCCGGCGCCTGAATGACGCCGATGAGGGTCGCGCGCAGCTCGTCGAGCGACGGAAGGGCGGCGAGCGCCTGGATTCCGTTCACGTCGAGCACGGTGTCACCCATCGCTCCGCCGACGATTTCGAACCTGTCGGTCGTCTTGGCGAAATCCACCGCGACCTTGGCGGCGGCGACGGGATCGGTCGAGGTTGCAAGCGCCGTCGGGCCCTTCAGCAGATCGCCGATGGGCTTGTAGCGCGTGTCCTCGAGCGCGATGAGGGCAAGCCGGTTCTTCGCAACTTTGAACTGTGCGCCAGCGTCACGCATTCTCAGGCGCAGGTCCGTGGACTGTGCAACCGTCAGGCCGAGATTGCGGGTGACAACCACCACGCTGGTCTCGGTGAGAACGTTTTTCAGCTCGGCGACCAGATCGGCTTTTTGCGAACGATCCATGCCAACTCCAAGTATTCGGCCGAAGCGAAGCTGCGGCCGAGGTTCAACAAAAGCCCGGGCAAAGGCGCCCGAGCACTCGTGTCCGTGGGGTGGGGATCGATGGCGTCGCGAGGGAAGATCCCCGGCAACGCACGACAGCTGCGCGGACGCAGCCGAATGATTCCTGTCCCCGTCTAGGCTGGAGATTAAGAGGCGTCCCGCGAAGGATCGGCCGCACCAGCTGTCTCGGACGAGTTCGCTTCGGCAATGCCGATGCGAGCGCGCGCCTATAAAGGAAACGCGCTGCCGATCAACCCTTTGCGGACGCCGTGCCTAGGCCGGGTGCGAGCGCAACCACGCGCTCACCTCCGAACGGACGCGCGGCAGGATCGACGACTGGAAGCGCAGCCGGTCGATCGCCTGCTCGATCGGCTTGCGGTCTGTGGCGGCCAGATTGGCGCTGGCATAGCTCTCCAGCGTCGGGATCAGGCTGGCATCGTTGCTCGACCCGGCAAGCCGTTGCATGAACCGGGAACGGCCCGAGATGTCGATCAGCTGGTTGACCTGCGTGAGGTGGGCAAGGACGAAGTCGATCGCCAGCCGCGGGTGCTGGTCGGCAACGGCCGTGATCATCCCGGAGCTGACCGTCGAGCCAGGCTCCTTGGTCAGTGCCAGCTCGAGCGCGCGGCGGCCGAGGGCTTCGTCCCGGCTCGCTCCGAGAAGCTGGTAGAGCGAGGTGCGCTCGACCGCGCCGGTTGCCGCCTTGGCGCGGGCATGGATCGTGTTCCAGGTCGCCTCGCCGGCGTTGCGGGCAATCACCCGCAGCCACGTCTGCTTCAACGAGCCGGGGATCGCGTTCGGATCGGTCTGCCACGCCGCGAACAGCCGGTTGGCTTCGGCGAGCACGGCCGGGTCGCGGAACTTGCCCAGGATGGCGATCAGCGTACCGCGCAGCAGGGTTTCCGTCGGCAGCTCGCCAGCGCGGGGAGTGAAGCCGAGCTGCTGCAGGCGCGGGCCGTACAGGCGTGACACGCGTGCCGCGATTGCCGCCTGCGCGGCGGGGTCGTTGTCGAGGCCGTCGTAGAGATCGCTCCAGGTACCGACGGCGGCCTGGACGATCTTGGCATTGCCGGCCGCGGGTACCTCGGCCACCAGGTTGAGGCCTGCCGCCATCGGCTGATAGCCGCTGACCGCCAGCTCCATCTGGTCTTCCATCAGGCCGTACTGGTCGACCGCGCCGAGGCGCGGGAAGGCGGCTTGCAGGGCCTGGATCTGCGGAGCGGTATAGAGCGTGCGGAAATAGCCCGTCTGGCCCGGGTTGATCAGCAATGGCCCGCAGCCCGGCGCAGTGATCTGCGTCGTTGCCCCGCCGGTCACCACTTGTGCCACCGGCCCGCCGGCCGTCGCGCCGACCGGGACGTGCCAGTGCAGCGGCTTGGCAGCCACTTCCGCGCGCTGGTCGTTCGAGAACTGCAACTGCGTCAGCGTGGCGACGGTGTTGCCGCCGACGCACTGCGACGGGCCGACCTGGATCAACGGAATGCCAGGCTGATTGGTGAAGTCGCGAGCAACTGCGCCGAGGCCGCTCGCGCCGGCGCGCTCCATCGCAGCCCAGAGGTCTTCGGTGCGGGTGTTCTGGTAGGCGTGGCGGCGGAAGTAATCCTGGATGCCGCGCTGCCAGACGGCCGGCGTCGCGAAGCCTTCGAGCATCGACAGGACAGACTCGCCCTTTTCGTAGGTGATGGTGTCGAAGGCCTGATTGGCCTGTTCGACTGTGCGGACGTGCTGGACGATCGGGTGGGTGGAGCGGAAGGCGTCAAGGCCCATCGCTGCTTCGCGGGCAGCGACGTGGTCGATGTCGGCGCCCCAGTCCGGGTGGAAATGCTGGGTTGCCTTGCTCGCCATCCAGCTCGCGAAGCCCTCGTTCAGCCACAGGTCGTCCCACCACGCCATCGTGACCAGGTCACCGAACCACTGGTGCGCCATCTCGTGCGCTTCGACGCCGAATATCGCCTGGCGCTCACCCTCGCTGGTGATCGCCGGATCGTTCAACAGGATGCGCTCGAAAGTGAAGATCGCGCCCCAGTTCTCCATTGCTCCGAAGAACTGCGACTGGCCGGGGCCCGCGACGTTATCGAGCTTCGGAAGCGGGAAGGGCGTTCCGAAATATTCGTCATAATAGGGCAGGATCTGCGCCTCGGCGTCGAGCGCCGTCTGACCCTTGGGTCCGTTCCCCCGCGACATGACGATGCCGACTTCGTGATTGCCGGCCTGCTTCTTGATGCGGTCGAAGTCGCCGGCCGCGAAGAACAGCAGGTAGGACGACATCGTCGGCGTCGTCTGGAACTTCACTTCCTTGAGTCCGCCGGCGATCGCGCGCGAGCTTGCCGCGGGCATGTTGCCGACCGCCATCTGGTTGGCGGGTACGCGGGCGGTCAGGTCCCAGGTCGCCTTGTAGTCGGGCTCGTCCCAGCTCGGCACGAAGCGGCGCGCGTCGGCTGCTTCGAACTGCGTGAACAGCGAGCGGGCGTCCTTCCCTTCCGCGTTCTTGTAGTCGAGCGCGAAGAGACCGTTGGCCTGGGTGTTGATCTTGCCCGAGTAGCGGATGTTGAGCTTGTACGCGCCCGTGGCGAGCTGTCGCGGGAAGGTGAGCGTTGCGGTCTGCGCATCTGCGTCCTGGGCGATGGTCGCTGCCACGGCTGCGCCGCCGCGCGCGGGCGTCAAAGTCGCCGAAGCCAGCTTCAGGTCCGCAGCGTTCAGCACCAGCGCACGCGTCGGCTGGACGACGTCCAGGTCGATGGCGACAGTCGAGTCGAACGTCAGGCGCTGCGCGTGGGGCGTGACGGTGATCGCATAATGGTGCGGAACTGCCGTGCGCGGCAGCTGCGTGGCCACGCCCTGGTCGATCGTGTCGGGCTGCGCCTGGGTAGCGGCAGGGCTCGCGGCGGGGGCGGCGAGGACGAAAGCAGCGGACGCAAGCAGGACGATAGCACGCTTCATCGGAGGTTCCTTTGCGGGAAGCTGCCGGCGGGCAGCGCAACGGCGTCCGGCTAGCGGCTTGGTTCGACGAAGTGAAGGAAATCTTCGACAGCCTGCGCCGGTGCGGCGACGAACATCACGGACCTGCTCTGAACGACAAAGCCCCGGGCAAGACCGAAGTCCTGCCCGGGGCAATTTGCACCCTCGAGAGGGTTATCGAGCGATCCGCTTAGCGGCCGCGCTCACCCGTGGTCGCCGGAGGCGGCGGGGGCGGCGGCGGCGGCGCCGGGCAGGCGCTGGTCGCCAGGATCACCGAGCCGTCCGGGCAGGTCTGCGTAGCAGGCGCTTCCGGAGCGGGCGGCGGCGGCGGAGGCGGCGGGGGCGGGGGCAGAGCAGCGGCCACGCCACCGAAGTTGTACGCCAGGCTGGCCAGCACGCTGTGTGACCGGAACTTGCCACGGAGAGCCGCATCGTAGGTGGTTGCACCAACGTCCGCGGAGTCACTGAAGTTCAGCCGGCCGGTCTGGAAGTAGCGATACTTCAGGCCGACATCGATGTTGTCGCTGACCGGAGCGTGGACGCCGGCGATCAGCTGCCACGCCCAGGCGTTGTCGCTGTCGCTGCCGCCGTCGAGCGAGTACTTGACCCGCGCACGGCCGACACCGCCACCGGCATAGACACCGAGGCTGTTGCCGACGCTGAAGTCGACGAGGCCGTTGAGCATGCCCGAGAGCACGCTTGCGTGACCGCCGCCGAAGTCGAGGTCAGCGGCCGTGACCGGCGTTCCAGTCGTGTTTTCGATGGCGTCGAGGACGGCCGGGTCGACATTGCTGACCCGATCGAGCTTGGCGCGCTTGTAGCCAAGCTCGCCTTCGATGCGGAACATGCCGAGGTCGTAACCGGCAATGGCGTCGACGTCGTAACCGTTCTTGTACTTGATCGAGAACCCGTTGTTGAACGTCCCCGACGTGGTGCCGTCGTTGCCGTAAAGGTCAACCTTGGTGCTCCGTGGGAACAGCAGGCCGCCCTCGATGCCGATATACGGCGAGCCATCGCGAGCCGCGGCCGGCGTCGCAATGACGAGCGCCGCTACGGTCGCAAGCAAAAATCTGCGCATATTATATCCTTTCTGCGCTGGTAGTGTTTCCCTGTCGGGGCGCCCAACCTTCGCACTTGCACAAAGTTTCGTGAAAGCACGTCGCTCATCCGACACTGCGAAAAACTGTGGCGGAGATGCAACAGGGAAATCGACAGTCGCATCCGACAAGTCGCTGTCCCAAAGAGAAAAAGGCCGGAAAGCGCCAGTTGTGGCGCCCTCCAGCCTCTTCCTTAAATGCATCAGTCCGCGGAATTCATGTGGCAGTCATGCACCGTTCACCTGCCGTGCTTGCCCGGCGACCAGCCGGTCGGCACGGCAGACGAGCCGTTCGTCAGACTCCGGCGATCTCCGCGAGGTCGACCTTGACGCCCGGCCCCATGCTGGAGCTCAGCGAGACTTTCTCCACGAACTTGCCCTTGGCGCCTGTCGGCCGGTTGCGGACGATGGCATCCATGAACGCGGTGAAGTTCTCCTTGAGATCGGCTTCCGGGAAGCTCGCCTTGCCGATCCCGGCGTGGACGATGCCGGCCTTCTCGACGCGGAACTCGACCTGGCCCGACTTGGCGTCAGTGACCGCCTTGGTCACGTCCATGGTGACGGTGCCGAGCTTCGGGTTCGGCATCAGCCCCTTGGGACCGAGTACCTTACCGAGGCGTCCGACAACGCCCATCATGTCTGGCGTCGCGATAACGCGGTCGAAGTCGATGGTGCCGCCCTGGATGGTTTCCATCAGGTCCTCTGCACCGACGACATCCGCACCAGCGGCGGTGGCTTCGTCCGCTTTCGCGCCCTTGGCGAACACGGCGACGCGAACGCTCTTGCCAGTACCCTTGGGCAGGTTGACGACGCCGCGAACCATCTGGTCAGCGTGGCGGGGATCGACGCCCAGGTTCAGTGCAACCTCGACCGTCTCGTCGAACTTGGCGGTCGCATTGGTCTTCACGAGCGCAAGCGCCTCATCGACTCCGTAGAGCTTCTCGCGGTCGACCGAACCGGCCTGCGCCTTCTGCTTCTTGGTCAGCTTTGCCATGTCGTCAGCCCTCCACAACCTGGAGGCCCATAGCGCGGGCGGAGCCTTCGATGATCTTCGACGCCGCATCGAGGTCGTTGGCGTTCAGGTCCTTCATCTTCTGCTCGGCGATGTCGCGCAGCTGGGAGCGCTTGATCGTGCCGGCCGAAGCCTTCCCCGGCTCCTTCGAGCCCGACTGGATCTTCGCCGCCTTCTTGAGGAGGAAGGACGCTGGCGGCGTCTTCGTGGTGAAGGAGAAGCTGCGGTCCGCATAGACGGTGATCACCGTCGGGATCGGCATGCCCTTTTCAAGCTCCTGCGTGGAGGCGTTGAACGCCTTGCAGAATTCCATGATGTTGACGCCGCGCTGGCCGAGGGCCGGGCCGATCGGCGGGGCGGGGTTTGCAGCGCCCGCGGGCACCTGCAGCTTTACGTAGCCGGTGATTTTCTTAGCCATGATCTCACTCTGTATAGGGCAGCAGCGGGAGGCCGGTGCCCGGTCCAAGTTTAGCGGTCCAGGCGGCCGCCCGTCAGGGGGTGGCCTCCCGCAATGGTTTCCAACATGTGCTGGAGGAGCGGGCCTTTAGCTCAAGCGGGCCAATCGGGCAATGCTTCGCGCCGAGTCACGGCGCGGCAAACTGGTAACGGCCGGGGAACAATGTTAAGTCGTCGTCAGGACCGGCGCTCTCGAGGAGGTCTCGCAAGCGTCAACTGGAGTGTGCCAGATGGCCAATCTCTCGTTCGCCGCCGATTCCGATGCCACGGAGTTCGAAGCAGATTGGTCGGATCTCCGCTTCGGTCAGCTGACCTACGTTGACTCGGGTCACGTCAGGCTGACTTACCAGGACTCCTTTCAGCAGCTAGTCGCGGATTTCTTCGGCAGTTTCACCGATAGCCCGATCAGCGGGACCGTCACCAACTTCGAATATGCGGGCATGTCCCTCTCCGGCATGTCGATCGAGTTGGATCGGTTGCTGAACCTCGCGGAGAGTGCGGACGTGACGACGTTCCTGAAGGGCGTACTTACAGGGAACGATGTCGTGCAGGGCTCGACCGCCGACGAGCAGTTGATCGGCTACGATGGCGACGATCGCGTCTACGGCTTCGGCGGCAACGACCAGTTGGACGGCGGGCGCGGAGTGGACCGATTGCTCGGAGGCGCCGGTGACGATCTCTACATCATCCGGGATGCTACAGATTATGTGTACGAGAACGCCGGTGAGGGCATCGACCGGGTCATCTCGCCGATCAGCTATCAGCTGCGGGCCAATGTCGAGAACCTGTCTCTCTCCGGTTCAGCGGACATAATTGGCCGCGGCAACGATCTCGACAACTCGATCGCCGGCAACGGCGGCTCCAACCGGCTCTATGGCTACGAAGGCAGCGACCGCATCTCGGGCGGTGCTGGCGACGACAGGCTCGACGGCGGCACGGACGCCGATCGGCTCGCGGGGGGGACTGGCAACGACACCTACTACGTCGACAGCACCAGCGACATCGTGGTCGAGAAGGCAGGTGAGGGGACGGACAGCGTTCGGACGACGGCGAACTACACGCTCTCCGCGAACGTCGAGAATGGTGCGGTGGAGGGTTCGTCAGGAGTAACGCTTACCGGCAACGCCATGAACAACGTCCTGTACGGCGGTGCGGGGTACAATGTCCTGCATGGCGGGGACGGCGACGACCGCCTGTATGGCGACGGTGACGCGCTTTACGGCGAGACCGGAAATGACGTCCTGAAGGGCAACCATTCCTATCTCAATGGCGGCAGCGGCGACGATGTCCTGACCAGCCTTGACGACGACGAGGACCAACTGATCGGCGGCGATGGCAACGATCGCTACTACGCAGACGGCTATTGGGAACACACCAATTCGTTCGGGGACTTCTGGCATCCGGACGATGTGGTGGAAGAGCTGAACGGCGGCATCGACACCATCTATGCAGTGAACTTCGATCTACCCGCGAACGTCGAGAACGGCGTCGTATCGGGTAGCTCCGGAACCCTCGGCGGAAACGAATTGGCAAACGTGCTCACCGGTTCCGACGGTGCTGACAACCTGATCGGCGGGGCCGGTAACGATACGCTCAACGGGCGCGCGGGCGACGACAAGATCTACGGGCAATCTGATAATGATGTCGTCATCGCCGGTGCCGGCAACGACTGGATCGAGGGCGGTGCAAGTGCCGACACTCTTACTGGTGGGGAAGGAGCGGACACCTTCAACTTTTTCATGGCCAGCGACAGCGTGACGGGCAGCGGCGACATCATCACCGACTTCCAGGCCGGTGTGGACACACTGAAGCTCACCAATATCGACGCCAACCCGCTCGTGGATGGCGATCAGGCATTCACCTTGGTGTCGTCACCGACCAGCGGCCCTGGCCAGCTCTGGATCGAAGCTGGTTCTCACGGAGCGGTCATCGTCTACGCGGACATCGACGGCGATGCCCTGGCCGACATTCAGATCACGCTGCAGAACGTAGGCAGCACGGATATTACCGGCAGCATCAGCTACTGATCGCGTTCGCGATTGCTGTGCTACTCGCGACTGCCTTTGGCAGTCGCTGCACGCATCACTTGACCCGTTCGACCTGCTCGAACTCCAGCTCGACTGGCGTCGCGCGGCCGAAGATGCTGACGCCGACCTTCACGCGCCCCCGGTCGAAGTCCAGTTCTTCGACCAGGCCGTTGAAGCTGGCGAAGGGGCCGTCGAGGACCTTCACGCTGTCGCCGATCTCATAGTCGACGTTGATCTTCTGCTTGGGCGAGGCGGCGGCGGCGGCGTCATGGCTGTCGAGCATGCGCGCGGCCTGGGTATCCGGGATGGGCTGCGGCTTGCCGCCGGGGCCGAGGAAGCCGGTAACCTTGGGCGTGTTCTTGACGAGGTGGTAGACCTGGTCGTTCATCTCGAGCTTGGCGAGAACGTAGCCGGGCATGAACTTGCGCTCCGACTGGACCTTCTTGCCGCGGCGGACCTCGGTCACCGTCTCGGTCGGGACCTCGACCTGCTCGACGAACGGCTCCAGCTGGAGGCGCTTGGCCTCGCTCTGGATGGAGTCGCGGACCTTGTTCTCGAAACCGGAGTAAGCGTGGATGATGTACCAGCGGGACATGTGTTCGGACCTTTGAAGGTTAGGCTTGCGGCGTGGCCGGACCGCTCAGCAAGCCGAGCAGGAACTTGACGAGGGTGGAGAAGAACGCGTCGACGCCGAAGAAGAAGATCGCGAGCATGCCGGTCATCAGGACGACCATGATCGCGGTCGAGATGGTCTCCTTGCGGGTCGGCCAATGGACTCGGCTGATGCCCTCGAGGCGGACCTGCCTCACGAATTCGCCGGGGGAGACTTTCGCCACGTTGCTTTGCTCGCTTGCAGATAGAAAAGCGCCCCGCGGGCCAAGTGGCCGGCGGGGCTGGGATGCGACTTAGCGGCTGTGGCGCGAGTCTTCAAGGTTGACCTCGCGCATTGCCGGGGCGACCAGTGGCGCAGGGGGAAAGCGGATGGTGCTTGGGGCGCTGTTCATTGCTGCCGTGCAGGCGGGCGCTGCTGTTGCGCCGGCGGCGAACGACGCTCGCCAGCAGGCGCAGCAGGAAATCGTGGTCACCGGGGAGCGCGTCCGGCGCTTGCTCAAGGACACGGCGTCCAGCGTGTCGGTCGCGACGGCACGCGACATCGAGGCGGCCTCGGCGAGCCAGGTCGACGAGATGCTGGCCCTCGTGCCGAACGTGCAGCTTGGCAACGGCAGCCAGGGACCGACTATCCGCGGCCAGGACACGACCGGGGCACTTCACGATCTACCGGCGTTCCTTGGCGGCAACCGGCCGCGGACGACGCTGGTCGTCGACGGGCGGCGCGACACCTACAGCGAGTTCGTGTTCGGTGCGGCGCCGCTGTGGGACGTCAGCCGGGTGGAGGTGTTCCGCAGCCCGCAAACGACCACCCAGGGGCAGAACTCGATCGCCGGAGCGATCTTCGTCACCAGCAATGCGCCGACGTTCCAGCCGGAGGCACGGGCGCGAGCGATCATCGGCAATTTGAGGACCCGTGAAGTGTCGGCGATGGCGTCCGGACCGCTCTCGCCGGACGTCGCGGTGCGGGTCGCCGGAGACCTCCGCTACAACCGGACGGCGAGCCGCATCGCCGACCACATGGTCGCAGCCGAGCCCAACCATGAAGTGTTCGGGACCGCGCACGCGAAGCTGTTGGTCAAGCCGCGGGGGATGTCCAATTCGCAGCTGCAGCTGATTTACGCGCATACCCAGTCGCAGTCGCCACAGGTCCAGGGACTGACGCCGCCGTACCGCGCAAGGCGCGACCTGTCGGCGGGCTACGGTGTGTTCCGGATCGGGGTGGACGCGCTGACGGCGGCGGCGCGCGGCGAGGTCGGGCCCGGAATGGACCTCGACCTGGTCGCCACGGCGGGGGCAAGCAACGTGCGGCGGCTCGCACGTCGTGGCGCAGGGCAGGCGCACATCCGCGGGCATGACTGGTCCGGCGAAGCGGTGCTCAACTGGCGAGCGGGCGAAGGGCTGCGCGGCGTCACCGGTGTTTCAAGGACGCACCTGGCGCTGCGGCAGGCGATCGACTTGTCGATCCTGTCAGGCATCGGGCGCTTCCACGATGCGCAGGACGGGACCGGGCTGTTCGGGGAGGCGGACCTGACGCTGTTTCGAAAGGCGACGCTGACGGCCGGTCTCCGCTATCAACGCGACCGGCAGAACCGCTCCGGAACGCTTGCCGCCTCGCGCCAGGGAACACTGATCCCGCTCGACTTCGATCGCACCTTCAGCGCTTGGCTGCCCAAGCTGTCGCTAGCCTACGACTTCACGGATCGGGTGCGCGCCGGAGTGCTGGTGCAGAAGGCGTACAATCCGGGTGGGACGACGCTTCGCTTCGACACGGGTGCGGCGGACAATTTCGGGGCCGAGCGGCTGTGGGATTGTGAACTGTTCGCGCGGGCCACGTTCGGGCCAGTCTTCACGGCATCGGCGAACCTATTCCGCTACGACGCGCGCAATGCCCAGCGGGCGGAGGAGATCACGATCCTGGCGCCGAACGGGTTCCCGGTGGGCTTTGCCGACCTGTTCAACGTGCCTCGGGCACGCAGTTCGGGAATGGAGGCGGAGCTGAGCTGGCGGCCCGCGGCTGCATTGACGGCGCGGGCATCGATCGGATTGCTCTCCACTCGGATCGTAGAGGCGGGAGCGGCAGCGCCGTTACTCCAGGGCAAGCAGTTCGACCGGGCTCCGCATTTCAGCGCATCGGCGGCCGTCGATTGGGACGCGACGGACCGGCTGCGGCTGTCGGGTCAGGTGCGGCACCATTCGACGTATTTCAGCGACAGTGCGAACTCGCGGATACTGGCGATCGACCCGGCCACGATCGTCGATGCGCGCGGCGAATATCGGCTGGGCACCGTCACGGTGTTCGCTTACGCGCGCAACCTGTTCGACCGCTTCGCGCTGGTCGATCGCGACTTCGGCGCCGCGGCAGCCGAGAACCCGCGAGAAGTGGGGATCGGCCTGGACGCACGCTTCTAGCGCTCCAGGCGCAGATACTCGGGCTGGACGCCGCGCCGTTTCCAATAGTCCGCCAACCCGATGTCCGCGCACAGGCGCGTGAAGCGCGGGTCGTGCCGCAGCGCCGCGCAAGGGGGCGTGAACAACCACTGCACGCTCATCCGCCACCCTGAATCGCTGCCAAGCCGCTGATCGACGCTGGTGCCGGCGCGAACGACCGATCCGCGCCACAGAAGGAAGCCGTTGCAGACCTCGAACGCAGCATCGACTTCGTTCAGGGCGCCGAGGACCATCACCGCGGAAGTCGCGAGACCTCCGGCGGACTTCGCGCCCTCGAGGCAGCTTTTGCGCGCAGTGGCGAGATTGCCTGGAGTGGGTTCGATCAGGGCCGCCAGTGCGGCACGCCAGAATGCGACCCAGGGTGGCTCCTTGAAGTTCGGATCCTTGTCGAGCATGGCCTTGGCCGCAAGCGCGCGTCCGGTGGTTGCGAGGATCAGGAAGTGGACCCACCACACGAACCCGCTCGAGGGCCACAGCGCCCTTGCCTGATCGATGACCATGTCCGCCGCCTGGTCCTGTCGCGCGATCCACAGTTTCAGCGCCCGCCTGCCACGCAGTTCCGCCGACAGCGGCTCGATCGCGATCGCCCGCTCGTTGAGGTCCCAGGACTCGCGATTGAGACCGGTGGACTGAAGCAGGGCGACAAGTTCGGAGATGGCGGGCACGTGCCTGCGGTCCAGCGCGATGATCTGCCGCAGGCGCTGGTCCCGGGTGAACCAGTCGAGAGTCTGTCCTTCCAGCTCATACAGGGCGAGCAGTGCGCTCGGCTCAAGCCGGTCGAGGGCAAGGGCCCTGCGGGCGTCTTCCTGCGCCCGTGCAGCTGTGGACGCGTTGATCCCGGGGCCACCCCTGGTCTGGCTCTGGACGTAAGCGAGTCTGCCTAGTGCCTCGGCACTGTCCGGCCGCAGCTGGAGCGCCTTCCGCAGCATTGCAGTCGTCCTGGCGTTCGCGTCCGGAGCGTCTTCGTTCCGGTTCATCGCGGTCCGAGCCGCAGCAAGCAAGGCATCGAACTGTGCATTCGACCGCCGGTTTGCCAGCAACAAGGCACCGCCTCCCGCGGCGGCAAGGGCGCCGCAAGCCGCGGCGCTGCCGATCACGAGGCGGCGCGAGACAGCCGCACTGCCAGCATTTCGTTGCTCCTCGTGTTCGGGCCCGTCGAGATATTGAACGATTGATCCGGTCAGGCGGTATCCGGTGCGCGGGACCGTTTCGATTTCGAACAGGCCGGGCGCGGTCTCACCCGCGATCTTGCGGAGCCGCGCGATGGCGCGGTTGAGGCTGTCGTCGCCGACGAATACGCCGCCCCAGGCGTTTCCGAACAGCTCGTCGCGGGTGACGACGCTGCCGCGGCCGTCGAGGAGCAGCAGAAAGACCTTCATGACGATGGGTTCGAGGTGAGCGCGTCCGGCAGGACCTTCGACCACCCGGCGAGCGGGGCTCACTGTCAGGGGGCCCGCCTTGATGTCAGCGCGGCCGGCAAGATCGGCGACCTTCAGCATGCCAGCGCCAAGCCCCCTTCGCGCGATCAGGAGATGATCAGCTGGTCATCATCGCACATGCGGGCGGGCATTTCTACGCAGCCGCAATGCGATACCGCGGCACGTGGTCCATGGCGGGACTAACGGCTGGCAGGGGCAGAGGGACTCGAACCCACGACCCTCGGTTTTGGAGACCGATGCTCTACCAACTGAGCTATACCCCTAGGCCGCCGCGCGAGGTAGCCAGCACCGGCCCCTTACGCAAGGCTCAGCGGACGACCGGCAGCCCGATCCAGGTGCCGTCGGCGCCGGTGAAGACCTTCTGGGTCGCCGCCCGGTAATCGGTCGGGCGGGCGAAGAAGATGTTGGGAACGAACGTCTGAGGGTTGCGGTCGTAGAGCGGGAACCAGCTCGACTGCACCTGGACCATCAGCCGGTGTCCGGGCTGGACTACATAATCGACATCCGGGAGCCGGAATTCATAAGTGAGAGGCTTGTTGGCCGGGATTGCCGTCGGACGGGCCGGATCGTCGCGGTAGCGGCCGCGGAGGACGTCCATGGCGATCGGCAGCTCGTAGCCGCCCATTTCGGGCTTCTGCGGATACTGGTCGGGGTACACGTCGATCAGCTTGACGATCCAGTCGCTGTCGGAGCCGCTGGTCGAGGCGACGAGGTGCACCTGCGGCGTGCCGGCAAGCTTGAGCGGCTGCGTCAGCGGCGCGCTTGAATAGGTCAGGACATCCGGCCGAGCCTCGGCGAAGCGCTGATCGTCGACGAGCCAGTACCGCCATGTGGAGCCGTTCGAATGGGGCGAGCTGTTGGGGCGCGCGCGGTAGGTGACCGGCTTTGCAGGATCGGAGATGTAGGTGTCGGCGCCACGGGCCGCCGGCGCATCGAACCCGACGCGGGCGCCTGGTGCGAGATAGAGCGGCGTCAGGCCGGCGGAGCAGCCGCTGGCGCAGGCGCTCGGCCAGTCGGCCAGGCGCTGCCACTGGTTGGCTCCGGCTTCGAAGGCGGTGACGCGGGCGATGTTCGCTGGTGGGCCGTCCTTCAGATACTGGTTGAGGAACGGCAGCATGACGTTCTGACGGAACCACTTGCCGGTATCGCTGCCCCACTCGAGCGCGCCGAGCGAACTCGCGCCGCCGTTGGCCTCGCCATGATGCCATGGGCCGAGCACGAGGTGCGCGTTGCCGTCGTCATTGTTCTTGACGGCCGCGAAGGCCGCGGGGGCCCCGTAGATGTCTTCCTGATCCCACAGGCTGTCAACGAACAGGGTCGGGACCGTGAGCGGCGCGCGGGCCAGGATTTTGTCGACAGCCTGGCCTTGCCAGAAAGCGTCGTAGGCCGGGTGCTGCGTCAGGCGATTCCAGAAAGGCAGCTGCTGCATGCCCATCGCGTTGCCGTAGGCGCCGGCCGAGCCGTAGCGCAGGTAGGTGTCGTAATCGTCGTAGGCGTTGGTGAACCAGTTCTCGTCCGAACTCTTGGTTGCCGTCTGGCTGTAGATGTAACTGATCATCTCCTGCCGGAAGGCGCCGTTGTGGAACCAGTCGTCCCCCTTCCAGACGTCGACCATCGGGTTGATGGGAACCGCCGCCTTGAGGGCGGGGTGCGGCCCGACGAGGCTCATCAGCGTCGTGAACCCGTCGTAGCTGGTGCCGATGGTTGCGACGCGGCCGTTGGACTCGGGCACGTTCTTCACCAGCCAGTCGATCGTGTCGTAGGCGTCCGTCGAATGGTCGACGGCCGTGGGATTGAGCGGGCCACGGATCGGCCGGTTCATCACGTAGTCGCCCTGCGACTTGTACTTCCCGCGAACGTCTTCGGCAGCGACGATGTAGCCGGCGCGGGCAAGCTCCGAGTAAGCAGGCGAGAGGACGTTCTCGAGCAGCGGACCGCCGCCGCCGCGGCTCGTCAGGCTATCGGCCGAGTAGGGCGTGCGGTCGAGCATGATCGGGGCATGAGTCACGCCCTTCGGGATGATCATGACGACATAGAGCTTGGTGCCGTCGCGCATCGGCACCATCGCCGTGCGGCGAACGTACTGGAAGCTGGAGCGCGGAGCGGTGAATGTTGCCGGGATGTCGCCGCCTTTAGGGATCGGCGGGACCTGGACCGGGTGGAACTTGGAGGGGATATCGCCCCCTGGCTGAACGGCGGACTGCGACTGCGCGGAAATCGGCGCTGCAAGCGCCAGCGACATTGCGAAAGCGACCAGTTTACGCACGTTTATCCGACTCCCCTCGAGCGACGCCGCGCTCATGGCACGGCCCGCGGACGGCAGCAAATCGGCGTCGACTACAGGTTGAGCCCGAGGCCTGCGTACAGGTGGTAGCCGGTGCGGTGGCCGGACCAGGTCGGGCCTGCGGAGACCAGGACAGCATGATGTTCCGAAATCTTCACGATCCCGCCGAATCCGGCGTTGGTTTCGGCTGATCCCGCGGCGGCATCGCGGCCTTGGCGCGCGAGTTCCGCTCCGAGCGATACTTGCTCGTTGAGGTCGTGGGTCACCGCGGCGGCGACTTGCCAGAAGTCGCGGTTGCCGGCGCCCGGATTGATCTCGTAACCGCCGCCGCCGAACAGGCTGGTTCCGCCGGCGAAGTCCTTCTGCACCCAAGCGGGCAGCAGGACCCGCGCCTTGCCGCCATGCTCGAGGCTCGAGGTTGGCAGGATGACCCGAGGGAACACTGCTGCAGAGATACCGCGGCGCTCGTCATGGATGACGCGATACTTGACCGCGAGCTCAAGATCGCCGGTGCCCGCCCGCCACGCACTGGACGCCTCGTGCGAGAGGCCCACAGGAACGGTCGCGGTGAGCTGCACGTCCTTGGCGACGCCGTAGTTGAGGTCAAGGCCGGTATCGTCGTCCAGATCGGATCCGCGGCCCCCCGCGGCGGTGAAGGCGAAAATCTCCCAATGGCCGACGTCGGTCGGCGCTGGATCGTCGGTGAGGTAGGGCGGACCGGCAAAGGCGGGCGCTGCACAGCTCACGAGGAGCAGGGCAGCGGCGACTCTCGACGACTTCACGCCCGCGCTTCGGCCTGGCCGGGGTGTCGCCCGGGACGCTGCGGAAGCACCAGGATGAGAAGGACGATTACGCCCGCGAGCGCGACGGAGGCGATCGGACGGCTCATCTCCAGCCCGCCTTTGGACAATGGCTTGTCGAGCCAGTCGCCAACCGTTGCTCCCAATGGCCTGGTGAGAATGAAGGCCGCCCAGAACAGCAGAACGCGCGACACTCGGGTCGCGAAATAGAGCAGCGCGATGACGGCGAGCGCGGCCCCGAAGATCAGCGCTCCACCGGAATAGCCGAGACCGTCGGCGATCCAGTCGCCCAGCGCAGTGCCAAGCGTCTGTGAGAAGGTAATGGTAAGCCAGTAGAAGCTTTCCTCGCGCGGGCCCGAGACCGTGTTGACGTCGATGCTTCCCAGGCTCCGGTACCAGGCGAACAGGGAGACGGCGACGCAGGCGAGGAGGAGCAGCGACCCGCCGGGATAGCCGATGCCCAGTGAGCGGTCGGCGAAGTCGGCGAGTGTGGTTCCGCAGGTCGTCGAGGCGACAATCGTCGCCCAGTAGAGCCACGGATGGAATTTGCGGGCGCGGATCTGCACGGCGACCAGCATGAGCAGCAGGATGCCGAATATCGCCGTGCCGATGAGATATCCGTTCGGCACGGGGTGGTCGGTCGTTTCCCCGAGCCAGGTCATGGTGAGCGTGTCGCCGCCGGTCTCGCCGAGAGTCGTTGCCAGGATCTTGATGATCCAGAAGCCCAGCGTGACGGCCGGGACCTTGCTGAGGATCTCGCGGCTAATCTGTTGCACGGTCATTGCTCCCTTGCCGGTCCGGCCGGCGGCGCCACGCGACAAGAACCACCACAAATGCCGCGCCGGTGATCAGTGTCGAGAGCGGCAGGCCGATGGCAAGCGCTTTGTTCTCGGCAAGGAAATCACCCATCGCGGTGCCGGCCGTGCGCGCGATGCCCACGATGGCCCAGTAGGCGAGAAGGGAGGTGGACCCCCGCGTGACCGTAAGCGCACCCAGCAGAGTGGCGAGCAGCACAAGCGAGGCGGGGCCTTGCCCGATGACGTGCGAAGCGTCGTCACCGATGACGGTGCCGAGGACGCCCGCGCTCAACATGGCGAGCCAGTAGATGGCGTGGGTCCTGGGAAGTCTGCGTTCCAAGCCCGCGTTGGCTCGCGCGAGCACATGCATCCGCCACACGAAGCCCGCGAGCAGAACAACGAGCGCGAGCGCGAGGACGATGGGCTGTATGCGCACGCGGAACGCCAGGAAGTCGGCGATGTTCGTCGCGCCGGTGCGGATGATGATGATGACCAGCCAGTACCACGCTTCGTGACGGCTGCTGTCTCCGCGTTCGGCCATGAAGGCGAGGGCCGCGAGGGCGGCAAGCACGAGCAATCCGAGCCCGATGCCGAGCCCGCTTCCATGCGCATAGAGGTCACCGAGATTGGTGCCAAACACGCTGGCGAGGGTGATCGCCACCCAATAGCGCGCATTCACCGTCGGGACGTGGAAAGCCTTCATCGTCGGGTGAAGTCCTGGGAGGAGGTGCGATCAGGCGGAGTAGTGGAACGTGTGTAGCTGCTACTCGGTCACCTGTTACCCTATTTCCAGTCGAACTGGAGTGGTGCTTCGCGAAAGGCGAAGCGGTCGAGATGCCGTTGTACCGCGCCCTTGAGACCTTCGAGCTGTTCCGCGTCGGAGGCCTCGACCTGCACCTTCAGGCTCTCCGGCTGTGCATCGAAGGTGACGAGGCCGTCGCCCGGGTGATCGGCGCCGCGCGCGTCTCGCGGGAACACGACAGTCCCGTGGTCGGGCGTGAAATCGACCTTCAGATTGTGGCTCCAGTGCTTGCAGAGCTGCTGGAGGTAGCGGCTTGCGCTGGCTGTCGGAACGAGAGCGGCGGCGGAAAATTGCGTGGCGGTCAAGTTGGTCATCGCCCAGAAAGATATATCTTAGTGCGCTCGTTGCAAGCCTTTTGCGAATCACTTGCAATAAAGTTTTGACGGAGTAGCAGGCCAGCATGACCGACCGGACTTCATTCGACACCGCGACGCGCATCGTCGCTGCCGATGACGGCACCAATTATGACAATGTCGCGGTGACTCTTCACTGGCTTACGGCACTGCTGGTGCTCGCACAGTTCATCCCGGCGATCACCTGGGACTATTTTTCGCACGAGACTGCGGAAACGCTGGAGAGCGTCCACGTGTCGCTTGGCGTCCTGCTGACCGCGGTGATCATCGCACGCATCGTCTGGCGGCTCATGCCCGGTCACCAGGTTTCGTCACTGGAAGTCAATTGGGTGCGGCTCGCTTCGAAGGGCGTCCACTACCTGCTTTACCTGTTGCTCGTTGCTCAGGCGGCGCTCGGTTTCGCCTTCCGTTGGGCGCAGGGGCATCCGGTGAGCTTTTTCGGCCTGTTCGCCTTTCCAAGTCCTCTGGGGCTGGTCGACAAGCCCACGCGGCACACGCTGCACTTTCTGCATGAGAAGCTGGGCTGGGCGATCGTGATCGTCGCCTTCGGCCACGCTCTGGCAGCGCTCTATCACCATTACGGGCTGAAGGACCGGGTCCTCCAACGCATGTTGCCGAGCGCACGGCGCGGCTGACCGTTCAACGCAAACTACAGGCTGCCGTAGTCGAGGAACTGGCCGCCAGCGGTTCCGGGCAGGGCCCAGCGGATCTGGGCGCGGACGCTCCCCATGCGGGGCAAGGCGATGCTGACATGCTCGCCGATGCGAAAGGTCTCGTCGCCGTTGAGGCAGCAGCCCTGGTCGGACACGTTGGTCAGCTTCACCGTTACGCGGGCGCCGTCCTCACGAAGGACTATGGCATCCACCGAAACCATGTTGCGGTCTGTGCGACCGACCCAGCCTTGACCGCGTCCCATATCCAAACCTCGCCCGAGCTAGGTTTAACCTAGGTTAGCACGCGTGAAAGAAGGCTTAAGCGCTCGTTACCGTGAGCCGGGCTCAGGCGGCGATGTCGTAGGGCTGGATTTCGCCAGACAAGTATAGGCTCCGCGCTTTGGTGCGGGACAGCTTGCCGGAGCTGGTGCGCGGCAGGGTCCGTGGCGGGATCAGCTCGACCACGGGGCTGATGCCGGTAATCGCACGCACCCGTTCACGGATGTCGTCGCGCAGCCGTCCACGCTCCTCAGGATCGGACACGCGGCAGTGGACGAGCACCGCGGGCGTTTCCTCACCGGACGGGCCGGTGATCGCGAAAGCGGCGATGTCGCCCGATTTGAACCCGGGAAGCTGCTCGACCGCCCATTCGATGTCCTGCGGCCAGTGATTGCGGCCGTTGATGATGATCATGTCCTTGGCGCGGCCGACGATGAAGATGTAGCCGCCCGACAGATAGCCCATGTCGCCGGTATCCAGCCAACCATCCGAGCTGAGGCAGGCGTCGGTCGATTCCGGATCGCGGAAGTAGCTGTGCATGACGCTGCTGCCGCGCACGAACACCTTGCCGATGCCGCGGTCGGGCTGAAGCTCGCCATCCGCGTCGCGGATCTCGATTTCCATTCCGGTGACCGCGCGGCCGCAATTGACGACGGCGCGATAGCGGCGCGGACGCTCGCCGGAGCCACAAGTACCGCCGGAAAGCTCGTTCTCCTCGACCAACTCGACGCGAATGCCTTCGCCGGGCGGCATCAGGGAGACCGCCAGCGTGGCCTCCGCGAGGCCGTAGCTCGGACAGAATGCGCTGGCCTTGAACCCGGCTTCGTCGAAGCAGTCGACGAAGGCCTGCATCACGTCGGGGCGGATCATGTCCGCACCGTTGCCGGCGATCCGCCAGCGCGAAAGTTCGAAACGGTCGGCGGCGCGCGTCTGCGAGCTCATGCGGCGCGAGCAGATGTCATAGCCGAACGTCGGCGAATAGCTGACGCTGGTGCCCGGATTGCGGCTGATCATGTCGAGCCAGGCCAGCGGCCGGCGCGCGAAATCCTCGGTCTTGAGGTAATCGGCGGGGAGTTGCAGCGCCACGGGCGACAGGAAGCAGCCGACCAGGCCCATGTCGTGATACCAGGGCAGCCACGAGATGCAGCGATCGGTGTCACGGATCTTCAGGCCGACGCCGTGGGCGTGCAGGTTGGCGAGCAGCGCTTCGTGGGTGACCGCGACGCCGTGCGGGAAACGGGTCGAGCCGCTGGAATATTGGAGATAGGCGATATCGTCCGGCTTTGCCGGCGGAAGCTCGCCGGAGGTCTCGTCGAGGCTGGCGATCGTTTCCCAGGCGCGTGCATCGACGCCGCGCTGGATGGCTGCATCGCTGCAAAAGCCCTCCAGCTCCGCCGGAAACAGGAACAGCTTCGGGTCGCAGCTGTCCAGCTGGATCTTGAGCTGCGCGATATAGGCTTCGCGGCCGCCGAAGCTGGTCGGCAGTGGCAGCGGAACGGGAAGCGCTCCAGCATAGACCGCGCCGAAGAAGCAGGCCGCGAACTCGACGCCCGTTTCGGCTACGAGCGCGATGCGGTCGCCCGGAACGACACCCAGTCCGACGAAGCGGCGCCCTGCCGCCAGTGCATCGTCGCGGAGCTCGGAGAAGGGGTAGGCGCGGGTGAGCGTACCACGGGCGTCGTGGAAGTTGAGGCCCCTGCGGCCCTTGGCGGCATAGTCGAGCGCTTCACCAAGCGTGCGGAAGTCGGCAATGCGCCGCGGCAAGCTGTCGATGGTCGGCGTCGCCCCCCCGGGCGCAAGATCAGTTCGCTGGTCTGCGTGGCGGTCTAGCACGCCATCCCTTCCTACATTGTCGCACTCTCGTGCGCTGCGAGCCTGCAACGCCTGTTCCTGATGGTTCGAGAGTGTGGCACAAAAAAGACGTCATGGCTGCAAACATGGACCGTCGGAAGCTAGCCCCACTGGACGAACAGGGGCTGAACAGCCTTGCGTTGCGCTATGTCGAGCGCTTCGCGACGACCCGGGCGAAGTTGCGTTCCTATCTCGATCGCAAGGTGCGGGAGCGCGGATGGGCCGACGGTTCGCCGCCCGACATCGGCGTAATCGCCGAGCAGTTCGCAGAACGGGGCTATGTCGACGACGCGGGCTATGCCCTGGCCAAGTCGCGGTCGCTGACCGGACGCGGCTACGGCAAGCGTAGGCTGGGCGACGCGCTTCGGGCAGCGGGCGTGGGCGAGCAGGATTCCGAGGCCGCGCGCCTCCATGCGGAGGAGGAGGCGGTGACAGCGGCGATCCGCTTCGCCGAACGCCGTCGGATCGGGCCGTTCGCGCGCAGCGCTGCAGCGCTTCCGGCCGAGCGGGACAAAGCGCTTCGAGCAATGGTTCGCGCCGGCCATGACTTCGCTCTTGCCCGCGCGATCGTCGCAATGGGCCCCGTGACCGACCCTGATCGGGACGCGATTGCAGAGCAGTTGCGGACTCTTTGTTAAAGTCGGTTTGCCGACAGACTCGCCCATGTTAATAGGGGAACGTGCCACGGGTTGATGCGAAGCTTGATCGAGAGGATCCTGCCGGCCTGGATCAGGCGGAGCCCGCCGCCGCGGCTGCAGCTCCCGACGCAGATTCGGACGCCGTTGCTCCCAGCTTGAATGGCGACAGCGAACTCCCGCCGATAGTCGGACGGGTGAAGTGGTTCGACGCGACGCGTGGTTTCGGCTTCCTCGTCTGCGACGAGCTTGAAGGCGACGTGCTGCTCCATTTCAGCGTGCTTCGCGAACATGGGCGCCGCAGCGTTCCCGAGGGTGCGGCGGTCGAGTGCATCCCTGTCCAGCAGGCGCGCGGGCTGCAGGTCAAGCGAGTCATTTCCATCGATCTGTCCACGGCCTTGCCGCCGCAATCGCGCTCCTCCATTGGGACTCGCGAACGCGCCGACCGCAGCGCTCTTGCCGAGCGCGCCGGTGAGTTCGAGCCGGTGGAGGTCAAATGGTTCAATCGCGTCAAGGGTTATGGCTTCCTCATTCGCGTCGAATCGGCGGACGAGGACGTGTTCGTGCACATGGAGACGCTGCGCCAGGCGCACCTGGGCGAGCTCCAGCCGGGGCAGCGCGTGGAAGCGCGGATCGCGGACGGGGGCAAGGGCCTGACGGCAGTGGAAATCCGCGGCGAGCTGGCCCAGCCTTCATCGCTCTACTGATCGGCGCTGCCTTCGCTGCCTGCAGCCCGCAGGCGCCCGCCGCCGAAGCGGCTGCCCAGCCGGCGGGCGGCCAAGCCCAATCGGGACTCCAGGAGGTGCCGCTGATCATCCATTCGACCACCGGCGATCACCGCTTCACCGTCGAGGTTGCCGGCTCGCCTGAACAGCAGGAACGCGGACTCATGTTCCGCACTTCGCTCGCCGGGGACCGTGGGATGATCTTCCCGTACGACCCGCCTCGCGACGCGTCGTTCTGGATGAAGAACACGCTGATTCCGCTCGACCTGGTGTTCATCGACGCGAACGGCCGCATTGCGCGGATCGCCGCCAACGCTGCGCCGATGTCCCTCGACCCGATCCCGTCCGGCGTTCCGGTCAGCGGGGTCCTCGAAATCCGTGGCGGACGCGCAGCCGAGCTTGGCATCAAGGAAGGCGACAGCGTCAGCTGGACTCTTTGACTGGGAGCGCAGGTCAAGCGGCAAACAGACGTCGCGCTTGCACTCTCAAGGCGGACGCGGCAGAGGCCCATGTCCATGGGTTTCTGGTCGAAAATGTTCACCTGGTGGAACGGCGCGACGTTCGGCACCGCCCTGTTCACGCGTCTGCACGGCAACGAGGTCGGCCGCGACGATGCGGGCAATGTCTATTACGCGAGGGGCGGTAGCAGCCCGCGCCGCTGGGTAATCTACAATGGCGCCAACGACGGCAGCCGCGTGCCTCCGGAATGGCAGGCATGGCTGAAGGGCACGATCGAAGATCTGCCCGAAAAGGCACTGCCGCCGCGCCGAAGCTTCCACAAGCCGGCGGAAGCGAACCTGACTGGCACGATGGCGGCATTCCGGCCCGACGGATCGCTTGGCAGCGGCCGAATCCGGCCTGCATCGACCGGCGACTACCAGCCATGGATCCCCGAATAAGCGTGCAGCTGCGAAGCGCTGCCCTGCTGACGATGGCGGCGGCTGTCGCGGGTTGCGGCAAGCAACCGGCGCAGCAGCAGGCGACGGCGCCCGTCGTCACGAAGGGTACAGCGCCGACCGGCGTCAACCAGCCAGGCGTAACGCCGATGGCGCAGAGGGTGGCGGTTATCGCCATCCTCAACAAGCGCAACTCGCTGGTGCAGAACGTCGCTCTTCACCCCGGCCAGTCCGTCCGCTGGAAGGACGTCGTGGTCCGGCTGCGGGCCTGCGAGACCACGGCGCCGTGGGAGCCGGAGAAGCTCACGGGCGCGTTCGTGCAGGTCGACGTGATGCGTCCGGACCGCACGTTCGGACGGGTGTTCTCGGGCTGGCTCTACAAGGAGTCGCCGTCGCTCAACACCGTTGAGCACCCGGTCTACGACGTGTGGCCCAAGAGCTGTGTGATGACATATCCGCCGGGAGCGCCTGCGCCGGCTGCGCCCGCGACCTCCAGCAACCTGTCTAGCGCTCCGAAGTCGACCGGCTCTGCAGGCAAGCGGCCGCGCGCCACTGCGCCTGCTCCGTCGCCGCCTCCCAGCGCCGCCGCCAACAACCCGACGTAGGTCTCGCGCGGGACGGTCACTGCCCCGAGCGAGGCGAGGTGATCGGTCAGGAACTGGCAGTCGAGCAGCATGAAATTGCCGGCCTTGAGGCGAGCGACAAGCCACGCCAGCGCCACCTTTGAAGCGTCGGTTTCGCGGCTGAACATGCTTTCACCGAAGAACGCCCTCCCGAGACTGACGCCATAGAGTCCCCCGACCAGCGCGGGGCGCTCGCCGCTGCCGCTCCAGACTTCGATGGAATGGGCGTGCCCCGAAGCGTGCAGGGCATGCATTGCGTGCTCGATGTCGGCGTTGATCCAGGTCTCCTCGCGGTCGGCGCAGGCGGCGATGACCGCGCCGAACGCGCGGTCGCGGCTTATGGTGAATGCGCCGCGCTGGATCGTCCGCCGAAGCGATCGCGACAGGTGGAAAGCGTCGAGCGGAAGGATCGCGCGGTTCCGGGGCTCGACCCAGAAAAGATCCTGCGCATCGCGGCTGTCGGCCATCGGGAAGATGCCGGTGGCATAGCCCTGAAGCAGGAGGCGCGGATCAAGCCGACTCATCTCGCGCTACGTAGTCGGGTTCAACGGCTCGCGCGAATGCCTCAACGCAAGCGCTGCTAGAGGATTTCGCGGACCCGTTCCTGCGGGCGGCACAGGCGGACGCCCTTGCCGGTCTCGACGAGCGGGCGCTCGATCAGGATCGGGTGGCGGACCATCGCGTCGAGCACCTCATCGTTCGTCACGTCCGGGCGCGTCAGGCCAAGCTCCGCGGCGAGTGGCTCCTTGGTGCGAAGGCCCTCGCGCGGAGTGATCCCGGCGCGCTTGTAGAGCCGTGCCAGGTCCTCGCGGGTCGGCGGATTTTTCAGATATTCGTGGATCCACACGTCCACTCCTGCGTCGCGAAGAAGATCGAGCGTTTTGCGCGACGTTCCGCATTTCGGGTTGTGGTAGATCGTCGCCTTCTGCGCCTGCTGAATCATGGACGTAGGCTAAGCCGCGGCCGCGCCAATGACCAGCTAGCGAGTTTTTCGGTCCGCCGCAGAAGCAGCAAACATTGTCGCGGCTGCGGAACGATGACTGCAAATCGTCGTTTCCTGCCCTGCGACATGCGTTTCAGCGGCGATTGAGTCACTGCGCATGTCCCGGCAGCTCAACGAAACGGGAGAAAGACTATGCGGAAATCCATTCTGGCGCTCGGATTGGCAACTACTGTCACGCTCAGCGCGTGCGCAAGCAATCCTGCGGTGACCCGCGATGCGGCCATTGGCGGCCTCGGCGGCGCTGCTGTCGGTGCGGTGGTTCCTGGCATCAGCACCATCGAAGGCGCTGCGGTCGGTGCTGCTATCGGTGGTCTCGCCGGTGCCGCCTGGGCCGACAACAACAACGACGGATACGTCGACGGCTATGTCTACAACGGCCAGTATTACGCCGGACAGCCGCAGGGCTATGATCCGGGCACGCGCAGCGTGCTTGGCAGCGCTGCTACTGGCGCTCTCGGCGGCGCAGCGCTCGGCGCGGCTGCTGGTGCGGTCATCCCGGGTGTCAGCGTCCTGACCGGCGCCGTGATCGGTGCGGCCGTCGGCGGTCTCGCCGGCGCCGTTTGGGCGGATCGCAACAATGATGGTACGGTGGACGGATATGTCTACAACGGCCAATATTATGCGGGCGGCCCGAGCAACACGATGGCCCCTGCGCCTGCTCCGGCCTATTCGACCCCGGTGCGGAGCGGCGAGCGCGGCTAAGCTCTCGATCGGAGTTGAAGTGAAGTTATTGCGTAACGCGTGCACCGGCCATGTGCCGGTGCACGTTTTCAAATCAATTGGCGGAGTTGCGGCGGCCCTCGGGCTTGCCGCGGCTCCGCTTTCGTCTGCCCAGGCTGCTCCTGCTCCTGCTCCTGCTCAGGTGCAGGCTGCGGCGGCAGTCCCAACCCGCCTGAGTACGTTCGACTTCTATCGGGCACGAGGCGGTGCGCCGCTGTGGCTGGCGCCGTCCGCCGGCACTGCAGCGCAGGACCTCCTCGCGCTGCTCAAGAGCGCCGACGTCGATGGGCTGAATCCGGACCGGTACGGCATTGCCGTGTTGGAGCAGGCGCTGGCAGCCGCACGTGGCAGCAATTCGAAAGCTGCGCAGCGCGCCGATATCATGCTGAGCCAGGCCTTCACGGCCTATGTCGGAGACCTGCGCCATGATCCTGGCGTCGGCATCACCTATGTCGATCCGCAACTGCTTCCGACGCCGCCGAGCCCGATGACGGTGCTGACGGAAGCTGCAGCAGCGCCATCGCTCTCCCAATATGTGCGCAGCCTCGGCTGGATGCATCCGATTTACGGCGAGCTTCGCTCTGCGCTGACAGAGAAGAAATATGCCGACGACAAGCAGCGCGACCTGCTCCAGGTCAACCTGCAGCGGGCGCGGGCACTTCCCCCGGGCAAGCAGAAATATGTCGTTGTGAATGCCGCGCAGCAGCGGCTCTACATGTACGAGAATGGCCGGGTCGTGGACTCGATGGTCGTCGTCGTCGGCAAGCCGAAATGGCAGACGCCAATGCTGACCGCGAGTATCCGTTACGCCGCCCTGAACCCTTATTGGTACGTGCCGCCGGATCTCGCCGGTGAGGATGTTGGGCAGTTCGTGATCAAGTACGGCCTGCCGTACCTCGACAAGATGGGGTACCAGATCGTCTCGGACTGGAGCGACAATCCGACGATCCTGGACCCCAAGACCGTCGACTGGAAGGGTGTCGTCGACGGCAAGGTCGAAGTGATGATCCGCCAGAAGCCGGGCCCGCAGAATTTTATGGGGCGGATGAAGTTCATGTTCCCCAACAAGTTCGGTGTCTACCTGCACGATAACCCGCGCCGGGACCTCTTCCAGAAGTCGGCGCGATTCTACAGCGGGGGCTGCGTACGGCTCGAGGATGCGGCGCGCCTCGGGCGCTGGCTGTTCGGGCGCGATCTCGACTGGCAGGCCGCCGGACCCGAACAGCCCGTGCCTCTGGCGCGGCCGGTGCCGGTCTACATCACCTATATGACGGCCACGCCCGACGAGGGCGGCGCGATCGCCTATTACGACGACGTCTACCGGCGTGATGCGGCGCAGCTTGCGACCTTGTCTTCGAACACCGGCGGTTCCGCCGTCGGGCGCTGAAGGTCAGCGCCGCCGCCAATTCGGGAAATAGGTGATGTCCTGCGATACGGCGCGGCCATCGGGGTCGCGGGCCGGGGTGAACCGCACGTAGCGATCGGTGAGCAGGCAGACGAGCGAGTCTGTCGTTGCGTCGCCGCTGGACCGTGCGATCCGGCAGTTGCTGACGCTTCCGTCCGTTGCGACTCGGATGGTGACTGCAACTTCTCCGCTCGGCATGCCCGCTGCCGCGAGCTCGCGATACTGTGAGCTGGGGATGTTGCGGATCAGACGTGCCGGCGTGAAGCCCGAGTAGTCGGTTCCGCCACCGCCGGTGCCCACGCCGGTCCGACCGGCACCGGTCCCGCCCCCTGCGGTCGAAGCACCCGAGCTGGACGCGCTTCCCTGTCCAGCGCTGCGGGCTGCCGGCACCGGAGTGCGGACTGGGATCTTTGGCCGCGGAGCCACCACCGGTGAGGCCTGCGCCCTCGGCGCGGGCGCGCCCGCAGCCTCCTTCGCCGTGCGTGCCTGCTGCGGGGGCGGCGGTAACGGAGGCGGCGGGATTTCGCGGATGTCGAACGTTTTCAGCTTCTCGACAGCCTGACGGACCTTGTCGACGTTCAGGCCGGACAGGATTACCGCTGCCAGCACGCAGTGGATGGTTACCACTGCGGCAATGGCGCGCGCGCGCTCCGGCCGGTTTACGTTGCCGCTGTAGCTCGTCATTGATTCGGGATCTCTGTCCACGAACGCAGCTTACGACCGAAAGTTTAGCTTTCGTCGTCGCTCCTGTTTTGTCGCGACAGCCAGTCCTCCAGCCACTTGATCGTATAGTCCCCAGCCAGGAACTCCGGATCCCGAACGAGGCGCTGGTGAAGCGGGATGGTGGTCTTCATCCCCTCGACGACGAACTCCTCCAGCGCCCGCTTGAGGCGCATGATGCAGCGTTCGCGCGTGGTGCCGTAGACGATCAGCTTGCCGATCATGCTGTCGTAGTAAGGCGGCACCCGATAACCGGTGTAGAGCCCGCTATCGACGCGCACGTGCATGCCGCCGGGCGCAACGTAGTTCTTCACCAGGCCGGGAGAGGGGGCAAAGGTCTCCGGATCCTCGGCGTTGATGCGGCATTCGATGGCGTGGCCGTGCAGCTTGATCTGGTCCTGCCGGCAGGACAGGCCTTCGCCGGAGGCCACCCGGATCTGCTCGCGGACCAGGTCGATGCCGCTGATCATCTCCGTGACCGGATGCTCGACTTGCAGGCGGGTGTTCATCTCGATGAAGTAGAATTCGCCGTTCTCGTACAGGAACTCGATGGTGCCGGCGCCGCGATAGCCCATTTCGGACATCGCCTTGCGGACCACCTCGCCCATGCTGGCACGCTGTTCGGGCGTGAGCACCGGCGAAGGCGCTTCCTCGAGCAGCTTCTGGTGGCGGCGCTGGATCGAGCAGTCGCGCTCGCCGAGGTGGATCGCGCCGCCTTCCCCGTCGCCGAACACCTGGAACTCGATGTGGCGCGGATCGGCGAGATACTTCTCCATGTAGATGGTGTCGTCGCCGAATGCGGAGCGCGCCTCGGACGAGGCCTGGCTCATCGCGCTTTCCAGCTCGTCGCGGTGCTCGACCACCTTCATGCCGCGGCCGCCGCCGCCGGACGCTGCCTTGATCAGGACCGGATAGCCGATCTCTTCCGCGAGCTCTTCCGCCTGGGCGAGGCTGGTGATCGCGCCGTCGGAGCCCGGCACGAGGGGCAGGCCGAGCTTCGCGGCAGTGCGCTTGGCCTCGATCTTGTCGCCCATCGTCCGGATATGCTCGGGCTTTGGGCCAACCCAGATGATGTTGTGAAGCTCGACGATCTCGGCGAACTGCGCGTTCTCCGAGAGGAACCCATAGCCGGGGTGGATCGCGTCCGCGTGAACCACTTCCGCGGCCGAGATGATGTTCGGGATGTTAAGGTAGGAGTCGGTGGCCGACGGCGGACCGATGCACACGGTCTCGTCGGCAAGCCGGACGTGCATCGCGTCGGCATCGGCGGTCGAGTGAACCGCGACGGTGCGGATGCCCATTTCATGGCAGGCGCGGTGGATCCGCAGCGCGATCTCGCCGCGATTGGCGATGAGCAGCTTCTGGATCTTCATTGGGCTGGCGTCGCTTAGCCGATGACCATGAGCGGCTGGTCGAATTCGACCGGCTGGCCGTCGCTGATCAGGACTTTCTTGATGATGCCGCCAGCTGGCGCAGTGATGGGGTTCATCACCTTCATCGCCTCGACGATGACAAGCGTGTCGCCCGCCTTCACTGCGTCACCGACCTCGGCGAAGGGCTTGGCGCCTGGCTCGGGCCGAAGATAGGCGGTGCCGACCATCGGCGATTTCACGGCATCGCCCGTGATTTCGTCCTGGCTCGCATCGGCGGCCGGGGATGCGGACTGCGATGCTGCAGCCGCCGGAGCCGGAGCTTGCAGCGCCGGAGCGGAGGTGTGGAAAGCCGGCGCTGGCTCGCGGCTCACCTTGATGCGCCGGTCGCCGTCCTCAACTTCGATTTCGGTCAGGCCATTGGCGCTGAGGAGCTCGGCGAGCTCACGCACCAGTCCGGGGTCGATGCGCATCGCGCCAGCGGCGTCGCGCGTGCTCCCGTCCTTCGGTTGTGGCATTGCTGGTTCCCTGTCTGCTCTTGGCGGTGCGCTCTGTCAGACGAGCGGCGCTGCGTCCACCCTCAACAGCAACAGGCCATTTGCGCTCTTACCTCGGCACTCCTATCTCGCCCGTCACATGGATCCGGACGACAGCCTCTCGGTCAGCATCAACGGCGAGCACCGGCGGGTGCCCGGCGGCTACAACCTGGTGGAGATGCTCAACGACCTTGGCCTGGACCCCGGTAGGGTCGCAGTGGAGCGCAACCTCGAGATCGTGCCGCGCTCGACCTTCCATGAGGTTCAAGTCGAGGACGGCGACTCGTTCGAGATCGTGCATTTCGTCGGAGGTGGTTAAGTGACCAGGCGAATAGTGCCGAACCTGGTTGCCGACGTGCCTCAAGAGGGCGCAGAGTTCTTCACGCAAGTGCTTGGTCTCGAACGGAAGATGGACCTCGGGTTCATCGTCACTTACGCTTCACCGTCGAACGCCGAGGCACAGCTCAGCATCCTGAGCCAGGATCCGTCGGGAACGACTCCCGACTATTCGGTAGAAGTGACCCATGTCGACGAAGCGTTCGCTTCCGCACTGAGACAGGATTGCGAGATCGTCTACTCGCTGCGGGACGAACCTTGGGGCGTGCGACGCTTTTTCGTGCGCGATCCCGCCGGAGCGTTGGCTAACGTTCTCGCGCACAAGGAGAGAACAGCAGGATGAATGCGCAGTCGGCTATCGCAACCGATACCTGGACCGTCGCTGGGCGGACGTTCACATCCCGGCTGATCGTCGGGACCGGCAAGTACAAGAGCTTCGCGGACAATGCTGCAGCGCTCGAGGCATCGGGCGCGGAGATCGTGACTGTGGCGGTGCGGCGGGTGAACGTCTCCGATCCCAGTCAGCCGCGGCTGACCGACTTCATCGATCCGGCGAAGGTTACCTACCTGCCGAATACGGCGGGCTGCTTCACTGCCGAGGACGCCATCCGAACCTTGCGGCTGGCGCGCGAGGCCGGCGGCTGGAATCTGGTGAAGCTCGAGGTGCTCGGCGAAGCGCGGACGCTCTACCCGGACATGCGCGAGACTCTGCGGGCGACCGAGGTCCTCGTGAAGGAAGGCTTCGAACCGATGGTTTATTGCGTCGATGATCCGATCGCCGCGAAGCAGTTGGAGGAAGCCGGAGCAGTGGCGATTATGCCGCTCGGCGCCCCGATCGGCTCCGGGCTGGGCATCCAGAACCGGGTGACGATCCGGCTAATCGTCGAGGGCGCCAAGGTGCCGGTGCTCGTCGATGCGGGCGTCGGGACCGCTAGCGACGCAGCCGTGGCAATGGAGCTCGGTTGCGACGGCGTGCTGATGAACACGGCGATCGCCGAGGCGAAGGAGCCCGTGCTGATGGCGCGGGCAATGAAGTCGGCCGTCGATGCGGGCAGGCTGTCCTATCTTGCCGGCCGCATGCAGAAGCGCCGCTACGCCGATCCGTCGAGCCCGCTGGCAGGCCTTATCTAGTCGCGGTTACGATGTGAGCCGACATCGGCGCTTCGAAGCCGTTCGGTCCTTCGAACTGACGCGCGCGGCGGGCGACTTGGGCGAAGGTGCGGCCGAGTGCGTCGGGTCCATATTCCTCAAGCTCGACGCACATCGGCGAGCCGTAGCATAGACCGCGGGCGGCCTCTTCGGCGGAGGCGCTGCGGCTGATCAGTTCGACTGTTTCAATCTCAACACCGGTAAAGCCGCCGGCGCGCAGGTCGCGCTCGATCGCGGTCGTGTCGGCGTAGCTGAACGGACCACGCTTCATGAACATCGGCGGGTTGTCCGGGAACAGGCTCAGCATCGTCTCGTGCGCGACCATTGTCAGCGGGTTGCGCTCCATCTCGTCCCAGATCGCAAGCAGGTAGTGTCCGCCGTCGCGGAGCAACCGCCGCGCTTCGGAATTACCGCGCACCGCGTCGGGGAAGAACATGATGCCGAACTGGCAGACCACGAGGTCGAAGCTCACGTCCTCGAACGGTAGATTGAGGGCGTCGGCTTGGCGGAAGCTGACCTTCGGCGAGTCGACGCGGCTGACGGCGACGTCGAGCATCGCCTGGTTTAGGTCCGTCGCGGTAACGTCGGCCTCGGGGAGAGCGCGGGCGAGTTCCTGGGTGACTACGCCGGTGCCCGCCGCGGTTTCGAGAATGCGCGTCGGCTTTAGCCGTGCCGCCCGGCGCGCGAGCTCTTTCGCGTAGGGGCGGAACAGCAATGGCACGAGATATTGGTCGTAGCTCGCCGGTACAGAGCCTGAAAACCGCGTGTCGATCGAAGCCATGCGCCGTCTCCTTCGGCGAGAGGGAAGTGTCGCCTGGATGACAGATTTCGCGCCTTCCGGCGAGCCGCGCCGCGCCAGTACAGCAGTTGGAGCCGGGCGCTGCGCCCTTCGTTCCTGCGAACAGGGAAGAGGGACGAACCATGGACGACACGTTGACCCGCACCTTGCCCGAGGCGATCGCGAAGGCCGCCGAGCCGCTGCCGGACCTGAACGACCCATCTTTTGGAGCGATGTTCGACCGCTTCGGCGATGCTCGCGTCGTGCTCCTCGGCGAAGCGAGCCACGGTACGAGCGAGTTCTACCGCGCGCGGGCGGCGATCACCCGCCGGCTGGTGGAGCATCACGGTTTCACCATCGTCGCGGTCGAAGCCGACTGGCCGGATGCAGCCACGATCGATCGCTACGTCCGCCATCGCGAGCCACGGGCGGGCGAGGAGAACGCTTTCGAGCGCTTCCCGACGTGGATGTGGCGGAACGTCGAGGTCGACGCGTTCACGCGGTGGCTTCACGAGCACAATGCGCAGCGACCGTACGAGCAGATGTGCGGCTTCTATGGCCTCGATCTTTACAATCTCGGCGCTTCGATGCGCGCCGTCATCGACTTCCTGGAGCAGGAGGACCCCGAAGCCGCACGCGACGCGCGGAAGCGTTACGGCTGCCTGGAGCCGTGGGCCGAGCACCCGGAGCGGTATGGCGCGATCGCGCTCAGCGAGGGCTATGCACGTTGCGAAGTCGGCGTCATGCAGATGCTCCGCGACCTAAACCAGCGCAACTTCGATTGCCTCGGCCAGGATTGCGACGAATGGCTGGACGCGGCGGCCAATGCGCGCCTCGTGAAGAACGCTGAGGCTTATTATCGCGTGATGTATTACGGTTCGGCGGAGAGCTGGAATTTGCGCGACACGCACATGTTCGAGACATTGTGTCAGCTGCTCGAGGCCAAGGGTCCCAATTCCAGGGCGGTCGTCTGGGCCCACAACAGTCACATCGGCAATGCGGCCTTCACCGACATGGGTGAGCGCCGCGACGAGATCAACATCGGCCAGCTCACGAAGGAGCGGTTTGATGCCCGGGCGAGGCTGATCGGGTTCGGCACGCACAGCGGCACGGTTGCGGCGGCAGATGACTGGGACGAGCCGATGCAAGTCAAGCAGGTGCGGCCATCACTTGCGGAAAGCTACGAGCGGATGAGCCACGACAGCGGCGTTCCGCGCTTCCTGCTCGACCTTCGCGAGGGCGAGGTCGGGCGTGGAGTGCGCGAGGCGTTACTGGAGCCGCGGCTGGAGCGGTTCATCGGCGTCATTTACCGCCCTGAGACGGAGCGCTGGAGCCACTACAGCGAAGCGATCCTGCCGAAGCAGTTCGATGCCTGGGTTTGGTTCGACGAAACCACCGCGGTGACGCCGCTCCCGGGTGCGCGCCGTCCGGGCACCGGCGGCGCCGACGAGACTTACCCCTCGGGGCTCTAGCGGAGCGGCTTCTCGAACCAGTGGTGGGCGTAGAGCTCGTCGTTGAACGGCTCGACCTCGCGGTAGCCGGACGAGAGGTAGAGCAGCTGCGCCTCGGCGAGTGACTTGTGGGTCTCCAAGGCGGCGGTCGAATAGCCGAGCTCACGCGCCCGTTGCTCCAGCGCTCCGAGCAGCAATCGGCCGATGCCGCGGCCGCGCGCCTCCCGAGCGACCCACATGCGCTTGAGGTAGGCGGTGTCGGCCGAGAGCTGCTTCAACCCGCCGCAAGCAACGGCTTCGCCGTCCAGGCGCACGATAAGGAAGGTGCCGCGCGGCGGCGCGAACTCGCCGGTGTCGGGAGCGAGACTGAGCGCGGGATCGAAGCCCTCCACGAAGCGGTGCTGCAACTCTTCGTAGTAAGAAGCGAGGCAGGAGCGCGCCGTGTCGCTGTCCGCAGGCTCGGCAGCGATCTGCAGCCCGTCAGCGGACAAGCTGGGTCAGCCTTTGGCCTTTTGCCTCAGCTGGGTGATCGTCGTCGCGTTGCTGATCTCCTCGACGTCGGTCTTGCAGTGCAGGAGCCGGATGCCGCGCTGCCCCAGCGCTCGGCCGAGTGCGGGGGTGAAATCTTCCGTGCGCTCAATCGTATTGGCCCAGCCGCCGTAGGCCCTGGCGAGCGCCGCGAAGTCCGGATTGCTCAACTCGGTGGCTGATAGACGCTCGGGATACTCGCGCTCCTGATGCATGCGGATCGTCCCGTAAGCCCCATTGTCGACCAGGATCACCAGCAGGTCGGCGCCGTACTGGGCCGCCGTCGCAAGCTCCTGGCCATTCATCAGGAAGTCGCCGTCTCCCGCTACGCAGACGACCGGGCGGTCCTTGAACCGGAGCGCCGCCGCGACTGAGGCGGGAAGGCCATAGCCCATCGTGCCGCTGGTCGGCGCAAGCTGCGTCGGCATCGTGCCGTAGCGCCAATAACGGTGCCACCAGCCGGAGAAATTGCCGGCGCCGTTGCAGATGATCGTGTTCTCTGGGAGGGCCTCGCGCATCGCGGCCACGCACGGGCCGAGGTCGAGCGTGACGCCCTCGCGCTCCTTGGGCTCGCTCCACTCCAGCCATTCCCGGTGCGCCTGCTCGCCGCAGGAGAAGCGCACGCAATCAGGATCGAGCCAGCCGTCGAGCATTTCCGCAAATTCGCCCATATCGGCGCAGATCGGCAGGTCCGCGTGATAGACGCGGCCGAGCTCGTTCGGGTCGGGATGAACGTGGACCAGCGTCTGGTCCGGGTGATCGGGCGTGATCAGCGTGTAGCCGTCGGTCGTCGATTCGCCGAGCCGCGTACCGACAGCGATGATCAGGTCGGCGTCGCGCAGGCGCTGCTGAAGCTTCGGGTTGGGGCCATAACCGAGTTGCCCGGCATAGACCTGGCACGAGTTGCAGATCGCGTCCTGGCGCCGGAAGGCGGCTGCGACAGGGATGCCATGGCGGAAGGCGAAGTTGGCGAAGTGATGCGCCGCGCGCGGGCTCCAGTCCGCGCCGCCCACGATCGCTACCGGAGCGGCCGCCTCCTTCAAAAGCGCGAACAGCGCCTCGATGGCGCCGGGATCGGGCGCTTCGGCGACCGGCGGGACTCGTGGACGATCGACCGCTTCGACTTCGTCCCGGAGCATGTCCTCGGGAAGCGCGAGCACGACCGGGCCAGGCCTTCCGGCGGTCGCGACGCGGTAAGCGCGCGCCACATATTCGGGGATGCGACGAGCGTCCTCGATGCGCGCCGCCCATTTCGCGACCGGTGCGAAAAAGGCGGGGAAGTCGATCTCCTGGAAGCCTTCCCGGTCGCGGTCGCCACGCGCCACATCGCCAATGAAAAGGATCATCGGCGTGGAATCCTGGAACGCGACGTGGACTCCGGCACTGGCATTGGTGGCGCCGGGACCGCGCGTCACGAAGGCAATGCCGGGCCGGCCGGTCATCTTGCCGTCAGCGTCGGCCATGTAGGCAACTCCGCCTTCCTGGCGGCAGACCACGGTGTCGATCTCGGGCGTGTCGTGGAGCGCGTCCAGGACGCCGAGGAAACTTTCGCCCGGGACGGTGAAGATGCGGTCGCAGCCCTGGATCTTGAGCTGGTCGACGAGGATGCGTCCGCCAGTTCTGGCGCCGGTGTTGGTGGTCATTGCGGCCCGTTAGCGGCAACCCGCCGCCGCGTCACCAACGGCGGATGGACAGCTACGCAAGAAAGCGTAGTGCTGCGGCCGTTCGGAAGGGGAGGATTCGATGGCTCGGGCATGGCTTTGGGGCGCTGCGGCGCTGGCGGGATTAGTCGCGGCGGCACCAAGTCATGCGCAGGTTTACGACGAGCGGCCCAAGAGCGTGGCGACAGCGACGGCTGGCTGGGATTATGAGCGCCGCACGGTCGAGATCCCGATGCGCGACGGAGTCAAGCTGCACACGGTCATCCTCGTGCCCAAGGCTGCGCGGGGCGCCGCGATGCTGCTGACGCGGACGCCCTACAGCGCCGATGCGCAGACCAACATCGTGCATAGCGGCCATCTCGCCGCAGCCCTCGACGGCTACGACAACGCCGCCGACATCATCGCGGAAGCCGGCTACATCCGCGTCGTCCAGGACATCCGCGGCAAGTACGGGTCGCAGGGCACCTACGTGATGAACCGCCCGCTAGTCGGCAATCCGCTGAACCCGACGAAGGTCGACGACTCGACCGATGCATACGACACTATCGACTGGCTGGTGAAGCACGTGCCGGAGAGCAACGGCCGCGTCGGTGTTATCGGCATCAGCTACGACGGGTATGAAGCGCTGGTGCCGCTGATCAACCCGCATCCGGCGCTGAAGGTCGCGGTGCCGATGAACCCGATGGTCGACGGCTGGCGAGGTGACGACTGGTTTCACAACGGCGCGTTCCGCCAGACGGGCACCGACTACGTCTTCGAACAGGAAGCGACCCGCGACAACAGCGCGCCGTTCGCGTGGAGCACGTACGACGTCTACGACACGTTCATGCGGGCCGGCTCGGCGGGCGAGTTCGGACGGCAGCACGGACTGGAGCAGGTCGGCTTCTGGCGCCAGATCACGAGTCATCCGGCCTATGACAGCTTCTGGCAGAGCCAGGCAATGGACAGCATCCTGGCCCGGCAGCCGCTGAAGGTCCCCGTGATGCTGGTCGACAGCCTGTGGGACGCCGAGGACATCTACGGCGCGCCGGCCGTGTATCGGGCGATCAAGGCCAAGGACACAGGCAACGACAAGGTCTTCCTGACGCTGGGGCCCTGGTATCACGGCCAAGGAATCGATCAGGGCCGCAATACCGGCAACATCCAGTGGGACCAGGACACGTCGAAATGGTGGCGGCATCAGGTGCTCGCGCCCTTCCTCGCTCACTATCTCCAGGACGCGCCGATGAACGTGGCGCCCGTTACGGCATTTCAGTCGGGCACCAACCAGTGGCAGCGGCTCGATACGTGGCCGACGGTTCAAGGCGGCGCGCGGCTCTATCTGCGCCCGGACATGAGCACGGGATTCGAGCCCGCCGCGGGCGAGACGCGCACGGTCAGCTACATCTCCGACCCTGCGCACCCGGTGACTAATACGCCGCGGCCGAACCGGCTCGTCAGTTATGACGACGACCATTGGAAAGCCTGGCTGACGACCGACCAACGCGAATATTCGACGCGCCCCGACGTGCTGACGTTTACCGGAGCCGTGCTGACGGCGCCCGTGACGATCGCGGGCGAGCCGGTGGTGCACCTCAACGCTTCGACCAGCGGCACGGACAGCGACTGGATAGTGAAGCTGATCGACGTCTATCCGGACGAGGTGCCGGGCGAACGCGCGATGGGCGGATATCAATTCCCCATCGCGATGGACATCTTCCGCGGCCGCTACCGGGAGTCGCTGTCCGATCCCAAGCCGCTGAGTCCGAACGTACCGCTCGCCTACAGCTTTGGGCTGCCGCAGACCAACCACGTCTTCCTGCCGGGGCACCGGATCATGGTGCAGGTGCAGTCGAGCTGGTTCCCGCTCTACGACCGCAACCCGCAGACGTTCGTCCCCAACATCTTCTTCGCCAAGGCGACCGACTATGTGCCGGCCCAGCAGAAGGTGGTGGTCGCGGGTCCGCAGGCAAGCTTTGTAGAGCTGCCCGTCGTGCATTGAGGCGAGCGCTCCGGCGCAGAGCCTTCAAGACAGCCAGTGCTCGCCTGCAGTTGACAGTTGACTAGCAGAATTGGTTAATCGTCCCACTTTGAACCATGATGAACGTTTCGTCGCAGCCACAGAATAGTTGGTCGACGGCGGCACAAATTCACCTCAGTTAACAACTGTTTACTGAACTCGCTCTCACGGGCCAGCGTTCTTCTGGAGTGCCAATTCGGCGACTTCGAGAAAGGGTTCAGTAAATGCCAACCCAGAGTTTCAGCGACGGCCCTGACACGTACACGGTCACGGGTCAGGGGGATTACACACTCAGCTTCCTGGGCGGCAACGACCGCCTGAACGTTCGGGGCGGAACCTCAACGACGGCGGCGATGGGGGAGGGCAACGACTATGTTCAGCTCCTTTCCGGGTTGGCCACTGTATCAGGTGAAGCGGGCAGCGACCGTTTCGACATCTGGTCGTCGAATGCCACGGTCTCCGGCGGAGACGACGACGATCTGTTCGTGGTGCGTGCAGGCACGGGCGACACCCTGACGGGCGATGCCGGTGACGACCGCTTCAACATTGTCACGAGCACCAGCAATCTCTGGGGTGATGGCGGCGACGGCAACGACGCCTTCAACGGGTATAATCACGTAATCTCCGGCACCATCTACGGCGGTGCAGGGGACGATCTCTTCTACGACCTCAACGGCAGCGTCGGCAGCTTGAAGGTCTACGGCGGCACGGGCGACGACATCTATCGCGCTTATGGCGGCAACTTCCCGGACTTCATCGAGAACGCGAACGAAGGCATGGACACCGTCCAGCTCGCCCGCGGGACCGACTACACGGTACCGGACAACGTGGAGAACATCATCGTTGGCACTTACGCCGGGAGCAACGCGGGATCGGCAACGATCACCGGCAACGAGCTTGGCAACTGGATCACCGGCCACGGCAATTCCGAGACGATGTACGGCCTCGATGGCAACGACCACCTGTTCGGCAAGGCGGGCGTCGACTCCCTCTGGGGCGGCAACGGGAACGACCGGATCGACGGCGGCGAAGGGAATGACGTCCTGTGGGGCGAGGCGGGCCGCGATTCACTCAATGGCCGCACCGGCGACGACATCATGGCGGGCGGTGCCGACAACGACACCTATTATGTCGACAGCGTGCGGGACGTCATCATCGAGGACGTCAACGGCGGCATCGATACCGAGCGTACGTCGGTGAGCCTGACGCTCGCCGACAACGTCGAGTATGGTGTCGTCGAGGGTTCGACCGGCCTACATCTCTCCGGCAACGAGCTCGACAATCACCTGTTCGGCGGGTCGGGCGACGACTGGCTGTCCGGCTATGCGGGCGACGACGTGATCCGCGGCGGTGGCGGCAATGACCGCATCGACGGCGGCGAAGGCACCGACGCGCTCTACGGGGAAGCCGGCGATGACGTGCTGAACGGCCGCACGGGCGATGACACCATGGCTGGCGGAGCAGGAGACGACACCTACTTCGTCGATAGCCCGGGCGACGTGGTCATCGAAGACGTGAACGGCGGCATCGATACGGAGCGCACGTCCGTCGACCTGACGCTTGCCGACAATGTCGAATATGGCGTCATCGAAGGAACAGCCGGCCTGCACCTGATCGGCAATGGCCTCGACAACCGCCTCTACGGCGGGCCCGCAGACGACTGGATCGAAGGCCTTGACGGTGACGACTACATACAGGGCGGCGGCGGCAACGATCGCCTGGAGGGCGGCAACGGCAACGACAATATAGACGGCGGCGCCGGCAACGATACCATCGACGGGGGCGCCGGTGACGACGTCATCACCGGCGGTCTCGGCCTGGATACGCTAACGGGGGGCGGCGGCAGCGACACCTTCGTGCTGACGGGCGACGCCGACATGATCACCGACTTCAACAGCGACGCGGCCGACCCGAACTCCAGCGATCACCTGGATTTCTCACTGATCGACGCAAACGTTAACGTCGATGGCAACCAGGCGTTCGCGGGGATCGGCGTGCTGCCGGCAGCCAACGCGCTCTGGTTCGAAGTCACGGTGAACGCTGACACGACCCTCGACCTGGATATCTACGGCGACATCGACGGCGACGCTGCCACCGCCGAGCTGCAAGTGCACGTCCACCTGCTTGCAGGTCTGCCACTGACCGACTTGATCTTCTAATCGATCGGCATTGAACTCGAGGCGCCGGGCTCCAACCCGGCGCCTTTTTTTGTTCGCGGAGCAAGCGGCGGCGGCTGCCCGGGTCTTTCCGGACCCGCTCCGAGTGACGGATCGGCGATCCGGAGCGCCGAGGTGGCCGTCCCGCCACGGGACCAAACTTAAATTTTCATTGTCTAGCTTCTGACAACAAAGGGATTTAACAACTCGAAGGGGCGCTCACGACTCGTGCGTATCAACGAAGAGGTTCATTCAACATGCCTACCCAGTTCTTTACTCAAGATGCCGACACCTACTCGGTCCGGGCTGCCGGTGACTATTACCTGACCTTCCTCGCCGGCGACGACACGCTGAGCGTGAACGGGGGAACCACCACCACAGCCTCGATGGGTGAAGGGGACGATTACGTTAAGCTGATCTCCGGCACTGCGACGGTTTACGGTGAGCAGGGTGCCGACCGGTTCGACATCCTCGCGTCGGGCGCGACCGTTTGGGGCGGCCGCGACAGCGATCTGTTCAATCTGCGCGGTGGATCCAACCAGACGATCATGGGCGAGCGCGGCAGCGACCGCATCAATTTCTCGACCGATATCGCCAATCTGACGGCCGACCTCGGCACCGGCGACGACGTGTTCAGCGGCTACAACCACACCGTGACCGGCACGATCCGCGGTGGCGACGGCGCAGACAAGATCTACGACGTTAACGGCACCGCAGCTACGCTCACCATCTATGGCGGCGACGACAACGATGTGTACCGGGTGACGACCAAGGCCCAGGGCACGATCGTCGAACTGGCCAATGAGGGCACCGACACGGTGCAGGTCTCTCGCGGCATGGATTTCACGCTCGGTGACAATTTCGAGCGTGTGGTTGTCGGCACCTACTTCGGCAGCACCACCGGCGACGCAACCATCACCGGCAACGCACTCTACAACGTCATCACCGGCGGCGGAAACAACGAGACGATGTGGGGCCTCGAAGGCAACGACGTTCTCTATGGCAAGGGCGGCAACGACACCCTGCACGGCGGCATCGGCAACGACACCGTCGACGGCGCTGACGGGAACGACAACCTGTTCGGCGACGAGGGTAACGACATCCTCAACGGTCGAGCAGGCGACGACACGATGACCGGCGGTATCGGCAACGACACCTACTATGTCGACAGTGCCGGCGACATGATCGTCGAGGGTGACCGTGAGGGCCGTGACGTGGTCAAGACGACGATCGATTACACGCTCGCCGCCAACGTCGACGACGCCATCATCGCCTCCAGTGTCGGTCATTCGCTCACCGGCAACGACGAGCAGAACCGTCTCACCGGCGGATCTGGGGACGACATGCTGACTGGTCTCGACCTCAGCGACACGCTGACTGGCGGTCTTGGCAGCGACACGTTCGTCTACACCTCGACAGGCGATTCGACCGTTGCTCACCACGACACCATCACCGACTTCTACTCGGTTGATGGTGAGGGCACGGACGACCAGATCGATCTGTCGGCGATCGATGCCGATATGATCACCGACGGCGACCAGGCGTTCACGTTGAACAACACGGGCGTTGCCGCGCACACCGCAGGCGACCTCTGGTACACGTCGGTGGATAATGGCGACGGCTCTTCGGACGTCAGCTTCTACGGTGACACGAACGGCGACGGCACTGCCGACTTCCTGCTGGTCGTGCACGCGACCAACGGTTGGTACGCCGACGACCTCACGTACTAAAGTCGGCTATTGAACAGACGGAGGCGTCGGGCTAGTGCCGGCGCCTCCATTTCGTTGAGGGGCGGCATGAACGCTGACGAGACGGCCAATGCAGCGGCCGGCGTAAAAAAATGCGCGTTCGGAGCCTTAACGACATGGCGCTGTAACACCTAAGGCGTACCACCCCCGTCGATGCGGGGCGGTCGCGCGGCATCGTCCTTTTGTGAGAAGGAAGTTCGATGCCTACCCAGTTTTTCGACGATGGACCGAACTCGTATACGGTCAGCAGCGCAGGCGACTACAACCTCGTATTTCTTGGTGGCGCCGACACGCTGACGGTCAATGGCGGTGACAGCACCACTGCGGCGCTCGGCGAAGGCGAAGATTACGCCAAGCTGATTACCGGCCTCGCAACCGTGTACGGGGAGTCGGGCAACGATCGCTTCGACATCTGGGCCAACAACGCGACGGCATGGGGCGGCAGCGGCGACGACCTGTTCGTCCTGCGCGCAGGATCCGGGCAGACGATCGCCGGGGACAACGGCAACGACCGCGTCAACGTGGTCGCCGATATCACCACCCTTACCGTCGACCTCGGAGCCGGCGACGATGCCGTCAACGGCTACAATCACACGATCACCGGCACGCTGAACGGCGGCAACGGCAGCGATGTCTTCTTCGACATCAACGGCACCGCCGGAACGCTGACGTTCGCGGGCGGCGATGGCAACGACGTCTATCGGGTGACGCCGACGGCCATGGGCACAATCGTCGAGAACGCGAGCCAGGGCGACGACACCGTCCAGCTCGCGCGCGGCATGGATTATACTCTCGGCGCCAATGTCGAGCGGATCACCGTCGGCACCTACGCCGGCAGCACCACGGCGGACGCAACGCTCACCGGTAACGAACTGGCGAACAGCATCACAGGCGGCGGCAACAACGAGACGATCTACGGCCTCGAAGGCAACGATTACCTCTACGGCAAGAACGGCGATGACGCCGTCCACGGCGGCAACGGCAACGACACTGTCGATGGCGGGAACGGCACCGACACCCTCTACGGCGACGCGGGCAACGACCAGCTCAACGGCCGCGCCGGCGACGACACCATGTACGGCGGCACCGGCAACGACGCCTACTACATCGACAGCTCCGCCGACGTCGTGGTCGAGAATGCAGGCGAGGGCACCGACACCGAGAAGGTCAGCATCAGCTTCCTGACGCTCTCCACCAATGTCGAGAATGGCATCGTCGCGAGCAGCGCAGGCCTGGCGTTGGCCGGTAACGGGCTCGACAATCACCTGTACGGCGGCGCCGGTGGTGATTGGCTCCTCGGCGGCGAAGGCAACGACACGATCTCGGGCGGCGCCGGCGCCGATCTGCTGCAGGGCGACAACGGCAACGACACGTTCGTGTACACGTCCACGAGCGACTCTACTTCCTTATCTTCCGATACCATATCGGATTTCACCTCAGTAAACGGCGAGGGGGCAGATGATCAGCTCGACCTGTCCGGCATTGACGCCGATGTGCTGACCGCTGGCGACCAGGCGTTCACCCTGAATTACTCAGGCGCGCCGCTCGGTACGGCTGGCGACCTCTGGTTCACGTTCACAAACAACCCCGACACGAGCACTGATTTCACGTTTTACGGAGACACGAACGGGGACAGCATCGCAGACTTCCAACTGGCAGTGCATGCGACAGGAACCATCTATCTGGACGACTTAACCTTCTAGCGCTTGGACTGATGCACAGGGAGGCGTCGGGGCGCCGGAGCAATCCGGCGCCCTTTTCTTGATGAGCGAGCCCGTGAGAAGGTCCGGGGACTGCATCTCCGAGATTGATCCAGACTGGACTCATCTCTTCGGCAATCTTGTATCCACGCACTCGGTTCACGCTTTAACCCACTGCAGAGTTCGCGCTTTGTTCGCGCAGCAGAGGGGTTCCGTGAATGCCAGGCCGTTTCTTCACCAACGATGCCGACCAGTTCACGGTCAGGGGTCCCGGCGAATTCTTCCTGACCTTCCTGGACGGACTCGACGTACTCACGGTCGCCGGGGGCACCACGACCATGGCCGCGATGGGCGACGGCGACGACCGGGTCCGGCTGATCGCGGGGACCGCAACTATCTACGGTGAAGCCGGAGCCGACCGGTTCGACATCTGGGCATCGGGCGCGGCTTGTGCCGGTGGCGGCGGCGACGATCTCTTCGTGCTGCGGGATGGCTCCGGCCTGCTGATCTCGGGCGAGGATGGCGATGACCGGATCAATCTCGCGGGCGACGTCGGCAGCCTGAGCGCCGACCTCGGGTCCGGCAACGATGCGTTCGTCGGCGCCGGGTTCGCAGTGACCGGGACTATTCGGGGCGGCGGAGGTGACGACGTCTTCTATGATCTGAACGGCAGCGCCGGCCTGACGGTTTACGGCGGAGCCGGCAACGATATCTACCGGCTGAGCGGCGCCAGTTCCGCGACCATCGTTGAATTGACAGGCGATGGGACGGACACGGTGCAGCTTGCTCGTGGAGCGACATACAGCCTTCCCAATAACGTCGAGAACATCATCGTCGGCAGCTATGCCGGCAGCAGCGGAACCGCTGCAACGATCACCGGCAACGCCGCTGCGAACGGGATCTCCGGCTCCGGCAATGCCGAGACGATCGACGGTCAGGGCGGCAACGATCATCTGTACGGCAAGGGTGGTGACGACCTCCTGTCAGGTGGAGCCGGCAACGACGCCGTTGACGGCGGCGGCGGCAGCGATGCCCTCTACGGGAACGCCGGCAACGACGTACTAAACGGCCGTGACGGTGCGGACACGACCGCCGGTGGCAGCGGCGACGACATCTACTACGTCGACAGCTTCGCGGACGCGGTGATCGAGAAGGCGGACGAGGGCGCCGATACCGTCCGGACGAGTGTCAGCCTGACCCTTGCTGAGAATGTCGAAAACGGCGTGGTTGCCGACGCTTCGGGCCTGTCGCTGTACGGCAACGGTTTGGATAATCGCCTCTACGGCGTCGCTGGTGACGACTACCTTATGGCCGACGGCGGCAACGACTTCCTGACCGGCGGTGCCGGCAATGACTACCTCGGCGGCGAGACCGGGAACGACGTCCTGATTGGCGGGGCGGGCAACGATTATCTGTTCGGGGACGAGGGGGATGACAGCCTTCAGGGCGGCGATGGCGACGACTATTTCCAAGGCTATACCGGCAATGACCTGGTGGATGGCGGAGGCGGGGACGACTGCATCGCCGGTGGCCCTGGCGCCGACACACTGACCGGCGGCGCCGGCCGGGACAGTTTCTGTTATTACGATGCCGGCGATTCAGCGCTTGGCTCGCCAGATGAGATCACCGACTTCGCGAGCGCCCTTCGCGGCTCGAACAGCGACCAACTCGACCTGTCCGCTATGGATGCAGACACGAGAGCCGACGGCGATCAGGCATTCGAGGGCTATTCCACCGTAGCCATTGCGCACGGGCTCTGGTCGACAAGCAACGGCACCGATCTGACGCTCTATGGCGATGTGAACGGCGATGCAGCCGCTGACTTCGCGGTCGTTCTGCACGCGTGCGCGGGGCTGGCTGCCCAGGACATCCTCTTCTAGCGAAGCGGCCGTCACGTCGCGGCGCCGCTCAGGCTTCGACGCGTATCTTCTCGCCGGTTGGCGCATCGCCGGTCAGCCGCTCGAGGATCGCGCGTGCGACAACCTCCGGCGGCTTGACGCTCTCCGGCTCCTCGCCAGGGAAGGCGAGCGCCCGCATGCGGGTCCTGGTCGCGCCGGGATCGACGATGTGGACGCGAATCCGCCCGGTATAGGCCGTCTCGTCCGCATAGGTGCCGAGCAGGCCCTCTAACGCCGCCTTGGACGACCCGTAGGCGCCCCAGAAGGCGCGCGGCTCGCCACCGACGGACGAGGTCAACGCGACGACGTCCGCGCGGTCGGCCTTGCGGAGCAGCGGGTCGAAGGCGGCAATCATCGCCTGGTTGGCGAGGAGGTTGAGCGTCAGGACGCGCGAATATTCCTTCGGGTCGATGTCCTGCACGGGCGTCAGCGAGCCGAGCAGCGCGGCGTTCAGCACCAGCATGTCCAGCCTGCCCCAGCGTTCCGCGACTGCCGCCCCGAGCTTGGAGATCGACTCGCCTTCCGTGAGGTCGAGCGGTGCGATAGTCGCGCTTCCGCCGGCGGCATGGATGCGGTCCTCGATCTCCTCGAGAGCCGCGCTGGTGCGCGCCACCAGGATGACGTGGGCGCCGGCAGCGGCAAGCGCTTCGGCCGTGGCCGCGCCGATGCCGCGGCTGGCGCCCGTTACGAGAGCGAGCTTGTCGGCGAAAGGCTTTGCGTCGTCGGTCATGGGCGGCGCACTAGAGCCTGCCCGGTCGATTGGGAACCGGTGCTAGCGGCTGGCGACCAGCGACAGAGCCGCGCCGCCATCCTTTTCGGAGACGTCGGTCAGCATCGTCGGGTAATCGCCGGTGAAGCAGGCGTCGCAGCGCTGCGGGGCTCCCGCGTTCCGCTCTTGTCCCAAGGCCCGATAGAGGCCTTCGATCGAGACGAAGGCCAGGCTGTCGGCGTTGATGTAGTCGCGCATCTGCTCGACACCCATCTGGGCCGCGAGCAGCTTGGCACGCTCCGGCGTGTCGACGCCGTAGAAGCAGCTGTGGCGCGTCGGAGGCGAGGCGATGCGCATGTGCACTTCGCGAGCGCCGGCATCGCGCATCATCTGCACGATTTTCACGCTGGTGGTGCCGCGGACAATGGAGTCGTCGATGAGGACGATGCTCTTGCCGTGCACCAGGGCGGAATTGGCGTTGTGCTTCAGCTTCACGCCGAGGTGCCGCACGTCCTGGCTGGGCTGGATGAAGGTGCGTCCGACATAGTGCGAGCGGATGATGCCGAGCTCGAACGGGATGCCGCTCGCCTGGCTGAAGCCGATGGCGGCGGGAACGCCGCTGTCCGGCACCGGCACGACATAGTCGGCCTCAACCGGAGCTTCACGCGAGAGCTCCGCGCCGATGGCCTTGCGAACTTCGTAGACGGACTGGCCGTCGGCGACCGAGTCCGGCCGGGAGAAATAGACGTGCTCGAAGATGCACGGCCGCGGCGCGATCTTCTCGAACGGGCGGAAGGAACGGATGCCGTCGTCGTTGACGAGGATCAGTTCGCCCGGGTCGACGTCACGGATGAAGGTCGCACCAATGACATCGAGGGCCACCGTCTCCGAGGCGAAGATCGTCGCTTCGCCGAGCTTGCCCATGACGAGCGGCCGGATGCCGAGCGGGTCGCGGCAGGCGACCAGCCCCTGTTCGGTGAGGACCAGGAGCGAATAGGCGCCTTCAACCTGCTTCAAAGCGTCGGTCAGGCGATCGAGCATGGTGGTGAAGTGCGACGTCGCGACGAGGTGGATGATGACTTCGGTGTCGCTGGTCGACTGGAAGATCGAGCCGCGGCGATTGAGGGTGCGGCGAAGCTTCAGCGCGTTCGAGAGATTGCCGTTGTGGGCGACTGCGAACCCGCCCTCGGCAAGTTCAGCGAACAGCGGTTGAACATTGCGAAGAGCGGTTTCGCCCGTCGTCGAATAGCGGACGTGACCAATCGCGGTGGGCCCGGCGAGGCGGCGGATGATGTCGTCACGGTCGAAATTGCCGGCAACGTGGCCCATCGCGCGGTGCGAGTGGAAATGCTTGCCGTCGAAGCTGGTGACGCCTGCCGCTTCCTGGCCGCGGTGCTGCAGCGCGTGAAGTCCCAGGGCGACGAAGCTGGAGGCGTGGTCCGCGCCCCAGATCCCGAAGACGCCGCACTCCTCGCGCAGCTTATCGTCGTCGAACGGATTGGTCGTCAGCATGGATTTTCGGCCCCACCCAGCGTTGGATCGCCCATATAGGGCGCGGATGCTGCCTTGTCGCCCCCAGCCTTAATAAGCGCTGAAAAATTAAATACTTAGGCTTTCCAAAGGGCTGGGTAGGTCGCCTTGAGGCGGCGCAGCTTCGGCAGGTCGTTAACGACGATGTAGCCGTAGGTCGGATGCTTGCGCGCGAAGTCCTGGTGCGAGTCTTCCGCCGGGTAGAAGCCGCCGTTCTCGATTCGGGTTGCGATAGGCGCCTTGAAGGCATGTGCAGCGTCGAGGCGCGCGATGAACGCCTTCGCCTGGGCTGCCTGGGTCGGCGATTGCGGGAAGACCGCGGAGCGATAGCTCGGTCCGCTATCCGGGCCCTGCCGATTCACCTGGGTCGGGTCGTGCGCAACGGCGAAATAGACCTGCAGCAGCTGGGCGTAGCTGATCTTCGCCGGGTCGAAGCTGATCCGGACGGCTTCCGCATGCCCCGTGCGTTCGGAGCTGACAGCGTCGTAATTCGCCGTCGAGCGGCTGCCGCCCGCGTAGCCTGACACGACGCCAGTGACGCCTTTCACATGCTCGAACACCGCTTCCATGCCCCAGAAGCAGCCGCCGGCAAGCACTGCCGTTTCGGTCCGGGAAGCCGCTGGGGCCGGCGTCGCGAACGGCGCCAGGGCAATGATTGCGAGCGTCCAGACCTTCATCATCGTCTCCTTTGATCCCCTCGATATACGCGGGCAACTGAATGGCGGATGCACCCGGGGCCAACGTCTGGACGGGCAGGGGCACGCGCCATAAGACTTTACTGACACGGAGGTCAGCTGATGCCCATCTACACCGCGCCCGTCCGCGAGACACGTTTCGTGCTCAACGAGGTGCTCGACATCGGCCGCTATTCGAACCTGCCGGGCTTCGCCAACGCCACGCCTGATCTCGTCGATGCCATCCTGGACGAGGCAGGACGGTTCGCCGCGGAAGTGCTGGCGCCGTTGAACCGGGTCGGCGACGAAGTCGGCTGCACGCGGTCGGAAGATGGCTCCGTCACCGCGCCGCCGGGGTTCAAGGACGCTTACCGGCAATTCTGCGAGGCGGGCTGGCCGACGCTGACTGCGCCCGAGGACTATGGAGGACAGGGCCTACCGCAGGTCGTCGGCACCGCCGTGAGCGAGTACATCCTCTCCGCCAATCACGCGTTCGAAATGTACCAGGGGCTGACGTCGGGGGCGATTGCAGCACTGCTGGCGAAAGCATCGGACGAACTCAAGCAGCGCTACGTACCCAGGATGGTGACGGGGGAGTGGACCGGTACCATGAACCTGACGGAGCCGCACTGCGGCACCGACCTTGGGCTCTTGAAGACCCGAGCAGATCCTGAGCCCGACGGAAGCTATGCGGTCTCGGGCACCAAGATCTTCATCTCGTCGGGCGAGCACGATCTGAGCGAAAACATCATCCACCTGGTGCTCGCGAAGATCGCCGGAGCTCCGGACACAGTGAAGGGCATTTCGCTGTTCGTGGTGCCGAAGTTCCTCGTCAACGACGATGGCTCGGTGGGGGAGCGCAACGCGGTCTCCTGCGGCGCGCTCGAGAAGAAGATGGGCATCCACGGCAACGCGACCTGCGTGATGAACTACGACGCGGCCAAAGGGTGGTTGGTCGGCGAGCCCGGGAAGGGCCTCCAGGCGATGTTCATCATGATGAACGCCGCTCGCCTCGGGGTGGGCCTTCAGGGGCTGGCCCAGGGCGAGGTCGCTTACCAGAACGCAGTCGCTTACGCGAAGGACCGGCGGCAGGGTCGCGCGCTGAAAGAAGGCGAGCGGGAGGAGGGCGCGAGAGCGGACCCGATCATCGTCCATCCGGACGTCCGGCGGATGCTGCTGAAGGCGAAGGGCTGGAACGAGGCGGGGCGGGCGCTGGTGCTGTGGGGCGCGTTGCTGGTCGACCTGGCGCGCCGGTCGCCCGACGAGGCGGAGCGGAGGGAGGCGGACGACCGGCTCGGGCTGCTAACGCCGGTCATCAAGGGCTATCTGACGGACAAGGGCTTCGAAGCTGCGGTGCTGGCCCAGCAGGTGCTCGGTGGCCACGGTTACATCCGCGAGCACGGGCTCGAGCAGTTCGTGCGCGATGCGCGGATCACCCAGATCTACGAGGGCACCAACGGCATCCAGGCGATGGACCTGGTCGGGCGCAAGCTGCCGCGCGACGGCGGCCGGGCAATTCGCCGCTTCTTCGAAATGGTTGGCAAGGACATCGCCGGAGCTCGGGCTAGCGGCGACGCGCAGGGGATTGCCGCTGCGCTCGAGCCAGCGCTCGCTGACTTGCAAGCCGCGACCCTGTGGCTGGCGCAGCATGCGACGGCGGACCCGGACAACGCGGGTGCCGGCGCCTACCCGTACATGGAGCTGATGGGCCTCGTCAGCTTCGGGTGGATGTGGCTGAAGATGGCCGGGGCGGCGGGACGGGCGCTCGCTGCGGGAGAGGGCGACAGCGCCTTCCACGAAGCCAAGCTCGGGACGGCGCGCTTGTATGCCCAGCGTGAACTGCCGTTGTCGGCAGCGCTTCGCCGCCAGATCGAGGCCGGTGCCGAGGCTCTCATGACAGTGCCGGTTGACGCATTCTGAAGTCCGGCTGCTCACCGCGCGAATACAACGACTTATGGTTAACTGGTTCGCAGCCTAGTGCGCGCGGGCGCAGCCTGTGCGTAGCCTTCTTCTCTGTCGGGGGTCGGCACCCAATCATTTTTTGTCCTGGGGAGGGGCGCGTGCGTTCTTTGTTCAATTTCTCGGCGCGCGACATCGCGATCGATCTCGGCACTGCGAATACGGTCGTCTACCTGCGCGGCAGCGGGATCGTCACGAGCGAGCCGTCCGTCGTGGCGATGGAAACCATCAACGGCGTCCGCAAGGTTCGCGCCGTTGGCGACGACGCCAAGCTGATGATGGGCAAGACCCCGGAAAACCTCCGCACGATCCGTCCGCTCCGTAGCGGCGTCATTGCCGACCTCGAGGTCGCCGAGGAGATGATCAAGCACTTCATCCGCAAGGCGCATGGCGGGCCGACCCGCTTCTCGCGCGGGCCGGAGGTCGTGATCTGCATCCCGTCCGGCGCCACAAGCGTCGAGCGGCGGGCAATCCGTGACGCGGTGACGAACGCCGGCGCCGACAGGGTGTCGCTGATCGAGGAGCCCATGGCGGCGGCAATCGGCGCCGGGCTTCCGGTCACCCAGCCGATCGGCTCCATGGTCGTGGACATCGGCGGCGGCACGACTGAAGTCGGCGTCATCTCTCTTCAGGGGCTCGCCTACTGCCGCTCGGCGAGGGTGGGCGGCGACCGCATGGACGAGGCCATCACGGCCTACATCCGCCGCAACTACAACTTGATGATCGGCGAGGCGACGGCCGAGCGCGTGAAGCTGGAAATCGGCACCGCGCGCCTTCGCGGCGACACCCCGAAGCTGGTCAGCCACGTTCGCGGCCGCGATGTTGGCCGCGGCGTCCCGAGCGAAATCACGTTGGATCAGGCGCAGGTTGCCGAGGCGCTGTCCGAGCCGGTCAACCGGATCGTCGAGGTGGTGCGCGCCGCGCTCGAGCACACGCAGCCGGAGATTGCCGCGGACGTCATCGACCAGGGCATCACCATGACGGGCGGCGGATCGCTGCTGCGCGAGATCAGCGCGGTTCTGGCGGACGAGACCGGGCTGGCAGTCCGGGTTGCCGACAATCCGCTGAGCTGTGTCGCGCTCGGCGCCGGGCAGACGCTCGAGGACCAGGCGTACCGCGGGGCACTGCTCGCCGCCTGAGGCAAGCCAAACCCGCCCGCTGCTGCTACGCCCGGTTCTGCAGCAGGAGGACGACGCGTCATGACGGACTCGAAAGCAGAGGATGGCAAGTCGGCGTCCGAACTGATCGACCAGCGAATTGCTGACCTCGGCGATTGGCGCGGCGCAACGCTCGCGCGCGTGCGCGGACTGATCAAGGAAGCGGTTCCCGAGGTCGTCGAGGAGTGGAAGTGGCGCGGCGTGCCGGTCTGGTCCGACCACGGCATCATCTGCACGGGCGAGACCTACAAGAGCGTGGTCAAGCTGACGTTCGCGAAGGGCGCTTCGCTCGCGGACCCCGCAGGGCTGTTCAACTCGAGCCTCGAGGGAAACACTCGAAGAGCGATCGACATCCCCGAAGGCGCCGAAATCGACGGTGAAGCGCTGAAGGTGCTGGTCCGCTCCGCGGCTGCTCTGAACAGATCGAAGCCCCGCCGCTAAGCCATTCTGCCGGTTTGTTTAACTCCCGTTCATCGCCGCACGACGAGGCGACTGACTGACGGGACGAACGCAGGGCCACGGCTGATGCGAGGAACGTTCTATCCTCGAACAAACCAATCCCATCAGAAGGGACTATCCATGACCATGATGAAAACGATGCTGGCGGCCGGCGCGGCGATTGCGGCCGTGGCCGCTGCCGCTCCGGCCTCGGCGCAGAGCTATTACGGATACTCGCAGCCCACCTATGGCTACGCCCAGCCGACTTACGGCTCTGCGCAGCCGCGTTATGGCTATTCGCAGCCGACGTACGGCTATTCGCAGCCGACGTACGGCTATGCACAGCCGGGCTACGCGCAGCCTTATGGCGGCTATGCCATGAACACGAACGCCGCGACTCAGCAGTGCGCGGCTGCCGTCCAGAGCCGCCTCGGCAACCGCAGCACCATCGGCGGGATCCTCGGCGCGGTCCTTGGCACCAACACGATGGGCCGCGTCGTCTCGGTCACGCAGGTGCAGCCGCGCAACAATGGCACGGTTCGCGTGCGTGGTCTGGCCAGCAGCGGGCGCTATGCGTCGAACAACTACGGTCCGTATGGCGTGGGCGCCTATGGCGCGCTCGGCTACGGCTACCAGAACGCGGCCGACCTCTCGTTCCGCTGCGACGTCGACATGAACGGCTATGTCCGCAACGTCGACATCAATCGCCGCTAGATCGGCCGATCAGAGGTTCGCAAGGGAGGAGCGCCGGCTTGCCGGCGCTCCTTTTTAGTACGCCGCCTAGCTGGCGCGGCGTTCGACGAACCATTTCTGGGCGTCGCGCGGCTCCCGCTTGGGCGCGAGGCGCGCGAGGTCGAACGGTTCGAGGAACTGCAATCCGAACTTGCCCTCTTGAGCCCAGCGAACGATGCCGCGGACGGGGGCGACACCGATGATGTCGATCGTCACCTGCATGCCGGGTGAGACGGCGTTCGGGCATTCAACCAGCGCTCCCATCGACGAGATGTTGCGAAGCCTGAGCTCGATCCTCTCGCCATCTATGGAAGTGACCGCGCGGCGCATCAACCGGTGCCGCGCTTCACGGGCGCATTGGTAACCGTCCGCTTCGACCGTGACCAAGTTGGCGAGCTCGCGAGCGGTCTCGCCCGGGCCGGGTTTGCCGAAGATGTAGCCCTGGACCATGCTGACCCCGAGCTCGCGGATGAGCTGCAGATCGTCGTGCGTCTCGACGCCCTCGGCGCAAGTATCCATTCCCAGCGTCTCGGCGAGCGTCACGATGGCGCGGATGATGGCCGCGTTGCGGTTCACCGTAGACGCGGCGCCGCGGACGAAGCTCTGGTCGATCTTGATCTTGTCGAAGGGCGCCTTCTTCAAATAGCCAAGCGAGCTGTAGCCGGTGCCGAAGTCGTCCAGCGCCAGCCGGACGCCGAGCCGTTTCAGGCCGGCGAAGGTCTCGTCGGTCGAATCGCCGTCGGCCAGGAACACGCCCTCGGTGATTTCGAGCTCCAGCCGATCGGCACGGACGCCGGTCGCCTCGAGGTGCTTGGCGATGACTGCGACGATGCCCGGGTCGTTGAACTGCAGCGGGGACAGATTGACGGCGATGCGGACCTGCTCGGGCCACTGCGCGGCTTCCTCGAGCGCGGTCCGGAGCACCCATTCGCCGATCGCGCCGATGAGGCCCGCTTCCTCTGCCAGCGGCACGAACTTGTCGGGCGAGATGCGGCCGCGGGTCGGGTGAGCCCAGCGGACCAGTGCCTCGAAGCCGGAAATCTCCTCGCCGGCCGTGCGCACAATCGGCTGGTAGGCAACGCTCAGCTCGTTGCGGGCGATCGCCTGACGGAGGTCGTTTTCGAGCACCTGTCGCTCGGCGGCCTCGCTGTGCATCGACGGTTCGTAGAAGCAATGCTTGCCGCGGCCGGCGCCCTTGGCGGCGTAGAGCGCGAGGTCGGCGTTGCGGACGAGCGCATCGGCACCAGTCCGGCCCGGGTCACCGATGGCGATGCCGAGCGAGGCGCCGATGGTCACCGTGTGGCCTTCGATCATGTAGTGGCGTGAAACCTGCTCGATCAGCGTGCGGGCGAGCGACTCGATCAGGCCGATGTCGACGGTGCCGGGAAGCACCGCCTGGAACTCGTCGCCGCCGAGCCGGCCGACCTGGCCATGCTGGCCCATCACCGACTTCAGGCGGTCCGCGACCTGGCGCAGCAAGGCGTCGCCGATCGGGTGCCCGAGCGTGTCGTTGACGTTCTTGAAGCGATCGAGATCGATCATCATCAAGGTGCAACCCTTCTGCCGGTTGGCAGCATTGCGCAGCGCCTCGTCGAGCGTCTGCCGCATCATCGCGCGATTGGGCAGGCCGGTCAGCGAGTCGAAGCGGGCAAGACGCGTGATCTCCTGCTCCGACCTGCGCTGCTCGGTGAGATCGGTGCCGATGCCCCGGAAGCCGAGGAAGCGGCCGCGCTCGTCGAAGATCGGGTTGCCGGAGAGGGACCAGTGCACGTCCTGATCGCTGGCCGGACGAACGACGACGTCGGAGAACGGGAAACGGGCGGACAGATGGAAGCCTAGCGTCTTGCGCTCTTCCGACGCGCCGGAGCTGTTGACGTCGACGGACAACAGGTCCGTGAACTGGCGGCCGAGCAATGCGCCGGGCTCGCAGTTGAAGTCGTCGGCAAGCTGCTTGGAGACGTAGGACAGGGTGCCCAGCGGGTCCGTCTCCCAGAACCAGCCGCGGCCGGTGTTCTCGAACTCGTCGACGAAGTTCAGCGCCTTCTTGGCCTGCCACTCGACCCCAAGCCGCTGCCTGCCATTCGCGACGGACTTGCGGGTCGCCGCAACGGTGTAGACGAACACGGAGATCGCGACGGCATTGACCGCGAAACTGACCAGCGGCTCGGGCGAGAAAAGCAATGTTCCGAGGAGCGCGACGCCGACGTTGATGATTGCCAGCGGCGGCGACGTAACCGAGACGACGCTGCGCAGGACGAAGCAGCTGGCCAGCGCGATGGTCGCGAACGACACGTCGGCGGCAGCGAATGCGTGCACCGCTCCGCCCGCGACCGTGGAGCAGATCCCGACGGTGGCGATGTAGCCGCACATGAGGCGGCCGATCGTGTGCGATGCGAACTGAAGTCCACGCCAGCGGCTGACCACGAGTCCGGCGGCGAGATCGAGAATCAGCGCGATGACGAGCGGCAGGACGATGGCCACGGTGGTGGAGGAGCCGCTTCGTGCAGCCGGCGACACGAGCAGGGTGACCCCTGCGATCAGGTGGCTGGCAAGGAGCAGCCAGGGAACGAAAGTCCAGCCCGCGACCCGCAGCTCGGCGAGCCGCTGGTCAGTGCTCGACTCATGCTCCCGGACGTCGAACAGCAGGGCTTCGCTGGCGGACGCGCTGCGCGGGGCGATCCATTCAACCTCTGGATTCTTGCCGAACAGCGTACGCCGCATTCGTACTCACCCTCACCGACAGGAGTCGACGCGGCCGCTCGCCCGTCGGGCCGCGCCGCCGGCAAGGCTTAGCAGTCCGGGTTAACGGCGAGGCAAAGGAACACGGTTACCGGTGCATTAAGCTGTTTGTTCCGGTAGGAAATCCGGGACGGACAGGTAGCGCTCGCCAGTGTCGTAGTTGAAGGTGAGGATGCGGGCGCTCTCGCCGAGTTCGCCAAGCTTCTGCTGCACCCCGACAAGTGCCGCGCCCGACGAAATGCCGATCAGCAGCCCCTCTTCACGAGCGGCGCGGCGGGCCATTTCCTTGGCTTGATTGGCATCGACGTCGATGATGCCATCGAGCACGCCGGTATTGAGGATGCTCGGGATGAAATTCGCGCCGAGACCCTGGATCGGGTGCGGACCGGGCTTGCCGCCGGTCAGGATAGGCGACAGCGCCGGCTCGACGGCGAAGACCTTCAAGTTAGGCCAGACCGGCTTCAGCACCTCGGCGCACGCCGTGATGTGGCCGCCGGTGCCGACTCCGGTAATGATCGCGTCGATCGGCGAATCGCCGAAGTCGCGGAGAATCTCCTGGGCGGTGGTGCGCCGGTGGACCTCGACGTTGGCGGCATTGTCGAACTGCGCCGGCATCCAGCTGTTCGGCGTCTGCTCGACCAGTTCGCGGGCGCGATCGACGGCGCCCTGCATGCCCTTTTCCTTGGCGGTGAGGTCGAAGCTGGCGCCGTAAGCGAGCATCAGGCGGCGGCGCTCAAGGCTCATGCTCTCGGGCATGACCAGGACCAGCTTGTAGCCCTTCACGGCGGCGACCATCGCCAGGCCGATGCCGGTGTTGCCGGAGGTCGGCTCGATGATCGTGCCGCCCGGCTTCAAGGCGCCGGAACTCTCCGCATCCTCGATCATGGCGAGGGCGATTCGGTCCTTGATGGAGCCGCCGGGATTGGCGCGTTCGGACTTCATCCACACTTCGGCACGATCACCGAACAGGCGGTTGATCCGGATGTGCGGCGTATTGCCGATGGTCTCGAGGACGTTTGCGGCCTTCATCCCACGCTCTCCTTTGGTTTCAGTTCGTCCAAGTCGGGTGCGTCAAAGCTTCTTGCAAGCCGCAGCTCCGGGAATTTCCAGCCCCAGATTGCAACGACGAGAACTGCGCCCACACCCCCGGCGATGACCGCCGCTATGGGCCCGATCAGCGCGCCGAGGAAGCCCGACTCCGCCTCGCCAAGCTCGTTCGAGGCGGAGATGAAGAGAGAGGACACCGCGCCGACGCGGCCCCGCATCTCGTCCGGCGTATAAAGCTGGATCAGCGACTGGCGGACATAGACCGAGAACATGTCGGCGGCGCCGAGGACCGCCAGGCACGCAAGCGACAAGGGCATCCGGCGCGAGATGCCGAAGAGGATGGTGGCCGCTCCGAACACCGCCACGGCGGCAAGCATCTTCAGCCCGACGTTGCTCTTCAGCGGGCGCACGGCGAAGAACGCGGCCGTCAGCGTCGCCCCGACAGCTGGCGCGGCGCGCAGGTGGCCTAGGCCTTCGGGGCCGGCGTGGAGCACGTCGCGCGCAAAGACCGGCAGCATCGCCGTCGCGCCGCCGAGCAGGACGGCGAACAGGTCGAGGCTGATCGCTCCGAGCACCAGGCGGTTGTGGCGGACGTACCGAAGACCCTCGATCATCTGCCGCCACGGATGGCGCGTGCGGTCGATGTCGGTCCGCGGCAGCGGCGGGATGGCGAACAGGCCTGCCAGCGCGACCGCGAACAGCAGGACGCTCGCAGCGTAGGGCGCGACTGGTGCGACCGCGTAGAGATAGCCGCCGAGCGCCGGGCCGCCGATTGCGCCGGCCTGCCAAGCGATCGACGACAGGGCGATGGCGCGAGGGAGGATTTCTCGGGGAACGAGATTCGGCGCGAGCGCTCCAAGCGCGGGACCGGCAAACGCCCGTGCCACGCCGAGCAGTGCGGCGATCACGTAGAGAGCCGGCAAGGTGGTCGCGTGCCGCCAGGCAAGCGCCGCCAACGCCACCGCACACAGCAGCTCCAGGGCCACCGACAACCGAGCGATCCAGCGGCGGTCGACGCGGTCGGCGGTCCAGCCGGTGATCAGCGTCAGCAGGAACAGCGGCACGAACTGAACGAGGCCGATCATCCCCAGCCGGAGGGCTGCCGCTTCCTGCCCCATGCTGTGGCGGGCAATGTCGTAGGCCTGCCAGCCGATGACGATGACCATCGCCATCTGCGCGACGGTCGTGCTGAGCCGCGCCAGCCAGAAGGCGCGGAATGCCGGGATTCGAAGCGGTTCGGGGAGCAGGCTCACCCGCCGCGCCTAGCCGTCCGCCGGAGGAGCGGCAACGGCCTCCGAGGACTCCGCGGCGAGACCGAGCCGGCGGATCAGAAGCGGCATCGTCAAGCCTTGAACGAAGATGGAGAAGGCGACGACCAGGAAGGCCGTGACGATGATGGCGAGCCGCTCGGGCACGTTGGCCGGAAGCGCCAGCGCGAGCGCGAGGGCTAGCGCGCCGCGCAACCCTCCCCACACAAGCACGTGCTGGTACGCGCCCGGAACGGCGATCTTCGAGCGTCCGAACAAGGCCGAGAGCGGATAGACGGCGACGATGCGGCCGAGCAGCACCAGCACGATGGCAGCGAGGCCGATCCGCCAGCCGAGCTGGTGCAGGGGCTGCGCGGCCTCGTGCAGGCCGATGAGAAAGAAGACGAAGCTGTTCGCGAGGAACGCAAAATAGTCCCACGCCGACATGACGTGGTCGCGGCCCTCGTCGGAAATCGAACCGAGCCAGCCGATGTTGCCGATCACCAGCCCCGCGGCCACGCAGGCCAGCACGCCGGATGCATGGAAATGCTCTGCTGTGAGGAACGAGGCGTAGGCGGCGATCGTCGTCAGCGTGATCTCCACCAGGTGGTCGTCGGTTCGCCCCGCGATCATCAGGATCACGCCGCCAACCAGGGAGCCGATCAGGACCCCGCCGATGGTCGTCCACAGGAACTGAGTCGCAACGCCGGCGGGCGTCGCGGCTGCCGTGCTGACCGCGATACCTGCCAGCACCGCGAAGAGTACGGCCGCTACGCCATCGTTGAGCAGGCTCTCCGATTCGACGAGCATGCTTAGGCGCCGCTCGACCTTGAGCTCGCGGAACGACGCGATCACCGAGACCGGATCGGTGGCCGCGATCAAGACGCCGAACAGGGCGGCGCCGATCCAGCTCCAGCCGATCAGCCAGTGCATGCCAGCCGCGACGACCGCCGCAGCGATTGCGACGCCCGCAAAGGCGAGGAGCAGCACGACGGGCAACTCGCGCCGGAACGGCTTCCATTCGAGCTGCAGCGCCGCTTCGAACACCAGCGGCGGCAGGAACACGTTGAAGATGAGGTCGCGCGAAAGCGGGATCTCGGGAGCGGTTGGAAGGAAGGCGATGCCGACGCCGGCAGCCACCAGGCCGACGCTGTACGGCAGGCCAAAGCGCCGGGAGACCATCGCCATCAGGCAGGCGACGATCAGCAGCACGCCGATCGAGGCAAATGGGAAGGTTTCGACGGACGCGCTCATGGCCGCGCCATAACAAGCGTTTTCGGCCAGGTCTGCCCTGCTGCAGCTGTTCGGGGCTAGGAGAACGAAACGGGATCAGTTAGGCTCAGTCATGGCCAAGCCGAAATCCCGCTACGTGTGTCAGTCATGCGGCTCCATCTCGAGCCGGTGGCAGGGGCAATGCGTCGACTGTTCCGAGTGGAACACGCTGGTGCAGGAGACGGCCGAGGTCTCGAACATCTTCGCCGCCAAGCACAACCTGCAGGGCGGCGGGCGGACGATTCAGCTGGTCGGGCTGGAGACGCCTGCGAAGCTGCCGGAACGGCTGCCGAGCGGGCTTGCCGAGTTCGACCGCGCGATCGGCGGCGGCATCGTGCCGGGTTCGGCGATGCTGGTCGGAGGCGATCCCGGCATCGGCAAGTCGACGCTGCTGCTCCAGGTCGCAGCGCGTCTGGCGAGCGCCGGGCAAAGCGTCATCTACGTGTCGGGAGAGGAGTCGGCCGAGCAGGTCCGGCTTCGGGCTGTTCGGCTTGGTCTCGGCGGCGCGCCGGTGCAGCTGGCGGCTGCGACCTCCGTCCGCGACATTCTGACCACCGTTGGCGACGACGCGCCGGCGCTGCTGATCATCGATTCGATCCAGACCATGCACAGCGACCTCATCGAAGGCGCGCCGGGCACGGTCAGCCAGGTGCGGGCTTCGGCGCAGGAGCTCGTCCGCTTCGCCAAGGAGCATGCGACTGCCGTGGTCCTCGTCGGCCACGTCACCAAGGACGGCACCATCGCCGGGCCGCGGGTGCTCGAGCATATGGTCGACACGGTGCTGAGCTTCGAAGGCGAGCGGAGTCACCAATACCGGATACTTCGCGCCATGAAGAACCGCTTCGGCGGGACGGATGAGATCGGCGTGTTCGCGATGGAAGGGGCGGGCCTCGCCGAAGTGCCGAACCCCTCGGCGCTGTTCCTCACCAGCCGCGGCGAGCCGGTCAGCGGCACCAGCGTCTTCCCGGCCATCGAAGGCTCGCGCCCGGTGCTGGTCGAGATCCAGGCTCTGGTCGTCAGGTTGGCAACGGCGGCAACCCCGCGCCGCGCGGCGGTCGGCTGGGATAGTGGCCGCCTCGCCATGATCCTGGCCGTGCTTGAAGCGCGCTGCGGCATGAGTTTCGCTACGGCGGAGGTCTATCTCAATGTCGCCGGTGGATATCGCCTCAGCGACCCGGCTGCGGATCTGGCAGTCGCGGCGGCGCTGGTGTCGGCACTGTCCGAGCGCCCGGTGCCGGGTGACTGCGTGGTGCTTGGCGAGATCGCTTTGTCCGGTGAAATCCGGCCGGTCGCACACGCGGGACTGCGGTTGAAGGAATCCGCCAAACTCGGGTTCGAAGCGGGGTGGCTGCCCAAAGGCATCAAAGGCGGCGAGGGATTGCGAATGAATGAGTTCGCCAACTTGCGCGGGCTGGTGGACCAGGTCCTGGGCCGCTGAGCCGCAGCCGTAGCATCCATTCGGCCGGAGACGCGTTGCCCGCCCATTCAGCCGTGAACGTCCAAACCCAAATTCCCTCGGAGCAGCAGGCGGCCCAGGCTCAGGACGGCCTGCCGGTCCCGCGCCGCTACTGGTCCGTCGCCAGCATCTGGCTCGCCCTGACCATGGCCGTGCTGGACGGCGCGATCGCCAACGTCGCGCTGCCGACCATCGCCCGCGAGCTTGGCGCTTCGCCGGCAAGTTCGGTGTGGGTGATCAACGCCTATCAGCTCACCATCACCATGCTGCTTCTGCCACTCGCGGCGCTCGGAGACCGCGTGGGCTACAAGACGATCTACATCCCCGGCCTGGCGCTGTTCACGATCGGCTCGATCGCCTGTGCGTTCGGCAACACGCTCCTGCTCCTGATCCTGGCGCGGGTATTCCAGGGCGTCGGCGCCGCCTGCATCATGAGCATGAACGCGGCACTGGTGCGGGCAACTTACCCGTCGAGCATGCTGGGCCGAGGCATCGGCTACAATGCCATGGTGCTGTCGATGTCGGCGGCGATCGGGCCGACACTGGCGGCGCTCATCCTGAGCGTCGCGTCCTGGCAGTGGCTGTTCCTGATCAACCTGCCGATCGGCATCGCCGCGCTTTACGTCGGCCGACGGTCGCTTCCGGAGCCGCGTGGCCATGGGCAGCCGTTTGCGTGGACCTCGGCGGCGCTCAGTGCGGCGATGATGGGGCTGGTGGTGTTCGGCGCCGAGATGTTCGCGCGGGAAGGCGCCGGGCTTGGTCTGATCATGGTCGTCGGCGGAGTGGCCGCGGGCGCAGCGCTGGTGTGGCGGGACTGGAGCCGGCCGAACCCGCTGATGCCGCTCGACCTGCTGCGCATACCGATCTTCAGCCTCTCGATCACGACGTCGGTGGTATCGTTTGCCGCGCAGATGCTGGCCTACGTCGCCATCCCGTTCCTGCTTCAGTCGGTGCTCCATCGAAGCGTCTTCGCGACCGGGCTGCTGATGACTCCCTGGCCCATCGCAGTTGGCTTCGCTGCTCCGTTCGCCGGGCGGCTGGCGGACCGGGTTCCTTCGGGGCTGCTGGGCGGGATCGGGCTGGCGATCTTCGCGGCGGGCTTGTTCGCGCTATCGCGGCTCGGGGCTGATCCCGGCAACTTGGACATTGCCTGGAGGATGGCAGTGTGCGGCCTCGGTTTCGGGCTGTTCCAGTCGCCCAACAACCGCACGATCGTCAGCGCCGCGCCAAAACCGCGATCCGGTGCCGCGGGCGGAATGCTGGCGACAGCCCGGCTACTCGGCCAGACGGCGGGCGCGGTGACCGTGGGTGCGGCGTTCCACCTGTTCGGCGTCGGCGTGACGCCCAAGCTGCTCCTTGCCGCAGCGATTGCCGCTCTGGTCGCGGCGGGGATCAGCCTGACGCGCCTCCGGGTGCAGCCGCCGTCGCGCGTTGCTGTCTACAGGCCGATCCTCGACTAGCTCGGGACTGGCGCGGATAATTCGGCTCGGCTAGCCGAACGCTTGTGAGCGCGCTGGATATCTTCGTCTTCATCCTGCTGATCGGTGGCGGGGCAATCGGCTTCGTGCGCGGCTTCGTGCACGAGATCATCTCGCTGCTCGCCTGGATCGTCGCCGTCGCCATGCTCAAGCTGTTCCACGCGCAGCTCTGGGCGGGGCTGACCGGCAATGTGGTTGCGAGCCCGGCAGCGGCGGCGGTCCTCGCCTTTGCGATCCTCTTCGTTCCAAGCTTCCTCGCGGTGAAGCTGCTTGCCCGCGCGATCGGCGGCCGGACTCGCAAGCATGCCGTGCTGGGGCCGTTCGACCGTGTGCTCGGCGGCGGCTTCGGGCTGCTGAAGGGATTGCTCGGCGCGACCCTGTTCTTTCTTCTCGCCAACCTCGCCACGGACATGGTCTACGGCCCGCAGGCCGAGCGGCCGGCCTGGATGATCAAGTCGCGGACCTACCCGCTGCTGAACGCCAGCGGCCGCTCCATCGTCGACTGGGTGGAAGCCCGCCGGCACCATCCCGTGGCACGCCCGGACGACCAATGATCCGCCTTTACGACACCATGACGCGTGAGAAGCGGCCGTTCGTGCCTTTGAACCCGGAGCGGGTCACGATGTATGTCTGCGGCCCGACCGTCTATGGCCGCGCCCACATCGGCAATGCGCGTCCGGCCGTCGTCTTCGACACGCTGGCCCGACTGGTCCGCCACGAGTTCGGGGCCAAGAGCCTGGTCTATGCCCGCAACGTGACCGACGTCGACGACAAGATCATTGCCTCCGCCGAAGAGGAGGGCGTCGCGCCGGCGGTGATCACCGAGCGCTACGAGCGCTTCTATCTCGAGGACATGGGCGCTCTCGGTGTCGCCGCGCCGGACATCGCGCCCCATGCCACGCATGAGATCGCGCCGATGATCGCGATGATCGAGCGGCTGGTGGGTCTTGGCCATGCCTATGAGGCGGAAGGCCACGTCCTGTTCAACGTTCCCTCGGACCCGCAATATGGCGCGCTCAGCCGGCGTGACCGGGACTCCATGCTGGCCGGAGCGCGGGTCGAGGTGGCGCCCTACAAGCGCGATCCGGCCGACTTCGTCCTGTGGAAGCCGAGCGGTGAGCACATCATCGGCTGGGACTCGCCGTGGGGAAGGGGCCGTCCGGGCTGGCACATCGAGTGCTCGGCAATGATCAGCGCCCATCTCGGCGAGACGATCGACATCCATGGCGGCGGGCTCGACCTCATTTTCCCGCACCACGAGAACGAGATTGCGCAGAGCCGCTGCGCTCACGCCGGGGCGCCGCTGGCCCGCTTCTGGATCCACAACGGCTTCCTCGACATGGGTGCCGAGAAGATGTCGAAGTCGCTTGGCAACGTGATCACGCCGAACGAGCTGCTGGCGCAGGGACACAAGGGTGAGACGCTGCGGCTGGCGTTGCTCTCCGCCCATTACCGGCAGCCGCTGCCGTGGACCGAGGGGCTGATCGCGCAATCGAAGGCGAGCCTCGACCGGCTCTATCGTTCGGCAGGAGACGCGGAGGCCGGCGACGTCGACGGGGGAGTAGTGGACGCGCTTTCCGACGACCTCAACACGCCGCTGGCGCTATCGCGCCTTTCGGCCATCGAGGACGCCGCGACACTTCGGGCGAGCGGACAGTTGCTCGGACTGCTCGGCGAGAGCGGCGGCGCCTGGTTCCAGGGCGATGCGCACCCAAGCGCGATCGAACAGCGGATCGCGCACCGCGCGGCTGCGAAGGCCTCGCGCGATTTTGCGACAGCCGACCGTATCCGCGAAGAGCTGAAGGCCGAGGGCATCATCCTCGAGGACGGGGCCGGCGGAACGACCTGGCGGCGGGAATGAACGCGCCGCTCTATACCGCCGAGATATTGCGACTCGCAGCTTCGCTGTCGGACTCGCGTCCGCTGGGACGAGAAGATGGGACTGCGGAGCTGCGCTCGCCGACCTGCGGAAGCCGCGTGAAGATATCGGTTGAGGTCGGACACGACGCGCGCATCGAGGCACTGTCGCAGCAGGTTCATGCCTGCGCCTTCGGTCAGGCCTCGGCGGCGATCCTGCAGGAGGGCGCCATCGGCCGCAGCGCTGATGAGGTCGAGCGGACGGTGGAAGCCATCACGGCCTGGCTGGAGGGCTCTGACGAACTCCCCGCCTGGGACGGCATCGCCGCGCTCGCGCCCGCGCGATCCCGGCGCGCGCGACATGCGGCCATCCTGCTTCCGTTCAGGTCCCTAGCGGCTGCGCTGGTTGCGGCTGGGCGCCGTCGTGATCAGGTCCAAGATATTCCTCCAGCGCCCTGACGATCGTCTCGACGACGTCGCGATGGGCGCCGTCGTTGCTTCGCACGTGGATGTGGGCCTCGGCGTAGGCCGGCCGCTCTTCCTCGGCGATCCGCTGCAGGGTTGCCTTTGGGTCGTCGGTGCGCAGCAGCGGCCGGGTGTTGCGGCGCTTGGTCCGCTCGGCGAGCACCTCCACCGGCGCATCGAGCCACACCGTGATGGTTTGCGTTTTCAGAAGCTCGCGGGTGCCCGGGTCAACGAACACGCCCCCGCCTGTGGAGATCACGCGAACTCGCCCATCCACCAGTCGTGCGACGAGCCGTCGCTCACCATCGCGATAGTCCTGCTCGCCAAAGCGTTCGAAAACCTCGGCCGCGGAGAAGCCCGAGGCGTCCTCGATCTCCGCGTCGCTGTCGACGAATGGCAGGTTGAGCCGGCGGGCGAGACGGCGGCCGACGGTCGACTTGCCGACGCCCATCAGGCCGACGAGGACGACCGGGCGGTCGAGACGCTGCGACAAATCACTCACCGGAAAGGGCTATACAGCGCGATGCAGCGTCGGCAAAAGCGCTCAACCGGAAGGATCCAGCGAAACCCATGCCGCGCATTGTCGTCCTGATCATCGTCCTCGTGCTCATCATCGGCGGTCTCGTCCTGCTGTCGACCCTGCCCAAGGAGCAGCCGACGCGGACGATCCAGGTCGATGTCGCCCAACCCGCCAATGCGCAGTAGGACACTGCTGATTGCCGCATGCGGGGCCGCGCTGGCCGCCGCAATTCCGGCGATCGCCCAGGAGACCGCACAGCCGCAGCCGGCGCCGACGCAAACGCCGCCCGCGGCTTCGCAGCCCGCAACCTTGTCGCCGGTGCAATCCTCCACGCCCGCCATCCGCAGGGCGCCCGACAACGATCTGTCGAGCAGTTCCAGCGGGGACACCGGCATCGAGGAAGTTTCCGCCGAGAACCTGCCGCCGCCGCCGCCGCCCGTAGAATATCCCGGTTTCGCAAGGCGCGACCCGTGGGTCGTCGGGCGGCTCGATCCCACTTCGATAGGCCTGGGTGTGCAGCCATGGGGCACGGCGGACGGCGCCTTCCTGTCCAGCCTGATGCACAGCATGGACACGCCGCTCGCTTCGCGGTGGGTGCACATGGCTCTGCGCGACGCGCTGCTGGCGAAGGCCCATGCTCCCGCGAACGTGAACCCGGTCGACTGGGCCGCCGAGCGCGCCTGGCTGCTGCTTCGGATGGGGGAGGCTGCCGCATCGCGGATGATCGTGTCTGGCGTCGACGCCGACCGCTTCACGCCGAAGATGGTGCAGGTCGGCGTCCAGTCGGCGCTCGCGAATGCCGACCCTGCGGCGCTTTGTCCGCTGCAGGAGGGCATCCGCCAGTACGATCCGGGCATTCGCCAGCTCGTGGGGGCGATGTGCGCGTCGCTGGCCGGAGAGCCGCAAAGCGCATCCGCCCAGATCAGCGATGCCCGGCGCCACGGCCGCCTCGGCGGCATCGACCTTGCGCTTGCCGACAAGATCGTCGGTGCGGGAGCCAACACCGGGCGCGCGACGACCATCGAGTGGGACCCCGTCGAGAACCTGACCGCGTGGCGGTTCGGCTTGTCGGCCGCGGCGGGCCTTGCGCCGCCCGACCGGCTGGTGAACTCGGCGTCGCTGCAGCTGCGCGCCTTTGAAGCGCGCGTGCCGCTGCTTTCTCCGGCCCAGCGGCTCGGCTCCGCGCTCATCGCGACTGGCCTCGGCGTCTTCTCGTCGCAGTCACTGATCGATCTCTACTCAACGATGTACGATGCCACCGACCCGAGCGAGCTGCCGAACACGGATGCGTGGCAGGTCAGGCAGGCCTTCGTCGGCAAGGACCGCGACGCGAGACTAGGCTCGATCCGCAAGCTGCTCGGAGCTGCGAAGGACCCGCTGACCCACGAGGCGACCCGCGCACTCGTCGCCCGCGCCGCGACGCTCATCGATCCCGACCCTAAGCTTTCCAAGGATGCGCCCGAGTTGATCTCGGCGATGCTTGCGGCGGGCTACGACCGCGCAGCGGCACGCTGGGCCGGCGCCGTTTCGAACATGGACGGCGACGATGCCGACCGCGCCTGGGCAATGCTTGCGCTCGCAGCGCCCGAGGGCAGCCGCGTCGACCTCAGCAGCAGCCAGATCACCGGTTTCATCAAGCGGGACAACAGCCGTGGCAAGCAGCGGAGCGCGCTTCTGGTTGCGGGCCTCGCGGGGCTCGGGCGGATCGACACGTCGGCGGCCGAAAACCTCAGCCGCCGTTACGGCCTGGGTGTCGGCCACACGACAAGCTGGACGAAGATGATCGACGCCGCCGCAGGGCGGGGGCAGGCGGGCACCGTTCTGGTGCTTTGCGGTACCGGCTTCCAGACGCGTGACTGGAAGGATGTACCCGGGTCCCACCTGTTCCACGTCGTTGCCGCGCTCGATCATACCGGACAGGACTTCAGCGCGCGCATGATCGCTGCCGAGGCGCTTTCCCGGACGTGACCCCGGACGATCGCGCGCTCGTCGATCGGTTCCTCGACATGATGGCCGCCGAGGCAGGGGCTTCCCGCCACACGCTCGCTGCCTATCGCAACGATCTCGAACGGGCGGCGGAGGGGCTGGGCGGATCGCTCGGGCAGGCGCCCTCGACGACCGTGGCGACTTTGGGCGAGCAATGGCAGGCGCTGGCGCCGTCGACGGTAGCACGGCGATCGGCGGCGTTGCGGCGCTTCTTCGGTTTCCTCGTCGACGAAGGCTTGCGGCGCGACGATCCGTCATCCGCGCTGCCGAGCCCGCGCTTCGAGCGGCCGCTACCGCGAATCCTCGAAGCGCAAGAGGTCGAAGCCATGTTTCGCCAGGCGGAGAACCGGGCCGTCAGCGGCGAGCCCGGCGCCGTCCGCAACCTTGCGTTGCTGGAGCTGCTTTACGGATCGGGGCTGCGCGCGACGGAGCTAGTCAGCCTTCCTCGCGGCGCGGTTCGCAGCGGCCAGCCGTTCCTGATCGTCACCGGCAAGGGCAGCAAGGACCGGCTGGTGCCGATCTCGTCGCGGGCGGAGGCGGCAGTCGGCCACTGGCTCGAGCATGTGGCGAGCGACACCCAATGGCTGTTCCCGAGCGGCAAGCGCCACCTGAGCCGCGTGCGGCTGTTTCAGATCGTCCGCCAGATGGCCGCCGACGCCGGCATCGTGCCTGAACGGGTCAGCCCGCACGTCCTTCGCCACGCCTTTGCGACGCACCTGCTCTCGGGCGGCGCCGACTTGCGGGTGCTCCAGACGCTGCTCGGCCACGCCGATATCGCGACGACGCAGATCTACACTCATGTCGACAGCGCCAGGCTGGTGGAGCTGGTCAACACCCGGCATCCGCTGGCCGACCGTCGTTGACCGTTGCCCGGCTTCAGCTTACCCGCCGCGCCCACATGCTGACCTACCTCGATTTCGAAAAGCCGATCGCCGAGCTTGAGACTCGGCTCGCGGAGTTGCGCGAAACCGCGAGCAACGGCTCGATCGACATTGACGCCGAGATCGGCCGCCTCGAGGCCAAGGCGTCCAAGCTGCTTCGGGACACCTATGCCAAGCTGACGCCGTGGCAGAAGGCGCAGGTCGCGCGCCATGCCGAACGGCCGCACTTCAATGACTATGTCGCGGGCCTCGCGGACGACTTCGTGGCGCTGTCGGGGGACCGGGCGTTCGGCGACGACCCCGCCATCGTCGGCGGATTTGCCCGTATCGATGGCCGCCGCGTGATGCTCATCGGGCATGAGAAGGGCGACGATACCGCCTCGCGGCTGCGGCACAATTTCGGCATGGCCAAGCCGGAAGGGTATCGGAAGGCCATCCGCCTGATGAAGCTCGCCGACCAGTTCGGAGTGCCCGTCGTCACGCTCGTCGATACGCCGGGTGCGTTTCCAGGCGTGCAGGCGGAGGAGCGCGGACAGGCGGAGGCCATCGCCCGCTCTACCGAAGCGTGCCTCTCGCTTCGCGCTCCGTTGATTGCCGCAATCGTCGGTGAAGGCGGATCCGGTGGAGCAGTTGCGCTTGCTGCGGGCAATCGCGTCCTGATGTTCGAGCATGCAGTCTATTCCGTCATTTCGCCGGAAGGTTGCGCGTCAATCCTGTGGCGGACCGCCGACAAGGCGGGTGAAGCGGCCGAAGCGATGAAGATCACCGCGGCCGACCTGCTGGCGCTTGGCGTCATCGACCGCATCGTTCCCGAACCGCTCGGCGGCGCGCAGCGCGATCCTGGCGCAGCGATCGGCTCCCTCAAGCGGGTGATCGTCGAGGAACTGGATGGCTGCGGGAGGCTTCCCGCGGATGAGCTGCTCAGGCAGCGCCGGGCCAAGTTCCTGGCCATCGGCTAGCCACCGGAACCCGTCTACTCATCTCCCGTTCAAGAACGGACCGGATGTTAGAGGGGGTTCGGGAGAGGCTCTTATGCGTCAGCGCATCGTGTGGCTTGCAGTTGCTGCGATAGCTGTGCCGGCAATCGCGGGCGCTCAGGCGCTGCGTTATCTCAATCCGCAGGATGTCCGCGAGGCGCAGCAGGAGCATGCTGCTCTAGTCCAGGAGCTCGGCGGCGCCGAGACGGGACCCCGGGCCGGCTATGTCGACTCTGTTGGTCACCGGGTCGCGGCCTTTGCCGGGGTAGCGGATCCGGGGCGCGCCTTTCGTTTCACGACTCTGAACTCCTCGGCGCAGAACGCATTCTCGGTGCCCGGCGGCTACGTCTATGTGACGCGCCAGCTGCTGACGATCCTCGACGACGAGTCGCAGCTCGCCTTCGCGATCGGGCACGAGGTGGGCCACGTCGCCGGCAACCACGCCCACATCCGCGAGCAATATGTCCGCAGCAACCGATTGGGCGTGCTCGGAGCGATCATCAGCTCGGTGTTTGGCGATTCCAGTTTCGGCGGCCTGCTTCAGCAGCGGGCCCGGCTCGACACCCTGAGCTTTTCCCGCGAGCAGGAATATGAAGCCGACACGCTTGGGCTCTCCTACATCACGCGCGCCGGCTACGACCCTGCCGGCGCTCCCGGTATCCTTGCTGCACTCACAAGGGCGAGTGCACTCGAAGCGCGGGTGCAGGGGCGGACCAACCGCCGCACGCCCGAATGGGCTAGCACCCACCCGCTGAGCGAGAACCGGCTCCAGCGTGCGCTTCTGGAAGCGCGGCAGACGGGCCGGCTTGGCCGCGGCGTCCGCAACCGCGAACAATTCCTCTCCCAGCTGGAGGGTGTGACCGTCGACGACGATCCGGCCCAGGGCATCATCGACGGGCCGGTGTTCACCCATCCGGACCTCAGGATCCAGTTCCAGGTTCCACCCGGCTATCTCATGTCCAACAGCACCGAGGCGGTCACCATATCTGGCTCGGCGGGGAAGGCGCAGTTCAGCGGCGGCACTTATCCGGGGACGCTCGACAGCTACATCCTGAGCGCGTTCCGGGCGCTTACCGGCGGCCAGTCGCAGATCGCCATCCCGGCACCGCGGCACTTCGTAATCAACGGGATGCCGGCGGCGGTCACGACGGCGCGCGCCGAGACCGACTCAGGCGTCATGGACGTCAGCATCGCTGCCTACCAGGCGGACCCGCGCCACGTTTATCATTTCCTGATGATCACGCCCGGCGGCTACGGCTTCGGCGCGTTCGCGAGCATGGTCAATTCGCTGCGCCGCATCACTCCGGCAGAAGCGGCGGCGATCCGTCCGCGGATCATTCACGTGGTCACGGTGGGTGCGGGGGACACGGTGCAGTCGCTCGCCGGACGGATGGCCTATCGCGACTTCAGGCTGGAGAGGTTCCTGTCGTTGAACGGATTGAACGCGGCCAGCCGGCTTGCTCCCGGGCAAAGGGTCAAGCTGGTCGTCTTCGGGCCGAGGCGGAGCTAGCGCTCCTCCTTACATCGCGTTCCCGACAGTGTTGCTGAGATCCAGCCACTTGCCGGCGACGCCGCCGCCAAGACTGCCGAGCGACACCATCATCGCCATCACGATGAGAGCGGCGATCAGTCCGTATTCGATCGCAGTCGCACCGCGCGAGTCGGTGCAAATCCTGCGCAAGTAGCTTCGGATAGCGATCACGCCACCCTCCTCTGGTCCACGTCCACGCGGCGGGTCTACCCCGCTTGGGGTTAACAACTTTTACGATGAACATGATTAACGGCCGCTCACCCTTGTTGGGCAGGCGCGGGAGTCCAGCCGGCGAAGTGAAGGACTTCGAAAATCTCCGTCGTGCGGCCGCCTTCACCGGCTGCAGCGAACGCCGCCGCGCCCGCGTCGCGCTCGGCACGGGAGAGCGAACGGCGTGAGCGGGCAGACAGAAGGTTGGTCGCTCCCATTCGCCGCAGGTCGGCAACGAGGCGATCGAAGGAACCGTAGGCGACGGGGATACGGTCGACGTCGACGACCGGGCGCTCGAAGCCCGCAGCGGAGAGTAGGCCGGAAAGGGCGCCTGGCTCGACCCGGGGGTGTACGTGGGGAGCAGCCAGACCGCCGACCTGATCCGCCGCGCGCATGGCCGAACGAAGCTGCGGCAGGGTGTCGCCGCCCGAGAACGCGCCGATCAGCAGCCCATCGCGGGCAAGCGCGAACCGTATTCCGATCAGCGCCCGTGGCAGGTCGTTGACGGTGTCCAGCGTGCCGATGGCGATTGCGAGATCGTAGCGGCCGCCTTCGGGCTCCCATCGGTCCTCGATGATGGTCTCCCCATCCGCCGCTGCAGCGAAGGCGGGTCCGGGGTCGAGGACTTCGACGTTCCTGACAACGCGTCGCAGCAGCTCCGGCCATATTGGATCGGGGCAGCCGATCAGTATCGCGCGCTCGAACGTCCGCTGCATCATTTCGAGGCGCTCGACGACGTCCCGGAACACGCGCTCGAGCAGGAACAGCTCCGGCCCGGAGCGTGCCGCGCGGTCGCGGCGCCTGGCTCGCAATTCCATGTCGAAGAGCTCGGACGCCATCGCCGCGCTTGTGCGTCGGCGGCGGCTCGGCGACAAGCGGCGGATGCTGCGTAGCGTCATCCGGATTTGCACTCGCCAGGTTCTCGACTTCGCACTGCCGCCGCGCTGCTCGGCCTGCGGCGTCATCGTCGGCGAGGTGCATAGCTTCTGTCCCGATTGCTGGACGAAGATCGCTTTTCTTGGCTCGGGCGGATGCACCACCTGCGGACTGCCGCTGCAGGCAACCGAGGCAGAGAGCTGCGCGGTGTGCCTGGCGCAGCCGCCACGCATTGCCCGGACCCGCGCCGCAGTTGCCTACGACGAGATCTCGCGCGGCCTTGCGATCCGCCTCAAGTACGGGCGCAAGGTCGCGATCGCCAAGACGATGGCGCGGTTTATGGCGCCGCTGATCGCCGAGGGCGAAGAACGGGTGCTCGTGCCCGTTCCGCTTCACCGCAGCCGGCTGTGGTGGCGGGGCTTCAACCAGTCGGCCCTCGTCGCCGCCGAGCTTGCGAAGCGCCTGAGCATCCCCGCCGCGCCGCTGCTGCTAGGCCGCAGCCGGCGCACACCGCCACTCAAGGGAATGAGCGCATCGCAACGGCGGAAGACGGTCGCCGGCGCTTTCCGCGTTCGCGATCGCGAGGCGGTGGCGGGCAAGACGATCATCCTGGTCGACGACGTCCTGACCACCGGCAGCACCGCCGACGCCTGCGCGCGGGCGCTGAAGCGGGCCGGTGCGGTGCGAGTCGAACTGGTCAGTTGGGCGCGCGTGGTGAAACCTTCGCAGTTGATGCGTTGAAGACAGCGCCTAAGTAGCGGTTGGAAGGACCGGTTGTGCACGTCGTCGAAATCTACAGTAAAGCCACTTGCCCCTACTGCTGGCGGGCCAAGAGCCTGCTCCAGAGCAAGGGCATCGAATATGAAGAGATCGCCGTCGATTTCGGCGGACCGCGCCGCGACGAGATGATCCAGCGCGCCAATGGCCGGACTACGGTGCCGCAAATCTTCATTCGCGGAGCGCACGTCGGGGGCTGCGACGACTTGATGGCGCTGGAACGCGCCGGCCGGCTCGAGGCGCTGCTCGTCGAATGACCCGAATTGCAGTCTTCCAGTCGACGACCGGCATCGATCCTCAGCAAAACGCCGTGAAGATGGTTGCCGCCGCGACCGAGGCGGCGCGGGGCGGAGCGGCGATGCTGTTTACGCCGGAAATGTCGAACCTGCTCGACCGCGATTCAGCGCGGGCTGCGTCCAATCGGCGTGAGGAAGGCGAGGACGTCGTGCTCGCCGCCTGCTCTGAAGCGGCCCGGGAGAACGGCATCTGGATCCACGTCGGCTCGCTTGCCGTGCTTGCCGAAGAGGGCAAGGTCGCCAACCGCAGCTTCGTCGTCGATCGCACCGGCCGCGTTCGCGCCACCTACGACAAGATGCACCTGTTCGATGTCGATCTTCCGACCGGTGAAAGCTGGCGCGAGTCGGCAGTGTATCGCGCCGGCGAAGGCGCGGTGGTTGTCGCCGGGACGCCGGTCGGCAATCTCGGCCTGACGATCTGCTACGACGTTCGCTTTCCGATGCTGTTCGCCCGGCTCGCCGAGGCCGATGCGGACGTCATCGCCGTGGCTGCTGCCTTCACCGTGCCGACCGGTCGTGCCCACTGGCATACGCTGCTGCGGGCGCGAGCGATCGAGGCGGGCCTGTTCGTCGTCGCTGCCGCCCAGGTCGGCACGCATGAGGACGGGCGCGAGACGTTCGGGCACTCGCTGGTCGTCGACCCGTGGGGCGAAGTGCTGCTCGACATGGGTGAGGAGCCGGGTGTCGGCTTCGCGGACATCGACCTCGCTCGCATCCTCGAAGTCCGCTCGCGCATCCCGGCGCTCAAGCACCGCCGCGACATTGCGGAAGTGGCGCGGCAGTGATCGTCTTCGATCTCCACTGCGAGGACGGCGGCGAGACCTTCGAAGCCTGGTTCCGCTCCAGCGCCGACTTCGACGAGCAACTGGCCGGCGGACTCGTTCAGTGTCCGGTCTGCGGGTCGTCGAAGATCGCCAAGGCGCCGATGGCGCCACGTCTGCCTCGCAAGGGCGGTGGCGAGCCGCTTGCCCGCCTCGCTGCCATGCAGTCCGAAATGCTCAAGAATTCGCGCTGGGTCGGCGATCGCTTCGCAACGACCGCCCGCGCCATCCACAGCGGCGAGCTGCCTGCGGAGCAGGTGCATGGGCAGGCCACTCTGGCCGAGGCCAAGTCGCTGATCGAGGAGGGCGTTGCAGTCGTGCCGCTGCCTTTGCCGGTGCTGCCGCCCGCCCAAGTGAATTGATTGCGAAGGCCGCTGCCCTTATCCCTGACCACGGGACCCCGTAGCTCAGCAGGATAGAGCATCAGATTCCTAATCTGAGGGCCGCGCGTTCGAATCGCGCCGGGGTCACCAGATTGCAGGGGAAAAGTGGCCAGACAGCAACTCGATTCCGACGTTCACGACGGCAGCATCAAGCGGCTGTTCGTCGAGCATCCGCAGGCGCTTGGCATGACCTGGGCGAAGCATGGCGCTGGAGCTGTCAGGATTTCCGCGGAGCTGGTCGGGGCAGGCGTCGCCTGCCTCGTGCACGCCGCGGTGCCTGGCTGGTTCACCGAGACTGCCGGAAGAACGGTGACTCGGCTGCACGATCACATGCAGCAGCGCCGCGCCGGCGCTGCCGATCCGGATAAATGGCCAGACTATGAGATCTGACCGGCTGGTGCCGGTGGCGATTGTCGGTGGGGGGTTTTCGGGAACGGCTCTGGCTGCGCAGCTTGCACGCCGCGGAGTGGCCTCGGTCTTGATCGACGGCAGTGGCCGGGAAGGCCGCGGAGTAGCCTATTCGACCACGGACGCGGCGCACCTGCTGAACGTGCGAGCTGAAGGAATGAGCGCTCTGGCCGAGGAGCCGGGCCACTTTGCCGAACGGTTCGAAGCTGCGGGAGGCGACCGGAAGGGCTTTGCGCAGCGGCGCTTTTTTGGCGGTTATCTGAGCGACATCCTCGCCGGCGCCGTAGCCAGCGGGCGCGTCGAACTCGAGCATTCGGTCGCGGTCGGCGCCAAGGCGAGTGACACGGACTGGACGATCGCGCTGGATGGGGGCGAGCAGGTCGAGGCCGAAGCCTTGGTGCTTGCGAACGGCAATCAGGAGCCGGAGCCGCTGCTGGGGTTCACGGCGGCTGGTCCGCGCTACCTCAACAATCCGTGGGGCGAAGCGGCGCAAGCAGCCGTTGCCGATCTGGCGCGAAACGGCGGCAGCGCCATGCTCATTGGAAGCGGCCTGACGATGATCGATCTTGCGTTGTCGCTGGACGCCGCAGGTCATCGCGGCCGGGTGGTTGCGCTTTCGCGCCGTGGCCAGGTGCCGCGTGCGCATGCCGGCTTCGAGCCAGCGCCGGTGCCCTTCGAGGAATTGCCGACGGGCTTGCGGCCGCTGCTGCGCTGGCTTCGCGAGCGTGCCGCGCAGGTCGGCTGGCGTGCCGCGGTCGATAGTCTGCGGCCGCACACCCACTCCATCTGGCAGAGCTTCGATGCGGGCGAGCAGCGGCGGTTTCTTCGCCATGCGCGGGCCTGGTGGGACGTCCACCGGCACCGCATCGCCCCTGAGGTGGCCCAGACCGTCGCCAGCATGGTTGCAGCAGGGCGTCTCGAGATCCTCGCAGGAAACGTCGTCTCGGCCTCCGCGGCCGGCGACAGCGTGGAAGTCGAATACCGGCGGCGAGGCGCGGACCGAAGCTCACGCGAGCGCTTCGATTATGTCTTCAATTGCACCGGCCCGCTCGGCGCGATCGAGCGGACCCGCGACCCGCTGCTGCGGAGTTTGCTGGACGGTGCTGCGATCGCGCCGGACCATCTCGGCATAGGGCTGGATGTGGACGAGCGCTCACGGGTACCCGGCGCCAATCGTCTGTGGGCGCTCGGTCCTCTGACGAAAGGGAAGTTCTGGGAAATCGTCGCGGTCCCCGATATCCGGATCCAGGCCGCTGCTGTTGCGGACGACATCGCGAAGGAGCTTGGCAATGACCGGCACGCCTGACGACGGGGACCTGGTGAGCCCGCCGCCCGAGACTGCGGTCCCGCCGGAGGTTGCCGAGGCCGTGCGGACGCTGATCCGCTGGGCCGGCGACGACCCCGACCGCGAGGGGCTGCTCGACACCCCGCGCCGGGTCGCGAAAGCGTGGCGCGAATATGCACGGGGTTATGGCGAAGACCCGTCCGCCCACCTCACGCGCACCTTCGACGAGGTCGGCGGCTATGACGAGATCGTGCTTCTGAAGGACATCCCCTTCCAGTCTCACTGCGAGCATCACCTGGCACCGATCATCGGCAAGGCGGCGATCGCCTATCTGCCGAACCATCGCGTGGTCGGGATCTCCAAGCTTGCGCGTGTGCTCCACGGCTTTGCGCGGCGGCTCCAGGTTCAGGAGCGGCTGACGGCGCAGGTCGCAGACGCGATCTGGGAGCATCTTCAGCCCAAGGGGGTCGCCGTGGTGATCGAGGCGAGCCACGCCTGCATGACGGCGCGGGGAGTCAGCACGCCGGGCGTGATGATGACGACCAGCCGGATGATGGGCACCTTCCGCGAAGACGAGCGCAGTCGGCGCGAGGTCCTCGCCCTGATGGGCTACTGACGCAAACAGGGCGGCCCCTCTGCCGAGGAGCCGCCCTGCTGAGATCGTCTAGCCTGGCGGGTTAGGCCGAAGCTTCGAGCCCGTGCTTGAGCTGGCTGATCTGGTCGTGACCCTGGCGCACCGACTGATACGCACGCTCGACGACCGAGCGGGACTCGCCGCTGAGGTTGCCGTCGTTCAGCGCCGTCTCGAACTTGTCCTTGAGATAGTCCTCGCCGCGCTCGACTTCGTTGATGATCGACTTCTCGTCGCGACCGGTGACGGCAGCCTTCAGATCTTCGAAGCGCTGGTGGGTCTTGCCGAGGAACGAGCCGCTCTCTTCCGGGTCGCCGCCGAGACGGCGGACTTCGCCGCGGAGCTGCTCGACAACCTGCTGGCGCTCGTCAGCACGCTGGCGGAAGATTTCGCGCAGGCGCTCGTTGTCGATGTTCTGTGCGGAATCCTCATAACCGGTGATGCTGTCGATCGTGGTTGCGATGAGGGTGTTCAGCGTGGTGATGCCTTCCGACTGTTCGGCCATCGTAAATCTCCGTCTCTGGGGGTGAACTCGTATCCGGCTTGAACGCGCGAACGGCCGTGATGATGCCAAGCTCGTGCGTTTTTGGGGGCGTAAGGCGCGAATTGCTGTCAGTCTGTCGCTTGAGCGGCGAGATGTGGGGCGATTCGCCGCCAATCGCCGCAGCGCGTGCCGGTCGCGGCGAGGGGGACGGGCATGACACTGACGCGACGGGCACTGCTTGAACGGGTCGGCGCTGCCGGCGGTCTGGGAGCGGCCTATTCCGCGATGGAGGTGCTTGGCCTCGCCATGCCTACCCCGGCGGGAGCGGAAAACTTCACTCTTCCGACCGGCAGCGGCCGCGGCAGGTCGGTGGTTATTCTGGGCGCCGGCATCGCGGGCCTGGTCTCGGCCTACGAGCTGCAGCGCGCCGGGTTCCGGGTAACGGTGCTCGAAGCGCGAAACCGTATCGGAGGCCGGTCCTGGACCATCCGTGGAGGCGACCGCATCGTCCAGAACGGCAGGCCGGACCAGATCGCGGAACTCGACCGCGGCCTATACTTCAACTCAGGCCCCGCGCGGCTGCCGAGCACGCACCGCCTGATCCTCAATTACGCGCGGCGGTTCGACGTGCAGCTCGAGCCCTTTCTTAACGGCAATCGTAACGCGGGGTGGGACTTCGGCGGCAAGGTCCAGCCGGAGCGCCGCATGGTCGAGGACATGCGCGGCTACATGGGCGAACTGCTCGCCAAGGCGATCGACGCCCACGCGCTCGACCAGCAAGCGCCGAAAGACGAGCTCGCAGCCGTCCGGCAGCTTCTTGCGCCCTATGCCGGCGTCGGCCGGAACGGCGCCTATGTTCCGAACGGTCCGAGCGGCTATGCGGTCGAGGGCGGCGGCTACAACCAGGTGCCCGTGCCGTTGCAGCCGCTGGGCTTCAGGGACCTGCTGCCGTCGCGAGCGGTCGGGCTGCCTTACTTCTTCGAGCATATCTGGGACATGCAGGCGACAATGCTTCAGCCGGTCGGCGGGATGGATCGCATCGCGCACGCCATCTACGACCAGGTCCGGCCGACGGTTCGCCTCGGCACTGCGATTTCGGCCATCCGCCGGACAGGCGACCGGGTGCGGATCGAGCATGGCTCCGGCGCTCAGGTGACCGAGGCGGACTATTGCGTCTGCACGCTGCCGCTGCCGATCCTTGCCCGCATTCCGAACGATTTCTCGGCGCCGAAGAAGGCGGCGCTTACCGCCGCGCCGCCTTACCTCCCGAGCGTAAAGGTCGGTTTCGAAGCGCCTCGCTTCTGGGAAACGGACGATAACATCTTCGGCGGGATGGCCTGGACCGACCGGCTGAACGAGAACGTCCTTTATCCGTCCCACGACATCGGCGCGGCCAAGGGCGTTCTCGTCGGCGCTTACTGTGCCGGATGGACTCACCAGGACAACCCGCAGGCATTCGCGGCGCTTTCCCATGAGGAGCGCTTCCGCGTGTGCCGGGACTCGGTCGAGGCGCTGCATCCCGGACGGTCGAAGCTCCTCGGGAAAGGCGTGACGGTGGCTTGGGGACTGACGCCCTATTCCGAGGGTGTGGGGGCCGAGTGGAGCGATTCCGGACTCGGCCGCGGCGGCGCTCGGGGACCCGTCTACCAGGAGCTGCAGAAGCCCGAAGGTCCGATCGTCTTCGCCGGCGAGCATCTGAGCTACCAGCCCTTGTGGCAGGAAGGCGCCGCGTCTTCCGCCCATGAAGCATTGAAGCTGCTCCAGGCGATGGCTCAGGAGAGACGCGCGGTCGCCTGACAGCGGGCGCCCGACGTCGCGACGTGCCTGCTGGCGCGTGACCGTGGCGAGCGATACAAGCGGACGCACACAACCGCAGGGGGATTCCATGCGCACCATTGCCGTGTCCGCGATCGTAGTTGCTATGGCCGTCTCGCCAGTGCTCGCCCGTCCTGCGGCAGCCCCGACCATCGCCACGGCCGTCGCGATGCCAGGCCGCTCCGCGGACAACGTGAAGCTGGACGAGTCCCGCAAGCCGGCCGAAGTTCTCGCCTTCCTCGGTGTGAAACGGGGAATGCATGCGCTCGATCTCTTCGGGGCCAACCGCTACTGGTCGGAGATCATGGCTCCGGTCGTCGGGCCGACGGGTAGCGTCGCGGTCTGGGAGCCAACGCAATTCTACGATGGCGAAGGCAAGACGGCCTTCGCCGCGTTCAAGGCGAAGAACCCGAACGTTTCCATCGTATCGACGCCCTTCGAGGCTCCCGTGCTGCCGAAGAACAGGTTTGACGTCGCGATGCTCAACCTGAACTATCACGACGTCTACTGGCAGAGCGACAAGTACAAGATCCCGAAGATGAACCCCGCGCGGTTCCTGAAGACGGTCTACGGCGCGATGAAGCCAGGTGGAGTGATCGGCGTCATCGATCACGCCGCCAGCCCGAACTCCGACACCCGGGCAACGGTGGAGAAATACCACCGCATCGACCCGGCGGTGGTGAAGGCGGACTTCCGCCGCGCCGGCTTCGTGCTGGTCGGCAGCAGCGATATCCTGCGCAACTCTGCGGATCGGCACGACCTGCCGGTGTTTGATGCTAAGATCCGCGGCAAGACCGACCGGTTCTTCCTCAAATTCAAGAAGCCGCGTTGAGCGAGGCTCCTCCGGCGGTCGGCACCGGCCGCAGCACTCGAGCCTACTGGCCGCTCGCCGCGCTGATTGTCGGCATAACGCTTGGAGCAACGTCGGGCTGGATGAGCCCGCAACTGCATTCGGCCGCGATCGGCACCGCCGATTTCGTCGGCACCTTGTGGCTGAACGGCCTCAAGATGACCGTTATCCCGCTGGTGGTCGCCTTGCTGGTGGTGGGCATCGCCAAAAGCGCGGAGGCGGCGCAGGGCGGGCGCATCGCCGGACGCAGCGTGCTCTGGACGGTCATCTTCTGCACCGCATCGGCGGTGTTCGGTACGCTGGTGATGCTCCTGCTCACCGACCTCTGGCCGCTGGGCCGGACGACGGCAGCGGCGCTGCAGCATGCGCTTGGAGCCGTGGAGGCCAAGACCACGACGCCCCTTCCGGGCATCGCGGACTTCTTCAAGGGCGTGATCCCGGGCAATGTCTTCGCCGCTGCAACTAACGGCGACGTGCTGCCGCTGGTTGTCTTCGCGCTGCTGTTTGCGCTGGCGCTCGGCAAGCTTGCCGCAAGGCGCCGCGCCGTCGTCGTCGAGCTGTTCGAAGCGGTTGCCGAGGCGCTGCTGGTCATCATCGGCTGGGTGCTGCTCCTGGCGCCACTCGGCGTCCTGGCGCTGGGCTTCACCGTGGGCGCGTCCGCCGGCGGCGCGGCCTTCGCGGGGCTTGGCCACTACATCGCCCTCATCTCGGGCGTCGGGGTTCTGGTCTGGCTGCTTGCCTATCCGGTCGCGGTCATCGGCGGGCGCATTGGCCTGGCCACGTTCGCGCGCGGCATGATCCCGCCCCAGGCAGTGGCGATCTCGACACGATCCTCGCTTGCGTCGCTGCCGGCGATGCTGACCGCTTCACGCGACATCGGCGTGCGTCACCAGGTCGGCGACGTCACCTTGCCGATCGCGGTGGCGTTGTTCCGCGCGACGGGGCCGGCGATGAATGTCGCAGTTGCAATGTACGTGGCGCATTGGCTCGGCCTCCACCCGAGCGCCGGACAGATCATTGCTGCGACAGCCGTTGGCGCGGTCATGAGCTACGGAGCGGTCAGCCTGCCCGGAGAGGTGAGCTACATCAGCTCGATCGCGCCGATTGCCCTCGCCTTGGGAGTGCCGATCGCGCCGCTCGGGCTCCTCGTCGCCGTCGAAATGGTGCCGGACATCTTCAGGACGCTTGGCAACGTCAACTTTGACGTTGCGCTTGCCGCCGTCGTCAACCGGTCGACGGCTGGCGATGCCGCAGTGGATCAGCGTCCGGCGATTGAGCGCACGCGGTCCGAGTAAAGCCGGCCGACCGGCTGCTCGCTGCCGTCGATCAGGCGCGCAATCCACCGTCCCGAGGGGCTGCGGGTGAACCCCGCGATGAAGTCCTTGCGGACGATCGCCGAGCGATGGAGGCGCACGAACAGCTCGGGGTCGAGACCTTCTTCGAGGGCGGCCATGGAATGGTGGATCAACCAGCTGCGCCGTCCGACATGGAGCCGCATGTAGTCGCGCTCCGCCGAAACCCGGTCGATGTCGCGCGAGGCGATACGGACGAGTCCGGTCAGGTCCGATGCCCAGAACTCGTCGAGGTGGGGGGAGGGGGCATGCTCCTCTTGCGGCTGGGTCTTGCGTCTCTCGAGATAGTCGCGGGCGCGGTCGAGGGCGCGCTGCAGGCGCACCGGCTCGACCGGCTTCATCAAATAGTCGACCGCTGCCACCTCGAACGCCGCCACCGCGAACTGGTCAAAGGCCGTCACGAAGATGACTGCCGGACTCGGCCGGTGATCGGCGAGCGCCTGGGCGACTTCGATGCCGTCGAGACCGGGCATAGCGATATCGAGAAGGAGCAGGTCGGGGCTGAGCGCCTGGCTCATCTGCACGGTGCTTTCGCCGTCGCTCGCGGTGCCGACCAGCGCGACGTCCACGAACCGTGCGAGCAACAGCTGCAGCCGTTCCGCGGCCAACGGCTCGTCATCGGCGATGAGAACGCGGATCGGCGCTTCAGTCATGCCGGTCCAGGGGAAGCAGCAGTTCGACCCGGTACCCGCCCTCTTCCGTGGCGCCAAACGAGCAGCTGGCGAGGTTGCCGAAGCGGGCAGAGAGGCGCTGCCGCACGTTGGCGATGCCGACCCCCGTCCCGGAAAGCTCGGCAGCCTTCTTGGCGAGCGGACGGCCGCCGCGATTGGTGACCTCGATCGCGATGCGACCGGGGCCCGCTTCGCGCGCGGCAATGCGAAGAATGACTGTGTCGCGCGTCGGCGAGACCGCGTGCTTGATCGCGTTCTCAACCAGCGGCTGCAGGATCAAGGCCGGGAGCCGCGCCTTCTCGAGGTCCTCGGGCACGTCCACCTCGACCTTGAGGCGGCGCGGGAAGCGCACGCGCTCGATGTCCAAGTACAGCCGCTGCAGGGCGATCTCCTCGGCGAGGCTGATGTCCGCGCCGGTGTCGAGCGTCAGGCTCTGGCGGAAGAATGTCGACAGCTTGAGCACCATCGATTCCGCTTCCTCACCGCGGTCGGCGATGATCAGCGACGAGAGCGAGTTCAGCGTGTTGAACAGGAAGTGCGGGTTGACCTGGTAGCGCAGCGCACGGAGCTGCGCGGCCTGGGCGGCACTTTCCGCCTCGGCCGCTCTCCGTTGCGCGCCGAGCGCGACCGATTGCGCCTGGGTCGCGATATAAAAGGCGGTCCAGGCGAGAAAGAAGAATAGCCAGATGACCGCGGCGTCGGCCGCGTAGCGGAAGCGCTGGTTGGGATCGAGCTGCGCCATCTTGGGCAGGGTCAGCACCAGCGGTTCTGCGGCGCTGCGCTCGATACGGACGCTGCGGCCCTGCTCGACCACGACGAAGCCCTCCCGCGCCTGGAAGCGGAACTGCTCCTTGCTTTGGCGCAGGTGGTCCTCGATCTCGATGAGCGCTGCTGCCATCAGCGCGGAGGCGACGACGGAGCCGGCAACAGCGATGATGGCTTTGCGGCGTATCATCCCGCCTGAGCCGAACGTCGCGATCGCCACGTAGATGAGTGCGGTGAGGACAATTCCGACCAGGATTACGATCAGCTTGTTCTGGACGGTCGTCATCGGGTCCGAGCCGAGGAACGCGCGGGCGGCGACCGTCGCGGCATAGAAGAGCCAGAAACCGAGGATCGACTTGATCGCCAGCGGCCAGTCGGCGAAGCGGCTTCTGGCGGGCGCTACGGGCATCATGAGCATGTTCACCGTCTTGCTCCTTATCCGCCCCCTCTGGAACCGCCGATCGCCGCATTGGCAGAACGATGCCGCCTGCCGGTCGAAAGGAGCTGCTCGGAACGACCGTTGCGGATGGTCGTTTGGGTGAGACGCGAGGGAGGATGACGATGAGCGAAGGCCAGGACAAACAGACGCCGCCACCGCCGCCCGTCTTCTCGGCTCCGCCGGAACGCAGCCTCGAGCGCAAGCTCAAGCACAACCCCGACGATCTCGACGCGAAGGCCGATGTCGGCAGCGACGAGTCCATGGACGCGTCCGATCCGCCGTCCGCAGCGCAGCCGGGACAGAACGACGACCCGGTCCCTTCATCCGGATTTCCCGAATAGGTTCCACGGGCGTCACGAAATTCCCGTGAAGTTGCAACAAATCAACAATCCACAGTTTTGACCGTCGGAGGCAATTTCCTCCTTGCCGCGGTGACTCCCCTCTGATTCAATCTGAACGGGGGGTGGGATTGTGGTTAAGATTCTTGCAACCAAAACCACAGCATGATCCCGCCCAGGCAAAAGGAGTCGGGTTCATGATTACGCGGACCAGCCAGCCGGCAAGCGGCGCGATGCTGATCTCGGAGATGAAGGAGTTTGCGGGCTTTCCAAAGGCCACGCAGCGCTACATCCGCCGTTCGCTCGACGTAGCATACGGCCGCCGCGATCCCATCGAGTGCTGGGCACGCGACGAGGCCGAAGGCGCCTCCATTCGCGGCCAGGCACGGCTCTACAAGCAGCTCGATCATCTGCGCCTCCAGGTGCCGGACGACAGCGGTCTCGACATGATCGAACCGTTCATCGGCATGCTGATCACTGTTTCGGCGTTCGACCTTGGCCAGGATCGCCTGCCTAACTTCGCCGCCTACCGCTTCCTCTACGAGCGTCTGATCGGCGCTTCGGCGCGGCCGTGGCTGCCGTCGGCATTCTGCGCCGCCGCAGCGCTTCCGCACCTTCATCCCGATCGCCGCCGCCTGCTGCTGCAGTCGATCAGCGAAAGCGCGGCGACCGCGCCGGGCTGGTCCAACCGTGAGCCGGTGTTCTGGCCGGAGTGGGTCGAGAAGGTCGACGTCAAGGCCGCCGCCTAACGATCGCCGGGGCGTCAAGGCGCCTTCACGGACGGGAAGATAGTCGCCAGCTGCCGTAGGCTGTCCTCGGCATTCCTATGATGCACGAACACTACGCCCGCCGCCTCGTAAGCGGCGCGGTGGTTCTCGCGATCGTCCACCAGCACGTCACCCGCGTGCATATGCTTGTGCTTGTCGCGTGCCATGCAGGTGACAATTGGAACGCCGGGAAAGTGCTCGGCGGCCCAGGCCACCTTCTGCGGCGCCGCCCAGTTGCCGAGCGGCAGGCCAGTCAGGATCGTCGGCTTGAGGTGCTCAACGGCGTCGAACAGCAGCCGCGCGTCCGGCATTTCGGGAAGGCTGCCGTAGAAGTTCCTGGCCGCCGCCAACCGGCGCCAGAACTCGCGCCGGCCGTGCTTCGCCTCGAACTGCCTGGATGGCACGCCGAACAGGCGGCACGCGCCCTCGTCGAAATCGGCGAGAACTCCGTCGGCGTCTAGGAACAGCCGCGGCTCGGCCATCAGAAGCGGGCTGGCTCCAGGGTGATCGGCACGGGCGGCTTGATCGCCGTCCAGCCGCGATCCCGGAGTACGTCGTTGCTTTCCTTCGCTCTCCGGCCCGGTCCCAGCGACCAGGTGATGTGGAAGGTCGAACCGTCCGGACGATGGGTCGTCCCGTCCAGCGCAACGACGAGGCATTCGAGGCTGTCGCCATCATCCCCTCGGCCGACCACCTGAGCCTTCGGCCTCGCCGGTAGCGGCGTATCCATCGCGGCGCCGACCCGCAGCGTGACGTGATCAGCAACGACGTTCTCATACTTCGGCGGGAATTGCTGCAGCAGCAGTTCGCGATCCGTCTGCGCGAGCTTCCAGCCGGTTACTGATCCAGGTTTACCCATCGCGCCTTGACGCCGGAGAGCGCGTTCAGTTCCGGTCGCCGAGCCTCGTTACCAGTTCGCGCGCGAAATCGCTGAGCGTGTCGTCGCGGGCGCCCATGATCACGATGCGGTCGCCGCGCTGCGCGTCCCGCAGTAGCGCGTCGCTAATGCTACCGCGGTCCGCCAGGTGCTGGGCCTCGCCGCCGCGCTGCCGCACCGCGTCGGCCAACCAGTCGGACCCACGCGTCTTCTCGACAGTCCCGCCAAAGTAGGCTGGGTCGGGCAGGTACAGCCGGTCGCCCGCAGCAAGCCCCTGCGCGAAGCTGTCGGCAAGCTCGTCCCCCATCTTGGCCAGGGGCCCGAAGCCGTGCGGCTGAAAGATGACGAGCAGGCGGCCGGGGTGGGCCCGGAGGGTCGCCAGGCTGGCGTCGATCTTGTCGGGGTTGTGCGCGAAGTCGTCGATGACGGTGACGCCGCCGGCCGAGCCGACCGTCTCCAGCCGGCGCTTCAGGCCTTCGAAGCGCGCGAGCGCCTGCACCGCGTCCTCGACGCGGATGCCGACGGCATTCGCGCCAGCGATTGCTGCAAGCGCATTCGAGGCGTTGTGACGTCCGGGCACAGCAAGCCGCACCTGGTGGCGCTCGCCCTCCGCCTCCAGGGCGAAGCTAGCTCCATCGCTCAGCAGCTGCAGGTCCTTGCCCATGAACTGAGCAGCCGGTGCGTCGAAGCCGTAGCCGATCGCCTTGCCCGTCGGCAGCGCCTCGGCGAGTGCTCGCGTCTCCGCATCGTCGAGGTTCAGCACAGCCTTGCGCGCGGCGTCGAGGAAGCCTGCGAAGAGGCCCCGAAGCTCGTCCATCTCCTTATGGTCGAGGCTGATGTTGGTCAGCACCGCGACTTCCGGCCGATAGAGCGAGATGGAGCCGTCGCTTTCATCGACCTCGCTGACGAACAGTTCGGGATCGCCGACCAGCGCGCTTGCGAACGGCGCCGACGGTGTCACGAAATTCTTCATCACCGCGCCGTTCATGACCGTCGGCTGGCGATGGCAGGCGTGGAGGATCCAGCCTATCATGCCGGTGACGGTCGACTTGCCGCTGGTGCCGCCCACCGCGACGCTGCGCTGCGCCTGATTGAGGAGCTGGGCAAGGAATTGCGGGCGGGTGAGGTGCGTCAGGCCGAGTTCGCGGGCGCGAACGACGTCGGGGATCGTCTCCTCGACGGCGGCCGAAGTCACCAGGGTCATGCCGTCCTGCAGGCCCGAGCCGTCCTGCGGGAAAAGCTGGATGCCGAGCGAGCGGAGATAGTCGAACTTGGGCGCAATCCGCCCAGCGTCAAGTGACCGGTCGCTGCCGGAAATGCGGCTGCCCGAAGCCCGAACGATGGAGGCAAGCGGAAGCATGCCGCTGCCGCCGATACCGCAGAAAAAATAGCGCGAATCATTCATGGCCGCGGCCCTATTGAAGGGCAGGTCGATTGGAAAGCAGCACCGGGCCGACCGTGCCGATCCGCGGATCGCTGCCGGCAAGTTCGCTGCGCTTATCCAATCATATCCATTACGCCCGGCTAGCTAATGAGACGTCACCGCAGGCAAGCTTCCGTGCTTCCGGCGGGCAGGAGGAAGGTCAGCCTCTCATTCACCGAGGTGTCGACGTAGAAACCCTGCGCCTTGCAGCGCCGCAGCTGGAAGCGGACTTTGCGCGCCCGGAAGTCGAGTGACACGCGGCGGAAGTTCGCGAGCAGGTCGGTGCCCAAGAGCAAGGCGGGCTCGTCCCGAAGCCCGAATGCCGCAAACGGCGGCACGTCCGCGAAGGCGATCGGAATGTCCCGCAGGGTCACGGGGCCAAGCTGCAGCTCGTCGATGCGCGTCATCTGCAATGTGATGGGGATTCCCGTCACGCCGACCGCGACGGCAGTCGAGAACTTGTTTCGGTGCCGCCGGAACAGCTTGTCGCGGAGCGCCAAGTTGCCAATCGTGACTTCGGATCCGGTATCGATGACGGCATCCAGCGGAAGGCCCGCGGCCGAAACATGGGCGAGGATGAGCTGCCCGCGTCGGCGCCGGGCGACGATGACGATCTCGCCGGCGATATGCCGATCCGGAAGCCGGGCGTCCTCTACCTTGATGGTCCGCTTCTCGAAATCCATCATAAGACGTTGCATGACCAGCGCGTCGATGCCGATCAGGCCATCGCCGCCGACATCGACCTCGCGCAGTGCGGGGAGGTCGAGGTTGTTGATCGTGCTTGGCCCGAGAGTGAGTTGATCGACCCTAACGCGGTCGACGACGTCGCGCGCCGTCATGCCGTTGAGGATCGCCGGCGTGCCGATCGGGAGCTGCAGACCTCGCGCGATGCGAAGCCCGACAACGGAGGTGTCAGCGCCGCTATCGACGACGAAGCGAAAAGGACCTCGGCCGTTGACCAGCACCTCAACGCTGAGGCGAGTATCGACGAGCCGCGCCTTTACGTCCTGGCCCCCGATCACGAGCGTGTTGTCGATCTGCGCCGGAGTCAGCGGCGGAAGCATGGAGGGAGTGGACGGCGGCGGGTTGAGGTTGCTGATCCGCGGAGCTTGCGCTGCGGCGGCAGCATCGCTGGCGGCGCTGCAGAACGTGAGCGACAATGCGACGACCAGGCTACGCACAGTAGACATTTGGCTCGCCTCCTCACCGGAGGACGCCAGGATACGCCTGACGAGGCTGGCTTGCCACACAATTTGCGTGGCGACGCTGTTGCGGACCGTTGTCGGTTCCTTATGCTGCAGCGGATGAGTGGGCGAAGCCCGTTTTGCTCCGCCGGAGGACAGTCACACGTGACAGCGAAGGTGAGAGTTGGCGGGTTCGCAGTGTCGCTCGACGGCTTTGGTGCGGGCCCAGAGCAAAGCCTGGAGAACCCGCTCGGCAAGCGTGGGCAGGAACTGCATCAATGGCAATTCGGCACGAGGGCCTTCCAGTCGATGATCGGCAAGGAGGGTGGCTCCGAAGGCGTCGATAACGACTTCGCTCTGCGTTCGATGGAAGGGTTCGGCGCCTACATTCTCGGCCGCAATATGTTCGGACCGGTCCGCGGCGAGTGGCCTGATGACCAGTGGAAGGGCTGGTGGGGCGACAATCCCCCGTATCACGCGACAACCTTCGTTCTTACGCATCACCCGCGCGAACCGATCGACATGGAAGGCGGCACGACCTTCATCTTCGTCACCGATGGCATCGAGGCGGCGCTGGAACAGGCGCGCGCCGCCGCGGGCGATCGCGACGTGAAGGTCGGCGGCGGCGTGTGGACTGTCCGGCAATATCTCGAGGCCAATCTGATCGACGAAATGCACCTGGTATTCTCGCCGGTGATGCTCGGGTCGGGTGAAGCGCTGTTCGAAGGCATCGACCTTCCGGCGCTTGGCTTCACCGTCACCGACCGCGTGACGACGGAGTTCGCAACCCACGTGGTGCTCAGCCGGTAACAAGGACGAGCAGCCCATTGCGGACATTGGCTTCGCCACCCTAAGCAGCGGCCATGCGCATCGCCGTTGTCGCTCCGAGTTGCACGCTCAGGCGGGAAGCCGCTGAGGCAGTGCAGCGTATCGTCGACGCGAGAGGCGATTGCGTCCTTTCCATTCATCCACAGTGCTTCCTGGCGGAAGGGCATTTCGCGGGACCGGATGCCGCGCGGCTGCAAGCGCTGCGCGAAGTCATGGCCGATCCGGCGGTGGACGCTGTGTGGTTCGCGCGCGGGGGCTACGGTTCCAACCGGATTGCCGCGGCCGCTCTTGCCGACCTGCCGGACGCGGCTCGGTCCAAGCTTTACATGGGCTACAGCGACGCCGGTTTCCTGCTGGCGGGTCTGCACAAGGCCGGTGTGCAGGTCGCCTGGGGTCCAATGCCGCAGGACATGGTGCGGAGCGGCGGCGAAGCGGCGATCGGCCGTGCGCTCGACTGGCTGGTGCGCAGAGACCCGTCGGCCGTCGAGCCGGGGCTGAGCGGTCCGGCGATGGCGTTCAACCTGACGGTGCTTTCCAACCTGCTGGGAACGCCCCTCGAGCCGGACTTCACCGGCGCCGACCTGCTGATCGAGGACGTTGGCGAGCACCTCTACCGGACCGACCGGACGATGTTCCATGTCACGTCGAACGCGAACGTGCGGAGGGCGCGGCAAATCCGGCTCGGGCGGGTCGCCGACGTGCTTGCGAACGACGTCGAGTTCGGCTCGGACGAGGTTGCGATCGTCGAGGATTGGTGCCGCCGTTCGGCTATCGAATACGGCGGCCGCGCGGACATCGGCCACGACGCCGCCAACAAGGTCGTGCCCTTCGCCGCCGCCTCGGAGTGATCCCCCTCTGCAACGGCATTGCAAAGAGGGTGGAGTTGCGCTCTACGAAGGTAAGAACAACAGGAGGGCCTGATGGCACAAGGGACTGGACGTAAAGCAGGGGGCGGACTGGCTCGCCCGGTTCAACCTTCCGCGGATCTCGCGGCGATTTGCGGGAGCGACCCGCTGCCGCGCAGCCAGGTGGTTTCGAAGGTGTGGGACCACATCCGCAAGAACAACCTGCAGAACCCTCAGAACAAAAGAGAAATCGTTGCTGACGACAAGCTGAAGAAGGTCTTCGGCGGCAAGGACCGCGTCAGCATGTTCGAAATGAACAAGCACCTGTCGAACCATCTGAAGTAGAAACTTCAAGGTTCCAGATCGAAAGGGGGTCCGCTTCGGCGGGCCCCTTTTTTCATTGCGCGCAACTAGCGAATCACCTTCGCGTCAGCCTCGCCAGAGCCCGTCCAGCCGCTCCTGAGTGACCGGATAACCGAGGTCACCGGGGATGGTGATGAAGCGTTCGTTATCCTTTTCTTCGACCCACGGAGAAATCGGCTCAATGGCATGAGCTTCGGCGTCGGTGCGGATCTCGTCGAAGCTTGCATGCTGCGCGAGCCGCTCGAGCGTGCGGCGGGTCGGGAAGATCAGCCGCGCCTTGCCGCGCTGCTCCCGCTGCAGGACTTCCGCGGCTGGCAGCCAGGACGCGCCGGCGCACTCGCCGGCGTTGACGTTCGGAACCCATTCGCCATCGGGTGCGCGCGCGACGAAGAACATGGTGTCGAACCGCCGCACTGCGTGGAACTTGGGCACCCAGCGCGCGAACGGCACGAGCGCCGCTGGGTCGAGGCGGACACCGTTGTCGCGAAGAACGTCGGCAAAGCCACCGTCGGCGACCAGCGCTGATTGCATGTCGCGGGCGAGCGACGCGTCAGGCTGCGGAGCGATTCCGACGGGCACTGCAGTTTCCTCGATCGTCTCGCGGATCGCGGCGACGGCCGCCGCACTTGCTCCAAGCGCGCCAGCAAGCGCTTCGTCGGCGGCGTCAATGCGCCCGCCCGGGAAGACCAGCGCACCGGCGGCGAAGGCCATGCCCCGGCTGCGCTCCACCATCAGCAGCTCGGGCTTACGGCCAGGCGCCTCGCGAACGATGATCAGCGTTGCGGCGGGGATCGCTTCGTCAGGCATGGCGGCGGCGTAGGCGTTGCGCGGACAAATAAAAAGCCGCCCGGAACGCGCCCGGGCGGCTCATACGCGCGAACCATGCCAGCGTTACATGCCGCTGACGTTCTGCTCCTCATCGTCGCTCGGATTGACGGTGGTGTTCACCGGCGCGCTCGCATTCTGGTCGGCGGGCGTGGTCACTGGCGCCGGCGCAGGCGTGTTGGCGGCGTCGTTCGCCGCATCGTTCGCAAGGTCGTTGAGCTGCTCGACATCAGGCTGGTTCATGACGGCGTCGTCAACCTGGTCCTGGTTCTTGCTGCCGCATGCGCTGAGGGCCAGCGCGGCTGCTCCGATCACGGCGAAAGTCAGTCTGTTCATCGTCCTCGAATTCCCATGGAGTTGGCGCATGGCTGCGCGTTACCAGCAGTGGACGGGCCGCCGCAATGCCCCCAGCCTTGAGAACGCGCCCGAAAAACCCTATCTGACCTGTGTCGGGGCAACCCGGCTACGTCGGTAGACTGTTGGGTGGAATAGGCATCTCGGACCCGGGGGGCAGTACCCCGGCGCCTCCACCATCAACCGCGGTGCAACGCGGCTGATGATGGGGGCGAAATAGGATCGACGAGTGCAATAAAGGCCTAATTGCCGATCGGATTGAGCCACCGCGACGGCTCATTCACACAAGTGCCAACGATAACGAGGCGCTCGCAATTGCTGCGTAACTGATGGCCTAACGGTCTAAGTTACAATGACAAAAGCGCGGTTGGACCCCACCGGGCAACAGAAGGGGATTCCAGCGGCCTCCAGGGGAGCCGGGCAACAGAATCCCCTGGACTTCTCATCGAACGCGCGAAGCCGAAAAAGGATGGGCTTGGCCGCGGTCTAGCGGCGCCGCAACTCGTCCCTGATCTCGGCCAGCAGCTCAACTTCTGTCGGGCCACCTGGCGCGTCTTCCTTCCTTCGCATCCCCTTATTGGCTGCGCGAACCAGCAGGAAGATGATGAAGGCGAGGATCAGGAAGTTGATGACCACAGTCACGAACTGGCCCCAGCCGAGCACCGGTGCGCCGGCTGCTTTCAACGCGGCATAGTCGTTGAGACTGCCATGGTAGCCCGGAGGGACGGGGCCAAGCAGCGTGAAGTAGCTGGAGAAATCGAGCCCGCCGAAGATTGCGCCGACGACCGGCATGATGATGTCTTCGGTCAGGCTGGTGGTGATGGTGGCGAACGCCGCGCCGATGATGACGGCGACGGCCAGGTCGAGCACATTGCCCTTGGCGATGAACGCGCGGAATTCCTTCAGCATGGCAGCCCCCTTCACGCTTGCGTTGAGCGAACGACAGTAAGCACGCTGCGATGCGGATGGAAGTGACGGCGCCGCTGCGTGAGGCCGGAGAGAGTTAGTCGTTGTTCGCCGTCGCAGGGCCCGGCAGGCACTGCTTGACCGCCTTGATCAAAGGCCCGACCTTCTCGCCCGGCACGCCTGTCGAGCCGCTGCGGTACGCGTTCCTCGCGCGCAGTCTGGTCCGCTTCACGTCCTTGTAAACGGCAGGACCGGTCAGCCCGAGATTCGAACCGAACTTCAACGCGTCTTCGAGGTTGCCTTCCGCCGCCTTCTCGATGTCGAACCGGTACAGACCGTACTGGCGAAGCTGCGGGGCAGGGATAAGGTTCGAGCTCACGTCTAGCACGCCAATGCAATGGATCGACTGTTCGTAAATCTTTTTATCAGGCGGGTGGCAGCCGGAGAGGGCGGCCGATAGCAGGCCCATTGCGGCGCAAGTTAGCCCTGATCGCTTCATCCGGGGAATCTGCGCCGTGCGTCTGATCTGCGCAATGGCGGAGATTGGAAGTCGTGCGAAGCTGCTGTGTTGCTCCTCTAGAACAGCCCATTGAACCCTAACGGCAGTGCGTCTACCTAAGCGGGCACGTGACGCGATCTTAGGGGACTGTCAGATGACCGCGCTTGCCCGTTTCACTCCGGCCGCTTCGCTGAAGCGCGCCATGCTCGTTCTGCTTGCTGCAATCGGATTGTCGAGCTGCGGGCTCAACAGCGTTCCGACCTCCGAAGAGCAGGTCAACGCCGCCTGGGGCAACCTCCAGAGCGAATATCAACGTCGTTCCGACCTCATCCCGAACCTGGTCGCGACCGTGCAGGGATATGCCAAGCAGGAAAAGGACGTCCTGACGCAGGTCACAGAAGCCCGCGCCAATGCGAACCGCGTCCAGCTAAGCGCGGCCGATCTCGACGACCCGGCAAAGGTGAGCGCCTTCAACGAGGCTCAGAGCCGGCTGACCAGCGCCATCATCCCGCTGCAGCGGATGCAGGAGGCCTATCCCGAGTTGAAGTCGAACGAGAACTTCCTGACGCTGCAGTCGCAGCTCGAAGGGACCGAGAACTCGATCCTGGTCGCTCGCCGCGACTACAATGCCGCCGTCCAGTCATACAACACGCGCATCCGGACCTTCCCGGACGCGATCGGCGCCAAGATCTTCTACGGCGCCAAGCCCAAGGTGCCCTTCGAAGCCTCGGCCGGCGCGCAGAACGCGCCGAAGGTCAACTTCGGCTCTTGAGCCAGACCATGCGCGTCCATCCCGCGCCGGCGGGAGGCTTGACCTTGAAGGGCTGGCCTCCTGCCGTCGCGCGGTTCACCAAAGTCCTGCTGCTGTGCTTGGTGCTGTTCGCCGTGCCGGCGGTGGCGCAGACCTTCCCGAAGCTGACCGGCCGGGTTGTTGACGAGGCGCATCTCCTCTCGCCCGAGCAGGTGCTCGATCTCACCAGCAAGTCCGAGGCGCTGGAGGCGCAAAGCAAGCGCCAGTTCGTCGTCGCCACCGTGCCCAGCCTGCAGGGGCGCACGATCGAGGATTACGGCTATCAGCTCGGCCGCGCGTGGGGCATCGGGCAGAAGGGCAAGGACGACGGCGTCATCCTGCTCGTCGCTCCGAACGAGCACCAGGTGCGGATCGAGACAGGCTACGGCGCGCGCGTGTTTCTGACCGATGCAGTGTCGAGCATCATCATTCGCAACCAGATCCTGCCCAAGTTCAAGGCCGGCGATTTCGGTGGCGGCATCGAGGCGGGGGCGGATGCGATTATCAAGCAGATGAGCCTGCCCGCGGTTGAAGCGCAGAAGAACGTCGCCGAGGCGGAACAGCAACAGCGGCAGCACCAGCATTCGAGCGGCGGAGCAATTCCGGCGATCTTCTGGTTCATGATCATCGGTTTCGTCCTGCTGTCGATGATGCGGCGCGCCGGTGGACGGCGTTATCGCCGGCGCCGCGGCGGGATCAGTCCATGGGTCGTGCTGTGGGGACTCGACGCACTTTCCCACTCCGGCCGCAGCAGCGGCTGGGGCGGCGGCGGCAGTTCCTGGGGCGGCGGCGGCGGAGGCGGTTTCGGCGGCTTCTCCGGCGGCGGAGGCTCGTTCGGCGGCGGCGGGGCGTCGGGTTCATGGTGACGAAGCTCAGCGAAGCCGACCACCAGGAGGTCAGCGCCGCGATCGCGGCGGCGGAGGGCAAGAGCGCGGGCGAGATCGTCGCCGTCGCAACGCCGATCAGCGATTCCTACCACGACGTCGCGCTGCACTGGTCGCTGGTGCCGCTGTTCGCGGTGCTCGCGTGGGCGGCCTGGTGCCCGTCCTGCCTGACGTGGTGGTATCACCTGCTGTTCGGCGCGTGGCAGCCGGAGCCGACGCTCGGTCAATTGCTGACGTTGCTGATGTTCTTCGCGGCACTCAAGTTCACGATCGCGCTGCTGATCCTGAAGTGGATGCCGCTGCGGCTCGCGCTGACGCCGGGGGCGACCAAGCAGCGGCGTGTCCGCCGCCGTGCGGTCTCGGTCTTCAAGGCGGCGGCCGAGCGGCGTACCGAGGGACGCACCGGCATTCTCATTTATTTGTCGATGGCCGAGCGGCGCGCCGAGATCGTTGCCGACGAGGCGATCCTGAAGGTCACCGACGCGCATACCTGGGGCGAGGCGATGGAGGCGCTGATCACCGATGTCCGGGCCGGACGTCCGGGCGACGGCATCTGCGCAGCGATCGAACAGGTCGGCGTGGTGCTTGCGAAGCATTTCCCGCGTTCAGCGACCGACATCAACGAGATACCGGACAAGCTGATCGAGCTATGAAATTCGAAGACCTGCCGCCGCCCGAGGTCATGTGGGCGGGAAAATTCGTGCGCGCCGTCCGCCGCGGCAAATGGGAATATGCCAGCCGCGCCAACGACATTCGCGCGGTCGTCATTCTCGCGGAATATGAGGGCAAGGTGATCCTGGTCGACCAGCCGCGCGTGCCGCTGGGCAAGAGGAGCATCGAGCTACCCGCTGGCCTGGTCGGCGACACCGACCCGAACGCCACCATTGAGGGAACGGCGGTCAAGGAGCTGGAGGAGGAGACCGGCTTTACGGCCGAGCATGTGGAGCGGCTCGGCGAATTCTACGCGTCGCCAGGTATGCTGTCGGAAGGCTTCACGCTGGTGCGCGCAACGGGGCTCAGGAAGATTGGCGAGGGCGGCGGCGACGAGAACGAGGACATCAACGTCCACCTCGTTCCGCGCGCAGACATCCCCGAGTTCATCGAGCAGAAGCGGCGGGAGGGGCTCGGCGTCGACGTCAAGCTTCTGCTGTTCCTCGACTTCTGAACGGCTGAACCGCAGCGAGGGCCGCGCGTTCACCGCGCATGGCTCGGCTCCTCCATCTGTCGGATCTCCACTTCGGAGCGCATGACCAGCGCCTGGTCGATGCCGTCGAGCGCAGCATCGGCGAGCTCAAGCCCGACCTGGTGGTCGTGAGCGGCGACTTCACGCAGCGCGCCAAGACGGAAGAGTTCGCGGAGGCCTGCCGCTTCCTCGAACGGCTGCGCGACGGCGGTCACGAAGTGCTCGGCGTCCCGGGCAATCACGACGTGCCGCTCTATGATGTGCTGCGCCGCTTCCTGTCGCCGCTCACGCGCTACAAGCGCTATATCGACGACGTGCTGTGCCCCGTGCACGAGGTTCGCGGCGCGATCGTGCTCGGAATCAACACGGCGCGATCGCTGACGTTCAAGGACGGGCGGATCAACGCCGAGCAGGTCGAGTTCATCCGCGACACCTTTGCGCGTGCGGATTCCGAAAGCGTTCGCGTTCTCGTCACCCATCACCCGCTGTTCGCGCTGAAGGTCGGTGAGGAACTGCAGCCGGCGATCGGTCGGCAGGAAATGGCACTGGACGCCGTCGAGGAAGCCGGCGTCGACGTGCTTCTTGCCGGGCATAACCATCACGCCTCCGTGAACAGCGCCAAAGACCTGGTGACCCGTGCCGGCGGAGCGCTCGTCGTGCAGGCGGGTACCGCGACTTCGACGCGGGTCCGCGATCAGGACCAGAGCTTCAACGTCGTCGACGTCGAATCGGGCCGCGTCGTGCTGACGGTTCATAGCTGGGCAGGGGAGGGTTATCGCCCGTCCGACGCGCAGGCGTTCGAGCAGAGCGATGGCCTATGGAAGCTCGTGCGAACGCCGCAGCCCGCCGGTTGAGCTTGTCGGCCGCGCCAGCGCTCGACTAGAGCGGGGAAATGCCGCTTTCCACAGAGTTCGACATTACCGAGTTCGTCGATCGCCTGCTCACCGAAGACATGGGCTCGCGCGGCGACGTCACGTCGAATGCGACCATCGGCGCAGACGAGCGCTTCGCCGCCGAGATGGCATCACGGCAGGACATCGTCGTTGCCGGACTCGACATCGCTGTTGCGGTTTTCCGCGCGCTCGACCCAGCGGTGGACATCGAATTGCTGAGCACCGACGGCGACGCGATCGCGGCGGGCGACGCGCTGATGCGGCTGCGCGGCAATGCGCGGGCGATGCTTGCCGCCGAACGGTCGGCGCTCAACACGCTTCAGCACCTGTCCGGGATCGCCACGCTGACGCGAAGCTATGTCGATGCGATCGCCGGCACCGGGGCGACGCTGCTGGACACGCGCAAGACGATCCCGGGACTGCGTGCGCTCGACAAATATGCTGCGCGGATGGGCGGCGCTACCAACCACCGCATGCGGCTCGATGATGGCGTTCTGATCAAGGACAATCACGTCGCTGTGTGCGGCGGCGTTGCCGAAGCGGTGCGGCGCGCCAAGGCCGCGAACACCGGGCTTCAGGTGCAGGTTGAAGTCGACAGTGTTGCGCAGATCGAACCGGCACTAGCGGCCGGAGCCGATCGGCTGCTCCTCGACAACATGCCGCCGCCGGTGCTGCGCGAGGCTGTAGCTCTGGTGGCCGGCCGGGTTCCGCTGGAGGCGTCCGGCGGCGTAAACCTCGATACGATCCGCACAATCGCGGAGACGGGCGTCGATTTCATCTCGGCCGGACGCATCACCCAGTCCGCTCCCGCGGTGGATATCGGGCTCGATTACGCAATTCAGGCGTTGACGTCATGAAAGCACGTTCATCACCCTGACAGCAGGTTTGGTGCACGTGCGGAATGGAGTCGGCCTCGGTGTGTATTGAGGCTGATGCGTTTGAAAATCGAGGAGTATTTCGATGAAGAAAGTCATCGGTCTCGCGCTCGCGGCATCATCGCTCGTGGCGCTCCCGACTGCGGCGAACGCCCGCGATCACCATCGTCACCAGTATCGCAACGGCTATTCGTCCTACGGTTACAACAACTATCGTTATGCGCGTCCGCGGGTCGCCTACCGCAGCTACCGCGGCTACCGCAACTACGGTTACGCCTACCCGCGCGTCGGCGTAAGCATCGGTTACGGCTATCCGTCGTACGGTTACGGCTATCCAGCCTATAACTACGGCTACGGGTATCCGGCGTACGGTTACGGTGCTCCGGCCTATGGCTACGGCTACGCTGCTCCGGCTTACAGCTCCGGCTACGGCTACGGTTATCGCCCGGGCTATTACGGCAACGGCTATCAGTGCGGAAACCCGGCTGCAGGCGCGGTCGTCGGCGGCGTCGCCGGCGCGGTGATCGGCAGCTCGGTTGGAAGCAACGGCCATCACTATCGCCGTTACGGCTATCGCCATGGTGGCGGCGGCCGCACGACGGGGGCACTGATCGGCGGAGCGCTTGGCGCGGTCGTCGGCAGCGCCGTCAGCCAGGGCAATTGCTACTAAGCAACCGCCCGGATTTGAGGCCTAAAGAAGCGGGGCTCCGGAACCTACCGGGGCCCCGCTTACTTTTTGCATTCATTACGCGAGCGGCGGCCCTATATGGCTGTTTGCGGGCGCGTGCCGCGCCTGAGGAGACGAGCGTTGTTCAAGGGCCTTAAGCCCATTCTGTATGCCGGCAAGGAAGTCTGGCCGCTCATTGAAGGCGGCAAGGGCGTGTCGGCAACAAACCACGCGAGCTCTGGCGCGTGGGCAGCCGCCGGAGGCATCGGCACCGTCAGCGCCGTCAACGCTGACAGCTACGATCCGGAAGGCCGGATCATCCCGCAAATCTATGAAGGACTAACCCGCCGCGAGCGGCATGAGGAGTTGATCCGCTTCGCCGTCGACGGCGCGGTTGCCCAGGTTGAGCGCGCCTATGAAATGGCGGGCGGCCGCGGCGCCATCAATATCAACGTCCTGTGGGAAATGGGCGGCGCCCAGCGCGTCCTCCACGGCGTGCTCGAGCGCACCAAGGGTCTGGTCAGCGGCGTCACCTGCGGCGCCGGAATGCCCTACAAGCTCAGCGAGATCGCGGCATCATACGGCGTCAGCTACCTGCCGATCATCAGCTCGGCGCGCGCGTTCAGCGCATTGTGGAAGCGCGCCTATCACAAGGCCGCGGAATGGCTTGCCGCCGTCGTCTATGAAGATCCGTGGCTTGCCGGCGGCCACAATGGCTTGAGCAACGCCGAGGACCCGCGAAAGCCGCAGGATCCCTATCCCCGCGTCAAGGCGCTCCGCGACACCATGCGCGAGCAGGGCATCGCCGACAGTGTTCCGATCGTGATGGCGGGCGGCGTGTGGCGGCTCGACGAGTGGGAAAACTGGATCGACAACCCCGAGCTCGGGCAGGTCGTCTTCCAGTTCGGAACGCGGCCGCTGCTGACCCAGGAAAGTCCGATTCCGCCGGAGTGGAAAGCGCGCCTGGTCGACCTCGAAGAGGGCGACATCCTGCTGCACCGCTTCTCGCCGACCGGATTCTACTCGTCGGCGGTGCGCAACCCGTTCCTTCGCAACCTCGAAGCACGTAGCGACCGCCAGATCGCCTTCACCAAGGAAGCGATCGGCGACCACCATTTCGAGCTCGACGTTGGCGTCGGCACGAAGAAGAACTACTGGGTGACGAGGGGCGACCTGATCCACGCCCGCGAGTGGTTCGCACAGGGCTTCACCAGCGCAATGAAGACGCCGGACGACACCTTGGTGTTCGTGACACCGGACGAAGAGAAGCTCATCCGCAAGGACCAGGCCGACTGCATGGGCTGCCTCAGCCAGTGCGCTTTTTCCTCCTGGGCGGACAATGAGAAGAACTCGACGGGACGCCTCGCCGACCCGCGCAGCTTCTGCATCCAGAAAACGCTTCAGGACATCGCGCACGGCGGACCCGTCGAGAACAACCTCATGTTCGCGGGCCATGCCGCATTCCGGTTCAAGACCGACCCGTTCTACTCCAACGGCTTCGTCCCGACGGTGAAGCAACTCGTGGACCGCATCCTGACGGGGGCCTGATGACGGCGCGGGGGGCCCTTACTGCATTCCTGATCTTGGCTGCGGCGAGCCCGGCGCTCGCGCAGGAGAAGCAGCCGCCCTACTGGGCGTCGATCGCTTCTGGCCAGGCGATCACCCGCACGGGGCCGGGGCGGAATTATCCCGGAGTCTGGCTGTACCAGCGCCGCGACCTGCCCGTTCGTGTCGTCAAGAAGTACCAGACCTGGCGCATGATCCAGGATCCCGATGGAGCGCAGGGGTGGATGCTCGTCACTCTGCTCAGCGACCGCCGCACCGCGCTGATCAAGCCCGGCGCACGCCGCTCGTTGCGGGCGACGCCGAACGACGACGCCAAGGTGCGCTTCACCGCGGAGCCGGGTGTCGTCGGCCGTGTCGACAAGTGCAGCAGGGGCTGGTGCCGTCTCACCGTCGGCAAGCGCCAGGGCTATATTCAGATCAACGACTTGTGGGGCGTAAGCGAAGGGGAAGTCGTCGACTAACAGGGAAGGGGACGATGAAGGTTGTAGTTGCTTCAGTGCTTGCGTTGGCCGCGACGAACGCGACGGCCGCTGCTCCCCTGCAATATTACCCTGCGCCCGCCGTGCAGGGCCGTCCGGCGCCATTCTCCAGCGCCGTTCGTGCCGGCGACGTTCTGTACCTGTCCGGGCAAATCGGAATTGCGCCGGATGGCAAGCTCCCCGCGGGCATCGACGCCCAGACACGTCAGGCGATGGACAATATCGCAGCGGTGCTGAAGCGCTCCGGCCGCGGCTGAAACGACGTGTTCCATTGCACCGCGATGCTGAGCGACATGGCCAACTGGCCGGCGTTCAACAAAGTCTACGTCACCTATTTCGCTCCGGGCCACTTGCCCGCCAGAAGTGCGCTCGGCGTCAACGGCCTTGCCTTGGGCGCGATGGTCGAGGTGGAATGCCAGGCCTACGCCGGCAGCGGCTAGGCTGGTCCTAGCGGGCCATTCCGGTCGTCCAGTCCTCCAGCGCAGCGGAGAGTTCCGGCGCCAGTCCGGCGGACTTCTTCAGCCGGTGCTTGACCATCTGCACCTCGCCGAGGCTGATCGGGTCGTCGAACGCCACTCCGAACTCGTCGCCAAGGATCCAGGCGACGCTGCCGAAAGCCCGCGCATTCTCGACGGTGACGATCAGTTCTTCGCCCATCTCCGGCAGGTCGGGGGACCGCAGCCGCACTCCGGTGCAGGACAGGTCGACGACAACGGCGCTGAAGGACCTGGTCACGGTCGTAAACACGGCGAGCGCCGGTGCCGGTTCACGCCTGGCGCGGCGGCGGCCGCCGCCTCTGCATTTTCCAAAGTCACTCATTACTCGGGCTCCTACAAGCCCCCCACGCCGCCAATGAGTAACCGTCCTGGCGTTAAGCGCGACTTTCGGCGAGTGGTTAACGAACCGGCGTTCAACCCAGGTTAGCGACGGCCGTTTGCGAGCGGCGGCTGCTTGCGGTGGAGTGCCCGCTAGGGTAGAGGGACGACCGTCCGGCGGGCGCTAAGGTGCTCGCGGAAGCCCGCATTTGCGCGAGCGCGTGGAGTTCCGGCCCACTGACCGGCACTCGACGCGCCCATTTGCTTGCGGCGCTTCATGCGATCGGCATCCGGCGGACGCCTTCGGAGCACGAGGCTCCGGCGGCAGTGCATGCAACCAGGTCCGCATGTGAAGCCCAGCCATGGTGGCAGGCACGCGGCAGGCCGATTGAAGACGAGAGAAACACGAAATTTATGGCGACCACGACATTCCCGACCCGCGACGACTTTGCGGATCTCCTGAACAAGAGCCTCGGCGGCGAGAACGAAACCTTCGAGGGCAAGGTGGTGAAGGGCATCGTCACGGGCATCGAGAATGACCTGGCCGTCATCGATGTTGGACTGAAGAGCGAGGGCCGCGTCCCGCTTCGCGAATTCGCAGCGCCGGGCCAGAAGGCCGAGCTGGCGATCGGCGACGAAGTCGAGGTCTATGTCGACCGCGTCGAGAACAGCGCCGGCGAAGCAATGCTGTCCCGCGATCGCGCGCGCCGCGAAGCCGCCTGGGATAAGCTCGAAAAGGAGTTCGAAGCCGGCAACCGCGTCGAAGGCGTGATCTTCGGCCGCGTGAAGGGCGGGTTCACTGTCGACCTCGGCGGCGCCGTGGCGTTCCTGCCGGGCAGCCAGGTCGATATCCGGCCGGTTCGCGACGTCGGCCCGCTGATGGACCTGCCGCAGCCGTTCCAGGTGCTGAAGATGGATCGCCGTCGCGGCAACATCGTCGTGTCACGGCGCGCCATCCTCGAAGAGACCCGCGCGGAACAGCGCAGCGGCCTCATCCAGAGCCTCGCGGAAGGCCAGGTCATCGAGGGCGTGGTCAAGAACATCACCGACTACGGCGCGTTCGTCGACCTCGGCGGTATCGATGGCCTGCTGCACGTGACCGACATCAGCTACAAGCGCGTCAATCATCCGTCCGAGGTTCTCAACATCGGCGACACGGTGAAGGTGCAGATCATCCGCATCAATCGCGAGACGCAGCGCATCAGCCTCGGCATGAAGCAGCTCGAGAGCGATCCGTGGGAAGGCGCGTCGGCCAAGTATCCGCTCGAAGGCGTGTTCCGCGGCCGCGTCACCAACATCACCGAGTACGGCGCGTTCGTCGAGCTGGAGCCGGGCATCGAAGGCCTCGTCCACGTCTCGGAGATGAGCTGGACCAAGAAGAACGTCCACCCGGGCAAGATCGTCAGCACTTCGCAGGAAGTTGACGTCAAGGTGCTCGAGGTCGACGAGGAGAAGCGCCGGATTTCGCTCGGCCTGAAGCAGGCGCAGTCGAACCCGTGGGAAGCCTTCGCCGAAGCGCACCCGGTCGGTTCGGTGGTCGAGGGCGAAGTCAAGAACGCCACCGAGTTCGGCCTGTTCGTCGGCCTCGAGGGGGACGTCGATGGCATGGTCCACATGTCGGACATCGCCTGGGGCGTGTCGGGCGAGGAAGCGCTGCAGCTTCACCGCAAGGGTGAGACCGTCAAGGCGCAGGTTCTCGATGTCGACGTCGAGAAGGAGCGCATCAGCCTCGGCATGAAGCAGCTCGAAGGCGGCGGCAGCGGCGCCGGTGCCGCGACCGGCGGCAGCAGCGCCGGAGCAAGCGCCGGGGGCGTCAAGAAGGGCGACACCGTCACGGTCACCGTCCGCGCCGTGCAGGACTCGGGCCTCGATGTTCAGGTCGGCGACGATGGAGCCACCGGCTTCCTCAAGCGCACCGATCTCGGCCGCGATCGCGACGAGCAGCGTCCGGAGCGCTTCCAGGTCGGCCAGAAGCTGGACGCGATGGTCATCGGCTTCGACCGTTCGAAGAAGCCGAACTTCTCCGTCAAGGCGCGCCAGATCGCCGACGAGAAGGAAGCGGTTGCGCAGTACGGCTCGTCGGATTCCGGCGCGTCGCTCGGCGACATCCTCGGCCAGGCACTCAAGGAAGCCCAGAACAAGAAGAAGTAAGCCAGATATGGGACGGCTCTCCTGCCGAGGGCCGTCCAAATCTGCTTGCGCCTGGCGCGGTTTCCTGACAGCCTCAAAAACCCGTCCGCTTGTGCCTAGGGGAGCGCGGCCGGTCCAATTCGAGCGGGATAATTCACCGATGATTCGATCCGAACTGGTGCAGAAGCTCTGCGGCGACTTTCCGGACCTCACCCAGCGTGAGGTCGAGGGCGTCGTTGCAGCCATCTTCGATTCCATCACGGACCAGCTCTCGCAGGGCGGCCGCGTCGAGCTTCGCGGCTTCGGCGCATTCTCGACCCGCAAGCGCGACGCGCGCGTCGGCCGCAATCCGCGCACCGGCCAGTCGGTCGAGGTCGACGCGAAGCGCGTGCCCTATTTCAAGCCGGGCAAGGAGATGCGCGATCGCCTGAACTTACAGGAAGTCACTTCGGAATAGCCCGGCTGGCTCCTACCGTCGCCAGCGCGAGCGTAGCGGACGTGGCGGAACGGTAGACGCTGGGGACTTAAAATCCTCTTCCCGATAGGGAGTGTGGGTTCGAATCCCACCGTCCGCACCATCGTCGCCCTGGCCTGCGGAGAGGCCCTACACGTCCGATTCGGATGGACGATTTGTTAAGCCTTCAGCGGTTAATCCACATTGGTGTCCAAGGCGTTCGAAAAGACTGCGGCAGGCCCGAGCCCTTCGCGGCTGGTCAACGCCAAGCGCGACGCGCTCGTTCTCACGATCCTGATCGCTGCCGTGATGATGCTGATCTGGAACGGCGGCACGTTCTTCTACGGCCTGCGCATCGCCGGTCCGCAGCTCGATCACCAGCTCCGCCTTGCCAGCACGGCGCTGACCCTCAACGTTGCGCTGATCCTGTTCGGCTGGCGCCGCTATGTCGACTTGCAGCATGAAGCCGAGCGGCGGGCAGACGGTGAACGACGCGCCGCACTACTCGCAACGACCGATCCGACGACGGGATTGCTGAACCGCAAAGGCTTCGCCGATCGCGCGGCCGGGCTATGCGCCGGCCCGCTCGCAACTGCCGCCCAGCTCGTCATCGTCTCCGTCCAGATCCATCGCTTCAAGTCGGTCAACGACCAGCACGGGCACGAGACGGGCGACCGCGTCCTCAAGATGCTTGCGTCCAGCATGACCGAGAGCCTCGGCGAGGCGGCGGTCATCGGCCGTCTCGCCGCGGACGAATTCGCGATCGCGCTCATCATCGCCGACGGCGATACCACCGAAGCGGAGGCGCTCGCCGAAACGGCGCTCCTGTCCGCCAGCCGGCCATTCGCCGTCGATCATCGGGTCATCCAGCTTGGTGCATTCGCCGGCATCGCCGCTGCTCCGGCCGCGCAGACGCGTATCCCCGACCTTCTGCGGCGCGCCGATATTGCAATGGACCGCGCCAAGAGCGGCCGGATCGGCCGCCCGGTCTGGTTCGACGATGGCATGGAGCGGGCGCTGCTTGCCCAGGGCGAGATCGAACAGGGCGTTCGCTTTGGCCTCGAGCACGGCCAGTTCATTCCGTTCTTCGAGCCGCAAGTGGACCTGTCCACCGGCGAGATCATCGGGTTCGAGGTGCTTGCCCGCTGGAACCACCCGCTGTCGAGCTCCGTTGGCCCCGACATCTTCATCCCCGTCGCCGAAGAGATCGGCGTCATCGGCAGGCTCTCCGAACAGGTGATCGGCGCCGCGCTCCGCGAAGCGGTGGCGTGGGATCCCAAGATCACAATCTCGGTCAACATCTCGCCGTCGCAATTTGCCGACGGCTGGCTTGCGCAACGCATCGTCCGCCTGCTGACGGAAACCGGTTTTCCGGCCGAACGGCTCGTCGTCGAAGTGACTGAAAGCTCGCTGTTTGCCGACATGGACCTGGCGCGAAGCATCGTCACGAGCCTGAAGAACCAGGGCGTGCGGCTGGCGCTCGACGACTTCGGCACGGGCTTCTCGTCTCTCGCGCACCTGCGCTCGCTGCCGTTCGACGTCATCAAGATCGACCGCAGCTTCCTGACCGACGTCGAGAACAATCGCGAGAGCGTCGCGATCATCCGCGCCGTAACGACGCTCGCCAACGCCTTGTCAGTGCCGGTTTGCGTCGAAGGCATTGAGGCGGAGGCTGCCTTCCAGACAGTGATGGGCCTTGGCTGTGAGATCGGGCAAGGTTGGTATTTCGGCAAGGCGATGCCCGCGGAGGACGCGACCGAGCTCCTGTCCTCGCGCAGTCGCCAGGCGCAGGATCAACCGCTGAAAACTGCCAGCATCTAGGCGTTTCTCAAGACTGCCGAAGCGCTCGCGTCTCGTTTCGAGACGGTGGGAGCGCTGTGCGAAGTGCGTAGTTGTGGACGTGGTGAAAGCCGCGTTAAGGATTGCGTATGCAGCTCGCTCGATCAGGACTTGCATCCGGGACTGTGACCCGTCGCCGCCGGACGCCGTTCATGAACGAGCGGACCTGGCGCGTGGAAACCCGCTACTTCCTCAGTCCGCCGGGCGACGCACCTGCCGCGCCGCTGCCGCAAGCGCCGGCATCCAGCTTCGGCTCCGACCTGAAGCTGTTCGCGATGACGTTTCTCGCGGGGTTCCTCTTCGTTTCGATCCTGCTCGCCTGAGGCGATCAGTCGCAGGCGAGGTGCAGCTTGTAGCCGAGCCAGGCGGACACCAGGCACATCGCCGCGACCAGGAGCAGCTGGTGCGCCGGATCGACGCCGACCATCCCGAGACCCAGTGAAACGAGCAGGCCGATGACCATCGCGCCGCTGTTGACGATGTTGTTCGCGCCGACCGTCCGGGCAGTCTCGGATTTCGGGACGGTCGTCGTCAGGAAGGCGTAGAGCGGAACCACGAACATGCCGCCGCTGATCGAGACGCCGATCAGTGCCAGGATCATCAGTCCCGCGCTCGGGTGGAAGACGAAGTTGCCAAGGGTGGTGATCTCCGGGCCGTGCCGGCTCCAGGCCAGCGCGACGAAGTAGAAGAGCAGCACGAACAACCCCATCGCGATGACCGACGCGGGTGCGTAGCGCGCGGAAACCTCGCTCTTGAGCAGCCGGTTGATGGCGACGGACCCGATGGCGATGCCGATCGAGAAGATGGCCGTGAACATGCTGACGACCTGCTCGTCGGCGCCAAGGTAGTTCTTCACCAGGGGCGGGAAGATCGCGATCAGGACCGAGCCGATCGCCCAGAAGAAGCTGATCGAGCAGATGGCCAGGAAGAGGCGCGGGATGTGCATCGTCCCGTTCACCAGGTTCACCGAGGCGCGGAAGATGTTGCGGTCGAACGGGATGCGTTCGGCACTCGGCGGGGCGGGGGGCACCTGCCGGCCGACGAGTAGCCCCAACACTGCAATGCCGAGCGTCGCGGCGGCGGCGATCTGCGGTGTCGCCGCAAGCACGCCCGCAAGGATCGTGCCGCCGAGGATCGCGATATAAGTCCCGGCTTCGACCAGCCCCGTGCCGCCGAGCACCTCGTCGCGGCTGAGGTGCTGCGGCAGGATTGCGTATTTGATCGGCCCGAAGAACGTCGAGTGAATGCCCATCGCGAAGACCGCGGCGAGCATCAACGGTATGCTTGCGAAGACGATGCCGGCACCGCCAAGCGCCATGATGGCGATCTCGGCCAGCTTGATGATGCGGATCAGCCGTGCCTTGTCGTGGTCATCCGCGAGCTGTCCCGACAATGCTGAGAAGAGGAAGAACGGCAGGATGAACAGCCCTTGCGCGACAGCGCTGAACTGGAACTCCTTGGCCGGGTTGGAATAGAGCTGGTAGGTGACGAACAGGACGACGGCCTGCTTGAACAGGCTGTCGTTGAACGCGCCGAGGAACTGGGTCGCGAACAATGGCACGAACCGCCGCGAGCGCAGCAGGTGACTGATATTCTGGATCAACGGGGACGAGCAGTGGCGGCCATGGGCTTGGGCGCAGGGCATAGCCAGCTTTGCGCACGCCGCCAAACGCTATAACTGGGCGAACGCAAGATGCTGTCCTTACCCAACCTGCTGACGCTTTCGCGGATCTTCGCGGTGCCGATCCTCGTGTTCCTGCTGTGGAAGCCCGCGCAGTGGGACTATGCCGTCACCTTCGTCCTCTACTGCATCGTCGGCATCACGGATTACCTCGACGGCTACCTGGCGCGGGCGCAGGGTTTGACGTCGCGGCTGGGGCAGTTCCTCGACCCGATCGCCGACAAGATCATGGTCGCCGCGGTCCTCGTGATGCTGATGGCGAGCCGCAAGGCGGACGGTCACCCGCCCATCATCCAGGACTGGAGCGTCATCCCGGCGCTGATCATCCTGCTGCGCGAGATCATCGTGTCCGGCCTTCGCGAGTTCCTTGGTCCGCTGAACGTCTCAGTGCCCGTGAGCCGTCTCGCCAAGTGGAAGACGACGCTGCAACTGGTCGCACTCGGGGCGCTCATCCTCGGCAGCGCCATCCCCAATCAGGAGTGGGTCCACCAGGTGGGCATCGCAAGCCTGTGGGCTGCGGCGGCGCTGACCTTGGTGACGGGCTATGATTATCTGAGGATTGGCCTCAAGCACATGGACTGAGGCGGGTTCGACTAATCGATTTTGCCACCCGGGCTGACCGAGATTTGTCGTTTCCCTGACGGATGAGCCAGCGCCTAGGCGTCAGGCTGTAAAAAGGGAGAGAGCTGACAATGGACGCAAAGACCGGCGAATCGATGGGCTGTCCGGTAGACCGGCCAACCACAGTGCGCTCACTGCTGGGCCGGCAGAACCGCGACTGGTGGCCGGAAGCGCTGCCGATCGACATCCTGCATCAGGGCGGCGTCTCTCCCGACCCGATGGGCGAGGACTTCGATTACGCCGAGGCGTTCAACGCGCTGGATTATAACGCACTCAAGGCCGATCTCACTGCGCTGATGACCGACAGCCAGCCCTGGTGGCCGGCCGACTACGGACATTACGGGCCGTTCTTCATCCGCATGGCCTGGCACGCGGCGGGCACCTACCGCACGGCGGACGGCCGCGGCGGCGCGAACAGCGGGCAGCAGCGCTTTGCCCCGCTCAACAGCTGGCCGGACAACGGCAACCTCGACAAGGCGCGCCGGCTGCTTTGGCCGATCAAGCGCAAATACGGGAAGAACATCAGCTGGGCCGACCTGTTTATCCTGGCCGGCAACGTCGCAATCGCAAGCATGGGCGGCCCGGTGTTCGGCTTCGGCGGCGGACGCCCCGACGTGTTCGAACCGGAACGGGACATCTACTGGGGCGCCGAGGAGAAGTGGGTCGAGGCCGAGGAAACTCGCATTCAGCCCGAGCGGGAGATGGAGCTGGAGCATCCGCTTGCGGCAATCCAGATGGGCCTCATCTACGTCAATCCGGAAGGACCGGGCGGCAACCCCGATCCGCTGCAGTCCGCACGCGACATCAAGGTCACGTTCGAGCGCATGGCGATGAGCCACGAGGAAACGGTCGCGTTGACCGCCGGCGGCCACACCTTCGGCAAGGCCCACGGCGCCGGCGACCCGAGCCTCGTCGATGCCGCGCCGGAGGGCGCCGACATCGCTCTGCAGGGGCTTGGGTGGGCAAGCGCGCACGAGAGCGGCTTCGGCGAGCACACGATCACCAGCGGCATCGAAGGATCGTGGGTGAACACGCCGACGCAATGGTCGGAGAATTACTTTCGGCTGCTGCTCGACTACGAATATGAGCTGGTGCGGAGCCCGGCGGGCGCCAAGCAGTGGCAGCCAATCAACCAGAAGCCCGAAGACATGGCCCCGGCGGCGCACGACCCGTCGAAGCGGGTGCCAACGATGATGACGACTGCCGACATGGCCCTGAAGATGGATCCGGAGCTGCGGGCGATATCGGAGAAATTCCGGCACGATCATGAGGCGTTCAAGGATGCGTGGGCGCGCGCCTGGTTCAAGCTCACGCACCGCGACATGGGACCGAAGGTCCGCTACCTCGGTCCGGAAGTCCCGGCCGAGGACCTGATCTGGCAGGATCCGGTTCCCGCCGGCCGCATGCCTTCGGACGGCGACATCGCCGCGTTCAAGAACAAGGTCCTGGAGGCAGGGCTCACCATTGGGCAGCTGGTGAAGACCGCCTGGGCTTCGGCGTCGACCTACCGGCGTTCCGACCATCGCGGCGGCGCCAACGGCGCGCGCATCCGGCTTGCGCCGCAGAAGGATTGGGCCGTTAACGAGCCTGAAGAGCTCGGCCGCGTGCTCGCCATGATCGACGAGCTTCGCGGACCATTGTCGATGGCCGATGCAATCGTCCTCGCCGGCACGGCAGCGGTGGAGAAGGGCGCCCGCGATGCGGGCTTCGCGGTCGACGTCCCGTTCACCGGCGGCCGCGGCGACGCGACGCAGGAATGGACCGACGCCGAGAGCTTCGAGGTCATGGACCCCGCGGCTGACGGCTTCCGCAACTACCTGAAGACCAAGCATTCAGTTCGGACCGAGGAGCTGCTCCTGGACCGTGCCTCGCTGCTCGGGCTGTCCGCGCCGGAGATGACTGTCCTTCTCGGCGGGCTGCGCGTGCTGGGCGCCAACCACAAGGACGCGGCCGAAGGGGTGTTCACGAAGCGCAAGGGCCAGCTGACCAACGACTTCTTCGTCAACTTGCTCGACAATGACACCTTCTGGAAGGTTGTCGACGAGAGCGCGGACGAGGAGTTCATCGGCTACGATCGCGGCGGCCAGCAGGAGAAATGGCGGGCGACGCGAACGGACCTCATCTTCGGGTCGAACAGTCAGCTTCGCGCGACGGCTGAGGTCTATGCGGAGAAGGGCAACGAAGAGAAGTTCGTGCGCGACTTCGTCAAGGCGTGGACCAAGGTGATGAACGCCGACCGCTTCGACGTGCCGCAGACATCCGACCTCAAGGAGCCGGTCGGGATCGCCGAGCCGGCCTAGGCGACCGCCTTCGAGGCTGGCCGAAGCTGGGTCATGATCCGCTGCAATGCGGTCGCGAGCAGACGGAACTCGTTCTCGCGCGCGCTCGATCGGCGCCAGATCAGGGCGATGCTGCGGTACGAATGATCCGAGCTTAGCGGCAAGGCATCGACGCCGGTGTTCGCAAGGATGCCGGCCTCGATCGCCATGCCGGGGACGAAGGTGACGCCCAGGCCATTGTCGACCATCTGCACCAGCGTGTGGAGCGAAGTGCCCATCATTTCCGCATGGGCGCGAAGCTCCGGCCGGTTACAGGCGGACAGCGCATGGTCCTTGAGGCAGTGGCCGTCCTCAAGCAGCAGGAGCCGGTTCTCGTCGATATCGGCGGCGGCAACCGACGCCCCCTTCGGCGCCTCCCCGCGCGGGTAGGCGACGTAGAGCGGATCGTCGAACAGCGGCGCGCTGTCGACCTCACCGCAACTGAACGGCAGCGCCAGGAGCACGCAGTCGAGCTGGCCGCGGCTCAGCGCCTCGCAGGCCGCCGTGCTGGTTTCCTCGCGGAGGTAGAGCTTGAGCTCCGGCCATTGCTCGCGAAGGCGTGGCAGCATCGTTGGTAGCAGGAACGGCGCGATGGTCGGGATGACCCCCATGCGCAGCTCGCCGTGGAGCGGGCGGCCCTGCGCGCGTGCCATTTCGGCAAGCTCTTCGGTCTCGCGGAGAACGGCGACGGCCTTGCCGGCGATCTTCTCGCCAAGCGGCGTGAAGCGGACAACGCGGCGGGTCCGTTCCACCAGCGTCAGGCCGAGTAGGGTCTCGAGCTCACGGAGCCCCGCCGACAGGGTCGACTGGGTGACGAAGCACGCGTCGGCGGCCTTTCCGAAGTGCTCGAAACGCCGCAGCGCGACGAGATATTGCAGCTGCTTAACGGTCGGAAGGTGGACCATCATTGATCGATAATTCCAATCACTGGTAGCCGTATAATGAACTTGAACGATGGAAACCAGATACCTAGATGGCCCTCGTCAGTTACGCTGCACTGCAGCAAACCCAGGAGGATTCGACTACATGCTTACCGTTGGTGACAAGATTCCGGCGCTCAAGCTTCCGGTTCAGCAGGGCACGTCCGCGCTGCCGGCCGGCGAGACGATCGATCTCGGCGAGACCGGCGGCAAGTGGAAGGTTCTGTTCTACTGGCCGAAAGACTTCACCTTCGTCTGCCCGACCGAGATCGTCGGCTATGGCGAGCTCAAGAATGATTTCGAGGATCGCGATGCCGAGCTGATCGGCGCGTCGACCGATACCGCCCACGTTCACTTCGCGTGGCGCCGCTCGGACGAGGAGCTCGCCGGTGCGGACTTCCCGTGGATCGCCGATAACAAGAAGGAACTCGCGGAGTCGCTCGGCATCCTCGATCGCGAAGAGGGCGTCGCCTTTCGTGCGACCTTCATCATCGATCCGGACAACGTGATCCAGCACGTCACGGTCAACGGCCTCAACGTCGGCCGCAACCCGGCGGAGACGCTGCGCGTGCTCGACGCGCTGCAGACGGACGAGCTTTGCCCGTGCAACTGGACGCCCGGCGAGGAAGTCCTGAAGCCGCAGGCCGCCTAACCAGTTCCTCGCCAGAGCGCGAGGGCCAGCCGCCGGTTTCTCCCCCTGGAACCGGCTGGCGTCAGGGGGCGGGCTTCCCCAGGTCCGCCCCCTTTTTCATTTGAGAATTTCGGAGAAGAAGATGTCTCTCAAGCAGTTCGCCGACACGCTTCCGGAATATGCCAAGGACATCCGGCTCAACCTGGGCTCGATCCTCAGCGACCAAATCATGGGCGCCGAGCGCAAGCTAGGGCTGCTGCTCGCTTGCGCCCATGGCTCCGGCTATCGGCCGCTGGTCGCCGCGGCCGAAGCCGAGATCGAGGGCAAGTTGTCGGACGAGGTCGCGAACGCTGCACGCGGTGCCGCCGCAGTGATGGGGATGAACAACGTCTATTATCGCTTCGTCCACCTGGTCTCGAACCCGGAGTACGGTACCAAGCCGGCGCGGCTGCGGATGAACTTCATTGGCCAGCACGGGATCTCGAAGGATGACTTCGAGCTGTTCAGCCTGGCAGTCTCGGCCATGAACGGCTGCGGCATGTGCATCGACAGCCACGAGCGCATCCTGCTGGAGCATGGCGTCAAGCCGGACACCATCCAGGCCGCGGTTCGCATTGCCGCCGTCATGAAGGCGGCGGCGACGGTCCACGCAACGCTCTAGGTCAGCTCCACAGCAGCCGGATAGCAACGATCAGCAGGGTCGTCGCGAGCACCAGGCGAAGCGCATTGTCGGACACCTTGTGGGCAAACATGCTGCCGACGATGATGCCGGGGATCGATCCGATTAGAAGCGCCATCATCAGCGTCAGGTCGACCGATCCGATCAGCCAATGGCCGATGCCGGCGATCAGCGTCAGCGGCACGGCGTGGGCGATGTCACTGCCAGCGATGCGCGCGACCGGCAGGCGCGGATAGAGCATCAGCAGGGCAGTGGTGCCGAGCGCGCCGGCGCCGACCGACGTGACCGAGACGAGGATGCCGAGCACGGCGCCGAGTACGACCGTCCAGCCGGAGATCCTGCGCGTTCCGGCATGGTCGACGCGTGGACCCGCCCAGCGCAGGAACACCGGCCGGAAGTAGATCGAAATGCTGGTCAGGACCAGGACCGTGCCGAGCATCAGGTCGAGGACTCCGGCCGCATGTTCGGCCAGGGTGCCCACCCGGCTCATCACGAATATGGTCGCAATCGCCGTCGGCACGCTGCCGCTTGCAAGCGCGGCGACGATCCGCCAGTCGACGCTCTTTCGGGATCCGTGGACCGCGGTGCCGACCGATTTGGTCACTGACGCGTAGAGCAGGTCGGTGCCGACCGCGGTCGCCGGGTGGAAGTTGAACAGCAACACGAGGATCGGGGTCATCAGCGAGCCGCCGCCGACGCCGGTCATCCCGACCAGCATCCCCACGAAGAAACCGGCGAGCGAGTAGAGCGGATTGTAGGCCGAAAGGATTGCCGTCCCCCTTGTTACGCGATCAGCGGATGCTGAAGAATGGAACGCTTCAACCCTCGCACGCTCCGGATGTGCCGAACGGGCGTCGGCAGAGCAAGTTGCGTGGCAATTGTCGATTTGCCCCCCGCTGGTATTTGCGCTGGGCCGCACTTAGATTGGGGCGGCAACCACAAGAGGTGCTCCGTTTGCAGTCCGGGCTCTTCGCCTACCTCGACTCCGTCAAATCCCGCGATCCGGCGGCACGCTCCCGTTGGGACGTGCTGTTCTATCCGGGCGTGTGGGCGCTTGGGCTGCATCGGCTCGCCCATTGGCTGTGGGAAGGGCGGCTATTCTTCCTCGCGCGGCTGGTGAACCATTTCGCGCGCTTCCTGACGGCGATCGACATCCACCCCGGCGCGACGATCGGCAAGCGGTTCTTCCTGGACCACGGCTTCAGCGTCATCGGTGAAAGCGCGACGATCGGCGACGACGTCACCATCTACCAGCATGTGACTCTCGGCGGCACCAACCCGACGACCGGTGTCGGCGGCAAGCGCCACCCGACCATCCGGAACGGGGTCGTGATCGGATCGGGAGCGCAGGTCCTCGGCCCGATCGAAGTCGGCGAAGGCGCCAAGATCGGCGCCAATTCTGTGGTCACCAAGGACGTGCCGCCGGCGGTGACGGTGGTCGGCATTCCCGCACGGGCCGTGCCGCTCGACGCCATTCATTACAGCCCCGGCTTCATTCCCTATGGAACGCCGTTCGGCGAGGACGTCGATCCGGTGCGCGCACGCATCGCGGAGCTTGAACTGGAGCTCAAAGAACTCCGCAAGGAAATGGCGACGCTGAGGACGTCCTGTCAGCCGCGTCCGAAGGCGAAGAGCGCTTGAGCATCGTCGCTCCGTTCCCGTCGCCCGCGAACCGCCGTCCGATTGCCAGCTTCGACCGCAAGGAGCTGATGCGGATCATGGACCTGTACGGACGCATGGTGACTGCCGGCCACTGGCGCGACTACGCGCTGCGCATCGATCCTGAGGTCGCAATCTTCGCCGCCTACCGCCGCCACACCGAGCGGCCCGAAGTGCGCATAGAAAAACGCCCCGCGCTTCGGTTGAAGCAGGGGGCGTTCTCTTTGATCGGTGAGCAGGGTCAGCTGCTCAAGCGGGGCCACGACCTTGCCGGCGTGCTTGCCCCGCTTGAGCGGCGTCTCATGCGGCTGGTTGACTGACGCTCATCGCCGGCCGGTCGAGGATCGGCAGATAGTTCTGCAGCCCCGACGGAAGCGGACGTACGATCATCGCCCGGGCCTGGTGCCAGAAGGCCGATAGCAGGAGCAGCGCGGAGCCGATGACCAAAGCGGTCAGTGCAATGTTGAGCTGCACCGCACCGAACTGCCGGAACAACTCGCTGAGCGCGTAGAGCACGTAGGCCAGGGCCGAGACGAGCAGGGCCCGGCGGTCGATCGCAAGCGCAGTGACGCCCAGCACGACATACAGCAGGACGACGATCACGCCTTCGCCGAGCGTTGCATTGCCGTCGTTGAGCCCGAGGAGGGTGAAGACCGGATGCACGATCATCGGCGCCGCCAGCAGGTGAAGCCAGAAGGCGACGTCCGACCGGCGCGTCAGGCGGCCGCGGTCGGAACTGTCCCACCACATGGCGAACAGGAACATGCCGACGCCGAGCACGAGGACGAGGCCGAGGATGAAGTTCTTCATCGCTTCGCCTTCGACGTTGACGAAGCCAAGGACCACCGCAACGAACAGCCCGGCGACGGTCGCCGCGCCTGCGGCAACGGTGATCGGCACGTGGAAACGGCGCCAGTGCAGCCATGCGGCTCCGGCGGCGACGGCCGTACTGGCCGCGACGACGGTGGATGCGAGTGCCTGCGCATTATCCTCGAACGGCGCTGGACCGATCAGTTGCACAAGCAGGAAGCCGGTCGTCGCCAGCACACCGCCCACGAACGCGAGCAGAAGCAGGATCGAGGGCAGGGCCATCCGTCGGCGCGCAGTGAAGAACAGGGCCAGCCCCCAGGCAGTCGCTGCGACGAACAACGGCATGAGGAAGCTGGGCCCGGTGTCGCCGTTATCGCTGACGATCAGCCCGGTCGCCTGACCGATCGATTGTCCGATCCAGCCGACGGCGAACAGCAGGATCGTCGCGGCGATGGACACGAAGATATCGTTGAACCCGGTGAGCAGACGGAACTGCTCCTCGTCCGGTATGGCAGACCGCCGGCTTTCGACGTGCGCGCGCAACGCGGCGGCGGCATCCCCGGTGATCGCACCGGCCGCGACGGCGTCGTCGAGCTCTTGCTGAGAGTACATATTGGCTCCTCCTGTTGCGACAGGATATGCCTAGTGTATTAGAGTGTCAACACAGCATGCCACAGCGTTGGTCTCTACCGGCGCGCCTGCCGGTGTTGCATCTGCCGGACGCGGACCGGCGGGGGCGCAGCCAGAGAAGCGTTGCGGATGCAGTGGTCGAAGCCGAGCCAGTCGACTCGCTGATAACCGCGGCCGGCGTTGCGGTTGCACAGCTGGACCTTCCACGCCGGCGGGTGCTCCTTGCGCACGAAGCCAAGCGCCTTCTTCATGGCCTTCCGCTGCACGTGAATGCACTGCGAGTCCCACCGGCAGGTGAGCCCGATGGTGAGGAAGCCGGGTTCGGTCAGCGGCGGCTGGGCACTGGCTGGCGCCGGCGCGCACAGGAGGAGGGCTGCCGAAGCAACCGCAGTCCACTTCACGCCGTCGGCTAATCCAAACACCATTGCCGTCCACAACGCTTGAGGGACGATTCAGCCTCTTCGCACCAGCCAGGCGCCGAGGAAGACCAGCACGACACCCCCAACGCGCGTAAGTGTCACCGGGTGCCGTGCCATTCCGAGCAGGCCGTAGTGGTCGAGGACGATGGCGCCCGCGAGCTGCCCGGCAACGGCGGCCGTGAGCAGGACTCCGACGCCGAGCCGCGGCGCAGCGAAAGCAGCCACGCCGACGAAGAAGGCGCCGTAGAGCCCGCCCGCCCACGCATACCAGGGAACGTGGCGAAGCCCCGGAGCGAACAGGCGCCCGGAGGTCCCGGCGACGGCCGCGCCGAGCGCGACGGAGCCAACCAGAAATGAAATGAACGCGGCGACGATCGCGGACCCCGACGCTTTTCCGAGGATGGCGTTGGTCGGCGCCTGCACGGCCATCAGGCTGCCGGCGATGAAAGCAAGCAGCAGGGGGATTGTGGCGGGGCCCATTGCGCCGCCTTTAGGCGATCATTCGGCCAAGTCGAACAGCGCGCGATATTGCCGCGGCTGCGAGCGCAGATACTGCGGCGGTGCCTTCACGCTCGCTCCCAGGTGGGCAGCGGCATGCCACGGCCAGCGCGGGTCATATAGGACGCCCCGAGCAAGTGCGATCATGTCCGCGTCGCCGGTGCCGACGATCGCTTCCGCCTGCTCGAAGTCCGTGATGAGGCCGACCGCAACGACCGGGATGCCAACCGCCTGCTTGACCGCGCGGGCGAGCGGCACCTGGTAGCTTGGGCCGACCGGGATCTTCTGGCGCGCATCGACGCCGCCGCTGGACACGTGGATCGCAGCGCAGCCGCGGGCTTCGAGCGCCTGAGCAAAGGCAATCGTCTGCTCGACGTCAAAACCGCCCTCGACCCAGTCCGTGGCCGAGACGCGCATCGTGACCGGACGATCGCTCGGGAATGCGGCGCGGACGGCGTCGAACACTTCGAGCGGGAAACGCATCCGGTTTTCGAGGCTGCCGCCATATTCGTCAGTTCGCCGATTCGAGAGCGGCGACAGAAACTGGTCCAGCAAATAGCCATGCGCGCCGTGAAGCTGGACGAAGGCGAGGTCGAGGCGTGCAGCGCGGCGCGCGGCGTCGGCGAAAGAATCGCGAAGGCGCGTCAGCCCGGCGGCGTCCAGCTCCAGCGGCGGGTTCTCGTCTTCGAGGAACGGAACAGGTGAGGGAGCAACCGTCTGCCAGCCGTTCTCTTCGCCGGGCGCGATCTGCTTGCCGCCGAACCACGGCTTGTCGGTCGATGCCTTGCGCCCGGCATGGCCGAGCTGGATGCCGATCGGCATGTCGGACCAGCGGCGGACGCTTTTCAAGACGCGCGCCATCGCGGCCTCGTTCTCGTCCGACCACAGGCCAGTATCGCCCCAGCTGATGCGGCCTTCCGGTGTCACCGACGTCGCCTCGATTGTCAGCAAAGCCGCGCCGGAAAGGGCGAGATGGCCAAGGTGGATCGTGTGCCAATCGGTCATGCATCCGTCTTCGGCCGAATATTGGCACATCGGCGCGATGACGATGCGATTGGTCAAGCGAAGGCCGCCAACGTCGAGCGGGCTGAACAGAGCGGACATGGGGTTCCTTATCAGGCGGGAAGACGTTCGGTTTGGCGTACGGCGTCCATCAGGAGCTCGTAGGATCGGACCCGGGCCCCCGCGTCGAAGATCTGCGACGTGATCATCAATTCGTCGGCGCCGGTCCGTTTGACGAAGGCTTCGATCTCACGGGCGACGGTGGCCGGGCTGCCGATCGCCGAACTGGAGAGCACGCTTTCGAGTATTGCTCGCGCCTGCATCGGCAGCGCTTCCCGATAGCCGGGCTGCGGCGGGGGCAGCTGCGTGGGGTGGCCGGTCCGCAGCGCGACAAACGCTTGCTGGACCGAGGTCGCGAGCAACTGCGCTTCCTCGTCCGTGTCGGCCGCGAAGACGTTGAAGCCGAGCATCACGTACGGCTTGTCGAGCTGCGCGGACGGTTCGAAGCGCTCGCGGTAGACGTGGATCGCCTCCATCATCATCTGCGGCGCGAAGTGCGAGGCGAACGCGTACGGCAAGCCGAGCATGGCGGCGAGCTGCGCTCCGAACAGGCTCGAGCCGAGGATCCAGATCGGGATGTTCAGCCCTTCGCCCGGTATGGCGCGGACGCGGCTGTTTTCGCCTTGGAAATATTTGGTCAGCTCGACCACGTCGTTCGGAAACTGGTCGGCGTCCGAATTGAGACTGCGCCGCAGTGCGTAGGCCGCGGCCTGGTCCGTGCCCGGTGCGCGCCCGAGGCCGAGGTCGATGCGCCCGGGATAGAGCGACTCAAGCGTTCCGAACTGCTCGGCAATCGTCAGCGGCGCGTGGTTGGGAAGCATGATGCCGCCTGCGCCGATGCGGATGCGGCTGGTCTGCGAGCCGACGTAGGCAAGCGCGACAGCCGTCGCCGCGCTGGCGATGCCCGGCATCGAGTGGTGCTCCGCCATCCAGAAGCGGTTGTAGCCGAGGCGCTCGGCAGCCTGGGCAAGCTCGGCGCTGGCACGCAGCGACTGACCCGCGTCGCCGCCCTGAATGATCGGCGACAGGTCGAGCACGGATAACGGTATCATCGCGTGCAAATCGGGGGTGCAGGGGCGCTTTTCAACGCCCAGCGGCTCAGCCTCGGGCCGCGGCTCCGCGGATCGGACCGGCCGCGGCGACGTTCGGTGCTTCTTCCTCGCCTTCCGGCTGCGGCGCGGTGCCCGGCTGCGAACTGCTGTCGACGCCCAGCCAGTCGCGGAAGGGCAGGTGATAGAGCTGGTCCATCACTTCGAACTCGAGCCCGCCGGGCTGCCAGGTGTCGCTGTTCCAAAGCGCGACGACGCCGCTCTTGGTCTGCGGGTCGAACAGGATGAAGGAGCGATAGCCGCGGATGCCCCCGCGGTGTCCGATAATGTGGTGGCCGGCATAATCGTAGCTGCGCCAGCCGAGCCCGTACCAGGCGGTGCCGACCCGTTCGAGGAACTTGCGAAGGCGGCCGCGCTCACCGGGCGTGACGACGTACTGACCGTGCACCGTGTCCAGCAGCTTGGCGTCGAGCACGTCGGGCATTTCGCCCATCTGGGCTTCCATCCACAGCGACATGTCCTTGATGTTGCTGTTGATTCCGGCGGCGGCGGGGACCTTGTAATAAGTGTCGACCATTGGCCACGGACGGCGGCCGGAGCTGTGCGGCCGAGCCCAGCTGCGGTTCGATTCAAGGCCGACCATCGAGACACTGCCGCTGGTCATTCCGATCGGATTGAACAGGTAGCGCTTGACCGCCTGCTCGTATGGCAGCCCCGTGATCCTCGAGACCATCTCGCTCGATGCGTCATAGGCGACGTTCTGATACGCCCAGCAGGTGCCGGGGGCGCACACCGCGTCGAGCTGGCCGAGACTCCTTCGAAGCACGCTCGGATCCTCGCCTTCCTCGAGCTTGTTCGCATAAGCGTCTCGGTAGATGCCCAGGCGGTGCGACAGCAGGTCGATGACGTTGGCGCGATATTCGTTGCCGCCCGGAAGCTTCAGATCAGGCGCGTAATTGGCGACGGGTGCCTGGAGGTCGATCTTGCCCTGTTCGGCAAGCTTCGCGACCATCGTCGCGGCAACACCCTTCGAGACCGATGCCCAGCGGAACACCGTGTCGGGGGTGACGGGATCGCCGGAGCCCTTGAGGGTCTCGCCATATCCCTTGAGGAAGGTGATGCGGCCGTTCTCGACGACCCCGACCGCGAGCCCGACCATCGCGGGCTTGGTCATCAGCCGCTGCAGCCGCTGGTCGAGGAGCCCGTAATCGACATTGCGCCGGGACTCGGTCGAAAGCGCGGCCAGCCGAAGGTGCGCCTGGGTGATCTGCGGCGACTGGGCCGATGGAGTAGGATTGCTTTGCGGCCGGGTCGCTAGAAGGGCACCGCCGCCGACCAGCGCAAGCGCGCCGAAACCGATCTTCGTTGATAAGCGCAAAAATTCTTCTCCCCGACCCCAGGCTCGCTCTGAACGCTGGCGCCAATCGCCTCAACGCCGCTGCGTCACGGGTGCGGTGAAGCGACTCTGAGGCGCGACGAACGTCGGCTATGCTGGCCATGCGACAGCGCCTCGCCTAAAGGCGCGGCAGGAGCTTTTGGCCGAATGCAATTCCTCAAGACCCTCTTCTGGGTTCTCGTCGCGGTCCTGGTCGCGCTGTTCGCCTGGACCAACTGGAACCCCGTAACCCTGAACCTTTGGACTGACATCCAGGCCGAGACCAAGCTGCCAATGCTGGTCTTCGTCGGTTTCGTCATCGGATGGCTGCCGACCTGGCTGATGATGCGGGCGCGGATCTGGACGCTTCGGCGTCGCGTCGAAGCGCTGGATCGCCAGCGCACGATGGCCGTTGCGCCCGCCGCAGTGCCTGTCGATGAAGCGGAGCCGGCGCTGTGAAGCCCATCTTCGTCGCCATCGACACGCCTGACATCGTCAGGGCCGAGACGCTTGCCCGCGCGGTTCGCGAGCATGCCGGGGGACTGAAGCTCGGCCTTGAGTTCTTCTCCGCCAACGGACCTGACGGCGTCGCGCGGCTTTCGGAAGCGGGGCTGCCGGTGTTCCTCGACGTCAAGCTTCACGACATTCCGAACACGGTGGCGAAGGCCGTGGACGCACTCGCGCCGTTGCGGCCCGCAGTGCTGACAGTGCATGCCGCCGGCGGCAGGGCGATGCTTGCGGCCGCGAAGGCTGCGGCTGACCCGGACACCAAGGTGGTTGCAGTGACGCTGCTCACCAGTCTCGACCAGGCGGACCTTGCAGCGACGGGCGTGCAGTCGTCCCCGGCGGAGCAGGTGGCACGGCTAGCGGCGCTCGCACGCGGGTCCGGCGTCGACGGGATCGTGTGCTCGGGAGCCGAAGTCGCCGCCGCGCGGGATGCATGGGGCGACGGAGTCTTCGTCGTTCCGGGAGTGCGTCCGGCCGGCGGCGAGGTCGGGGATCAGAAACGGGTCGTGACGCCCCGACAGGCGCTCGACGCAGGCGCCTCGATCCTGGTGATAGGGCGGCCTATCACGGGCGCTGCGGACCCGGAGCGGGCGATCGGCGAAATCGCCGAGAGCCTTGCTCTCGAAAGCCAAGAGATGGGGACCTCACGATGAGCTGGCTCAGCCGAGTGAAGAGCGGCATTCCCTTCCTGCCCAAGCGGCAGACGGTGGAGAACCTGTGGCACAAGTGCAGCCGTTGCGGGACGATGGTGTTCCTCAAGGAATGGGAAGAGAATTACAGCGTCTGCCCGCGCTGCGACTTCCACGACCGGATCGGTCCCAAGCAGCGGTTCGAGCAGCTGTTTGACGCCGCGGCCTATGAGCTTCTGCCCGCGCCCGACGTGCGCGAGGATCCGCTGCGTTTCCGCGACAGCAAGCGCTACGTCGACCGGCTCAAGACCGCCCGAACGACGACCGGCGAGCGCGACGCGCTCCTTAACGCGCGGGGCAAGATCGAAGGGCAGGCGGCGATCGTCGGTGTCCAGGACTTCGCGTTCATGGCAGGATCGATGGGCATCGCCGTGGGTGCGGCCTTCGTCGCCGGCGTTCGCGCGGCAATCGCCGACAACTGCCCGTACATCCTGTTCACGGCGGCCGGTGGCGCGCGCATGCAGGAGGGCATTCTCAGCCTGATGCAGATGCCGCGCAGCACGGTCGCACTCGATGAGCTGAAGGAAGCGGGGCTGCCCTACATCGTCGTGTTGACCGATCCGACGACCGGCGGCGTCACGGCTTCCTACGCGATGCTCGGCGACGTGCAGCTTGCCGAGCCAGGAGCATTGATCGGGTTCGCCGGCCAGCGCGTCATCGAACAGACCATCCGCGAGAAGCTGCCCGAGGGCTTCCAGCGGGCCGAATATCTGCTCGAGCACGGGATGATCGACATGGTCGTTCCGCGCGGCGAGCTGAAGCAGAAGCTCGCCTTACTGATCGGCTATCTTGCTCCGGAGACCGCGCAAGCGGCCTGACGTCCGCGGCGGCACTCAATGGATTTCGCCCGCTCCTCGAACCGTGACGTTCAGGCGCAGCTCGACCGCCTCGCGAAGCTGTCTCCAGCCGGCGATCGATTGGGCCTCGACCGCATCCGTGAACTTCTCGAACGGCTTGGACGTCCGCAGGATCGGCTGCCACCGGTGTTCCACGTCGCCGGGACCAACGGCAAGGGTTCGACCTGTGCCTTCCTTCGCGCGGCGCTTGAGGCGTCGGGGCACAGCGTCCACGTTTTCACCAGCCCGCACCTGGTCCGCTTCAACGAGCGCATCCGTGTCGCGGGACGCCTGATCGACGACGAGACGCTCGCCGCGCTGCTCGCCGAAGTCGTGGATGTCGGCGCGGGAAATGAACCGAGCTTCTTCGAGGTGGCCGCCGCAGCTGCGATCCTTGCGTTCGCGCGCACGGCTGCGGACGCGTGCATCCTGGAGGTCGGGCTTGGCGGCCGGCTCGACGCCACCAACGTCATCGACCATCCGCTGGTCACCGGCATCGCCAACCTCGCCCTCGACCACCAGCAATTTCTCGGCGACCGGCTGCCGGATATCGGCGCGGAGAAGGCCGCCATCGCCAAGCCCGGCGCTCCGCTGATCACGCAACTCTACCCGCCGGCGGTCGGCTCGCGCGTTTCGGAAGTTGCGGCGCAGGCAGGGACCGTCTGGCTCCCGCGAGGCGGCAAGTGGGACGCGATCGTCAGCTCCGGCAAGCTCCGCTACCGCGACGAACGCGGTGCGCTCGTTCTGCCCATTCCGCGATTGCTGGGACGTCACCAGTCGATGAACGCGGCGCTCGCCGTCGCCATGCTTCGGCACCAGGACCGCTTGCGCGTGCCGACGGCTGCGCTGGTTGCGGCGATGGGCTGGGCCGACTGGCCGGCGCGGCTTCAGCATCTGGCGCCCGGTCCGTTGGTCGGCGACCGCGAGGTCTGGCTCGACGGCGGGCACAACCCGTCTGCCGCGCGGCAGGTCGCGTCATTCGCCCGGCGCGCCTGGGCGGATGGGAAGCCGCTGCACATGGTATTCGCGAGCCTGGCGACCAAGGACCCGCCGGGGATGCTGCAGCCGTTCCGCGGAGTCGCGGCGCACATCCATGCTGTGCCGATCCCCGATCACGCCTGCTTCGACTCTCACGAGCTGGTCGAGATTGCCGGCGAGCTCGGCTTCACCGCCGAGATGCATGACGACGTTGCCGACGCACTCGCCGCCACCCCCGCGGATGCGCGGGTGCTGATCTTCGGGTCGCTGTACCTCGCGGGATCGGTCCTTGCCGAAAACGATCAGGTGCCGGACTGAACGGGCCGGCCGGTTTCCTCGTCCGGATGCTCCGCCCGAACGTCGCCGCTGCCTGAAACGCCCGCGCTGCCGATCGACTGGTCGATCAGGCCGGCCCGCATCATGAACCAGAACAATACGATGCCGGGGACGGCAGCCGCCGTCGTCAGCAGGTAGAAGTTCACATAGCCCATGTTGTCGATCAGCGCTCCCGCCGTGGTGCCGGTCAGGAAGCGTCCGACGATGCTCGCCGCTGCCGAGATCAGCGCATATTGCGAGGCCGTGAACCGAAGGTCGCAGAGCGCCGAGAAGTACGCGACCACGCAAACGCCGCCCACGCCGCTAGCCGTGTTCTCGAAGCCGATCGCGGCTGCCATGCCGAGATTGCTGTGACCGCTCATCGCCAGCAGCGCGAAGCCGAAGTTCGATACGCCCATCAGGATCAGGCTGATCAGGACCGACCGCTTCATGCCAAGCTGAGCGTAGAGAATGCCGCCGATGAAGATGCCGACGAGATAGGCCCAGAAGCCGACGCCGACGTCGTAAAGCGCGATCTCGTCATTCGTGAACTTCAGATCGTCAAAAAGGAGGCGGAAGGTAAGGTTCGCCAGCGTGTCCCCGATCTTGTGCAGCAGGATGAACAGCAGGACGAGGAAGGCGCCCTTGCGCTGGAAGAACTCCAGGAACGGGCGCCAGACTGCTGCGACCGCATCGCTGACCCCTTTGGTGCGGGCGCGTTCGCGGCGGCGTTGCGGCTCGCCCATGACGAGGGCGGTGAGCATTGCGGGGAGGGCGAGTGCCGCACAGGCGAGATAAGCGGCCGTCCAGCCGGATCGGGCGGCGACGACCAGTGCGATGGCGCCCGCGCCTGCCGAGCCGATCCGCCAGCCATATTGCGACATCCCTGAGCCGACGCCGAGCTGGCGCGGTTCAAGAATTTCGATGCGGTAGGCATCGATGACGATATCGAAGCTGGCCCCCGCAATCCCGACGAGGATTGCGGCGGTGACAATGGAGCCGACACCGTTGGCCGGGCTAGCGAAGGCGAGGTTCGCAACCGCGGCAATGACCAGCGCTCCGGTCACGAGCATCCACGAGACGCGCTGCCCCAGACGGCCGATGACCGGCAGCCGGACGCCATCGACGATCCACGCCCAAAGGAATTTGAAATTGTACGCGAGGAATACCAGCGTGAATGCGGTGATCGTCGACTTGTCGATTCCGCCCTGCTTCAGCCGCGTGGTCAGCGTCGCGCCGATCATCGCATAGGGGAAGCCGGACGACATGCCGAGGAACAGCGAGGCTAGCGGCGCCGCCTCCGTGTAGGGCCGCACTCCTGCCGGCAGAGCGCTACGCCATCCGCGTGAATCCTCAGCTGCACTTGCCATTCGCTACTCCAGATCGGTCGGGATCTGATGTTAGCAGTCGCTCGGCGGCTGGCTAGTCCGGCTATTCCCGCGTGAACAGCTGAAGACCCTTGGGTGGTTTGACCTCTTCGCCCTGGAGGTGCCGGTCGACGCAGTCGATGGCGCTTTTCAGCTGCCGGTCGGTGTAGGGCTTCATCAGGCAGCCGATCGCGACCGTCTGCGCTTCCGGATAGGGCTGGCCGGTCGCAAACAGGGTGGGGATGCCGCGCTGCTGGGCGGCGCGAGCGAGGTCGATGCCGGTCTGCTGGCTGGCGAGGCGGACGTCGCTGAGAATCAGGTCGATCTCGCCTTTGTCGAGCACTTCGAGCGCCTTGTCGTAGGCGTCGCAGGTGCCGACGATCTCGTAACCGGCGTCGCAGAGCATCGTTTCATTGTCGAAAGCCGTCAGCGGCTCGTCCTCGACGATAAGGATCCGCTTGACGACACGCTTCGGCTTGCTGAACAGCATCGGGACCCCACCATGACTCTGCCACCGCAACGAACGAAGCGTGCTACAGTGCCGCGCCGCCGCCATGATCGGCGAAGCGTGCCTCCGCCGCAACGGGAACGCGAAGGTGGGCCGCAGCGGATTGCCAAGCTGATGGCTCGGGCCGGAGTTGCCTCCCGCCGCGAAATCGAGCGGATGATCGCCGAGGGTCGAGTGGCCCTGAATGGTGAAAAGCTGACGACGCCGGCTACCTTGCTGGAAGATCTAAGCGGAGTGACGGTCGACGGAAAGGCCGTCCGGCCCGCGGCGGAGACGCGGCTGTTCCGCTTCTACAAGCCGCAGGCGACGTTGACCGCCGCCAGCGATCCGAAGGGCCGGCCGACGATCTATGACCGCTTGCCGCCCGGCTTGCCGCGGTTGATGCCGGTGGGGCGTCTCGATTTCATGACGGAGGGGCTGCTGCTGCTCACCAACGACGGCGCGCTGAAGCGGCAGCTCGAGCTTCCAAAGACAGGGGTGGTGCGGACTTATCGGGCGCGGGCGTTCGGGCTCGTCAGCCAGGCACAGCTGGAGGACCTCGCCGACGGCGTGACGATCGAGGGCATGCACTACGGCTCGATCAACGCGAACCTGGAACGGCGCACCGGCCGCAATTGCTGGATCGAGCTGAGCCTTACAGAGGGCAAGAACCGCGAGGTGCGGCGAGTGCTGGCGCATCTGGGCCTGCAGGTGTCGCGCCTGATCCGGACTTCCTACGGGCCCTTTACCGTGGAAGGCCTCGATGCGGGCCAGGTCGACGAGGCGTCACCCGGAGAGCTGGAGGCATTCCGAAGGACGCTGCGGTGAGAATCATCGCCGGGCAGTGGCGCGGACGTCCGCTCGACGCGCCGCCGGGGCAGGGAACACGCCCCACGGCCGACCGCGTTCGCGAAACCCTGTTCTCAATGCTGACCGGCCGTCTCGGCACCTTCGAAGAGCTTCGGGTCGCCGATCTGTTCGCCGGGAGCGGGGCACTGGGACTGGAAGCCTTGTCGCGAGGAGCGGCGTTCGCTTCATTCGTGGAGAACGACCGGGGAGCCGCCGCTGCCATCCGGCGAAACGCCGAGCGGCTCGGGGCCGCGGAGCGCATTCGCATCCTCGGCGGCTCGGCGCTGGCGTTGCCCGCATCGGAGCCGTTCGACGTGATCTTCGCCGATCCCCCTTATGCCGCTCGATCGGGGAGCGCGGTGGTCGAGGCCGTGGCGCGCGCAGGGTGGCTGGCGCCGGGCGGTTGGATGAGCGTTGAAACCGGCCGCACCGACGAGGTCGCCGCGGCCGGGTTCGAAGTCGATGCGAGCCGGGTGATCGGCCGTGCGAAGGTTACGCTTCTGCGTCGGCTTTAGGCTTCGAGGCTTTCCGGACTTCCTCGAATTCGGTGCTCAGGCGGCGGCCGATTGCTGCTGCGGCGGCCTTGCCCGCTTCCTTGACCGCCTTGCCGGCGCGCTTGCCGCGCACGGCGTCGTCGCCGGCGCCGCGGCTGCTGAAGCCATGTTCGGCGAGCGCGGCGAGCGCGGCCGTTGCGGCCACGGCGAGCAGGTCGGCCACGAGGGGACTCTGGAGCAGCTTGATGAACGCCTCGCCGGCGGCGCCGGCCGTGCTTGAGCTGGACGAGCCGTCGGTGGAGCCGCTGCTACTCTCCGAGCCGCCGGAGGAAGTCTTCGTCACCGCCTTCGAGCTTTCGCGGTCCTTGGTGCCTGTCGCCGATTTCGCCATTGCCGATCTCCTTGAATGGGTTTGCAGGCTTAACTCACCGGCGCCGAAGCGTATCCGCGCGGCAGGTCAGGTCGTTGCCGGCTCAGGCTCGACGCGGACCAGCAGCGTGCCCTCGGTCACCTGCGCGCCAGCCGTCGCGGCAAGCTCCGTCACCGTCCCGTCGAACGGCGCCGTCAGCGCATGCTCCATCTTCATCGCCTCCAGCGTAAGCAAGCGTTGTCCCTTGGCAACCTTTTCGCCTTGCGAAACCTCGACCCCCGTCACCTTCCCGGGCATAGGCGCTTCGATGTCGCCGTCGTGAGTGCCGTGGGATGCGCCGGTGCCCCGCGCCTCATCTGCCTCGATGAGGTAAGCCGCGCCGTCGGCGAAGTAGAAGTCACCGAGCCACGGCCACTGCGCGGATTGGTCGTGAAAATCTGACGCGGCGTCGAGCTTTGCCTCAACAGTGCGGGCGGCTCCGTTCACGCGAAGTCGCACCTCGAGTTTCCGCGGAGCGTTCAACCGGAACCCACGCGAAATCCGGCTCACTCCCGTTTGGTCGAACGGCACGTCATTCCACGCAAGATTATCCGCAGCGGCTTCCAGCAGCGCGCTGCTCGGCTCCGGCGGCGCGATCAACTCGTCTTCCCTGGCGGCAATGAGCGAGGTCGTCATCGTTCCCGCGACGACAGAGCTGTCGCGCAAGAGCCGTGCGAGAAACCATGCGTTGCTCTTAACTGGCGCGCAGATGACCTGGCTGCAGGCCTTCGCCAGCATTTCGAGAGCCGATCCGCGATCCGGTCCATGCACGACCATCTTCGCGATCATGGGATCATAGAATGGAGAAACCTGATCCCCCTCCTCAACGCCGGTCTCGATACGCGAGCCGCTCGCGAAACGCAGGTAATCGAGCTTGCCGACACTTGGCAGGAACCCCTTCGCCGGGTCCTCCGCGTAGAGCCTTGCTTCCATCGCCCAGCCGTTGATCGACAGCTCATCCTGCCGCTTGGGTAGCGGCTCGCCGGACGCAACCCGCAGCTGCCATTCCACCAGGTCCTGGCCGGTGATCCCCTCGGTGACCGGGTGCTCGACCTGGAGGCGGGTGTTCATTTCCATGAACCAGATGCGGTCGGGACGCAGGCCCTCTGTTGCGTCGGCGATGAACTCGATGGTGCCGGCGCCTTCGTAGCTGACCGCCTGCGCGGCGCGGACGGCGGCCCCGCAGACGGCCTCGCGCGTCGGCTCGTCCATGCCCGGAGCGGGCGCTTCCTCGATCACCTTCTGGTGACGACGCTGGAGCGAGCAGTCGCGCTCGAAGAGATGGACGACGTTGCCGTGGCCGTCGCCGAACACCTGCACCTCGATGTGGCGCGGGGAGAGGACGTATTTCTCGATCAGCACGCGGTCGTCGCCGAAGCTGCTCGCCGCCTCGCGCTTGGCGCTGTCGAGCCCGTCGTCGAACTGCTCCGGAGCATCGACCCGGCGCATGCCCTTGCCGCCGCCGCCCGCGACCGCCTTGATCAGCACCGGATAGCCGATCGCGTCCGCTTCCGACTTGAGGTGCGCCGAGTCCTGGTTTTCGCCGAGATAGCCGGGGGTCACGGGAACGCCGGCTTCCTGCATCAGCTTCTTGGCCGCGTCCTTGAGGCCCATGGCGCGGATGCTCGCCGGCTTCGGTCCGACCCAGATCAGCCCGGCATCGATCACCGCCTGAGCGAAGTCGGCGTTCTCGGAGAGGAAGCCGTAGCCGGGGTGGATTGCCTCCGCGCCGGTATGCTTGGCGGCCGCGATGATCTTGTCGCCGACGAGATAGCTCTCACGCGCCGGGCTCGGCCCGATGCGCACCGCCTCATCCGCCATGCGCACGTGCAGGGCCTTGGCGTCCGCATCGGCATACACGGCAACCGTTCGGACGCCGAGCTTGCGCGCCGTGCGGATCACTCGGCAGGCGATCTCGCCGCGGTTGGCGATGAGGAGAGATTTTATCACTGGGCGGGGCATTCCGTCGTTCGTACTGACCAGCTCGCGTCGGCGATCTTCCAGCCGCTGCTGTCGCGGACCAAATTGAAGTGATCGGTGCCGCAGTGATCGAGCTTGCCGTTAACGAGGAAAACGAAGCTCCCCCAGACCATCGCCACGCTGCCGTCGCTCTCGATTGCCGGGTCGATCAGGCGCTCCTCCATCGAATCATGACTGGTGCTGACGCGCTCAACCAGCTCGCTCCAGGTGCGACGCTGCACCGTGCGCGAGCCGTTCGGCCCTTCAGTGACGATGCTCGCGCCGCCATTTGGAATCAGAAGCGCCGTGATTGCAGCGCCGTCGTGCGCGGCGATGCCGGCGAACAGAGCATTGATGGGCTGCAGCACCGCCTGTTCCTGAGCCTCGGGCGCGGGGATCGGCCCCGCCCGCGGCAATCGGCCAGAGGTCGTCTGGGCAGCAAGCGCGAGGAAGAGCGAGATGACTGAGGTGATCATAGGAACAGACCGATCGAGTTGCCGAAATTGTGCATGATGACGGGAAGCAACAGGCTGCCCGTGCGATAGCGGACCCATATTGCAACGAACGACGGCCCAGCCGTCAGCGCGAAATACAGCGGGTCGAACGAGAACGCGCCGCCGCCATAGCCGAACGCATGGACGAGGCCGAAGGCGACGCTGCTCAGGACCGCGCCCCAGCCCCAGTCGACGCCCAGGAAGCGGATGCGGCCGCGGAACGCCTGATCGAAGGCGAACAGGAGGATGCCGCGAAAGAAGGGCTCTTCCTCTAGGCCCGGAAGCGTGAGCTGGAACGCATAATCTTCGGGTTTCGCGGCGTCGGCGGGAAACAGCGAAGCGAGCAAGACAAAGATCGCACAATAGAAGAGTGCGACCGGAATCGCGCTTCGAAGGCTGCCTTCGCGATGCGCAAGTGTCAGGCCGACACGCCGCCACCCGAACATGGGCACGCTTGCAATCGCCAACGTGCCCGCGAGCGCCAGCACCTTGCCCGTCCAATTATAGCTCAGGTCGGGAAGGCGCGGGACCAAGCCGTAGAAGCGCGAGAGAAGCAGGTTGTTGATGACGAGCAAGGCAATGCCCGCCAGCAGCCAACGCAGGTCGAAACGACGTCGCGTTGCCAAGCCGAGCAGCAGCCCAAGACCGAGCACGACGAGCTCAGTTGCAACATCAGTGGTCTGAGAGTCCGTCAACCCGAACTCACATCCTGAACACGCCGAACTGCGGCCGGTCGGGGATCGGCGCGTTCAGCGTTGCGGCGAAGGCCAGGCCGAGGACGTCGCGGGTCTGGGCGGGGTCGATGATGCCGTCGTCCCACAGCCGCGCGGTGGCGTGCCAGGGATTGCCTTCACTGTCGTACGTTTCGCGGATCGGTTGCTTGAAGGCTTCGGCCTGCTCGGGCGTCCAGCTGTCGGCGTCGCGGTGGACGGTGGCCAGCACGCTTGCCGCCTGCTCGCCGCCCATGACGCTGATGCGGCTGTTCGGCCAGGTGAACAGGAAGCGCGGTGAGTAGGCGCGGCCGGCCATGCCGTAATTGCCTGCGCCGAAGCTGCCGCCGATCAGCACAGTGATCTTGGGCACCTGCGCAGTGGCGACGGCGGTGACGAGCTTGGCGCCGTGCTTGGCTATCCCCTCCGCCTCGTACTTGCCGCCGACCATGAAGCCCGAGATGTTCTGCAGGAACAGCAAGGGCGTGCGGCGCTGGCAGGCGAGCTCGATGAAGTGCGCGCCCTTGACCGCGCTCTCGCTGAACAGGACGCCGTTGTTGGCGAGGATCGCGACGGGCATGCCCCAGATGTGCGCGAAGCCGCAGACTAGGGTGCTTCCGTAGAGCGGCTTGAACTCGTGGAACTCGCTGCCGTCGACGATCCGGGCGATGATCTCGTGCACGTCGTACGGGGCACGGACGTCTTCCGGGATGATGCCGTAGAGTTCTTCGCAGTCGAACAGGGGCGGGCGCGGTTCGCGCGTGTCGATCGCAGTAGGCGTCGCAGGCAGCGTGCTGACGATGTCTCGGACGATGGTCAGCGCGTGCTCGTCGTTCTCGGCGAGATGGTCGACGACACCGCTCTTGCGCGCGTGGAGGTCGCCGCCGCCCAGATCCTCGGCGCTGATTCCCTCGCCCGTCGCCGCCTTCACCAGCGGGGGCCCGCCGAGGAAGATCGTGCCCTGGTTACGGACGATGACGCTCTCGTCGCTCATTGCCGGAACGTAGGCGCCGCCCGCGGTGCAGCTGCCCATGACGCAGGCGATCTGCGCGATGCCCTTCGAGGACATCTGCGCCTGGTTGTAGAAAATCCGGCCGAAGTGGTCGCGGTCGGGAAAGACTTCCGCCTGGTGCGGCAGGTTGGCGCCGCCGCTGTCGACCAGATAGACGCAGGGCAGGCGGTTCTGCTCGGCAATCTCCTGCGCGCGCAGGTGCTTCTTGACGGTCATCGGATAGTAAGTGCCGCCTTTGACCGTCGCGTCGTTGCAGACGATCATCACCTGCCTGCCTGACACGCGGCCGATGCCGGCGATGATCCCTGCGCCGGGCACTTCGCCCTCGTACATGTCGCAGGCGGCGAGCTGGCCGATTTCGAGGAATGGCGAGCCGGGATCGAGCAGCCGCTCGACGCGGTCGCGGGGCAGCAGCTTGCCGCGGCTGACGTGACGCGCGCGGCTCTTCTCATTGCCACCGAGCGCTGCGCGCGCGACATCGGCGCGCAGCTTCTGCGCGAGTTCGCGATTGTGCGTGGAACGGTCGCGAAACGCGTCGCTGTCCGTCGCCACCTTGCTGTCGATGCGTGGCGCGCTCATGCCCCTGTGTCGTCCGTTAGTCGAAAAGCCGTCCCGTTCGCCTAGCGATTGCAACATTGATTGCAAAGCGCCGCCCATGGTCGCAGGGCGCTAGCCGAACAACTATGGAGAAGCCGCAGATGAATCGTTCAGGCCTATTGATCGTCGCATCGGCAATCGCGCTGTCCGCATGCAACACGCAGCAGGACGGCAACGCGAGCGCTCCGGCGCAGGCGCAGGGCAACGGCCTCGGCATCAATCCGGCGTGGATGGACAAGTCGGTGAAACCCGGCGACGATTTCTTCAGCTACGCCGACGGCACCTGGGTCAAGAATACGGAGATCCCGGCTGACCGCTCGCGGATCGGCGGCTTCTACATCGCGGACCAGGTGCGCGAGAAGAACACGCGCGAGCTGTTCGACAACATCATCAAATCGAACCCGACCAGCGGCAACGACGCGCTGATTGCCAATTACTACAAGGCGTACGTCAACACCGACGCGATCGACCGCGCCGGGATGGCTCCGGCGAAGGGGGACCTCGACGCAATTAACGGCATCGCCGACAAGCGCGCGCTCAGCGCCGCAATCGGCAGCACCTTGCGCGCCGACACCGATCCGCTGAACTCCACCAACTTCCGCACCGAGAACCTGTTCGGCATCTTCGTGACGCAGGGCCTTGCAACTCCGGGCGAGCAGCTCCCCTACATCATGCAGGGCGGCATCGGCCTTCCGGACGCGCAATATTACCTCGGCGGCGATCCGAAGATGGCGAACACGCTCGGCAAGTACCGGACGTACGTGCAGACTGTCCTGCAGAACGCCGGCTACGCCGACCCGCAGGGCGCCACCAACCGCATCATGGACCTCGAGACGAAGATCGCGAAGGCGCACGAGCCGCGCGAGCAGAGCGAGGACTTCGCGACTGGCGCCCAGGTCTGGACGCGCCAGCAGCTCGAGCAAAAGGCGCCGGGGCTCGACTGGGGCGCGCTTCTGAACGCCGCGCAGCTCGGCAGCGTGCAGAAGTTCGATGCCTACCATTTCGCGGCGATCCCGAAGCTTGCCGCGCTGGTGGGATCGGAGCCGCTGCAGAACTGGAAGGACTGGCTTGCCTTCCACACGCTGAACCAGCGCGCCAACGTGCTTCCCAAGCCGATCCGCGATGCGAGCTTCGCCTTCTACGGGACCGAGCTGTCGGGTACCCCGCAGCAGCGGCCGCGCGACGCACTCGCGTTGAACGCGACCAGCAACGCGCTTCAGGACGCGGTCGGCAAGGCCTATGTCGACAAGTATTTCCCGGCGACGTCGAAGGCCCAAATCCAGACCATCGTCGACAATCTCAAGGCCGCCTTCGCTCGCCGTGTTCAGGCGATCGGGTGGATGAGCCCGCCGACCAAGCAGGAAGCCTTGAAGAAGGTCGAGAACATCGTCGTCGGCGTCGGCTACCCCGACACCTGGCGCGACTATTCGGGCCTGCAGATCACGGCCGATAACGCCTATGCCAACCAGAAGAACGCCAGCCTCGCGGAATATCGCTACCAGATCAGCAAGATCGGCAAGCCTATGGACCGCAAGGAGTGGTGGATGCCGCCGCAGCTTGTGAACGCCGTCAATCTGCCGGTGCAGAACGCGCTCAACTTCCCGGCCGCGATCCTGGTGAAGCCCTTCTTCGATCCTAGTGCGGACCCGGCGTTCAACTACGGCGCGATCGGTGCCACGATCGGCCACGAGATCAGCCACAGCTTCGACACGGGCGGCGCACTGTTCGATGCGTCGGGCGCGATGCGCAACTGGTGGACTCCGGCGGACTTCAAGCACTTCCAGAGCCAGGCCGACCTGCTCGCCAGGCAGTTCGACCAGTATGAAGCGCTGCCCGGGCTGCACGTGAACGGCAAGCTGACCGTCAACGAGAATATCGCTGACGTCGCAGGACTCGGCGCCGCTTACGACGCCTACAAAGCGTCGCTGAACGGCAAGCCCGCGCCGGTCATCAACGGCTATACCGGCGATCAGCGCTTCTTCCTGGCGTTCGGCCAGTCATGGTCGGTGAAGACCCGGCCCGAAACGCTGCGCCAGATCGTGCTCACCAACGGCCACGCGCCGGAGCAGTTCAGGGCGCAGACGGTGCGCAACATCGACGCCTGGTATCCGGCGTTCAACGTGCAGCCGGGGCAGAAGCTGTACCTGGCGCCGAACCAGCGTGTGAAGATCTGGGGCTAAGCGACTTTCCTTTGGTTTCAGGAACGGATGCAAGGGTGGGTGGCAGCGAACGGGCTTGATGCGTGTGAGGATCAACTTTACCTCATCTCAAGAGTAACTCCCTTACAGCGTCATCATGGCGGTCAAACGTGGTCCAATGCCGGTCAGCCAAGCACTGATCTTGCTGGCCGTGCTGATCCTTCTTGTTGCCTCTGGGCTGACGCAGTGGAGCTGCGCATCGGGACCCCTCCCGCGGCCGTCGAGTCAGGCATTCAATAATCTCGTCTGCCCAAGCGTGCCGCAAGGCCCGCCTGAGAGGGTGCCTCGCTACCTCGTCCTGATTTCGAGGCTGATGTTCCTTTGGTTCCTTGGTGCCGGAACCCTGGTTTTGGGTTTGGCGCTTTACCTCCGTGATGCGCTCGGGCGTTATGCGGAGAACCGCCAAGGTCGGTGGGTTGTGAAACACGACAGCGGCGACCGAAGTTTGGTCCCGCACGGCACAAGCGACCCTCGCGTCGAGAGCCTGATCAGGAGCATGCGGCCTTCTAGCGTCCTGCTCGAATTATCCACTCGGCGGGCGACCTATGAGCAGCACTTTTCGGATGGGAGGATCGTCTTCGAAATCTATCTCGATCGTACGCGGGCCATGCCGACCGAGACAGAGATGGACGAGCTGCTCGCCAAGAGAGCGGAAATCCAGCGGCTCTGTGAAGCCGACGAGCGGTTCATCAGTGCGGCTAAGCGCCTCGCGCGCGCCGGCGTTCGGCTTGAGTTTGGCGGCCAAGGCGACGCATGTGGGTCATTCAACGTCCTTCGGCTCCGGGGCAGCGTGAAGGCGCTGAACGCATTGGAACGTCTGGCCGCCGCCGACGCCAGGATCCCCAAGGCGGAACGGGCCGCGGCCGCCGAACGGTTCCAAATCTTCTTGCGGAGGAACTATGGCGCGGATTGGAAGGCTAACCGGGAACGTTACCTGGACGTAGGCGGCTCACCCTACGCCGACCCCGCCACTTGGCCGAGAAGCACATAATGCCTGCTGTCGTCCGATCCGCTCGGCCCCTCAGCTACCAACCAACTCCCGCCCGATGAGCATCCGCCTGATCTCGTTCGTGCCCGCGCCGATGTCGAGCAGCTTGGCGTCGCGGTAGTAGCGTTCGACCGGCCAGTCCTTGGTGTAGCCGGCGCCGCCGAGCGCCTGGACAGCTTCGTTGGCGACCTTCACGGCATTTTCGGATGCCAGCAGGATCGCTCCGGCTGCATCGAAGCGGGTGGTCTTGCCGGCATCGCAGGAGCGGGCGACCTGGTACACGTAGGCGCGTGACGAATTGAGCGCGACGTACATGTCGGCGATCTTGGCCTGCATCAACTGGAAGCTGCCGATGGCTTTGCCGAACTGCTTGCGCTCGCGGACGTAGGGCAGGACGACGTCGAGGCACGCCTGCATGATGCCGATCTGGATTCCGGCGAGTACGGTACGCTCGTAGTCGAGGCCGCTCATCAGCACTTCGACGCCCTTGTTTTCCTCGCCGAGCACGTTCTCGGGCGGGACGAAGCAATCGTCGAATACCAGTTCGTTCGTCGGGCTGCCGCGCATTCCGAGCTTGTCGATCTTCTGCCCGATCGAGAACCCTTCCATGCCCTTTTCGACGAGAAACGCGGTGATCCCGCGGCTGCCCTCGCCGGTCTTGGCGTAAACCACGAGCGTGTCGGCGTAGGCACCGTTGGTGATCCAGAACTTGGTGCCGTTGAGGCGGTAGCCGTTGCCGCTCTTTTCGGCCTTGAGCTTCATGCCGACGACGTCGCTGCCGGCGCCGGCTTCGCTCATCGCCAGCGCGCCGACATGCTCGCCGCTGATCAGCTTGGGCAGGAAACGCTGCTTCTGCTCCGGGTTCGCCCAGCGGCGGATCTGGTTGACGCAGAGGTTGGAGTGAGCGCCGTAGCTAAGACCGACGGAAGCGGAGCCACGGGCGACTTCCTCCTGCGCGACGACATGCTCGAGGTAACCAAGGCCAAGCCCCCCGTCTGCCTCGTCGACCGTGATGCCGTGGAGGCCGAGCTCGCCCATCTGCGGCCAGAGAGCGCGCGGGAACTCGTCTTTCTCGTCGATCTCCGCGGCGATCGGCGCGATCTTCTCGCGCGCGAAGCGCTCGGTCGTTTCGCGGATCGCTTCGGCCATCTCGCCGAGTTCGAAATCGAGCGCCGGCTCGGACATTTTCAGGTCTCCTGTTCGGGGCGGCGCTAGCAGACGCCTCGCGGTTTGAACAAGGCGAGCCGAATCCTTATGTGCGCTGCAACATCACCTCGCACGACGAACCCTGGAGCTGCACCGATGGCCACCACCGCATCCGACCCGACCGTCATCCTTTCGATCGCCCGCACGCCGATGGGCGCCATGCAGGGCGCGCTTGCCGACGCGTCGGCGACGGACCTCGGCGCGACGGCAGTGAAGGCGGCTGTCGAGCGGGCGGGAGTCTCCGGCGAGGACATCGACCGCATCTACATGGGTTGCGTGCTGCCGGCCGGTCTCGGCCAGGCACCCGCTCGCCAGGCGGCTCTCAAGGCCGGACTGCCGAAATCGGTCCAGGCGACGACGGTGAACAAGGTTTGCGGATCGGGAATGCAGACGGTGATCATGGGCGACGAGGCGCTGCGGACCGGCAATGCCGACGTGATCGTCGCGGGCGGCATGGAGTCGATGACCAACGCGCCGTACCTGCTGAAGAAGCACCGCTCGGGCGCGCGCATCGGCCATGACGTGGCGTATGATCACATGTTCCTAGACGGCCTGGAAGACGCGTACGAGGAAGGCCGCGCGATGGGCAGCTTCGCCCAGTGCACCGCCGACGAATATCAGCTCACGCGCCAGCAGATGGACGATTACGCGATCGAGAGCCTGCGCCGCGCCAAGGACGCGATCGACAAGGGCGGCTTCGGGGATGAGATCGTGCCCGTCACCATCAAGTCGCGCAGCGGCGAGACGATCGTCGACACCGACGAGGCGCCCGGCCGGGGCCGGCCCGACAAGATCCCGCAGCTCAAGCCCGCCTTCAGCAAGGAAGGGACGATCACTGCAGCCACCAGTTCTTCGATCTCGGACGGTGCCGCCGCGGTGGTTCTGACGCGTGAATCCACGGCTCGGGAAAAAGGGCTTGAGCCCGTCGGCCGGATCATCGCGACGGCAGCGCACGCGCAGGAGCCGGCGCAGTTCACGGTCGCGCCGATCGGGGCGATCCACAAGGTGCTGGAGAAGGCTGGCTGGAAGGCCGGCGAGGTCGACTTGTGGGAGGTCAACGAGGCGTTTGCCTGTGTCGCCATGTTCGCGATGAAGGACCTCGGCATCCCGCACGAGAAGATCAACATCCACGGCGGCGCGACGGCGCTCGGTCACCCGATCGGCGCCAGCGGAACGCGGATCATCGTGACCCTCGTCAATGCGCTGAAGCAGAAGGGCGCAAAGCGCGGCATCGCGAGCCTGTGCATCGGCGGCGGCGAAGCAACTGCGGTGGCGGTGGAACTCGTCTAGTCGACTCGCAGGGCCGGCCAGTTGGTGCTAGTCGTGCTCCCCTACGACAGGGGAGATAAGCTATGCGACTGACGATCGGTCTTGCTGCTGCTACCGCGCTGTGCGCCGCCACAATCACCGTTGCCGCTCCGGCCGCTTCGAAGTTCCAGCTGACGAAGACCAACTGGAGCTTCACCGGCAAGGACGGGACGAAGGTCGTCGAGTCTATCGACGCTGACGGGAACTACAGTTCCTACACCGCCGCGGGGAAGCATCTCGACCATGGCACGGCGGTGATCAAGGGCGGCAAGGCCTGCTTCACCAGCCTGATGACGAAGGACGGCGAGACCTGCTGGACGACCCGGCCGGTCAAGGTCGGCGAGGCGATGAAGACGGTCAGCAGCAAGGGCGACAAACTGACTGTCACGCGCGAGGCCTACAAGCCCTTCGACACGGAGTAGGTCCGCCCCTTCAGCTCGACCGGGCTTCGGCCTTGGTGCGCTTCATCTCGCGGCGCTGGTGAAGGTGCGCCTTGTAGCGGAAGGCCATGCCGAGGATCGACGTCGCCATGCCGGCGATGAGCACCGGTACGTGCCAGTGCGGGTCGGTCGGCTTGGGCCACGCGACGGTGCCCAGCAGGATGACGCTGGCGATTGAAACGAGGTAGCCGGCTGCCTTCAAGTCGAAGCCCGCAACAGCGGCTTTTGTGACAGTTTCGTGACGCATCTGGCCAAGGAACATCCAAGGCACGGCGTTGGTTTCCTTCGCCAAAGAAGGAGTGCTGTTTCATGGCCGAGACCAAATCCCAGGACGGAATCACCCTGCTCAAGGAAGACCATCGAACGGTCGAGAAACTGTTCAAGGAATTCGAGAGCGCAAAGGGCGACGGCCGCAAGGAAAAGCTGGCCCGCCAGATCTGCCTCGAACTGACGGTCCACACGGCACTCGAAGAGGAAATCTTTTATCCGGCCTGCAAGGGCAAGGTTGAAGAAGACCTGCTGAAGGAAAGCTTCGTCGAGCATGACGCGGCCAAGCTGTTGATCGCCGAGATCGAGTCCGGCAACGGCAAGACCGACGAATATTTCGACTCCAAGGTAAAGGTGCTCCAGGAAGAGATCGAGCATCACGTCGAGGAAGAGGAGCAGGCCGGCAAGGGCCTCTTCGCGCAGGCGCGGAAGGCCGACATCGACACTAAGGCGCTTGGCGAGCAGATGGCCGCGCGCAAGGAAGAGCTGATGCAGACCTATGCCGCGACCGGACTGCCGCAGCCGGAGCTGACGACCATGGACGAGGTCCAGATCTAGGCTCACGAAGATTTGAGTTACCGCTTTGGGCGCGGATCAGGCGATGGCCGGATTCGCGCCCGAACTGCGTTTCTGGTAGATGCAGGGCAGGGCGAACCGACCGACACAAGCCACTCGCCTGGGCAGCCCCACAGCTGCCGCTTGTCCTACGCGGGGGCTCCAAGATGAGCTACGAGGACCAGGTCTATCACCGACTGCGCGCCGAGCAGTGCCGGAGCATGTCGGAACATGCCTCGGACCCGGAAGTGCGCCGCCGCCACGAGGAGCTTGCGCGGCTTCATGCCGGGCGCGTCATGACAGCGGAGGAACTCAGCCCGAGCTGAGCCTGGGTGGCTTAGTGAAGCGCGACCATCCGTGCGCCCGCATTCTCCTGCGAGTCGCGGCCATAGATGTCGTCCACCAGCGTCAGCTGGCCGCCGTCCGCGTGGGCGGTGAGATAAGTCACGAACACCGGCACCGGCTTGGGCAGGAAGACGCGCTGCTCCGGTTCGTCCGATGCGACCGATGGCTCGCGGCCCATCAGCCAGCGGCCGAGGCGGTTTGCGTCCTCGAGCCGGATGCAACCATTGCTCAGGTCGCGCTGGCTCTTCGCGAACAGCTCCTTCTCCGGAGAGTCGTGGAGGTAGATGCCCGACTTGTTCGGGAAGGCGAACTTCACTTCGCCCATCGAGTTGGCTGGTCCAGGCAGCTGGCGCACGCGGATCGTCGCCTTGCCTTGTGCGACCGCCTTCCAGTCGACATCCGTCGCGTCGACCGGCTGCGCATCGTCGCCGAAACCGCTGAGCAGCTCGTAGTGATGCACCTTCAGGTAATTGACGCCCTGCGCGAGAACGCGCGGCGCGATCAGCTTCTGCACCAGGTCGCCGGGCACGTTCCAATAGGGATTGAGCGTGGCGGCGTAGATGGCGCTGGCGAGCATCGGAGTCTGGCTGCCGGGCTTGCCGACGATCACCTTCATCGAGTCGGCAACTTGGCCGTTGTCGATCATCCACAGCCGAGCCGTCGCCGCGTCGACGAGAACGAACCGGCCGCGCGACGGGAGCACCCTGGCGCGATCGAGGCTTGCAAGGACGCGTGCGTCGGGGGCCGTCCCTGTCGACTGCAGCTGCTGCAGCGCGATGTCGCGCAGCGAGGCATAGAAGGGGTTCACGTCGGAGACGCTCCGCACATGGTCGGCAAGTGACGGCGCGGCGGCGGCCAGCTGCAGGATCGTCGCGGGCGTCTGGGTGCGCGGGCGGACCCAATTGTCCTCGTAAGTCATGCCGGCTGCGGGGCGCTGAAGTGCCTGGACATAGTGCACCCATGCGGTTGAAAGCAGACGATCTGCCTGGCCTGCCGCCGACGGGTCGCCCGCCTGAGCCCGGGAGAGGAGGGCCTGCGCTTCGGCGGCAAACGCCGGTCCGCTGGCGAAGCCGTCGACCGGTGCGCGCTGGAGAACGGACATCAGCGCCGTTGCCGCCGGGCTGGCCGCGCCCTGGGTCAGCCACAGGGCTGCGTTTTTGCGGGAAGCGTAGTATGCGTCGACCGCCGGGTCCGACGTCATGGCGCCACTCGCCAGTGCCGGAACCTCGGGAGTCGCGGTTGCCGCGAAAGCGGGCACAGAAATAACGCTCAGCGCCGCACAGGCGACGCCCGCAAGTAGCCGGTTTATCACGGTCGAAACCTTTGTTGATCAGTGTCTTGCCGGATAAACGTCCAGATGCACTGCGGGTTCAAAAAAGTTATTGCATGTTCTTGACAGAACGCGCGGAACCAATTCGCACCCTGAAAATCGAACGCTTGTGAGTCGGAGCTTTTGGCATGCCGGGCCGCACTGTGGCGGCCCGGCGGCTCAACGGAGCGGGGGCTTACGCTCCGACGTAGACAGGTGTCCCGATCTGGGTCTGTGAGTAGAGCTTCTTGGCGAAAGCGGTCGGCAGGTGAACGCAGCCGTGGCTCACCGGCATGCCCGGGATCGAGCCGGCATGCAGCGCAATGCCGGCCGGATCGAAGAACTGCGCGAAGGGCATCGCCGCGTTGTCGTACTTCTTCGAGCGGTAGAACGGCGTCTTGTTCAGAACCGAAAAGATACCGGTCGGGGTGGGCTTGCTGTCGCGGCCGCTCGACACCGTCGATGCGGCGATCAGCGTATCACCCTTATAGAAGTAGGCCATCTGGTCGGACAGGCTGACGATCACCCGTTCCGGCCCGGAGGCCTCGACGTCACGCCAGAGGTACTGGCCGGGCTTCAGGACCTTCGGCCCGAAGGCGTCCATCATGTCCATGCGCGCCTGGGCTGCGGCGTCGCTGGCTTCCATTTTGGCTTCGTAGGTTTCGAGCGCGAAAGCGGGAGTGGAGGCGACGGTTGTCGCAAGTACGCACGATCCCGTCAGCGCAAGCGCAATGGCTAGCTGCTTCATTTTACACCTGAATTTACTGTTGACTTTTGCTGCGAAAATGCACGCCGTCCGATTCGGGTTCCCGCTATTTTCGGTTTGCGGCTCGAAAAACCCAACTTAGGTCAACATTCCGGGTCGGTGACGATCGACCGAAAGTCTCATGCCCTCAGTAATTTACGTGTTCGGTGCTCTCCTGCGACTCGGCCGGCGACTCGAAGCAAAAAACGCTTCGAGATCTCTGTTCCTGCTGTGAACGCCTCCGTCGGCGGTGCGTTCGAGCGGAAAAGGGAGAAAGCGAAATGTCCGACCGCGAGGAGATCGTTGAACACGAACGGCAGGTTTCGCCGCTGTCCAACCAGGAGATCAGCGAGGCGGACGAGCGATCCAGCACCAGCGCCAAGGTCGTTCACGAAGCAATCCGTCTCGAAGGCACCGAAGAGCTGGAGCGGCCGAACTCGTCGATCATCTGGTCGGGGGTCGCGGCCGGACTGACCATGGGTTGTTCGATGCTCGGCCAGGGCATCTTGCGCTCGAGCCTTCCCGACGCGCCGTGGCGCGAGCTTGTCGCCGCATTCGGCTACAGCCTCGGGTTCCTGTTCGTCACCATGGGGCGGCAGCAGCTGTTTACCGAGACGACGCTGACGGTGATGTTGCCGGTGCTGCACAAGACGCACCGCGTTCGAGACGTGGCGCGCTACTGGACCCTCGTCTTCGTCGCGAACATCGTCGCTACGCTGCTGTTCGCCGCTGCGGCAACGATCCCGCACCTGTTCCGCCCTGATGCGGTGCATGCATTCACAGAACTGGGCGTGAAAGCTGCGGAGCCCGGCTTCCTTGGAGTGCTGGTGAAGGGCGTCTTCGCCGGCTGGCTGATCGCGTTGATGGTCTGGCTGATGCCGGCGGCATCCTCCGCCAAGTTTGTGGTCATCGTCGCTGTGACCTGGTTGATCTCGGTCGGGGAGTTCAGCCACGTAATCGCCGGTTCCATCGAGACTGGCTTTGCGGCGATGCAGGGCGCGATCGGCTGGGACAGCTATGCGCTCGGTTTCTTGCTTCCGGCGCTAATCGGCAATTCCATCGGCGGCGTCGTCTTTGTCGCGCTGCTCAACCATGCCCAGGTCAAGGAAGAGGTCTGAAGTGGCGCGCTTCAGCTGACTGGGGCGACTTATGGGCCGCCGATCGGGCTCATCTTCACGACCCCGCTGGCGAGCAGGATGATCGCGATCACGAGCAGGGCGATCAGGATTCCGAAGAAAGCCTTGAACCCTCCGGACGTGCTCCGTTGAGGTGAGTCTTCGCGTGTTTCAATGTCGTCGTTCGCCATGCCATTCTCCTGGCAGCCTTGAGCGACCGATGCGCGCACCGGTTCCGACTGCAGTTTACGTGCTTGATGCGGGATCGGGCCGGTACCGGAGCGATAAGAACCATAAGCCGCGCGGCAGCCCGAAGGAACGTTAGCGCGTCGCGCCGCGTCTGAGTCCTGTACTCCCGACAAGTCAGGACTCGCCAAAATGTTCATGCACAACAAGCGCTTACAGTATACCGTCCGGGTTTCTGAAGCGAACCCCAAGCTCGCTTCGCTGCTGCTCGAGCAGTTCGGCGGAGCTGACGGCGAACTCGCCGCCGCGATGCGATACTTCACGCAGGCGCTCGCCGAGGAAGATCCGGGCCGTAAGGACATGCTGCTCGACATCGCCACCGAGGAACTGAGCCACCTCGAAGTGATCGGTTCGATCGTCGCCATGCTCAACAAGGGCGCCAAGGCGCAGCTGACCGAGCAGCAGGCAAGCGAGGCGGACCTGTACCAGATGGTCGGCGCGAGCGGCACCAGCGCCAAGGAATCGCTGCTGTTCGGCGGCGGCGTTCCGTTGATGGATTCCGCCGGCGTCCCCTGGACTGCGGCTTACGTCGACAGCCGGTCGGAGCCGACTGTCGATCTTCGCTCGAACATTGCCGCGGAAGCGCGCGCGAAGATCGTCTACGAGCGGCTGATCGGGATCACCGACGACCCCGGCATCAAGGAAGCGCTCGGCTTCCTGATGACGCGCGAGATTGCGCACCAGAAGTCGTTCGAGAAGGCGCTCTACTCGATCGAGGACAACTTCCCGCCGGGCAAACTTCCGGGCGTCGAGAAATACGCCAACATGTACGTCAACACGTCGCAGGGCGAAGGCGACATGCGTGGCCCTTGGAACAGCGGCGAGCAGTGGGTGGTCGTCGACGACCTCAACGAAGTGCTGCCGGCCGATGCGGGCGGTGATGGCACCGCCTCGGTCGAGCTTGGGCCGGTCGATGCAGCAGCGATGCAGAAGATGATGTTTCGCCTGAAGTCGGACACCACCTCCGACCCCGTGACGGGCGTCGATCTCGGAGCCGGCCCGGGTGCAGGGAAGACGACGGAGCACGACCATGGTGGAGCGCCGGACATCCACGCGGCGCCCGCGGTTGCCGATGCCGTCGAGCCGGCGGAATGAGCCGCCGATCAGTGGCGCGGTCGGTGGACCTCCCGGCGCCTGGGCTCGTGGCAGGCGGCGTGCTGGTGGTTGGCGGGCTGCTCGCCGGCCTCGCTTTCCCCAAGCTGCTGACCTCCGGACGTCGCGCGGCCAAGGCAGTCATTGGCGAGACCTTCACCAGCGGTGTGCCCGGCCAGGGCGCGTCGCGCGCTGACCCTGCCAACGGGCGACCTGCATAGAAGTCTGGATGTGCGGCCCGACCCCATGTGGGTCGCCGTCCTTCACTCAACGCGAGAACGGTGCGGCTCACGTGCCCGCGAGCTTGAGACGCGCTGTTCGGATGAGCGTGAGTGCGTCGCCTGCAGCGGCTGACGACGCCGTGTTGTCGAAGATGCACCAGGTTTCGCGCTTCCGTGCTTCGTCGGTCAACTGCGCCGCGTAGCTGGTGATGCGGTCGCTGTAGCTCGACCGGTATTTCACTGGCGATCCGTGGAGGCGCCAGTAGCTGAGGCCTCGCCAACCGCCCGGCCGCTCGGCGCCGTCGCAGCAGGCGGGATCGGCAGCGACTCGGGCCACGTGCAGCGTGGTGAGGTGCTGATCGGCGTCCGGCGTGAACCAGCTCCCGTTGCGGGGCTCGCACGCGACTGGCGTTTCGCTCCGGGCGGCGAGCTCGGCGAAGAAGGTCTCCGCCATCGCAGCATCGTAGGCGAGCTTGGGCGGGAGCTGCACGAGCAGCACCGCGAGCTTCGGGCCGAGCGGCGCAACCTCTTCAATGAATTGGCCCAGCAAGTCCGCGCAGTCCCGTAGCTTCAGCTGGTGCGTGATGGTTTTCGGTATCTTCGCCGAGAATCGGAAGTCGGCCGGCACGTTTTCGGCCCAGCGCTCCCAAGTCGAGCGCCGATGGGAGCGGTGGAACGAGCTGTTGATCTCCGCGACGGGAAAGCGGCTCGCGTAGCGTTCGAGTCCGGAGCCTTGGGCGGCGAACTCTGCAGCCGCGTCTCGCGGGATGCTCCAGCCCGCAGTGCCGATGTTGAGCCTCATGCCGCCTGAACGCTGGGCGGCCTAAGTCGACGCACTCACGAAGCTGTCGAGGACCTTCTTGCGGCCGGCGTGCTCGAAGTCGATTTCGAGCTTGTTGCCCTCCATGGCGGCGATGGTGCCGTAGCCGAACTTGCCGTGGAACACGCGCTGGCCGAGCGTCAGGTCGGTGCGGCCCTGGTTGCCGAGGCTGACGGCGGAAGCACGCGCTTCGATGACGCGCTGCGGCTCCGGATTGTAGGCGCCGCCGCGGCTTGCGCGCTGCCAGCCGGGCCCGCGGGTGCTGGCGCGGTTGGACTGGGCTGCAGCGAGGTGGGCGAAGGGGTCGCCGCGCTCCGACCATTGGGCGCGCCACAGGCTCTCGCCACCCGTCATCGTGGTCTCTTCGTCGATGTGCGCCTTGGGCAGCTCGGCTATGAAGCGCGACGGTATGGAGCTCGTCCACTGACCGTAGATGCGGCGGTTGGCGGCGTGGATGATAGTGCAGCGGCGCCGCGCGCGGGTGATCGCGACATAGGCGAGCCGGCGCTCTTCCTCGAGGCTTGCGAGGCCACCTTCGTCCATCGCCCGCTGCGACGGGAACACGCCTTCTTCCCAGCCGGGCAGATAGACGGTGTCGAACTCGAGGCCCTTGGCGCCGTGGATCGTCATGATGGTGACCCGGTCGCCGTCGCGCGCGTCGTCATTGTCCATGACAAGGCTGACGTGCTCGAGGAAGGCGCCGAGGTTCTCATACTCTTCCATCGCGCGGGTGAGTTCGGCGAGGTTTTCGAGGCGGCCGGCGCTTTCGGCCGAGCGGTCGGCCTGGAGCATCGCGGTGTAGCCGGACTCTTCGAGGACGATGCGGGCGAGCTCGGGGTGAGGCAGGGTGCCGCCGCCGGTCGGCTGTGCGGGCAGGCTTTCGTCCCCCGGCAGAGCGAGTGAGGCGCCATGCGCCATGCCGCGCCAGCGGGCGACGTCGGCGACGAAGCGCCCGAGGCTGCGGCGGGCCTGCGGAGTCAACTCGTCGCTGTCGAGCATCTGCGCGGAGGCGAAGAGCAGCGGGAGCTGGGTAGCGCGGGCGTGGCGGTGGATTGTAGCGATCGCCTTGTCGCCAAGACCGCGCTTGGGCTGGTTGACGATGCGTTCGAAGGCGAGGTCGTCGGCCGGCTGGGCGATCAGGCGCAAGTAGGCAATGGCGTCGCGGATCTCGGCGCGCTCGTAGAAGCGGAAGCCGCCGATGATCTGGTAGTTGAGCCCGATCGCGATGAAGCGCTCTTCGAACTCGCGGGTCTGGAACTGTGCGCGGACCAGGATGCCGACGTCGGAGAGCGGCCTGCCGCGGGCGACGGCGCTTTCGATCTCCTCGCCGATCCGGCGTGCCTCCTCGGGGCCGTCCCAGACGCCGATGACGCGAACCTTGTCGCCGTCGCCGCGGTCGGTCCACAGCGTCTTGCCGAGCCGGCCGGCGTTCTGGGCGATGAGCCCGTCGGCGGCGGCGAGGATGTGGCTGGTGGAACGATAGTTCTGTTCGAGGCGGACAATGGTGGCGCCGGGGAAGTCTTTCTCGAAACGCAGGATGTTGGCCACTTCGGCGCCGCGCCATGAGTAGATCGACTGGTCGTCGTCGCCGACGCAGCACAGGTTGCGGCGCGGTTCGGCGAGCAGCCGAAGCCACTCGTACTGGCCCTGGTTGGTGTCCTGATATTCGTCGACGAGGATGTAGCGGAAGCGGTCGCGATAGGCTTCGAGCACGTCGGGCTGGGTCCGGAAGATGACCAGCATGTGGAGCAGCAGGTCGCCGAAGTCGGAGGCGTTGAGCGTCTTCAGCCGCTGCTGATACTGGCCGTAGAGTTCGGCACCGCGGCCGGCGGCAAAGCCCTCGGACTCACCGGCGTCGACCTGCGCGGGAGTCCAGCCGCGGTTCTTCCAGCGGTCGATGAGGCCGGCCAGCTGGCGCGCCGGCCAGCGCTTCTCGTCGAGGTTGGCCGCGGCGATCAGCTGCTTGAGGACGCGGAGCTGGTCGTCGGTGTCGAGGATGGTGAAATTGGACTGCAGGCCGACAAGCTCGGCGTGAGAGCGGAGCATTTTCGCCGCCACGGAGTGGAAGGTGCCGAGCCAGGGCATGCCCTCGAGCGCGCCGCCGGACAGCCGCCCGACCCGCTCGCGCATTTCCCGAGCCGCCTTGTTCGTGAAGGTAACGCTGAGAATCTGGCTGGGCCGAGCGCGGCGGGTGGCGATCAGGTGGGCGAGGCGGGCGGTCAGCGCGGCGGTCTTCCCGGTGCCGGCCCCGGCAAGGACGAGGACCGGCCCTTCGGTGGTCAGCACGGCCTCGCGCTGGGGCGGGTTCAGGCCCTGCAGATAGGCGGGCTCGTCGGTCAGCAGCGGGGATTCGGGCACGCGTCTGAGGTAAGGCGAGGAGAACGGAACGGCAACCGAACGCAGGCGATTCGCGGGCCCCACGCAGGGTTCCAACGGTTGTTACCAGTATCCCCGTTATCCACAGTCCTCGCACAGAATTTTTTGCTTCCCCGACTCGGGGGACAAGCGCATTGTCATCAGGTGATCGGGACGGCGGTCCCAGCCTCTTCGGAAGGCCGGAAACGGCAAGATGGGGCGGCAGGTGACCAAAGGTCCGATCTCCGCCGGCAGGTAATGTGAAAGCTCCTTGGAGTGGACACGGGGCCAGTCGGTAAGAGGCGCCGGAAGAGTGGATCTTCCTCAAGCGCGACGCGGCTGCAAACGGTCTTCGGATCGGGAGGAGCAAAGCGGGACGCGAGAGGGATCGACCCAAGAAGGGCCGCGGAACGTCGGACGGTTTTGGCCGGGAATTGAACTCGCAAGAGTTCAGGACCCAAGCGCCAGGCTGGACAGGTCGAAAATCGAGGCAATCCTCCGGGTTGCCGAGAACGGTAGACCGGTCGAGCTCTTCCTTCGGGAGGGAGTTGTCGGATGAGAAGCGACGCCTGAGCTGGTGAGCCAGGATCGAGAAGTGGGGCCAAAACTCTTTCGGGAGCGGGGCCAAGGCTAGCGAACACCGGCATATCCTTCGCTCGGCGCAGTGGGGGCTGGCAGCAATGCCGGCCCCCATTTCTGTTGGGGCCTGAGCTCCCGTGATTTGCGGCAACACAATCGCCTCTCCTGCCAAGCGCCGATCGGTTCCCGAAAAGAGGCCCGCGACACTCCACAAATGTTTCGTCCCGGCCGCGGGACCAAAAGCTACATTGCGCGTTGGGCGGGCAGGTGGCGGCAGCGATCAAGCTGTCGGAGCGGGCGCGAAGGACGATGCGATGTTCGACCTGCTTGCTGCGCTTACGCTCGCGCCGGTGGTGCCTGCGGCAACCAACGCCCAACTTCCGGCCGCCCCGTGGTGGGAGCGGATCACCATGACGATGAACGCGGACGGCCAGCCGCAGGGATGCTCCTACACGTCGAGCACCGCGGCGGCGTCCAGCGATTGCACCGCGGAGAACACCGAAACCGGCGCGACGTCATCCGGCGAGCATAGCGCGAGCAAAGGCGGCAAGCTGACGCGGATCACCTACGAGCGACGCTTCACCCCGGGCGCCACGCCGGCAGCCGCGGATGCCGAGGTGCAGGCCGGGGATACGCTGCTCGGCCGTGAAGTGCTCGCGCTTGCAATCGACGGGCACGGCAGCGTCCGCAACTGCAAGGTGGTGGCGCGGTCCGGAGACGTGATGGTCGACTACGGCTGTGCCGAAGCGCAGGCCGAGCGGTTCCAGGCGAGCGCATCGCGCGGCGACGCGGTGCAGCGCCAGGGTTACATGACGGTCCTCATCTACGGACATGACGAGCACGTCGCCTGACGCCGAGCATGACTTACATCAACATAAGCCGAGCGGATTTCTGGTAGGGACTGCCTATCGGTAGCTTCCGCTCGGCTGTTGCCGACTGAGAGACAAACTTGCGCTCCCGCCCAGCGAGGAGTTGCCTGATGCCGCGATACTTTTTTCACTATGTCGACGGAACGGACGTCCTGCTGGACCCGGAGGGCGTCGAGATCGCTGACGCCGAGATCCCGGAAGACGTGCTCTGGCAGGCGCGCTCAATCATCGCGGGGGATGCGATGGCCGGCGAGATCAACCTGAACTGCTCGATCGAGGTCAAGGACGAGGGCGGCAGACTGGTTCACCGGCTGCCGTTTGAAGAGGCGGTGACCATCATCCAATAGTCCGCGGCTTTCTCGCCCAAACATCGGAAAATTCACGCACAAATCGCTCGCACCGGACCGACTCATCGGTTAGATGTGTCGGGAAGGCGACAAACAAATGCCCCGCTATCATTTCAACGTCGACGACGATCAATCACACCGCAACGAGGAGGGCGTTGAGCTGCCTTCCCTTGCCGAGGCCAAGTGCCAAGCGGTGCGCTATGCGGGCAACCTGATCTGCGATCGTAGCGGCGATTTCTGGGACCGAGGTGAGTTCGCGATGACTGTTACCGACGAGAACGGGCTGATGCTGTTTTCGCTTCAGTTCATCGGCACCGATGCTCCAGCCATCCGGAGCTCCGCCGCCTAGCTGGCCCGCAACGGCACTCACAAGTTCAACTGACCCAAGTTACTGAAATAACGAGCTGAATTTGCGCCTCCGACTGCGGTAAGTTAGTGTTTAGACACGGTAAACGGGCGATTGAGACTCCTGAACACGGGGAGTGCGATCATGCTTGAGAATCATAGCTGGGACGGAAAACAGTTCAGTAGTGGCAGCGGCCTTACCGCTGACGTCGAGTATCACCTGCGCCGGGCGCGGTGCGAGCGCGACATTGCATATCGCACGCCGGAAGGCCCGGCTGCGGACGCGCACATGAAGTTGTCTGCATTGCACTTGCAACGGGCATTGGAGCTGCAGGAAGTTCGCCGTGGCCTGCTTGCCGTGGTGCAGCCATTCCGCCAGCGTCAGACTGTCCGGCCGAGGACCTTCACGGCGCCGGGGCAGGTCGTCCACCTCCCGTCGGTGCGATAACCGAAAGGCTCAGGCTTCTCCCGGGCGAGGACCGTCCCGGTTTGGATGAGGCATGCCGTCCATGTGGGGGCGTTGCTCCCGCTCGGCTTCGAGACGCTTGATGTCCATTGCGCCTTCGTCGGCCATCTGGCGGAGGATGGCGATGGCGCGGGGATCGTTGATGTAAGCTGCAATTCGGCGGCACTGCTCGACGCGGGCACGCATACGCTCGATCGGATCGTCACTCATGGTGGGGCGTTTAACGCGACGATCCGCTTACCTTCAATGATGTCGATTAATGGGCTGCCGCTCAATTTGCACGTTCTGTCCATGTTCGGGACGAGCGGCTCGCGCCGGCTGGAAAGGCGGCGTTCAGCAGTCGCGGCCCAGCTTTCCGGCATGAGGATATTCATTGCCGCTGCAAGCCTGGGGGTTGTCGCATTTCCAGCGCACGCAACCGGCAGCATGATCTGCCGCACCGCTGGAGTCCGGCCAATCGAGCTGGGGCTGGTCATCAGCCACACGGCGGTTCCTGCCGTGATCTCGGCGCGACTGCGCGAAGGGACACGCGACGTGCCCGTGCAAGTTGCGCAATCCTGGCTGGAAGCAAGCGAGCTGAGGCTCGATCTCGTCGATCCGAATGCCGTCCGTCACGAGCTGCGGCTTCGCACGAAACGCGCCGGCCGCACCTATGACGGCACGCTCTGGCGCGCGGGCAAGCAGCGCTGGGTGCGCTGCCGTGGCGACGGGTGAACGCGCGCAATGAACCAGATAGGCGAAATTGTTGTTGACAGCGTGACACTGTTTGGTTAGACGGTAGGAACAATGACGAATTGCGAGTCGGGCCGGCACCTTCGGGGTGTTCCGGCCCGATTTCGTTGGCGAGGAGGGTGATGTGGCGCGAGGGAAGGAGCTGACGCTGGTCGGCGCGCGCACGCGGCGATTGCAGAAGCGGGCGCCGCGGGACTGGTCGAAGGCGAAGGCGCGGGCGTTCCTGAGCGTGCTGGTGGATACCTGCAACGTCAGCGAGGCCTGCCGCCAGAGCGGCGTGCCGATGACGGTCGCCTATCGGCAGCGCAAGATGGATGCCGGCTTCCGCGCGGCATGGGCTGAAGCGATCGCGGTTGCTTACCAGCGGCTGGAGCTGGTGCTGCTGGAGCGGGCGTTCAACGGGACCGAGAAGCTGCTGACCCGGCGCGACGGCAGCGAAGAGCGCATGCGCGAATATTCCAACCAGCTTGGTTTGCAACTGCTGAAAATGCACCGCGACACGGCGGTCGAAGCGAGCACCGAGCTGCCGCCGAGCGACGTCGAGGAAATCCGCGAGCGCCTGATCCAGAAGATCCGGCGGCTGAAGGAGCGCAGGGAAGCGCAGGCGGCCGCGCAGGCATGAGCCGGGAAGGCTGGCTTGGGCAGGTAGACCTGCTGGTAGGCGCGGACGCGAGCGACCAGGAGCGCACCATCCGTCAATTGAGCGCGATGGACGCCCTGATGCTCGACGCCGACTTCGAGACCTGGGCGCACGACAACCAGCTCGAGCCGACGAGCAAGGGCTGGAGCACCTGGTTGATGATGGCCGGGCGCGGGTTCGGCAAGACACGGGCCGGATCGGAATGGATCTTCCGGCTCGGTGAGGGAAAGCCGGGGGTGCGGATCGCACTGGTCGGAGCGACGATGGGAGATGCGCGGACGATCATGGTGGAAGGCGTCAGCGGACTGATCGGGGTGGCTGCGCGGTACGGGCGGCGGCTGATCTGGGAGCCGAGCCTTGGCCGGCTGAGCTGGCCGAACGGCAGCGTGGCGCAGCTGTTCTCCGGCGACCACGCCGACGGGCTGCGCGGGCCCGAACATGATTTCGCCTGGTGCGACGAGCTCGCCAAGTGGGGGCAGGCGCAAGAGGCGTGGGACAATCTGCAGTTCGCGATGCGGCGCGGGCCGCGGCCCCGGGTGCTGGTAACGACGACTCCGCGGCCGATGCCGCTGCTCAAGACTATCGAGGAGCGCGCGACGACCGTGACGACGCGCGGGCGGACGAGCGACAACATCAACGTGGACGAGAAGGTGATCGCGTTGCTGACGGCGACTTACGGCGGGACGCGCCTGGGGCGGCAGGAGCTGGACGGCGAGCTGCTGACGGATGTCGAGGGCGCGCTGTGGACTCAGGAGATGTTCGCGCGGTCGCGGGTGGCCGCGTCGGCAGCGCAGGCGATCACGTTCGACCGGATCGCCGTCGGTGTCGATCCGCCGGCCGGCGAGAAAGCCGCGTCGGATGCGTGCGGGATCGTGGTTGCGGGGTCGAGCGAGGGGAAGCTCTACGTGCTCGAGGATGCGACGGTGCAGGGCTTGTCGCCCGAGGGCTGGTCGAGCCGGGTGGCGGCGGCCGCGGCGCGCTGGGGCGCCGGGCTGGTGGTTGCTGAAGCGAACAACGGCGGCGCGATGGTGGCAAGCGTGCTCAAGGCCGCGGAGCTCGAAGTGAAGGTGCGGTTGGTCCATGCGACCAAGGGCAAGAGCGCGCGCGCCGAGCCGATCGCGTTGAAGTTCGAAACCGGGAGGGCGTTCCTGGCGGGTAGCTTTCCGCAGCTGGAAGCGGAGCTTGGCGGGATCATCGCGGGCGGCGGTTACGCGGGGCCAGGCCGGTCGCCGGACCGCGCGGATGCGATGGTGTGGGCGATGACGGTGCTCGGCGAGACGAGGAGCGGCGTACCGCGGGTAGCGCGGCTGTGAGCGGAAAAATGTCGGCTTGTCGACACGGCACCCAATGCGGTGGTAGAGGGTGGCTTCGGTTCCTGAGCGAGGGGGTTCGCCATGGCGACTGTTGCAAACACTGTGCGTACCAAGCGCGAGCGGGTGGACCTGCTGTCGGGGACGCCGCGCGCGGGGTTCGTCGACCGCTGGATCTACGTGTTCATGGCGGCGACGTTCGTCGTCGTCGTGCTGGTCGGATTCGTTCCCGACTCGCTGATGAAGATCGGGATGGTGAAGGCCGGAACGCGGCCGCCGCTGCCGCTGGCGATGCACGTCCATGCGGTGCTGATGGGGTCGTTTCTGCTGCTGCTCGTCGCGCAGACGGTGCTTGTCGCGACTGGACGGTGTTCGCTCCATCGCAAGCTTGGAATGGCGGCGATGGTGCTGGCGCCGGCGCTGGTTCTCGCCGGGGCGGTGCTTGCCGCGACCAACTATCACCAGGCGTGGGAGACCGCACAATCGGGTCCGCCGGCAATGCGGGCGGCGATGGCCGCCCGGATCCCGCACCTCGACAACATCCTGTTGCTGCAGATGCGGATCGGGTTCCTGTTTCCGCTCTTTCTGGCCATCGGGCTCCGAGCGCGGGGACGGGACGCGGGATTTCACAAGCGGATGATGATGATTGCGACGGCGATGCCGCTGCCGGCCGCGATCGACCGAATGACGTGGTTGCCGACGACGCTTCCGTTCAGCCCGGTTTCAACCGACCTGTACGTCGTTCTGGTGCTATCGCCGATGATCGCCTGGGACGCGGTCCGCAACCGCGGCGTGCATCGCGCCTACTGGGTATGGCTGCCTATCTACGTGGCGGCATCGGTCGTCGTGCGCCTGCTGTGGGACACGCCCGGGTGGCATGCGACTGCGCGGCACATCATGGGCGTGTGAGGGTCGCGGCAGACTTGGTTTTCCAGGGGGCTCCTTCGGGGGTCCCTTTTATTTTGGGCGGCCGTCACCGGAGTGAATCCCGTGACGTCGGACCTGTTGCGCCACGCGTGCAGGCCGTCCGCTTTCGTGCACTCTCGACATAAGCCTGCCGTCGCTGCGCGACCGCCGACTTATGCTCGGGCACTCAAGATAGGAGCGAGCGATGGGGTGGTGGTTCGGGCGCAAGAGCGCGCCGGCGGACGCGAGTCCGTATGTGCCCGCGTGGCTGAGGAATGACTCGGCCGAGGAGGGGTTCGCTCGCTCCTATGAAGCGCAATATGACGAGGTATTCCGGCGCAATCCGGTCGGCCAGCGCGCGGTGCGGCTGGTGTCGGGAATGCTCGGCGCGCTGACGATCGATGCGGTCGAGGGTGATCCGCGTGCGGTCGCGCTGATCCAGGCGGACGGGCTGCTGGAGAGCATCGCCGCGAACCTGCTGCTGCACGGCAATGCCTATGTGCAGCTGATCGCCGACGACCGCGACTTGGCGATCGTGCTCGGCTCCCACGTCTTCGAAAATTCATGCGCAGCGGCGGGGTTCGACCTCATCGCCGCCGCCGCGGTGGAGGAGGGACCGCGCGCGGCGCCTCCGGCGACTCCAGAGGTCGGAGCGACCTACATCGTGGCGGCAGGTGCGACGGGAGAATGGGTGGGCCGCGATCAGTGTCTTGCCGGATCCACGGACGGCGGCTGGCGGTTCATCGAGGCGCGACCAGGCATGTTTGCCTATGTCGTGAACGCGTCGCTCTGGGCGGTATTCAGAAGCGGCACCTGGGAGATTGGCGCAGTACGTGGTGATCGCCTGCTAGTCGCCGGCCAGCCGGTGGTCGGCCCAAGAGCAGCGGCGATCCCGAGGCCGTCGGCCGGCTCCGTCGTCGACACGCAGGCGCGCACCGCGATCGAACAGATCCTGTCGGCGTTACAAACTCACGGACTGATCGAGAGCTAGGCTCCCGGCGCGATCACTGCCCGGCGGAGGCGAGCTGCGACCTTGAGTTCGAATCCCAGCCGTACGGATCGGGCAGGTAGGCGATCTGACCGTTCCGTGCCTGGGCCGTGATGTAAGTCAGATAGACTGGGACGCCGCGCGGGAGCTGCACCTGAATTTCCGCGTCTCCTCCTGGAGCGCTCGGGTCCTGCCCAAGCAGCCAACGGCCGAGGCGGCGCGCGTCCTGGAGACGGACGCAACCATTGCTCAACGAGCGCTGGTCGCGATCGAAATACTCACGCTCCGGCGAATCATGCAGGTAGATGTCCTGGCTGTTCGGGAACGGGAATTTCAGCTTGCCCATCGAATTGGCAGGCCCCGGACGCTGACGGACACGGATGTGCACCTTACCTGAGGCGACCCCCTTCCAGTCAACTTCTGTCCACGGAACGACCGCAGAATTGACCGTCCAGTCGGCCATTACCTCATAGCCCTGGCGCTTCAGATAAGCGTTGCCTTCCTTGAGCACGTTCGGCGCCATGACCTTGCGGACCAGGTGATCCGGCACGTTCCAGTATGGGTTGTAGACGATGTAGTGCATGATGCTGGCGATGAGCGGCGTCGGCAGGTCGGGCTTGCCCGTGACGATGCGCATCGAGTCAACCGGCTGCCCGTTGTCGAACATCGTCAGCAGCTGCGAGCCGGAATCCACCAGGAGGTAGCGACCGCTTGCCGGGATCGAGCGTACCCGATCGAGGTTCGCCAGGAGCCGCGGGTCCGGGGTCAGATTGCCGCTAGCCTGCGCCTGAGCCCAAGCCGTGTCGCGGAGCTGCGAGTAGATCGGATTCACGTTGGCGACGCTTGAAATGTATGCGCCCAGCGAAGGCGCGGCGGCGGCCGTGAGCAGGATCTGGTCTGCGCGCGATCCCTGCGGCGCAAGCACCGGATAGGCGTAGATCATGCCTGCCGTCGGCTGCTTCACCGCCTGAGCGTACTCAACCCACGCCGTGGAGATGGCGCGGTCGGCCGCGGTGATGTCGGCCGGGTTGCCGCTACGCGCCTGGGCAAGCGCTCCCTGGACGTTGGCAGCGAGGGCTGGGCCGCTGGCGAGACCGTCGAACGGCGCGCGCTGCAGGATGTTGATCAGCTGGCCGACCGCCGGATCAGCGACGCCGTTACGGAACCAGATGGGGCGCGACTGGAAGCTGTTGTAGAAGCTTGCAACGGAGCTCGCCGCAGCAACACCCGAACCAGGGTTCATCTGGGCGGTTGCAAGGCTCGACGCCGAAATCAGTGACGCGCCGAGGACAAGACGCAGAGCAGACCGAAACTTCACCATAACCCCCCACAACCAAGACGAACGCAACATTGCATAGCGACTTGCTTGTGCGCCAGTTCATCTGGACGCAGGATGAATCCGGGCGGTCGAGTGTTGCCTATTTGCGGCAGAACGGCCCGATCAGGCCTCCGCGCGCTCACTTCGGGGCCACGTGCGGCCGGTTTGAGTGTCGAGACCGCGGGCGGCGTAGACATCCAACGCCGTGGCTCCGGCCACGAAACCGATCGCTCCCGCCAGAGCTGCCGGACGTGAAGTGCGCGGTGCGGCGATAACCAGTGCGCCGAGATCGATGATGTCACCGATCACTCGGTTCCAGACGTTGGTCGAAACCGCGGGGCCGCGCAGCAGCATGCCGCCGGCGAGAAGCTCACGAGCGCCGAACAGGCGGATCGTCGTCTCGGCCGCGCCGCCTTCGACGCCGATGCCCTTGGCGACCCGCTTCGTGGCGAGCACTTCGACTAGACCAAGCCCGATGCTGAAGATGCCGAGGCCGAAGCCCAGTTTCTTGTAATCCATCGCGAATACCTCCGGAACAGTTCACCCAATCCAACTGATCGCCCGCGGCGACTGTTCCCACGGTTGATGAGCGCCGACCTTGTCTTGGACGGCGTTCAGCGCATAGGCGTGCCGGGTCTTCACCGCGGAAGGGACAAGCATGGACGTCAACGGAGTAGCGGCAGTCGTCACAGGGGCGGCGTCGGGGCTCGGCGAAGCGACCGCGCGGGCACTTGCCGGGCGCGGCGCGAAGGTCGCCCTCTTCGACCGCGACGCGCAGCGAGGGGAGCAGGTTGCAAGCGAGATCGGCGGCGTGTTTTGCGAAGTCGACGTGACCAGCGACGACAAGGTGGCCGCTGCCTTCGCGAAAGCCCGGGACACGCACGGGCAGGAGCGGGTGCTGGTCAATTGCGCAGGCATTGCGAACGCCGCCAAGACCGTTGGCCGCGACAAGGAGACCAAGGCGCCCAAGTTCTATCCCATCCAGCAGTTCGAGCTGGCCATTCAGATCAATCTAATCGGCAGTTTTCGCTGCATCGCCCATTCCGCGTTCGGAATGGTGAGCCTCGACCCGCTCGCCGACGGCGAGCGGGGGGCCATCGTGAACACGGCGTCGGTCGCAGCGGAAGATGGCCAGATCGGCCAGGCCGCCTATTCCGCCTCCAAGGGCGGAGTCCTGGCGATGGCACTGCCGATTGCCCGCGACCTGATGAACGACGGCGTTCGCGTGAACACCATCCTTCCAGGTGTCTTCAAGACTCCGATGGTCGCGATGATGCCGCCGAACGTCCAGGACGCGCTCGGCGCGCAGGTGCCGTTCCCCAAGCGCCTCGGCCAGGCCGAGGAATATGCCCGCCTGGCCTGCTTCATGATCGAGAATTCGTATCTCAACGCCGCGGCAGTTCGCCTCGACGGTGGCATCCGCATGGCGCCGCGCTGAGGTGGATCGCGGCCGCCTGCTCGACGAAATAGCTGAAGCGGCGCGGGAAGCCGGTGCGACGATCCTGGAGATCGTCCGCCGCGGCTTCGAGATCGAGACCAAGTCGGATGCGTCTCCGGTCACCGTGGCTGACCGCGCGGCCGAGCGGATCATCCTGGCGGCACTGGCGCGGGCGGCGCCTGGCCTTCCGGTGATTGCCGAGGAGGAGGTTGCCGCAGGGCGCATACCGCAGCACGGCGGCACCTTCTTCCTGGTCGACCCGCTCGACGGCACGAAAGAGTTCGTGCGCGGCGGCGACGATTACACCGTCAACATCGCCCTAGTCGAAGACCGGCAGACGACACTGGGTGTGGTGTTTGCGCCTGCCACAGGCCGCTTGCATGCCGGTGCAGTGGGGCAGGGAGCCTGGCTCGACGAAGGCGCGGGACGCCGGCCGATCAACACGCGGTCCCGCAAAGATGAACCAGTCGCGGTCGCGTCGAAGTCGCACTTCACGCAGGTCACCGCCGACTATCTCGAACAGAGCATCGGCGTGTGCAGTCACCTCAGCATCGGCTCGAGCCTGAAGTTCTGCATCGTCGCGGAAGGCCAAGCCGACATCTACCCGCGCCTGTCGCCGACGAGCGAGTGGGATACCGCGGCAGGCCACGCCGTGCTGCTGGCGGCTGGCGGGCTGGTCGACGGTCCGGATGGAACGCCGCTGCGATACGGCAAGCCCGCGTTCCTGAACCGCGGCTTCGTGGCCACGGGCGGGTGGCAAGCGCCTCCGATCGGTCCGTTCGTCCAGCCGTTCTCGGGCGGCGGAGATCTCCCGCAGGGCGTTTAACGCCGCTCGCCAGATTTGCTGGGCCACGGCGCCGGATTGCTCCAGTTTGGACTACATTCCCCCGTCCGCTCATCAGCCTGGCCGAGCCTCAAGCTCCGGACCTGCGCGCGGGCGACAGTGACACGGGCAAAGAACTCCACATGTTCGGCCCTGCGCGATTGCGCCAGGCCAAGCTCTGCCGCCACGTTTACCGCCTCGACGAGCGCCTTCGCGAGTTCGGCGAGCCAGCGCGCGCGTTCGGCTGCACTATATTCCTTCGGTACCCAGCCCACCCGCAGCCCCCCGGCGCTCGTCAGCGGCGCCTATGCACGCGCAATCCTTGCCGCCTTCCAGCCGTTTGGTCCGATGTGGAGCCGAAAGCGTCTAACTCTTCTCCACTTTGCGCGTTATCAACGACCTGCTCGGTCCGCTTTTCTTATTGGGGTAGCCCAATGGATGCGATTTCGACCGTTTCGACTCTCGACTATTCTTACGCGCCGCCGGTCCTGATTGCCGGTTCAAACGAGGCGTGCATCCTGCGTGCGACCCGCACGGTCCGCGCTTTGGGCCTGCGTATCGGCGCGGCGATCCCGATCGAAGAAGCGGAGGCGAGGCTGCAGCGCCAAGGTGCGGCGGCGGCGGTGTGGCTCGAGCTTGATGGCGAGGTAAACGACGAGCTCGCGGCAACGCTGGCGACGCTTAACCGTGACGCAGCTGCGGGCCGCTATCCTGCGGTGGTATCGGCGACTCCGCTGCTCCTCGATCACCTGTTCGGAGCGGTCGACGACGAGGTTCAGTTGCTGATCGGTGCGAACGATGCCGAGCGCGCTTCGGCACTGTTGCTAGCGCTCGCGCTCCGCGGCGAGCGTCAGGTCGCTGCCGACGTGGCGTCCGACCGAAGTGCGGAGCGGCTACGGCAGCTCAGTGACGAAGTCGGCCGCATCGCCTCCACGCTCGCACGTCTTTCGATCGGACCTTCGGCAGCGACGCCGGCGCCGGTCATTGAGCAGAGCGGGACGACACCGGACGTTCCGTTGGAGGTGGTTCGCAAGGTAATCCGGGCGCGCCGCCTCCGAACGCAATTTTTTGCCGAGGACCTGTTCGCCGACCCCGCCTGGGACATGCTTCTCGACCTCCTCTGCGCCGAGATCGCACACCTGCGGGTTCCGGTCTCCAGCCTGTGTATCGCGGCGGCGGTGCCCGCGACGACGGCGCTCCGCTGGCTCAAGCGCACGGTTAAGGAAGGGCTGTTCGTGCGGCGCTCCGATCCGCACGACGGCCGCCGCGTGTTCGTTGAGCTCGCGCCGCAGACCAGTGACGCGCTGCGCCGATACTTCGCGGAAGTGGGCCCCGCCGCGGCAATCTAGCCCGCGCTTGCAGCCCAAGCGGCGCCGTGGCAACGGCGATGCCTTGGGCGGTTAGCTCAGTTGGTAGAGCATCTCGTTTACACCGAGAGGGTCGGCGGTTCGAGCCCGTCACCGCCCACCATTGCGCGCGACGAGTCGCTCAGCGCTCCCAGGTGACGGGTAGTTTCAGCATCCTCGGGACCCGGCCGGCGCGTATGTTCACCTGAAGCGCGGCGAGTAGCATCGCCGGGACTGCGAGCGTGGCATCGCGGGCCTCCCGCATCGCCACGAACGCCTCTTCACCGCCACCCCGGATGTGCACGTTCGCGCCTTGCTGCGCCACCGTCGTCTCCCATGCGTAGAAGTCGCGGCCAGGCGCCTTGTAGTCGTGGCAAAGGAACATGCGCGTTTGTGATGGCAGCGCGAGGAGGCGCTGCACCGACGCATAGAGCTGTCTTGCCGAACCGCCCGGGAAGTCGCACCGCGCGGTCCCGTAGTCCGGCATGAACAAGCTGTCGCCCACGAACACTGCGTCACCGATAGAGTATGCAACATCGGCGGGTGTGTGGCCCGCAACGGCGATGACGCTGATTTCGAGGTCGCCCAGCGGGAGGCGATCGCCGTCGACGACGAGGCGGTCGAACTCGCTGCCCTCGCCGGCAAGCGCGATCCCGAACCGCGGCGCGAACTCCCGCTGCACGTCGGTGACGGCGGCGCCGATCACGGTCCGCGCTCCCGTCTCTCCTCGGACGCGCTGCGCCGCCGAGAGGTGATCGGCGTGGACGTGGGTCTCGAGCGACCATTCGATCTGCAGCTTGAGCTCGCGAGCGCGGTCGAGGACCGCATCGACGGAGCGCGTGCCCGCTGTTCCGCTGGCAGGATCGAAGTCGAGCACCGGATCGACGATCGCGCCAGACAACGTCGCCGGATCCCAGACCAGATAGCTGATTGTGTTCGACGGCGCGTGGAAAAAGCCCTGCACCTGCGGACGCCGTTCAGTGTCGCTGCCGTCCATGCACCCCCCGTGGCCGCTCACAGACGGTGTAGTCGTCGGTGCGCCGGCGAGCAAACTCGGCCGCTCGACGGGCTTCGCACGCGCCCGCCTAGAGCCGTATCCAGCCGAGCAGGATCAGTAGCACCAGGGTGACGGCGGCGCTCACGAGCAAAGAGGCGATGCAGCCGAGCCGGTTCGAGAAAAGCAAGAACATGGGGGCCCGAACTCCTGGGCAGCGAGGCGGGTCCGATCTTCCTCGCTGAAATCGTGGCGACGTTTCATTCCGGCTACGAATCGTTGTAAGCGGCAGGCCAGAAGGGGGCAGATGCCAGAGTATCGATTGTACTGCTTCAACGAGCACGGCGGGATCAGCAAGGCGCACGAAATTGCCGCCGAGGACGACGCGGACGCGATCGCCCGGGCACGCGCTGTCGAACCGAAAGTACGCTGCGAACTCTGGAACCGCGACCGGCTCGTGGCGAAGCTCGGCGCGAGCCGCTAGCTGTCTGCGGATCGTTCGGGAGGCAAGCTTCCGCCGGCCCGCAAGTGCTCGAGATCGGCTTCGCCTTCTGCGGCCATCTGCAGGAGTATCGCGGCGACTCGTCGATCGGTTGTACTCGCAGCCAGGCGGCGGCAACGCTCGACCCGGCTGCGGATGTTAGCGATCACATCCTCATCCATGCAGGTCACAATAGCGCAGGGTGAACTGTCGTTCCGCCGACACTTGGATCGAGCGAAGATGAGCGCTTCTTGTTGCTTTCCGGCAACAGCGGAGTCACTGATGCTAAAGGCTGCGAACCAGCTTGGATGCAACTGCGATCCAGGGCGGGTTTGCCACCACTTGCTGGCGTCCACCGGCTTCCAGCGGCAGGATCTGCAGCTTGTCGACGTCCCGGTTGATCAAACGGCCGAACAGGAAGCGCCCAGCAGCCCTCGGGACGAGGATGTCCCGGTTCAGCGCCCGGGCGAAATCGCTGCTGTCGAGGACGTCGCACCAGATGTCGTCGCCGGCACGATAATTCCCGACGCTTGACGAAACGGTAACAGCGAGCTGCGCCTCTGACGGCCGCGGCGGAATGACCACGGCGGCCTTGCGCGGTGCGGTCGCGCCTGAAGCGCCGAGGACCGCTGCAACCTTGAGTTCGGCCTGCTCTGCACCAGTCGCGACCAGGTCCTGGGCATCGACCCCCACAGCCTTCGCGATCCGGTTGAGCCAGCCGACCGAGACGGTGCGTGTGCCAGTCTCCAGGCGGCCTATGGTCTGCGGGGTCGTCGGCGGATCGCAACGCTGAGCGACATCGTCGAGCGTGAGTCCGCGCGCCTTACGGACTTCCCGGATCCGAGTGATCATGTTTGCCTCCCCAGCTAACCAGAACGGTTTGTCCCTGTCCTACAGTTTCTCCGCTGTGGCAAGTCGCTGAACGACTCGAAGAGGAGAGGTCATGGCCAAGGATCAGTCCCGACTGCTGGAGGAGCGGCCAATCGACGGCGATGTTGGACCGGCGGTTAGATCCGTGACCGTCAACCTCGCCGAATCCCCGCTCGGTTGGCTGTTCTCGCGTGGCATGCTGACACAGCGGCAGTTCGACGCGGGCGAGCGCCTCCGCGGGGACTGGGAGCGCGCGCAACTGGCGCCTCGGGTGACGATGGGCTGGGACAACTCGCCAGTTTCGGGGAGCCGTGGCGGATCGGCGCCGTCGCCCGACCTGGCCGGCGCACAGATCGACTCCAAGCGCCGCTTCGAAGGCGCTGTGGCGAGTGCCGGTCCGGGCCTCGCGGACATCCTCTGGCGGATCGTCTGCGCCGGCGAGGGGATGCGGGATGCCGAGAGTGCCCTTGGCTGGCCGGCCCGGGCTGGCAAGCTCGTTCTGACGTTCGCCCTGGATCGCGTTGCGGATTATTACCGCGTGCGCTGATCCCCCTGAGTTAGTCCTTGCGGCCTTGCCTGTTGTCGGCGGGAGCCTTGGGCTCCTTCTCGGAATTGCCGGTCTCATCCCGGCCCATGCTGCGGTCGCGCAGGGTAGGGTCATGCAGATTGTTGCGGGCCTCGTCCTTGCCGCTGTTGCTGCGCATTCCTGGTCTCCTCGATTGCACCACATCAACGGATCAGGACGCCGCGTTCTCCACGGTTCATCGCTGACGGAACCGCGGCTCACCGTCGCGGACAAAAAGAAAGCGCCGCGCCCCACGAGGAGCGCGGCGCTTCCATGAGCCTAAGGCCTAGATAGAGCGGTCGCTCGACCCCGAGCCCCCGCCAGTCGATCCGGCGCCGGACTCGTCATCCGCATCGAGAGCGCCGCGGCCCTGGTTCGCAAAGTCCGCGCCGCCGGTCGCGCCGGCCGAGGACGATCCGCTGGTCGCGTCTGATGACGGGCCGTCCTGCTGCTGCAGGTAATCGTCCGAGCCGGTGCCCTGCGAGCCGATGAACCCTTCGCCCGTCGAACCGGGCGTCGTGCCGCCCTGGCCGCCGGTGCCGATGCCGCCGCCAGTGCCGCCGCTGCCCTGATCCGTGGTCAGCGTATCGCTGTCCGCGCCGAGCTGCGTCTGGCCGCTGGAACTCTGGCCCTGGCTGCCGAGACCCGATCCCTGACCGCTGCTGCCGATGTCGGAGCCGCCACTCTGGCTAAGCGTCGTTCCCGAGCCGATGTTGCTGTCGTTACCACCGATCGGCTGGCCGTTCTGCGCGCCGAGGCTGGATCCGCCGCTAGAGCTTTGACCCGAGCTCTGGCCGCCGAAGCTGCCCTCCGAGCCCTGGTTGCTCATGGTCGGTTGCGAGCCGTAACCCGGCTGTTCCTGGCTCTGCTGGCCTTGGCTGAACGCGCTCTGCTCGTTGTGTTGGCCGATCTCATTTTGTTGGCTCTGCTGGCCGGTGAACTGCTGGTTGTCGTTGCCTTGCGGCTCGCTCGATTGATCCTGGTCGCGTTCGTCAGCCATCGGAAATCTCCTTGTCCACGCCCACCTTGCTCCAGCGCCTAGAACAAGGTGGCGACAGCAACCGTTCCGAGCAGCAAACGAGCGATGCGACAAACGGCTGGTCGCAACGAAAAAGGCCGCCCCCGAAGGAGCGGCCTTTCGCTTGATCGTCAGTGAGGCGATTAGCCCTCCTGGGCGTCGCCACCTGCCGGAGCCGCAGCAGCCGCTTCCGCGGTAGCGCCGGGCTCGGCGTTCGGATCATAGTCTTCGGTGAACGCGGCGGTGTCGCGCTCGAACATCTGCGCCATGACGTCGACACCCTGCGCCTGCAAGTCGGCTTCCTCGGGCGAACGGGCCACGTTGACCTTCACGGTCACGGACACTTCCGGGTGCAGAGCGATGCGGATCTCGTGCACGCCGATCGCCTTGATCGGGCGATCGAGCACGACCTGGCTCTTGGTCACGTGGGCGCCTTCGGTCGCCAGCGCATCGATGATGTCGCGAGCGCTGACCGAACCGTAAAGCTGGCCGGTGTTCGAAGCCTGGCGGATCAGCTGGACCGTCTTGCCGTCGACACCCTTGGCGGACTTCTCCGCGTCGGTGCGACGGCTCGCATTGTCCTCTTCGATCTTCGCACGATTGGCTTCGAAGACCTTGCGGTTAGCTTCGTTGGCGCGAAGCGCCTTCTTGTTCGGGAGGAGGTAATTGCGGGCGAACCCGTCCTTGACCTTCACCACGTCGCCGATGGCGCCGAGCTTCTCGACGCGCTCAAGCAGAATGATTTCCATGTTCGCCGCTCCTTATTTCACGACGTAGGGAAGCAGGCCGATGTGGCGCGCGCGCTTGATCGCACGGGCCAGTTCACGCTGCTTCTTGGATGAGACGGCGGTGATGCGCGACGGGACAATCTTGCCGCGCTCGGACACGAAGCCCTGAAGCAGCCGGACGTCCTTGTAATCGATGCGCGGCGCGTCCTTGCCGGAGAACGGGCAGGACTTGCGGCGGCGGAAGAATGCGCGAGCCATTATTCGACCTCCTCTTCACGGGCGGCACGGAAGTCCGGGCGGTCGCCACGGTCGCCGCGATCACGGTCGCCGCTGCGGAACTCGCCGCGATCGCCACGGTCGCTGCGCGGGCCACGCTCACGCTCCTTTTCGCCGCGGCGCATCATTGCCGACGGTCCGGACTCATGCTCGTCGACGCGGAGCGTCAGAAAGCGGATGATGTCCTCGTTGATGTTCGACTGGCGCTCGAGCTCGGCAATGGCCGGAGCGGGCGCGTCGATGTCGAGAGCGACGTAATGGGCCTTGCGGTTCTTGGCGATCCGGTAGGCGAGGGAGCGAAGCCCCCAGGTCTCGGTCTTGGCGATCTTGCCGCCATTGTCCTCGATGATCTTGGTAGCGTTTTCCGCAAGCGCATCGACCTGTGCCTGTGCAAGGTCCTGACGCGCGAGGAAAACATGCTCGTAGAGCGGCATGCTGTTCTCTCATGTTGGCCGATCGCTGACGCCGCCCAGTGCGGCGCCCCTCCGGCTGTCGTTCCAAAAGATACAGGCGCCGTGGCAGGGCCGTGCGCCAGCGCCGCGCCTATGACGCCGGACGCCTGAAAAGGCAAGCTCGCGATAGACTTCAGTTCGGCTGCCGTTCACCCAGCATCGTGCAAGAAGCTTGGGAGCCGCTGTGCCTTTTCGCCGTTTAGACATCCGAAGGAGCTACACTATGAGTTCGAAACTGTTGAGAGGCGCAACTGCCTCGCTAATTGCCATCGCGATGGCGGGCTGCACGACCACCGGCGTCGGAACCGGCCAGGCGGTGGGTCAGAACCTTGGCGCAACTTTCACCTGGACCGAGAATGGCGGCACCCGGGGAACGATGGTCGCCCAGCTGAGCAATGGACAGGTCTACCAGGGACCGTTCTTCCAGGTCACCCAGGAAAGCCGCATCGACATGTACGGCCCGCTCTGGAACGGCTGGGGCGGCGGCTTCGGCTGGGGCCATGGCTGGGGCGGTCGCCGCTTTGGTTGGGGCTGGGGCGGCTGGGGTCCGTGGGGTCCGTCCGATGACACCATCACCCACTACAGCGGCCAGGTCCTTGCCAACCTGCAGGGTCCGGGTGGCTTCATGCGCTGCCACTTCAACCTGATGCGGCCAATGTCCGGAATGGCCGGCGGCGGCATGGGCGAGTGCCAGTTGCCGACGGGAACGATCATCAACGCTCAGTTCCCCGGCCGCAGCGGCTGGTAAGGGTCAGTCACGAGCGAGGGTTCGCGGGAGCGAACCCTCGTTCTGTATCAAGCTGATCAATTCCAGACGGCGTGCGCTCCGATGTAGGGCCCGCTCAGAAGTGGTTGTTGAGCTGTCCTACAGGCGCACGGTCTGACACACGGGGTGGTGCCCAAAAAAGGAGGTGGCGTCTCGGCCAGGTCGCAGTCCGTAGATTCGCCGTCGTCAGTGCGAACTTTGGGAACATTCCGCTTAGCTGAAGCGGATCGCTCTCCCGGACTCGCGCGAACGGCGCTAGAAGACATCATGGCCACCCAGCTTCGCACCGTTGAACCCACGCCCGATCCGCTCAACGGCATGAGCTTGCCGGGCTGGCTGTACCATGATGCGGAGTTCTTCGGGGCCGAGCAGCGGGCGTTCCTTCGCGCCGCGCCGCAAGTGGTTTGCCACGAAAGCGAGATCGCGCTGGCCGGCGAGTGGCGGAGCCTCGAATATCTCGGCGAAAGCGTGATCGTAATCCGCGGCGACGACGGGGAGGTCCGCGCCTTCGCCAACGTCTGCCGGCACCGCGGCTCACGGCTGGTCGACGGCACCGGAGGCTGCGCACGCGTTCTGACCTGTCCCTATCACGCCTGGAGCTACGCCCGCGACGGGCGGCTGGTCGGCGTGCCTCATCGCTACGAATATCCCTACCTGCAGACCGACAAGCTAGGCCTGGTGCCGCTGCCGCTCGAGCGCTGGCACGGCTTCCTGTTCGTGACGCTGGAGCCGGGTGCACCTTCGGTTGCCGAGATGATGGCGCCTTATGAGGAGGAAGTTGCGCCCTATCGGCTGGAGGACTTGCAGGCGATCGGCCGCGTGACCCTCCGGCCGCGCCCGCTGAACTGGAAGACCATCGCCGACAACTACTCCGACCACCTGCACATCCCGGTCGGGCACCCTGGCCTGACGCGGCTGTTCGAGCGCAACTACCGGATCGAGGCGCGCGATCACGTCGACCGCATGGAGGGCGATCTCGTCGAGAAGGACTCGGCCAACCCGTCCGAGCGCGCCTACCAGCACCTGCTCCCGGCGGTTGGTCACCTGCCGGCGTCGCACCAGCGCAAGTGGCTCTATTACAAGCTGTTCCCGAACGTAGCGTTCGACATCTACCCTGACCAGGTCGACTTCATGCAATTCCTGCCGGTCAGCGCGACGGAGACCGTGATCCGCGAGATCAGCTACGCTCTCCCCGATGACCGCCGTGAAATGCGCGCGTCTCGCTATCTGAACTGGCGGATCAACCGGCGGGTGAATGCCGAGGACACCGAACTGATCACCCGGGTCCAGCTCGGCATGCAGTCGCCGAGCTACGTGGCGGGGCCGCTGGGAAAGAGTGAGGTCTGCCTGCGCAGCTTCGCAGCCAAGCTCCGCAAGCTCATTCCGGAAGCGCGGCTGGAGCGAGCTCCGGCACCCGGCTGGAGCGGTTCAGCACGCGCGTGAAAAGATAGATGACTACGCCGGCGACGAGCAGAACGGCTCCCCACTTCAGCGCCTCGAGCCCCGCACCATAGAGGGCCCAAAGCGAGTAGATGATCGCAGCAATCGCCACGGCCGTCATCGGCCAGCGCCGCGCCATCAGTCCTGTTGCCTGAAGCCTTAATGCAGATGCAGCGCACGACAGGTACAAGATCAGGGCTGCAGCCGTTGCGAGCAGGGCCATGAAGGCAAACAGTCCGGCGAGCGTCCGGCTGTAATTGGCCGCGACGAGAATGGTGGCCAACGTGCTCGAGAGGATCTGCCCACGGACGGCGATGCCACGCCGCGATGCCTGGCCGAAGAAGCGCGGGAACACGCCGTCCCGCGCCCAGGCGAGCGGAAACTCTCCGGAGATCAGCACCAGACCATTTAGCGCGCCGATGCAGCTGATTGCCGCGAACAGCGCGATCAGGTTGCCGGCGGCAGGGCTCCAGAACTGGCTGACGAACATCGCGAACGGCGCATTGGATGCGGCGACGGCGCTGCTTGCCATGAACAAAGTCACCGGAGTGGCGGTAGCAAGGTAGAGCAACCCGACAATCAGCGTGCCCGCGATGGTTGCGCGAGGCACGTTACGTTCCGGGTCGCGCACCGCGCGTGTGGCAATGGAAGCGGCCTCGAACCCGAGCAGTGCCCACAGCGTGAGAGTTGCCGCGGAGTTGACCGACGCCACCGTGATGTCGGCTCCGTGATAGGCTGGCACCGGCGCCCCGTGCGATCCGCTCAGCACGCCCACCGCGAGTACCGCAACCACAATCAGCGGGACTACCTTGATGAGCGTGGTGACGAGCTGGACTCCGCCGCCGCCACGAACACTCAAGCAGTTCACCAGCGTCAGGATCCAGATAATGCTGATCGCGGCCACTGCACCTGCACCGGGCGTGCTGGCGAGCTGCGGAACGAAGACCGAGAGGTTGCTCACTGCCGCAATCGCGATGGCTGCGTTGCCGACCCAGATCGACAGCCAATAGCTCCACGCGACGATGAAAGCCGGCGGCCGGCCGAACGCCTCCTCGACATAGGCATAAGGGCCGGCGGCGAGCGGCAGTGCCCTGGAGAGGTTGGCAAATACGATGGCGAGACAGATCGCGCCGCCGATCGTGATCAGCCAGCCCCAAACGGAACTCCATCCAAGCGGCGCAAGCTGCGCCGGCAGCTGAAAGATGCCTGACCCGATGAAGGTACCGACGACGAGCGCCAGCACCATCCAGAACCCAAGCTTTCGCTCTGCCGGTGCGCCTCGTGTCACCTGCGCGGTGTCGCAGGTCGAGACGCAAGAGGCAACGCCGCGCCGTTCGGCAGCTGCTTGACCCGTCCCAGCCGAGCGGCCAACGAGCGGTCCGATCCAGAGACACAGGGGTTCTTCCGAATGCGCGCGTTCCTTTTCCCAGGGCAGGGCAGCCAGGCCGTCGGCATGGGCGCTGCCCTCGCCGAAGCAAGCCGAACCGCCCGCGACGTGTTCAACGAAGTTGACGAGGCGCTTGGCCAGAACCTGTTCCGGCTGATGCGGGATGGGCCGGACGATGAGCTCAAGCTCACCGAGAATGCGCAGCCGGCGATCATGGCCCATTCGCTCGCCGTCTTCCGGGCGCTGACGAAGGACGGCGGAGTGGAGATCGCAAAGGCGGCGAGCTTCGTCGCCGGGCACAGCCTTGGCGAATATTCGGCGCTCTGCGCTGCGGGTGCCTTCGACCTCGCGACGACGGCGAAGCTGCTGAAGCTCCGCGGGCAGGCGATGCAGCAGGCGGTGCCGGTCGGCGAAGGGGCAATGGCTGCGCTCCTCGGCGCCGACATCGGCCTTGCCCGGAAGATTGCCGATGCTGCCGCGCAGGGCGAGGTCTGCACCGTCGCCAACGATAATGACCCGAGCCAGGTCGTGATCTCCGGCAACACGGCTGCAATCGACCGGGCGATCGCAATGGCGAAGGACATGGGCGCCAAGCGCGCCGTACCGCTTCCGGTCTCGGCGCCGTTCCACTGTCCGCTAATGCAGCCGGCCGCCGAAGCGATGCGCGACGCCTTGAGCTACGTCGTGCTGGAGGAGCCTGCAGTGCCGCTGGTCGCCAATGTTACGGCCGAGCCCGAGAGCGATCCCGACACCATCCGCAACCAGCTCGTCGAGCAGGTCACCGGCATGGTCCGGTGGCGCGAAAGCGTCAGGAATATGGGAGCGGCTGGCGTCGAAGAATTCGTCGAACTGGGCGGCAAGGTGCTCGGGCCCATGGTCAAGCGCATCCTGCCGGATGCAAAGGTCACGAGCGTGATTGCCATCGAAGACATCGAAGCACTGGCAAAGGAGATCGCATGATGTTCGATCTCACTGGAATGACAGCGCTGGTCACGGGAGCATCGGGCGGGCTCGGTAGCGCGATTGCGCAGGCGCTCGCGTCGCAGGGTGCGCGGCTGGCCGTCAGCGGCAGCAATGTCGACAAGCTCGAGAGCTTCCGCGGGACGCTCGGCGGCGATCACGTGGCGCTGCCCTGCAACCTGTCGGACGGAGCTGCGGTGGACCAGCTAGTCCCGCAAGCGGTCGACGCGCTGGGCGGCAAGCTCGACATCCTCATCAACAATGCGGGTGTCACCCGCGACAACTTGCTGATGCGGATGAAGGACGATGAGTTCGAGGACGTCATTCGCATCAACCTCGAGGCTGCATTCCGACTGATGCGCGCGGCGGCGAAGCCGATGATGCGCGCGCGCTTCGGCCGCATCATCTCGATCACTTCGGTGGTCGGCGTAACGGGGAACCCGGGGCAGGCGAACTATGTCGCGTCGAAAGCGGGACTGATCGGCATGACGAAGTCGGTCGCGCAGGAACTCGCGAGCCGCGGCATCACGGTGAACGCCGTCGCTCCAGGCTTCATGAACTCCGCCATGACCGAGGCGCTGAATGATCAGCAGCGCGGCAGCATCCTGTCGCGCATCCCGCTCGGGCAGATGGGCAACGGCGAGGACATCGGCGCCGCCTGCGTCTATCTCGCGAGCCGGGAGGCGGGCTACGTCACCGGGCAAACCGTGCACGTCAACGGTGGCATGGCGATGCTATAAAGGAGCCCGTCGCCGGGAAGGTGCGGCGATCTGCAGCTACTCTCCTGCTGCCCTCCCACAGCAATGCCTTGTTGTCGCGCGGACCGCACCTATATCGCCTTCGAAATCAACAATCCGGCTGCCTGGCGGGGGCCGGAGTGGGGCTGAAGAAGAGGGATAGAAAATATGGCCAAGGTCATTGGTATCGACTTGGGCACGACCAACAGCTGTGTCGCTGTCATGGAAGGCGGCAAGCCGAAGGTTATCGAGAATGCGGAAGGCGCGCGCACGACGCCTTCGACGGTCGCGTTCACCAAGGACGGTGAGCGGCTGATCGGCCAGCCGGCGAAACGCCAGGCGGTCACCAACCCCGACAACACCATCTTCGCGGTCAAGCGCCTGATCGGCCGCCGCTTCGACGACCCGATCACCAAGAAGGACACCGAGCTGGTGCCCTACAAGATCGTCAAGGGCCAGAACGGTGACGCGTGGGTCGGCGCCGGCGGCAAGGACTATTCGCCGTCGCAGATCAGCGCCTTCATCCTCCAGAAGATGAAGGAAACCGCCGAGGCTTATCTCGGCGAGAGCGTTGCCCAGGCGGTCATCACCGTTCCGGCGTACTTCAATGACGCGCAGCGGCAGGCGACCAAGGACGCCGGCCAGATTGCCGGACTTGAGGTGCTGCGCATCATCAACGAGCCGACTGCCGCGGCGCTCGCCTACGGGCTCGAGAAGGAAGACGGCAAGACGATAGCGGTCTACGATCTTGGCGGCGGCACGTTCGACGTGTCGGTCCTCGAGATCGGCGACGGCGTGTTCGAAGTGAAGTCGACGAACGGCGACACGTTCCTCGGCGGCGAGGATTTTGACGCACGGATCGTCAACTGGCTCGCGGACCGCTTCAAGGCCAAGGAAGGCATCGACCTTCGCACCGACCGGCTCGCGCTGCAGCGCCTCAAGGAAGCTGCGGAGAAGGCCAAGATCGAGCTGAGCTCGGCCGCGACGACGGAAATCAACCAGCCGTTCATCACCGCCCGCATGGAAGGCGGAACGACGACGCCGCTCCACCTCGTGGAGACGATCAGCCGCGCCGACCTCGAAAAGCTCGTCGAAGACCTCATCGACCGCACCATGGAGCCTTGCAAGAAGGCGTTGAAGGATGCCGGCGTCGACGCCAAGGACATCGCCGAAGTCGTTCTCGTCGGCGGCATGACCCGCATGCCGCGGGTTCGTGAGCGGGTGAAGGAATTCTTCGGCCGCGAACCGCACACCGGCGTCAACCCGGACGAGGTCGTTGCAATGGGCGCGGCCATCCAGGCTGGCGTTCTGCAGGGCGACGTCAAGGACGTGCTTCTGCTCGACGTCACCCCGCTGTCGCTCGGCATCGAAACGCTGGGCGGCGTGTTCACCCGGATGATCGACCGCAACACGACGATCCCGACCAAGAAGAGCCAGGTCTTCTCCACCGCCGAGGACAACCAGAACGCGGTGACCATCCGCGTTTTCCAGGGCGAGCGCGAGATGGCCGCGGACAACAAGATGCTTGGCCAGTTCGACCTCGTCGGAATCCCGCCGGCGCCGCGCGGCGTGCCGCAGGTCGAGGTCACGTTCGACATCGACGCCAACGGCATCGTCAACGTGTCGGCCAAGGACAAGGGCACCGGCAAGGAGCAGCAGATCCGCATTCAGGCGTCTGGCGGTCTCGGCGACGCGGACATCGACAAGATGGTCAAGGAAGCGGAGCAGTTCGCCGAAGAGGACAAGAAGCGGCGGGCTGCGGCGGAGGCCAAGAACCAGGCCGAGAGCCTCATTCACTCCACGGAGCGCCAGCTTGCCGAACACGGCGACAAGGTCACTCCGGAAGTGAAGACAGAGATCGAGAACGCGATCGCCGAAGCCAAGTCGGCAGTTGAGTCGGGCGATCCCGACCAGATGACGACCAAGACCAACGCCCTCACCCAGGCAGCGATGAAGCTCGGCCAGGCGATGTACGAGCAGCAGCAGGCGGAAACGCAGGCTGCGGCGGGTGCAGACGCCGGAACGTCGGGCACGGAAGAGTCCGGCGCCGGCAAGGAAGAAGTCGTTGACGCCGAGTTCTCCGAAGTCGACGACGAGGCCAAGGGCTGATGACATGGCGCGGCGCCGTCACCTTCCGGGGGGCGGCGCCGCATCCTGTGTTGCGTAGGGGGATCGGGTGACGGTCGAGCAGGATTATTACGAGCTGCTGGGCATTCCGCGCGCGGCGGACGACGCCGCGATCAAGTCGGCGTACCGCAGACTCGCGAAGGAGCATCACCCGGACCGCCGCGGCGGGTGCAAGGATTCCGAAGCGCACTTCAAGGCAATCAACGAAGCCTATGACGTGCTGAAGGATCCGCAGAAGCGCGCGGCTTACGACCGCTTCGGCAAGGCGGCATTCCAGAATGGCGGCGGCGGTGACCCGTTCAGCGAGGGCGGGTTCAACGGCTTTTCCGACATCTTCTCGACGATCTTTGGCGACTTCATGGACCAGCGCGGGCAGCAGCAGAATGCCGCCCGCGGCGCCGATCTCCGGTATGACATTCAGCTGAGCCTGGAAGAGGCGTTCAGCGGTAGCGAAAAGGCAATAACGGTCGAGGCGCTCGCCCGGTGCGAAGTCTGCCACGGCCGTGGCTGCACGCGCAGCGACAATTGCGCGGCGACATGCTCGACGTGCCGCGGCATGGGCAAGGTCCGGGCTCAGCAGGGCTTCTTCGTTGTCGAGCGCGGCTGCCCGACGTGCCGGGGCAGCGGCGAAGTGATCAGCGATCCGTGCGGCAATTGCCAGGGCGAGGGCAGGGCGCTTACGCAGCGCCGGCTGTCGGTCAAGATTCCGCCCGGTGTCGACGAGGGCACGCGTATCCGGATCGCCGGAGAAGGCGAAGCGGGGGTCCGTGGTGCTGCCAGCGGCGACCTCTATCTGTTCGTGCACATGAAGCGGCACTCGATCTACGCGCGTGAAGGTACGACCCTGATCGCCGACTGTCCGGTCAGCTTTACGACGGCAGCGCTTGGCGGAGCGATCACTCTGCCGGGGATCGACGGCGAGAAGGTGGAGCTCAAGATCCCGGCCGGGATCCAGTCTGGCGAGCAGCTGCGGCATCGCGGCTCGGGAATGGCAGTCCTGAACGGCCGCGGGCGCGGCGACCTCGTCGCGCGCATCCTCGTCGAGACGCCGACGCGGATGAGCAAGGAGCAGAAGAAGCTGCTCGAGGAATTCCGCGCGACCGAGACCGGCGACGAATGCCCTGCAGCGAAGGGCTTCTTCGGCCGCGTCAGGGATATGTTCGGCGCCTAGGCGCCAAGGCGGTCCAACTCCATCGCGACGATCTGCGCGAACAGCTCCGCGGCGGCGTGGAGCTCCAGTGAAGGCGATCGCACCGTCCGGCTCTCGCAGCGGAAGCGGCCGATCACATTGCCCCGGCGAGAAACCGGCACCGACAGCGTGGAGCGAATGCCGCTGCCCTGAAGTTCGTCGCGCTCGGCGCCGGTGAGATCGCGCAGCAGTGCGTCGGCGACCATCGTCTCGCCTTTGGCGGCAGGAAATAGCCGCACAGGCGAAGCATCGGTGTCGGCTACGATCGCGGGCAGTGCCAATGCGCTGGCAGGCTTTTCGAAGCGGCTCCGCGTACTCTCTGCCCGCTGCTCGTCAGCGCCGCTCGAGAGGATCAGTGTCACTCGGTCGAAGCCGGTCAGCGCCCGCATGCGGCGAGACGCATTGTCGAGCAGGGCGGCCGGGGTGCCGCCGGTCATTCCGTCGATCAGCCGGCTGACCGCGCCGAGTGCGTCGCCAAAGCCGTCGGTGCCGCTGGGCAGTCCCTCCAGCAGCATCCGGCCGTCGAGCTGCTGGAAAGCGATGTCGAAGTACCGCGGCTCGTTGGTGAGGCGCGTGCGGTAGGCGCGCGCAATGCCGTTGCTGCTGCGTTGTCGCGACAGGCCGTTGCGCAGGTCGTGCAGCGGCTGGGCAAGCGTGAACTTGGAGAGCGGTTCGCCGACGAGCCGTGCGGGATACTCACCAAGGAAACCGTGCGAGTTCTCGGACGCGCGCAGGATGAGCCAGTCGGGCGACAGCTCGAGAACGAAGCCGCAGGATTGCGTCTGGTCATCCGCCTGCTGAAGCGCTGGCGACGGCCTGGAAGTCACGATGCTCGCCATGTCCTGCATCAATCGGCGAAGCGGCTAAGAGTTGCCGCCGAACACGCGCCCGAAGATCGTGTCGACATGTTTCAGGTGATAACCGAGGTCGAACAGGTCCTCGAGCTTTTCGCCGGACAGATGGGCGGTGACTTCCGGGTCCTGCTTCAGCAGGTTGAGCAGCGAGAGCTCACCATCCGACTGCCACACCTTCATCGCGTTGCGCTGAACCAAGGCATAAGATTCTTCGCGGCTGAGCCCGGCCTGGGTCAGGGCGAGAAGCACCCGCTGCGAGTGAACGAGGCCGCCCATCCGGTCGAGGTTCTTCTGCATCCGCTCGGGGTAGACGACCAGCTTGTCGACGACCGCTGTGAGCCGCGCGAGCGCGAAGTCGAGCGTGATGGTCGCGTCGGGGCCGATGAACCGCTCGACCGAGGAGTGGGAGATGTCGCGCTCATGCCAGAGGGCGACGTCCTCCATGGCCGGCAAGGCGTAGCTGCGGACGATGCGGGCCAAGCCGGTGAGGTTCTCGGTCAGCACGGGGTTGCGCTTGTGTGGCATCGCCGAGCTGCCCTTCTGGCCGGGCGAGAAATATTCCTCGGCCTCAAGCACCTCGGTGCGCTGCAGGTGGCGGATCTCGATCGCCAGCCGCTCGATCGACGAGGCGATAACGGCCAGAGTCGCGAAAAACATCGCGTGGCGGTCGCGCGGGATGACCTGGGTGGAGGTCGGCTCGACCGTCAGCCCCAGCTCTCCGGCAACATGCTCCTCGATCGCCGGAGGCACGTTGGCGAAGGTGCCCACCGCACCGGAGATGGCGCAGGTCGCAACGTCGTCACGGGCACGAACCAGCCGCTCGCGATTGCGCTCGAACTCGGCATAGGCCTGTGCCAGCTTCAGGCCGAAGGTCACCGGCTCGGCATGGATGCCGTGGCTGCGCCCGATGGTCGGTGTCAGCCTATGCTCCAGGGCGCGGCGCTTGAGCACTTCGAGAAGCCGGTCAAGGTCGGCAATGAGGAGGTCCGCGGCCTGCTTCAGCTGGACCGCGAGAGCCGTGTCGAGGACGTCCGAGCTGGTCATTCCCTGGTGGAGCCACCGTCGCTCCGGACCGAGCTTCTCACCGGCCCAGGTCAGGAAGGCGATCACGTCATGCTTGGTCACCGCCTCGATCGCGTCGATGGCCGGCACGTCGATGTCTCCGAGCACGTTACCGTCGTAGGCAGCGCGGATCGTCTTCGCGTCCTCGGCCGGGATCATGCCGATCTTGCCCATCGCTTCCGCCGCGAACACCTCGATCTGCCACCAGATGCGGAAGCGGTTTTCGGACGACCAGATGGCCGTCATCTCGGGACGGGAATAACGGGGGACCATGGCCGCGGCGGCTAGCAGGAAGGGCCCGGGGGTTCAAATGGCGCCCGCCAAGGGTCACAAAGTTCGGGTTCGATCCGATCTTTGCGAAGTTGCCGCCTCTCCTCGAGGGCTCGTCAGAGTGGATGGAGATGTGACTTTCGAGGGAGGACGGATGGAGCATCATCCCAGCGGCAGAACAACTCATTCCCCAACTGGAGCACATCGAGCGGACTGTAGGACAGTCTTTCATGTAGTATCGATGAGGGTGGAAAGCTGACATTAGCTGCTGATGTGAGCCAGCAGAAGCAAGACCTATGCGTAGGCGCTCCTGCAAACTTCTAATCCGCGTTGAAGAACTGTAGGTTGCACGCCGCGGCAAGGGGGAACAGTGGACGACCCAGCGCGATCCACTGCTGAAAAAGTCAGGTCCAGCGGACCGGTGTTCATCAGCTACGCCACCGCTGACCGGAAACGGGCGTTGCGCGTTTGCGACGCGATCGAGCAACGCGGCACCGACTGTTGGCTGGCCTTCCGCGACGTTCAACCCGGTGAGAACTATCAGGAAGCCATCGTAAGAGCGATCCGGGGCGCGCCGGCGCTGGTGCTGGTCTTTTCGAAGTCCGCTAACGACAGCGACGAGATCAAGAAGGAGCTGTCGCTCGCCAGCCGTTACCGGAAGCCCGTTCTGGCGGTGAGGATGGAGGCCGTCGAGCCCAGCGACGCCTTCGCCTACGAATTGGCAACGCGGCAGTGGATCGATGCTTTCGAGGGCTGGGAACGTGCCCTCGACGCGCTGATCGGTCGCATCGGGCAGGCCTCGGGCGCTGCGGATGCGGGAGCCTCCGAGAAGCGCACCATACATGGCCGCTCCACCCCGCGCTCCGCGCATCGCACAAGCGGCAAGTGGCGGATCAGCGCCCTCGCGGCAGCCCTGCTCCTTATCGTGGTTGGCACGTTGTGGTGGTCGCTTCGTCCGATGCAGGCAAACGCGCATGCCCTCACGGTTCGCCTCGCCGTCTTCCAGCTACTCTCCCCGGAGCTGCCACCCACAATGGGCGACGCCGTCAGGGCGGAAATCAGCGCGGCCTTCAATGCGGACGGGGCTGTTGGCGTGTCCACTGGCTCCAAACCGCTGAGCGGCAAGGGGCCTGCTTATGCGCTTGGCGGCACTATCCAGCGTTCCGGCAACAGCATTCGGGTGATCCCGCGGCTGATTGATGAACGGTCCGGAGCAACCCTGTGGTCGGGCACATTCAACTATGAAGACGATGTCTCCAGGTTGGCGCGTCACATTGCGGTCGATACGGGCAATGTCGTTCGTTGCGGCCTGTTCGGCGCCTCGACCTACCACAAGCCCATGCCGGCCGACGTGATGCGCAACTACATGCAGTCATGCCAAGCCTACTGGGATCCCAGCATGAGCGAGGGCCGCAAAGGCCTGGTGCCCGCCGAGCGCGTCGTCGCTGCGGCACCGGATTTCTCTTGGGGGTGGGCAGCCGTTGCCGGCGCTTACTGGAAGATCGTGATGGGCGCGAACGATCCGCGGCAGCTCGAGCAGGCGCGGGAAGCCGGCAAGAGAGCAGCGGATCGTGCGGTAGCCATTGACCCAAGAAACAGTGAGGCGCTGTTCATAAAGGCCATGCTTCTGGACCAGCGGGACTGGCTTGGCCGTGGAAGCTTGCTCGAGCGGGCGGTCGGGGCTCAGCGACTGGATTGCGGGTGCGAGCGCCACCAATACGGCGACTTTCTTGTGGAGGTCGGACGGGTCACGGATGGCGTCGACCAGCTTCGGCAAGCGAACCAGATGCTCGCGCTCTACGTTTACACGCCGCTCAGCCTTGCCGGTGCGCTCGTCATGTCGGGGCAGCCGCAGGAAGCGAGAGAGTTCTATTCAGCGGCAGCCGACCTGGCGCCGGACAGCGGGTTTGCTGAAAGCATCCGGACCGCCGAGGCGGAGGAGACCGGAGACCTTAAGACACTCGCTGACCGGAAACTGCCAATATCCGCCGAGCGCCGCGCCGCTCTGGTTGCCGCCTACCGTGCGGTGGGTTCGGCAGAGGTTGGAGCAAAGGCGCAGGCGGTGCGTGCATTGCTTGCTCTTCCCGAAGACAATCAGGACGGGATCGTCGCGCGGCTGCTGGCTGGCCTCGGTGAGCCTGAGAAAGCATTTCAGATCACGCGAAGACTGCTGATCGACCGCCGCGGCTATTCGGAGTTCTTGTGGCATCCGCAAATGCGTGCGGTGCTCGACGACCCGGCCGCTCCGGCACTCTTCAGACAGCTTGGCCTGCTTGATTACTGGAAAAGGTCGCACAGCAGACCTGACGTTTGCGGCGGGAACAAACAGCCGCAATTTTGTTCAGCAATTTAGCTGACGTGTCCGATCGCACTTGCGCTTTCGCTTCCTTTTCGCCGGGGAGCTGAAACAGCCAACTCTCATACTCACATCTCTGCGCAGGCGCTGATCCGAGCGCGAGTAGGAGCGGTCGAAAGCAGACATCAGATCAGTCCCATTGCCCGCATGCTCGTGCGGCCGCTCGCGCCCACGATGACGTGATCGTGCACCGTCACCTTCATGTGCCGCCCGGCCTCGACCAGGTCGCGGGTCAGGCGGATGTCCTGGTTCGAGGGGGTCGCGTCGCCGCTCGGGTGATTGTGGACGATGATGATCGCGCTGGCGCCGAGCGCGATGGCGCGGGCGATGACCTCGCGCACGTGGACGGAGGCTTCATCCACCGAGCCCTGCCACAGGGCTTCGTTGGCGAGGAGCTGGTTCTTGGCGTTCAGGAACAGCACCCGGACTTCCTCAGTCCGCCTGTGGGCCATTCGGGCGTGGAGATAGTCGCCCAATGCATCCCAGCTCGAGAGCACCGGCCGCTCCTCGACCCGCACTTCAAGCATCCGCAAGGCGGTGGCTTCCGCGATCTTGAGAGCGGCGATCGTCGCGTCGCTCAGCCCCTCGCGCCTGAGGTTGTCGGCATTTTCGGTAAGCAGGCCGCCGATGCCCCCGAAGTCGTCCAGCAGCCGCTTTGCAAGCGGCTTGGTATCGACGCGCGGGATGGTGAGCGTCAGCAGATATTCGATGAGCTCATAATCATGGAAGCCGGCCGGCCCTGCATCGAGCAGCCGCTGGCGAAGGCGCGCGCGGTGTCCGCCGCTCCCGTCCTGTGCTTCCGTTCTTGGGGCGCGCTCAAGCACTCGCCGCTTCTCCCTTGCGACGTCGAGCCGAGCACGGCTGCAATAAACAACGGCCGCAGGCTTTGGGAAGTGGCTCGCCGGCCACAGCAAGGCGTCAGTCATGCCGCTTCTGGAACGGTCGCGTGACGGGAGGGTTAGATATCGCCATTGGCGGGGTGAAGGAGCAACGAGGCTCGAGTGCCGGACGGAGCTGGCGAGACGATTGTGATCCACCGGCGGCGCCCCTGGCGTCGGCTGGCGATCATCGTCGCCTGCTCGCTGCTGGCGTTGATGCTGGCTGCCGTCATCGGCGTCTGGATCGAGCGGCGACCGATCGCCACCCACTTCCTGCAACAGGAATTCCAGCGCCGGGGAGTGCAGTCCAGCTATCACCTCGACCGGGTGGGACTGCGGACCCAGCAGGTCAGCAATCTCGTCATCGGGGATCCCAAGCGGCCTGACCTCACTGCCCGCTACGCGCAAATCCAGATGCGGGTGCACTGGACCGGCAATTTCGAAGTCTACCGGATCGTCGCTCGCGGCGTCCGCCTGCGCGGCCGGATGGTAAACGGGCGGGTGAGCTGGGGCCAGATCGACAAGCTGATGCCGCCGCCGAGCAATAAGCCGTTTGCTCTGCCCGACTTCGTCATCGACGTGGCCGACAGCAGCATTGCGCTCGCAACGCCGTTCGGGCCGCTGGGCGCCTCCGTCGAAGGCGCCGGGCGCCTTAGCGGCGGGTTCAAGGGCCGCATCGCGCTTTCGAGCCCGCACATGGCGCCGGGCCGCTGCGCCGGGACCGGGCTGCGCGCCAATTTCGCCGTTGCCGTGGTCGCCCGTCACCCGCGCGTGAAGGGGCCGGTCAGCCTGGCGCGGTTCAGCTGTCCAAGCAGCGGCATCGACATCGCCGCGCCCCGCTTCGACGCGAAAGCAAGCTTCGACGAGGCGTTCACGAAGGTGGACGGCAGCGGGCGAATGGCGATCGCCAAGCTCACCGCGGGAGCGAACGGCCTCGCGAACTTCGCCGGCGAGTTGACCTACAGCGGCTCCTTCGCGGACGTCCGCGGTCAAGTGAAGCTGTCGGCGCAGCAGTCGCGAATGGCGACCATCTATGCCGACCGGACCGCGCTGAACGGCCGTTATGCGCTCGGCACGCGAGCCGGCACCTTCGTGCTTGTCGGCAACGTGCTTGCCGACAGCGCCAAACTCGACCCGTCGATGATGGCTGGGGTGACGCAACCGCTTGCCGCTGCCTCGGCCACTCCGATCGGACCCATCGCCTCGGCGATGGGCGGCGCGATCATCCGGACGGCGAACAACTTCGACACATCGGGCGAGCTGCGCGTCGTGAACTTCCCGGGCGGCGGCGCGGCGCGGATCCAGAACGCCGCGATCCACGGCCCGCAAGGCGCCCAGGCGCGGATCGTCGGCGGCAGCGGCGTGACTTATTACTGGCCCGCGGGAGCGCTGCGCATCGACACTAACATCCAGATGGGCGGCGGCGGGCTCCCGAACGGCCGGGTAACGCTTCGCCAGCCGCGCCCCGGAGCACCGATGAACGGTGTCGCCGTAATCGCGCCCTATAGCGCGGGCGGCGCACGACTTGCGATGGCGCCGATCCGCTTCGCCGATGCCGGCGGCGGACGCACCCGTCTGAGCACTGCGGCCCAGCTCGACGGACCGTTCCCGAACGGCCGGGTGGTGGCGCTCCGAGTGCCGATCGAGGGGCACGTCGGTCAAGGCGGCAGCTTCGCATTCGGCACCGCGTGCGAGGTCGTGAGCTTCAACTATCTCGAGACTGGACCCCTGAAGCTCGGGCCGACGCGGCTTCCGGTCTGCCCGGTTGGCGCAGCGATGATTTCGAAGACCGGGTCGGGGCCGCTGCTGATGGGCGCGCGGATGAACTCGCCGGTGCTGAACGGCAGGATCGGCAGCTCGCCGCTACACGTCGCTGCGGCAAGTGGCCGGATCGTCGGCAAGCAGTTCAACTTCGACCGGATGGAAATGCGGTTGGGTCGCTCGGCGTCACCCATCGTATTCAAGGCGGCGCACCTCAGCGGCAGCTTCCTGTCGTCGGGATTCGGCGGTGTATTCAGCGGTGCCGGCGGGACCGTTGGCAACGTGCCGCTGGTGATGAGCGATGCCACGGGCAAGTGGAGCTTCATCAACAGCAACCTCAAGGTCGACGGCGCCATGCTGGTGGCGGACCGCGACCCGAACCCGCGCTTCTATCCGCTACGCAGCAACGACATGCATTTCACGCTCGCCGGCGATTACGTCCGTGCGGCCGGGATTCTCCGGCACCCTGCGAGCGGGACGGAACTCACCGACGTCAGCATCGAGCACCGGCTGTCCACGGGCGCCGGTCACGCCAGCCTGGACGTTCCCGGAATCCCCTTCGGACCGGACCTGCAGCCCGAAGAGCTGACGCGGCTGACGGAGGGGGTCGTCGCGCTGGTGAACGGCACGGTGCGGGGGCAGGGCCGCATCAACTGGAGCTCGACGGGTGAGGTGACCTCGACCGGCGACTTCTCGACGCAGAACATGGATCTGGCGGCGCCGTTCGGGCCGGTGGCCGGTCTCACGACCAGCCTGCACTTCACCGACCTGCTGAACCTGGAGACCGCTCCGCACCAGGTCGCGACGGTCGCGACGGTGAACCCCGGCATCACGGTCACCAACGGGGTGATCAACTACCAGATCCTGCCGGGTAACCGGGTCAAGGTGGAGCGCGGCGAGTGGCCGTTCATGGGCGGGCAGCTCGTGCTGCGGGAGACCGTGCTCGATTTCAGCGCGCCAACCGCGAAGAAGCTGACCTTCCAGCTCGTCGGCTTCGACACCAAGCAGTTTATCGACAGCCTCGGCTTCCAGGGAATCGAGCTTACCGGCCGATTCGACGGCGACCTGCCGATGGTGTTCGACGAAAATGGCGGCCGGATCGTCGGCGGCCGGCTCGACGCCCGCGCTCCTGGCGGAGAGCTCAGGTACACCGGCACCAAGCCCAAGGGACTAGTTCCTGGCCTCGCCTTCAGCATCCTCAGCGACATCCGCTACCGGACCATGATCATCCGTCTAGATGGCGACCTCGCCGGAGAGTTCGCGACCAAGGTCGCGATCGACCACGTGTCGCTCGGGCCGGGTCACGGCATCGTAGCGGCGCTGTTCCATCGCGCGTTCGACCGCTTGCCGCTGAAGCTCAACCTCAACATCAACGGGCCGTTCCGCGCGCTCATCCAGACCGCCAAGGCGTTCAAGGATCCGACGCAGGTGATCGCCCCGGTGATGCCGTTCCCGATCGATTCGCCGGCGCTCAAGGTCGAAGTCCTCAGCACCACCAAGCAGCAGCGGCCCGCGGCCGCGCCCGCCAAATCGCCACCCGCAAACCCGTCCCCACCACCTGGAGGCAAGAAGTGACCAGAATGCATTGGAAGACCGCTCGGCTGGCGGCAGGAATCTCGGCCATCCTGCCGCTCACCGGCTGCATCACGGTCAAGCCGCCGGACAAGCCCATCGAGGTCAACCTCAACGTCGACATCAGGCAGGAGGTGCTGGTGCGCCTTCAGCAGGACGTCCAGCAGATGATCCAGAAGAACCCGCAGGCCTTCCCGCCGGCGCCGACCAACCCATGACCCCGGCACGTGCGTTCGTGATTGCCGCGACGGCTGCCCTGGCATGCGCTCCGGCCGCCGCCCAGGCGCCGACCTCCTTGGGAGCGGCGGTGCGGGCGGGGCAGGTGGGAGAGCGGTTCGACGGCTATATGGGGATCGCGGGCGCGCCATCAGCCGAGGTGCGCCGCCAGGTCTCGGCGGTAAACCTGCAACGGCGCACTCTGTATCTGCAGCTTGCGTCCGCGCGCCACGTCAACGCTCAGGTCGTAGGGATTGCGACCGGGTGCGAGCTGATCGGGCGACTGGCGGTCGGGCAGGCCTACATGCTCGGTGACGGCGTGTGGCGGCGTCGCGTCGCCGGGCAGGCGCCTCCTTCTCCGGACTACTGCCGCTGAACCTCGAAGGAGGAGCGATACCGGGGCCTCAGGGCGGCCAACAGAGCCGGCGTAACCGGCAGCAGCACGATATAATAGCCTTCGGCATATGAGCCGACGTCGTACGGATTGGCGGTAACGTTGATGGTCTCGAACCGACCGTTCCTATCCTGGTCCTCGGGGATGATCGAGAGCTTCAGGGGATCCGGGCATCGTTCCCAGATGCTGATCACCTCGTCGGTGCCGGTCTTTTGCTTCCGCTGCCTGGCCAGTTGCTTGCAATAAGCGGGCTGAAGGATCTTCGGCGACCTCACGAACAGATCGGCAAAAGCGGCGGTCTTGTTGGCGGCGAGGTCCCACAGGAGTGCTTGCGTGCTCGGGTTACCGTGCGCGCCTCCCGTGAAGGCATTGCGCTCATCAGCAAACGACACCAGCCGCGGGGTCCGACCGCCGAAATGAAGAACACGGCTGAACGAGTAAGGGAAGAAGGGAAAGTTCTTGTCGGTCCGCTGGGCGCGATCGCTTCGGGCCATATTCGTATAGCGGGATCGATCGTGCTCCATCTGGGTCGCCAGCTGGCGCCGGAGCGCAGGGATCGCAGATGCCTGGCTCGGCCACTTGTACTCGAAATCGAGAAGGGCGCTCTGGCGGTGGATCTGGAAAGCCGGCGCGGAAGCCGCAAGCAGCAAGGCGAAGATCATGCGGAAGTTTAGCTGCCGGTCCGTGCCTTGGAAACGCCTGAGTGCGGTTGACTATATGGACGTCCGTTCATAAAGGAGCGGCGCCTTGGCGGTCGCGAATTCCGCCATGTTCCTCGTCCTTTGCTTGGCTCCACTCACAGGCGGGGCGACGCACAGGGGAGACGCATGGCAGAGGACGAAACCGGTGAGGTCCCGAGGCTTCCACCAGACGCACGGCTCGAATCGCTCGATAAGCGGCTCGAGCATTTGCAGCAGGCGGAAGCCAGGCGGACCGAGGGGAAGCAGCCCGATCCGAGCACTCGGCTCTGGCAGCAACTCTTTGGGCAACTGATCGGCGCTCCCTTCGCGGGGGCCTTGATCGGCTGGGGTCTGGATCATGTGGCCGCGATGTTCGGCCACCGGACTTTCCCGCTGTTCTTCCTGCTGATGCTGTTCTTCGGTTTCGGCGTCGGCGTGAGGAACATCATGCGACTTTCCAAGACCCGGACTCCTCCGGGCAACTGAGTAGAGGCGAAGAGAAGCGTGGCGGCCGGCACCAAGATCGACCCGATGCACCAGTTCACGGTGGAGCCGCTGGTTCCGCTGCACCTGGGCAAGTACGACATCAGCTTCACGAACAGCTCGCTGTGGATGCTGATCACGCTTGCGCTGATCGGCGGTTTCATGGTGCTCGGGTCGAAGGGGCGACTGGTCCCGGACCGCTGGCAAATGGCCGTCGAAGGCCTGACCGGCTTCGTCGACGACATGGTCAAGGTCAACGTTGGCCCCGAGGGCAAGAAGTATGTCCCCTACATCTTCTCCCTGTTCACCTTCATCCTGGTGTCGAACTTGCTGGGGCTGCTGCCACTGGCAGTGATCCCCGGCCTTCACTCGTTCACCACGACGAGCCACTTCAGCATTACCTACGTGCTTGCGATCCTGAGCTTTTCGATCGTCCTGATTGTCGGCTTCTGGCGCCACAAGCTTCATTTCTTCTCGCTATTCGTCCCGCACGGCACGCCGATGGTGATGATTCCGCTGATCTTCCTCGTCGAGTTCATCTCGTTCATGGTGCGGCCGTTCAGCCTCGGCCTGCGACTGTTCGTGGCGATGATCGCCGGTCACATCCTGATGGAAGTCTTCGGAAGCTTCATCGTCAGCGGGTTCAGCGGCGGCCCAATGGGCTGGGGTGTGGGCTTGCTCAGCTTCCTGTTCATCGTCGGCGTTGCCGCGCTCGAACTGCTGGTCTGCGCGATTCAGGCTTATGTGTTCGCGCTTCTGACGACGCTGTATCTCAACGACGCAATCAACCTTCACTAAGCAATCAACCCAGGGAGTTTTCAAATGGATTTCGCTTCGGCTCAGGTCATCGGTGCCGGTCTCGCCGCGATTGGCGTTGGCGCTGCCGCAGTCGGCGTCGGCAACGTCTTCGGCTCGTTCCTCGAGAGCGCGCTTCGCAATCCCGCGGCTGCGGACAGCCAGCAGGGCCGCCTTTTCATCGGCTTCGCGGCCGCCGAGCTTCTCGGCCTGATCGCGTTCGCCGTTGCGATGATCATCCTCTACGCGCGTTGATCGCCTCAAGGGCGTGATCGCCGGGGACTCGAATGCCTCAAATTGAGCAACTTCCGTTCATCTTCTTCTCCCAGCTGTTCTGGCTGGTGGTGGTGTTCGGCATCATCTTCTTCGTGATCGGACGGGGAATGCTGCCGAAGGTGCAGGGCACCGTTGAGCTTCGCGAGAAGACGATCGCCGAGGACCTGGAGCGTGCGCAGGCCGCCCGTTCCGGTGCCGAGGAGACCGAGGCTGCGTGGCGCGCCCGGATGGACGCGGCGCGTTCCGAAGCGGCGCGGATCGCCCAGGAAGCCAAGCAGGCGAGCTCGCGCGAAACGGAAGCGCAGGTTCGCGCTGCCGGCGACAAGCTCAACCTGAAGGTTGAGGCGGCGGAAACACAGATCCGGCAAGCGCTCGAGTCCGCCCGTGGCGAGATCGAAGCTGTTGCTGCCCAGGCGACGCAGGATCTCGTGTCGCGGCTCACCGGACTGACGGTCGCTCCCGAAGAGGCTGCTCAAGCAGTGAAGGCTGAGCTCAATGTCTAATCAGCACCAGCCCCAGGATCCAGGCCAGCCGGCGGGTCACCCCGAGGCTGTACCGTCCGTGCAGCACGACGGTGGCGAGCTTCACGCGGAGCCCGGCTTCCATGGCATCACGGCTCCGATGTTCATCTCGCTGGCGATGATCGCCGTCATCGCGTTGATGATCTGGAAGAAGGTGCCCGGCGCTGTAGGGCGTGCGCTCGACGCCAAGATCGCGCTGATCCGGAACCAACTGTCCGAAGCCGAGGCGCTGCGCAAGGAAGCGGAAGCGCTCAAGGCCGAGTATGAGGCGAAGGCCGCCTCCGCCGACAAGGATCGAGAAGCGTTGCTCGACCGGGCGCGGCATGAGGCAACCGAGATCGTTGCCAACGCCCACATCCACGCCGAGGCGCTGGTCGAGCGGCGGACTCGAATGGCCGAAGACAAGATCGCTGCCGAAGAGCGCAGCGCGATCGAGCAGCTGCGCGCAACGGCGGCCGATGCGGCGACCCGCGCCGCTGCTCGGATCATCGCCGAGCGCCACGACGCCGCCACCGACGATCGCCTGGTCGACCAGGCGATCCGGGAAATCGCCTCCCGCTAGGGAAGTCCTCCCCGAGGAAGCCCCGGGGAGGCAATTCACTTACTGCTGATGCTGGCCGCCGGGCTGGCTGACGCCTTCGAGCGCCTGCTCGGCGGCGCTGTCGTCGCCCTTCTGGCTGAGGTCGCCAAGGCTGACGATACCGCACAGCTTCTGCTGATCGTCGATGACTGGGAGGCGGCGCACCTGCGCCTCGCTCATGCGAACGGCGACGTCATCGGTGTCGTCGTCGAGCCGAACGGCGACGATGTCGTTCGTCATCAACTGGCTGACCGGCGTCTCCGGGCCATGGCCCTCGGCGACCCCCCGAACCGCGATGTCGCGATCGGTGATCATGCCCATCAGTCGGTCGCCGTCGGTGACCGGGATGGCACCGGCGTCAGCGCTGAGCATGAAGCCTGCCGCTTCGCGCGCGGTCTGGTCGGGGCGCACGGTCTGGACGTCGCGAGTCATCACTTCACTGATTTTCATGGTCTTTCTCCTAGGGGGATCGGACCATGCAAACGAATGGCGAGACAGCGCCGTTCCTATCGTTACGGGACGTTCTCGGTCAGGAGGTCATAGGTGGCGACCAGTTCGTCCTTCTGGTTGAAGGCTTCGACAGCCCAGCGAACTTGCCCCGTCTCCTCCGATTTGATCGACTTGGCCCTCACCGTGAGCTCCACGCGAATGGAATCGCCGGGGTACAGCGGCGTCAGGAAGCGCAGGTTCTCCAGGCCGGTGTTCGCAAGCACCGGACCGGGTTCGGGATCGACAAACAGGCCGGCGGCAAAGCTCAAGACGAGATAGCCATGCGCAACGCGGCCTTCGAAGATCGGCGATGCCTTGGCTGCCTCCTCATCCATGTGGGCGTAGAACTTGTCGCCGGTGAACTCCGCGAAATGCTCGATGTCCGCGAGCGTGACGGTCCGGCTGCGGGTCTTCCAGGTGTCGCCGATGTGCAGTTCGCTCATCTTCAGCCGGAACGGGTGGACGTCGATCACGTGCTTGGGTGCACCGGGGACGTACTGCCCGGTGATCGCCGCGATCATGGCGGGCGACGACTGGATCGCCGTGCGTTGCATGTAATGCTTCACGCCGCGGACGCCGCCCATTTCCTCGCTACCCCCGGCCCGGCCCGGCCCGCCGTGGACAAGCACGGGCAGGGGCGATCCGTGGCCCGTGGACTCGGCGGCGTTGGTGCGGTCGATGACGAGCATGCGGCCGTGATAGGCGGCCGCTCCCTGGATGAAGTCGCGCGCCGCTTCGGCCGAGTGGGTGAACAGCGAAAGCGCGAGGCTGCCGCGGCCGCGGTTCGCAAGCGCCACCGCGTCCTGGATGTCGCGATACGGCATGATCGTCGAAACCGGACCGAACGGTTCGCAGTCATGCACCGCGTCCGTGCCCCACGGATCGTCGGCGCGCAGAAGAACTGGCGGAAGGAACGCGCCGCCGGGGATCGGCGGCTCGGCGTCGGGATCGCCGGCGACGATACGGGCGCCAGCCGCCTCCAGTTCGCGGATCTTGTCGCGCACGTCGTCGCGCTGGCTGACGCTGACGAGGGCGCCCATGCGGGTGTCCTCAGCGCGCGGGTGGCCGACCTTCGTCTTCGCAAGCCGTTCGCCGAGCGCTTTCTCGACGGCGTCGAGATATGGCGCGGGAGCCATGGCGCGGCGGATCGCGGTGCACTTCTGCCCCGCCTTGACCGTCATCTCGGTCGCGACTTCCTTGATGAAGAGGTCGAACTCGGGCGTGCCCGGCGCGGCGTCGGGGCCGAGCAGCGAGGCGTTCAGACTGTCCTGCTCGGCAACGAAGCGAACGGATTCGCGGACGACCGTCGGGTGCGACTTGAGCTTCAGCGCCGTGTGGGCGGAGCCGGTGAAGCTGACCACGTCCTGGCCGGTGAAGTGATCGAACAGATCACCGACACCGCCGACGATGAGCTGGATTGCGCCAGCCGGGAGCACGTTCGCCTCGATCATGATGCGGAATGCGGCTTCAGTCAGGTAGGCAGTGGCCGAAGCGGGCTTCACGATGGCCGGGACGCCGGCGAGGATGGTCGGCGCTAGCTTCTCGAGCATGCCCCAGACCGGGAAGTTGAAGGCGTTGATATGCACCGCCGCGCCTTGAAGCGGCGTGTAGATGTGCTGGCCAACGAAAGTGCCCTGCTTCGACAGGCCTTCAAGCTGGCCGTCCAGGAGCACGTGGGCGTCGGGGAGTTCGCGGCGCCCCTTCGAGGAGAAGGAGAACAGCGTGCCGGCGCCGCCTTCGATGTCGATCCAGCCGTCCTTGCGCGTGGCCCCGGTCAGGTAATTAAGTTCGTAGAGCTCTTCCTTGCGCGCCATGATCGCCAGGCCGAGCGCCTTGATCATCCGCGCGCGCTCATGAAACGTCAGCTTGCGAAGCGCCGGCCCCCCGACCTCGCGGGCGTGGCGGAGCATGGCGCCGAAGTCGACGCCGCTGGAGCCCGTCAGTGCAACCGGCGCGCCGTCGATTGCGCTGGGGATTTCAGCAAGGTTGCCGTCGCCGGCCGTCCAGCGGTCGCGTTCGTAGTTGAGAAGCTGCGCAGTTTTCATGCGTTCGCCCTTCGCCCTCGCTCAGAACGAACGCAAGAGTGGCACGGTTCGCGTTACAGCCGGCCGAGCAGCAGCAGGATGACGACGACGACGAGGATCAGTCCCAGAATCCCCGACGGGCCATAGCCCCAGTTGGTGCTGTGCCCCCAGCGCGGCAGTGCGCCGATCAGGAGCAGGATCAACAGGATGATGAGAATGGTGCCAAGCACTATGGTCTCCCTGAAAGTTGTTCGGACCCGTAACGGTCTATCCGGAGGAGAGTTGCACGGCTAACGGCCGGTGAAGTTTGCCGTTCGTTTTTCGAGGAACGCGGCGACGCCTTCGCGATAGTCTTCGGTAAAGCCGAGGCGGCGCATTTCGTCGCGCTGCAGGTCGAGCTCCTCGTCTAACGAACGACTGCCGCTGGTGCGGATCAGCGACTTGATGGCGGCAAGGCCGAGCGGCGGCAGCGACGCGAGCCTGTTCGCAACTGCATCCACTTGCGCGTCGAGCGCCTCGTCGTCGACGGCCTTCCAGATCATGCCCCATTCGGCAGCCTTGTCGGCCGGGAGCGGCTCGCCGGTCAGTGCAAGGCCAAGAGCGCGCGCCTGCCCGACTAGCCGCGGCAGGTGCCAGCTGCCGCCGCTGTCCGGGATCAGGCCGAGTGCCGAAAAGCTCTGGATGAAGCGCGCCGACTTCGCTGCGATCACGATGTCGCACGCGAGCGCGATGTTGGCGCCAGCGCCGGCGGCGACCCCATTCACCCGCGCGATCACCGGCTGCGGTAGCGAAGCAAGCGTGCGAACAAGCGGGTTCCACGACCGCTCGACGGTTTCGCCAAGGTCCACCGCTTCGCCGGGAGCCACTGCGCGATCGTTGAGGTCCTGCCCGGCGCAGAAGCCGCGGCCTGCTCCGGTGAGCACCACCACGCGCGCTTCTCCGAGTTTCGATAGTGCGTCCCGCAGGTCCGAGTGCATCTGAACGGTGAAACTGTTGAGCCGCTCGGGCCGGTTGAGCGTTATCCGGGCAATCGCGCCGGGCTCGAAGAGGATCGTCTCATAGGCCATGGCGCTAGTTACGCGGGTGATTTGAACCGCGCTACGGCAAAGGCTACATCGGACCCATGTACACGACCGAGCTCCAGAAGAGCGCCAAGATCGAGAACCTTGAGGACCCGCAGCTGCTCGAGGCTTTCGAAGCGCGGGTTGCGGCGGACGAGTTCATCGAGCCGAAGGACTGGATGCCTGAGGCGTATCGGCGGACGCTAACGCGGCAGATCAGCCAGCATGCTCATAGCGAGATCGTCGGCATGTTGCCCGAAGGCAATTGGATCACGCGAGCGCCGTCGCTGCGGCGCAAGGCGATCCTGCTCGCCAAGGTGCAGGACGAGGCCGGGCATGGGCTGTACCTCTATTGCGCGGCGGAAACGCTGGGCACGAGTCGGGAGCAGATGATCGAGGCGCTGCACAGCGGCAAAGCGAAGTACTCCACGATCTTCAATTATCCGACGCTGACATGGGCCGACATCGGCGCGATCGGCTGGCTGGTCGACGGCGCCGCGATCATGAACCAGGTGCCGCTGCAGCGGACGAGCTATGGGCCCTACGCTCGGGCGATGGTCCGCGTGTGCAAGGAAGAGAGCTTCCACCAGCGCCAGGGCTACGAGATCATGATCGCGCTTGCGAACGGCACCGCTGAGCAGAAGCGAATGGCGCAGGACGCGCTAAACCGCTGGTGGTGGCCGAGCCTGATGATGTTCGGCCCGCCGGATGCCGACAGCCCGAACACGGCGCAGTCGATGCGCTGGCGGATCAAGCGCGAGACGAATGACGAGCTTCGCCAGAAGTTCGTCGACATCACGGTGCCGCAGGCCGAGTTCCTGGGGCTCACGGTGCCCGATCCCGATCTCAAGTGGAACGAGGAGAAGGGCGGTCACGACTTCGGTGCCGTGGACTGGGACGAATTCTACTCCGTCGTGCGCGGGGAAGGCCCGGTGGCCAAGGAGCGCATGAAGGCTCGCCGCGACGCCTGGGACAATGGCGCGTGGGTTCGAGAAGCCGCCGTCGCGCACGAAGCGAAGCGCCGCGCGAGGAAGGCCGCTTGAGTGGCGACTGGCCGCTCTGGGAGGTCTTCGTCCGCAGCAAGGGCGGCCTTTCGCATCGCCACGTTGGCAGCGTTCATGCTCCTGACGCGCAGCTCGCGCTGGCCCATGCGCGGGACACGTACACCCGGCGCATGGAAGGGGTGAGCCTGTGGGTCGTGCCATCGGCCGAGATCGTTGCCAGCGACCCTGATCAGGCCGGCGAGCTGTTCGAGCCCGCGGAGAGCAAGATCTACCGCCACCCGACCTTCTACGAGATCCCCGACGAGGTGAAGCACATCTGATGGCGTCGTTGCCGCCGATCGACGTGCCGGCCGGAGCCACGGGGGCGGGGGTCTTCGACGCACCTGCGGCTTCGCCGCAGGACAGTGCTCGCCGCGACTATCTGCTGCGCCTTGGTGACGACGCGCTGGTGCTTGGCCAGCGGCTTGGCGAATGGTGCGGCCATGGGCCCGTCTTGGAAGTCGACATCAGCCTCGCCAATCTGGCGCTCGACCTCGTCGGGCAGGCGACCTTGCTGCTTAGTGAAGCGGGCGATGGCGACAAGTTGGCCTTCCATCGCGACGTGCTCGACTTCAAGAACTGCCTGCTTGTCGAGCAGCCGAACGGCGACTTCGCGCAGACGATCGCTCGACACCTCCTCTATTCGACCTGGCAGCACATGCTGCTGCAGCGGCTGACCGGGTCGAGCGACCGCTTCCTTGCCGAGTTCGCGGCCAAGGCGGTCAAGGAAATCGCTTATCATTGTGAGCTCGCCACCGAGTGGACCGTGCGGCTCGGCGATGGCACCGAGGAGAGCGCGCGGCGCATGATCGAAGGGCTCGACTGGTGCTGGCGCTTCGTGCCGGAGCTGTTCGAGGTCGACGAGGCGCTCCAGGGCGCGATCGACTGCGGCATGGCGCCGGACCCGCGCGCGTTCGAAGCAGAATATCGAGCGGCGATTGGCGCCATCCTTGCCGATGGGCAGCTTGCAGCGCCTGCCGACCAGCGGCCGATACTCGGCGGGCGGCGCGGGCATCATAGCGAGCACCTCGGGCACTTGCTCGCGGTCATGCAGTATCTGCCGCGCACGTACCCCGACGCGACCTGGTGAGATGAGCAGGTAGATGGCCGAGCATTTCCACGCACTTCGCGTCACCGAAGTGATTGCCGAAACCGCCGACGCCAACTCCATCCGTCTCGAAGTCCCGCCGGAGCTTCGGGACAGGTTCGTGTTCAAGCCCGGACAGCACCTGACTTTACGCGCCATCATCGAGGGCGAGGACGTGCGGCGCAGCTACTCGTTGTGCACGACACCTGCCGAGCGAGACTGGATGGTCACCGTGAAACGAATCGGCGGCGGCCTGTTCTCCAACTGGGTGGGCGAACGGTTGAAGGCCGGCGACACGATCGAGGTGATGCCGCCGCACGGGTCGTTCACGACGCGGTTCGACCCCGAACGGGCGCGGCACGTCGTCGCGATCGCCGGCGGCTCCGGGATCACCCCGATCATGTCGCTGGTGAAGTCGCTGCTCAAGGTGGAGCCGCGAAGCCGCTTCACGCTGCTGTACGGCAACCGCGACAGCAGCTCGGTCATATTCCTCGAGACGCTTGCGGCATTGAAGGACAAGCACCTCGGCCGTTTCGAGATCTACCACTTTCTCGACCAGGAAGAGCAGGACATCGACCTGTTCAACGGCATGCTGGACCGGGAACGCTGCGCGGAGGCGATCGCGCACCTCGTTCCTGACGCGGCGGATGTCTCGGACTGGTTCATCTGCGGGCCTGGGCCGATGATGGACGCTGCCGAGGGCGCGCTGCTCGACCGTAACATTCCCCGTGATCGCATCCACATCGAGCGGTTCACCGCCGACCGTCCCGCCGAAGCGGTCACACGAGAAATGGCGCAGCTGCAGACCGCGGCGGAAGGGGTGACTCTCGCCGTCACTCTCGACGGCCGCACGCGGCGCGTTCCGTTCGTGGCCGGCAACATTCTCGATAGCGCGCGCGAGGCCGGGCTGCCCGCGCCGTTCGCATGCAAGGCGGGCGTCTGCGCGACGTGCCGTGCGCGGGTGACGAGCGGCAAGGTCGAGATGGCGGCCCGCTATGGGCTGACGGACGAGGAGGTGGCGGCCGGCTATGTCCTCACCTGCCAGTCGGTGCCGTTCGGCGACGGCGTGGCGGTGGATTACGACGCTTGAGTTCGCTAATCGCGCTTTCATGCTAACCACTGCCGAGAGAGCCAAGGGGCTCGCCGATCTCCCGCCTGTCCAGAGCGACTCGCTGCTGCAACTGATCGCGTTGTGCAACGCCGACGAGAGGCCGGAGAAGATCGACGTCGGCGTCGGCGTGTGGCGCGACGGCGCCGGCAACACGCCGATCCTGAAGACGATCAAGAAGGCGGAGCAACGGCTGGTCGATAGCCAGCCGACCAAGTCCTATCTCGGCGGCGCGGGCGACAAACGGTTTGCCGAGCTTCTGCGGCCCATCTTCCTTGGCGAGCATGCGTCGGACCAGCGGATTGCGGGGCTTCAGACGCCGGGCGGCTGCGGGGCGCTCCGGCTCGGGTTCGAGCTGATCGCGGCCGCCAATCCGAATGCGCGGGTGCTGTTTGGTGCTCCGACCTGGCCCAATCATCCGCCGATCATCAAGTCGGTCGGGTTGGAAGCGGTCGAATATCCCTATTATGAGCGCGGTCAGGGGGCGATCCGCTTCGAGGACATGCTGGCCGCGCTTGAGAGTGCGCAGGCGGGCGATGTCGCGCTGCTGCACGGCTGCTGCCACAATCCGACCGGTGCCGACCTCGACGAGGACCAGTGGCGCGAGGTCGCGCGCGTGGCCGCGGAACGGGGGCTGATCCCGTTCATCGACATCGCTTACCAGGGCTTTGGCCGCGGGCTTGAGGAGGATGCGTTCGGCGTCCGCCTGATGCTCGATGCTTGCGACGAAGTCGTCATCGCCCAGAGCTGCGACAAGAGTTTCAGCGTCTACCGTGATCGCGTCGGTTCGCTGTGGATCAAGACGCGCTCTCCCGAGAATTCGGCGACGGCGATGGCGCATGTTCTCCAGATTGCGCGTCAGATGTGGTCCATGCCGCCCGACCATGGCGCCGCGGCGGTCCACATCGTGCTCGAGGACCCCGAGCTGCGGGCCGAGTGGCTCGGCGAACTCAGTGCGATGCGCGACCGGATCAACGCGGTGCGTCAGCGGATTGCATCGGCCGACCCGCGGCTGGCCTTCATCGGGCGACAGTTCGGGATGTTCTCGATGCTGCCGCTGTCCAAGGACCAGGTGCTGAAGCTGCGCGCGGACGATGCGATCTACATGGCAGACAGCGGACGCTTCAACGTGGTCGGCCTCAGTGACGAGCAGATCGACCGATTTACCGCCGCCGTGGTCGAGGCGCTGGACGCCTGACCATGGCCGACCGCGATCCGGGCAAGGTGACCGCTGAGGTCGATTGGCGCGAGGTCGCGCGGCTGGTGCTGACGAGCCGGGAACTGGACCGTCTCGAGGAGGAGGAGCTCGTTCCCGCGAGGAAGGTGCTCTACCAGTTCTCCGCGCGCGGCCACGACATGGCGCAGGTGCTGCTCGGCTTGCGGCTCAAGGACGGTGACGCGGCGTTCGGTTATTATCGTTCACGGCCGCTGCTCCTCGCGCTCGGCGTGCCGCTTGCCGACGCGCTCGGTTCGGGAATGGGCTTGGCTGGCGGCTATTCCGACGGCCGCGATATCGGCGTCGTGTTCAACTACCCAAACCCGGGCGGCGCCCACGCGATGCCGATGGCGGGCGGGGTAGGGGCGCAATACACGCCGGCCGTCGGCTGGGCGCAGGCGATCAAGTACAAGAACCACGTGCTCGATGAAGGCGCGCTCGACAATATCGCGCTGGTGCTTGGTGGCGACGCCAGCTGTGCGACCGGTGGATTTTGGTCCGCGTTAACCATTGCGACGACGCAATCTTTGCCGCTGCTGATGTACGTTGAGGACAACGGCTACGGCATCTCGGTGCCGTCCGACTATCAGACGCCGGGCAAGGACATCGCAGCGAACCTCGCGAGCTTCTCCGGGCTGACGATCTTCAGCGGCGACGGCACCGATCCCGCCATCGCGGCGCGCCTGATTGACGACGCCGTCAGCCACGTCCGGACGCACCGGACGCCGGCGCTACTGCGGCTGACGGTGCCGCGGCTCGAGGGGCATAGCGCGCAGGACACGCAAGCTTACAAGTCGGAAGCGGAGATCGCTGCCGAGTGGGCGCGCGATCCGCTGCCCAAGCTTAAAACGCATGTCGCCCGATTTCAGATCGGCGACGAACAATGGTCGGACCTGGAGCGCGAGACCGCCTGGCAGGTCGAGGCGTCGCGCACCGAGGCTGAGGCGAGGGGCGTGTCTTCCCCGGAGCAAGTTACCAGCCATGTCTTCTACGAAGGCGAGCTGCAGCAGGTCGGTGGCCTGTGGAACAGTGGCTATGTCCCGCCGCAGCCAAGCAACGAAACCGCAAGGGCCGGGCAGCGCATCAACATGGTGACGGCGATCCGCCGCGTGCTCGATCAGGAGCTTGAGTCCAACCCGCGCGTGGTGGTGTTCGGCGAGGACGTCGGACCCAAGGGCGGCGTGCACGCGGTGACGCTCGGCCTGCAGGAGAAGTTCGGGCGTGAGCGGGTGTTCGACACCTCGTTGAACGAGGAAGGGATCGTCGGTCGTGCCGTTGGCATGGCGCTCGCCGGGCTGATGCCCGTGCCGGAGATCCAGTTCCGCAAATATGCCGAACCAGCGACCGAGCAGATCCACGATTGCGGGACCATGCGCTGGCGGACGCACAACCGGTTCGCCGCGCCTCTGGTGCTTCGTGTGCCCGGCGGCTTCTTCAAGTGTGGGGACCCGTGGCATTCGATGACGAACGAGGTCGAGTTCGTCCACAATCCTGGCTGGAAGGTCGCGGTGCCGTCGAACGCTGAGGACGCGGTCGGCCTGCTGCGCGGCAGCCTGCGCGGCAACGACCCGGTGTTGTTCTTCGAGCATCGGGCGATGCTGGACGATAGTTGGGCGCGGCGGCCTTGGCCCGGCGACGATTACGTGCTGCCGTTCGGGCGCGCGAAGAAGACGCGCGAAGGCGACCGGATCACGATCGTCACTTGGGGCGCGATGGTGCCGCGCTGCGAGGCTGCGGCCGAGGGTGTCAGCGCCGACGTCGTCGATCTTCGTACATTGCAGCCGTGGGACCGGGAGACGGTGCTCGACAGCGTTCGCCGGACCCGCCGCTGCCTGATCGTCCACGAGGATCTGCGGACCGGCGGCTTCGGCGCGGAGATTGCCGCCATCGTCGCCGATGAAGCCTTCCTCGACCTGGATGCGCCGGTTGCCCGGGTGACCATGCCCGACATCCCGAGCCCGCATCATCCCAAGCTGCTCGAAAGCGCGGTTCCGTCGGTGGAGCGCATCCGCGCCGAGATCGACCGGCTGCTGGGGTTCTGACTTGATCGAGGTCCGCGTTCCCGACGAGCAGGAGGGCACCAAGGCCGTCGTTCGCGCTTGGCTCAAGCAGATCGGCGACGCGGTCGCGGAGAACGATCCCCTGGTCGAGCTTGAGACCGACAAGGTGACGCAGGAGGTGCCCGCGCCTGCTGCGGGCGTGCTGGCCGAAATTGTCCTCGAAACCGACGCGGAGGCGATGCCGGGAGCATTGCTGGCGAGGATCAGCACGGAAGCGTCCGTTCGACTGGGATGCAGGTCCGAGCCCGAGGTCGAAGGGCATGTGGTGCCAACCGTTCAGGAACGCCCCTCGATTTCGCCCAGCACGGACGCAGACGTCGAAACCCGGCTTAGCCCTTCCGTTCGAAGAGCCTGCCAGCAGCACGGTATCGATCCGGCGCGCATCCAGGGCACAGGCCGCAACGGCCGCGTGACGCGGGACGACGTTGACCGCGCGGTGGCGGGCGCGACCACTGTCAGCGGCGGCCAGCCTTCCTCGGCACAGCCGCGCCACTTCTCCGCCCAGGACGTTCCGCACGACCGGATGCGGCTCGCGATCGCCGAGAACATGGTTCGCGCGGTCTCGGAAGCACCGCATGTCACGGCGTTGTTCGAGGCCGACTTCTCGGCCGTTGCCGCGCACAAGGCCGCGAAGGCCGCTGGCGGCTTGAAGCTCAGCTACACCGCCTACATCGTCAAGGCCGCCGCGGAGGCGATGGCTGTCGCTCCGGCAATCAACGGCCGCTGGGAGCAGGACCGAATCGCCATTTCGCCGACGATCGACGTGGGTGTCGGGACGGCACTGGGCGAGAAGGGGCTGGTCGTCCCTGTCGTGAAGGGCGCAGGTGCGATGACGCTCCAGCAGATTGGCGCCAGGCTCGACGACCTCACCCGCCGAGCGCGTGACGGGAAGCTCGAGCGGTCGGACGTGTCCGGCGGCAGCTTTACCATCTCCAACCACGGCGTGTCAGGGTCGCTGCTCGCGGCACCGATCATCCTTCATCAGGGGCAGGCGGCGATCCTCGGCGTCGGCAAGCTCGAGAAGCGCGTTGTGGTGCGGGAAGTCGGCGGACAAGACGCCATCCTGATCCGCCCAATGGCCTATGTGACGCTGACAATCGACCACCGCGTGGTCGACGGTCACCAGACCAACGCGTGGCTTACGCGCTTCGTCGAGATCATCGAGAACTGGCAACAACCTTAGGAACTTGGAATAGCCGTTTAGGTTGACCCCCGTACGCGACGGAGGAGTCCCATGGCGGATCAATCAACAGTTTCAGGCAATCAGAAGGCGCTCATCGGCGCCGGGCTGGCGGTCGCAGTGGGCGCCGCCGGTTTCCTGCTCGCACGCCGGTCGGCGGACGTGCACGACGATGGCACCAACATCAGCGACGCCCCGGACCATACGTTCCGGCGCAAGACGGGGCGGTACGAGGAAGGTCTCGTCGGCCGCACGGTGTCGATCAACAAGCCGCGCGATGAAATCTACCGCGAGTGGCGGGACTTCACGAAGTTCCCGCGCTTCATGGAGAATGTGGAGCGCATCATCACCGAGGGTGACGGCGCTTCCAAGTGGACGATCAAGGCGCCGGCGGGAACGACCGTCGAGCTGCGGACGCGGATCACCGAAGACCGGCCCGGCGAGACGATCGCGTGGAAGAGCGAGCCCGACTCGCAGATCCAGACCGAAGGCCGCGTCGAGTTCTTCGAGGTGGCGCCGGGCCGCGGCACTGCGGTCCGCCTGACGATGAAATACGATCCGCCCGCCGGGCTGCCAGGCCGAGCGATCGCCAAGCTGTTGCAGCGCGAGCCGAACGTTCAGGCACGGCGCGACCTGCGGCGCTTCAAGCAGCTGATCGAAACGGGCGAGGTTGCGACCAACGCGTCGCCTTCCGCCCGCAAGTCCGAAACCCCAACCGAAGCGACAGTCTAAGGAGCATCGCGATGCGCGCACTCACCTGGCACGGCCGCCACGATGTCCGCGTGGACACCGTCCCCGATCCCGAGATCGTCAACCCGAAGGACGCGATTCTGCGGGTTACGTCGACGGCTATCTGCGGGTCCGACCTTCACCTCTACGACGGCTATATCCCCGGGATGCGGACCGGCGACATCCTTGGCCATGAATTCATGGGCGAAGTCGTCGAAGTCGGGTCCGAAAGCACCTTGAAGAAGGGACAGCGCGTCGTCGTGCCGTTCCCGATCGCCTGCGGCCAGTGTTTCTTCTGTCAGAAGCAGCAGTTCAGTTGCTGCGACAACACCAACCCGGCGGAAACGTCCGACGCCACGGAGACGCAGTACGGCTACCCGATGGCCGGCGTTTTCGGATACTCGCACCTCACCGGCGGCTATGCCGGCGGACAGGCGGAATATGTCCGGGTGCCTTTCTCGAACGTCGGACCGCTCGTCGTTCCGGACCATCTCGAAGACGACAAGGTCCTGTTCCTGACCGACATCCTGCCCACCGGCTGGATGGCCGCGGAGAACTGCGAAATTGAGCCTGGCGACACCGTCGCCGTCTGGGGCTGCGGTCCGGTCGGACTGTTCGCGGTTCAGTCCGCACTGATCATGGGCGCGCACCGCGTGATTGCCATCGATCACTACAAGTCGCGGCTGCAGCTGGCCAAGGGGCTGGGCGCGGAGATCCTCGACTATCGCGAGGTGGACGTCCGCGAAGCGCTTGCCGAGATGACCGGTGGCATCGGCCCGGATGCGGTGATCGACGCGGTTGGCCTGGAGGCCCACGGCATCTCGATCGATAACATCATGGACCAGGTGAAGAGCATGACCTTCATGGTCACGGACCGCATCCATGCGTTCCGGGAGGCGATCCTGTCGGTGCGCAAGGGCGGCCGCGTTTCGGTGCCCGGCGTCTATGGCGGCTTTGCCGACAAGTTCCCGGTCGGCGCCTTCATGGAGAAGGGGCTGACGATGAAGACGGGCCAGACCCACGTCCATCGCTACCTGAAGCCGCTGCTGACGCTGATCGAGGAGGGGAAGGTCGACACCACCTTCCTCATCTCGCACCACGCGCCGCTCGAGCAGGCTGCCGAGATGTACAAGCACTGGCACGACGATCAGGAGCAATTCACCAAGATAGTACTGAAAACAGAAATGGCCACTCCCAAGCAGGACCAGAAGGAGCAGCAGCATGAGCTCGCGTAAACTTGCAATCGTCACCGGCGCGTCGAGCGGAATCGGGCTCGAGCTCGCGAAGCTCGCGGCGCAGGACGGCTACGACCTGATCGTCGCTGCCGATACGCCGTTCGTCGAGGCTGGGCCGGCGCTGAAGGAGTTCGGCGTCGACGTGCAGCAGATCGAGGCAGACCTCGCGACGCAACAGGGGCTGGACCAGCTGATCGCCCGCATCGGTGACCGCCAGGTCGACGTGCTCGTCGCCAATGCGGGCCACGGCCTCGGCCACGGGTTCCTCGATCAGGATCCGCAAGAGTGGCAGCACATCGTCAACACCAACATCACCGGCACGCTGCTGCTCATCCAGCCGATCGTGAAGAAAATGGTCGATCGCGGCGAAGGCAAGGTGCTGATCACCGGATCCATCGCCGGTCACATGGCGGGCACGTTCCAGGCGGTCTACAACGGCAGCAAGGCCTTCATTGACAGCTTCTCGGCGGCGCTCAACGAGGAGATCAAGGGCAGCGGCGTGACCGTCACCTGCCTGAAGCCCGGCGCCACCGAAACCAACTTCTTCCACCGCGCCGAGATGGAAGACACGAAGATCGGGCAGGCGAAGAAGGACGATCCGGCGGACGTCGCGAAGGCCGGCTGGGAAGCCATGAACAGCGGTGAGGCTTCGGTCATCTACGGCCTCAAGAACAAGATGCAGGTGGCCGGCGCGGAAGTGATGACCGACGCGATGACCGCCAAGATGCACCGGGCGCAGGCCGAGCCGGGCAGCGGCGCGGAGTGACGCCGGCCTAGATTGCCGCGGTGACCACAGCGCGCACGCCGCTGTGCGTGGTGTCGTACTGGACCGAGGTCGACAGCGCCCTGGCCATCGCGGCGATCAGCTTGGAGCCGAGGCCGGTGCCGCGCGGCTCGGCGCCGTCCTCCAGACCGGGACCGTCGTCCTCGACACAGAGACGGAAGCGCTCGCCGGACGTACGGGCAAAGTCCACGCGAATCTCGCCCTGGTCCTTGGGCCCATAGGCATATTTGCAGGCGTTGCTGACCAGCTCGTTGACGATGACGCCGAGGCTCAGGGCCTTCTCCGCATGAAGCTGTAGCGGCTCGGCCGTGAGGCGGATCGCCCGCGGCGCCAGGTCGCTGGACCAGGTCTCCTCGAGCTCCGTCACGAGAGCAGCCAGATATTCATCCATCGCGACGGTCTGGACGTCGTCCGACGTGTAAAGCCGGCGGTGAACCTGGGCGATCGCCTGGATGCGGCGCTCGGTGTCATCGAGCGCGTCGCGCGCCCGCTCGTCGCTGATCAGCCGGGCCTGCATCGACACCATCGTCGCGACCAGCTGGAGCGAATTGGCGACCCGGTGATTGACCTCGCGAAGCAGCGTCTGGAGCCGCTCGTTCGATGCCTTCAACGCGTCCTCCGCCTCGACCTTGGCGCGTTCCAGCCGAAGCTTGGCAAGCGCGTGGCCAAACGCAAGCTCGAGCCGGTCGACGAAATCGTCGCCGACCGACTTCACGACATAGTCGGCCGCGCCGGCCTTGAGGGCGGCGACGGCGACACTGCTCTCGTCCGAGCCCGTAACGTAGATGATCGGCGGCGATTCCGGCAGCTTGCGCAGCTCGGCGACCGTCTGCAGGCCGTCCATCCCGGGCATGTAGTGGTGGACGCCGATCAGGTCGAAACGCTCGGCCCGGGCGATATCCACCCCTTCGGCGCCGCTGCCTGCCCCCACAACCGAATGACCGCGGCGGACGAGCAGCTTCTCGACCAGCCGACGAAGGCCGGGGTCGTCGTCGATATAGAGGATGCGTCGCGGCTCCTGCATCAGTCGGGCGCGACCTCCGGCACCTGGATGACCGACAGGAACAGCCCCAGCTGGCGGATCGCGTCCGCGAAGCTTTCGTAGTTCACCGGCTTGGTGATGTAGACGTTGCACCCGAGGTCATAGCAGCGCTGGATCTCGCGCTTGTCGTCGGTGGTCGTGAGCACGACGACCGGAGTCCGGTGCAGCGCCGCGTCCTCCTTGATGCGGGCGAGGATGTCGGTTCCGCTCATGTCGGGCAGGTTGAGGTCGAGGAGGACGAGTGCAGGGCCGTTCTTGGCCGGCCCGGCGGGATCGTTGAACAGGAAGTCGACCGCACTGCCGCCGTCGGCGAAGTGCTTGATCGCGTTGTTGATCCCGGCACGGCGGATGTTCTTCTCGATGAGGCGGGCATGCCCCTCATCGTCCTCGATCATGATGATGTTGACGGGCCGCTCGTCGGTCAATTGTCCGCTCCCTTGTCGCGATAGGTCAGTGGAAGGCGCAGTCGAAAGGTCGAGCCCTGCCCGACCTGTGAAGTGCAGTCGATCATGCCGCCAAGGCGATAGACCAGAGCGCGCACGTGGGCGAGACCAATCCCTTCGCCGGGCTGGTTCTGCGCTCCGGCGCGGCGGAAAAGCTCAAACACCCGCTCATGGTCGCGCGGGTCGATCCCGCGGCCGTTGTCCTCAACCTCGTAGATCAGCCATTCGCCTTCTGAGCGGCCGCGAACCACCAGGTGACCGGGCCGCTCCGGGTCGAGATACTTCACGGCATTGTCGAGCAGGTTCGAGAAGATTTGCTCTAGCGCGAGGCGGTCGCTGACGATGTCGGGCAGGGATCCCTCTATATCCGCAGTTGCTCCGACTTCGGTCAGGCGGTGATCCAGGCTGGCGATGATGTCCCCGATCAGCGCGTCCATGTCGACAGGTGCCGGCGTCAGCACCCGGCGCCCCTGCCGGGAGAGCTGAAGGATGGCATTGATCAGCCGGTCCATTTTCTGCGTCGACGACCGGATGAAGCCGATGGCTTCCGGCAGGTCCTCGCGTGCGTGCCGGACGTCGGCGGTAATCAGGTCGGGGCGCTCGGCCTCCACTCGCTCCACGAGGGCGCCGATAGTTGTGTTCGCCGCCTCCAGCTCCGAGGTGAACCCCATCACGTTCACGAGCGGCGAGCGAAGGTCGTGGCTGACGATGTATGCGAACTTCTGGATCTCGTCGTTCGCACGGCGAAGCTGGCCGCTGCGGCGCTCGACCTCGCCTTCGAGGTCGGCATTCAGCAGGTTGAGGCGGTCGCGGGCGCGGGTCAGGTCGATCGTGTAGCGGCGCACCAGCATGAAGGCCGCTGCGCCGATCAGCAGCAGCAGGATGCCGGTGACGGCGAGAATCGCGACTAGCTGCGTCTGCCTGCTACTCTCGACATTTTCGCGCTCGGCAAGCAGCCGTTCCTCTTCCCTGCGCATGCGGCGGGCGATCGTCCGGGCCTGCTCGACCCGGCGGACCTTCGCAGTGCTCACGAACTCGGCGCGTGCCGCGTCGAGGCGGCCACTCACCGCCTTGGCCATGATGCTGTCGGAAGTCGCGCGCTGGGCAGCGACCATCGCGCGAAGCTCCGCCACCGCCTCCTGCTGGTGGGCATTGTCGCGGGTCATCGCAGCGATCCGGTCAAGCGTAGGAGCGATGCGCGCGAGATTGTCGTTCCGCGTCTGGATGCGCACGGGATCCGGAGCGAGCAGGTAGCCGCGAGTCGCCGTTTCCGACCGGTCGATCGCCAGCATGACCTGGTCGATCTGGTCGGCGACCTGATAGGTGTGCCTGACGGCGAGCGTCGCGCGCTGGCTGGTCAGGGTGGTGCCGACCGTCGTCACGAACCCGATGACCAGCAGCGCGAACCCGAACACGACCGCAAGTAGCGCCAGCTGATTGAAGCGACGTTGATTGAGTCTGAGGTCGAACGGCATCAGGGCGCGAGGGCAGCTCCGGAAGGGAAGCCGAGGCCGTAACGAACGCCTACATCAGGCGCAAGTCATTCTGCTGTGGTCAGATTTCCAGCACCGTATAGGGTTTGCCGAAGCGCGGCTTCAGCACGAACTGCGCGACGTTGAACACGGGCGTGCCGCGCGGAGTGCGGCCTTCGTAGCTGCCGTGGTGGGCATGGCCGTGAACGACGGCCTTGACGTGATCGAAGCGGTCGATCGCGTCTGCCAGGCGAGCCGAGCCGAGATATTGGTAGATCTCCGGCGGCTCGCCCTCCAGCGTTTCGCACGTCGGCGAGTAATGGAGGACCGCGACGCTCCGTTCGGTCCGGATCGTTCGAAGTCCGTTCTCCAGCTTTCGGGCCTCGTTCATGGCCTCGTCGACAAAGGCCTTGATGATTGGCTCGCCGAACGGCGCGATCTCGCCGCGCCCGAAGCCGCCGAGGAAGCCTTTGACGCCCGCGAAGCCGACGCCGCCGATCTCGACCGCCTGCTCGTCGAGGATGGTCATGCCGGCGTCATGGAGGATCTCCGCGACATGCTTGGGCTGGCCGCATTCATAGTCGTGATTGCCGAGTACGCCGAGCACCGGGATCGAGCAGGACTTGATGTCCTCGGCAAGGATGTTCGCTTCCTTCGTCTTGCCGAAGTTGGTGAGGTCGCCGCACAGCACAAGCACGTCGGCAACGGACGAAATCTCCGCAAACAACTCGCGATAGGGGGCGCTGTCCGTCTCCTGCACGTGGAGGTCGCCGATGGCGGCAACGCGCAGCTTCTGATCTTTATTGTCCATATTGCTCTTCAAGGTTTCCGACGGCTTCCGAGAAGCCCCATTGTTCGACGTCCACGCCATAGTCCCGCGGAGAGAAGATCCGGCCGCGGCAAACCTTTTTGTCGGGCGGGTCGACGGCGTCCTGCTTGTGCAAGCGGTCGAGCAGCTCGTCGAACAGCCACTGCGGGATGACCTTGCGCTCGCTGGGATAGACGAAGCGGAAGTTGAGCACCGCCATCAGCAGCACTTCCCAGTAAAGCTCCATGTGCGAGAGCAGCTGCCGCCAGTCGACCTTGCCGTGACACTTCAGGATCATGTGGGCGACGTCGGCCCCGTCGTAGCGGTGATGGTCCTGGACGAAGATCTTCGACCAGATGAATTGGGTCGGCGGGACCAGCTTGACCCGCGTTCCGAACAGCTCCGTCTCGGGCGCGTTGCGGAACCAGTCTTCGGTCACGTGCGAGGACGAGGTTGGCATGTTGTAGATGATGTCGACGAACATCTCGCCGCGGGTGACGCGAGCGAGCCAGCGCTCGTCGACGACGACGGTGTCAAAGCCCTGGTCCCGAAAGAAGGCGAGGAGCTTCAGCGCGTCGCCGGCCGTGGCGAAGACGTCCACGTCCTTCGTCGGGCGGTCGATGCCGGTGTAGTCTGAAAGCGCGTAGGTCCCGGAGACGAGGAACGGGATACCTGACTCCACCATCTTCGTCAGCACCTCGCAGTAGAAGGCTTCCGCCTCCGGCGAGGGCTGGATCAGTGATCCGTTCGGTCTGCTCGCCTGCTGGTCCATCCCGCCTCTCAACGGGAGGGGGAAGGGCGGGTTCCTTGAATGGCGGAGCGGATACTCCTTCGCCCGCGCCAGGGTCACTTCTGCAACTCAGACCTGCTGCTTGGGCTAGACGCAATTGGCTGCTACGGGCGGCCCATGCTGACCATCAATGGCCTTACGGTTCGCCTCGGCGGGCGCATCATACTTGACCGCGCTTCGGCGGCGATCCCACCGGGCGCGCACGTCGGGCTGATCGGCCGTAACGGCGCCGGCAAGTCGACTCTGATGAAGGCGATCATCGGCCTCATCGACCCGGACGAGGGCGCGATCGAAATGCCGCGCCGCACACGGCTCGGGTACATCGCGCAGGAAGCGCCGGCCGGCACCGCGACGCCGTTCGAAACCGTGCTTGCCGCCGATGTCGAGCGCGCAACGCTGACCGAAGAAGCCGAGATCTGCAGCGATCCGCACCGGCTTGGGGACATCCACGAGCGCCTCCTTGCGATCGACGCGTACACGGCGCCGGCCCGTGCCGCCCGCATCCTGCTGGGACTAGGCTTTGACGAGGACATGCAATCGCGGCCGCTCGACAGCTTCTCCGGCGGATGGAAGATGCGTGTGGCGCTTGCCGCACTGCTCTTTTCCGGGCCGGACCTGCTGCTGCTCGACGAGCCCTCCAACCACCTCGACCTCGAAGCGACGCAATGGCTCGAGAACTTCCTCAAGAGCTACGCCGGCTCCCTGATCGTCATCAGCCACGAGCGGGATCTGCTTAACAATGTCGTCGACACCATCCTGCACCTCGAGCGCGGCAAGATCGCGGTCTTCAGCGGCGGCTACGACAGCTTCGAGCGGCAGCGCGCCGAGCGGGCGGCCCAGATTGCCGCAGCGCAGTCCGCCCAAGAGGCACAGCGAGCCCGTTTGCAGGACTATATCGCTCGTAACAGCGCGCGTGCCTCGACCGCGAAGCAGGCCCAGTCGCGGGCCAAGATGCTCGCCAAGATGCAGCCGATCGCCGCCCTGGCTGACGATCCCAGTCTCAGCTTCGAGTTTCCAAGCCCGTCGCAGCTCAAGCCGCCCCTGATCACGCTCGACATGGCGGCCGTCGGCTATGCCGAGGAGCCGGTTCTGCGCCGGCTGAACCTGCGGATCGATCCCGACGATCGCATCGCATTGCTCGGCCGCAACGGCAACGGCAAGACCACGCTCGCGCGTCTGCTGGCAGCCCAACTGATGCCCATGGAAGGCGACGTGACCGCGTCGGGCAAGATGCGGGTCGGCTATTTCACCCAGTATCAGGTCGAGGAACTGCACGGCGAGGACACGCCGCTTCAGCACATGACGCGCGCCATGAGCGGCAACACGCCGGGAGCGGTACGTGCGCAGCTCGGCCGGTTCGGCTTCTCCGGAGACAAGGCGACGACGGTCGTCGGCAAGCTGTCGGGCGGTGAGCGCGCGCGCCTGGCGCTGGCGCTGATCACGCGCGATGCGCCGCACCTGCTCATCCTCGACGAACCAACGAACCACCTCGACGTGGACTCGCGGGAGGCGCTCGTTCAGGCCCTCAACGGGTACGACGGCGCAGTGATCATCGTCAGCCACGACCGGCACATGATCGAACTTACGGCTGACCGGCTGGTGCTCATCGAGAATGGCGGCGCGAGCGAATATGCCGGCAGTGTCGACGACTACATCGACCTCGTTCTCGGACGTGGCGCTGCAGGCGCGGACAATCCGAAGCAGAAGCGTCACAACCGCAAGGCTGCGGCCAAGGCCCGCGAAGATGCCCGTGCGCTCAAGAAGGCTGCGGCGGAAGCGGAAGCTGCAAGTGCGCGTCTGGCCGCGCAGTGCTCGGCGCTGGACCAGGCGATGTCTGATCCCGCGAATGCGCCTCGTGAGTTGGCGAATCTGCCGATCAGCGAGCTTGGCAAGCGCCGTGCCGACGTGGCGTCACAACTGAAAGCCGCAGAGGCGCGCTGGCTGGAAGTGAACGAGCAGCTCGAGAGCTTGGCAGCCTAAGCACATCTGGGCGAGCGCCCCAGAACGGCGAGGCTTCGTAGCTGGCTTTCCCTAGGCGAAAACCTGTCGGACGCGGACGGGAGATCAAGTTCACTGACGTAGCATGTTAGCGCAGCCCTGCTCAGCACCGTGGCTGCGGGCCGCTCCGTCCTTTGCCATCATACCGACGCCGGCTTTGATTATGCCGAGTATAACTAGGTCGATTAGCTTGCCCAGGGAGACCACGGGTATCCGATTCTGCATGATCCGACGCCAGGCAACATTAGCCATGCGGAAGTACGCCACTTCGCAGATTATGACCTGCGGTTGCTAGATGGCCTCGCAACGGTGTTCGCTCGGTTCGATACGGTCGCATCCTTGAAGCTATCAAAAGGGGCAGCCTGACTCAGGTCAGGGACGGGGCAGGCCGCAGCAGCGGATTGGCACAGACGACACAACCAGAGGTTGTTTATATAAAAATCAACGCAGCATGGTTCGCCGAATTACATGACTCGGGGGCGTCCATGCGCAACTGGCTAAGTCTTCTTGCTGCGGTGTCGCTGAGCGCAGGTGCGAACGCAGAGACCGAAGATTGGCATACACGGGATCGTTGACGGCAACATCGGCGCTCGTTTCGTCAAAGGCATCCCCGCCCTAAATGCAGCTCTTCAGAACGGCGCCGTGCAAGTTCGTCCACTCGGATTTGACCATAACGATGCTGTTTTCACCGTCTTGGTGTTCAATGCGGGATCTGATCCTGCGAACATCTCTCTTGAGGACATGCATGCCGCGGTTAGCGGCGCTCCCGTTCGCATTGGGACGGGCCAAGACTTGGCTCGGCAAGCAAAGAACCGCGTCACCTGGGCACAGATCGGCATCGCCTTCTCTCGCGGTAGCAATCGGCCTTTCATATTATGCGGTCGGCCGGATGCGCAGATTGACCGTACCCGTCCAGAATTAAACCTGCGCCACGCGCCGGCTCGAAGCCACTGCAAGGAACGAGTACATCGCCAGACTATTGTCAGCTTTGGGCCGAAAGCAGACGTTACCCGAATGTCAGCAATGGGTGGGGAGCTGACATTCGTTTTCCGTGGTAGGTTGTCCGCTGTCAGTGCTCGGGCGGTGCGACCGGTTGGAGCATGCCGCCGGCCATCCGACCGTCGGCGTTGAGCGCGACCGACATTCTCACCCGGCCCTTGGCGAACACGAGATCGTAAACGTCGTCGCCCATCGGACCACGCCCGCGGAGAGTCACCGATTTCAGCTCGCCCATCGAGCTGAACATCGGATGTGTCATAGGCGGGTCCCGGCGGACAACTTCGGGAACTGAGGAGAGAGCTTGCTGTAGTCGGGCGAGCCGCTCGCCAGACCGGCGACAAGCCTCCGCAACATCGCCTCGGTGCCAGAGGTCGGCACCCCGCCTCGGGTTATCGCCAATTCTCCAGGCCGCCCGGCGACTTCCTTATCACCGGCTTGCGAGAAGGCCGAGGGCTGATTTCCGGTTGAGGCCGAGGCGAAAACCCCATGACAACCTTGTCCCTGTTCGCCGCGGCGACGGTGCTTGCCGGCCTGTCGGCTTCCACATCCGCCCAGCCCCACGGCCAGAACATTGCCGCGCCCCCGCCGCGACACACGCCGCCTCCACCCTTCGTCGCGCCGGCGCCGATCCGCGAGATCGTCGATCGGCAGCTCG
>NZ_JBSZFB010000003.1:17500-498298 GCF_054263715.1 Sphingomonas sp. F9_3S_D5_B_2 | reverse complement strand
ATCGTCGCCAGACAGATCGTCCGAACCGTCCCCGCCGCGTAGATCGTCACTGCCGCTTCCGCCTGACAGATTATCGTCGCCACCACGACCGCTCAACCGGTCGTCACCGCCGCCCCCCTCATACGAGTCGTCGCCGCCGCTCCCGCTGTAATCGTCGTCCCCTGAAGTCCCATGTGACATAAACTTGTGCTCCTACACCCGGGCGACACTCCTCGTCCGGAGGCACGATGCTAAAGAAGCGCTCCTTTCTGACAAGTAAATTCAAGCACTTGCAGATCGCACTGCAATTAGCAGCTCGAGCACCTGCTTCAGCCAACAACACCCGTGTGCTGGAGCAGAATGCCGGTCCCGATCCCAATCAGGCCCAGACCACCAATCAGCTCGAGGACGGGACCGAATCTGACGCCGAAGGCGCGTCCGACGAGCAAGCCAGCAGTTGCCATGGTGAATGTCGCAGCGCCGATTGCCAGAGCGACCGAGACGATGTTCACGTTTACCAGCGCCAGTGTGACCCCAACGGCTGCCGCATCAATGCTGGTCGCAACTGCTGTTAGGACGAGCGTCAGGATCCCGTTATGGCGCGGCGCGTCTTCCTCCAGTTCGGCAGCCCCGAAGATCCGTTCGACGCTCTCAAAGGCCATCTTGCCACCCACGCCTCCCAGCAGGACGAATGCGACCCAATGGTCAATCGCCGCAACGTAGCGGCTGGCGGCAAGGCCGATGGCCCATCCGACGAGAGGTGTAAGCGCCTCGACCAGTCCGAAAACCGCACCGTTCAAAACAGCCGCGCGGATCGTCGGACGCGTTGAGGCTCCGCGCGCGATGGCCGCTGCGCACGCGTCCGCCGACATGCTGAAGGCCAGAACGGCAATCGAGAAGGGTGTCATCTTGTTGCTCCGCCGGGCGCACGCAGCACGTGTCAGGACGCCCGGGCAGGCCCTGATCCGTGCTGGTCTCGCTAGGCGGCGATGCCGCTCCCGCGCCATGCGCCGAAGCGCAAGTGTGTTGACGCGGGGCCGACCGAGAGGGTCGGAAGCTACTCCCCAACGCAGGCTCCGCTACTCACTCGCAAGCTGCCAATCAACCCTGGGCGAGCGAAGGAGTGCTTGCGTTTCTGATCGTCTGCCACATCATGCGAACGATGCAGGCAGTACGCAGGGTATCGGCGGTTGCGGTGGTAGCTGGCTTGGTCGGCTCCTGCCACCCGGTAACTGTGCTTCCGCTGGCGAAGCTGGATGGCCGTTGGGTGGGCCAAGTCGAGGATCGCACACGTCGGATTCCAATGGAGTTGAATTTTTGGCCCCGCGGAGATCAACTCGCCGGCAGCATGAGCCTTCCGACTGAACGCCTGCTCGGCAAGCCTCTCTCGGAAGTTCATACGAGTGGATCGACCATTAACTTCGATCTGCCTGCCCGCGAGGCGCCGCTCCGATTTGCAGGTGTCTTACGCGGCGGCTTACTGCAAGGCGAGGCCACCGGTGGCGGTCATACGATCGCGATGGAGTTTCGCCGGGCACGTCCAGTCAGGCGCCCATACCGGGAGGCGCTACTGAAGTTCTCCAGTGGAACGGTGCCGCTCTCCGGCTCGCTGCTCATGCCGGAGGGCCAAGGGCCCTTTCCGGCAGTGATCCTGATCCACGGCTCGAGCACACCGGATCGGAACGATTACCGCTACTTCGCAGACCTGTTTGCCCGTCACGGCATAGCTGCATTCATCTACGACAAGCGACCGACCGGTGCTGAGACCAATGGGGGCACCGCGAGTCTCGAGGTCCTCGCGAGCGACGTTGTTGCCGCTGCGGCAATGCTTGAGGCACGAAAGGACATCGACAGGAAGCAGCTCGGTCTCTGGGGGTATAGCCAAGGCGGTTGGGTGGCACCCATTGCCGCCAGCAGACATCCGTTCGCATTCATCGTGGCGTGCGCTGCGCCCGGCGTGAGCTTCGCCGAAGTAACGCTCTACGCAGATGCGATCCGCCTTCGATCCCTGCACTTCTCACCCGCTGAGATCGAACAAGCCATGAGGGTCCAACGACGGCTCGATGAGTTCATTCGGAGGGGCGGAGACAGAGGGCTCATGCAAGCCATGCTGGAGGCGGCAGCGCAAGAGCGGTGGGCAAAGTTCACCACGCTACCTCGTCGCATTCCCTCAGAGCAGGACCGCAAGTCCTACTTGCGGTGGCTGAACTTGGACACTGACCCCCAGGTGTTCTGGCGCCGTGTCAAAGTTCCCGTGTTCCTTGCTGAAGGGAGCTCCGATGAGAACGTGCCGCCGATTGCAAGCGTCGATGCGATCCGCGGAGCGCTGGCAAGTGGCGGCAACACGCACTTGATAGTGCGTGTCTATCGAGGAGCAAATCACAACCTAGAACCGGCACCCTCACTTGAGAAGGACCTCACGACCTGGATGCTTGAAGTCGTTCACGGACGGTGAGGGCGGCGGGTCGATCAGGAATCAACGGAGGGCGCCGATCTCTGCGCCCTTCCAGTCTCCAAGTGCCTTCGCGCAAACTTGCACGTCGGCCTGCGTGATTGGCACCTGGTCCTAACGAAATCGTCCGAAACGAAACGGGGATCTTCCAGCTTTGGCTGGCTCAGCCGACAGGCGACCGGGGAACCACTGGGCGTTCATTTGGAATGCAGCACCGTTTGCACCGCCTCCAGCTTCTACCGAGCGCGTCTCGAAGACGTATCTGCCACGGCTGCGGGATCGTCATCGGTCGGAGCGAAGCAAGCTCGGCAGCCTCACGCGAGGAAGCTCAGCTAAATCGCCGGGAAGTTAACTTAGATTACATCTCGAGGTGCGACCCGACTCTGATGCAGATCAGAAGAAAACCGGAGCGGGAGAAGCGCATCGAGGTCAGCCTCGAAGCGCAACTGACCAATTCTGATGGCGTCAGGCTGCCCGTCACATTCAAGGACTTGTCGCGCCGGGGGTTCAAGGTCGAACATGCAGGGGCAGACCTGAACATCGGTGAAATCGTTATGATCGGAACGTCACGTTCGGACGCTCGGGCTCAGCTGCACTGGGTCACAGCTGACGAAGCAGGCGGTACATTCATCGACGACGTTGAAGGCGTGTTTCACTAACTTAGACGCCTAGCTGGGCGTTGCTGAATCCTGACGAGTGCTTGGCAACCGAGTCTGGCGGACAGAGTTTAGAGGGGCGGCGCTTCGAACGTGCCCCCCGCACGGGAGCTTCACTAATTAAGGGCTTCCTCGCGATCTCTTACACTTGGGGGCCGCCCTTTGACCCCCCGCGCTAGACTGCCCAAGAATTGACAGTGGCGGCGCCACGTCCCGGTCTTCGCAAATGCAGTGGAGCGGCTACGAGCCGCTAACGTCTGCAATGGGTCGAAAGCAGACACGCGGCTAACGGCAGCTTTAGGTGGAAAGCTGACGTTCCCGGCTCTTTTTGAGCCGTATAGCCAACTATTGTTTGAACTCAAAGTTTAGTTTAATGGCTTTCTTCCAGGAGCATCGTGGAGTGACGGTCATGAACAGGGCAAGACTTGTAGGCGGTCGAATCAAGCGCTTCCGCGAACTTGCGGCCCTCAGCAAGTCTGATTTGGCTCGTCGGGTGGCTGTGAGCCCGACCGCCGTGCACAATTGGGAAGAGAATGGCGTGATGCCTCGAATCGAAGTCATGTTGAAGTTGGAGAAGGCACTCGAAGTCAGTTGGATGCAATTGATGAGCGGGATCGCCGATGATGATTCAGAGCCTAGGTCTACACATTCTCAGCCGTCCCCGAGTTACCCGGAGGTAAGCCGAGGTGATCGTTTGGACCAGTTTCGGCGGCAAATTGCTGCTCTGTTCGAGGTGACTCCCGATCGGGTCGACATCGTGATCAGAACCTAGGGTCCGCTTCGACGGACACGGCGGCCACCGACCTTTCAGCTCACACGGTTAATGTCTGCGATGGGTCGAAACGGGTTTCCTGGCGTGCGCCGCTTCGTGACACGATCGTCTAACGCAAGCGCCCTGCCTGTTGACGCCAGCGGTTCACGAAGCACTGTCTGGGTACGTGTAGGTGATGTCGTAACCGCTGTTGGTCGGGGTACCTCGGCCAGTCGCGGTCAATGGCCCGCCGAAGCTATCCGCCCGGAAACTCGTGATCGCCTCGAGCCTTTCGGTTCTGCTCTCCAGCTCCGAATATCGAGTGCGCTGGAATGGGTGAAGAGCAGAGCTTAGCCTGCTCGGAGCAGGCTCTGGATCATCGTCGCCTCGAAGGCAGCGAAGTCCTTCGCGCCGGCTCGAAGCTCCACCCGATTGAGCTCTCGCGCTATCTTTCCGGCCGACATGAGGAAGCCGTGATCGCAGTGGACGGTCAGTGTCGCCATGTCGTGGAGCGCCGTCAGGATAGTGTACCCATGCTCTTGCGTCAGAGACCGTAGAGCCCTTTTCGTATTGAAGGAGCAGACCGGATCGAGCCAGTTGAAGGGCTCGTCGAGGAAGACCGTCGACTCACCGTTCACGAAGGCGGCGTAAATCGCAATCCGCTGCTTCATCCCCGCTGACATTTCGCCCAACGCTCGCATGGCAAAGCTGCGAAAATCGAGAGCCGCTTCAAGTTCGTCGAGGCGCGAGCGATCGGACGATCTTCGGATGCATAGACGCAAATATTCGTTGCCGGAGAGGTTGGTCGGAAGGTCTTGGACGTCTGGCGAGAGCCCGATCTTTGTCGCGATGAACAGCCGGTCGTTGGCGCATTGGTGGCCATGCACGATAATGTCGCCTTTGCCGACCGGCAGACGCCCCGCCAGTGCGCGGATCAGCGTCGTCTTGCCGCTTCCATTGGCCCCGACGAGGCCGGCCCACGAACCCGCACGCAGATCGAGCGACACGCCGCAAACTACCGGCAATCGCGATCTTGCGACCACGACATCGCGCACGCTCACGGCGTAGTTTAGTCCAGTCTCCAAAGCAGCCTCCGATGAGCGATCGCTGCGTGAGCCATGATGCCAAGGGCACCGACGATCAGCATGGGAAAGAAGACCATGCCAAGCACCGCGAGAATCACCATGTCGGCCAACAGCCGCAATACGGCAGCCTGCTTCGAAACGCGTGGAAAACGCAACGCGCTCAGCACCATGGAAGTGAAAAAGAGCGCCCACGCCCCCCACGTTAAAGCCAGGAACGCCGCACTAGCGCCGCGGACGAGGAAGGCCGCAAGCGTGCTTACGAGTGCGATACCTAGCGGCAACAGTCCGTGCGCCACGATGACAGCGCTTGGCCCAAAGCCGGCCCTGGGAGCGCACTTGGACAATTGAAAATCGGGTCGGCTAAAGGCCGCCAGTGTGACGACCGTGACCGCCGCCGCCGCGACTGCCGCTGTTGAGCCGTTTGCAACGAGGAACGCCGCTGCGACCGAGCAAAATAGCGTGGCTGCCAGAATCGTCAGCACAACAGGTCTTGGCGGCAACCCGAACAGTTGTGAACGCATGACAGCAAACGCGAGCAGCCGGGCGCCGTGGCCCGGAGGCAACTTCCCACGCACGGACGCAAACGGCACCGCATCGGACGAGGCCCATACCAGCCCGTGCAAGTTACCGCAGATAAGGCCGACGGCAGTCAAGGAACCGATCGAAAATCTGCTGACGATCTCCGGGGCTGCGACCAGCACAGGCCCGATCAATAGCCCGGCAGCAGCAAGAAGAGGAACGAGCAGGTAGTTGCGGCCTGCTGACGGCTGCAGAGCCACGGCGCACAACGGCGTGCATTCCTCGAACCAGGACAGCCGTTTGCGAGCCGATCGAGCCACCCAGTAGGCTAACGGCCAGCTGAGCAGTATGAACACGGCGGCTTCTCGGGCGAGCGGGACGGTCGTCGCGTGATCGATCGCATAGGCGATCCCGATCAGGACTCCAACGAGGACGGCAATTAAGAGCAGGATGTCGAAGACACTGTTGAAAGTGCGGCGGAATGCCGCCGAGACGAGCGCCAAATCGAAGCGCCACAGCAGTAGCTCTGGTGAATGCCGGTTCAGCACTGCCGACCCTTATCGGCCAGCCGATCGACCGCGTCGAGGCGCACGGTCAAACGGCGGGTCTGCAATGAGTGGAAACCAGACGTTCCGTGCCCAGGCCTAGTCGTTCGCTGCCCGGGACGATCCGGAACGCTCCCTGTTGAAACGTTCCGTTTCGGCACCGTTTTGCGCATCGATAGTCGACCATTCGGTCTTGGTATGACAGACATTCTTCAGCATAACCGAGCCGGTGCCTATGTCCTGCCGACAGAGCTTCTTGTCGCCCGGTGCAGCCGCTTTTGCCGACTTACCGGCCCATGATGCGCTCTGTCCGTCTGCGACAGAACCAGGTGTTTGCGCACAGGCGCCAAGTAGGGCTGCCACTCCAATAAGGACCACTATTTTGCGCACGAGTACCTCCGGCTGAACTAACGCCTGTGACCGTCGATCGGATGCGAGCAGCGCGAATATGGAAGCGAACCGCCGCGGGGACTCATGTCTGGTTCGGCTGGAAACTGGACAGTGCGCCCGCGGGTTCGCGCCGGGTGATCTCCATCGCCGCCCGAAGTAGCAAGCTTGCCGGCATGGAATAAGCATCACTTGAGCCGAATAGCGAACACCATCCAGCGACAGCTTGCGAGGGTTCGCGATCGCGCTCGTTCAATCGAGCGGCTTCGTTGTCGGGCGGTCTGGAGCACGCAAGCAGCGGCATTGCTCCGATATGACGAGCCCGGAGAGCTGTCGATCGAGTCCAGGACCTGTCAGCGTTTATCTTGCCGTCGGCGATCGAAAGGACGCTGGCTCGTCAGCGCGGGTAGCCATGCAAGGTAACGCCCGGCAGCTTCCTCAGCTCGGCGCGCACGCACTCGATAACATATTGAGGCGGCGGCAGGGCTCGAACATTTGGCAGCGGATTGATCGCGACTTCGGTTGCCGACAGCGCCTGCAGGCGATGATGATGGCGGTATAGATCGCATCGGACGGCGACTGCATCGAGTCGCTTCTGCAGCTCAGTTTGATTCGACACGGACGAGCTTGCCACGAGCAGGAACGCGCTGACCAGGTTCACTTGGCAACCTTACCCCCGCAATGGGCAGCGGCAATGGGAATATTCGCTTGCCTCGCAGCCGATAAATCAGGTCGTTCTCGGCCAAGTCGCTCGATGCGCATAGGGTGACCCCCCGATTTCGCGACAACGCTTCCGATTGGCTTCCCAGTCAGGATCGTGGTTTCTCAACCTGAAGGATCAAGATCGCGGAGATTCTGAGAAAGCCAGACCTTGTCAGCGATGAGTGTGAAACGCTGAACCGTTGTTCCGGTCATCTCCTGAAAGTACGCGCGGGGCGGATTGTCCGCGGCACTCAGCAGCAGCAGCAGCAGCACAGTTACGGCCGTCGACTTCTGCATCCACCCCATGGACGCGAACTCTACGCTTCACGTTGATGTCTGCAATGAGTCGAACCCAGACGCTAACCCCTACCGACAGCTTCGGGTGGAAAGCGGGCCTAAGTAGCTAACCTTCAGTAAGCGTCCAGCTCCGAGTTTCGGTCAGGTCGCAGAGTTCCCGTGCACGGTTGATCGAAGGAACGAGCCTACAGCATACCCGTGGTCGTACGCCGCATCGATCGTGGCGTGAAACCCACCGAGTTCAACCGATGACAGCGCAAGCAAAGCGAGAACAGCCAAGGCGAGTAGGTTGTGTTGCATCGACTTCGACATTGGGGCACCTGATAATCGTTTAGATCCATTATCTTACCGAGTTCCAGGTGCCATGCAATAGATGCATTCTGCCAACACGCAGACCGGGTCGATCGAGGGGAGACTTTCAGTAGTCCCGCAGACCTAAAGGGCGGATGGCGACCATGCCGCCGAGCGCACCGGCGGCAGCTTCGGGTGGAATGCAGACATTGGCGCGTTACAAGTGCGCAATGACAAAGCCGTTCCGTCGTTTAGCAGTCGCGGCCATCCTCGGAGTTGCCGGTGTGGCCTCTGCCGCGACGGCTCCGCAGGAAACGGTTACTCTGTCTCGACGGCCTTGGTTCGCGGTATGTTCGGGAGTTTGCCCCAACTACGATGTCGCTGTTTCGGCTGATGGTCGCGTTATAACGAGGCACGGCAACACTGAAAAACATTTCCGGGTCTCGCGCGCAGACGCAGGGGATTTTCGCGCGAAGCTTCAACCCTTCCGTCCCCTTGGTGAGCAGCCTGATCCTTTGGTTTGCTTTCATGATGAACGGCCTGAGGACGCGCCGCTGATGAACAAGCTCAGAGAGATCGAGATTAGGTGGTCGAGCACCAGCCATCCCGCCCGTCTCGCGGCGTGCGATACTCCGCTGTCAGCTGACCTGATTGAAGCCATTCGGCAAGCTCTCTGGTCGGTTCATCTCTACGTTGACGGTCGGCGGCGGGATTGAGCCTAATGTCTGCAATGGGTCGAAAGCTGCCATTAGCCGACGCTCGCTAACGGCCACTCGCTGCCATTCGGTTGTGCGCCATTTCCAGATCGCTCCGGGTGACGAGCTCTGTGTCCGCAACCAGTCGTTCGTTCAGCTGATGCCCAAGCGTCTGCTAGTTGCCGTTGTGCGTCGTGCAAGAGCAATTGAAGTGGACTCGAGAGCCGACGTTCGATGAAGTCGTGAGCTACAGCAATTGTAGGTGAGCGTGATTCGCATCGCATATTTTGACCAGAACGCGTGGGTCAACTTGGCCCGCGGCTCGTGGGACAAAGAACGGTATCCCGAGGAGCATGCCGCGCTGACGAGGATCGTTCAATCGGTACGGGCAAGTGACATCTTGGTGCCGCTGAGCTTCACCAATCTCTACGAGACTGCGAAGATCAACGTGCCCTACAGGCGTGCTAACATGGCGCGTGTGCAGGCGCTGATTAGCAGTGGCATCGTATACGCTTCCAGTACACGGGGCAGGCCTGGCTTGGCGACCTCGGCACGTCACCGGCCTCGGGACAGGGCCTCTATTACCAAAAGTCCCGCATGTACGCGCCGCATCTCGGCCGCTTCATGCAGCCGGACCCGATTGGATATGCGGGCGACGGGCTGAACCTCTATGCTTATGTGCTGAATGATCCGGTGAATTTGGTCGACCCGCTGGGGCTAATAGCGTGTGCCGTTGGGACTAGTACCAACGGACACTTCGATCCAGGTGAGGGCATTCCTGGCCCCTGTCCCGCAACGGGGCTCAGCGGTGCTGCAGGCGCAAGCGGAGGTGGAGGTGCGCTTAGCCTTTTCGCAGCTTTCGTGTCCCGGAGCCAGGATTTGCTGTCGCCGAGAAATTTCCTGAGCCGGGCCGGCTCATCGCTGAAAAAAGCATTTTGCTACGTGGGTAATGTTGACCTTGGTGGTGGAGCCGATCTTTATGCTGGTCTGGGTGGATCCGTAGGAGGAAGCTACAAGGCCGACTTTACGACGGGCCAGTTCGGCGGTGATGCCTATGTTGCTGTCGGTGTTGGACTTGGGGTTGAAGCCGGACCGACTGCGACTTTCTCGTCAAGCGGCAACAAGATTGTTTCTGCCAACGTCATCACACAGTTTGGTGGAGGGTACGGAATTGGTGTCGTCGGCACGCGAACCCTTCTCGGAACCAGCCCTGGGCAGAACAGTGTCACAGTCGGAAAAGTTGGTGGCCCGATCGGTTTCGCCAATGGCGGAGCGTCGATCGGACTTCATACGCCCAAGCTCTATGATTTGGGTTGCTGATATGAATAATTATGCGACAGCCGTAGCGTTGCGCCCCGTAGTGGTGATGCTCGTTCCCGTAGCACTTGTTCTTGGCCTATTCCTGAATAACTTTATTGCTCTTGCGGGTTGGCTTATTTTCAACGGAGCGCTGGCTTGGTTTACTCGGTGCCGACAATGCGGGACGAGCGTCTATTTTGATCGAGCGCATCCCTATCGAACCTTACTGGCGAAGCCGCATCGGGTCTGCACTAATTGCGGACATCAACAGGCTTAGAGTAATAATATGGCTTCCACGGAATAGCAGCGTGAACCCGACGGACCATGCGTTCCAGATAATGGCTTCACAAACGACCCTAATTCATATTTCTTTTCGGCAAATACTACGTGATCGGAACAATGTGTTGGCGCCAAAATAGACCAGCAGCTGGTCAGCTTGGACGCCGCCGGCGATTGCACCTGGCTGACCGCCGACGAGCGCGGCAGCATTATCGCCTTGTCCGACGACAATGCCGCCGTCACGCAGATCAACAAGTATGACGAATACGGCAAGCCGCAGCCAACCAACGTCGGCCGCTTCCAGTACACGGGGCAGGCCTGGCTTGGCGACCTCGGCACGTCACCGGCCTCGGGGCAAGGCCTCTATTACCAAAAGTCCCGCATGTACGCGCCGCATCTGGGTCGGAATTGCGTGGTGTTTTTGGGATTGCGGACAGTCTGCTATCGGCCACTTGCAGACACACCAACGGCAACGACGAATGAGCCGGGAAACTCGGGTAAGATCGCCGCGGCGCTTGGCCTCTAACGGACACTCAGATCGGAAGAACGGCTCGCGGGCCGCTAGATTCGGCGCTCATCCTCAACACCTGTTAAGTCGATGAAGTGGCCTGCTTAAGCTGGATGATGCCCCTGTTTTGAGGAATTAAGGCCCTGATCTGGCGAAGAACAGGGAAGCGTCGCGTGGGCGCACTGAAGTGGCGGAAAACTGCACCTCCTGCCGGCTGCGGCATTGCCATCCGCCGCTATCGAGCCTGTTTCTAGGCGCCAAATGTCAAATTTTCCCTGTTCTTCCTGTTTGATCAGGGAAGCGGACCGGCCATGGCAGCCGCGGAGACTGGCTCCGTGTGATTGGCCCTGTTCGGCGGACGACCGACCCTAGAAGGTCGGCACCCGCGAGGGTTCAGCACTTACAAACCTGCGTATTCCCGAGCCTTAGCGGCTAAGGTCTCAAACAGAGACTGTTTTGCTGTGTGCGTGGCGGAGAGGGTGGGATTCGAACCCACGGTACGGTTGCCCATACGCCGCATTTCGAGTGCGGTGCTTTCGACCACTCAGCCACCTCTCCGCGAAGGGCGCGCACTGCCGGTCGGATGCCGGCTGCGGGTCGGGCGGGCGCTTAGCAGCGGCCCGTCGCCTTGCCTAGTCTCGATGGGCACCTAGATATGAAGCCATGTCGCCACTCGAACGTTCACCACCCATGACCCCTGCTATCGACATGCCGCTGGCACGTTTCGGCATCGGCGATGTGGTCCGTCACCGCATCTTCGATTTCCGCGGTGTGATCTTCGACGTCGATCCGGTCTTTTCGAACACGGACGAGTGGTACGCCGCAATCCCCGAGGAGATCCGGCCGGCCAAGAACCAGCCCTTCTACCACTTGCTCGCCGAGAATGCGGAGAACGGCTACGTCGCCTACGTCAGCCAGCAGAACCTGGTGGTCGACGACAGCGACGAGCCGCTCGAACACCCGGCGCTCGCGACCATGTTCGATCGGACCGATGGGACCGGCTACCGCCTCCGGCCTGAGCACCGCCAGTGAGAAGCGACGCGAACCGAAGTCCGCGCCGCCCGCTGGTCAGCCTTAGAAGTTGATCCCGGCGCGTCCGTACAGGTAACGCCCGTTGAAGCCGAACGGTGAGTAGTACGGGAACCCGAGCACGCCGCTCGGACCATTCAGCGTGCCGGGCACGCGATCGGGGTAGACGTCGAACAGGTTCTGGGCGCCCAACGCCAGTTGCAGGCCATGCCGCGGCTGGTAGCGCAGTTCAACATCGGTGATCGCGTGCTTACCGGTGTGGATGTCAGCCGCTTCCGTCGTACCCGGCTCGTTGACGTCGCCATAGTAGGTCACGCGCGCCGTCGCTCCGAACTGCTTGAGCGACCAGTCGACCGTTCCGGTGACCTTCTCGCCAGGCGTGCCTTCCGTCAGCGTCAGGATCCGACTGCGAGCGAACAGCGTCGGAGCCGGGTTCAGAGCCGATGTGGTGGTCGGAACGCGCGTCACCTTGGTCTTGTTGACGTTGCCCGCAACGGTGAAGTCGAAAACGCCGGCTGTCGACGTCGGCAGCCGGTAGTGGCCGACCACGTCGATGCCTTGGGTGTGCGACGCCAATCCGTTGATGAAGAAGCGCGCGGCGCTGACATCATAAGGAGCAAGCAGCGCCGCGACCTCAGGGCTGAACGACGCCGAAAGGCTTTCCGAAAGCCCAAGCTGATCACGCAGGCGGATGTAATAGCCGTCTACGGTCAGGTCGAAGCCGCCGAGGCGCACAACCGTTCCGAGCGAGTAGTTGGTCGACTTCTCCGGCTGCAGCGGGCGTCCGCCCAGCGCGACAGCGACCGGCGCCGTGGAAGGGAAGGTTCCGGTGAGCACCGGCGCGCCATTGGTGATGACGGACGCGATCGACGTGAAATACTGCTGCTGGAGCGAGGGCGCGCGGAACCCCGTCGAAACCGTGCCGCGCAAAGCGAACGCGGGACTGAAGTCGTACCGCGCGGACAGCTTGCCCGTCGCGACCTGCCCGAAGTCGGAATAGGTTTCCCCACGCACGGCCGCCGCGATGAGCAGCTTGTCGGTGATCTGAGCTTCCGCGTCGAGGTAGGCGCTGCCGTTCTCCCGGTGCCGCTTGATCGCGTTCAGGGGCGAGAAGCCGCCGAATCCCTGCGCGCCCGGTGCTGCGCCCGGCACAGCACCCGTTGCGGGGTAGCCAAACGAAGCCTGCTCACCCGGGGTGATTTGGTAACCTTCCCGGCGCCCTTCCAGGCCGATCGCCAGGTTGAGCGACTGGAACACCGGCAGCGTCTTCGTGACGTCGAGGTTGCCGACCAGCTGATCATAGATGAGCGCGCCGTCGTAGAAGTCGTGCGGGGAAGCCGCGCCATACGAATAGTTGGCGGAGTTCTCGGTACGGAAGCTGACCTTGTTGCGGCCATAGCTCGCATTAACGTCAACGTTCCAGCCGTCGCCGACGACACCCTTCACGCCGACGGCGCTGTTGAGATCCTTCGAAACGGTGTCGATCAGCGGCAGGAACCCGTTGGGATAGCCCGCGAGCGCCGCGAAATCGACCGTGCCGGCACTGGTCGGGCGCGGGAAGGCCGCGCTTGAGGTGTGGCGGCGCTGGTAGCCGGCCCAGCCGTAAAGCTGCCAATCGGGTGCAATGCTCGTGCCGGCATTCACGAAACCGGACGCTTGCTTGACCGAAGGGTCACCGAACCGGCCCCGCACGGTCGGGCCGGAAACCGGCGTCACAGCATTCGGTGCTGGAGCGTCGGAGCGGTTGGTTGGCGAACGGCTAACGTATTCGCCGGAGACTGTGACGTACCCGTCCGAGCCGAAGCCGAGGCCCTTCCAGCCCTGAACAGTGGTCGTCGGCTCGCCCGTAATGTCACGATCATCGCGCGCCGTGACGGCGTGCGTATGATAATAGCCGTGCGTTATCGAGATCGCGCCGCCGGTCCTCGCCTGGCGCAGGCGCAGGTTGATGACGCCGGCAATCGCGTCCGAGCCATATTGCGCGGAAGCGCCGTCGCGCAGCACTTCGATCCGGTCGAGAGCCGGTGTCGGGACCGTGTTGAGATCCACCGCGGCCGAGCCGCGACCGACCGTTCCGTTGGTGTTGAGCGTCGCGGCCGGGTGCGCGCGGACGTTGTTGATCAAAACCAGTGTCTGGTCTGGTGAAAGGCCGCGCAGCGTTGCCGGGCGAACGGCGTCCGTGGCGTCGGTTGCCGACGGGCGCGGAAAGTCGATCGAGGGAGCGACAGTTGCGAGCGCCGCACCGAGCTCGGTCGTGCCCTGATGCTGGAGGCTCGCTGCAGAGAGCACGTCCACCGGCGAGGCGGTATCGAGCCGCGAGCGCCGCGGCGCGCGGGTGCCGGTCACGACGATGTCGCCGCTTGCCGTCGGCGTCGTTGCGTCCGCGCTCGATTGCGGCGTTGGCGCCGCAGCCGGACTGGCGCCCTGCTGGTCCTGGGCGGCTCCGGTCGGCCCGGCCGGCGTCTGAGTTGGGGCGGTGACCTGCGCTTGCAGCGGTGCCGAGCACAGCAGAGCCATTGCCGATGCGGTCACGAGCTTCGCTGCCCGCGCGCTTAGAGCGGCGTTCCTGGAATGATCGGTTTGACCCTGAGTGTGACGCTGAAACATTTTGTCCTCTGCCCTGCTGCCAAGAGGTTGTAAGGTCCATTCAGGCGCGAACGCCTGTCTGGTGATGTGGACGGGTCTGTTCCCTCTGGGGTGAGCAGCTGACCGTGTCCGGCAGATGGGATAAGGGTTTTCGCTTGCAACCTCTCGCCGCCCACACTCGGCAAATTTCGGGAAAAGTGTTGTTGCGGTGCAACATGACACCTGCGACGGCCGTGCGGTTGACACCGCGGAGCCCCTGCCATAGGCCGCGCGCTTTCCCGGTCGCTGCGGTGCCGAGACACGCACAGGCGCGCGGGAAGTCAGTTTCGAAGAGAAGAGAAGAGCCAATGTTCGCAGTCGTGCGCACCGGCGGCAAGCAGTATCGCGTTGCCCCTGGAGATAAGATCGTCGTCGAAAAGCTCGACGGCAATGCCGGTGACCAGATCACCCTTGGTGACGTCCTGCTCGCAGGCGACGGATCTGACCTCAAGTCGACGGACGGCCTCACCATCGCCGCCGAGATCGTCGCTCAGGCGAAGGCCGACAAGGTCACGGTGTTCAAGAAGCGCCGCCGTCACAATTATCGCCGCAAGAAGGGCCATCGCCAGCAGCACACGATCCTGAGGATCGTCTCGATCGGCGACCAGAAGGAAGAGAAGAAGGCTCCGGCAAAGGCAGCCAAAGCGCCAAAGCCGGCCGAAGCTTCGCCGACTCCGGCCCCGGCCGCCGCCCCAAGCGGACCTGCTCAGGTGGAGACGCAGCCGACCGAAAACCCGGCTCCGGACAACGAGAAGCAGGCCAATCCGCCGAGCGACGGCAACGGCAACGGCAAGCCGGCAAAGACTGCGAAGTCCAAGGCCAAGCCGACGGCCGAAACCCCGTCGACAGAAAATGCTGCGCCTGCTAAGGCAGCGGCCAAGAAGACTCCAAAGGCTAAGTAACAGTCATGGCACATAAAAAGGCAGGCGGCTCGTCACGGAACGGCCGCGACAGTGAAAGCAAGCGCCTCGGCGTGAAGTTGTTCGGCGGCCAGTCGGCACGCGCGGGCAACATCATCGTGCGTCAGCGCGGCACGAAGTGGCACCCGGGCGACAACGTCGGCCTGGGCAAGGATCATACCCTTTTTGCGCTCACCGACGGCCAAGTCACGTTCCGTGACGGCAAGCTCGGCCGCAAGTACGTGCATATTATGCCCATGCTTACGGAAGCAGCAGAATAGGAACGGTTCAAAGGCCGTTCCCACCAGGGGCGGCCCGGACGAGATCCCAAGGGATCGAGACCATCAAGGGAGAAGGGGAGCCCCGGAAGGGGTCTCCCCTTTTTTCATGCCTTCTCCCGAACTGTCACACGCCGCTGCTACGCGGCGCGCGAGGAGAAGGACGATGTTCGCAAGGACGCCAAGACTGCTGCTTCGGCCCGGATTTCCCGAGGATGCGCCCGCGCTTGCGCAGGCGATCGGGGACGAGACGATCGTCCGCAATCTCACGACGGCGCCGTGGCCCTATCGCATGCGCGACGCCGAAGCGTTCCTCGCCAGCCCGCGAGATCCGTTGCTGCCGTCCTTCCTGATCTTCGAGCGCACGAGCGGCGCACCGAACCTGATCGGCTCCTGCGGCCTCGGCCGGCGTCGGTCCGGCGCCGTCGAGATGGGCTACTGGGTCGCCCGCTCCTACTGGAGCCGCGGCTTCGCCACTGAGGCCTGCTCGGCCCTCATCGAGATTGCCCGCGCGCTTGGTCTCGAGCAGCTCGAGGGTTCGCACTTCCTCGACAATCCGGCGTCGGGGCGAGTGCTCGAAAAGCTCGGCTTCGAACCGGTCGGCATCGTGGTTCCGCGCATGAGCTGCGCGCGTGGCGAGGACGCTCCGGCGCGGCTGATGCGGCTCAGCCTCGCAGAACAGGCTGATGAGCTCGCAAGCGAGGCTCTCGCTGCCTGAGCTTCACTGGCCCGGGCGGTAGGCACGCTCGGTGTGGCCGCGAAGCTGGTCCGGGTAGAAGTAGACGTCGCGCAGGTTGCCCGAGACGTAACGCTGCGCCTCGTCGGCGAAGTGCGGCGATTGCGGGTGCCCGCTCTCGCCGCCCGCCGTCACTGCCCGCGCCCGCACCCGTGGCCCGAACTGCACTACCGCGACGAAGCTGTTGCCGTTCGTCCCGTACCATCGTTTCGTGCCCGGCTTCTGCGTCGCGCCGAACGACGCCAACGATCCCCAGCGGTTGGACGTGAAGCCCACCGGAATGCTCGGCGCCTTGTCGTCGAACGGCGAGTCGATCGCGGGCGAGATGCGCTGGAAACGGTTCACCTCGCCCCACGGCACTCGCCACCCGCCAAAGTCGTGCTGCAGCCGGTCCAGAGCCCGCCCGAAGGTCACGAGCTTCTCTTGGCTGCTTAGGCGCTCCATGTGGCGGAAGGCATTGTCGTGGTCTGCCCAAGTGCGGCCGTTGACTGCCTTGGCGAGCTCGTCACCCCAGAAGTTCGCGACCGTATTCGGCACCGAGCCTACCGACCACCTCTTGTCCCAGCTGTTCAGCGCAGCGATCGAGTCGGCGAAGCGTGCGCGGCGTGGATCGCTGGACGGCAGCACCTGCCAAGCCCTGACCAGCATCGGCACAAGTGCCTCGAACGCCGGCTGCGCACTGTCGTAGGCGGCGGCTTGCAGCCGGTCGAGGCTCCAGCGCCCCGGTTGGCTGAGCAGCCGAACATCATGCACCGTCCGGTAATTGGCTCCGGCCATGTCCAGATAGGCAGGAAAGTTGTTCGGTTTCGGCGAATATTGCCCTGCCGCCGAATACAGCCAGTCGTTGCTGTTGAACGCCCAGCCCGTCGGCGGATTGATGGTGTTCGGAAGCTCCGAGACGGCGTGCAGCCCCTTCCAGTCCGTTGCCGGATCGCTGCCGTCGACCGGCTTCGTGTAATCGAAGCGGTTGTCGCGCCTCGGCATGAACTGCGGCGCGAGCACGGCGATTTCGCCCTTGTCGTCGGCGAACACCGTGTTGTTCGAGCTGTTAGCTTTCAACTCCGCCACTTTCATGAAGGACTGCAGGTCGGTGGCGCGCGTGCGCAGGAAGCTCTGCTGAAGCGCCTCTATGGGGCGGTTCATCATCGCGAATGCAATCCACCGTCCCTTCTCCGAGCGCACGATTGGCCCATGTCCCGTGCGGTAGGTCGTGAAACTGCGCGACGCGAGGCGGCCGGCGGCAGTACGGTAGCCGATGGTCACCGGCCGCACGCCCACGGGCCGGCACTCACTGCCGTAGCGATAGCAGAAGCCGCGACCCCGCCGCCGGATGGTCTCGGCGAACTCGTCGACGTTGTCGACGCCGCTCGACGTATGCATCCAGCCCGCGTGCGGGTTGAAGCCCTGATAGATGAAGAACTGTCCCCAGGTGGCCGCGCCGTAAGCGTTCAGCCCCTCATCGCTCGACATCTGCAGTTCGGAGCGGAAGTAGAAGCTAGTGTGCGGATTGATGAGGAGCAGCGCACCGTCGCCGGTCAGCTTTGGGGCGATTGCAATCCCGTTGGAGCCCCGCGGCTCGGTGTCGCGCGTGTAATCGTCACTCCGCGTTTGTTTCCGGGCCCATCTGTTCGCGGCAGCTGCAGTCTGCGGAACGGATACTGAAACAACGTCATCATGACGGCGCGAGTAGAACGACTTCAGCTGATCCAGATCGATGCGCTCGATATCGCCGCCGATGCTTCCTTCTGTGAAGCTCAAGGCCATCCATGGCTCGAACCGGGTGAGCACACGCGGACGGACATTCGGATGAGTCGCCAAGAAATAATTCAACCCGTCGGCCCAAGCGTTCATCAGCCGCTGCATCGGCGCGGGGCTCTCCGCGTACTCGGCCTTCAATTCGCTCTCGCTAACGTAGAGCCGTGCCCGCAGATCCTGCCAGATCGCCTTCTCGCCATCTGCCTCCGCCGTGCGCCCCAGATTGGTCAGGTAGTTCGCTTCGATCCGTGGGAAGTCGTCTTCGGCCTGCGCATAGATCATGCCCAAGACCGCGTCGGCATCGCTCTTGCCGTGCACGTGCGCGATGCCCCACTCGTCGCGCGTGATCGTCACGCGAGCCGCTTCCGAGCGCCATCGGGCGAGTTCGGGAGGCGCGGCAGCAGTGAGGATGAGCAGTAGCGGAAGGAAGGCGGCGCGGCGGGTTCTATGCATCCGGCAATGATTGCTTGGCCTGGCCCCAGCCTGCAAGCATCTTCGAACTTGCGCGTTCGAGAAGCTCGTCGGCATCACGGATGCTGAAGTGGTGTCCGCTGTTGTAGCGGTCGAGCTCTTCCCACGCGATCGGCGCCGACACCGGAGCGCCTTCGCGGGCCCTCGCCGAGTAGGGCATCACTGCCGTCGCGCCCCGCTGATTGCGCAGCCAGTCGAGGAATATCCGTCCCTGCCGTTGCACCTTGCGGATGTTGGCGGTGAACATCTCCGGCTCGGCTTCGGCGATTGCCCGGCTGAACCGCTCGGCGAAGCTTTTAACCGCCGTCCAATCACGCGACGCGTCCAGCGGCACCACGACGTGGATGCCCTTGCCCCCCGAGAGTAGCGGATAGGTTTTCAGCCCGAGGTCGCCGAGTAGGTCCTTTAGCCGAACCGCCGCTTCCTTCACCTTGGCGAAATCGAGGCCGACGTCCGGGTCCAGGTCGAACACGAGCCGGTCCGGATATTCGACTTTCTCGATCTTGCTTCCCCAGCCGTGGAACTCGATCGTGCCCATCTGCACGCAGGCAAGCAGGCCCCTGATGTCTTCGAAGTAGAGGTAGTCCTGGATGGAGCCGTCCTTCTCCTTGATCGGGACGTGCTTGACCTCTTCGCCGAACGAGCCGCTGTCGTGCTTCTGGAAAAAGCATTTCTTCGCCCGTCCCTGCGGGCAGCGGATCAGGGTCATCGGACGGTTCGCCGCGTCGATCAGAATCAGCGGTTCCACGGCAGTGTAATAGTTGGCGAGGTCGAGCTTGGTCAGCTTCTCGTCCGGGAAGATCAGCCGCTCGGGGTTGGTGAGCTTGATGCCGAGGTTCTCGACCGTCGGCCTGTCCTTCTTCTTCTCGGCGTTCTTGAGATGCTTCGGAGTTTCCCGGACCACCTGTGACGCGGGCTTGTCCTCGCGAAGGCCGATGAAACTGGGGTGCCGAAGCACGCCGTCGGTCGTGAACTCGGTGAACGCGATTTCTCCGACCAGCTCCGGCCTGATGAAGTGTGCGCCGCGCTGATCCCCACGGGGCACTTTCACCGGCGCCTTTTCTACGGCGAGCGGCGCCATCCGCTCCATCAGTTCGTCGATCAGCTTGGCGTTGAAGCCGGTGCCGACCTTGCCGACGTAGTTCAGCTTGCTGCCGTCCCTTGCCGCCAGCAGCAACGACCGGAAACCGCGGCGCTTGTCGCTCTCCGACCAACCGACGATTACGAACTCCTGGCGCTGGATGCACTTGACCTTGAGCCAGCAACGCGTGCGGGTGCCGCGATACGGAGCGTCCGCCTTCTTGGAGATGATTCCTTCGCCGCCCTGCTTGCAGACCTCGGTGAACAAAGCCTCGCCGCGGCCGACGACATGGTCCCCATAAATGATCGGCGGCGACACGCCCTCCAGCAGCGCCGCCAGGCGCGCCTTGCGCTCGATGTTGGGCAGCTTGCGGATGTCCTCGCCTCGGTCGATCAGCAGGTCGAAGGCATAAAAGACCAGGTTGGCGCCCTTGCTGTCCTTCAGCGTGGATTGGAGCAGCTGGAAGCTCGGGCGCCCCTCGTCATCGAGCGCCGCGGCTTCCCCATCGAGCAGGCAGCCGGCGGGCAGCTTCGCCGCCGCCTTCACCAGCGCTTTGAACTTGTCGCTCCAGTCCTTGCCGTTGCGCGTCCAGGCGGTCGCCACTCCATCGCCGACGGACAGCAGCAGCCGGTAGCCGTCATATTTGTATTCGTGGATCCACGAGTTCCCGGTCGGGACTTCGTCGACAAGGGTAGCGAGTTGTGGCTCCTCAAACGGCGGCGCCTTCGCTGCGGACTTCTTCGCCCGCCCGCCCTTCTGACCGCCGCGGTTCGAACGCCAGACGTCTTCGCCCGCCGCAATCTCGGCCATCGTCCGCTCCGTCGTCACGCTGGTCACGCAATTGTCGACGAGCGCGTCGCCGTCGTCGGGAGCGGCGAACTCGTCCGTGACCTTCTTCAGCATCCACGGCTCGGCTTTCTCCCCGGGCTTGGGCTTCAAGCGAAACATCACCCACTCGCCCTTCATCCGCTCGCCTTCGAGCGTGAAGTGGAGGTGACCTTCCTCGATCGTCTTGCTCGGGTCCTTTGTCGGTTCCGGTATCCAGCGACCCTGGTCCCACAGCATCACCGTGCCGCCGCCATATTCACCGGCCGGGATCGTGCCTTCGAAGGTGCCGTAGTCGAGCGGATGATCCTCGGTCCGCATCGCCAGCCGGTTTTGCCCCGGATCGAGGCTCGGACCTTTCGGCACCGCCCAGCTCTTCAGCACGCCGTCGAGCTCCAGCCGAAAATCCCAGTGCAGCCGCGACGCGTCGTGTTTCTGGACGACGAAGCTGTCGCCCTTGCCCTTTAGCTTGCGGCCTTTGGGCTCCTTCGTTTTCGAGAAGTCGCGCTTGCGGTTGTAGGTGTCGATGTCGAGCGGCACGCGCCGGGCCATGGCTTATGCCCGCTTGCGGCCGCCGGCGGCCTTCTTCGCAGGCTCCTTCTTCGCCGGAGCCTTTTTGGCGGCGGTGGCCTTCTTCTTCGCGCCGGCGTTGTCGTTCGCGCTGCCCGCCTCATCCTGATTGCCAAGACTGCGCTTCAAAGCGGCCATGAGGTCCACGACGTTGGAGCCCTTCGGCGGCGGCGCATCAGCGTCCGGATCCTGGATCACCTTCTCGCCTTTCGCCCGCTTCTTCTCCTCGATGAGCTCGTGAAGCGCATCGACGTAGCGGTTGTGGAACTCGGATGGATCGAACTTGCCCGTTTTCCGCTCGATCAGCATCGACGCCATGTCGAGCAGGTCTGCGTCGGGCTTCTCATCGCCGATCTCGCGGAAATAGGACTGCGCCTTGTTGACCTCGTCGGCGTAGCGCAGCGTTTCCAGCAGCATCCCGCGCCCACACGGCTTGATTGCCACCACATATTCCTGTCCGCGCATGGCAAGCTGTCCGACGCCGACCTTCTTCGCCGCCCGCAGCGCATCGCGAAGGACCACGAACGCTTCTTCGGCGAGATCGTCAGCCGGTACGATGAAGTACGGCCGGTCGAAGTACATGGCATCGATATCGTCGGCGTCGACGAACTGGACGAGGTCGAGCGTCTTGCGGCTTTCGAGCTTCACGCTCTCGATCTCTTCAGGATCGAGCAGCACGTAATGTCCCTTCGACACCTCGTAGCCTTTGACGATCTCGTCGCGGTCTACCGGTCCGACGCCGGGCACCACCTTTTCATATTTGATGCGCTTGCCGGTCGGCTCGTGGACCTGGTGAAACTGAATGGCCGCGCCACTCTTGGTCGCCGAGTAAAGCTCGACCGGAATGGACACCAGCGCCAGCCGGATTTGTCCTCGCCAGATCGGTCTCGCGGCCATGATATCGTCTCCCTTCGCTGGGACGATTCAATCATTGCGCAGCCGAGTCGTTCCGTGTCGCCGCCTTGAGACTGCGGACCAGCGCTGCAACGTCACTCCCCTGCGCCGCGCAATCGACGATCGCCGAGCCACAGATGACGCCTGCCGCTCCTGCGTGAATGGCAACTCGGACGTGCTCCGGCTTCGAGATGCCGAAGCCGAATACCGGCGGCGGAGCGCCCACGGCTCGCAACCGGCTGGTGAGGGTTGGATCGAACGCGCCCCCAACGTGGGTTCCGGTGATCCCCGACCTGCTCACGCAGTAAGTGTAAGCCTTCGACACAGAAGCGATGCGCGCCAGCGCAGCGTCCGGAGTGTTTGCCGCCGCGATGAGCACCGGTTCGATGCCCGCCTGCTCCATCTGCAGGGCGAACGGCTCCGCTTCGATGGAGGGGACATCGGCGATCAGCAGGCTGTCTGCCCCCGCCTCGGCCGCATCGCGGGCGAAGCCGCCGCGAGCCATCACGAGGTTCGCATATGTCAGGATGCCGACCGGCACGTCCGGGTGTCTTTGCCGGAATGCCGCGATTAGGGCGAAGCAGTCGCCCACCCGAACACCGGCGGCAAGCGCCCGCTGACCGGCCGCCTGGATGACGGGTCCATCAGCCACAGGGTCGGAGAAAGGAATTCCGACTTCGATCATATCGGCACCTCCCTCGACGACGACGTCGAGAAGCGCGGCACTTCTCTCGAGATCGGGATCGCCGAGCATCAGGAAAGCGCCGAACGCCGCCTCGCCCCGGCGCCCGAGACGCTCGAACATGGCTGCGTAGCGGCTCACGCGGACGGCCCAATCAGCTGCTGCGCCTGGGCCACGTCCTTGTCGCCTCGACCGGAAAGTCCAACGACGATAACGCTTTCCGGATGGTCGCTCGCGAGCTTCAGCGCATGGGCGAGCGCGTGCGCGGACTCGAAGGCGCAGAGAATGCCCTCGTTCTCTGCCAGAGCCGTGAAGGCGGCCAGCGCCTCGGTGTCCGTCGCGCCTATATATTGTGCGCGTCCCGAGTCCTTGAGGTGCGCATGTTCGGGCCCGACGGCGGGATAATCGAGGCCGGCGGATACCGACCAGGTGTCATCCACCTGCCCCTCCGCGTCCTGCAGCAGGTAGGTCTCGGCACCGTGCAGGATGCCCGGGCGTCCTTTAAGAAGCGTGGCGCCATGGTCGGCACCGTCGAGACCCCTGCCCGCCGCCTCGACGCCGACCAGCCGCACGTCGTCGTCCACAAAGTCGGAGAACAGCCCGATTGCGTTCGACCCGCCGCCAACGCAGGCAACGACCGCGTCCGGCAAGCGCCCGACCTGCTCGATGATCTGCGCCCGGGCTTCACGGCCGATAACGCGCTGGAACTCCCGCACCATGAGCGGGAAGGGGTGTGGGCCGGCGGCAGTGCCGAGAAGGTAGTGCGTGGTTTCGAAGCTCGCCGACCAGTCGCGCAGCGCCTCATTGATGGCGTCCTTGAGGGTGCGGCCCCCGCTTTCGACGGGCACCACCGTCGCGCCCATCAGCTGCATCCGGAACACGTTCAGCTGCTGCCGCTCGACGTCTTCGGCGCCCATGTAGATGACCGTGTCGAAACCCAGCAGAGCGCCGACGATCGCCGTCGCCACGCCGTGCTGGCCCGCGCCCGTCTCGGCGATCAGGCGGGTCTTGCCCATGCGCTTGGCAAGCAGCCCCTGGGCGAGCACCTGATTGGTCTTGTGCGCGCCACCGTGAAGCAGGTCCTCGCGCTTGAGGTAGAGGTTGGACGGGAGATTGCGGCAGCGGGTCAGCGGCGTCGGGCGCCCTGCATATTCTCCGAGCAATCCATTCAGCTCGGTCGTGAAGGCGGAATCCTCCTGGGCGTCGAGGAACGCAGCCTCGAGCTGCTCGAGCGCAGGAACGAGGATCTCGGGAACATAGCAGCCGCCGAACCGGCCAAAGCGGCCGTTCAGGCGCATGTCGACACTGCCTCTCTGCACGCGGGCCGCAACGCGTTGAACAGCTCGGCAATTTTCTGAGCGGACTTCACGCCTGGGGTCTCGTCGACCGACGAGCCGACATCGATCGCATATGCTCCCAACGCCTGCGCCGCTCGCGCGTTCTCGACGCCAATCCCTCCCGCGACGATCGCACCGGCGAGGTTCGGATGATCGGCGATGGCGCTCCAGTCGAAGGCGCGGCCCGAACCGCCGTCGGCATTGTCGAATAGTATCCGTTCGGCGCCACGCGGCGAAAGCCCGCCCCGCCCGACGCTTGCCACGGCCCAGATCTCGGTCGCGGGTGGCAGATGCTCCCGCAGCGCGCTGATGTAATCGGCGTCCTCCTCACCGTGCAGCTGTACCGCGTGCAGGTTGAGCAGCGTTGCGACGTCAGCGACGACGCCCAGTTCCTCATTGCGGAACACGCCCACGGGCAGGATGCCTGATCGCCGCGCGAGACCTGCAAGCGGCGCGGCCTGCTCGGCGGTCAGGTACCGCGGGCTTTCGGGCACGAACACGAGACCGGCGAACGTCGCCAGGCTCGCTGCGGCGATGTCTTCTTCCCGGTTCAATCCGCAAAGCTTCACCCGCCCGAACACCAGCTCACGCGCCGCCTGGCTCGGCTCGGCGGCCCGCATCAGCGAGGTGCCAACCAGGAACCCATCGACCTGACCGGAAAGGCGTTCGACGTCGGCGCGGCTCCGGATCCCGGATTCCGAGATCAGCAGGCGATCAGGTGCAAGCTGTGCGAGGCGCTCGGTCGCCGAAAGGTCGATCGAGAGGTCGCGAAGATCGCGGTTGTTGATGCCGATCAGTGGAGCCCCGAGCGCCAGCGCGCGGTGCATCTCCGCTTCGTCGTGAACCTCGACCAGCGCATCCATCCCGAAGCGGTTCGCCTCGCCGATGATCTCGCGGGCGGCTTGGTCATCGAGGAGCGAGAGCATCACGAGCACCGCATCCGCGCCGGCGATCCGTGCCTCGACGACCTGCCGCACATCGAGGAAGAAGTCCTTGGCCAGGATTGGCCCGTCGAAGCTGCCTCGGGCGGCAGTGAGATCGTCCAGCGAGCCGCCGAAGTAGGGCTCGTCACAGAGCACGCTCAGCGCATCGGCGATGCCGCTATATGCCGCCGCCAAGCCGGCCGGGTCTGCCGTTGCGCGGATTGCCCCTTCGGAAGGCGAGGCCTTCTTGATTTCCAGGATGAAGCGGGCACCCGGCCGGGCGATTGCCTTGACTAGGCTGCGGTCGGTCGGCGTCGCCTGCTCCCGCAGCCTGTCGAGCGTCACCCCACCATATCGCGCCGCGAGGTCTACCTTCTTGCGGGCAGCAATCTCGCCCAGAACGCTCTCAGTCACGGCTCGCCTCCACATAGGCCGCGAGCGCCTTTGCCACCGCGCCCGATGCGATCGCCTGGCGAGCCCGGGCCGCACCTTCGCGCAAACTCTCGTCCTGTCCCGCAGTCATCAGCAATGCCGCGGTGTTGAGGACAACGATGTCTTCCTCGGGTTTGGTCCCGCGCCCGGCGAGCAGCGCCTTGAAGCGCACCGCATTTTCCTCGACATCGCCCCCGGTGACCACCTTCAGCGGCGCGCGTTCGAGACCCGCGTCTTCGGGCGAGAGCTCAATCTCGTCCATAGTGCCGTTCGAGAGGCGCACCGCGCGCGTCTCCCCGTGCAGCGCCACTTCATCGAGGCCGGACCCGTGCACGACGAGCGCCTGATGCACGCCCATCGCTTCGAGCGTCTGCGCGACCCGGCGCAGCATCTTTGGGTCCGCCACCCCGAGCAACTGCACCGGTGGCCGCGCCGGATTGATGCACGGTCCCAGCAAATTCATGATGGTTCGCACCTGAAGTTGGCGCCGAACAAGCGCCGCATGCTTCATTCCGGGGTGGTAAGCCGGCGCAAACAGGAAACAGAACCCTGTTTCGTCGAGCAATGCCCGCGCTTTTTCGGGCGGCACTTCGATCTTCGCGCCCAACGCTTCCAGCACGTCCGCCGACCCGCAACGTGAGCTGATGCTCCGGTTGCCGTGCTTGGCCACGGGCAGACCGCAGGCGACCGCGACAAAGGCGGTGGCGGTGGAAACATTGATCAGCCCCGAGGAATCGCCGCCGGTCCCGCAACAGTCGGCATAGAGGTAATCCGGCCGCTCGAACGGGAGGGCAGCGGCCGACAGCGCCTTTGCGGCGCCGATCATCTCTTCCGCCGTCTCCCCCTTCATTCGCAGCGCAATGAGCATCCCGGCGATCTCGGCCGGCTCCAGCTTGCCGATTACGAGACGCTCGAACAGGTGCTCCGAATCCTCGATCGGCAGGTCCTCGCCGGTGAGGAGCTTTGGCAACGGGTTCGGCACTGGATGCGACGCCGCTTGGGCAGCCGGAGCTTGGGCTGGAGCGGCTTTGGCAGTGGTGAGCATCTTAGGGTTCCTTGATGACGCGGGCACAAAAAAACCCGCCGGTGGCGGGCGGGCTGGCGATGATCGGTTGTCAGTCGATCAGTCGCGCCATCGCGCCGCAAAGCCGCACGTCCGCCACCAGCGGTAAGCAGCAGCAGGGGCGAGGGGGCGCGTCATCGAATCGATTGCTAGGCAAGGGCTTGCACCCGGTCAAGCGGGGCACGGTCAGCAGCGGGGTAGTTCGTAAGCGCGCAGCCAGTGAGCAGTCGAAAGGCCGCGCCCTGCCTGCAATCGCGCAAGAACCGTCAACTTCCGCCCGCCCTGAAACGCTACACTTCGCGGAGGAGCCGAAACGAAATGGACCCATACGCAACCGTGCCCAATGATCTCCGCCTTCGTTTGAACCAGCCGCGAAACGCCCGCAGTTCGCCGGTTCGTCGAATTGCCGCTTGCATAACCTGGGTCCGCTAGTCGTCAGTGCGGATTGTACCCCGGTGGGGGACGTGATGCGTGAATCCGCCGGCGCCCTCCTGAAGTCTGGCCGCCCGGAACTTGTCGCAGCCCAGTTGGTCACAGCATTGCGCACGAAGATTCCTGTCGTCACGAGATCGCTCCTCGAACAATCTGCTCAGGTAAAGGCTGCCAAGGCAGCAACTCGCTACGAAATGCTTCGTCGGGCTACGCTGGCACAGAGTTTCCTCCACAGCATCTTGCATCGGGCCGTCGGCCTTGATGAGCTTGGGCGAGTGGTAGGCAGTTCTCCGTTCCAGTTGCTGCGAGCCTTCCAGCACTGTTTCGGTGAGACGCCCGCGAGCTACCATCGCAAGCTGCGCCTCCGCACCGCCATGGCCGAGGCCCAGCGCCGCCGCGTGACGATCGCGCATGTTTCCGACGACTACGGATTTGCCGGTGCGAGCAGTTTCAGCCACGCCTTTCGGCGCGTTTTCGGACATTCGCCCCGAAACGCCGCATTCGAACTGCGCCTCGAGTAAGGCCTGGCCGCGCTTGTCAGATGCGCGAAGTTCGGGGCTCGCCCGCAGACGCGAGCCACCGCCTTTAGTTGACCCGGGCGAGTTCGTTGTGGCAATCGACAAGCGTCTAGGCGCCTGGGGAGACGCTCCGTCCTTCCCAAAGCCCGCGGGTGTAGCTCAATGGTAGAGCAGAAGCCTTCCAAGCTTACGACGAGGGTTCGATTCCCTTCACCCGCTCCAGCCTAATCAGCCGAGCGACCCAGCGTGCGCGGCGCGGAGCATCTGGCGAGCCGAAAACTTAGGCGAACCTCGCGTTGACACACTGCGCTCGCACCGCCATTTGGCGCGCCTTGCCTAAGTCATGCTCAACCGTCCTCGTGATGGTCTGCGCGTGGCGAGCCTCGTGGAGAGGTGGCCGAGTGGTTAAAGGCAGCAGACTGTAAATCTGCCCGCGCAAGCGTACGCTGGTTCGAATCCAGCCCTCTCCACCATCGCTCCTCAATGGCTACCAAGCTTTACCGGCCAGTCGAGCTAGCGGGAGTGAGAAGTCCCAGGCGGGAAGCTCTCGCAATCCGCGCCTAAATTAGCGGCAGCCGTTTCCGTATCCACCGGCGGGAAGTTCATGTTACGTTGAACACATCGCAACTGTCGGTCTCGCCGACGGAGCGTGACCGGGCTGGAGTCGGGGGGACTGCGGTGTTGCGTAAGTTGATGGCGTATCGATCGTCGGTGTTATCGGGGGTCGCGGCAGTTCCACTCTTCGTGGGCGGGCAGGCGGCCGCTCAGGCCGTGTGCAGCCAGAGCGCCGGCGGTCAGGTGGACTGCGTCGAAAACGGCAGCGTCACCGCAACCGGCCAGGCTACACCGGGCAGCGTAATACCCGGCGAGGGGCTGCTGGGATCCAGCGGCGCGGACCTGAGCGGGACAATCGTCGGTGACATCCGCACGCTATCCGCCGGCGCTGGGGCCGTTTCGCTCACCGCCGGCGGGAATATCGATTACCGGCAGGACGGCAATCTAGAAACGTTCGGAGGGGGATCGGCCGGTTTGCTGGCGGGTGCGGACGGCGACGTAACTGTAAGCGTCGGCAATGTCAGCACCGAAGCCGCCGACGCGAACGGCGTTCGCGTAACGGCCGGCCTGTCATTCTTCGACACCTTCTCAAGAGCGTCGGTCCAGTGCGGCAATGTCAGCACGACGGGCGCGAACGCGAACGCCGTCAGCGTTTTCGCAAGCTCGAGCGCCACGCTGGCCTGCGGTGACGTAAGCGCGACCGGGGCAGGGTCGGACGGCGTCAGCGTCGCGACCGAGACCGGCGCCATCAACCTGGGCAATGTCATCGCCAATCATGCAGGTGTTAGCGTCAGCACGCTGGACTTCGGTGACATCGACCTGAAAGTTCTGGACGTCCAGGTAACCGGCGACGGCGGCAGCGGCATCGTCCTAAATACCCATGACGGCGCAATCCATCTCGACTGCCGCAGCATTGCGACATCGGGAGGCAACAGCGTTGGCCTGCGGACCTACGGCAGCGACGGCCGCGTTTTCGCCACTTGCGGCGACATCTCCACCCAAGGAGACGGCAGCGCCGGCGCCGACCTCAACGAAACGATGTTCTCGCTCGGAAACATCACTACCCGCGGCAATGACGCCGACGGGCTGCGGAGCTATTCTTTCGGTGGTACCATCGGCACCGTCGGAAACATCGTCACGACCGGGAACAACAGCAACGGCGTCAATGTCGCCGACACGATCCTGACCACGGGCGACGTGACGACGAGCGGCGACAACAGTGTCGGCGTTTTGGTGTCCGGCTATCAGTTCATCACCCTCGCGACTGGCCAGGTGACGACCACGGGCGTGCAGTCCCACGGCATCAACATCCATCCCTCCACCACGGACATGGTTTACGACCTCAGGTTGGGCGGGGTGCACGTCTCCGGCGATGGCGCAGACGGGATCCGGATTGCCGCCGATGCCCTCCCTGGTTCGTCCTTTGCGACGAACCTCGCACCGCAGATCCTTGGCAATATCGTCAGCGAGCAGGGAACGGCCATCCTGGTCGGCGACGCTTCGACATTCTCTCTCGCTCTGGAGGCAGGCCGCCAGGTGTCCGGACTCACGGGCGGCATCATATCGAACGCCGGCGCCACGACCCTCGACATTGCCGGAGCGGTTGCGTCGGCGGAAGGGCCGGCGATCCAGGCTTTCGGCGGGCCCGTTCATGTTTCGGTTGCCGAAACGGGTTCCGTCACTGGCCAGCTGAACTTCGGTGACGGTGAAGACCGGGTCGACAATGCGGGGCAGATCTCGATCAGCCGCGACAGCGATTTCGGCGGCGGCAGTGACCTCTTCGCCAACACGGGCCAGCTCAACACCTCGGGCAACGTCACGCTGGCGCACCTCGAGGCTTTCCAGAACGCCGGCGGGACGGTCAGCCTGCAGAACGGCGTTGCCGGCGACCGGCTGCGTCTGACCGGTGATTACAGCGGCGGCACCGGCGCAGCGGTTCTGCTGGACATCAGCCGATCGCTGGATGTCGCGGATGTCCTTGCCGTCGACGGCACGATCAGCGGCAACACCGTGCTCTCCATCAACTGGCTCGACAGCAACGCTCCGGTGAACGCCGCCGGCGTGCGCCTGGTCGAGGGATCGGCGGACGCGCATGCGTTCACGATTCAGGGCCTTGGCGACTACGGCCTGTTCGCACCTGTGGTGCGGGCGCGGGACGACGGCCTGTACATCGTTGCGGCGCTCGACCCAGCGGCGACCGATCTGGCGGTAATCGGGCGGGCGGGTTCCGACATGTGGTTCCAGAGCTTCGATGCGCTGCGCGCAAGCATTTCGGGACGAGGCAGCTTCTTCCCGAAGCTCGGTGTGTGGGGTCAGGCTTATGGCGGCAGCGATCGCTCCGGTGGACAGCGCCACGTCGAGCTGTTCGGAGCGGACACGCCGATCTCAACGCGGCTCGACACCGATCGGCTGGGCGGCCAGCTCGGCTTGGACGCTAGTGCAGGTCCAGCGTTGGTCGGCGCGACGGCCGGCTACGAGAGGGCACGCAGCGACGCTGGTGGGTCATCAAGGCTCTCGGCGAGCGGTTGGAACATCGGCGCTTACGCGACAGTGGGCGCAGCGGTCGGCCCCTACGCCGTGCTGACCCTCAAACACGATCGCTACGGCGTGCGGTTCCACAATGCGACGATCGCGGCACCGAAGCTCGACGGGCGGTCGAGCGGAGCTGACGTCGAACTTGGCTGGCGCACGGCGTTGTTGCCGGCATCGCTCGACCTTGAGCTTGGAATGTCCCTCGTGCAGTCGAAATTGGATGGATTCGAGATCGACGGCACGCGGTTCGACACGGATGACGAAACGCGGGTACGCGGGCGCGCTGGTGTCAGGGCCAGCCTAGCGGGACCGCTGCACCTGTTTGCCGAGGGCCAGCTGTTCCATCAATTCTCCGGCTCCGACGTCCTTCGCATCAGCAATGGTGATGAAGGCGAGCGGATCAATCTGGGCCGGCGCGGAACCTCGGGACGACTGAGCGTCGGGCTTGGTGGCGGCCGGAAGGCCCCCTTGCTGTCCGGCTGGGTTGACGTAGGCGCCATTCACGGCTGGGGGCTGCGCGCGGGGATGGCGTTCTAAAACGAGGCGCGCCGCTATTCCTCGGTCCTCATCAGGACCGTCTCGCCGATCAGCAGGAACAGAAGGAACGGCGCCCAGGCAGCGACCATGGGCGGATAAGTGCCGACGTTGCCCATCGCGAGGCTGAAGTTGTCGGCGACGAAATAGGCAAAGCCGAGCGCCATGCCGACGACTGCACGCACCAGCACCTGGCCAGAGCGCGCAAGCCCGAACGCAGCGACGGCCGCAAGCAGCGGCATCAGAACGGTGGACAGGGGTCCGGAGATCTTGTGGGCGAGGCCGGCCTTCGCTTCGTCGCTGGGTCGGCCGGCCCGCTCGAGTTCGCCGATCCGCTGCTTCAGCGTGAAATAATCGAGCTCGGCTGGATCAACCTTGGCCAGCGTAAGCTGCTGTGGCGTGACGCCGGCAAGCCCGATCATCTCCGGCTTGCGGACGACCAGGTTCATATTGGCATCGTAGGTCCGGACATTTTCGAGCCGCCAGCTGGCCGGCGCCACTGGCACTGCCCGGTCAGCGCGGATGACGCGCTGCAACGCGCCGCCGGTGCGATCATAGATGCTGACAGTCTCGGCATGGAATGCCCTCCCGGAGCCACCGACATGCCCCGCCCGGATCAAGTCCTCTCCGTTCATCAACCACACATTGCTGACGATCCCAGTCTCCGGCGGGATCGGCTTGTAATCGTTGTCGCTCCAGGCGGTGACCACGCGACCGGATTTGACCACGACCGTCTCGTTAAAAGCGAACAGTGCCGCAGCGATCACGATGCTCGCGATGATGAGCGGAGCCAGCAGCTGGTGCGCAGAAATGCCGGCGGCCTTCATTGCAACCACCTCGCTGTGCTGGTTCAGCCCGACGAAAGCGATGAGCGCTCCGAGCAGGACCGAAAATGGCAGGAAGCGCGAGACCAGCAGCGGCAGGCGAAGCGCGACATACTGCCACAGCTGGGGATCGCCATTGCCGGGCACCGCCAGGATCTTGCCCGACTCGCCCAGGAGGTCGAGCGTCATCAGGATCAGTACTAGCGCGAGCAGCACCGCCAGGCTCCGGGTAAGAAACAGCCGAACCGTGTAAATCGCGATCCGTCCGGACGGGAAAAGCCTGAGGCTGATCACGCCGTTCGCGCCTTTGGAAAGAGCGAGCGGATCGCGCGCCATGCTTTCGCCGCCCCGCGCTCGAGAGCGCCGATGGGCTGGCCCCCGGGCTTGTGGGCGAGGACATGATACATCCAGATGATCAGCCCGCCGAGCACAAGCAGTGGAACCCACAAGGCCAGGACCGGCTCGATGCGGCCCTGCGCGCCCGCCTGCTCCGCATATTGGTTCACCTTGTGGTACGCGACGACAATCACGATTCCGAGGAAAATGCCGAGCGACGACGAACTCCGCTTGGGCGGCACGGCGAGCGCGATGGCCAGCAATGGCAGCATCAGCATCATGATCACCTCGACCAGGCGGAAGTGGAGTGTCGCCTGTGCCTCAAGCCGCTGATGCCGATCGATGGCGCCACTGCCGTATCCCAGCCGCCCAAGCTCATGCAGGTACAATTCGTCGAAATCCGTCCCCCCTCGGCCACGGAACTGATCGATGGCAGGCAAGCTGACTGGCAAGTCGTACGAGTCGAAGGACAGCGTCCTGGGTGTCGTGAACTTGGGTGAGTCCTGTATCAGGCGGCCATTGATGAGCCGAAAGAGGATGGTGTTGGGGTCGTCTGTCGACAGAAATCGTCCCCGCTCCGCCGTCGCGGCCACCGTCATGCCGGACCTGTCATCCATCTGGATGAATATGCCCTGGAGCTGCGTACCTTTCCTCTCGCTACGGTCGATCCGCAGCGTCAGCCGATGTCCTAGCTGGTTGAACTCGCCGACCTTGATTGCCGCACCGAGCGCCCCCGACTTCAAGTCAAACCGCAATCCCTCGTATTTGTAATGCGACCAGGGCTCGAGATAGCCGACGATGAACAGGTTCAGCAGCATCAGCGGGATCGCGAAGGCGTAGGGAATTCGCAGCAGGCGCCCGTAGCCCACCCCGATGCCGCGCAGCGCGTCCAGTTCGGAGGACAGCGCCAGCTTTCGGAACGCCAGCAGGATTCCCAGCATCAGCCCAATCGGGATCCCGAGCGACAGATATTCCGGCAAGAGGTTCGCAAGCATCCGCCAGACGACGCTGACCGGGCCACCCGCGTCGACCACGTATTGGAAGAGCCGAAGCATCTTATCGAGCACGAGCAGCATCGCCGCGAGGACCAGCGAGCCGAACAAAGGGACGGCGATGGAACGCGCGAGGTATCGGTCGATGAGCGGCAACCGGAGCAATTCGGTCGTTCCAACACCATGATTTGGCCGCAAAGGCGACCGACATTGCAAACACGGACGGATGCATCCGTTGTGAACGGGTCCGTCCACTGATTGCCTATAGCGGAGCGGTTTGCGAAATCATGTCGAAAACGTCTGCAGTTTCGAACGAACATCTCGCCGGCACAGAGGCTTGATGACCCGTTCCCGAATCGCTCTGCTTTCCAATCCCAGGTCGACAGGGAATCTCGCGCAGCTTCCCCGCATCCGCGCATTCTGCGCCGAGCACCCGGACATCTTCCACTACGAGGTCGAGCACGCCAACCAGGTCGGAGAAGCCTTGCGGACGATCGCGCAGGTCCGGCCGAAGGTGCTCGTCATTAACGGTGGTGACGGGACGGTGCAGGCGGCGCTGACCGAATTGTACAACGGCGGCCACTTCGGTGACCGGCCGCCTCCAGTCGCGGTTCTTCCGAGCGGCAAGACCAACCTCATCGCGCTCGACTTGGGCGCCCATGGCGACCCGATCGCGGCGCTCGAGCAGCTCATCGAGATCGTCCGCAGCGGCGACATCGCACCCTTCGTGGTTCCGCGCGAGCTGATCGCGCTCCGGAGGACCGCGGGCACGGACGACCGACCGGTCATCGGCATGTTCCTTGGCGGCGCCGGGCTGGCGGACACGATGCTTTACTGCCGGGACAAGATCTATCCGCTGGGCTTGCCCAACGGACTTGCGCATGCGCTCACTGCCGTAGCGCTGTTCGCGAAGCTGTTGCTGCGCGTGAAGGCAGGCTTCCTGCCGCCGGACCCCAAGCCGTTGAACGTCTCCATGCGCGAGCACGAGAGCCGCTTGACCGGCAAGTTCTCGCTCCTGGCCGTGACCACACTCGAGAAGCTGCTGCTGTCGAGTGAGCTGGGCGGCAAGCGCAAGGGCGTTCTGAAGCTGCTCGCCATCGAGGAGAAGCCGGCATCGCTGATCCGCGCCTTTGCGGCAACGCTGGGCGGCAAGCTCGGGCGGTCGAAGGTGCGCGGCGTCCACTTCGAGGAAGCGGACGAGATCACGATCGAAGGCGACAGCTCCAACGTCATCCTCGACGGCGAAACCTTCCGCGCGGAAACCGGCCGGCCGATCCACCTCCGTCCGGCTACTCCGCTCGCTTTCGTCAAGCTCGCCGCCTAACCAGGTTTCAATGTCGGAAGTGCGTGAGCTCGTTGCCGAGGAGTTGGCGCTGCCTGTCGACCCGCGCGTCAGTGAGATGGCGCGGGCGATCGCCGAGAAGCACGGCGCAGCAAGCCGAGCGGTGCTCTTCTACGGATCCTGCCTGCGCCAGCGCGAGCTCGAAGGGCTGATGCTCGACTTTTACCTGATCGTTTCGGATTATCGCGCCGCCTACACGAAACGCTGGCTTGCCACGGCCAACCGGCTGATCCCGCCGAACGTATTCTATTTCGAGCATTCCGGGCTGGTCGCCAAATATGCGGTCCTCAATGAGCGCGACTTCGCCCACGAGTGCGGCCCGGAGGCCTGGACGGTGTCGACGGCGGCTCGTTTTGCGCAGCCCTCGCGGCTGGTGTGGTCAGCTGACCAAGAAGCAAGTTGCACAGTCGTCGATGCCATCAATGCGGCTGCTCCCTCGTTGCTCGGATGGACTCTCCCGATCGCTGGAACAGCCTCTCCCCAACTGTTGTGGAGCAAGGCGTTTCAGCTGACTTTCAACGCGGAGCTTCGAGCGGAGCGCCAAAGCCGGGCCACCTCTCTCGTCGAGGCCGACCCGGACCGTTACGAGCGGTTCGGCATCGCCGCGCTGAAGCAGATCACCGCAGGCCAGGAGATCGGTTCCACTGGCGAGGCGCCCCTGATCCGCAGTCGACCCCAGGCTGAACGCTGGTGGCGGCGAATGCAGGCCCATGGGAAGCGCTACTCAGTAGCACGCCTCGCCAAGGCGAGCCTGACCTTCGCTGGTGGCGCCGATTACATAGTCTGGAAGATCAACCGGCACGCCGGTACAGCCATCGAACTCAAACCCTGGCAACGGCGCCACCCGCTGCTGGCGGCGATTAGCGTTTTGCCACGGCTGCTGAGATCGGGCGCCGTTCGCTGACGCTGCGCGTCAGGGCGCCGGACACCGCTGTCGCCAGTGCGCTGACGGTAAATGGCTTGCGCAGCAACTCGTAGCCGCGGAGGTCATCGCTTTCTCCGTCGCCCACGTAGCCGGTCACGAACAGGACGGCGAAGCTGCGAGCGTAGGTGCTCTTCAGGTACCGGATGAGCTCGGGCCCGGTCATTTCGGGCATGATGACGTCGCTTATGACGAGGTCGAAATCCTGGCTCTCGAACAATGCGATCGCCTCGGCACCGCTCGAACAGGCGACCGGCTCATATTCAAGGTCTTCGAGCGCGCCCATCGTTGCCGAGCGAACGCGCGGGTCGTCCTCGACAACCAGGATGCGCGCGCCGGGGACATGCGTTTCCGGCTCGACCCGCGCTGCCGTCGGATGAAACCGCACCGGCGCTTTCGCTTCGGTGCGAGGCAGGTAGATGGATACGGTGGTCCCCTGGCCGACCCTGCTCTGGATCCCGACTTCGCCGCCCGACTGATGCGCGAAACCGAAGATCTGGCTGAGGCCGAGGCCGGTACCCTTGCCAACCGGCTTGGTGGTGAAGAAGGGCTCGAAAGCTCGCTCCAGCACGTCGGGCGGCATGCCGCATCCCGTGTCCGAGACGCTGACTCGCACATATTCTCCCGCCCGAACGTCGCCGATTTCGTTGGCGCCAAGCCGCACGTTCGCGGTGCTGATGCGAAGCACTCCCTGACCGTCCATTGCGTCGCGCGCGTTCACCGCCAGGTTCACGATCGCGTTCTCGAGCTGGTGAGCGTCGACGTAGATCGGCCATGCGTCAGACGAGAGGTCGACCTTGAAGCGAACCCGCTCGCCGAGCGTACGGTCGAGCAGGTCGGACATGCTGGCAATCAGTTCGTTGCTGTCGACCCGTTCGGGCAGCAGCGGCTCAGAACGGGCGAAGGACAACAGACGACGGGTCAGTGCGGCGGCGCGGGTCGCGCCTTCCATCGCATTCTGGAGATGGGTCAGGACCTCGCGGCGCGGCCCGTTCAGCCGCCGCTGGGCAAGGTCGATGCCGCCCACCACAACCGCAAGCATGTTGTTGAAGTCGTGCGCGATGCCGCCGGTCAGCTGCCCGACCGCTTCCATCTTCTGCACTTGCCGAAGCTGGGCCTCGGCCGCCTGTCGTTCTTCCGCTTCCGCCTTGAGCGCCTCGTTGGCTTCCCAGAGCTCCTGCGTCCGCTGACGCACTGCCTGTTCGAGGACTTCGGCGCGCTCAGCCTCCGATTCGGCATGTTTGCGGGCTCGCGCGTTCTGGCGAAGCGCCTGCACAGCCACCACACCAAGGAAGATTGCGCCGGCACCGACGAGAATACCCAGCCAGCTCAGGTAATCCGTGAACTGATCCGCCTGGGCCGTGAAGAACTCGCTCTGTTCCTGGCGGTTGCGCAGCGACTGCCGTTCGGCGGCGATAATCTGGTCCAACTTGGCGTCGAGCGCCTGTGCCGTCGGGTCTTTGCCGGCGCTATAGAAGTAGTTGATGCCGCTCTGGCCCTTTTCGAGCGCCGCAGCCTGGGCGGCGAGGGCAAGCTGGTCGCCACGCTTGCGGTACAGCACCTGAAGCTCGCCAACCCGCTTCTGCTGCTCGGCCTCGCCGTGCACCAGCTTGCCGAGCTGCTCGATCTGGTATCCCGCGAGCTGCCAGTCATTGTAATAGACGGTCCCCGTCAGAGGGGACTCGTCCAGAACGAAGCGGGCGAGAGCGGATTCGGCGCGCGAGGTGTTGGAGCTGACGTTCCGCACGACGAGCGCGACGTCATAGGCGTGCCGCTCCGCCTGAAGGGCCTTTTCGCGCGAGCCGTTCGACAAAGCGACGAGAACGACCATCGTCATGAGGACGAGCGCTGCCAGCAGACCGGCAGCCGCCGCTCCCCCGCGCCGCCAGTCGACCCGGACTTCGTCCCCGTCCCCAATCATGCGTTCAGTCTATACGTGTTAACGATTGGGCGGAAGCCACACGTGGCTTTAGTTGCTCAGCTTATACAGCCGCTTGCACGTCCTGCCGCAGCGAACATGTCCAGGATTTCGCCAACCTGCTCTTCCGTGTGGAGAGCGCACAGCGAACAGCGCAGCAGAGTCATTCCGGCTGGCGTCGCCGGTGGGCGCGCCAGATTGACGTAAAGGCCCTCGTCGAGGAGCGCCTCCCACATGGCCGCGCCCTTCTCGAGGTCGGGCATGATGACGGCGATGATCGCCGATTGCGGCTCATCCGTGCCCAGTGTGAAGCCGAGCTGCCGGAGGCCGGCATGAAGGCGCTTGGAATTCTCCCAAAGATGGGCGCGCTTGTCGCCGGAACGCATCAGCTTGCGAATGGATGTGGCCGCAGTTGCAACTACCGACGGCGGCAGCGACGCAGTGAATACATAGGGTCGGCAGACCAGCCGCATAATCTCGAACTTGGGATGGTTCGACACGCAGAAACCGCCAACCGTCCCTACGGACTTCGAGAAGGTGCCGATAATGAAGTCGACGTCGTCGATGACGCCCTGCGCCTCCGCGACGCCTCGGCCGCGCTCGCCCATGAATCCCATGGAGTGAGCCTCGTCGACCAGCACCATTGCGCCGTTCGCCTTGCAGACGGCGATCATCTCCTTGAGCGGCGCAACGTCGCCGAGCATGGAATAGACGCCCTCAAGAACGACGAGCTTGCCGGCGCCCTCGGGAATGCGCTGGAGCCGCTTCTCCAGCGCTCCGACGTCATTGTGGCGGAACGGCACGATCTGCGCGTTGCCGAGCGCGCAACCGTCGTAGATCGACGCGTGGCTGTCGATGTCCAGGACGATGTAGTCGTCCTTGCCGGCAAGCGTCGAGATTATACCGAGGTTGGCTTGGTAGCCCGTCGAGAAGACCATCGCGTGATCCATCCCGTAGAATTCCTTCAAAGCCTCTTCGACAGCCCGATGCCCTGCATAGGTCCCATTGAGCACCCGGCTGCCAGTCGTCCCTGATCCGAACTCCTCTAGAGCCTGTTTGCCGGCGGCGATGACGTCCGGGTCGAACGTCATGCCCATGTAGTTGTAAGTGCCTAGCAGAATCGTGCGGCGGCCGTTGCAGATAGCGACCGTTGGGCTCTCAACCCGTTCCATGACGAGATTGAACGGGTCGGTGACCCCGCTTTCGAGGAGTTGCTCGCGCACCTCGATCATGGGTTGGAACTTGGCGAACAGGTCCGTCACTTGGCGGCCGTGAGCCTTTGCAGTGAGTCCACCAGCTGACCGACGCTCTCGATCTCGGCCTGCATGTTCATCGTGATCATCACGTCGAACTCGTCCTCGATGGTCGCGACGAAATCGAGGACGGTGAGGCTGTCCCACTCGAGATCCTGGGCGAAACGGGTCGATTCCGTGACGGTCACCCCCTTCTTGTTGAGGGGCTCGATGAGGTCGAGGACTTTGCGGAGTGTTTGCTGGCGGTCAGGCATGTGTGGCTCGTAATAGTGGAGTGCCCGCTTCGCAACGCAATGGGGCGCGATTGCGGCGGCAGGCGGACCGATCCCGGTACCTGGTCCGACAAACCGCGGTCCTTGCTCGGCTAGTCTGTTGTTATCGCGGCTGGAACGCTGTTACGGGCCGCGGATGATCCACATTTCGACCGACAATCTCGAGCTTGAAGACGTCGACCTTGAGCGCCGCCTGGAATTGATGCGGGGTCCAACCGGCGTTTGGCAGGGCGACCAACAACTGCAGGCCAGGATGCTGGAGCGGCTCGGGCTTCAGCCAGAGCACCAGTTTCTCGAGATCGGCTGCGGCCCGCTTCAGATCGGCACTCCCTTGATCCGTTACCTGGAGCCGGGCCACTATACCGGCGTCGACATCAGCCCTGAGCGGATCGCTGCGGCGCGCGACGTTGCGGCGCACTTCAACCTGCTGGAGCGTCAGCCGCAGCTCATCCGCAGTGATGACTTCGGTCTGGATCAGCTGCCGACAGGGACATTCGACCGCCTGTGGAGCTTCAACGTCGTCATCCATTTCCCGCTGCGGCTGGTCGAACGCTTCATGGAAGCCGCCGCGACGCTGCTGAAGCCTGACGGCATCGGCTGGTTCTCGGCATGGGTGACGCCGGAGGGAACGCCCTTCAATCAGCGCGGATCGTGGCTCGAGTTTCCGGTCACCGAAGCCGGGCCTGATTTCTTCCAGTCTCTGGCCACTAAGGCCGGCCTCAAATGCGTGAGCCTTGGGACCCTTCAGGAATGGGGCCTTGGCCCGGAGCGTCCAAGCGCGAAGAATTGGCTGTTCGAGATTTCCCGTCCGAACGCGTAGTCAGGTGCCTAGAGCCAGTTATTCCGCCGATACCAGGCTGCGGTGTCTTTCAGCCCCTGGATTGTCTCGACCTGGGGCCGCCAAAGATCAGGGGGGCACGCCCGTTTCGGATCGATGACCCAGTCCGGGTGCAGGAAATAAGCGGCCCGGTCCGGGGTCAGCTTCGCGCGCGAGCCCCGCACGAGTTGGTCGGCCTGGGCCGCCAAGCGAAGAAACAGAGCGGGTGCCGATACTATGACGGGCCGCGTCCCGACGGCCCCGCCGAGCGCACGGCCGAATTCGCGGTGGCTCCAGCCTCCGGGTCGCCCATCATCAGCTTCGATGATGAGGTTTCCTGGTGCATCGCCGACCAGCGTAAGCAACAGCCTGGCGAGGTCATCGACGTGGATGAGTGAGACCCTCCCGCCGGGCGGCATGAGCAGGACCCCCATCCTCGCCATTCGAAACAGCTCCAGCGTCTCGCGGTCGCCCGGGCCGTAAACCGCCGGCGGCCGAACGATCGTCCAGTCCAACCCGGAGCGCATGACGAGGTCCTCGGCCCGTACTTTCGACCCACCGTACAAGGAGAGGTTCGGCTCTCGGGCCGCCAGCGAGGACACGTGAACGAACCGGTGCACGCCGCCCGCCGTGGCCGCAGCGAGCATCGACAAGGTTCCGGCGACATTGCCCTGCTCGAAAGCGGCTGCGTTCGGCGCGTTGATCACGCCGGCGACGTGAACCACCGCGTCAGCGTCCGTCACCAGCCGGCGGACGGCATCGCGGTCTTCGAGACTACCGCTGACCCATTCCACATTCTCCCGCTCCGGCTGCTCGCGGCGAGTCAGTGCGGCGACCGTATGACCCGCTGCCAGTGCGGCATCGATGAGATGCGAGCCGACGAAGCCCGTGCCACCGGTGATCGCCAGCCTCACAGCGGGGTCCAGGGCTTTTCGTCAGCGGCGGCTTCCTTGCTCTCGACGGCTGCCGTGCCGAGACGCTCGATGATCGCGTCGAGCAGGACGCCGACACCCTCGTCGAGCGGGGCGGAGATCGGGAAGACCTTCTGCCCCGTCGCCTTTTCCAAGGCCTTTATCAGCTTGGCTCGCTGCTTGTCGTCCAGCAGGTCCGCCTTGGTGAGAGCGATGATCTCCGGCTTCTCACCTAGGCCGGAGCCGTAATCCTCGATCTCCCCGCGGACGATCTGCCAGGCATCGAGCGGATCGTTCCCGGAGCCATCAATCAGGTGGAGCAGCAGCCGCGTGCGCTCTACGTGGCCCAGAAAGCGGTCGCCAATCCCGGCGCCTTCGGCGGCCCCCTCGATGAGACCCGGGATGTCAGCGATCACGAACTCTCGGCCCTTGTGCCTGACCACGCCAAGCTGCGGACGGAGCGTTGTGAATGGATAGTCACCAACCTTCGCGGCAGCGTTCGTAACTGCGTTCAGGAACGTCGACTTGCCGGCATTCGGCAGGCCCAGCAAGCCAACATCGGCAAGCAGCTTCAGGCGCAGCCAGACATACATTTCCTCGCCCGGGATGCCCGTCTGGTGCTGACGCGGCGCGCGGTTGGTCGATGTCTTGTAGCTCGCATTGCCTCGCCCACCCATTCCGCCCTCTAGGAAGGTAATGCGCTGGCCTACCTCGGTGAGATCAGCGAGCAGGGTGCGATCTTCGTCATCGGCGAGGATTTGCGTCCCAACAGGCACCTTGATGACCAGGTCGGCGCCGCCTGCGCCGGTGCGGTTGCTTCCCGATCCGCCTTTGCCGCGCGGAGCACGGAAGTGCTGGGTGTAGCGGAAGTCGATCAGCGTATTCAGTCCGGGCACGGCCTCGAAGACGATGTCGCCGCCCTTGCCGCCGTCACCTCCGTCAGGGCCACCGAACTCAACGAACTTTTCACGGCGGAAGCTGACGGCGCCGGGGCCGCCGGCACCGGACCGGACGAAAATCTTGGCTTGGTCGAGAAAATGCATAGCGCCGCGCCATTAGGCGATGCGGAGCGGGTTAGAAACCTTCGGCGCTGCCAGCCTGAGTCCTAGGCGTCCGCGAACCGGTCCGTGGCGCGGATCAGAGCATCAAGGTTTCCCGGCTCGTTATACATGTGGCTCGCGTCCGGGATGATGTTGAGCTCGACGTCAAGCCAAGCCTTCTTCAGCTGCCATGCGGCCTTGGGCGGGGTGCAGCAGTCGTAGCGGCCCTGCACGATGACCCCAGGAATGCCCTTGAGCTTGCCTGCGTCGCGCAACAGTTGCCCTTCGTCGAGCCAGCCTGAATTGGCCATGTAGTGGTTCTCGATGCGCGCAATCGCGACGGCCTTGTTGGCGTCGGTGAACTCATCGATCGTCTCCGGACTGGGTAGCAGAGTGACGATCTCGCCCTCCCACTTGCTCCACGCCTTGGCGGCACGAAGCTGCTCGTCCTTGACTTCGCCCGTCAGCCGCTTGCGGTAGGCTTCGACCAGATCGCCGCGCTCATCCTCTGGGATCGGAGCGACGAACTCTTCCCACTTGTCAGGGAACAGCTGCGATGCGCCGCCTTCCTTGTACATCCAGTCGATCTCGAACTGCTGGAACAGGAAGATGCCGCGAAGCACGAGTTCGGTGACCCGCTCCGGGTGAGCCTCCGCGTATGTGAGCGCAAGCGTAGAGCCCCAGGAGCCTCCGAAAACCTGCCAGCGCTCGATGCCGAGCATCTCGCGCAGCTTCTCGAGGTCGGCGACGATATCCCACGTGGTGTTCGCTTCCAGGCTCGCATACGGCGTGGACTTGCCGCAGCCGCGCTGGTCGAACAGCAGGACATTATACTTCTCGGGGTTGAATTGCCGCCGATGATCCTCGCTGATGCCGCCGCCGGGACCGCCGTGAAGGAACACGGCCGGCTTTCCTCCGGGGTTGCCGCACAATTCCCAATAGAGATTGTGGCCCTCGCCAACGTCGAGGTGTCCGCTCCGGTAGGGCTGGATCTCTGGGTACAGGGTGCGGCGGTTTGCGACGGGCATGTCCATCAGAAGCTGAACTCCTCGTAGATGCGCGAAAGGTCGCCGTGCCACTCGCCATGATACTTGGGCAACAGGCGGTCGGCGGGCGTGATGCCCGTCGCCACCACCTCGTGCAATGGGTCGAGGAACCCACCTTCATTGTCGCCGGCGCTGTTGAGCTGGGCCCGCCGGGTCAGTCCCGCCGCAGCAACGTCGAGCACCCGCGCAGCGAATTCGCGCATCGGTTCGCCATCAGGCGTTGTGCCGTCGAGCGCCTGGCGCGGCACCTGGTGGCGGAGCTGCTCGCGCTGCTCGATTGTCCAGTGCTTCACCAGGTCCCACGCCGCGTCCAGGGCCTGGTCATCGTAAAGCAGCCCGACCCAAAGCGCCGGAAGAGCGCAGATCTTCCCCCAGCGGCCGCCATCGGCGCCCCGCATCTCAAGGAAGCTCTTGAGCCGGACCTCCGGAAAAGCCGTCGAGAGATGATCGATCCAGTCGCTGACCCGCGGCTTCTGCCCTGGAAGTTCCGCTAATCGCCCGTCGAGGAAATCGCGGAAGCTGCGGCCAGCGACATCGATGTACTTGCCGTCGCGGAACACGAAATACATCGGCACGTCGAGCGCGTAGTCGCAGTAGCGTTCGTACCCGAACCCGTCCTCGAAGACGAAGGGCAGCATGCCGGTCCGATCGGGGTCGGTGTCTTCCCAGATGTGGCTACGGAAGCTCTTGAACCCGTTGGGCTTGCCTTCGGTGAACGGCGAGTTTGCGAACAGCGCGGTGGCGATCGGCTGCAGCGCCAGGCCCACCCGGAATTTCTTCACCATGTCTGCTTCGCTCGAATAGTCGAGGTTCACCTGAATCGTGCAGGTCCGAAGCATCATGTCGAGACCCAGCATGCCGACCTTCGGCATGTAGTTCAGCATGATCGCGTAGCGGCCCTTGGGCATGCGCGGCAGGTCGGTGCGCGCCTTATCCGGCCACATGCCCAGCCCAAGGAAGCCAAGCCCAAGCCGCTCGCCGACCGACTTGCACTGGTCGAGGTGCCGCGCCGCCTCGGCGCAGGTCTGGTGCAGGTTCTCGAGCGCCGCTCCGCTAAGCTCGAACTGGCCGGCGGGCTCCAGGCTGATGTTACCGTCGACGCCGCTCAGGGCGATGACGTTGCCGTTCTCGACGATCGGCTTCCAGCCATATTCCGTCAGACCCATCAGCAGGTCGCGGATACCGCCTGGCTCATCGTAGCTCGGGGCGCGGTGATCGGCGACGCGATACACGAACTTCTCGTGCTCCGTGCCGATGCGCCAGCGCTCTAGCGGCTTCTCGCCTCCTGAGAACGCCGCCAGCAGGTCCTCACGGGTCTCGATCAGCGGGCTTTCGCCGTCATCGGTTCGGGTCGTCATCGGCGCGCGCCGTAGCGGTGGCGGGACTTCAGCGCCAGTCGCCAACAACAGTCATGTAAGCAGCGAGCGCTGCAAGCGCGGCAGTCTCCGCGCGAAGAATGCGTGGACCGAGCGATAGGGCGATGGCGTTGGGCGCCGCGCGGACCGACTGCCGCTCGGCCTCTGTGAAGCCGCCTTCCGGGCCGGTCAGGATGAGCGCGGCCCCTGATTGGAACGCGGTTCCAGCCGGCTCTCCGTCACGGCTTTCGTCCGCGAAGTAGAGCGTGCGTTCGACCTCGCGGGTGGCAAGCAACCGGGACAGCGGCTCTGGCTCGGCGATGTCGGGCAGGCGTGTCCGTCCGCATTGTTCCGCCGCTTCGATGGCGATGCTTCCAAGCCGGTCCAGGCGCACGCGTTCGGCGACCGTTCGTTCCGTCATCACCGGCACGAGTCTCCCCACGCCGAGCTCGGTCGCTTTCTCGACCAGCCAATCAGTCTGCGTGCGCTTCACAGGCGCGAACGCCAGCCAGACGTCGGGAATCGTCTCCGCCTCGCGCGTCTTCCGCTCGATCGAGAGCGTCATTCGTTTCTTGCTCGCCTCCTCGACCCGTGCGAGCCACTCTCCCGAAGCGCCGTCGAACACGAGCAGTTCGGCGCCAATGCCCATCCGCAGCACATTCCCCAGATAGTTCGCCTGCTTGGAGTCGAGCTCGATGCTCGCTGCGTTGCCTAGTGGCGCGCGCACGAACAGGCGCGGCAGGCTCTTGGGTGGCCAAGCGGGGGTTGCGGGCATCGCCGCCTCCTACTTAGGTGCGGCAGTGACCGCCACCACCGACATCGTTCCGGACAGCGAGCGCCAAGGCTTCGTCGGGGCGCTGCCCCCGCGCCTGCGCCCGTTCGCGTCGCTGATGCGGCTGGACCGGCCGATCGGCAGCTGGCTGCTCTACTGGCCATGCGCGTGGAGCGTCGCACTGGCTGGCGTAGGCGGGCGTTGGGAACTGTTCCTGTGGCTGGCGCTGGGCGCATTCGCGATGCGCAGCGCCGGCTGCGTGTACAACGACATCGTCGACCGGGATCTCGACAGGATGGTCGAGCGGACCCGGCTCCGCCCGCTCGCCAGCGACCGCGTTTCGCTCCGCTCCGCATGGTTGCTGATTGGCGTCCTCTGCGCGATCGGACTGCTTGTTCTCATCCAGCTCAACCTCACGGCTGCCGTCGTCGCGATCGTCAGCGTCGCACCAGTCGCGGCATATCCATTCATGAAGCGGATCACCTGGTGGCCGCAGGCGTGGCTTGGGCTTGTATTCTCGTGGGGCGCGCTGGTCGGCTGGCCGGCCCTGACAGGAGCCCTGTCCTGGACGCCGTTTCTTCTGTGGTTCGGAAGCATCGCCTGGGTGATCGGCTACGACACCCTATACGCGATCCAGGACATCGAGGATGACGTACTGGTAGGCGTCAAATCGTCCGCACGTCGTCTAGGTCAGAATGCATCGCTGGGAGTTGGCCTGTTCTACGCAGCAGCACTGCTGCTCTGGGGCGCGGCGATCTGGTCCGTTCGCCCCGACTGGCTAGCCATCGCGACACTCATCCCGGCAGCTCTGCACCTGGGCAATCAGGCGCTGCGCGCGGATCCGAGCGATGGCGCGCTCGCCCTTCGTCTGTTCCGCTCGAACCGGAGTTGCGGCCTGCTCGTGTTCTTCGCAATGCTGGTCGTGGGCCTCTCGTCGCGCTAGCGGCCGGCCATGCTTGATCCCGAACACGCCCGCCGCCTCGCCGAATCGCTCGTCCAACGTGGGCTCGCCGCCGGCGCGTCCGCAGCAGATGCGATCTACGTCGGCCAGCTATCCACCAGCGTCGACGTGCGCTTGGGTGAACTCGAATCGGTCAACCGCTCCGAAGGCGAGGAGATGGGCTTGCGCGTGTTCATCGGACAGCGGTCAGCGACCGTCGCGTCGTCCGATCTCTCGGAAGAAGCCTTCGAGACCCTGGTCGAGCGCTGCGTTGCCATGGCTCGCCAGGCACCCGAAGACCCCTACGCAGGTCTCGCGCCGGACGACCTTTTGCAGCGCGGCGAACTTCCGCCTTTCGACAGCGCCGACACTGCCGACCCAACTCCTGCCGAGCTGCAGGCCCGTGCTCTCGAAGCGGAAGCGGCTGCTCTCGCGGTGCCCGGCGTCTCGAACTCAAGCGGTGCCGGAGCCGGGGCCTCGGCGACATCGCTCGCCCTGGCGACGTCGGCCGGCTTTTCCGGCGCGTACCGAACGACCGGCTACAATTGCTCGGCCGCCGTGGTCGCGGGCGAAGGCGCCGGCATGCAGCGTGACTATGAGGGACATAGCACGCGTTACCTGGCGGACCTGGAAAGCGCCGGCGAGATTGGCCGTCGCGCCGGTGAGCGGGCCGCTTCGCGCCTGAATGCCACCCGCCCCCGCCCCGGCCGCTACCCTGTGCTGTTCGACCCGCGCGTGTCGCCGACCCTGTTGGGGCACCTGTCGACCGTCATCACTGCCCAGTCGGTAGCCAGGAAGACCAGCTTCCTTCAGGACCAGCTTGGCGAGTTGGTGTTTGCCGAGGGCGTAACGATCATCGACGATCCGCTTCGTCCGCGCGGCCTGCGCTCGCGGCCCTTCGATGCCGAAGGCGTTCGGGTGAACCGGCGCGAGCTCGTCGCTAACGGCCTCCTGACGGGCTGGATCTCCGAGAGCGCCTCCGCTCGGCAGCTCGGCATTGCCCCGACCGGCCACGCCGTGCGGTCCGCGGGAGGTGCTCCCGCCGCCGCTCCGAGCAACCTGTGGATGGAAGCGGGCAGCCGCAGCCGTGAGGACTTGCTTGCGTCCTTCCCCGAGGCCGTTTTGATCATCGAGCTGATCGGCCAGGGCGTGAACGGCGTCACCGGCGACTATAGCCGCGGCGCCGTCGGGTTCATGGTTCGCGGTGGCAAAATCGCCGAGCCCGTATCCGAGATTACCATCGCCTCGAACCTCAAGGAGATGTTTGCGACACTTGAGCCAGCGTCCGACCTGGTCCTGCGCCGCGGCGTGGATGCGCCGACCATTCTAGTTCCTGAGATGACCGTCGGCGCGGCCTAGGCGCCGTCTCCAGATATCGGCGGCTGGCGCAGGCGCGAGATCTCGATCTTGGGGCAGCGATCCATGACCACTTGAAGCCCAGCGGCTTCGGCGCGAGCAGCCGCCTCCTCGTTGATCACGCCCAGCTGCATCCACACCGCCTTTGCCCCGACGAAAATCGCCTGGTCTACGGCCTCGCCGGCCGCTTCGGGGCGACGGAAGATGTCGACGATGTCGATCTGCTCGCCAATCCGCGCCAGCTCCGTCCAGACGAACTCGCCGAGGATTCGCTCGCCGGGGATCTGCGGATTCACGGGGAAGACGCGGTATCCATGCTCCTGCAGGAACTGCATCACGCCATAGGACGGGCGGTTGGGGCGGTCCGACGCGCCAACCATCGCTATCGTGCGGGCATTCGCAAGTAGCTCGGCGATATCCTCGTCACGCGTCAGCGGCATTGCAGGCTCCTTGTTGAGGGGTCAATGCGCCACGGCTGCTAACAGTTTCGCGGCGATCGCTGTGAACGCGTCCGCCTCTGGGCCGTTCGAAGCTGCCGGCGGCGTGCCTGCGTCCGAGGCTTCGCGGATCGCGAGCGACAATGGCAACCTGCCGAGGAACGGAATCGCGAGCTCGGTCGCTGCAGCTTCCGCGCCGCCGGTCCCGAACGGGTGCGAGGCTTCGCCGCAGTGCGGACAAACGTAGGTCGCCATGTTCTCGATCAGTCCGAGCACCGGCACGCTCATCTTGTTGAACAGGTCGACCGCGCGGCGCGCATCGATGAGCGAGAGGTCCTGCGGCGTGGAAACGACCACCGCACCCGTTGGGCGGGACTTCTGGATCAGCGACAGCTGCACGTCGCCAGTCCCAGGAGGCATGTCGACGATCATGAGCTCGGTATCGCCCCAGTCGGCGTCCATCAGCTTGGCAAGGGCTCCAGTCGCCATCGGCCCACGCCAGGCGAGCGCGTGGCCGGGCGAGACAAGATGGCCAAGCGACAGGAATCGGAGCCCGTGCGCTTCGACCGGGATCAGTTGCTCTTTCGCTGCCGTGGGGCGTTGATCGCTGCCCAGGAGCGTTGGCTGCGATGGCCCGTAGACGTCGGCGTCGACCAATCCGACTTTGCGTCCCATCCGCGCCAGAGCGACAGCAAGGTTCACGGCGACGGTCGACTTGCCGACACCGCCCTTGCCGCTGCCAACCGCGATGAGCATTCGGCTTGGCTGCGACGCAGTGATGGCCACGCGTGCGTCCGTTACGCCGGGTAGCGCCAGCGCGGCGGAACGCAGCTCCTGCTCCAGCGCCCGGCCCTCGGCTTCCGACAATCCGCTGGCATCGGCGATGATCGTCGCCACCCCATTTTGAAGGCGCCGCGAACGAACGCGGTCTCGGTGCGGTAGCGCATCAAGGGTGTCGAGGTCGTCCATTGCGCAGACATAGGGTGCACGGCCGCACTTGCCAGTTTTTCGCGCCACTGTTTTTCGGGACCAGCCGTTCCTATACAGTGCAGTCATGACCATCCATTCTGGCCTGGGCGCCCGCGTCCGGGGCCTTTTCATCGACAGCAAGGGACCTTGGGGATCGGGCGACGGCTCGACTGGCGGCGCCGACGATCACCCGGCCAGCGGCGAAGAGGGCAACCACGGCCCCTGGGGTGGACCGCCGCGCAAGCGCCGCTCGGCTATCTCGGCAGGCAACAGCAGCGCTTCTCTCGAGGAATTGCTGCGGCGCAGCCGTGCCCGCTTCGGCGGCGGCATGCCCGGCGGCAGAGACCGTTCAGTGCTCGTGTGGGCAGTCCTGGCGCTCGTTTGCCTTTGGCTCGTGTTCACCTCGGTCCACGCTGTCTCCCCCGGCCAGCGCGGGGTCGTGAGCCGCTTCGGCCGCTACAATTCTACCTTGGGGCCGGGCGTCGGCATCACCCTCCCCTCGCCCTTCGACCGGGTGAAGAAGCTGGATGTCGAGAACATCCGGAGCGTCGACCTGGGGTCGGCGAGCACGGAAGACCTGATGCTGACTGGCGACCAGAACCTGATCGACATCGCTTACTCGGTCCGGTGGAACATCCGCACTCCGGAGCTTTACCTGTTCGAGCTTTCCGAGCCGGACGAGACCATCAAGCAGGTCGCGGAAACGGCGATGCGCGCCGTCATCAGCCACGTCACCCTGAACGACGCAATGGGCGACAAGCGCAGCATGATCGAGGGCGAAGTCGCAGAAAAGATGCAGCAGATTCTCGACGGTTACCGTTCCGGAATCCAGGTCCAGGGCGTTGTCATCAAGCAGGCCGACCCGCCGGACGCCGTCAATGACGCGTTCAAGGAAGTGACCGCCGCGCAGCAGGACGCCAAGTCCTACGTGAACCAGGCGAACGCCTATGCCTTGCAGATCACTGCCAAGGCCCAGGGCGAGGCCGCGGCTTTCGACAAGGTCTATGAGCAGTACAAGCTGGCCCCCGACGTGACCCGCCGGCGCATGTACTATGAGACGATGGAACAGGTGCTCTCGAAGGTCGACAAGACGATCGTCGATACGCCGGGGGTCGTTCCCTACCTGCCGCTGCCCCAGGTCCAGCGCTCGCAGCCGAAGGCGCCTGCGCAATGACCAGCTTCGTCCGCGAGCGGCCGCTCCTGTCCGCAATCGTCGCCTTCCTCGCGCTGCTGATCGTGCTTGGAAGCTTCCCGATCGTTCCGGAGACCAAGCAGGCGGTTGTTGTCCGCTTTGGGAAGCCGGTCCGTATCCTGAACCGCTACCAGGCGGGCCGCCCGATCGGCGCACCCGGCGCCGGAATCTCCTGGCGCCTGCCGTTCGCCGAGAGCGTCGTGTGGATCGACAAGCGCGTGCTCGACGTCGACATGGCGCCCCAGCAGGTGCTATCGACAGACCAACGGCGGCTGCAGGTCGATGCCTATGCGCGATACCGCATCGTCGACCCGCTGCTGATGTACATCCGCGCCCGAGACGAGGAACAGCTTCGTGAGCAGCTTCGGCCGATCCTCGGCTCCGAAGTCCGCAACGAGCTCGGCAAGCGGCCATTCGCGGCGCTTCTGTCTCCTGAGCGGCAGGGCGTAATGGAAAACGTCCGCGCCTCGCTGAACCGCATCGCGCGCCAGTACGGGGTCCAGATCATCGACGTTCGGATCAAGAAAACCGACCTGCCGGACGGCGCTCCGCTCCAGTCCGCCTACGAGAGCATGCGCACCGCACGTCTCCAGGAAGCACGCTCCATCCGCGCCCAGGGCATGAAGCAGGCGCAGATCATCCAGGCTCAGGCGGACGCCGACGCGGCGAAAACCTACGCCGCAAGCTTCGGCAAGGACGCGCAGTTCTACGATTTCTACCGGGCGATGCAGAGCTACAAAACCACGTTCGTGGGCGATCAGGACGGCAAGGCATCGGCGCCGACCACCGTCGTGCTGTCACCCAATGACGACTATCTCAAGGAATTCGCTGGGCACTCCCGCTGAGCCATGAACTGACACGTTCAATCCGCGTTCAGCCGGAGGGACATTACCGCCTTGCGTAACCTGCCAATTGATGGAGTATCCATGATCTCGAAGGAGTCCGGAAAGGTGCGCTACGCCTATGGGGTCGCAATGGCCCTGTTGCTCGGAGGAACGGCATTCTCTCTCGCTACGGGAGAGGCTGGCGCACAGGTCGCGCAAAACGCCCCCAGTTCCATCGCCCCGCGCCCCGGCGCGCCGATGTCCTTTGCGGACCTGGTGGCGCGTCTTCAGCCCGCGGTCGTCAACATCTCCACCAAGCAGCGAATCCCGGTCAAAGCCCAAACCGACCCGTTCGAGGAGTTCTTCCGCCGCTTCGGCAGTCCGGTTGCCCCGGGCCAGGGGGACAACAGCGGCGGCGGCGCCAACGGCGGCCAGGGCCGCACGCGCGAAGCCGGCTCGCTTGGCTCCGGCTTCATCATTTCGCCCGACGGCTACATCGTCACCAACAACCACCTCATCGCCGGGCTCAACGGCACCGGTACAGTCGACCAGGTGACGGTCACGACGACCAACGGCACGGAATATACAGCGCGGATCATCGGACGCGACGACACTTCGGACCTCGCGCTCCTGAAGATCGACGGCCGCAGCTTGCCCTTCGTGCAGTGGGGCGACAGCACCCGCGCCCGCGTCGGCGACTGGGTTATCGCGATCGGCGATCCCTACGGCGTCGGCAGCACAGTCACCGCGGGCATCATCTCCGCGCTGCATCGCGGCATCACCGGCAACGGCGCCTATGACCGCTACATCCAGACCGACGCTGCCATCAACATGGGCAACAGCGGCGGCCCGATGTTCGATCTTAACGGCAACGTCATCGGCATCAACTCGGCGCTGATCTCTCCGACCGGCGCCTCGGTCGGCATTGGCCTCGCGATCCCGACTGAGCTCGCTCGGCCGGTGATCGAATCGCTGATGCGCGGCCAGCGCCCCCAGCGCGGTTACCTCGGCGTCGGACTGCAGTCCGTCGACGATGATTCCAAGGCTTCTGCGCTCGGCATCGCCAAGAACTCCGGCGAGCTCGTTCGCTCGGTCGTTGCCGGCGGTCCGGCGGCTCGCGGCGGATTGCAGCAGGGCGACGTGATCGTTCGGGTGAACGGCCGGCCGGTCAGCCAGGAAGAAAGCGTTTCCTACCTGATCGCCAACACCCGGGTCGGTTCGCGAGTACCTCTCGATGTGCTCCGCAACGGTCGGCGCCAGACCGTTTACGTCGTCGTCGGCGATCGTCCGACGGAAGAGCAACTCGCCAAGATCAGCGGCGGCGGGTCGAGCGACGAGGGGACCGGCACGGCCACTCCGAGTGCGCCCGCGCAAAAGGCGCTCGGCCTTTCGCTTGCACCGCTTACGCCCGACGTCGCCCGTGCGGCGAACCTCCCGGCCGGTGTCCATGGCGTCATCGTCACGGCGGTCGATCCGAACAGCGACGCGTCCGACGAGGGCCTGCAGCGCGGCGACCTGATCATCTCGGTGAACGGCGCGCTGGTCACGAGTCCTGCGCAGGTGATCACGGCCGTCAACGCGGCCCGCCAGTCCGGACGTCCGAGCGTGCTTCTACTGGTGAAGCGCGGCAATTCGCCGGAAGCGTTCGTCGGCGTGGACATCAGCGGCCACTAAGGTCCTCGGCAGTGGCGGATCGGGAATCCGCCACTGTTGCACTTGCGCTTACCCGCTCTGTCGGCAAAGTGGCGCGACAGCTGAGAGGGAGCTCGTGAGCGACGCTGCAATTTTCATTGGAGCTGCTTCAGGCGGAGGTAATTCGCAGCAGCTCAATCTCTCGCGTGCGAACCGCCACGGCCTGATCGCTGGAGCGACCGGGACGGGCAAGACCGTCACCCTTCAAGGTATCGTCGAGGGCATGTCGGCCGCCGGCATCCCCACCTTCGTCGCCGACGTGAAGGGAGATCTCTCGGGGCTCGCGATGCCCGGATCGCCGACGTCGAAGATCCACGAGGTGTTTGCGGCCCGTGCGCAGGATATCGGTTATGCTGGCTGGCAGTACCGGGAGTGTCCGGTCCAGCTGTGGGACCTGTTCGGAGAACAGGGTCATCCGATCCGCACTACGGTCAGCGAGATGGGACCGCTCCTGCTGGCGCGGCTGATGAACCTAAACGAAGTGCAGGAGGGCGTGCTGACCATCGCCTTCCACGTCGCCGACAAGGAAGCGCTGCCGCTCCTCGACCTCGACGACCTTCAGGCGATGCTGGTCAACGTGGGGCAGCGCGCAGACGAGCTGACGCTCGAATATGGCAACGTTTCGAAGCCGTCGGTCGGCTCGATCCAGCGGTCGCTTCTTCAACTGCGTAGTCAGGGCGGCGATCACTTTTTCGGTGAGCCTGCGCTGGAGCTGCAGGACTTCCTGCACGTCGACGAGAGCGCTCGCGGCGTGGTCAACATCCTCGCTGCCGACAAGCTGATGCAGAGCCCGCGGCTCTATTCCACTTTCCTGCTCTGGCTGCTTTCCGAGCTGTTCGAGGACCTGCCCGAGGTCGGCGACCAGCCATTGCCGAAGCTCTGCTTCTTCTTCGACGAGGCGCACCTGCTGTTTGCCGACGCTCCGCAGGCGCTGCTGGAGAAGATCGAGCAAGTGGTTCGGCTGATCCGTTCGAAGGGCGTCGGGGTCTACTTCATCACGCAAAACCCGATCGACATCCCGGACACCGTCGCGGCCCAACTCGGCAACCGCGTCCAGCACAAGCTGAACGCCTTCACCCCGCGCGACCAGCAGGCGGTGAAGGCAGCGGCAGACACGTTCCGGCCAAATCCGGCGATCGACGTTTCGAGTGCCATTACCGAACTCAAGATCGGCGAAGCTCTGGTCTCGCTCCTTCAGGAAGACGGCTCCCCCGAGCCGGTCCAGCGTGTACTGATCAAGCCACCGTCATCTCGGGTCGGCCCGATCAGCCCGCAGGAGCGTCAGGTGCTCGTCACCACCGATCAGATCGCCGATAAGTATGATGCGGCCGTCGACCGCCAGTCCGCGAAGGAGATGCTTGGCGCGAAGACGGCCGAGGCCGCCGCGGCAACCGCTGCTGTGAAGGCCAAGACGGACGAAGATCGTGCCGCCGCCGAGCAGGCGAAGGCGGATGCTGCTGCCGAGCGCGAACGGCTGCGCACCCAGCGCGAGCAGGAGCGGCTCGATGCGCAGCGCCAGCGCCAGGAAGCCCAGCAGCAGGCGCGTGCGCAACGCGAGGCGGCCCGTCCGACCGTCTACGACAAGGTCATCGTTTCGGCGACGCGAGCAGCGGCAAGCTCGGTCGGCCGCCAACTCGGCAATCAGCTGCTTCGCGGCATCCTCGGAGGTCTGATGCGTGGCCGCTAGCAATTGCGAATTGATCGAATCACTGGAGAACCAGTGGCGCGATGCCTTGTGCAAGAAGGACATCGAAGCTCTCAAGCGGCTGCTTCACCCCGACTTCGTGCTGATCGGCTCCCGCGCGGCGGGCGCTTTCAGCATGACCCGCGGAGAATGGCTGGAGGCGATCGAGCGACGCGATGTTGATTCGATCGACATCGAGGTTCGCGACGCGTCGGTCCTCGAGCATGTTCTGGTCGGAACGGTCCTCGCCCGCTGGCGCATCAAGTACATGAGCCGGGTGATCGAGGATTGCGTCCTCCTTACCGATGTCTGGGTGTTCGACGATGGTCGCTGGCGCGTGATCCGCCGCCACTCGACCCCCGCGCCGGCGGGTGAGTGCGCCGGCAGCAGCTAGACCAAACGAAGGACGAACATGGCAGGCACTGAGGAAGCGGCACTCCGGACGTCGGGGAAGATCAGCGAACTGACCGTACGCGGGATCATCCTCGGCGCGGTGATCACGGTGCTGTTCACTGCAGCCAACGTCTATCTCGGCCTGAAGATCGGCCTCACCTTCGCGACCTCCATCCCGGCTGCGGTGATCTCGATGGCGGTGCTGAAGGCATTCAGCAATTCGACAATCCAGGAAAACAACATCGTCCAGACGATCGCGTCTGCCGCGGGAACGCTGTCGGCGATCATCTTTGTTCTGCCGGGCCTGATCATGGTCGGCTGGTGGACCGGTTTCCCCTACTGGCTGTCCGTCGCGGTCATTGCGATCGGCGGCATCCTGGGCGTGATGTATTCCGTGCCGCTTCGCCGTGCGCTCGTCACAGGCACGGACCTGCCCTACCCTGAAGGCGTGGCCGCGGCCGAGGTGCTCAAAGTCGGTGCTGGCGTCGGGGGAGCCGAGGAGAACCGGCGCGGCCTGAACGCCATCATCCTCTCCAGTCTCGCGTCAGGCGGCTACTTCCTGCTCGCGAAGATGCGTCTGGTAACAGACGCCGCATCCAAGGCGTTCGGCGTGGGCGCAGGCGCTTCGGCTGTCTCCACCAGTCTCTCGATGGCGCTGATCGGCGTCGGACACCTCGTCGGAATGGCGGTCGGTATCGCGATGTTCGTGGGCCTGCTGATCAGCTGGGTGTGGCTGGTCCCGCACTACACCGCGCTTGCTCCGGCGGCGGCCGGCGTCTCGCTGGACGATTGGGTTCACGACATCTTTGTTCACAAGGTCCGCTTCATCGGCGCCGGCACGATCGGCGTCGCGGCGATCTGGACCCTGCTCCGGATCCTGGGACCGATCATCGGCGGAATCACGTCGGCAATTGCAGCCAATCGCGCCCGCCGCGCCGCAGGTAGCGGCTCGCTCGCCCTGACCGAGCGCGACCTGCCGATCTCCATCGTGGGTGGTACGATCCTGGTCCTGATGGTGCCCATTGGCCTGCTGCTCGCCGCCTTCGCGCAGAGCAATCCGATCGCTGCGAGCCCTGGCACGACAGTGGCGCTCAGCATCATCTATGTCCTGATCGCGGGCGTCGTGATCGCCGCCGTGTGCGGCTACATGGCCGGCCTGATCGGTGCGTCGAACAGCCCGATTTCCGGCGTCGGCATCCTGTCAGTGCTAGGCATTTCGCTCATCCTCGCCGCGCTGTTCCCGCATGCCGATGCGAATGCGAGCAAGAGCCTCGTCGCATTTGCGCTGTTCGTAACCGCGATCGTGTTCGGCGTTGCCACGATCTCGAACGACAATCTGCAGGATCTCAAGACCGGCCAGCTGGTCGGCGCGACGCCCTGGCGGCAGCAGGTCGCGCTGGTGCTCGGCGTGCTGTTCGGCGCCGTGATCATTCCGCCGATCCTGTCCCTGCTGAACACCGCGTTCGGCTTCCAGGGCGCGCCGGGTGCAGGGCCGAACGCGCTTGCAGCGCCGCAAGCGCAGCTGATCTCGGCCATCGCGCAGGGAGTCCTTGGCGGCAGCCTTGACTGGAGCCTGATCGGCCTTGGAGCAGGCATCGGCGTCGTCGTGGTCATCATCGACGAAGTGCTGAAGAAGACGACCAGCCGCTACAGCCTGCCGGCCCTGGCGGTCGGGATGGGCATCTACCTACCCATGGAACTGACCTTGTTCATCCCGCTGGGCGCGCTGATCGGCTGGCTCTACAATCGCTGGGCAGCGCGCGCTCCGAACCCGGATTTCGCCGAGCGGCTCGGAACGCTGATGGCGACGGGCCTGATCGTCGGCGAGAGCCTGCTTGGCGTTGCCTACGCCGCGGTGGTCGCGGCCGCGGAGAAGGCCGGTTCGGCCGACAGCGGCAACGTCCTTGCGGTGGTGGAGACCTACGGTTGGGCGCCGGCGGTCAGCGTAGTGCTGTTCATTGCGGCCATCCTGGGGCTGTACGCCTGGACGCGCGGACGGGCTTCGGTGCCGCTTGGAACGGACGACCAACGCGCGCCAGTCGAGGCCGACTACCGCTAGCCGCGGCCGCGGTAGGGCTGCACGCCCTGATCGGGCAGCCACAGGCCTTCCGGCGGCGCTGCCGACTGCCAGAACACGTCGATCGGCATCCCGCCACGCGGATACCAATAGCCGCCGATCCTCAGCCATCGCGGCTTCATCTCGTCCGCAAGGCGCTGCCCGATGCCGACGGTCACGTCCTCGTGGAAGCCGCAGTGGTTGCGGAATGCGCCGAGGAACAGCTTCAGGCTCTTGCTCTCGACGATCGTGACGTCCGGAGCATAATCGATCACGATGTGGGCGAAGTCGGGCTGGCCGGTCACCGGGCACAGTGAAGTGAACTCCGGCGCGGTGAAGCGGACGAGGTAAATCGCGCCGGGGCGCGGATTGGGCACGTAGTCCAGCGTTGCCGCTTCGGGGGACGAAGGCAGCCCGGTCGCCTTGCCGAGGTGGGTGGTTTCCATGGCGCGGCCGACTAGCACTTGCGGGCCCGCAAGCCTATCCTCCGCCGCATGGACCCGCTGATCTCCAGCGACTGGCTGCAGCAGCACCTGGGCGAGCCAGACCTGATCGTGGTGGACGCAAGCTGGCACATGCCGGCGAGCGGGCGAAGCGGCCGCGAGGAATTTCTGCAGGCCCACATTCCCGGTGCTCGCTTCCTCGACATCGATGCCGTGGCGGACCGCTCCAATCCAGCGCCGCACATGCTGCCGCCCGCGGAGGAGTTCGGACGTGCGATGGAGGCGCTGGGCGTCGGCCGCTCGGATCGGATCGTCGTCTACGACAATTCACCGGTGCGCACCGCGGCGCGCGGCTGGTTCATGCTGCGCCACTTCGGGGCAGAGCGCGTGGCGATCCTCGACGGTGGCTTCCAGCGCTGGATCGCGGAACAACGGCCGGTGGAGAGCGGGGAGCCGAAGCCGCGGCGAGCGACCTTCGACGCGCAGGAGCGGCACGGCGAGGTGGTTGCCAAGGCCCAGCTCTTTGCCGGATCGGATGCGCAACTGCTCGATGCTCGCGGCAGGGCTCGGTTCGAGGGCTCCGAGGCCGATCCACGTCCGGGAGTCGCGGCGGGCCACATCCCTGGCGCGCGCAACCTCCCGTTCGGGAGCCTTTACCGCGATGACGGGCGGTTCAAGCCGGTGGACGAGCTTCGGCGGCTGTTCGCCGACGTCGGCGTCGACCCGAGGCAGCCGTTCATCGCTACTTGCGGATCGGGCGTTACGGCGAATTCGCTGATCTTTGCAGCGCATCTGCTCGGGAACGCCGAAGCGCGGCTTTACGATGGAAGCTGGAGCGAGTGGGGTGCCGACCCGGCGACCCCGAAGGCAGTCGGTCCCGCCTAGGCGAGGACGACCCGCGCGACTTCGGCGAGCTCACGGCGGATTTGCTCCACCAGCGCCCGGCTTGCCTCGACATGCGGCTCATTGCCGTTCTCGCGCTCTTCGAGGAGCGCTTCGACTCCGGCTGCGGTGGCGCTGACCAGTTGAGCGGAGCGGCGGTCGAACCAGCGGCGGCGAGGTTCGCCAGCTTCGTCCCAGATAGCAAGGATCGCCTCGTCGTCAGCGATGTCCGAGGCGGGGCCGCTACCGAACGGCTCGACCAGGCGGATCGCGTGACGCACCGAGGCCAGGCGGGAGACCGCTTCGGCATAGGGCTGAGCGTCCGACTCGGGGACGGGAACTAGGTGAAGCATAGCCACCAGCTAGGCGCCGCGTGGCTAAGAAAGGATGAATCCCTAGGCGCCGTTCGACGCGTCGATGTCGCGCAGGATCCAGCCGCGCTGCGGGATCGTCTCGATGAATTCGGCGCCGCTGCTAGCGTTGCGCAGCTTCTTGCGCAGCTTGGAGATGAAGACGTCGATAATCTTCGGCTGCGGCTGGTCATCGGAACGCCGGTAAAGGTGCTTCAGCAGCATCTGACGCGTGACGACGTTGTTGCGGGCGAAAGCGAGCAGCTCCAGCACGCGATATTCCATTTCGGTGATGCCGATCGGGTGACCGTCGATGCGGATCAGGCGCTGGACCTGGTCGACGGCGAGCCGGCCGCCGCAGAGGCTTTCCGGCATTTCACCGCCGCTCGCCTTGATCGAGGCGAGCAGGCGCGACGCCGTCTCGTCATTGTCGTCGGAGGTGCCGGTTGCCGGTGCCCCGAGCAGGGCCTGCTGGACGTCGGCGAGAAGCTGATGCGCTTCCTCGACCAGCCGGGTGCCCTCCTCGAAACGGCGGCGGGACCGGTCCAGCATCGATTCGATATCGACCAGTCGCGAGGAGAGGTTCTGTTCAGCCATCAGACGTCTTGCACCCCCCGGTGTTGGCTATTGCCCAGCCTGAGCAGAGGCGATGTTGCTGTCGGCAGCAGGTGCCGAAAGGATGTCCAGCGTCGTGCGGCCCTTGTCGACGATCCGCGTGTCCGGGTCCCAGGCTGTGGAGCGAATGCCCAGCTGTGCCGAGTCACGCCCCGCCGCGTCGAGCATGCTGGTTTCCGCAGCGCTGCGCGGAGCCGCGCCGCCGAACAGGGTCTCGATAGCCTGCTGCTGGGCATCGCCCGGCGTCAGGCCAGCGGTGCCGGCAACCGGCGGCGTGAGGCTGAAATCGGGCGGGATCACGAGCGGCGCGTTGCGGGCAACCGCGAATTCGTCCGGCGTCGATGAGCCGCGATGGGCGCATCCGGTCGTGGCCACCGCAGCAGCCAGCAGGACGGCGGTGAAAGCTCTACGCATGTTCGACAGTCTCCTCTGGACGATCCTTACGGCTCAGGAACGCGCGCAGCAACAGGATCACGACGCCGATACTAATCGCCGCGTCCCCGACATTGAAGACCAGAAACGGACGGACGCTGCCGAAGTGCAGATCGGCGAAGTCGACGACATAGCCGAACCGCACCCGGTCCAGGATGTTGCCGAGCGCTCCTCCAAGCACCATTCCGAGGGCGATCTGATCAACGCGGTTCTTCTCGCGCGTAATCCAGACGGCGACGGCGATAGCAATCGCCGCGGTGAATGCCACGAGCATCCAGCGGCCGACCGGGTTCGTGGCGTTCAGCAGGCCAAGCGAGATGCCCTGGTTCTGCGTGTAGGTGAAATTGAAGATCGGGAGCAGCACCAGCTGATCGCCAAGCCGATTGAGGTTCAGCGGACCCGTGACGATCCACTTCACCAGCTGGTCGAGCGCGAACACCAACAGCGCGATCGCGAAACCGAAGGGCCGCGCCTTCATCGTGAAATCCCCCGAATGTTCCCAATGTTCTCACTGACGAGCAGGTCTTGCGCGACCTGGTGGAGGCAGCTGGTGTTGCGCCGCTCAGTTGCCAGTGTCGCGCCGCAACCATGCACATCCGTTGGGCTGTAGGACAGACCGGGACGCCGAGCCACCGATCCGCCATGCTGAACTTGTTTCAGCATCCACCCGGTGAGCGCCGTCGCGGGCGCAGAAACGGACCCTGAAACAAGTTCAGGGTGACCGACACAGTCAACCATTCACGACTCCGTCGCAGCGGGCGCAAAGATCGCCGTCACCGGTCACCTCCGGCAGATGCCGCCAGCAGCGGCCGCACTTGTGCTGATCGGTCTTCACGACCTTCCAATCGCCTTCGTGCACTGTCGAAGTGATGAACAGCTCGGCCAGCAGGGCCGGATCGGTCGCGCTTGGGAGGGTCACTTCGGCTTCGAGGCTGGAACCCACGACCTTCTCGCGGCGCAGCGGTTCGATGCGCTCCGTAACTTCGGCCCGAAGGCTGCGAAGCTCGCCCCACTTGCCGTCGTCGGCGTCGACCGCCGGAATTTCCGGCCATTCGAGCAGGTGAACCGAGCCGCCGTCGGGGTAGCGCGTGCCCCAGACTTCCTCGCTGGTGAACACCAGCACCGGCGCCAGCCAGCGCACAAGCGCGTGGAACAGGGTGTCCAGGACAGTGCGGTAGGCGCGACGCTTCGGGTCCGACGGCGCGTCGCAGTAAAGGCTGTCCTTGCGGATATCGAAGTAGAAGGCGCTGAGGTCCTCATTGCAGAAATCCGTCAGCGCGCGGACGTAGGTGTTGAAATCAAAGTCGTCGACGGCGTTGCGCAACTTCTGGTCCAGCGCCGCAGTGAGGTGGAGCATGTAGCGCTCCAGCTCGGGATAGGCAGCGACGTCCGCCAGCCGCTCCTCGTCCGAGAAGCCCTCAAGCGCGCCCAGCAAATAGCGAAACGTGTTGCGGAGCTTGCGATACTGGTCGGCGACGCCGGCAAGGATCTCCTTGCCGATGCGGTGGTCCTCGGTGAAGTCGACCGACAGCGCCCAGAGCCGCAAAATGTCCGCGCCATAGTCGCGCATGAGGTCGAGCGGGTTAATCGTGTTGCCGAGGCTCTTGGACATCTTCATGCCCTTGGCGTCCATCGTGAAGCCGTGGGTCAGTACGGCGTTGAAGGGCGCGCGGCCGCGGGTGCCGCAGCTTTCGAGAAGCGATGACTGGAACCAGCCGCGGTGCTGGTCGGAGCCTTCGACGTAGATGTCGGCCGGCCAGCGCTCCTCCGGCCAGTGGCCGCCTTCGAGCACGAAAACGTGGGTCGAGCCGCTGTCGAACCAGACATCGAGGATGTCGGTGACCATCTCGTACTCGTCGGGATTGCGGCCTTCGCCGAGGAAGGATGCGGCATTATCGTTGGACCACGCATCGACGCCGTTGGCGGTGATCGCCGCGACGATGCGGCGGTTGACCGCCGGGTCGACGAGCAGCTCGCCGGACTTGCGATCGACGAACAGGGCGATGGGGACGCCCCAGGCGCGCTGGCGGCTGATCACCCAGTCGGGGCGGCCCTCGACCATCGAGCCGAGGCGGTTGCGGCCCTTTTCCGGGATGAAGCGGGTCTGGCGGATGGCGCGGTTCGCCAAACTGCGCAAAGACGGGCTGCTCGACAGCTCATCTTCGGTGGGATTGGCGCCGCCGCCCTCGTTTTCCCAGCGCTGTTCGGGGCGGGTGATCGGCGAGAATAGCTCGATCGGCCTGTCCATGGCGATGAACCATTGGGGGGTGCAGCGATAGATGACCTTGGCCTTGGAGCGCCAGCTGTGCGGGTAGCTGTGCTTGAGGTCGGCGCTTGCGGCGAGGAGTGCGCCGGCGTCGCGGAGGTCCGAGCAGATCGGGCCGTCGGGCGCGTTGAACTTGTTGTTGATGACGCTGCCCTGCCCGCCGAGCCACAGCCAGTCCGGGCGGTACATGCCGCCGGCGTCGACCGCGAACACCGGGTCGATGCCGTGGGCGCGGCACAGCTCGAAATCGTCCTCGCCGTGATCGGGCGCCATGTGGACGAGGCCGGTGCCCTGGTCGGTCGTGACGAAGTCGCCGGGCAGGAACGGACGCGGCTTGGCGAAGAAGCCGCCAAGCTTGTGCATCGGGTGACGAGCGACGGTGCCGGCGAGGTCGGAGCCTTTGCCCCGCCAAGCGACGACTACGTCACCTTTGCCAAGCCCAAGTCGATCCAGCACTTGTGGAACGAGCACGTCTGCCACGAGGATGTGACTAATGCCGCTCCATGATCCTCGATTGAGGTGGAGCATCACGTAATCGATATCGGGTCCGTAGGCGATCGCTTGGTTGACGGGAATCGTCCACGGCGTCGTCGTCCAGATGACGGCGTGGCAGTCCTCCAGATCACGCGCGCACGGCGCTTCGATGATCTCGAACGCGACATCGATCTGGGTCGAGACGATGTCCTCATACTCGATCTCGGCTTCGGCCAGCGCCGTCTTTTCGACCGGGGACCACATCACGGGCTTGGCGCCGCGGTAGAGCTGGCCTGACTCGGCGAACTTGAAGAGCTCGCCGACGATGGTGCCCTCGGCGAAATAAGCCATCGTCAGATAGGGATGGTCCCAGTCGGCGCTGATGCCGAGGCGCTTCAGCTGCTCGCGCTGGACGTCGACCCAATGCTGGGCATAGGCGCGGCACTCGGCGCGGAATTCCTTCGCCGGGACCTCGTCCTTGTTGAGCTTCTTCTTGCGGTACTGCTCCTCGACCTTCCACTCGATCGGCAGGCCGTGGCAGTCCCAGCCGGGCACGTAGGGCGCGTCCTTGCCCAGCAGGGTCTGGGTGCGGACGACCATGTCCTTGAGCGTGTGGTTGAGCGCATGGCCGATGTGGATGTCGCCGTTGGCGTAGGGCGGGCCGTCGTGGAAGATGAACTTGTCGCGCCCTGCCCGCGCCTCGCGGATGCGGGCGTAGAGGTCCTGCTCCTGCCACTTGGCGAGGATCGTTGGCTCCTTCTGCGGCAGGCCGGCCTTCATCGGGAAGTCGGTCTTCGGAAGGAAGACGGTGGAGCGCCAATCTTGCTTGGAGCTTTCGGGTTTGTCGGGAGCGTCGGCCATTTGGGCGCGGCTCTAGCGGTCAGGCGACACTTTGCAAACGCACGGCGTCAGCCGAGCAGGCGGCGGGCTTCCGCCTCATCCTCGCGCATCCGGGCGATGAGCGCGTCGAGGCTTTCGAACTTCTCCTCGTCGCGAATGAAGGCGTGGAGCGCGACCTCGATCTTGCGGCCGTAAAGGTCGCCTTCGAAGTCGAAGAGATAGGCTTCGAGGAGTTCGCGCGGCGGGTCGAAGGTGGGGCGGACGCCGAGGCTCGCCACGCCGGGGTGCTCGGTGCCGTCGTCGAGCGTGACGCGCACCGCGTAGATGCCGTAGCGCGGGCGCAGGTAGTCGGCGAGCTCAAGGTTGGCAGTCGGATAGCCGAGCTCGCGGCCGCGCCGGTCGCCAGGCTGAACGACGCCCTCGATGGCGTAGGGACGGCTGAGCATGTGGGTTGCCGTCGCGGTATCGCCCGCCACCAGCGCATCGCGGACACGGCCGGACGAGACGCGGACGCCGCCGACCAGCACTTGCGAGACCGCTTCCGCGCCAATGCCATGCGCTTCACCAACCGCCTTCAGCAGCGCGATGTCGCCGGTGCGCCCCTTGCCGAAGGTGAAGTCGTCGCCGGTGATGACGCCGTTCGCGCCGATGCGGCTGCCGAGGACCTCGGCGACGAAGCTCTCGGCGTCCATTGCCGCGAGCGTGGCGTCGAATTCGAAGACCAGCATGGCGTCGGCGCCGGCGTGAGCGAACAGGCTCTCCCGCTGATCCAGCGTGGTCAGGCGGAACGGCGGCACGTCCGGCTTGAACAGGCGCACGGGGTGCGGCTCGAAGGTGGCGACAAGAACCGGCCGCCGCTCGTGAAAGGCGCGCGCGATCGCCCGCCCGACAACGGCCTGGTGGCCGAGGTGGAAGCCGTCGAAGTTGCCGAGGGCGACGATGCTTCCCTTCAGATCGTCGGGAACGCCGCCGGCGAGGGTGAGCCGCTGCATTGGCGAGGGTCTTAGTGCGTCGGGAGGTGTTTGCGAAGGAGGCGGAATTCGTGGACCGCAAGGTAGATCACGAACAGGTCGAAGATGCTGAGCAGGATGAGCATGATGTCGTGCGTGAAGCTGTAGCGGTAGAGCTGGTAGGCAATGAAGCAGCCGAACACGGCGAAGCTCGCGGGGTAGGCCCACAGCCTCTCGCGCAGCAGGCCGAAGACGAGGGCCCCTTTGATGATCCCGTGGCTGAGCAGGTAGAAAGCGTAGAAATTGTGCGCTTCGACCGAGAAGGAGCGGCCGAACGCGAGCAGGTGGGTGGCGATCCAGTCGTTGGGATCGTCGACGAGCTCGCCATAGCTCCAGCGGTTGATGATGCGGAGGATCGTCTCGGTGCTGACGAGGTAAAGGGCGATGCCGGCGACGATCTCGAACAGCGCGTGGGCGCCCTTGGCGAGGACGCTGACGACGAAGATCTGGTGAACGCGTTTTTCGTGCACGGGGCGGCAACGCACGGCCGTCATAATTCGTCAACTCGCCGCCTTGACTCTCCAAGAGGCGAATCTTATCTGCGCGCTATCCCGATCCACCGGTTCCGGCGGCGCATTCGTGCGCGCGTCGGCTTTTTCGTTCGATCGGGACCATGAAGCGCTGAGATGGGCGTGGATATGCGTTGGACTCTCCCTCCGCAATCCCGCTCGTGGAGCTGAAGAAGGGTAGAGAATGGCTCGTATCGCCGGGGTGAACATCCCCACCAACAAGCGCGTGGAAATCGCGCTGACCTACATTCACGGAATCGGCCGCACCACGGCCAAGGACATCGTCGAGAAGCTCGGAATCGGGCCGGAGAAGCGGGTCCAGGACCTCACCGACCAAGAGGTACTGCACATCCGCGAGACCATCGACCGCGACCACACGGTCGAGGGCGACCTGCGCCGCACGACCGCGATGAACATCAAGCGGCTGATGGACCTCGCCTGCTATCGCGGGCTTCGCCATCGGAAGGGCCTGCCCGTCCGCGGCCAGCGCACGCACACCAACGCCCGCACCCGCAAGGGCAAGGCGCGGCCAATCGCCGGCAAGAAGAAGTAAGCGGTCCTTCGGGACGCTTCTTCGACTTTGCTCGCCGCTCGGAACCGGGCGGCATTCCGGATTTAGGGACAGGATAGTTCAATGGCTCAAGCACCGCAGCGTCTCCGCAGGAGAGAGCGCAAGAACATTTCGGCCGGCGTCGCCCACGTGAACGCCAGCTTCAACAACACGATGATCACCATCACCGACGCGCAGGGCAATGCAATCGCCTGGTCGAGCGCCGGAATGATGGGCTTCAAGGGCAGCCGCAAGTCGACTCCGTATGCAGCGCAGGTCGCCGCCGAGGACGCCGGCAAGAAGGCCGCCGAACACGGCGTCCGCACGCTCGAGGTCGAGGTCAAGGGCCCCGGCTCGGGCCGCGAAAGCGCGCTCCGCGCACTGCAGGCGGTCGGCTTCACGATCACCTCGATCCGCGACGTGACGCCGATCCCGCATAACGGCGTCCGCCCGTCGAAGCGCCGCCGAGTCTAAGAGCGTCGCCGGACGCTGAGGCTGCCGGCACCGCTCAACACGAAGTTCCAAATCAGGGATCCAGGTCCCCAACTGCCAAGGAATGAAAATGGCCGTCAACGCAAAGAACTGGCAGGAACTGAAGAAGCCGAACGCACTCGAGAAGAAGGCCGCCGGTGGCGACAGCCGCCGCCGCGCCGTGTTCGTCGCCGAACCGCTTGAGCGCGGTTTCGGCATGACGCTCGGCAACTCGCTGCGTCGCGTTCTCCTCAGCTCCCTCCAGGGCGCCGCGATCACTTCGATCAAGATCGACGGCGTGCTGCACGAATTCTCGAGCCTGACCGGGGTTCGCGAGGACGTCACCGACATCGTCCTCAACGTCAAGCAGATCGCCCTCCGCATGGAAGGCGAAGGCCCGAAGCGGCTTCACCTCGCGGCGACCGGCCCGGCGGAAGTGACCGCCGGGATGATCCAGACCAGCGGCGATATCGAAGTCACCAATCCGGACCTGGTGATCTGCCACCTCGACGAAGGCGCGACGCTCAACGCCGAGCTCACCGCCGACATCGGCAAGGGCTACCAGCCCGCGGCAGCGAACCGTCCGGCGGACGCAGCCATTGGCCTGATCCCAGTCGACGCGCTGTACAGCCCGGTCCGCCAGGTCGCCTACAAGGTCGAGAACACCCGCGTCGGACAGGAGCTCGACTACGACAAGCTCACGCTGACGATCGAGACCGACGGCACCGTCAGCCCGGAGGACGCGCTCGCCTATGCGGCGCGGATCCTCCAGGACCAGCTGCAGCTGTTCGTCCACTTCGACGAGAGCCAGGTGCGCATGCAGCCGTCGCCGATCATCGGCGCGACCGCGGCGATGCCGATCGAGACGCAGGCGGACACCAACCAGCTCAACCGTTACCTGCTCAAGAAGGTGGACGAGCTGGAGCTGTCGGTGCGCAGCGCCAACTGCCTCAAGAACGACAACATCATCTACATCGGCGATCTGGTGCAGAAGACGGAAGCGGAGATGCTCCGCACGCCGAACTTCGGCCGCAAGTCCTTGAACGAAATCAAGGAAGTGCTCGCCAGCATGGGCCTTCGCCTCGGCATGGACATCCCCGGATGGCCGCCCGAGAACATCGAAGAAATGGCCAAGAAGCTCGAGCAGGAGATGCTCGGCTAATCAGCCCGGCAATTCCGGTTCAGGAACAAGAAGGGCCGCTCCGTATCCGGGCGGCCCTTTTCTTGTCTGCGGCGGGCATCGGACAACACGCCAACCGAGCACCTCCGAGGACAGATGCGTCGCAGGCGTTGCGGAGACCCGTCGAGCGGTTACACTGACGAGGTGCAGCGGGCGCGTGCTGGATGGACGTGCACGGTCTGTGACTGCTGCTGGTCAGTAACCTTGGCGGGTGAGATCATGCCGAGTGAAGTTCGAGGCCTTGCTCGGCCCAGGGCTCCCCTGCTGTCCGTGTGCGCCCTGGCGCTCGCGGGTTTCGGCGCTACCGCGGCAGAAGCACAGGTTTCGCAGCGTCCTGCCCCTCCGGAGGTGAAGCCCGACAACCGCGAAGAGATCATCATCATCGGTGACCGGCGCTCAGCAGTCACCAATGTCGCGCCGGTGGCGACTTTCGACAGCAGGGCCATCAGTGGCACCGGGGCGACGTCGATGGCCGAGCTGCTGCGCATCATCAAGCCGCTGGCAAAGTCCTCTGACGGCGGCGAACCGATCTATCTGCTCAATGGCCAGCGCGTGTCCGGCTACGAGGAGATCGGCTCGCTGCCGCCCGAGGCGATCGAAAAGGTCGAGGTGCTGCCGGAGGCTGCCGCGCTGAAGTTTGGCTATCCGCCGACGCGGCGCCTGATGAACTTCATCACCAAGCGCAGTTTCCGGCAGATCGAATTTCGCGGCAGTCTGGGCAGCACCACGCGGCCGGGCAGCCTGATGGCGAACGGGAACGTCAACGTGACGCGCTTGCGCAAGAACGGGCGGGTGACGCTGGCGCTCGAGAGCCGGCACACGTCCTCGCTGCTTCAGTCGGAACGGCACGTCGCGCCCGACCCCGACCTCCTGTTCGACGGGCTCGGCAATGTCACCGGCTTGGGTCTCGGGGAGATCGACCCGGCTTTGTCGCAGCTCGCAGGGCAGGTCGTGACCGTGGCGCCGGTACCGGATGGGGGCGGCGCAAGCGGATCACTCGGGGGCTTCGCTGCGGGTGCGAACCAAACCCGGCTGTTCGACGTGGGTCCTTATCGCGACCTGGTGCCGCACAACGACGCCTGGAAAGCAGAAGGCGTCGTTGCCAACAAGCTCGGCGGAACGCTGTCCGGGTCGCTCAACCTGACCGCCGAGCGGAGCACCGACCGGTCCACCACAGGACCGGCCGCCGCAACTCTGACGGTGCCGGCGACAAACCCGTTTTCGCCATTCGGCAACGACGTCCTGCTGCATCGCTATCTGACCGAAGTCGAGCCGCTGCATGTGCGACAGACGACGACGACGCTCCATGGCGGCGGTACCTTGCGCGGAGTCACTGCGGGATGGCGATGGGACCTGACCGGCGCCTTCGACCAGAAGCAAATCAGCGGCATCAGCGAACTGGGCATCGACCTCGCCCCCGCGAACGCGGCCATCGCAGCGGGCACGAACCCTTTCGCGCCGCTCGACCCTGCCCTGCTGGCCGGGCGGCTGACCGACCGGGCACGGCTGCGGACGCGCAACATGGGGACGAAGCTGGTCGTCAGCCGGATGCCGCTGCACTTGCCGGCCGGGGAAGTGACGGTGACCGGCACTCTCGAAGCGGAGCGGCTCTCGGCGGATTCCGTAACTCGAGGCGCCAACCCGTTCGCACTCCAACTCGGCCGCACCCGCAGCGAGGCTGGCTTGGCAGTGGACGTGCCGCTGACATCCCGCGCGGACCACGTGCTGGGGGCGGTCGGCGACCTGTCCGTCAATGCCTCGGCGGTCACCCGCAGAGTCACGGGCGTCGGCGGATTGCATGACCGGACGCTGGGCCTGAACTGGCGCCCCCTCAAGGGCCTGCAGGTGCTCGTCCAGGACAAGCGCAGCGGCACCGCGCCCGACATGGAGAAGCTCGCGAGCCCGGTGGTTCGGGTTGCGAACTTCGGCGTGTTCGACTTCGCGACCGGCCGCACGGAGGTCGTTACCCTGACGACCGGGGGCAATCCCGACCTCAGCGCCGAGCGGCGGCACAGCCGCTCGATCACCGTCGTCGCGCAGCCCTTCCCTAAGACTCAGCTCAACGTCAGCGCGACTTTCGACGACACGGACATTCGGAACCAGACGGGCGACATCTTTGTGCTGACGCCCGAGTTCGAGGACATTTTCCCCGACCGTTTCGTCAGGGACTCCAGCGGGCGGCTGGTGGCGGTGACCTTCGCGCCCACCAACTTCTACCGCGAGCGGCAGCGCTCATTGGCCATCACCGTCAACGCAAACGGCGTCATCGGCAAAAAGCCAGCCCCCGGAAAGGACGGCAAGGAAGGCAATCGGCCGAATTACTACGGGGGGATAGGGCCAACCTTCAGGTTCACAGACAAGCTTCAGCTTCGCCCCGGGACGCGGACGCTCGACCTGCTTCACGGAGACACGGTGAAGGGGTGGGCGATCCCACGCGCGACGGCCTATTTCTACGGTGGGATCGGCTACCTGGGGAACGGCATCAGCATCGATGGCTGGTTGCAGAACGCCGGCCGCATCCGCAGCGACAATCCGGCGAGCGACCTCTACTTCGGTCCGATCGTCAAATTGAACGTCGGCGCATTCGTGAGCGTCCACCATTTCCTGCGCAAGCAGGCCTGGACCAAGCACACGCAGTTGAAGCTCGACTTCAACAACATCACGGATTCGCACCAGCACGTTCACGACGCGAACGGCCGCGTGCCGAACCGATTCCAGCCGGACCTGCTCGACCCGGTTGGACGAACCGTGAAGCTGACGCTGCGGAAGCTGTTCTAGCGGTTGCGGCGCGATCCGGATTGGCCGCGCATGCCCCGGATTAGCGAGATCCCGAGCACCCCGACGAGCGCCGCCGCGGCCAGCGGCTGATTGCGGGCGAAGTCGCGCAGCGCGCCGAAACCTTGCCGCGCCCTGCCGGCCAACTGATCGACGACTCCGTCCTGCTGCAGCGCCGGATCATTGGTCGCCGTGCCAAGCGTCTCCTTGAAACGGCCCTTCACCTCGGTGCCTTCGCCAGCCAAAGTATCGATGTTCATTTTAGGAGCTCCGCCAAATGGTGTTCGGGTGGGAACGCGCGACACCCTGCGCAAGTGCCGCCCAGGCGGCTAACGCCGCGACTTTCTCATAGGAACTGCAGTAAGCTACAGCGGTTGAGCCGGGGGGCGAGGCAGAGGGTGCCAAGAAGCGAGGTTTCATGCGCAGTTGGTACCGCCGTCGATATCTGGACCTGCTGGGTTCGATCTACATCTACAACGAGCATCGGGGCTACACGGCGATCGATCGCGTGCTTGCGGCGGTGCGCGCCCGCTGGCCCGAAGATCATGTACTGATCGCGCGCATCCAGCAGCACCGCGCGGACGAGCGAAAACACTATCTGATGTTCCGCCGCTGGTTCGAGCGGCGCGGCGTGATGCCGATGGCGGTGGACCGTACTTGCGGCCATATCGACCGGTTTGTCGGGATCATGTTCGGATCGGCAATCGACGACCTCGACCCGCTCGAGATCGTCGGCCGCGATGACCTGTTCGAACGGATGTGCCGGGTCATCTCGCTTACCGAGAAGCGTGGTCACCGGCAGGTCGAGATCCTGCTTCGCCATCCAGTGGTCGGCGCGGATCAAACGCTGATGAAGATATTCCGGATCATCGAACAGGATGAGCCGAGCCATTGGGCGCCCTATGACGACTGGTTACGGGCGCATGGACGCCGGCAATCGAGCTGGTGGGAACGGGCGATCGACACGTTCATCCACAGCGAGCTCCTGTTCCTGAAGCTGCCGGTCCTGTTCGCAAGTCCGCGGCTTGGCCGCCGCACGAACTGGCCCGACGAAGTGGACGAGCTGCAGCCGCTGAGCGCTCATCCCGCCCCGGTTGCCAGCGGCTGACGCTTCGCTCGAAGCTTGAGGGTGGAAGTTCGAACAGGAACGGCGGCGCAGCGGCGAGCGACGGTGTGGAGCATCGGCAAGGATGCGCCGTGGCTTTTGGTCATGGCCGCTGTGACTGCGCTCGAGCTTATCTGGTGGGTGGTAACATGGTCGCGCGGCTTTGCGCCCGCGCCGCACCTCGGGACGTATCTCGCGATCACGTTCGCCGGGCTCGGCGCAGCGCTCGTTCTACGGCTGGTTCTGCAGGGGCGCGCCGCTCGTCCCAACTGGCGCAGCGTGCTGCTGGCGACCTTCCTCGTCGGCGCTGGAGCGAGCCTGTTCCTGCCTCTGAAATATGCGATCCCGAGCGTTCTGCCGTTCTGGCTGGATGCACCGCTCGCCCATGCCGAGCAAAGCTTGTTCACCGTGGATCCGTGGCTTCTACTCGACCGCTCGCTCGGCTGGGCAGTGGTGCCCATGGACTGGATCTACGCCTTGTGGCTGCCGGCGCAGGCGATCGTCCTGTTCATGGTCCTGCTCCAGCCGGCGTCTGCAACGAAGTCGCGCGTAGTGATCGCCTACGTCCTCGGCTGGTTCCTGCTCGGCGTCGTCGCGGCGCTCGCATTCTCTTCTGCCGGGCCGATCTTCTACGACCGCCTGTCGGGCGGCACGCACTTCGCGCCATTGCGGGAGGCGCTGGAGCAACGCGGAGCATGGTTCGTGATCGCCGAGTCCGACCTGATGTGGAGCTCAATGGCATCGGGCCGGCCGAGCCTCGTTGCAGGCATTTCGGCGGTTCCGTCGATCCACGTCGCGATCAGCGCATGGATGTTTTTGGCATCGCGGGCCATGGCGCCGCGGGCGGCACCGTTCGCACTCGTTTACACGATCCTCGTGTGGGTTGGGTCGGTCCAGCTCGGGTGGCATTACGCGACCGACGGACTGGCCGGAGTGGTGGGCATGGTTGCAGTTTGGGCGCTGAGCCCGGCCGTCCAGCGGACGGCTGAAGCAGCCCTTTCACAAGCCAATCCCGAAGAGCCCCAAGGCGCTCGCCGTCCTGATTTGGGGCAGTCAGCGAAGCAACCGGGTGGAACTTTTGAGCAACAAGAGTAATTTATACAGAAATTTAACCACGCCGAGTTGCGGAGCGGGCAATGGACGAACCAGTTAATGAGGCGACCGAAAAGCGCCACCAGTTCGTCGATGAAGATCGCCGGGCGTTCCTGAACACCTACGGCAAGGCCGCGCTCGTCGCGCCTCCAGTTCTCACTGCACTGATCGCGACATCGATGTCGTCGCGGGCGATTGCTGCCTCAACCGGCGGCGGTGCCGGTGGCGGTGGCGGCGGTGCGGTTGCTGGCGTGTTGCTTGCGGGCGCCGAAGGCGGGCTGATCGTTGCCGCACCGGGGCGCAAGCGCGCTCCTCCGCAGCAGCAGCAGGTCGCTGCTCCAGCGCCTCCGCCGCCTCCGCCCGCACAGGTGATTGTGCCTGAGCCCGCGCCTCCTCCATTCCCGCCGACGGAGCGCGGCTAAGCGCCTGGAGCGAGTCCAAAATCGGGACAAGTTTTAGCTTGCCGCCCACAGCATTTGTGTTAAATCCTCGTTTACTGGGCGGGTTAACGGGAGGCTTGAAATGTCAGAGCCGCAGTTGGGCAAAGTTGAAACGGATCGTCGCGCGTTCGTGACGAACTTCGGTCGGGCAGCAATCATTGCTCCGCCGGTCATCACGGCACTTCTTTCCACGTCCATGTCCTCGCCGGCGATCGCAGCGTCGACCGGCGGTGGCGGCGGCAATGGCGGGCCGAAGGGAAATAACGGCGTCGGCAACGGGCCGGACCCGCAGCCGCCGGGAAATCCGCCGGTTAACGATGGACCGGGCACTGGCCCGGGAAATCCCGGCAACAACGGCCACGGCAACAGTGGCAACAGCAACGCCAATAACAACGGCAACAACGGCAATCACGGTAACAACGGCAACCACTAAGGGGTGAGCCGCCGCTGTTCGTGATCGAATGTCTGGACAGCGATGAAAATTGCGGAGACGCGTTCCTGGAGGAGCGCGTCTCCGTTTCGTTTGAGGCCGGTAGATTGAACCTGATGCGGTTTGCGCTGCGCGACGGCGCGATCATCGAAGAGCTGCCCGATGGCGCCGTGCTGTTTTCGGAAGCCGGGCAGGAAGTCCAGCAACTCAACGCCACCAGTGCGCTTCTCGCCCGCCGCCTGAGCGGTGGGGCAACGCACGCCGAGCTCGAAGGCGAACTGGTGCGTGACGGTGCCGATGCATTGCAGGCCAGAGGCTGGGTCGAAGCTTTTCTGTCCGAGATTTCGCAGCTGAACCTTCTCCGCGTTGAGAAGCGCCAAGCGCCGCAACGCGAATGGGTCCGGACGATCTCGGTTGCCGGCGTCGGCTTCGTGGTGAGCTTCTCGTCCCGCGAATTGTTCGACCTCCTGTGGCCACCCTTCGCCCACCTGGAGGCAGAAGGAAGCCGCATCGGAGCGGCGTACGACGTTTCGCCGGCAGGTGACCTCGTCGCAATCCAGGAAAGCGGCGGTGAGATCGTCCTCCTCCACCAGTCCCTCGCGGCCATCCGATTGAAGGGGACAATCCTGGAGCAGGTGCTCGCGAAAGCGGAATACCTGGCGGCGCTGCACGCAGCCTGCGTCACCCGGGGCGACGAGACGCTGGTCCTGATCGGGTCCCCGGGAGCGGGCAAGACGACGCTTCTGCTGAGCTTGCTCGCCCAGGGGTTCGGCTACGTCTGTGACGACGTGACTCTCGTCCTGAAGAACGGACGGGTGGCCGGCGTACCGCTGCCGCCGGCTCTGAAGTCGGGATCGTGGAATCTCGGCGTGGTTGATCCCGAGCAGCTGGAAGCACTGCCGGTCCACACGCGCCCCGACGGCATCGTCGCCCGCTTGCTGCCGATGACGTCGCAAAGGGCCGACGAGCGCAAGGTCACTGCCATCGTTCGCCTGCGCCGCTCCGCCGGCGAAGAAGCCCGGCTGACGGCGCTGTCGTCGAGCGAGGGACTTGCCGAGCTGTTCCGGGAAGCACGATCGCCGAGCGGCCGCTGCTCCGCCGAGACCTTTCATGCCCTTGCCGAGCTCGTCCGAGGCGCCTCTGCGGTCGAGCTCTGCTATGGAGAGTCGACGGACGCCGCTGATGTCCTTGCTGAGCGAAGCCAATGGCCGACGATCCCACCTTCGCCCTCCTCCTGAGAAGTCTCACCGGCCAGGCTGAAGCGCCGGCCGACTGGCAGCCGCTACTTCAGCTTGCAAGCGACACCCTGACGATCGGAATGCTCGCCTCGGCAGTGCTTGGGTCGGAGATCGGGGCCAACGCGCCCGAAGCCGTTACGGGCTTGCTCCGCGACGTTCTCGAGCGGACCCACGAACGCAATCGCCGGCTCAAGGCGCAGTTCTCGCAGTTCCTGCCGGTGCTGAACGCCGCCGGGGTCCAGCCCATCGTGATGCGAGGGATGGCGTCGCTGATTGAGGAGCAACGCGATCGCGGGCGGCTGCTGTCGGACATCGACCTGCTGGTGCCGCAATCGCGCCGGGAAGATTGCCTCGATGGGCTGCGATCGCTTGGCTACGAGACTTTCCAGGGGTTCCACGGCCCCCCCTTCTCGGTCGTGCTTGGTCGCGGCGAGGACGTCGGCATGGTCGACCTGCATACCGACATGCAGCCGTATGCGCTCGGCATCGACTTCGATCGGGTTCGGCCGCTTTGCAATCCGGTCAAGCTGAAAGCTGGAGAGGCGCTGCTGCCCTCGCCCACCTGCGCGCTTCTACTCTACATACTCCATGATCAGCTTCACGACGGAGATTATTGGCGCGGCCTCATCGACGTGCGGCACCTCATCGAGACGCCGCGGCTCGTCGAAGCAGGCGTCGATTGGGAGCAGCTGGAGAGCTACTTCCCAGCAGGGCCCGCACGAAACGCGATGCACGTGCACTTGCGCACGGCGAAACGCCTGCTCGGCGTCGACATCCCCGAACGATATTGCGGAGGAGGCTGGGCGCGCCTGCAGGTGCGCCGGAGATTGTGGCAGCGCCGATCGCCCCGACTGATGCCCGTCCTTGCGGCACTCACCGGTTTGGTCGACCCGCCGCTCCGCTCACCGAAGCTCCGGCGCGGCAAGAGCTCGTTCCGGTTCAAGGTCGACCGGGCGCTGCGCCCGGTGAACCCGGGCAAGATCTAGGCGCGGCATAGCGCAACCGCGGCACCGTTCGGAACGAGGGCCGGAACTCGATGCCCCGCCTGAACGTGTGTGTAGTTTCCTGCCTGGAGGACCCAAGCCAATGCAGACGCGTGAACTCGGCAACAGCGGACTTCGGGTATCTGCGATCGGCCTCGGGTGCATGGGCATCAGCCAGAGCTATGGCACGCCGCTGTCGAAGGATGATGGCGTCGCGCTGATCCGCGGCGCGGTGGAGCGGGGCGTGACCTTCTTCGACACGGCCGAAGTCTATGGACCGTTCGTCAATGAAGAGGTCGTCGGCGAGGCGCTGCGGCCGGTCCGGGATCGGGTGGTCATCGCCACGAAGTTCGGCTTCGACATCGATCCGGAGACGCGGGAGAACCGCGGCGTGACCAGCCGGCCGGAGCGCATCCGGCAGGCCGTGGAAGGCTCTCTCCGGCGGCTTGGCATCGAGACCATCGACCTGCTCTATCAGCACCGGGTCGACCCGGACGTGCCGATCGAAGACATCGCAGGGACGGTCAAGGCGATGATCGGCGAGGGCAAGGTCAGGCATTTCGGCATGTCGGAGCCCGGCGTGCAGACGCTCCGTCGTGCGCATGCGGTGCAGCCGGTGACTGCGCTTCAGAACGAGTTCTCGCTCTGGTGGCGAGCGCCCCAAACCGGCGGCATTCTCGACGCCTGCGACGAGCTGGGGATTGGGTTCGTGCCTTATTCGCCGCTCGGACGCGGTTTCCTGACGGGTGCGATTACCAAGGACACCAAGCTGGCGGAGAACGACTTCCGCAATTCAAGCCCGCGCTTTTCGCCGGAAGCGATGGAAACGAACCTGGCGTTCGTCGACCTGCTGAAGCGTGTAGCGGCCGAGAAGGGCGCGACACCGGCGCAGGTTGCGCTCGCATGGCTGCTTGCCCAGCGTCCCTACGTGGTGCCAATTCCCGGCACGACGAAGCTCCACAGGCTCGAAGAGAACATCGGCGCAGTCGAGGTCCAGCTGACGCCCGACGACCTGCGCGAGATCGATGAGGGTGCGGCGACGATCCAGACCGCGGGCGACCGCTATGCTCCGGCGCAGATGGCGATGGTCGGCCGGGAAGCGCCTGTGAAAGAGAACGCCTGACGATCGGGCGTCAGACGCCGAACGAGGTGAGAATCGGGCAGGGACCGGCTGAACCGGACGCGCATTCTCCGGCGAGCCGCCGCAGAGCATCGCGGGCACGTTCGAGTTCGGCGATCTTCTCGCCGAGTGCTTCGATCCTGGTCTGAGCAAGCTCCCGCGCTCGGCTCCTGTCCTCGCTGGCGTCGAGTTCGAGTAGCTCGCGGATTTCTCCGAGCGTGAAGCCGGCGGTCTGCGCCTGGCGGATGAAGCGAAGGCGGCGCAGATCTTCCGAGTCGTAGCGACGGACACCGGCCTCGCGCGTTGGCGTCTCAAGCAGGTTGCGCCGCTGGTAGAATCGGACGGTTTCGACACCGACGCCGGCAGCCGCCGCAAGTTTGCCGATGGTAAGCGGCGGGGTCTCTTGACTCTGTACCATGGTACGGAACCTATATGGGTCCGGACATGAACTCAAGGAGCCCTGCCATGTCCGAGATGTCGAACCATCCGACGGCCGCGAAGCGCGCCGTGCTGTACCGGATGGTGATGCCGGAGCACACCTGCCCTTACGGCCTGAAGGCGCGCGAGCTGCTTCGGCGGCAAGGCTATAAGGTAGAAGATCACCCCCTGAAGACGCGCGCCGAGACCGACGCGTTCAAGGCGCAGCACGATGTCGCAACCACTCCCCAGGTGTTCATCGCCGGGCAGCGGATCGGCGGCTACGACGACCTGCGTCGCTTTTTTGGCAAACGCGTCGCCGATGCCAAGGCGACCAGCTACCGCCCGGTTCTCGCCCTGTTCGCGATGACGGCGCTGCTCGCGCTTGCGGCAAGCTATGCTGCGACCGGTGATGCCCTGACCGTCCGCGCCGCCATGTGGTTCGTGTCCTTCTCGATGACGGTGCTCGCGCTCCTGAAGCTGCAGAACGTCGAGACATTCTCGACCATGTTCCTCAACTACGACCTGCTGGCAAAGCGCTGGGTGCCGTACGGGTACGTCTACCCGTTCGCGGAAGGGCTTGCCGGCGTGCTGATGACCGCAGGCGTTCTGAACTGGGTGTCCGTACCGGTCGCACTGTTCATCGGGACGATCGGCGCGGTGTCCGTGTTCAAGGCGGTTTACATCGACAAGCGCTCGCTCAAGTGCGCGTGCGTCGGCGGCGCGAGCAACGTGCCGCTGGGCTTCGTGTCGCTGACCGAGAACCTGATGATGATCGTCATGGCCGTGTTCATGGCCGTGATGGGGTAAGCGTCGCGTGAAGATGAAATTGTTAGGCGCAGTAAGCGCATTGGCTTTCGGCGCTGCCGCTGTTCCCGCGGAGGCGCAGACGATGAACATGCCCGGCATGACCATGCCGGTGACCCCGAAAGCGGCAGCCAAGAAGGCAATTCGCAAGGCAGGGTCCAAGACGCGCCCGGCAAAGAGGCGGTCCGCCACGCCGAGGCCGCCCGTCGGTGCGCATCCGAAGCGGACGCAGCCTCAAGCCAGGTCAGCGGCTTCGAAGCCGGAGGCGCTGCCGACGGACCATCGGCAAATGGACCACGGCGCGATGTCCATGGCAACGCCGACCCAACCGCAGCCGGCTACTCCGATGGACCATTCCGAGATGCGCGGCATGATGATGCCAGCCGGGGAGCATGCAAGTGGTCCAATGACCATGACCGGCGCGCTCGGACCCTATCCGATGGAGCGCGAGTCTTCCGGCACGGCCTGGCAGCCGGACACGACGGAGCATAGCGAGATTCACGCGATGAGCGGCGGCTGGACGCTCATGGCGCACGGCGTGCTCAACCTGGTCTATGATCGGCAAGGCGGGCGGCGAGGCGATGAGAAGGCGTTCGCATCGGGAATGCTGATGGGCATGGCGCGGCGGCCGCTCGGCGACGGGACGCTGCAGTTGAAGGCGATGGTCAGTCCCGACCCGCTGATGGGACGGAGCGGTTATCCGCTCCTCCTCGCCGCCGGGGAAACGGCGAACGGCACGGACCGGCTGGTCGACCGACAGCATCCGCACGACCTGTTCATGGAGCTGTCCGCTTCGGTTTCGCAGAACGTCGGCCCGAACAGCAGCGTGTTCCTGTACGCCGGACTGCCCGGGGAGCCGGCCTTCGGGCCGCCAGCCTTCATGCATCGCGAGGCGATCCTGGATTCGCCCGAAGCGCCGATCACTCACCATTGGCTTGATTCCACCCACATCACCTTCGGCGTGGTTACCGGCGGTGTCGTGCTCGACAGACTCAAGATCGAGGCCAGCCGGTTCAACGCTCGGGAGCCGGACCAGCGTCGCTGGGACCTTGAGACGGGATCGCTCGATTCGACCTCGCTTCGCGTGTCGTGGAATCCATCGCGCACGCTGGCGCTGCAGGGCAGCTGGGGACGGTTCAAGGATCCCGAGCAGCTTGAGCCGGGTGTCGACCAGACGCGCTGGTCGGCAAGCGCGCTGTGGGCGAACGAGGTTGCGCCGGGCTGGAAGGCGGCGGCGACGCTCGCCTGGGGCCGCAGGTCGGCCGAAGAGCACAGTGACGACGGCTTCGCTGCCGAGGCGTCGCTCAAGCATGCACGATGGACGCTGTTCGGCCGGGGCGAGCTTACCGAGAACCGCGAGCTTGCGCAGGCGGCGCATGGGCCGGCATTGCGCGTCGGCAAGGTCTCGGCAGGTGCGGTGCGAGATTTCCGTATCGCCGATCACCTTTCCGCCGGGGTGGGCGGCCTGTTTTCCGTCAACTTCGTGCCGGACTCTCTGGCGGCGTCTTACGGTGGAAATCATCCGACTGGTGCGATGGGCTTCGTACGGCTGAAGCTCGACTGATCGGCGATCCAAGCATAAGCCGCTCCGGAAATTGCGGGGGAGCGGCCAATGAGCGAACGTTTCGAGCGGCACCGGCAGCCGTGGCGGCAGGACGAGATCCAGAAGCTGCATACGCTTGCAGGCAAGGGGATGGCCCTCAAAGCCATTGCCAAGGCGCTCACCCGCAGCGAAGAATCGGTGAAGCAGCGGGCGAAGGACGACGGACTGAAGATCGCCAAGCTGCGCTGAGCGGAGGGTTGTGCCCGACCCATGTCAGTTGCACAGTGCAATTCATCGAAAGTCGCTGAATTGGACTGATTTGTCCGCTATGCCCTTTCATCTGACTCGCGGAGGGGCTGTGATGCGGGCGTCGACAGTTGCTTTGAAGGAGGAGCCGATCGTGGCTCGGACCCGTTTGGACCAAGCCGGCGGCAACGATGACATTTCATCGCGAATGGCCCGTCTAAGCTCGGGCCAGCTGGACTGCCTGCGGCTCGTCGATGCGCACTACTCGTCCAAGGAGATCGCAGCGGAACTGGCCATATCTCCGCACACCGTCGACCAACGGATCCGCGGCGCGCTCCACATCCTCGGAGTCGAACGGCGGACGCAGGCGGCACGGCTGGTGGCGCAACACTGCGGGCCATATCAACGCTTGATACATCAAACGCCGTACATTGAGGACGAGGGTTCCGGCGACCATTCCGATGCGGCGGTCAGACTTCAGATTCGGCACGCTGACCGTGCAGGGAAGGACGAAGGGGCCGGTTTCCGGACCGAGCAACGGGCCGTCACTTTCGGCCCTTCCCTGCAACTGCCGTATGCAACCAGGAGCCAACCCCGGAATGAGATGAGCGTCGGTCAGAGGTTGTTCTGGATCGCGGCGATCGCGGCCGGAGCAGCGTTCTCGGCGGGCATGTATCTCGCCGGGCTCGAAAGCCTCTCCAGGTTGCTTCACCACTAAGCACACCGACACTTTGATCGGACCGACAGCCACTTCGGCGCCGCTGCGCCGGGGAAGGGACAGTCATGCGCAAGCAGATGATGGAAAACGCCGCTTACGAAGTCGCCACCCAGATTCGCGCCGTCGAGGAGAGTATCGAGGCCGCGCTCGTCGAACTGGCCGAGCTGCAGACCAAGATGGTCCACGCGCGCACGGTCACGAATGCCGGCTTCACCGCCAGCCACGCCGCCTTCCAGGAGCTTGGGGCAACCACCCGCGACCTGATCGCCGCTCGCGGCAGCATCGGAAGCTGCCATTCAGCGCTCGTCGAGACGAAGCGCACCATCCCCGGACTGCGCACGGTCGGATGGGGCGATGACGGCGACTGCCCGCCGGCGAGCGGAAGCGCGCGCGCCGACCTGCGAATCGTCGCCTGACAGGGGCTTTGACCGGGCCACGGCGATGTGGTCCAGTCGTTCAACAATGCCGCATCAATATTTCTTCCGGGCCCTACTTGTTCTCAGCTGCGGCTACGCGCTTTGGCGAGGCCGCGGCGACGAGCGGGTGGTCGCGGCCGTCTGCCTGGGAGCGACGCTCGCTTCCCGGGCCGCGTTTTCGCCGCTGAGCGTCCGTTACACGGGCGTCGAGATGGGCCTGCTGCTGGTCGACCTGGCGGTGTTGGCGAGCTTCGTTGCCGTTGCACTCCGCTCGACCCGCTTCTGGCCGTTGTGGGTCGCAGGCCTGCAACTGACGAGCACGATGGCGCACGTCCTCAAGGCGATCGACGTCCGACTGATCCCGCTCGCCTATGGCGCGGCAATCGCCTTCTGGAGCTATCCGATCCTGATCATCCTGGCGGTCGGCACCTGGCGGGCGCATCGTCGCACGGGACCAATGCCCGATGCCGAAGCGGGCGCCTATTGAGCGGTGCCTGGCTGCTTAGAAGCGGCCGAAGCTCTGGTTATTGGCCTTGCGCCCGAAGCCGCCGGGCGCAGCGCGCGTCATCAGCGGGTTCGTCGCCTTGTCGAACAGCTCGACGGTATCCGCGAACAGGGCCCGCAACTTGACGACCTGCGGGACGAGCTCGTCGGGGAAGCGGTGCGTTTCCACGCACAGCCGCGAGGTCGATTCGATCAGTTCCGCGATCTTGGCGAGCGGCTCTGCGCCGAGCTGGCGCGATTCGCCTTTTATGGTGTGCGCCGGGAGCACGAGCGCGACCGTGTTCTCCTCGCGCATGGCCTGCTCGATCTGCGACACGGACTTGGCGCCGTCCTCACGGAAATAGCTGAGAATTCGGATGAAGCTGGGCCCCAGTTCCGTTCGGTACTTCTCGAAAAGTGCCCAGTCGACGATGTCGAGCGTGTCGTCGTTCAATGCCTTTTCCTCGATCCCGATCACCGCGGGCATGGTCCCACGGGAATGGATTAGGCCGCAAAGAGTAAACTTTGGCTTATCGGCGCTCAGCGACGGTCGCGGTCGAAGGGGTTGCTTCGCCCGCGGAACTCGAGCCGCACCGGCACGGCACCGAGATTGAGGTCCCGCCGGAGTGCGTTCACCAGGTATCGGCGATAGCTCTCCGGGAGTTCATCGGTGCGATTGCCGAACACCACGAAACTCGGCGGCCGTGACTTCACCTGGGTGATGTAACGAAGCTTGATCCGCTTGCCCTTTGGAGCAGGCGGCGGGTTGGTGTCAGTCGCAGCCTCGAACCAGCGGTTGAGCTCGCCCGTACCGACGCGGCGGCTCCATGCCTCGCGGAGGTCGAATGCGACTTCCAGGAGCGTGTCGGTGCCCTTGCCGGTCTTGGCGGACACGGTGAGCAGGGGCACGTCGCGAAGCTGGGCGAGACCTTCCTGGAGCGCCGCCTTGATGCCATTGAACAGCGAGGAGGCATTCTCCGCGACGTCCCATTTGTTGAGCGCGATGATCAGCGCGCGACCTTCTTCCAGCACCTGGCTCGCGATGCGCAGGTCCTGAGCCTCAAGCCCGCGCGTCGCGTCGAGCAGGAGGACGACCACTTCCGCATAGTCGATAGCCCGCTTGGTGTCGTTCGCAGACAGGCGCTCGAGCTTGTCTTCGACCTTGGCGCGCTTGCGCAACCCGGCGGTGTCGACAAGCCGGACCGGGCGGCCGTTCCACTCCCAGTCGAGGCTGATCGAATCACGGGTGATCCCGGCCTCCGGTCCCGTGATCATACGCTCCTGGCCCAGCATGCGGTTGACCAGCGTCGACTTGCCGGCGTTCGGGCGGCCAACGATGGCGATCTTGAGCGTCGCGCCTTCGCCGGGCTCCTCTTCCTCTTCGAGCTCGTCTCGCTCGACCAGCGGCAGCAGCGCTCCGAACAGGTCGGCGACGCCTTCGCCATGCTCGGCGCTGATGGCGATCGGTTCGCCAAGCCCAAGCCGGTAGGCGTCGAGGATCCCGGACTCGCCGGCACGGCTTTCGGCCTTGTTGCCGACGACCACGACGGGCGTCGATTCCGCCCGGAGCCAGCGGCCGATTTCCTCGTCGAGCGGCGTAAGACCCTCACGCGCATCAATCAGAAACAGCGCGACGTCGGCATCACGCACAGCGGCCTCCGTCTGCTGTCGCATGCGTCCGGGAAGTGTCTGCGGGTCCTCGTCCTCGAAGCCGGCGGTGTCGATCACCCGGAACTCGAGCCCGAGCAGCTTCGCGTCACCCTCGCGCCGGTCACGGGTGACCCCTGGGCGGTCGTCCACCAACGCGAGACGCTTGCCGACCAGCCGGTTGAAAAGGGTCGACTTGCCGACGTTCGGGCGGCCGACGATTGCGACGGTGGGCACTGGCATTGCGCGCGCCTAGCCGAAGCGCATCGCCATTGCGAGAAGCGCTTCGGAGCCGCGGTGACGCTCTTTAACGGAAGGCGCTCAGGCGGCCCTGGTCGTCGAGGATGTAAAGAGTCGAATTGGCGACGACGGGCGCAAGGCTTGCCCCTGCACCGGCAGTCGTCTGGCTGAGGAAGGAGCCGTTGGTCGGGTCGATGTGGACGATCACGCCGTTCGAGCCGGTCAGCACGAGGCGCCCGCCCGCGAGCACGGGACCTGAATAGTCGATCTGGCCCTTCTTCGACTTCGCCTTCTGGAACTGCGGCAGCTTCTGGATCCAGCGGACGTGTCCGTTCGCACGGGAGATGCAGAGCAGGCGGGCGTCGTTGGTCACGACCCACACCCAGTCGGCCGTCACCCACGGCGTCGCAATGCCGGCGATGTTGAGCTCCCAGATGCGCTGGCCGCTGGTGATGTCGAGCGCGACCATGCGGCCGCCCTGACCGACGGCGATTACCTGGCCACGATCGATGACCGGATCGGCGTCGACGTCCAGCAGCGACGAGACGCTGGTCGTGACTCCGGTGCGCTGCAGAGCATCCTGCCAGACCTGGCGCCCGTTCTCGTAGCGGTAGGCGTTGAGTTCACCCGAGGAGAAGCCGGCGACGACGGTCCCCTGCCCGACCGCGGGCGAGGCGGAGCCGAAGATCCCCGCGACTTCCAGCGAAGCGGCGGCCGACCAGTTGGTCGAGCCGTCCGATTCCTTCAGCGAGTAGATCTGGTTGTCCTGGCTGACCACGTAGATGGCGCCGTTGGAGACCGTCGGCGCGCCACGCAGTGGTCCGCCCGGGCGCACTTTCCAGACGATCCCGCCGGTGCGCACATCGAGGGCAGAGACGTAGCCGAGGCCGTTCTCCGCGTAGATCATGCCGTTGTCGTAGGCGATGCCGCCGCCGTAGAGCGACCGCTCGTTACCCTTGTCGACGGGCGTCTGACTTTCCCAGATGCGGGCGCCGCTCTGGCCGTCGAAGGCGCGCACGGTCCCGAGCGTGTCGATGACGTAGACGCGACCCTCGGCAACAACGGGCTGCGAAGCCAGCCGGGCAGTGACGACGCTGCCACGCCCGGCCTGCACGGTGAAGGCGCGGCTGAGCGAGCGGCCGAGCGCCAGGTGGCCCATCGACTTGGTCGGATTGCCGCCGGACTGGGTCCATTCGGTGTTCACCGCCGGATCTGGAAGACTCATCGGCAGAGCCGCAGTGGCCGGGTCGACTTCGATGTCGCCCTCGGCCGCGAGAACGGGAATGCGTTCGCCGAGGACCGGCGTGGTCGGAGTCGACTTCTTCAGCAGGCTGCAGCCGCCGGCGGCAAGCGCCAGGGACATGAGCAATCCCGCGTGGATGCTGTTCATTCTCTTCATCGTCTATCCTACTGTGCGCGTGCCGACGGGATCGCGTCGCTTGCATCGACCCCGAGCGTGCTGGCGATTTGAATGGAGCGCGCGCGGATTGCGTCAGGAACGCTCTTGTCCCGTGCCATCGCTCCGAAAACGCGTCCGGCCTGGTCCTTCTTGCCCTGCTTGATCAGTGCGATCGCGGTCATCTCTCCGGCGCTTCCGAACCACGGCGTGCCGGGTTTCGCGAGCGGCTCCAGGCGGGAGATGACGTCCTGCGGCGGGAGTGAGTCAAACTCGAGCGCCGTCTGGCGGATCAGCGCGAGGTCGCGAAATGATTTCGGGAGTCCGTCGTCGCCGGCGATCTCTCGGTATTTGGCGAGCGCGAGCTTGGTTTCGCCCTGCTGGATCGCAAGCGCTGCGCGGCCGAACATAGCCGAGGCGCGGACGCCCTTACTGCTGCTGTCGGAGAGCTTGTCGAGCTGCTGGGGAGCAGTGCGCGTGTTACCGGCATCGATGCTGGTGTAGACCTGAGCGAGCTGCTCAACCTGCTCCTGCGCCTTGCGGCCGCGATATTCGTGCCAGAAAATCAGGCCGCCGCAGACTGCGAGGAACAGGATCACGGCGCCAATCAGCAGACCGGCATTGTCCTTCGCGAAATCCCGAACCTGATCGCGACGCAGATTCTCGTCGACTTCGCGGACGAAGGTGTCGCTCTGGTCGGGAGTCAGCGCCAAATTTGCCTCGAGATAGAATGGACGGTCGGTGCCGGCGGCTTCCTTCCGCAATGCAGATTAACGGAAGCTGGCGGCCAACCGTCTACCTGCTAAGCGCTGAAACGCAAGATTTCAGACGACCTAGGCTCCTGCTTTCGGACGGTAGGTCTGGTCGGGAGTCGGGAAGGTGCGGGCGCGGACTTCGGCGGCATAGCCTGCCGCCGCTTCGCCAATGCGGGATGCGAGGTCGTCGTAGCGCTTCACGAAGCGTGGCGTGCGCTCGAACAGACCGAGCATGTCGTCGGTGACGAGCACTTGCCCGTCGCAGTCGGCCGAGGCGCCAATGCCGATCACCGGAGGCGCAACGTTGCGCGAAACGTCGCTGGCGATCTGTTCGAGAACGCCTTCGACCACGATGCAGAAAGCGCCCGCATCGGCGACAGCCCGCGCGTCGGCGAGGATCTTGCTTGCCTCCTCGTCCTCGCGGCCGCGAGCCCCGTAGCCGCCGAGGACGTTCACCGCCTGGGGCGTGAGGCCGACATGGCCGATTACCGGAATGCCGCGCGTCGCCAGGAAGGCGATGGTCGGCGCCATCGCGTCGCCGCCTTCGAGCTTCACGGCGGCGCAGCCGGTCTCCTTGAGGATGCGGGAAGCGTTGGCGAACGCCTGCTCGGGCGACCCCTCATAGCTGCCAAACGGCATGTCGACGCCGACCAGCGCATGCCAGCTGCCGCGAACCACGGCAGCACCGTGCGCGCACATCATCTCCATCGTAACGGGGATGGTGGACGGCAGCCCGTAAATGACCTGGCCGAGGCTGTCCCCGACCAGCAGCATGTCGCAATGCGGATCGAGCAGCTGGGCCATCCGCATGGTGTATGCGGTGAGCATCACGATCGGCTGTTCGGTGGCAAAGCCATTGTCCGAGGCGAGCTTGCGCGAACGGATCGCCGGCACTGTCGTGCGCTTGCCCGGCACCGGCGACGGAGTCGCCCGGCTGGTGCTGGTGTCCATGGTGAAGGTCGACATTGCCGACCCTTAGCCGCCGTGAGCTACCGCAGCCACCCTTGGCCACACGCCCGGCGTGCGAAAGCGTAGATCAACGCGACGATCGCGGTGACGACGACTCCGGCGATGATGTCGGCGCTGCTCACGGCATCCCGGACCGCCGGCACCAGCGCGTATGGGATGAAGGTGAAGACCGTCCCGACGAGCGAGAGCAGCAGCACCGGCTCGGCAAGGCGGTTGCGCATGAGCAGGAGCACGGCGCCCGCCAGGCCCGACCAGACTGCGACGGCATAAGCGCCCTTCATCCAGATCGGCCGCGCAGCCATCAGCTCCTGTTGCTGTGCGCCCAGCGACTGGGGGTCCATGACCAGGTCCATCACATAGCCGGCGACGCCGACCAGCATGAACAGGAGAGACGCAATCGCAGCAGCCAGGAACCAGCGCGGTACGGCGCGAGAAGCGTAGGCGTCTTCCATGGAGCCCCCTCTCCGATGAACCCGCATTGTAGCGCAAATGCGTGCGTGCTCAAAACGCCTAGATTGCGCCGCCGAGCCGTTGCTCCCAGCCCGCGCCTTGGGCCAGCGAAATGGAATCGAGCACCGCCGTGCTCTGGTCGCGTAGGATCGTGAATGCACGTCGGATCGCGCAGGTGGCTTCGTCCTGGCAGTCACCACACGGAGCGTAGAAGTTGACACTTGCGCAGGAGACCAGGGCGATCGGCCCCTCCATGCTGCGCACGATCTCGCCAAACGAAATCAGCTCCGGCTCACGGGCGAGCTGATAGCCGCCCTTGGGCCCACGGGCGCTCTTCACGAGGCCGGCTTTTTTCAGATCGAGCATGATGAGCTCGAGATATTTCGGCGGCACGCGCTGGGTTTCGGCGATGCGGCCAAGTTGCACTGGGACACCGCCGCCCTCTTCGACCAGGAACAGCAGCGAACGCAGAGCATAACGGGTCTTCTGGGCGAGCACCCGCGAAAGGTAGCGCAAGGGGAGCCAAGCGCAACTGCCGGGCCGCGTCCTCCATGGACAACTCTTAATGCGCCCGACAGGTGGGGGAGATGCGCCGGACCCTGACCCCCCGGGGTCAGCAAGTCCGACCGCCCGGCGTGCGCGTTCCCCCGTGACGCCGGGCGGACCAGGGCCAAGGCAATGAACTGCATTTAACCTGTCATCCAGCGGCCCGCAGGAGCGGCGTTCGTAGGCATAATGGCACCGGCAGCTGCCGGATTTTCAGGAGGCTTCAATGAAACGACTGATTGCGACACTCGCTGCCCTTGGCCTGATCGCTACTCCGGCGCTCGCTGCACCGGCCAAGGCCGCCAAGACGATCACGACGACCAACAAGGCGGGCACGGTCAAGGCGACGACGACCGTCACGACCAAGGTTACGCCCGTGGCTGCGAAGGCCAAGGCAGGCGCGAAGACGCACGCCCGGGTCAGCCATGCCCGTATCGCTGCCAAAAAGACCACCGCAGCGGCAAAGAAGTAGTCGCATCGAAACCGCGCGGTGCGGCGACGATGCCCGAACTCGATGCCCATCCGCGCCGCGCGGTCCCCACTGTTGCCGACGGCAAGCTGTCGGACGTAGACATTTCCACCGGAGAGCCCATGGGCCGCAAAATACTGCTCGTTGAAGACGACGCCGAGACCGCCGCTTACCTGGCCAAAGGCCTTGGTCAGGAGGGCCATAGCGTCGAGATCGCCGGCAATGGTCAGGAGGGGCTGTTCCGCGGCAGCGACGGCAGTTTCGACCTCATCATCCTCGACCGCATGCTTCCGGTGCTTGACGGTATAGCGGTTCTGAAAGCGCTCCGAGCTGCGCAGGTGACCACGCCGGTGCTGGTCCTGTCGGCGCTTGCCTCGGTCGGCGACAGGATCGACGGGCTGGAGTCCGGATCCGACGACTATCTCGTCAAGCCATTCTCCTTTGCCGAGCTGCTGGCCCGCGTGAACGCGCTGCTGCGGCGCCGCGAGGCGCGGCTCAACCCGGCCGATCACCGGCTGACGGTTGGCGATCTCGAAATCGATCCGCTTGCACGCTCAGTGAAGCGCGGCGGCAAGAAGATCGAGCTCAAGCCGCGCGAATATCTTCTGCTGGAATATTTCGCCCGCAACGAAGGCCGTGTGGTAACCCGCACCATGCTTCTGGAGCAGGTGTGGGACTATCATTTTGACCCAGGCACGAACGTCATCGATGTGCATGTGAGCCGGCTTCGCCGCAAGCTCGAGGACGGGTTCGAGCGGCCGCTGCTGCACACCGTGCGAGGTGCCGGCTACATGTTGGCGGCCTAGCGCGGGTGCCGACAAGCGTCCGGATCGCCCTGCTGGCAGGGCTTCTCGCACTCGTTTCGAACCTCGCCGTCCTCGGCTTCATCTACTGGCGAACGCACGATGAGGCAGCCTCCGCGCTGCGCCGGCAGGTGATCGAGCAGGGCGCGGTGCTTGCCGACGTTTATCGGACCGGCGGCATGACCGCGCTTCAGGATGCAATCCAGGACAGCACATCCTTCGGAGACCCTCAAACGGCCGTCGCGCTGTTCGATGCTTCCGGGCACCAACAGGTCGGAAACCTCGCCTCGCTGCCAAGCTCGCAGGGCCGGCTTCGCGAGGGATTCCGGAACGGTCTTCTGCGGTTCCAGGGCGCGACGACGCCGGAGCAGGCTGCACTCGACTTCCGGCATTTGCCGACCGGCCAGTGGCTGGTCAGTGGCCGGACTGTCGCGGACAGCTTCGCGCTGCGCCAGACGATCGAACGATCCCTGCTGATCGCCCTTGCGGTGGCCGTGCTGCTCGGCCTCGCGTGCGGTGTCATCCTGGCCAACTATGTCGGGCGCCGGATCGGCGGCATCGTCGAGGTGACCAGCCGCATCACCGCGCGCGACCTCAGCCGTCGTGTTCCCCTGTCGAACAATGGCGACGCCTTCGACCGTCTTGGCCACCGCATCAACGAGATGCTCGACCGCATCTCGACCCTGATGGACGAGTTGCGGATGGTGACCGACACGCTGGCGCACGATTTGCGCTCACCGGTAGGCCGCTTGCGCGCCGCAGCCCATGCGGCAGCGGAGACGAGTGATCCGGGCGAGCGCGACCAGCACCTGGGCAACCTCCTCCGCCAAGCGGACTCCCTGACTCGCATGCTCGCGACGGCGCTTGAGATCAGCCGTTCGGAAGCCATGACCGGGCGCGAGCAGTTCGCGTGGTTCGACGTCGGCGAGCTGACCGCCGAGCTCTGCGAGATGTACGAGCCGGTCGCGGAAGAGGCCGGCGCCCGCCTCGACATCGAGCGTACCGCCGGCGCTCTGCCGATCTTCGGCCACCGCCAGCTGATTGCGCAAGCGGTGAGCAACCTCGTCGAGAACGCCATCCGCTATGGCGCCGAGGGAGGCGACATCCACCTCCTCACCATCAAGGAGAAGCGGCGGCTGATCATCGCAGTGACCGATCGTGGACCGGGCATACCGGCGGAGCGCCGGACCGAGGCGCTGCGGCGCTTCGGACGTCTGGACTCCAGCCGTTCGGACGAGGGGGCGGGACTGGGCCTGGCGCTCGTGCGGTCCATTGCCCACCTGCATGGCGGCGAGCTGGTGCTCGAGGAAAATGCACCGGGCCTGATCGCCATGCTGCAGCTGCCGGTCTCGGACCAGGCGCCACCCTCCGAGGCTCCGGTCACGCAGCCGGTCTGAAGCGAACAGGCGTTGCGGCAGACCGTTGCCGCAGGCCCCGCAACACGCAGCCGCGGCGCCGTTCGTTCGTTGTGCGGTGGACGGCCGTGAGGGCCGCCTTTGCACCGGCACGGAGACGAACAGCATGGCACACGGATATCTGGGCGACGGCTATGGCAAATACGGCGATCGCGACCCTGACGGCGGCCGCGAAAACGATCGCGGCGACTGGCGCGGGGAGCATCGCGACGAGTGGCGCGAGCGTGGCCGCCAGGGTGAATATCGTGGTGAGCGAGGCCGCGGCGGCGGCGACTCCCGCTTCATGTTCGAAGGGCGCGATCGTGTCGACGACTGGCAGGGGCAGCGTGGCGGCGGTTGGGACCAATCACGCGATCGCGGCGGCGACGACCGCGGCTTCTTCTCGCAGACGGCGGAGCAGGCGCGCGAGTGGTTCCGTGACGACGAGCATGATTATCGGCCGAACGGACAGCAGCGCAGTGGCGGCGGTAGCTGGGGCGGGCAGCAGGGCCAATCGCGCCAGCAGCCGAGCGGCCAGAACCGTCAGTTCGGCAGCCACCAGGACGATCATTACCTGAGCTGGCGGCAGCAGCAGATGGACGCGCTGGACCGCGACTATCAGGACTATTGCCGGGAGCGGCAGCAGCAGTTCCATCAGGACTTCAGCAGCTGGCGCAGCAACCGCCAGTCGAGCGGTTCAGGCGGCGGTTCGCAGCAATCGGCGCAGGACACAGAGCTGGAGCTCAACGCCCAGCACAACATGGATGGGACGGCGGGCACGACAACCGACCCGGGCAACGAGCCGCAGTCGACGATCGAGCCGAACAGCGCCGCGACGCTTGGCACCAACAACAGCGAGAACAGCTTCGGCGGCCGCGGCGGCTGACGATGCGTTTGGACTGGCGAGGTCCTGATGGGCCTCGCCGGCCTTCCTAGCCTTCGATGACGAGCTTCGTGCCGACCGTTGTCATGTCGTAGAGCTTCGCCGCAAACTTCAGCGGCAAGCGAATGCAGCCGTGGCTTGCCGGGCGTCCGGGGTTCGGGCCGGCGTGGAAGGCGATGCCCTTCTCGTCGTACATCTGCATGAACGGCATGGGCGCATTGTCGTACTTGCGGCTGTGGCCGAGCTTCTGCTTGCGGATGACCGACCAGAAGCCGAGCGGCGTCTCACGCCCCTTCTTGCCGCTGGAGATTGTCGTCACGCCGACCAAGGCGTCGCCCTGATAGACGTAGAAGAGCTGGCTGAGCAGGTCGACGACGACGCGAGTGTCCTTCTCCTTGGGCATGCTGGTCGCCCAGAGATATTCCCCGGGTTTCAGGTGCAGCGGGCCGAACAAGGCCACGGCATCTTCGTGCGCGCGCGGCGCACTGCCCTGCGTCCACTTGTAGGGAAGCTGGTTCTTCGGCGCTGCCGGCAACGGCGTTTGGGCAACCTTCGGTGCGGGTGCTGTCTGGCACCCCGCAATCATTGCCGCCGCTGCCGCGGGCACCGTGCACTTCAAAAGCTTGCGCAAGCCCATTCCCGGCCCTCCTCCGATGGCCGAACCAGCCGCAGCGCGCGCCAAGAGTCAAGCGGGCGGCTAACCGGAAGTTACTGATTAACTGGGCGAAACCGCTGCTTACGAGAGGGCGGTTACTCCCACTCGATCGTGCCCGGCGGCTTCGAAGTGTAGTCATAGACGACGCGGTTGATGCCGGAGACCTCGTTGACGATCCGCGTCGCGACTCGGCTGAGGAACGCGGAGTCGAACGGGTAGACGTCGGCGGTCATGCCATCGACGCTGGTCACCGCGCGAAGACCGCAGACGTAGTCGTAGGTGCGGTAGTCGCCCATGACCCCGACGGTCCTCACGGGAAGCAGCACCGCGAAGGCCTGCCAGATCGCATCATAAAGACCGGCGTTGCGTATTTCCTCGAGGTAGACGGCGTCGGCTTTGCGCAGGATGTCGCACTTCTCCTGAGTGACTTCGCCGGGGATCCGGATCGCCAGGCCCGGGCCCGGGAACGGATGGCGACCCACGAAGGCTTCGGGAAGGCCCAGCTCGCGGCCGAGTTCGCGAACCTCGTCCTTGAACAATTCGCGCAAGGGCTCGACCAGCTGCATGTTCATGCGCTCCGGAAGCCCGCCGACATTGTGATGGCTCTTGATGGTGACCGACGGACCGCCGGTGAAGCTGACGCTTTCGATCACATCCGGGTACAAAGTGCCCTGCGCCAGGAAGTCGGCGCCGCCGATCTTCTTCGCTTCGGCTTCAAACACGTCGATGAAGGTCTTGCCGATGAACTTGCGCTTGGCTTCCGGGCCGCCGACGCCGGCCAGGCCGCCGAGGAAGTCGGCGCTGGCGTCGACGTGGACCAGCGGGATGTTGTAGCTGTTGCGGAACAGGGAAACGACTTGCTCCGCCTCGCCGAGCCGCATGAGGCCGTGGTCCACGAACACGCAGGTCAGCTGCTCACCGATTGCTTCGTGGATGAGGACGGCAGCAACGGCGCTGTCGACGCCCCCCGAGAGCCCGCATATGACCTTGCCGGTGCCGACCTGCTGGCGGATGTCGGCGATCTTGGCCTGACGGTAGCTCGCCATCGACCAGTTGCCCGCACAGCCGCAGACGTGACGCACGAAATTGGCGAGCAGCTTGCCGCCGTCGGGCGTGTGCACGACCTCCGGGTGAAACATCAGCGAGTAGCGCCGCGCGCCTTCGTTCGTCGCGATGGCGTAAGGCGCACCTTCCGAGCGGGCGACGACTTCGAACCCGGGCGCGAGCGTCTCGACGCGGTCGCCGTGGCTCATCCACACCTGGTGCTTCTCGCCGACCTCCCACAATCCGTCGAACAGGGCGGAGGGCGCGGCGATCTCGATGAAGGCGCGGCCGAACTCCTTCTGGTCAGAAGTCACGACCTTGCCGCCGAGCTGTTGATGGAGCGTCTGCTGGCCGTAGCAGATGCCGAGCAGCGGCAAGCCGCTGTCGAACATGACCTGGGGAGCGCGGGGGCTGTCTTCCGCAGTGACTGAGGCCGGTCCGCCCGAGAAGATGACTCCCTTTGGCTGGAGCCGATCGAAAGCCGCTTCGGCAGCGTTGAAGGGAGCGATCTCGCAATAGACCCCCGCCTCCCGCACCCGGCGTGCGATGAGCTGCGTCACCTGGCTGCCAAAGTCGACGATGAGGATCGATTCTGTGGGCTGGACCGTCATGGCGGGCGGATAGGCAGCATCCGCGCCGCAGTAAAGTTAGTGCGCCTGCCGATCGTTCGTTTCGTCAAACGGCCGCACGCGGATCCAGCGGCTGGCGATCAGCTTGACGCCCGCTGTGACCGGAAGGCCGGCATGCAACGAGAGTGGATCGGGCGTGCCATCGTCTGCCGCGTTGCGGAAGATGATCGCGTCCCCGACTGCTCCCTTCACGTCGATGCCGGCGTTGATGAACCGCGTCTCCCCGCCTTCGTAACCGCTGTTGAGGTAAACGAGCGCGGTCTTGATGCGCTGGTTGGGTGCGCCTTCGATCCAGTCGGAATGAGGCCGGAATTGCTGGCCCACGGCGTAGCGCAAGACCTGCAGCGGCTCGCCCTGTTCGACGGTCGTCCCGCTCGCGGTTGCGACGCGGACGTTGAGAGCCTGGATGGCCGGATCGACCAGCAGCCAGTTCATCGTCGACCCTTCCGAGGTGCGCGCTGAATCGACGTGATCGCGGGCGCCGCCGTCCGAAGTCACGACCGAGGGCAGGAAACCCGGCTCCGCAACCATGTTCAGGTACGCGCATTCGGTGGGGGTGAAGAGGCCGCGGAAGAGACGTATCTCCGGAGCGTCGCAGAGGGCTTCTTCCGCTGGCAGCGTGGTGGGGCGGCCGTGGGGGTCGAGTTGCATGGCCTCTACGAGCTGGAGAGCTGCGGCGCGTGTCTTGTCGGTCGCGGCTTCGGCGCGGAGCCTCTCCAGTGCTTGTGGCCAGTCAGCAGGGCCGCCGACCCCTCCGACGAGCAGATTCGTGTAGAATTTGCGCGCGGTGGGCATGCCGGCATCGCTGGCGCGCTTGAACAAAGCACGAGCGCGAGCGGTGTCCTGCGGGACCACGACACCACGAAGCGCCCAGTCGCCGAGCGTGAAGTCGGCGAACGGATTGCCATCGGCGATGCTTCGTTGAACCAGCGCCAGCGCTTCGGCCCCGCGACCCTGCGCCGCGAGGACGTTGGCCTGCTGGACGATCTCGAACGAGTAACCCACGAATTGTCTTTGCCACTCGCGTAAGCTTCGGGCCAGCGGCGGCCGCACTCCAAAACGGAGAAGGCGCCGGAGCCGCGAAGCTCCGACGCCTTCACTGTCGATTTGGATCGGGCTTAGTAGCGGCTGTAGCCGTAAGGGCCGGTATCGTACTGCCCCTGATCGTATGGGGTCGAATCGTAGGGGCTGGAATCGTAAGGGCTTTGATCCGCGTAGCCGTAGGGCGAGCCACCGTAGGTTGAGCCGGCATAGGGTGAGCCACCGTAGGGCGCGGCATAGCCATTCACGCGCTGCGCCTGCTGGATTTCGACGCTCGTCACGTAGCCGCGATAGTCAGCGCGGCACCTGAAGGTGAGATCCGGGTGCTGGCTGTAAGCGCTGCTGCTCGCGACGCCCCGAATGGTCAGCCCGCCGCTCTGGCGCGGTTCGATGCGGCTGATACCGAGCACCCGGCCGCCGCCGCGGCTTCCATAGGGCGAGCCGTAACCGTAGCCGCCGCCGAGCCGCGCCTGGACCGCTGCCGTGCACTGGCTGACCAGTGCCTGCTGGCCGCCGGCATAGCCGTTCCCGTAACCGTAGCCGTTGCTGTTGCCGTAAGCCTGTGTGCCAACGGCGACGCTATTGCCGTAGCCGGTGCCGCCATAGGGATAATATTGCGCGGCTGCTGGCGCCGCACCGAACATCGCGGCTGCGGCGACGCCGCCTGCCATAACTTTCGTCAGAGCCAACATGGCCAGTCTCCTCAAACGCCTTCCCGGCTCCGACGCACAACGCACGGCTGGCCGTTTGAGGTTCTTGTCGTTTCAGGCATGCATGACGAGTGAACCGCGCGTTTGCGGCCGTTCAGCTTGGTGCAGTGTTGGGACCCGCCGACGACTTCGCCGGGGAGGAGGCGCTTAGGCTGCCTCGAACTCTTCCTCGGTCATCACCGGGCCGGAGTCCTGACCCTTGGCGCTGACGTCGCGATCGACGAACTCGATGATCGCGATCGGGGCGGCGTCCGACATCCGAATGCCTGCCTTGATCACGCGGGTGTAGCCGCCGCTGCGACCCGCGTAGCGCGGCGCGATCACGTCGAACAGCTTGGCGAGCTGGACTTCGTCCATCAGCCGCGACTGGGCGAGGCGACGGTTCGAGAGACCGCCGTGCTTGGCGAGCGTGATGAGCTTCTCGACGTACGGGCGAAGCTCCTTCGCCTTGGCGACGGTCGTCGTAATCTGCTCGTGCTTGATCAGCGCTGCCGCCATGTTGCGGAACAGGGCCGCACGGTGGCTCGAGGTGCGCTGAAGCTTACGTCCGCCTACGCGATGGCGCATGGTGCATTCCTTTCGTTCGTCTGGGCTCCGTATCAGGTAAGCCCGGCCAGGCGCTGGTTCGGGGCAGCGCCATCACCCCTAAATGGAAGCGGCGAGCCCAACGGCCCGCCGATGGCTGCCCTCAAGCGCAGGCGGGCGCCAGAGTCAAGCTTCGTCGGCGACCCAGTCGGCGCGCAGGCGGGGTGCAGCGAAGAGTACGAGCAGGCCCGCGAGTATGTAGAAACCGGTGCACGCCACCGCAGCATTGCGCAGCGCATCGACCCCGTAGCTATGCTTGAGCGCATCGGACAGCCCGCCAATCAGCAGCGGCCCGACGCCCAAGCCGATTAGGTTGTTGATGAGCAGGAAGCTCGCAGCACCTGTGGAGCGCATGTGCGCCGGCACCAGGTGCTGGACGGCGGTGGTGATCGGGCCGAGCCACAGGATGTTAAGCGCATTGGCGAGCAGCAGGAGCGGCCAGGCGATCAACGCGCTCGGCGACATCAGGCCGGCGACATAAAGCGGCGCGGTCAGGATCCAGGCGATCGCCGGAAGCTTGGCATACCAGCTGCGGTCGCGAGTGCCGAGCCGGTCGGCGAACCAGCCACCGGCGAATACTCCCGCGCAGCCGCCGACCAGCAGGATGGACGCAAGGAACTTGCCCGTCGTGAGCAGGTCGAGGTCGAAACTGCGCATCATGACCGAGGGTACCCACAGCGCGAGGCCATAGCCGCACAGCGAGCTCAACGAGGATGCGAACGCCAGCAGCCAGAAGGTAGGCTTCGGCGCCAGGAGCGGGAACACGCGTCCGACCGGCGCCTGCGCCTTTGCGGCGGCGCGCGGGAGGTCCCGGACGGAGTAGCGGAGGATGGGGGCGAGGATGACGCCGGCGATGCCCATGACGATGAACGCTGCCCGCCAGTCGATCAGTGCGGCAAGGTAGGCGCCGATCAGCGTGCCGGCGGCGAGGCCGATCGGAATGCCGAGGGAATAGATGGCGAGCGCGCGCGCCCGTCGCTCGGGCGGGAAGTAGTCGGAGATGAGCGCATAGGAGGGCGCGACACCGCCGGCTTCGCCGACCCCAACGCCAAGCCTGCACAGGAACAGCTGCCAGTAACCCGTCGCCGCGCCGCACAGGGCGGTGAACGCGCTCCACACTGCCAGCGAACCGGCAATTACGGCGCTTCGGCTGGTCCGGTCGGCAAGATAGGCGAGCGGGATGCCCAACGCCGAGTAAAGGAGCGCAAACGCAAGCCCGCCGATTGCGCCGAACTGCGTGTCGGTCAGGTGCAGGTCCGCCTTGATCGGCGCCGCAAGGATGCCGAGAATCTGGCGGTCGAGGAAATTGAAGATGTAGGCGAGCAGCAGGAGGGCGAGGACTCGTCCGCCGAGGCCCCGCCCTTCGCTGTTTGGCCGATCGCTCAGAAATTCACTCCTAGCGACGCCCAGATCTGGCGCGGGTTGCCGTAGAAGCCCGTCAGCACGCCGGTGGAGCCGAGGCCGCCCGCCGGAATGTAATGGCCGTTGGCGCCGGTGATGAAATCGCCGGTGTAAGGGTCCTGAGTCAGGAAGTTGTAGCCGGACACGATGTACTTCTTGTTCGCGAGGTTCTTGCCGTGCAGCCCAATCTGGAACCGGTTGCCGGCAGAGCGCCATACGATGTTCGCGTCCCACAGGGCGAAGCCGGGCTGGTCGAGCATCGGAGTCGCAATTTCGAACTGCTGGCTGCTGCTGCGGTAGGACACCGTCGTGTTGAGGTTGAGGCGGCCGCCATTGAGCGGCGTATCGTAGTCCAGTGATCCGCTCAGCGTCCACTTGGGCGTATTCTGGATCTTGCGGTCCGACGCCACGTCCACCGGCCCGTTCCCCGGGATGTTGGTGACGAAGTGGATGTACTTGGCGTCGAGGTAACCAAGCGTCCCCGCGAAGCTCAGGCGATCACCCGACGCCACCAGGTTCTGCGCCAGCCTCCAGTTCGTCTCGAGCTCGGCGCCGCGGAACCGCGCCTTGCCGGCGTTCGTGGTGACGCCGCAGAAGTTCGCCTGGCCGGCGATGACGCAACCCGCCGAGCCGGGGACCTGCACGTCCTTATACTCCGCGTCGAACAATGCGGTGGCGAGCTGCAGGCGACGATCGAACAACGCCGCCTTCCAGCCCGCTTCGAAGCTGTCCACCTTCTCCGGCTTGAACGCCATGTAGTTGTAGACGTCCTCGGGGCTTTGGCTCGGCGCTTGCGAAGACTGCGTCCGCGGGTCGAATCCGCCGCCTTTGAAGCCCTTCGAGTAGCTGAGGTACAGGTTGTTGTTGGCGTCGGGCTTGAAGTTGATCGACGCGCGGGGGGTGAACGCCTTGTCGGTCCGGCTGCCGGTGAAGTCGGACGTCGTCGCGATCACCGTGCCGACGCCAAACCCGTCGACTCCGCCAAGCCCCGGCTGCCCGCCGCCGACGCGGCTCTGGCGAAGCACGTGCGCGTGACGGTGATCGTGGGTGTAGCGGCCGCCAACCGACACGCTCCATTGCGGGCTGAAGTCATAGGTGAGATCGGTGAATGCGGCCCAGGTTTTGGTGTCGACATCGCCGAGCGTCGAAGCCGTGAAGCCGGGGATCAGCGTGTAGAGGCGAACGTCGAAGATGTCGTAGGCATTGGCGTCCAGATAGTAGAAGCCGGCCACGCCCTTTAGCGGGCCCTTGTCGGCGACAAGCTGGAATTCCTGGCTGAACTGGCGGTTCTTGTAGATGGCGGGAACGTCGAGGTCGACGAGCGGTGTTGCGTCGAAGTCGATCGGCGTTGCGCTCTTGTCCTTGCGGTACGCAGTGATCGTGCGGAACTTCAGCCAGTCGCTGAGCCCAATCTCGCCATGCAGCGCGACGCCGCCGGCGCGCACCTTCTGCTTGGGATCGTTGAGGTCGCCTTCGGTGTCGAACACGTCGCTAAGCGGGTGCTCACCGGTGCGGATATTGTCGATCAGGCGATGGCCCCCGCGCGGATTGCTGTTGTCCCATGTGTAGTCGCCGGACAGCCGGAAGAAGGTGTCTTCAGAAGGCTGGAACTCGACCGTGCCGCGCGCCGCCCAGACGTTCTTGTTGTAATTGTGCTGGTGCGTCGTGACGTTCTCGCCGAACCCTCTGGTGCTCAGGTGCGCAACAGCCGCGCCGACGCGAATGGTCGACGTAATCGGTGCCGAGACGGATCCGATCAGGTCGCGCTGGCCATGCGTTCCGATGTTGGTACGCAGGCTCGCGTGCGGTGCGTCGGTCGGGATGTTGCGCGTCACATATTTGATTGCGCCGCCGACGGTGTTGCGGCCGTAGAGCGTGCCCTGCGGTCCGCGTAGAACTTCGATGCGCTGAACGTCGTAGATGTCGAGCACGGCGGCTTGCGGGCGATTGAGATAGACGTCGTCGAGATACAGCCCGACGCCCTGTTCGAAGCCGGCAACCGGATCCTGCTGGCCGATCCCGCGAATGAACGGCGTCAGCGTGCTGTTGGTGCCACGCGATACTTCGAGCGTGACGTTCGGCGTGGTGTCCGCAACATCCGTGATGTCGAGCGCGCCCTGGCGGTCGAGCTGCTCACCGGAGTAAGCGGTAACCGCGACGGGGACGTTGAGCAGAAGCTCGCTGCGGCGGCGAGCGGTAACGACGATTTCCTGGTCACTGCCGGCCGCTGCGGCATCTTGCGTTTGCGCGTTCGATGGCGCGGACGAGCTCGTGCTCGGATTCTGCTGCGCGGCAGCCGGAACGGCGCAGAATGCAATTGCGGCGACACTGCCGCACAAGGCGGCGCGAACAAATTCGAAGCGCATCGATCTCTCCCCTTCCGCGGACGGATGCATTGCGTCCACGCTTGGAAGAAGCCATAATGAAAGTTGAACCGGTATTCAACTTGCGAAAATCGGCTTCACGGGTACGGGGGAATGATGCGCGGCGAACCAGCCAGCGAAGAGCAAACCAGCCCAGCCAGCGACGGCAAGGCGCCCCGCACCGCGCGCGGCGAACGCACGCTGCGCAAGATCCTGGACGCAGCACGCGACGAGTTCGGGGAGCGCGGGTTTTCGGACAGTTCAATCGTCGGAATCACGCAGCGGGCCGGTGTCGCGCTCGGCACGTTCTACACCTATTTCGACAGCAAGGAGGCAGTGTTCCAGGAAGTGGTCCGCGACATGTCCGCGCAAGTGCGGGACCGCGTCGCGCCCGAGTTCAAGGCCGCGCAGGACGCCATCGACGGTGAGCGGCGCGCTCTGGAAGCGTTCCTTCGCTTCGCTCGCGAGCATCGCAACGTCTATCGCATCATCGACGAAGCCGAATTCGTCGAACCGAACGGTTTCAAGGAGCACTACCAGACCACGGCAACGCGCATCGCCGCCCGCCTGATCGCCGCCCGGGACAAAGGCGACATCGACAGCAGCTTCTCCGACGGCGACATCGATATTCTGGCTTGGGGGATGATGGGCGCGAACGTGTTTCTGGGGCTTCGCTTTTCGGTGTGGTCGAGCGGCGATGCAGCGCATGTCGCGGACGTGACCAGCCGCATGCTGCGCACGGGGCTGACGCGATGAGCAAAGGAGCCGACGCATATTTTACCGTTCGGGACGGGCTGAAGCTGCACTACCGCGATTATGCAGGCAGCCAGTTCCGGCCGCCGTTGCTGTGCCTGCCCGGGCTGACCCGAAACGTGCGCGACTTTGCCGATTTCGCCGAGCGTTATTCGCCACGCTTCCGGGTGATCGCGCTGGAGTTCCGGGGCCGCGGCAGCAGCGATTATGATCCGGTGACGTCCCGCTACGTGCCACCAACCTACGCGTGGGACACGCTCGAGCTGCTCGATCATCTTGGGATTGCACGGGCCGTTTTCGTCGGAACGTCGCTTGGCGGGCTGGTCACGATGGCGATCGCTGCGATCGCGCCGGAGCGGATTGCGGCGGCGATCCTCAACGACGTCGGGCCCGATCTCAGCAGCGAAGGTCTGGATCGCATCCGGACCTATGTCGGCAAGCCCGTCCGTTTCGCGAGCTTCGACGAAGCGGCGCGGCAGCTTGCCGCCAACAACGCGAACCTCTCCGCGCATTACACGCACGAAGACTGGGTCCGCATGGCGCGACGAACGTGCCGCGAAGAGGATGGCGAAGTTGGCTTCGACTACGACATGCAGATCGCAGCGCCGTTCGCTGGATCGGGGCCCACGCCGCAAATCGACATGTGGCCGCTGTTTCGTGGACTCGCGGACAAACCGCTGCTGCTGATCCGTGGCGAGCGAAGCGACCTGTTAAGCGCGGAAGCTTCTGCCCGGATGCAAGCCGAAGCACCCGGCATGCAGGCGGCAGTCGTGAGCGGCGTCGGACATGCGCCCGATCTCGACGAGCCCGAAGCGGTCGGGGCCATCGAGGCGTTCCTTGCAGGGCTTGAACAGCAAGCCTGACGGAGCGCGTCAGTCGAGTACGCCGAGCGCAATCATCAGCAGGATGAAGCCAATCAGCACGAGTAGCGCGAACAGGAGCAGCAGCATCGTCCGCCAGACGGCACCGAAGCGCCGGATGCCATAAGCACCGCGAAGCTGCCGGTACATGTGGACGGGCGGAATAACGGCTGCCAGCAGCGCAACCTGGCTGATCCCGATTGCCGACAGAAGAGCGCCCGCCGTGACAAGAAGGGTCATGAAGGCGAGAGAATAAGTGACGAAGACGACGTGATCGTAGATGCGGAACCGCCGGCTGAACGGGAACAGCAGCCAAACAAAGGGCACCGAGAGCGGGATGATCGCCCAGCTCCATTTGTAGCTGTTGCTCTTGAGCTTGTAGACCAGCAGGTCCGGGTTCTGCTTCGCCTTGTGATAGGCCTCCTCGATCCACGGAACGCTGCTGTTGAAGTGATCGGTGCCGCGGGAGAAGGTTGCTTCGGTGACCCCCTGCGCCCGCAGGCTTCGGATGAGTGCCAGGTCGGTCTTCGTCTCGGCGATGTCTTCGTCGATATCCTTGATGTCTCCGGCGTCGAGGTCGGGGCGAGCCCGCTTCTTCAGCCGCCTCTCGATCTTCTCGACCGTCGCCCGCTCCTGCTTGGCGAGGCTCGGGTCGGAGCCCAGGTGCGAATTGACGTTCCCGGTCGCGCTGAGCACGCCGAACATCACGAACACGGAGAAGAGGAAGAGCGCGACCGGGGAGACGTAGCTCGCTCGCCGCCCGTCGATGTAGCGGCGGGTGAGGACGCCAGGCTTCCACGCGAGCAGCGGAACCGTCCGCCAGATCTTGCCCTCGAAGTGCAGAACGCCGTGCGCGAAGTCGTGGAAGAAAGCGGACAGCGTCCGGTGCACATGCGCGTGCTGCCCGCATTCGGCGCAGAACGGCCCCGCCAGGCTGGCACCGCAATTCAAACAATCGCTCTCGTGGGTGTGGCCGGCCGCGACTTCGCCTGCCTTCGGCTCAACCGCGCGGCCGATGACACCGCCTGCAACCGCGTCCCCCAATACCTCCAGATTACTCATCAACGCCCCCTCGAAGCCGCATATTAGGCGGTCAGGAACGTGCGTGCTAGCGCTCCGGCGATGGCGCGCATCGGTCTTCTCGGCGGCTCCTTCAATCCCGCACACCGGGGCCACCGGCGCATCAGCCTCGAAGCCATGCGCGTGCTTGGGCTCGACGAAGTCTGGCTTTTGGTATCGCCCGGCAATCCTCTCAAGGACGGCGCCGCCGACATGGCCCCTTTCGAAGGCCGGCTGGAGTCAGCCCGGCGGATCGCCCGACGAGCGCCGCTCCGGGTCAGCGACTTCGAGAGCCGCGAGGGCACACGTTACAGTGTCGATACGGTCCGGCGCCTCAAGCGCCGATATCCCGGTGACCGCTTCATCTGGCTGATGGGCGGCGACAGCCTGCCGGATTTTCACAAATGGCGTGATTGGAGAGGGTTAGCACGCGAACTGGCGATTGCGGTCATTTCGCGCCGGGGTTATGATCGCAGTGCCCACGCGGCGCGCGCGCTGGGTTGGCTGAGGTGGTTTGTCCGACCGCCCAGCCAGGCCGAACGTTGGACGGAGTGGAGTGCACCGGCGATCTTGTTCCTTCGCCTGCCGCCCGATCCCACCTCCGCGACAGCTATTCGCGCGCACGACCCCAACTGGCATCGCCGCCTCGATCCAAGCCGCACAGGCAGGAGGGAAGACGGCTCCGCCTCTTCACCCAGGAGACCCCTTGACCGAACGTCCCGCTGAGCCTGCCGCCGAGAAGCCCGGCCGCACTCCAATCGACGTCGAAGAACTGCACCGCCTCATCCTGAAGTCGCTAGATGATGACCAGGCGGTGGACGTGGTTTCCATCCCGCTCGCCGGCAAGTCGAACATCGCCGACCACATGGTGATCGCGTCCGGAAGGTCGACGCGGCAGGTTGCGTCGATGGCGAACAAGGTCGCCGACCGCATAAAAGACTCGGTTGGGCGCACGCCGCGCATCGAGGGACTCCCGGCAGCCGATTGGGTCTTGATCGATGCCGAGGACGTGATCATTCACTTGTTCCGCCCAGAGGTAAGAACTTTTTACAATCTGGAGCGCATGTGGGCTTTCGGCGATTCTGATCGCACGGCTGCTGCGGGTGGGTGAACTGATGCGGCGAACGACTTTACTGCTGTCTGTGCTTGCGCTCTTTGCGCAGCCCGCGGTCGCGGCCTCGTCGCCGTCGCTGACGGGGCTTGAGCAGGAATTGCAGATGCTCGTCGCCAACAAGACGGCCGACGTCGGCATTGCAGCGCTCGACCTGACCACCGGCGAAACGCTGAGCGTGAAGGGGGACGTGCCGTTCCCGATGGCAAGCACGGTCAAGGTCGCTATCGCCGCGCTCTACCTCTCGCAGGTGGATCACGGGATGCGCTCGCTCGATGACTCCATCAACGGCGAGTCCGTTCGTTCGTTGATGGCGAAGATGCTGATCCACAGCGACAACCGCGCGGCCGACATCCTGTTGAAAGCGGATGGCGGGCCAAACGCCGTCCACAACTGGCTGCGCGACAATGGAATCCGCGGCGTTCGCGTCGACCGCACCATTGCGCAGCTTCTCGCCGCTCGCCGCGACCTGTGGGACCGCCGGGATTCGAGCACACCGGTGGCCATGGTCGACCTCCTGAAGCGCATCTACCAGGGCGAACTGGTCCAGCCAAAAAGCCGCAATTACCTCCTTGGCCTGATGGCACGATGCCAGACCGGCAAGAACCGTATGAAGTGGCTGCTCCCGGCCGGAACGCCCGTGGAGCACAAGACGGGCACGCTTGACGGGCTGAGCGACGACGTCGGCTTCATCACCATGCCTAACGGTCACCGGATCGCGGTGGCCATCTTCGCACGCGGCGGATCCAACCGGCCGCGGACGATCGCCGAGGCAGCACGCACGATTTACGACGGCTTCACGAGAGTGCTGACCTGGCCGTTCAGTAACGCGCTCGCTACGCCCTAATCGTTGCCGGGGCGTGCTCCTGCACATCATCGCGAGAGGCAAGATCGGCCGCGGCCCCGAAGCTGAGCTTGTCGAGCGCTACCTGAAACGGATCGACTGGCCGACCAAGGTCAGCGAACTGCCCGACCGCGGCAAGGACGCGCCTGCTCCATCTACGAACTCGGTCAGCGTCGTGCTCGATGAACGCGGGAAAACCCTGGCGTCGAGCGAACTCGCGGCGCAGCTCGAACGATGGCGCGACGGCGGCAAGCGAGAGGCGAGGTTCCTGATCGGCGCGGCCGACGGCCATGCGGACGACCAGAGGCAGAGCGCCGACCTGCTCCTCTCCTTCGGGGCGGCGACATGGCCGCACCTGCTGGTCCGGGCGATGCTCGCAGAACAGCTGTTCCGTGCAACGTCCATCCTTGCCAACCACCCGTATCATCGAGAGGGTTAGCGGCGTGAACCGGCTCGCCCTTACGCTGATCCTCTCGCCGTTGCTCCTGGCGGCCAGCACGCCGGTCCAGCCCGTAGCCGAGTCGATCGACGAGACCCTGAACAGCGCCCGCGCCGAGCAGGCTGCTGCGGAGGAAGAGGAAGCGCGGCTGCTGCACATCGCCGAGCAGGCGCGCGGACAGGCCGCCAAGCTGCAGGCTCAGCAGCTCGCCGCAGCACAGGCGCTTCAGGCTTCCGAGGCCCAGATCACGGCCGCCGACGCGGAGGTCCGGCTCGCCTCCGCTCGACTTGCGACCCAGCGAGCGCAGCTGCAGCGGGAGCAGCAGCCGGTTTCATCGTTACTCGCGGGCCTGGCCCTGATGGCCGAGCGGCCACCGCTGCTCGCCATCGCCGATCGGCACAGCACCGACGAACTCGTGCGCGTGCGCGTGCTGCTCGATGCAACCCTTCCAGTGATCAGGCGCCGTGCCGGTGCCCTTTCGGCCCAGCTCACCGAAGGCGCGCGCCTGGAGCATGAAGCCAGCATCGCTCGTGACAAGCTCGCGCGGAGCCGGCAGCTGCTGACGGCGCGCAGGCAGGAGTTTGCTGCGCTCGAGCGGCGCGCACTTCTGCTCGCATCCTCGGCGGCAAGCCGCTCGCTCAGCCTTGGAGACGTGGCCCTCGCCTCGGGCGAACAGGTCCAAAGCCTGGAGCGGACGGCCTCCGGATCTTCCGCCGCCCGGCAGATGGCGGCGCAGGTTAGCGGAGTCGACCCCGCACCGGCCCGCCCGATCCGCGGTGAAGGCGATCCCGCGCGCGCACCGTTCGCCTACCAGCTCCCAGCCGCAGCGCCGGTCGTCGAAGGCCTCGGCGCAGTCAACGAAGCGGGCGTTCGTTCGCGCGGACTCACATTGCGCACGAGCCGGGGGACGCCGGTGAGCGCGCCGGCCGCCGGAGTCATCCGCTTCTCGGGCCCGTTCAAGAGCCACGATGGGGTGGTCATCATCGATCATGGCGGCGGCTGGGCGACGCTGCTGGTCGGCGTCGGCTCGACCCTGCAGACCGGCGCCAGGGTCAACGCGGGGCAGCCGCTCGGACGCTCGCTCGGGCCGATTGAAATCGAATTATCGCGAAACGGCTCCCAGGTCTCGCCCGCTCTCATCGCAGGTTCATCTGCAGCCCTGTCAAATGACAACGAAGGCGGCTAAATCGTCGGGCCGCCAGCAGGACCACCCGTATGACTTTGCTTCACAAGCTCCTTCCTCCAGTCGCGCTGGTCAGCGCGCTCGCCCTGATTCCGGTGACCGCGAGCTCGTTCGCTGCCGCCGACACGACGAATTACGCCGAACTCGAGAAGTTCATGAGCGTCTATCAGCAGGTGAAGCAGCATTACGTGGTGCCCGTCGACGACCACACGCTGATCAAGGGCGCGATCGACGGCATGCTGGCCTCGCTCGACCCCCATTCGAGCTACGCCGAGGGCGCCGACTATGATGCGCTCAAAACCTTGATCGAGGGCAGCTACGGCGGGCTCGGCATTTCTGTCGGCATGGAAGACGGGACTCTGAAGGTCATTGCCCCGACCGAGGACACCCCCGCATGGCGCGCGGGCATCAAGCCTGGCGACTACATCACGCACATCAACGGCGAGCTGATCTCCGGCTATACGCTCGACGAGGCGGTCGAGAAGATGCGTGGGAATCCGGGCACGCCGATCCGGCTCGAGATTCTGCGCAAGGGCCGCGACAAGCCGCTCGACTTCACCATCGTGCGCGAGGAGATCAAGGTTCGCCCCGTCAAGTGGGAGGTGAAGAACGGCATCGGCTACATCAACATCAACCAGTTCGCGGCCGGCACCGGCGCCGCCACCGAAGCCGCACTGACGGGCATCGACAAGGCGACCGGCGGTCACCCGCTGGGGTATGTCGTCGACCTGCGCTCGAACCCTGGCGGATCGCTCGACGAGGCGATCGAGGTCAGCGACGCCTTCTTAAACAGCGGCGAGATCGTTTCGCAGCGCGGGCGCGAGAAGGACGACATCCAGCGCTACTACGCCAAGGCCGGCGACATGGCGCACGGTCTACCGGTCGTCGTGCTGACGGACGTCGGCAGTGCCTCGGCCTCGGAGATCGTGGCCGGAGCGCTCCAGGACCATCGGCGCGCGCTGATCCTAGGTGAGCGTACGTTCGGCAAGGGATCGGTGCAGTCGATCCAGATGCTCAGCGATCGCACGGCGCTGCGCCTGACCACGGCCCGCTACTACACGCCATCCGGCCGCTCGGTTCAGGAGGGTGGGATCGACCCCGACATCGCGGTGCCGCAGCTGTCGGACGAGGACTACAAGGACCGGCGCGTGACGCGCGAAGCGGACCTGCGCCGCCACCTGCTCAACCAGGCGAAGGTCGATGACAAGCTGCTGGAAAGCGATGACAAGACCGACCCGCGCTTTAGCGCGACGCCCGAGGAGCTGAAGAAGAAGGGCATCGACGACTTCCAGCTCTATTATGCGTTGAACACCGTGCGCCGCGCAGCCGGCCAGGGCCCCGTCGCGGCCTCGGCGGTCACGAAGAAGGGCAACTAAGCCCGGCATGACCGAAGCGGTTGCAACGCGTTCTTCCGAGCCGGCGGCGCTGACTCCGCCAGCGGTCGCGCGTTTCCTCGCGCTGCTTGTGCCTGCAGCGTTGCTCGCGGGAGCGTTCGGCTCGCAATATATCGGCCACCTCTACCCGTGCGAGATGTGCTGGTGGCAGCGCTACGCGCACTTCGCCGCGCTCGTCCCGGCGGTGCTCGCGTTCACGGCGTCGGCGAGGTCTGGCCGTTCGCGCGCGCTGGTGCTGCTTGCAGCGGCGGCGATCGCGGTTTCCGGCGCCATCGGCTTCTATCACGCCGGCGTCGAGCTTCGCATTTTCCGGGGCTTCACGACCTGCACGTCAACCGCCCACGGCACGAGTTCGGCCGATCTTCTGAAGCAGATCATGAACGCTCCGGTCGTTCGCTGCGACCAGGTGCAATGGTCATTCCTCGGCGTCTCCATGGCGGGATGGAACGCCATCGTCTCGCTTGGCAGCGCTCTCCTGATCGCCGTTCTCGTGCTGCGGGGACGGCGGGCATGAGCCGCTGGCGTCCAGGCGACGCTCGGCCCGACCGCGATGCGATGCTGCGGGTCAACCAGGCCGGCGAATATGGCGCGACACGCATCTACGCCGGCCAGCTCGCGGTCCTTCGCCGCAATTGCCCGGAAGCGAAGCTGGTCGCGCGGATGGCGACACAAGAGCGTCGGCATCTCGAGCGTTTCAACGCTCTGATGGCCGAGCGGCGCGTACGCCCAACTGCTCTCCAGCCGCTGTGGAATGTGGCCGGCTTCGCGCTTGGCGCCGCAACCGCGCTGATGTCCGAACAGGCGGCCCTCGCCTGCACCGACGCCGTCGAGACCGAGATCGACAAGCATTATTCGCAGCAACTGCAGGATATCGGCGACGAAGATCCGCAACTTGCAGCGGACATTCTGGAGTTCCAGGCGGAAGAGCTCGAGCACCGGGACACGGCGCGTGAAGCAGGGGCGCGCGACGCCGTCGGCTACCCGCTTCTGACTGCCGCGATCCGCGCCGGCTGCCGGACGGCGATTGCGCTTTCTAAGCGGATTTGAGGAACTTGCGGCGGGCATCGCCGATTGGAACATACGGAAGGACCGACCCATGACGAAGGTGATCATCGCGCTCAGCGCCTGCGCCACGATAGCCGCCGGAAGCCTCGCGCTCGTATCCGTACCTGCGGCCGCGCAAGAGACTGCCGGCGAAGTGATCGTTTTCGGCAATGACCCCTGCCCGCGTTCGACGAACGGCAGCATCGTGGTCTGCCGCCACCGTCCGGAAACGGAGCGCTATCGCCTCCCCCAGAACCAGCGGCTGAGCGGAGCCCGGCAGCAACGGCAATCCTGGGCCAACAAGGCGCAGGACCTGCAGAGCGTCGGCAACACCGGGACCATGAGCTGTTCAGCGGTTGGCCCGGGCGGCCACACCGGCTGCCTCATCCAGGAGATCAAGCGCGCCAAGCGTGAGGCCCAGGAAGCGTCCGAGCAGCAGACCGCTCCCGAGCAATAGGTTCCCCGCTCCTAGGGAACGACCGGGAGCATCACCGCGCTACGCGTCGCGCCGCCGAAATAGATCCGCTGCTGCGCCGACCGGTAGTCGGCGAGCCGCGCGTTGAAGATGTTGGGGACGAACGTCTGCGGGTTGCGGTCGTAGAGTGGGAAGAGGCTCGACTGGACCTGCACCATGATCCGGTGCCCAGGCAGGAACACGTGATCGACGTTTGGCAGGTTGAAGCTGAACTGCTCCACCTTGCCGGGCTTCAGCGCTGCCGGGCGCGCCCGGTCATGCACATAGCGGCCGCGGAAGATCTCGATTCCGACCGGCAGCTCGTAACCCGCCATGCTCGGCCTTGCGCCCTGCGAACGGCCCTCGGGAATGTCGTTGGGGTAGACGTCGATGAGCTTCACCACCCAATCGCTGTCGGTGCCGCTGGTTGAAGCGAACAGATTGACCTGCGGCGGACCCATGATGTGCACAGGAGCCGTTAGCGGCTCACCGGTGTAGCTCAGCACATCCGGGCGGCCGTCGACGAAGCGCTGATCGTTGACGAGCCAGGTGTGCCACTGGTCCGCGTCGCCCATGTTGACCGGACGCGGCATGAACGGAACCGGCTTCCACGGGTCCGACACGTATGCATCGTTGCCTGCGCGGGCGGGTTGCGTGAAGCTCGTCGCCTGGCCCGGCCCGAGATAGAGCGGGGTCGGCGTGCCCATGGGCCAGCGCGGGCTCTCCTCCCACTGGTTGATCCCCGTCGCATAGGTCAGCACCGGCGGCGTGTGAGGATCGGGAGCACCTTTCAGGTGGTGGTCGAGGAACGGCTTCATCCACTTCGTGCGCCACTCCCGCGCCGTGTCCCCGGTGAAGGCGAGGTTGCCAAGATCGTAGCCGTAGTGGTTGGCGCCGGAGTGCCGCCAAGGGCCAATCACCAGATGGAGCAGGCCAGTGCCCTCGTACTTGTCCTTGAGCGCACGGTAGACAGCCGGAGCGCCATAGCTGTCTTCCTGGTCCCACTGACCCACCTCAAGCATCGTCGGAACGGTGAGCGGACGTGCGGCGAACCACTTGTCGACCGCCTGAAGCGACCAGAAGTCGGTGTAGGCGGGGTTCTCCATGACCTTGCGGACGGACGGCACGTTCTCGATGCCCCAGCGGCGCGCGAAGTCGCCAGCCGAGCCGCTGTCCAGGTAAGTAGTGTAATCGTCGCCTTGGCCGCGCGCGATCGCGGCGCCGGCATCGGCCTTGCCGGTGCTCATGCCGAGGAAGTAGTCGAAGCTGGGCACGCGGAAGGCGCCGTTATGGAAGTCGTCGTCGCCCATCCAGGTGTCGACCATGGGGCTTTCCGGCACGGCGGCCTTGAGCGCCGGGTGCGGGTTGATCTCACTCATCAGCGTCGTGAAGCCGAGGTAGGACGAACCGATCGTGCCCACGCGGCCGTTGGACTCGGGCGTGTTCTTCACCAGCCAGTCGATGGTGTCGTAGGCGTCGGTGGATTCGTCGATGCCGGTGTTGTTGAGCGGGCCGGCGATCGGCCGCGTCATCACGAACGTGCCTTCGGAGCGGTGGAGCCCACGGATGTCTTGGATCGCGATGATGTAGCCGTCCTCCGCGAACTCCTTGTACATCGCTGGCAGGTTGTCGGTGATGCGCTGGCTGGCGCTGCGGAATGCATCGCCATGCGCGTCGTAAGGCGAGCGCGTAAGCAGAATCGGCCCGCCGCGCGTCCCCTTTTTCATGACGACGACCGTGTACAGCTTTGTACCGTCGCGCATCGGGATCATGACTTCGCGCCGCACGAAATCGGCCCAGGGCTTCACCTGCTCGTAGCTGGCGACGACATCGGGAGTCATCGGAGTCACTCGAGCTTGCGGCGGTGAGGCGGCAATCGCGAAGAGGCTGAGAATCGGGGCGGTGGTGCGGAGGAGCTTGGCGTTCATGACGGCGTAAGACGCCCTGACGCTTGTTCAGACAAGTCCGAACTGCCGTTGACGGGACAATTTTGTTGCGGGGCCGCGACGCTCTGCTAGCCCCGTCGGGCACGCTGCAGGGGAGAGCAGTCATGAGTGTTGCCGAAGCCACGCCCGACCTCGAGCAGGTTGACCGCTCCGACCGCGCCTTCCTGGGGCACCCGAAGGGCCTTGGCTTCCTCGGCTTCACGGAGGCCTGCGAGCGCTTTTCATATTACTCCATGCAGACGCTGCTGACGCTCTACATGGTCAATTACCTGCTGCTCCCCGACAGGATCGAAAGTGTCACGGGCCTCGCCTGGCTGCGGAGCTGGCACTACCAGGGCCTCGAGGGGCAGCCGCTCGCGTCGGGCATTTTCGGCGACTACACTTCGCTCGTCTATTTGATGCCGATCCTTGGCGGCATCATCGCCGACAAGCTGACCGGTCGCAAAGCGGCGCTGATCGCGGGCGCTCTGGTCATGTCCTTCGGCCACTTCCTGATGGCCTTCGAAGGCGCGTTCCTGTTCGCATTGCTGGCGCTGATCGTCGGCGTCGGCCTCTTCAAGGGCAATATCGCGACGCAGGTTGGCGAGCTTTACGACGAGCGTGATCTGCGCCGCGCCATGGCGTTCCAGATCTTCTACATCTTCATCAACGTCAGCGTCATCGCCGGGCCGCTGGTCGCTGGAACGCTCGGCCAGAAAGTCGGGTGGGAATATGGCTTCGGCTGCGCCGGCGTGGTGATGGTATTCGGGCTCGTCATCTACCTAATGGGGCAGCGCTGGCTCCCCGCCGACCCGCGCGGGGCCCAGCTCGGCACCAGTGTCGCGACGGGGCGGATCAGCGCCGGAGCAGTGGGCATCGCTGTTCTCGTCATCGCATGGCTGGCGATCTCGGGTTTCCTGTTCGCAACGCCGCTCACTGCCGTGATCTCGACCGTCGTGCTGATCGCCGGGCTCTATCTGTACATGACCCGCAACTTGCCGCGCGAGGACAAGTCCCGAGTGCTTGCGCTTTTCATCCTGATTCCGGTGATGGCCATTTCGCTCCTGACCAACCAGGAGATTTTCAACGCCTATCTCGTCTGGGGCGATCAGCAGTTCAACCTGACGTTCATGAGCTACACGATGCCGAGCTCATGGCTGATCACCCTCGACGCGACCTTGAGCTTCTCCATGCTCGTCGCGGTCGCCGCGTTCTGGAAATGGTGGAGCCTCAACCATCGCGAGCCTGACGAGATCAGCAAGATGATCATCGGCAGTCTGTTCACGGTCGCCGGCGGCGCTTGCCTGTTCATGGCAGCGCTGACCCAGCCGGAGGGTGCCAAGATCGGACTGTTCTGGCCCTTCATGTTCCACCTGCTGAACAGCATCGGCTTCGCGCACATCCTGCCGATCAGCCTGGCGCTGTTCACGAAGATCGCGCCCAAGCAGATCACCGCGACGGTGATCGGGCTCTACTATCTGTCGTTCTTCGCAGCGAACAAGATGGTCGGCTATGTCGGTGGCCTCTACTCGAGCCTGCCGACGACCACCTTCTGGCTGATCCACATTGCCAGTGCCGGCGTCGGGCTGGTCGCATTCGTGCTGTTCAAGCTGCTGCTCGGGCAGCGAATGGAAGGGAGCCCACAGGAGCAAGCGGAAGCGCTCAGCTGACCGTGCGCGCCGAACCGAAATATGAGGGCAAGTTCCAGTGGCTGGCGAGGCTCGGCTTCCTTGTCCGCGGGGCGCTCTACATCGTTATCGGAGTGCTGGTCCTCGGCACGGGCCGGACGGAGGACCTCACCGGCGCACTGGAATACCTGAACCGCGGCTTCGGGCGCGGCCTGCTGATTGTGATGATCGTCGGAATGACAGGCTATGGACTGTGGCGGCTTGCGGACGCAGCGTTCGGGATGGACAGCGGCACCGACGGCGGAAAGGCGTGGCGCCGCCGGATCGCCGCCGGTGGCAGCGGCGCGATCTATTCGTACCTCGCTTACAAGGCGGCGCGCCTCATCACCGACGGGCATGAAGCGAAGGGGGGAGCACAAGACAATGCAGCGACTGCGCTGCACTTGCCGCACGGCCAGCTGGTCCTCGCAGTGGCAGCCGCCGTGCTTGCCGGCGCGGGGCTCGTGCAGCTGTACAAAGTCGGCACCTGCTCATTCCTGCGTCACCTTGACGAGCGGGCGCGCCAAGGGTGGGCAAAATGGCTGGGCCGCGCTGGCTATGCAGCGCGTGGGGTCACATTCCTTACTGTCGGGTTCCTGCTCGCCCGTGCAGCCCTCGACGGCAACCCGGCGGAAGCTGGCGGACTCGAGCAGGCCCTGGACGCGCTGCACGGGCCACTCGAATATGCGGTGGCAGCCGGCTTGATGCTGTTCGGCGTCTACAGCCTCGTCGAAGCACGTTACCGGTCGATTCACCGGCCGCCAACCGAGAACATCGAAAGCAAGCTGCGCGAGAGCCTTCCTACAGGCTGATCTCGGCCACCTTCTCCTTCATGCCGGTCTCCGGCTTCCGGCCGAACAGCTTATTGACGGCGGGCTTCAGGAAGCCTTCCACATCGCTGATCCAGATCTTCGCATCCTCGACATCGAATCGGACGAGCGCCATCTTGGAGTCGTCCTTGCCCTCGTACCATTCGGCAACCATCGGCGACCACAGCCGGTCGATGGTGGCCCGGTCGTTCTGAATTTGCAGCGTCCCGCGCAGGCTGGCGAACACGTCGTGACCCTTGGCGGAGTATGACCCGATCGCGCGATTGGACTGGCCCAGCGCGTGGGTGAGGTCATGGTCCTTGGCGGTGAAGATCCACAGCACGCCTGCTTCGCGGTCCTGGTCTTCGAAGTTCACCGTCATCGGCTGGGTCGCGCCGTCGCGCGTGCCTTCGACGCCAAGCATGATGAACGGGCTGTGCTTCAGCGCCTTCCAGAACGTCTCTTCGATTTCGCGGTCATCGGCCATCGGGAATCTCCTAATTGTCCGCCAAACCAACCGCCGTCAGCGCCCCACGTTCCGTGCTACGGCCTTTCGGTCAGGTCGGTCAGCCGCGTCAGCTAAGCTATTGTCTTGCAAGTGACCAGTGCGGAACATAGATAGAACGCGTGGCCCAGCTCGACGTCCAGGCAAAGCTCGCGATCCTTGCTGACGCGGCCAAATATGACGCGTCCTGCGCGTCGTCGGGGACGAGCAAGCGCGACAGCCGCGGGGGCAAGGGTGTCGGCTCCAGCGAAGGCATGGGCATTTGCCACGCTTATGCGCCAGACGGCCGCTGCATTTCGCTCCTGAAGATCCTGCTGACCAACAGCTGCATCTTCGATTGTGCCTATTGCATCAACCGCAAGAGCTCGAACGTCCGCCGGGCGCGGTTCACGGCGGAGGAGGTCGTCCGCCTCACGCTCGCCTTCTACAAGCGCAACTACATCGAGGGGCTGTTCCTGTCGTCCGGGATCATCCGTTCCTCGAACTACACGATGGAGCAACTGGTCGAGGTGGCCCGGAGCTTACGCGAGGACCACGACTTCCGGGGTTACATCCATCTCAAAACGATTCCGGACGCCGACCCGGAGTTGGTCCGTCAGGCGGGGCTGCTTGCCGACCGGGTGTCAATCAACGTCGAGCTTCCGACCGAAGCTGGCCTCACATCATTGGCACCCGAGAAGAACGCCGGTCAGATCGAAGGCGCGATGAACGACATGAAGGCGTCGATCGCCGAGGCCGGGGACGCCGCAAAGCGCTTCAAGTCGGCCCCTCGGTTCGCACCCGCAGGCCAGTCGACGCAGATGATCGTCGGCGCGGACGCAGCGAGCGACGCGGACATCGTCGGCAAGGCGAGCACGCTCTACGATCGCTTCGGCCTGCGTCGCGTCTACTACTCGGCGTTCAGCCCGATCCCTGATCCAAGCGCCGTCCTCCCGCTCAAGCGACCGCCGCTGATGCGCGAGCACCGACTGTACCAATCCGATTGGCTGATGCGCTTTTACGGCTTCGCACCGAAAGAGGTGCAAAGCGCCGCTGACGAGGCGGGCATGCTGCCCCTCGACATCGACCCGAAGCTCGCCTGGGCGCTGAAGTTTCGCGACAACTTCCCTGTCGATGTGAACCGCGCGCCACGCGAGATGCTTCTGCGCGTCCCCGGTCTGGGCGTCAAAGCGGTCGACCGCATCGTCGCGTCCCGGAGTTGGCGCAAGCTGCGGCTCGACGACGTCGCACGCCTGACCGTCTCCATCACCAAGCTGCGCCCGTTCATCACGACTGCGGACTGGCGTCCGACCCTGCTAACCGACAGCGCACAGCTCCAGAAGATAATCGCGCCAAAGCAGCAGCAGCTGGAACTGTTCGCGGCCTGACGTGCTACGCGAAGGGCCCATGATCGACGCGCATCGCGTAACGCTCGCCGCGCCGGATGACTTCGACGGCTGGCGCGATGCCGCTCGCGATCTTGCCGAGGCTGGCGTGCCCGCGAGTGCCGTGGTCTGGCAGGTGGAAGGTGGCGACGCGGACCTGTTCGGTTCCGATACTCCGCAACCCGCAGCCGCGAGCTTCCCGGTACCGCGCGCCTTCGTTGAGCTTGCTCGGGCCGTCGTCTGCCATTCGGACCCGCAGCGCTTCGCTCTGCTTTATGCGATGCTGCTTCGGGTGAAGGTGAACAAGCAGGCGCTGGACGACGCCGCAGATCCGCTGGTCCGGCGTTTGCAGGACCTCGCCAAGGCGGTCCGCCGCGACATCCACAAGATGCATGCGTTCGTCCGCTTCCGTGAGCTGGACGAGCGCTTCGTCGCCTACTTCGAGCCCGAGCATCACATCGTCCGCCGCGCCGCGAGCTTCTTCGTTGACCGCTTCACCAACATGCGCTGGTCGATCCTGACGCCGGAGCTGTCGATCCACTGGGAGGGCCAGACGCTCAACGAGGGGCCGGGCGCTACGCGGGCAGACGCGCCGTCGGGCGACCCGCTCGAGGAGACCTGGCGCACCTATTACGCTTCGATCTTCAACCCGGCGCGCCTGAAGGTCGGGGCGATGCTCAAGGAGATGCCGAAGAAATACTGGCGCAACATGCCCGAGACCTCGCTCGTTCAGCCGCTGATCGCGGGTGCGCGCGCGAGGGAGCTGGAGATGATCGACCGCTCGGTTGCGAAGGAAGGACTGAGCCACGCTCTTGAAGCCGAGCGGCGGGTCGAGCCCGGCGGCAACTTGCGCGCCTCCTGGGAAGCGCTGTTCAAGGATGCGCGCAAGTGCACCCGGTGCGACCTCTACAAGTTCGGTACCCAGACCGTGTTCGGTGAAGGTCCGCTCGACGCGTCGATCATGTTCGTCGGCGAGCAACCGGGCGACCAGGAGGATGTCGCGGGACGGCCGTTCGTCGGCCCGGCCGGGCAGCTGTTCGACGCGGCGCTGGAAAAGGCGGGGATCGACCGCTCGACGGTTTACGTCACCAACGCCGTCAAGCACTTCAAGTTCGTGGCGCGCGGCAAGCGCCGCATCCACAACAAGCCGGACGCGGGTGAGATCGAGGCCTGCCGGTGGTGGATCGACCATGAGCGCGAACTGATCCGTCCGCCGGTCACCGTTGCGCTTGGGGCGACAGCAGCGCGGTCCTTGCTGGATAAGGTCGTGACGATCAGCAAGGTGCGCGGGTCACCACTGAAACTCGCCGACGGCGGCGAATGCTGGGTCACGGTTCACCCGAGCTTCCTCCTGCGCATCCCCGAAGAGGACCGCCGCCACGAGGAGCGAGCGAAGTTCGTTGCCGATCTCGGCCGCATCAAGGAACGCGCAGCCGAGCTGACCCGCTAGAAGCGGTAGCCGAGGCTGGCCTTTACGGTGCGCGGCGCTCCAGGTGCGATGTTGTTGTCGCTGTTCGCGGCGCTGAAATAATGCGCCCCGAGCAGGTTTTCGACATTGACCTGCGCTTCGATGCCGTTGCCGACCTCGTAGAACAACGCGCCGTCGAGGCGAGCGTAGCCGGGAAGTGTCACCGCGTTGCTGATTGTCGCGTAGGACTTGGAGCGGGCAACTACGCCGACCCCGATGCCCAGGTGGCGGTTCAGGTCGTAGCGCGACCACAGCGAGGCGCTGTTACGGGGGACCAATGGCACTTCGCGTCCGGCCGGCGCGGCAGCAGTGGTCTTCACGATCTCCGCCTTCTGCCATGCGTAGCCAGCCGAGATCAGCCATCCGCTCGCCAGGCTCCGCTCGAGGCCGAGTTCCACGCCGCGGCTGCGCTGGGCGCCGGTGAGAACGACCTGGTCGTTCTGGTCGCGGGCTTGCGTGTTGCTACGGTCGAGGCGGTAGATCGCCGCTGTCGCCAGCAAGCCGGGCTTCGGCTCCCACTTCGCGCCAATCTCGTAATTGTCGAAGCGCTCCGGCTTCAATGAGTCCGTTACCGGCGTCAGGCCGCTGAACTGATCGCCGGACTGCGGCAGGTACGACCGGCTGTAGGTGGAATAGAAGGACAGGCTCCCGGCCGGCTTGAGCACCAGGCCTAGTCGCGGCGACACGAGGTGGTCACTCCGCGTGAACTCGCCGCCGCTGGTGCGCAGATCGCGCACTCTGAGCTTGAAACTGTCGAAGCGAACGCCAGCGACAATCTCGATGGCCTTGCCGAGCCTGATCTGATCCTGGACATACACGGCAGCGACACTGGCGCGCGCACGGTTGTTCGCGTCGGTCGGCGCAGCAGCCCAGATGACATCCACGTCGACAGTCGGGTCGCTGATCGGCGTCGTGTTGCCGCTGACGATGGTGCCGCTCAGCCGCTGGTTGCGCGACTTCTGCCGGCCGACCTCGAACCCGACAAGCAGAGTCTGGTCGATACCGGCGAGGCGGTTGGCCCACACGAGGTCGGTCTGGCTGAACAGGTTATCCCGGTCGTTGCGGTTGTTGTAGGCGCCGAGCGTGACAAGCCCCGAGCTCGCGCTGAACGCTGTCGGGTATACGTTCTGGTAGAACTTGCGATAGCTGCCGAGCAACGTCCGGTTCCGCAGCGTGAGGCCCGTCCCGAGCTGCTGTTGAACGGCGAGCGACGCCAGATCGACGTTGGCGCGCGCGTGGCTCTTGTCGGGATCTCCGAAAAAAGTTCGGTCGAAGCCACGCAGCGGCTCATCCCCGTTAGCCGGCACACCGCGGTCCGCGGTGCGGCGGTCGTGGAAATGCTCGAACGACAAATCGATCCGGGTCTCTCCGATCGTTGCCGCCGCGGTCGGATTCACGCCCCATCGCCGGAGCCGCGTGTGCTTGCGGAAGCCGCGGCCGTCCTCGGCCATCGCGGTGATGCGGGCCCCCGCATTCGCCCTGAGTGCCGCGTCGACATCGACCGTGCCACGAACGTCCCCAAAGCTGTCGGCAGATGCCGTGACGTCCCGCCGGTCGCTGAACGTCGGACGCTTGAGCACGCGGTTGACGATCCCGCCGCCGCCGCCGCGCCCGAAGATCATCGCGTTCGGGCCCTTGAGGATCTCGACCCGCTCGACGTTGTAGAAGTCGCGGAAGTACTGGACGTCGTCGCGAACCCCATCGACGAAGAAGTCGGCGGTGCTGGAGTTGCCGCGCAGGACAAGCTGGTCGCGGTTGCCTTCACCGGTGCCGGCGCTCGCGCCCGGTACGAAGGTCAGTAGCTGTCCCATCGACCGAAGCTGCTGATCGTCGATCTGCGCCGACGAGATGCTGGTCAGCGCCTGGGGAATGTCCTTGACGTCGGTGTTGGTCTTCGTCGCCGTGCCGGTCGAGCTCGCCCCATAGCGGCCGCGCTGACCGGTGACGATGATCTGCGGACCGGCATTTTCGACGTCAGCGCTTGCTCCGCCAGTCGTGGCCGCATGTGCTGCGGGCGCGCCGCACGCGAGCACCGCTGCCAGCGATGCGAACATAATCCGGTCCATATCGTCCCCATTGTTGTTGGGACGAGCGTCTACAGTTAATGCTAATCATTCGCAATAGCGGGCCCCTACTCGGCAGCGAGCAGTGTCTCGGCGCCGCCGAGGTCCACCGATACCAGCCGACTGATGCCCTTCTCGATCATCGTCACACCAAAGAGCCGGTCCATCCGGCTCATCGTCACGGCATTGTGGGTGACGATGAGATAGCGGGTGTCCGTCTCCTGCGTCATCCGCTGCAGTAGCTCGCAGAAGCGTTCGACATTGGCGTCGTCGAGCGGCGCGTCGACCTCGTCGAGCACGCAGATGGGCGCCGGGTTGGTCAGGAAGAGGGCAAAGATCAGCGCGACTGCGGTCAACGCCTGCTCTCCGCCTGACAGCAGCGTCAGCGTGGACAGCCGCTTGCCAGGCGGCTGCGCCATGATCTCGAGCCCTGCCTCGAGCGGATCGTCGCTTTCGACCAGCTCCAGGTGCGCCTGCCCGCCTTCGAAAAGTGTAGTGAACAGCCGCCGGAAGTGGCCGTCGACTTTCTGGTAGGCGTCGAGAAGGCGCACCCGGCCCTCGCGGTTGAGATTGCCGATCGAGCCGCGCAGCTGGTGGATCGCCTGCGTCAGTTCCTCGGCTTCGGCGGCGCTCCTGGTGCGATCGGCGTCGAGTTCCGCAAGCTCCTGCTCGGCGACGAGGTTGACGGGGCCAATCCGCTCGCGTTCCAAAGTCAGCCGTTCCAGGCTGGCTGACTCATCCGATGCGTTACTCACCTCCGCGGGGTCGAAGCCCAGCCGCTCTGGGAGCCGCTGCGGGACGCATTCGAACCGCTCCAGGCAAACCCGGGCGAGTTCGGTGCTGCGCGCCTGCTGCGCTTCGGCACGAGCCAAGGCGCCGGCCCGACGCTCGCGCGCGCCGGCCGAGCGCTCGTTGGTGGCCGTGACGGAAGCAGCAGCAGCAGCCACTGCACGCTCCGCGTCCTGCTCTGCACCCGATGCGTCGCTAACCGCGGCGTGGCTTTCCGAATTTGCCTGCTCGAGCTCGGCAATGCGGGAGTCCAGCAGGGGCGGCTCGGCGGCCAGCTCGGCACGCTCGGCGGTCTGCTGTTTCTGCCGCTCGTCAGCCTCGGCAAGACGCCGCTCCGCATCTGCCAGGCGCCGCCGCCAGTCGGTCTGCTCACGTGCCGCGGCGGCTGAGCGCTCACGAGCGGCAGCCGTTTCGCGTGCCCGCGTCGCCGCTTCCGCTCGCTTGTCGGCGACGGCGCTGGCGGCGACGCCGGCAGTACGACGCGCGGCCTCCACGTCAGCCTCGAGGGCGGCAGGATCGGGCAAGGTCGATAACGCCTGGTCGGCTGCAGCAACGGAATCACGCGCCGCAGCGAGAACCGGCTCCAGGTCTGCAAGCCGCTGCTCCAGCGCCGTGCGCTGGGCAGTAATTCGCTCCAGGGCGGCGGCGGCGGCATCCGAAGCGCGAGCGGCCTCGCGACCTTCGCGCTCAGCAGCCAGCGCAGCACCCCGCGCCTCTTCTGCCGCCGCGCGCAAGCGCTCCATGTCGGCGATAGTCGCGTCCCGGGCCGCAAGCGCGTCGGAAGCTGCCTGCTGAAGGCCTGGAAGCTCGTCGGCGAGCTGGGCGAGGCGATTGACCCGGAGCAGCCGTTCCGCCGCAGCAGCGCCAGAGCCGACCGCTACGAACCCGTCCCACCGCCGAAGCTTGCCGTCGCGGGTCACCAGCCGCTGACCGACGGCGAGCTCCTGACCTTCATCCTCGTCGACCACGGCTACCTGCCGCAGACGGCGCTGCAACTCATCGGGAGCGGCGACATGATCGCCGAGGCATTTGGTACTGGGCGGGAGCGCCGGATCGCTGGCGTGCGCCGCACTCCCTTGCCAGCGCCTGGCAGCGTCGCCGCCAATCGCTGCTTCGACATCCTCGCCCAGGGCAGCTGCAAGCGCCCGCTCATATCCCGGCTCGGCTTTCAGGCTGGCGATGGCCGAGCCGCCGCCGTGTTCGAGAGCTCGGGCCAGAGCGTCATGTTCCGAAGATACGGCCGATAGCGACGCGCGGGCGCTCGCCAGCTTGCTCTCGGCGGCGTCCCTGGCTTCCGCCGAGGCGGCGCGGCCTTCGTCGGCTGCGGCGCGCCGCGCTTCGGCCGCTTCCAGTGCCGCGGCAGCGGCTCGGGCGCGCTCGTCGGCGTTCGCCTTCGCGCCCTCATGCTCGGAGCCGTCGCCGAGCGCGGACAATTGATCGCCAAGCCGCGAATGCTCCAGGCCGGTGCGGCCAAGCTGCGCACGCGATGCCTCAAGCGCCGCTTCCGCAACCCGGCGCTCGGCTCGCATCGCCGCCTGACGCGCGAGCAGCTCGGCGAGCGCCGCTTCTGCTTCGCGCGACTTTGCTTCGAGGGCGTTCAATTCAGCTGCGATCCGCCCGGCGTCGCTCTCCGCTTCCGAGAGCCGCTGCTCGATATTCGTGCGCTCCGCATCCAGCTGCCGGAGCGCCGCGACGGCATCCCCATGAAGAGCTCGTTCGCGTTCCATGTCCGCCTTGAGCGAAGCGTCTAACCGGTCGAGCTCCGCGAGCCGCCGCGCAACCGTGTCGCGCCGAGCCCGCGCCGTCGCAAGCTCATGCGCAAGCGCGTGCGCGGCCTCGCGCAACTCTGCGAGCGCGGTCCGCCGTGCAGCGAGGGCTGCCGCTGCTTCGGCTTGCGCAGTCTGCGCATCGGTCATCGCCTGCTGAACGGCGGCCACTTCCTCCTCGGCCGATCTGGCGTCCGCACGCGCAGTGTCGGCCGCACATTCCGCTTCGCTCCACCGCGCGTGCAGAAGCTTGCCTTCAACGAGCCGGATCTGCTCGCTCAGCTTCCGGTAGCGCTCGGCGGCACGAGCCTGGCGGCGCAGCGCAGCAGCGCGCTGCTCCTGGTCCGACAGGATTTCGCCCAGGCGCGTGAGGTTGGCCTCGGTCGCCCGCAGCTTCTGCTCGGCGTCCTTTCGGCGGGCGTGCAGTCCGGAGATGCCGGCTGCCTCCTCCAGCAGCTGGCGCCGCTCGACGGGTTTGGCGGCGATGATCCCGCTGATCTTCCCCTGGCTGACGAGCGCCGGGGAATGAGCACCCGTCGCGGCGTCGGCGAAGAGCAGCGCCACGTCCTTGGCGCGAACGTCGCGTCCATCGATCCGGTATGCAGAGCCGGCGCTTCGCTCGATGCGCCTGGTCACTTCGCTCTCGCCGCCGCTCGATCCATCTTCGCCTGCTTGCCGGTCGAGCAGGATCGAGACCTCGGCGAAATCGCGTGCCGGCCGGCTCAGGGTGCCTGCAAAGATGACATCGTCCATGCCGCCGCCGCGCAGCGACTTGGGGCTGGATTCGCCCATCACCCAGCGGATTGCTTCGAGTAGGTTGGACTTGCCGCACCCGTTGGGACCGACGACTCCGGTCAGCCCGGGCTCGATCCGGAGCTCCGTCGGCTCGACGAAGCTCTTGAACCCGCTGAGCTTGAGCCGTCGTATCCGCAACGATGTCTCCCCCCCCGAGCGCCGCTAACTGGTGAGCGCTGTCTTGAGCTCGGGCTCAAGCTGCTCCCAAGTTGCGGCGTCGGAAACCTTGCCGTTGATCAGGAAGGTCGGCGTGTGGTGGACTCCGTTGTCGCTTGCCCTCTTCGTCACATCGAGCAGCTGCTGGAGCGCCTTGGGATCGTTGAGGCATTGCCGCGCCCGGGCAGTCGTGACTCCGAAGCGCGCCGCGACCGAAACGAGGCCGGTGACCTGCGCGTAGCGGACGATCCGCTGCTGATCCGTCATCGCCTGAAGAGCGGAGTTGTCCGCCTCGCTGAGGTCGGCGATCCGCTTCTGCCACTGTGGCTGGGTCGCATAGACGACGTCGGCCATCGGGAAGAACTTCGCCGCTCCGGCGCAGCGAGTCAGCAGCGTCGCCGAGATGTCTGGAGCATTGAGCAGGAGGTTGCGGAACTCGAAGCTGACCTGCCCCTTGCGAACGTAGCCCTGCACGAGCGGCTTGAAGCCGGTCTGTTCGAAGTGCCGGCAGTGCGGGCACATCAGCGAGCCGTATTCAACGACCTTGACCCGCGCGGCGGGGTTGCCGAGCCGGATTCCGCCTTCGGCCGTCGCCGCGACAGTGCGCGACCAGTCGCGTGCCGGCGCCGGCTTGACTGCCGCGCCGGCGATGGGCGCCAGGCAAAGCGCCGGGGCGATCACCGCAAACGCAGCAGTCCTCATTTCAGCGCGTCCCGGAGGGCTGGCTCGAGCTTGTCCCAGCTCGCCACTTCCTTCGGCAGCATCTTGCCGTTGATGATGAATGAGGGCGTGCCCGCGAAGTCGGGGTACTGGTTGTTCACGTCGCTCAGCACCTGAACCTCATGGTCGATCATCTTCTGGTCGCTCAGGCACTGGTTGCTCTTGGCAACGGACAGGCCGCGCGCGGCCGCCCAGTCCTGCAGACCAAGCAGGTTTGCCATGGCGACGAACGCCTGGTTTGGCGGCAAATTCTGGATCTCGGTCATCTTGTCCTGCGGAGCGGCCTCGAGCTTGCCCATCCACGCGGCCTGGTCCTTGTAGAGCGCCTCGATCATCGGGAAGAAGGTCTTCGCGCCATTGCAGCGAACGATCATGTCCGCCGCCATGTCGACCGGCCCGTGGATCACGAACGGCCGGTATTCCCAGCTGACATGACCGGTCTTCACATATTTGTTGACGAGTGACGGCACGCCTTCGTCGGCGAACAGCTTGCAGTGCGGGCACGAAAGGGAGCCGATCTCGACCAGCTTCACCTTGGCGTTGGGGTTGCCCATCACGTAGCTCGCTGACGTGGCGTTCACGACATCGGCCCAGGTTCCGCCCGGCGGCGGGTTCGCCTGCGTGATCTTCACGTTGGCGTTGTCCGAAACGGCTTCGCCAGACGACTTGTTCTGGTTGCAGCCGGCCACGGCCAGGACGGCCATCACGCCGGCGAGAAATTTGCCAATCTTCATTGCTTTACTTGCTCCGAATATCGCCCGGAAAAGGTTTATCGTCGCTGACTGGCAGCAACGGCGGCCCGGCGGTAGCGGCAATTCGTCCCGCGAGCGACTCCAGGCAAGCCCGAAGCCCCGGATCGGCGATTTCCCGCAGGCCGTCGCCGAGTTCCGCCGGGACCGGCGCAAGCTGCGGCCGGGGCGGTGCCGGTGCCGGGCGCGGAGCCCGGCCTTGCTTGAAGATGATGCGGTCGATCGCGGCATAGCCGAAGAACCGGTTCACCCGCTCGATGATCATCGGCCCCAGGTGCTGCACGAGCGGAGCATGGGCGCCCTCGACCAGCAGAGTCAGCGCTCCGCTCGACTTGCGGCCGGCGGGGAAGCGGATCGATTCGGGTGACGAGACTTTCGCGTAGCGCTCGCCGACGATCTCGCTCCAGCGGCTGACTACGGCACTCTGTACGAAGCCGAACTTGCGAAAGGACTGCCCACCCACTTCGCCGACGAGATCGCCGGCCGCACGCGCACGGCAGCTGCGTTCCGGCTCCTCGGTCATCTTTCCCTTCGACATCGCCGGGGAGCATGCCATAGCCCCCATGTGACCGCCAACGCCGCGACGCGCCTGCTTCAACATTATGTGGATAACTTCCGGCGGCTGCCGTGGCGGTCCGGCCCGGGTGAAGCGCCTCCGGACCCGTATCGCGTGTGGCTGAGCGAAGTGATGCTCCAGCAGACCACCGTCGCCGCCGTCACGCCGCGGTTCCAGCGCTTTGTCGCGCGATGGCCGACCGTTCAGGCGCTCGCCGCCGCTTTGGACGACGAGGTGCTCTCCGAATGGGCGGGCCTCGGATACTATGCCCGCGCCCGCAATCTCATCGCCTGTGCCCGGGAAGTCGTCCGTCGCGGCGGTTTACCGAGCACGGCAGCCGAGCTTCGCACTTTGCCCGGACTCGGCGACTACACAGCGGGGGCAATCGCCGCGATCGCATTCGGCGAGGCTGTCGCGGTCGTGGACACCAACGTCCGCCGTGTCGTCGCCCGCCTGAACGCAATCCGGGAGCCGACCCCTGCGCAAATCAGCGCGCTTGTCGAGACGATGGTCCCGGCCAACCAGCCTGGAGACTTTGCGCAGGCGATGATGGACCTCGGCGCGACGATCTGCCGGGCCAAGGCGCCGCTGTGCCAATCATGTCCCCTCGCCGGAGATTGCAAAGCGCGCGCTTCGGGCCAGCCAGCCGCATTCCCGGCGGCAAAATCCAAAGCACCGCGGCCGCATCGGCACGCGATTGCCTGGTGGACGCAACGGGACGGAACGCTGTGGCTGGTTCGGCGGCCCGGCCGCGGCATTCTCGGCGGGATGGCTGCTCTCCCCACCAGCGAATGGCAGGAAACCGCGCCGGCAAATGCCGTGGCTGTCGTGCGCCATGTCTTCACGCACTTCTCGCTCGACCTTCATGTCGTCCCCGCCGGTGGCGCCGTTGGCGAAGGCTGGTGGCAACCACTCGAGCGCATCGACGAGGCGGGCTTGCCGACCCTGTACCGGAAAGCGGTCGCAGCCGCCCAAGAAGGCGAACGGCTCCTTGCCGCCTGAACCGTTTTTCTCGGGTGCCGGACTCGATCGCGCCGATGCGCTGCGCGGCGATCCGGGTGGGATCGCCGAGCTCTCACGCAGCCCGCAGGCACGGCAGCTCGCCTGGCGCGACGGCCTTCCTGCGATCGGGGCGGACGGGATGCTCGAATGGCAGCCGGTAAGCGCACCGGATCTTTTCCTCGGTCTCGACGAGGACGCCCCGCGCTTCAGCGCGATCCCGGACCACGTCGAAGGATCACGCGCCGCTTATTCGGTGCTGGGCGGCATCACCGAGACGGAGGCACCGATCTTCGCCGCTGCGCTCAGCCTCGCTGGCTGGCACGGAGGGCACGGCTTCTGCGCCAACTGCGGCTCCCCGACAGCAATCATCCGCGGCGGCTGGTCGCGCTCCTGCGCTGAGTGCGGTGCGGAACATTACCCGCGAGTCGACCCGGTCGTGATCATGCTGGCGGAACACGACGGTGCCGTCCTGCTCGGGCGACAGCCCGCGTATCCGCCTCGCCGCTACTCGGCGCTCGCAGGTTTCGTGGAGACCGGAGAAACGATCGAAGCCGCCGTTGCGCGCGAACTGCGCGAGGAGGCAGGGATCGCCGTCCAAGGCATCGTCTATGTCGCCAGCCAGCCCTGGCCGTTCCCGTCGTCGCTGATGATCGGCTGCCTTGCCCGTGCGCTCTCGCCCGACCTCACCATCGATACTACGGAGCTGGAAGACGCCCGCTGGTTCAGCCGCGAACAGGTCGCCGAAGCGATCCGCCATCCGGACGACGCCGCCTTTCAGCCACCGCCGCGATTTGCCATTGCCAGGACCCTCATGGAGCATTGGCTGGCCGCTTGAAGAAGCCGGAAGTCGTCCGTAAAGGGCGGCGCATATCCAATCTGTCTCGGCTCACGAGCAACAGGGAAACCTCATGCAAGATCGCTTCAACACTATCGCCGGCTGGGTGCTGTTCGCAGGGATCATCGCCCTCGGATCGTCGATCGTCGCGGGCGAAGCGTTCCACAGCGAGCGGCCGGAGACGATGGGCTACCCGATCGCGGGTGTCGAGGAAGAAGGCGCCGGCGGTGCTGCGGCCGAGGAGCCGATCGAGGCCTATCTCGCCAAGGCCGATGCAGCCAAGGGCGCCGACGTGTTCAAGAAGTGTGGTGCCTGCCACAACGCCGACAAGGGCGGCGCCAACCAGCTCGGTCCGAACCTTTGGGGCGTGCTCGGCGAACCGATCGGTCAGGGCAAGGGCTTCGCTTTCTCCGACGCACTCGCGAAGAAGGGCGGCAACTGGAGCTGGGACAGTCTCGGTCAGTGGCTGAAGAGTCCGAAGGCCTTCGCGCCGGGCACGAAGATGACCTTCGCGGGCCTCAGCAATCCGCAGGACCGCGCCAACGTGATCGCCTTCCTGAACCAGCATAGCGACGCCCCGCAGCCGCTTCCGGCTGCGGCTGCCGCTGCTCCGGCGTCGGACACTGCGCAGAAGGACGCTGCCAAGGCCGGCACTGGCGCCAACAACGGACCGCAAAAGGCCGACAAGGAGCCGGTCCTGAAGACGGGCGCGATCGAGAAGAACATCAAGAATTCGGGTGGCGATGCCAGCCCGGCGGCTCAGGCCAACCCGGGCACCAAGGGCTCCGTCAAGTAAGCTTCAGCTGCCGTCGGTGTCCGTTGTGTCCCCGACCGCATCGCGCTCTTCGTAGAAGCGCTGGACGTAATCCCAGGCATCCTGCGCATCCTCGACCCAGTGAATGAGGTCGAGGTCTTCGCGGGAGATGACACCCTCGTCAGCGAGGCCCTGGAAATTGACCATCCGGCTCCAGAAGTCGCGGCCGAACAGCAGGATCGGCAGCGGCCGCACCTTGCCCGTCTGGATGAGAGTCAGCAGCTCGAACATCTCGTCGAACGTTCCGAATCCGCCTGGGAACACGGCAACCGCGCGCGCCCTGATCAGGAAGTGCATCTTGCGCAGCGCGAAATAGTGAAATTGAAAGCTGAGGTCCGGCGTCACATAGGGGTTCGGCAGCTGTTCGTGCGGGAGGACGATGTTGAGCCCGATCGTCTCCTGGCCCTCGTCGACTGCGCCCAGGTTGGCTGCCTCCATGATCGACGGACCGCCGCCCGAGCAGACCACGAAGTGCCTGTATCCCGAGGCGTCCACCGGCGTCCGGCTCGCCAGCCGCGCAAGCTCCCGAGCGGTGTCATAATAGGGCGCTTTCGTCTTCAGCCGCTCCGCAATCGCCCGCTCTTCGTCGTTGGTTGCTGCCGCAACGAGGCCGTCCGCCGCCTCCGGCGACGGGATGCGCGCCGAGCCGTAGAACACGAACGTCGACCCGATCTTCGCCTCGTCGAGCAGCAAGTCGGGCTTCAGCAACTCCAGCTGGAAGCGCACCGGACGCAGGTCCTCGCGCAGCAGGAATTCATTGTCCTGGAACGCCAGCCGGTAAGCGGCGCTCTCGGTCTGCGGCGTCGACGGCACGTGGCTTGCGGCGCGGGCGTCGACCTTGGAGGTCGGGAAGATGCGTTTAGGCGGAACGGTGTTGCTCATGCGGCGCCGCCTAGCGGCATTCTGTTACAGGGTCACGAGACTTGCGGCTCGCGAATGCCTCCCCAGTCGATGCGGCGCGTCGCGTACATCACGCCAGCGAGCGCCGCGAAGAGGAGCAGCGAGCCAATCAGCAACGAGAACGCCTCGAGGCTGAGCAGGATGTAGAGCACGGCGTACAGGCCGACGAGCAAACCACCGATGAAACCGGCGCGTCTCCAGCTGCCCAGAACCGCGGCGGAGTAAGCGGTGTTCAGTCCTGCGATTGCCGCCGATGCGAGCACGTACGCCAGTGTGAAGCCGATGATCTCCGCAAAGGCGAGCAAGAGCACGAAGAACAGCACGAGCGCAGCGCCCATCAGCAGGTATTCGACCGATGACACGCGCACTCCGCCGATGATGTCGAACATCAGCAGCGCCAGGAAGGTGAACCCGATGAAAAGGAAGCCGTACTTCGTCGCGCGGTTTACCTGCGAATACAGATCGACTGTCTGGATGAGGTCGATCTGAGCGGTCTGCGCGCCGTCGTCCGCGGTGGTCGAGAGCCCCGGCTGAGGCGCCGGGGCTGGCGCTGCATCTGCGTCGCCGGTGCTCACCAGTGAACGGCCGAGAGCGAGGTTGCCGATCCGGTAGCTTGCCTGGAATCCGTCGGCAGCAACCTTGCGGCCACTTGGCAGGAAGTCCCCTCCGAAACTCGGATTTGGCCAGGACGACTGTACCCTCCACTGCGTGTCGCCAGCGTTGGGACTCAGGCTAAGCGCGGCGTTTCCGCGGAACTCGTAGGAGAAGTCCACGACGATTGGCTGACCAGCCAAACCGGCCGCGTCGACCCATGCGAAGAAGCGCCGGCCTCCACTGCTGCCGCCCCCCGGCTGCAGACGAAGTGGCTGGGTGCCGATGGCCACGCGCGGGTTCGCGCCGAGGCCTCGCGGATCGCTGAGTCCGAATCGCAGCTCGGCGCGGCTCAGGTTCATCTGCGACGGATCGACGCCAGTGCGGGCAAGGTCCGGTGGAAAGGCGAAGCGCGCCTTTCCCGAAACGGTCGCCCCGTAAACGACAGCCTGATAGATCGAGCGCCTGCGCACTTCGGGCCGGACCGAGGTCGTCAGCCCGACGACCTCGGGCGCGAGCGTCAGGACTCGATTGACGACGTTTGTGCGCGTGACGTCGTGCCCGTTCTCGACCGTCGTCTCGGTCGAGCTCATCCGGTAGGGGATCGCAAGGACCGGCCCGGAAATTGCTTGTGGCCCGCCCCAACCCGCAGTGATCGAAGCGCTAGCCTCCCGGGATTGGTTCTGCCGATCGTAAACGAGCAGCCAGACGGAGAAGAGCGGGATCGACAATGCGAAGCCGATGAGGATCGCCCAAAGCAGCTTGGAACCAGGCGTGCGGCTGACTTCGGAACGGCTCATCGCGATCATCTCCTGACGGCCTCAACACGGCTCGTCTACAGAAATGCACGGTTCGTCGTCAAGTCATCGCGGTTCACCGAGGCATTGCGGGCGCCGCCAGGGCGTTCAGCCACTCTTCCACATTGGTATAGCCGTCCTGGTCGCGATCCTCGTTGCCGTCGCTCGGGTCGTCCGCATTGAGGCGGTGCGTACGTTCCCAGTCATCCGGCATGCCGTCGCCGTCCCCGTCGACCCACGGCCTGCCGCGCGCGAGGTCAGGCCAGCCGCCGACCTGTTCCTGGCTGTCGACGAGCCTCCCGGTGCGGTTGCGGACGCCGGCGATGACGCGATTGTCGACCGCGTCGCGAACGAGCGAGGCGCCGGCCAGGCGCAAGACCTTGTCGTAAGTGGCGGCCGCGCTGTCCGTCCTCACCGAAGGCATCGCGACCGGCCGAGCGAGCAGGTAACCGGGGTTTTTCAGCCCGCCGACACCCGCCAAGCCCGTCAGGACCTGGCCGTTGAGCATGTTGCCCGAGAAATAGGCGTGGGCGCCGGGATTGCCTTCCTTGAAGATCTCCGGGTCCATGCTGTCCGGACCCGACCAGTAATTGTTGTCGATGAAGTTGTAGGCGGCCGGCCCGACCGGAAGGCCGCTGTAGCCGGCCTGGTGTCCGCCCCAATTGTAGATCACGTTCGAGCGAATATCGAAAAAGCCGCCGATGCTGTCCTTTTCGGCAGGGAGCACGGGCCCGATGCGCGGCATGCGCGCCGCGTGGTCGGCCCAGAGATTGTGGTGGAAGCTGTAGTGCGCGCCGCGCGAGCCGCCGATGATCGATCCGAAGCAGTGCCGCCCCTTTGGGTTCACGGACCGGCACAGGGATTCGGAGATGATCGACCATTGCACCGTCACGTCGCCGAGGTCGGTCCCGGGACGCTTGTAGTTGGACGTGACCGAGAGGCTTTCGTCCGTCCCCCAGCTCGCCGAGACGTGATCGAGGATGATGCGGTTGCCGTGGCTGACCCAGATACCGTCGTTCACTGCCCGCGACACATCGCCGAGGCGCGAGCGAACGAAGCGGACGACCACGTCGTCGGCGTGCGGGCTGAAGGTCTGGTCGCGCACGGTGATTCCGCCGCCGGGAGCCGTCTGGCCGGCGATTGTGATCCGTCCGTTGCGGATCGTCAGCGGCGATTTGAGCCGAATGGTGCCGCCGACGTCGAAGATGACGATGCGAGATCCGCGTTCTTCGATTGCTGCACGGAGCGAGCCCGGGCCGCTGTCCTCGAGATTGGTGACGCGGATGATGCGGCCACCACGCCCGCCAAGGCTCATCGCTCCCGCGCCCTCGGCGCCGGGGAATGCCGGCACCTGGGCGTCGACCGGCGCGGGTGAGCAGGCGACGAGCATCGCCGTCACGAGCAGCGCCGTCTTCAAGCCACTGGCCCGCGGGTAGCCGACACAAGATAGTTGAGGCGCACGTCGTCGCTGAGGTGAAGGCCGCGGGTCGGCGACCAGGCGATGCCCTCGACATCGACGCAGTTCAGCCCGGCATCGGCAAGCAGCACCTTCATCCGCTCGGGAGCGATGAACTTGTCGAAGTCGTGCGTGCCGCGCGGGATTCGGCCCAGGCCCTCGGCAACGGTGATCATCATCAGCTTCGACCAGCCCGTCGCGTTGGGCGTGGACAAAACGAGGAGGCCATCGGGAGCAAGCCTCTGCGCTAGCGCAGCAACGAACGCCGTCGGGTCGGCAACATGCTCGATCACTTCCATGCAGGTGATGAGATCGAACTGCCCCTCGAGCGCCTGCACGTCACCGGCGCGATAGTCGATCTCCAGGCCGCGAGCCGCCGCATGCTCATGCGCCACCGCGATCACTTCCGGAGCCGCGTCGATGCCGGTGACCTTCGCACCCAGCCGGGCCAGCGGTTCGGCGAGCAGGCCGGCGCCGCAGCCGACGTCGAGTGCCGTCCTGCCCTCCAGCGGCCGGCGGTTGCACTCGTCGCATTGCCAATGCTGGTCGAGCTGGTCGCGCACGTACTTCAGCCGCACCGGATTGAGCTTGTGAAGCATCGCGGAGGCGCCGTCCGGGTCCCACCAGTCGGCGGCGAGGCGGCCGAAGCGCTCGGCTTCTTCGGCGAGGATGCTTGTCTGGACCATGAGCCACCCCTAACAGGACGCCGCCTGCCGCCCAAGGAGATCAATGCCCCGCATCGTCATGAAATTCGGCGGAACCTCGATGGCGGGCATCGAGCGGATCCGCAGCGTTGCAGCGCGCGTGGGACGCGAAGCCGAGGCTGGGAACGAAGTTCTCGTCGTGGTCTCGGCAATGGCTGGCGAGACCGACCGGCTGGTACAACTTTGCCGTGAGGCTGCGCCGCTCCACAATCCGCAGGAATATGACGTGGTCGTCGCGAGCGGCGAGCAGGTCACGTCCGGCCTGCTGGCGATGACGCTGCAGGCCATGGGCGTGAACGCGCGCAGCTTCATGGGTTGGCAGTTGGTCCGCGCGTCGGGCGTGCACGGGAACGCCCGCGTCGAGGCCGTCGAGTCCGCAATGCTCGGCGAGGCATTGAGCGCCGGCACGGTGGCCGTGATTCCGGGCTTCCAGGGCGTGTCGCAAGACGGCCGCCTGGCTACCCTCGGCCGCGGCGGCTCGGACACCTCCGCGGTCGCCATCGCGGCCGGTGTGAAAGCCGATCGCTGCGACATCTACACGGACGTCGACGGCGTCTACACCACCGATCCGCGCATCGTGCCGCGCGCGAGCAAGCTGACTCAGGTGACTTTCGAGGAAATGCTGGAGCTTGCGGGTGTCGGTGCGAAGGTGCTTCAGGTCCGGTCGGTCGGACTCGCAATGCGCGAGAGGATGCCGCTGCGCGTGCTTTCGGCCTTCGAGGACAAGCCCGGCACCGATATCGTCGCCGAGCTTTCGGGAGTGAACATGGAAAGAAACCTGATCGCCGGCATCGCCGCCGACCGGAACGAGGCGCGGATTACGCTGACCGGAGTGCCGGACAAGCCGGGCACGGTCGCCCGCGTGATGACTCCGCTCGCCGAGGCCGGAATCGCATTTGACATGGTCGTTCACGCTGCAACGCCGAACAGCGGCGCCTCGGACCTCACCTTCACCGTGCCGCGCGCCAGCGTTGCCCAGGCGATGGCCGTCATCGAGCAGCGCAACAGCGAGATCGGCTATGCCAGCCTGCTGCACGACGACGACGTCGCGAAGGTAAGCATCGTCGGGGTCGGCATTCGCTCCAACCCGCAGCTTGCCGCCACCATGTTCGAAGTCCTTGCCGAGCGGCAGATCAACCTGCTCGCGGTCTCGACGAGCGAGATCAAGGTGAGCGCGCTGATCGCTGAGAACGAGCTGGAGCTTGCGGTGCGGGTTCTTCACACCGCCTTTGGCCTCGACGCGGAGAAGGCAGCATGAGCGGCGAGGGACTGATCGCCGATCCTCACGCGCTGCAGCCATCGCTCGGGCACGCGCGCCTGAAGACGCTGATGCATCGCGGGACCGAGCTGCTTGGCTGCGACCTCGCGATCCTCGGCGGCGCAATGAGCTGGATTTCCGAACGCAACCTGGTCTCGGCCATCTCCAATGCCGGCGGCTTTGGCGTCATCGCTTGCGGAGCGATGGGGCCGGAGTTGCTCGACACCGAGATCATTGAAACCAAGGCGCGGACGACGCGACCCTTCGGCGTCAACCTCATCACCATGCACCCGCAGCTGTCCGAGCTAATCGACGTCTGCGCAAGGCACGGCGTCACGCATGTCGTGCTCGCGGGCGGCCTCCCGCCTGGTGGAGCGATCGACCGCATCAAGGCGAGCGGCGCCAAGCTGATCGCCTTTGCCCCGGCGCTGGCGCTGGCGAAGAAGCTGATGCGCTCCAACGTCGATGCGCTGGTCATCGAGGGCATGGAGGCCGGCGGGCACATCGGCCCAGTCTCGACGTCCGTGCTTGCGCAAGAAATCCTGCCTGCCGTGGCGAAGGATATCCCGGTGTTCGTGGCCGGCGGCATCGGCCGCGGCGAAGCGATCGCCGCCTACCTCGAGATGGGCGCGGTCGGCGTTCAACTCGGCACGCGTTTCGTCTGCGCGACCGAGTGCATCGCGCACGCCAACTTCAAGAAAGCCTTCATCCGCGCGTCGGCGCGCGACGCGATCCCGTCCGTGCAGATCGACCCGCGACTGCCCGTCATTCCAGTCCGAGCGCTGAAGAACCGTGAGATGGAGCGCTTCGCCGCCAAGCAGCGCGAGGTCGCCGACCTGCTCGACCGGCAGGACATCGAAATGGCCGAGGCGCAGCTGCAGATCGAACATTACTGGGCGGGCGCACTTCGCCGCGCAGTCATCGACGGCGACGTCGAGGCGGGCTCCGTGATGGCCGGTCAGTCCGTCGGCATGGTGACCCGCGAGGAGCCGGTCGCCGAAATCATCGGCGAACTGGTCGACGAAGCCGCCGCCGCTCTTGAAAGCCGGGGTTAAGGAGAGACATGGGCCTGTCCAAATTCGTGCGCGCGGCGCTTGCTCTCGTGGGATTGGCTCTGGCCGCTGCGGCGCAAGCGCAGACCCCCGCGCCTTCTGCGTATGATCCGCGCGAGCTCTTCCAGGCGTTCGACTACGGTCCTGCGCCGAACCTGATCCGCTCGGGCAGCGGGCTGCCAGGCCCGCACTATTGGCAGAACCGCGCCGACTACAGCATTCGTGCGACGCTCGACCCCGCGACGCATTCGATCCGCGGCACGGTCGAGATCCGCTACACCAACAACAGCCCCGATGCGCTCGACGTGCTGTGGCTGCAGCTGGAGCAGAACCGCTACCGCCCCGAGTCCCGGGGCAACCTGTCGGGCGGCGGACCGACCGGTGGCTACACCGAAGGTCTGGTGCTGGACTCAGCGTCGGTCCAGCTCGGCAAGGACAGTACTGCCGTCCAGCCATTGATTAGCGACACGCGCGCCCAGCTCCAGCTGCCGACGCCGCTCGCATCCAAAAGCCAGGCGATCATCCGCATTGCCTACCACTACACGGTCCCCAAGGATCCTTGGGGCGGCCGCACCGGCTGGATGCCGAGCCCGAATGGCGAGATCTACAGCATCGCCCAATGGTACCCGCGCATGGCCGTTTACGACGACATCCGCGGCTGGGACGCGCTCCCCTACCTCGCGCAGGAGTTCTACCTCGAGTACGGCGATTTTGATTATTCGGTGACTCTGCCCGCCAACTATCTCGTCGCGGGCTCCGGCGAGCTGGTCAACGAAGCGCAGGCGCTCCCGCCGCAGCTGCGCGCCCGCCTCGCCCAGGCACGCCAGAGCGACAAGACGGTCATGATCCGCACGCTTGCCGAACCGCTCGGGTCTCCTTCCGCGACCCGCACGTGGCATTTCCGGATGCACAACACCCGCGACGTCGCCTTCGCTGCCTCGCCCGCCTTCATCTGGGACGCCGCGCGCATCCGGCTCCCCGCTGGCCGCACCGCGCTCGCGGAGTCCGTCTATCCGCCGGAAGCCAAGGCGTGGAACCGCTCGACCGAATATATGAAGGACTCGGTCGAACGTTACTCGGCCAAGTGGTACCCGTATCCCTGGCCCGCAGCCATCAACGTTGCTGGCCCGGCCGGAGGAATGGAATATCCGGGCATCGTCTTCGACGACATCCGCTCGCCCCCCCTGCCCACCTTCTTCGTCGCCGCCCACGAGATCGGCCACGGCTGGTTTCCGATGATCGTCGGTTTCAACGAGCGGCGCGACGCCTGGATGGACGAAGGCTTCAACACCTTCATCAATGTCTACGAGTCCGACGAGTTCAACCACGGCGAGTACGCGCCCAAGCGCGACAGCGAATATGCGCCCGGCGGCGGCAACCCCGTCGACGAGATTCTGCCGATTCTCGCCGACCCGAAAACCCCGCCGATGCTGTCGCGGGCCGACACGGTCATCGAGAAGTACCGGCACCCGGTGACCTACTTCAAATCGGCGCTTGGCCTCGTCCTGCTCCGCGAGCAGATCCTCGGCCCGGAAGTGTTCGACCGAGCCTTCCGCCGGTTCATCGGGACCTGGGCATTCAAGCACCCGAAGCCGGCCGACTTCTTCCGGATGATGGAGAGCGAGAGCGGCGAGGACCTCGGCTGGTGGTGGCGCGGCTGGTACGCGAACAACTGGCAACTCGACCTTGCCGTCACCAGCGTTCAGCCGTTCCCGGCCAAGGCAGGTCAGCAAGGGTCGCTGGTTCGCGTGGAGTCGCGCGACAAGCTGGTCATGCCCGTCACCCTGCGCCTGACCTTTGGCGACGGCACGCGGCGCGACGTTCGCCTGCCCGCCGAGACGTGGATCAGGCAAGCCGCTACGGACGTGCCGGTCCCTGGCCCCTCACCGGTGGTGCGGGCGGAGCTGGATCCCGACCACAAGATTCCGGACCGGGATCGTGCGAACAACCTCGTCTCCGCCCGGTAGGCGCGACCAGAGGGTTATCCGCTTCGCCGGTTCCTGCTAGCGCTGGGCCATGCCAGCGTCCGCCGCCGCCTCCGCTCGCGAGATCCTGACCGGTCTGCACGAGATCATGGCTGCGCGGGGGTCGGTCCAGAGCAAGCTGGACCGCGTCGTCGACCTGATCGCCGGCAAGATGGAAAGCGAAGTCTGCTCCATCTACCTGCTGCGCGACAGCAAGCTCGAACTGTTCGCAACCCACGGGCTGCGCAAGGAAGCGGTCCACGTCACGCGCTTGAAAATGGGCGAGGGGCTGGTCGGCACCATCGCCCACGAAGGCCGCATCCTGAACCTCGCCGAAGCGGCGCAGCACCCGGCCTTCGCCTACCGGCCGGAGACGGGCGAGGAGCGCTTCCACAGCTTCGCGGGCGTGCCCATCGTGCGCCTCGAGAACCCGATCGGCGTGCTTGCCGTCCAGCACGCCGACCCGCGCCGCTACGAGGATGTGGAGATCGAGGCGCTGCAGACCGTCGCGATGGTGCTGTCGGAGATGATCGCTGCGGCGCGGCTGGTCGACGGTGCCCGCCGTGCCCGCGTCCGCAGCGCGGGGCCGCTGCGCCTTGCCGGACTCAAGCTGGTGTCCGGAATGGCTCGGGGCGAGGCTGTCTTCCACCAGCCGCGCGTCGTCGTCGAACATGTGGTCGCCGACGATACCGAGGCCGAGCGCGAGCGCGTCTATTCCGCGTTCCGGAACATGCGCGAACAGATCGACAACATGACGCGCGAGGCCGAGTTCGGCACTATCGGCGAGCATCAGGAAATCCTCGAGACCTACCGGATGTTCGCCTACGACGAAGGATGGTCGAGGCGCATCAACGAGGCGATCGACAGCGGGCTGACTGCCGAAGCCGCGATCGAGCGGGTGCAGCAGCGCATGCGGGCACGGATGCGCGACATCGACGATCCGCTTCTCCAGGAGCGGATGCACGATCTCGAGGACCTCTCGAACCGCCTGTTGCGGATCGTATCCGGACGGATGGGCACGGCGGCGCAAACCGGTCTGGCGCGCGACACCGTTCTCATCGCGCGGAACCTCGGGCCGGCCGAACTCCTCGAATATGACCGCCGCCGACTGAAGGCCGTGCTGCTCGAAGAGGGCTCGCTCACCTCGCACATGACGATCGTCGCACGGGCCATAGGCGTTCCGGTCATCGGCCGCCTGAATGACATCCGCCATAGCGTGGATGACGGCGAGATGATCCTGGTCGACGGGGACAACGGCAGCGTCATCGTCCGTCCAACCAGGCCACTGCTGACCAGCTTCGAACAGCGCATGGCGATGAGCCAGAAGCGACGCGCCGAGTTCGCCGCAGTGAAGGCGCTGCCCGCCGTCACGCGCGACGGGCTGCAGGTCGGCGTGTTGGTCAACGCCGGCCTCGCCGAGGACGCCGCCGCGCTGGAAATGACCGGTGCCGATGGCATCGGCCTCTTCCGTACCGAGTTCCAATTCCTCGTCTCGGCCACGCTCCCCGGGCGCGACCGGCAACAGCGCCTCTACTCGCGAGTGCTGGAATCCGCCGGTGACCGCCCCGTAATCTTCCGGACAGTGGACATCGGCGGCGACAAGGCGCTGCCCTATCTCGCAGACGTCCACGACGAAGCCGAAAATCCGGCGATGGGCTGGCGCGCGCTTCGCCTGTCGCTGGACCGCTCGACGCTCATGAAGGCGCAGGCGCGTGCGCTGATCGAGGCCTCGGGTGGCAAGGTGCTCCGCGTCATGTTCCCGATGGTCTCCGAGCCTTGGGAATATGAACAGGCGCGGACCTTGTTCGAAGAACAGGTTGAATGGGCCCGCAAGGGGCACCGCAAGGTACCGCGTCGCATCGAGTTCGGCTGCATGCTCGAAGTGCCGAGCCTCGCCGAGATGCTCGACCAACTCCTGCCGCGAGTGGACTTCCTGTCCGTCGGCACGAACGACCTGACGCAATTTCTGTTCGCCGCCGACCGCTCGGACCCGCGCCTGGCCCAGCGGTACGACTGGCTCAGCCCGGCGATCCTGCGCTTTCTCAAGCGAGTTCTCGACGCAGCGCACGCAGCCGGCGTGCCCGTGAGAGTTTGCGGGGAGATGGCCGGCCGGCCGCTCGAAGCCATGGCCCTCGTCGGGGTCGGCGCGGACAGTTTTTCGATCACTCCGGCAGCCGTTGGGCCGGTGAAGGCGATGGTTCGCTCGCTCGATGCGGCGGCGATCCGCGCCCGCTTCGACCAGCTCCTGGCCAAGCCTCCCCGCGACATGCGCAAGGCGCTCACCGACTGGGCTCGGCGCCACTCGGTGACAATCGACTGACCGGGTCCATTCCCGGTTGACACCCCCGGTTCAGCCTCCACACTGACCGCAAGGGAGTATAAGGCGAACGCATGGACGAACTCGACGCGACGGAACTGCCAACGGTCGGCGAGCGCCTGCGTGCGGCCCGCGAGGAAAAGGGTCTCAGTCTGGAAGACGTTGCCGCCCAGACCCGCATCCCGCGCCGCCATCTCGAGAGTCTGGAGCAAGCGGACTGGGACAACCTCCCGGCTCCGACCTACACGATGGGTTTCGCCAAGAGCTATGCCTCTGCGGTCAATCTCGACCGGACCGAGGTCGGTGAGCAGCTCCGAACAGAGATGGGCGGAACTGGCGCTCCGGCGACAGCGACGGAAGTGTTCGAGCCTGCCGACCCCGCACGGACGATGCCGCGCTGGCTCGTCCTCGCGGCGGTCGCTGCGGTGATACTCGTCGTTGCCGTGATGAGCTGGCTAAGCAATCGTTCGCTCGACCAGGGCAATGACACGGACGCACCGGCTGCCACCGCGCCTGCCGGTGAAGCGCCCGCCCAAACACCCGCGGCTCAACCGGCGGCGCCCCAGGGGCCCGTCGTGCTTTCAGCAACCGAGCCGGTCTGGCTCTCGATCAAGGATGCCGGCACCGTTCTCAAGCAAGGCATCCTGCAGCCCGGTGAAACATTCCCGGTGCCGGCGACCGCCACTGCGCCAACCCTGACCACGGCAAAGGCCGAAGGGCTCAGGATTACTGTCGGCAGCGCGGTCGCTCCGCAGATTGGCCCGCCCGCGACCAAGCTCAGCAAGGTCAGCCTCCTGCCCGCCGACCTCATGAAGACCGCGCAGGCGACGCCGTCGGCGGCGCCAACGGCTGCACCTCCAGCGCCTGCGCAGCTACGACCGCCGCCGGTTCGAGCCCGCCGAGCAGCGCCGCCCGCCGCTCGACGCGTCACCCCTCCGCCCGCGGAACCGGCGCCGGCGCCCGCTCCGCAAGCGGACACAGCGACGACCAACGCGGGACAGTAGGATTCATCGCCGGGAAAGCCGGCAACGGGCAAAGTTTCGCGGCACGAGCAGCGTGGGGACCATAAGCCAGTGAACCAATCATACCGGACCGCCGCGCTTGCGGCTTGCGCCAGCCTTGCGCTGATGCCTGCGGCGGCGCTTGCCCAACGCCAGCAGGCTTCTCCGGAGCAACGGATCGACCGTCTGGAACGGCAGATCGATCAGATGCAGCGGCAGGTCTTCCCGCGCGGTCGCCCGGCCGACACGGCAGGCTTCTCGACGGAGCCTGCCGCGACCCAGTCGTCCGTCGTCACGCTCGACCAGCGCCTCAACGCGCTTGAGCGGCAGATGACGGATCTGCTCCGCCAGTCCGAAGAGAATGGGCATCGGCTGCAGTCGCTTGAGGGTGACATCAGCAAGATCCGCGCCGACTCGGACCAGCGGATCGGCGCGCTCGAGCAGCGCATCGCCGAGACGCCGCCTGCGCCGATCGCGGCCCCGGTGACTGCCCCCGCCAACGATCCGCCAGCCGCAAGAACGCCGGTGCGCGGCAAGCCTTCGGCGGGAACTCCAAAGCCGACACCTGCTGCAGCTTCCGACGCCCCCGCACCTGCGGAAGGCTCAGCCACTGCGGTCGATGCAGGCGAAGACGCGTATACGGCTGGCTTCCACCAGTGGGAGGCCGGCCAGTATGACCAGGCGATCGCGTCGCTGAAGGCCTTTACCGCCGCTTATCCCAAGCACCGCCGGGTCAGCTACGCGAACAACCTGATCGGCCGTGCGATGCTCGATAACGGCGATCCCCGGAGCGCTGCCGAAGTGCTTCTCGCCAACTACCGCAACAATCCGCGCGGTGAGCGGGCGCAGGACAGCCTCTACTACCTCGGCCAGTCGCTGGTGAAGCTCGGCCAACCCGGGCAGGCGTGCAAAGCCTATGCCGAGCTTGAGTCCGTTTACGGATCCAAAGTCCGTCCGGACCTTCAGAAGATGCTCACGAGCGCCAAATCGCAGGCACAATGCAGCTGATGTGCTAAGAAGCTCGGGATGGTTCCCGAGCTACCCTTGATCGACCGTTTCACGAGGGATCTCGATGCGCTTGCACCGGGATCCGCTCGCCTCGGCATCGCCGTTTCGGGAGGATCCGACAGCCTCGCGTTGCTGTTGCTCGCGGCAGCTGCGAGACCGGGGCTAATCGAGGCCGCCACCGTCGACCATCACCTTCGCGACGGAAGCCGCGCCGAAGCGCTCGCGGTTGGCGCCCTCTGCGGACGTCTCGGAGTTCCGCACACGGTGCTCACGGCGGAATGGCCCGACCAGCCGAACACTGCCATCCAGGAACGCGCCCGCATCGAGCGCTATCGCCTGCTTGCCGACTGGGCGCGCGCCGGTCGGTTCGCTGCCGTCCTCACCGGCCATCATGCGGACGACCAGGCTGAGACGATGTTGATGCGCCTCAACCGCGGCGCTGGAGTGAAGGGGCTGCGCGGGATGCGGCCTAGATCGAGGCTGCCCGGCTCCAGGCTGCAGCTGTTGCGCCCGCTGCTGGCGTGGCGGCGATCCGAACTCGAGCGGGTGTGCGCGGCTGCGGGCGTGGAGCCGATGGAAGATCCAAGCAACAGTGATCAGCGCTTTGAACGGGCGCGGATTCGCAGCGGGCTTGCAGTCGCCGACTGGCTCGACCCGGCGGCTCTCGCGTCCAGTGCAGCACACCTTGCTGCAGCCAATGAGGCAATCGACTGGGCCGTCGATCAGGAATGGAGCCGGGCGGTTTCAGAACGCTCGGGAAAGATCTGTTACGCGCCGGAGGACGCCCCAACCGAGATCATCCGACGCATCGTCGCTCGCGCTATCACGAATCTGGCTCACGAGGGCGCCGATGAGCCATTGCGGGCTCGAGAGCTGGAGCCCCTGCTCTCGACCCTTCGCGACGGCGGCCAGACCACGCTGCGTGGTGTGCTTTGCATCGGTGGCCCCGAGTGGCGGTTCGCCGCGGCACCTCCCCGCAATTACTAGTCGCCGAGGATCGGGCGCTCTCCGACAGGCAGGACTGAGCGGCCGAAAGTCGTATTCGTGACGATCGCGAAGCTGCCGTACATGGCGAGCGCTCCGCACACGAGCCCGAGCCAGCCGCCGGCGTGTCCCAGCTCCGGCTTGCCAAGAATCGCGCCCAGACCGAGCAGCGCGAACGTGATCCACAAGGTCAGGAAGATAAGGAACAGGATCTTTGAAAGCCGGAATGTGCTGATCCACAGGTAGAGGGTCAGGACGCCCCACAGCAGCAGGGCGACGCCCACGGTCGGCCCGGCGTTCGAGATGTCGATCCAGTTATTGTGAGCGAACAGCAGCAGCAGTCCGAACCACCACCAGAATGCGCCGTAGCTAAGGAAGGCCGTCATCCCGAACGTGTTCCCAAGCCGGAACTCGAACGCGCCCGCAAAGATCTGCATCAGGCCACCGAAGGCAAGCGCGAGCGGGATTACCACCCCTTCGCCGCCCGCCGGAAGCACTCCGGCGTTGACGAGGCTCAACAGGACCGTCGTTAGGCCGAACGCCACGAGCCCCAAAGCCGCCGGATTGGCGGCGGGAACCACAATCGCCTTGTCTTCTGGCATCACCACGTCTTCTGGCATCACCACTCCACATTTTGCGGGCGCGAAAAAGCTCCACGGCCTAGGGAAGTGTTGCACCATCGCTGCGGATCGCCAAGCCCACCGCGCGGAGCATCGAAGCGGATCTTCAATCTTTTTGACACATTGCGGACTGCCGACCCTGTGCTAGCCGGCGCCGCCCGCTCGCCCCGGCGGACGAGTTCGACAGAAGAATGCGGAGACAATCGTCATTACACGTTCGAAGACAATCCTGCTGTGGTGCGCCCTTGGCTTCGCCGTCGCTGCTGCGCTGACCCGAATGGCCGTCGAGTCCATCGAGACGCGCTACCAGATCATCGGCTTCTGGTTCCTGGCTGTGATCGTGCAGTTGCTTGCCCGCCACACCTCGCGGGTCCGCCTTGGCGCCTCGGCGCTCATCCTGAACGGTGGGGCCGCGACGATCGCGATGATGGCGACCAAGTTCGCGATCGAAGGGTTTCCACCCGTCGTGGATAAGGCGCTGACTGCACTTTAGCGGAAGCCGCAGCTGCGTCCGATTGTGGGACAGCACGTGGAGTGCGATTACGGCGCCTGGCGCCGAATGGTATGCCCGATCTCCAGTCAACGGAGATCGCACGTGGCCCCTGACGATACCGACAGACGTGAAACGCACCGCGCATCCGTGATGCTTACAGCCTTGGTCGATTGCGCCGCTGCCTCAAGAGCGATGACCCTCCGCAACCTGTCACCACGCGGCGCGTGCGTCGAAGGCGGCGTGCTTCCCGAGCAGGGCGCGTCCGTCTCGTTCAAGCGCAATGGCATCCGCGCCCGCAGCCGGGTTGCCTGGGTCTCCGGCACGCGCTGTGGCCTCGAATTCGTCGACGACCTCAACTTGCAAGCGGCGCTTCGGGCCGTTCCGCAGCTCAGAACTGGCGGAATGCACCTGATCGGGCGCCCGGGCCTCAAGAGCCGGCCGTTGACGGAAAACGAGCGCACCACGATGGAAACCCGGGCTGTGCGCGGCATCCACGTCGAAGCCGGCTGACACACCCATGCGCATCAGCGATGGGGCCCAACCTCCTGCCACTTCGCTCCGCGCCGGCCTTAACATTTCCTGCACCGATACGATGATAATCTTGCGCTACGAAGGGATTGACCTTGCAACGCGAGCAGCAGGATTGGATCGGCCGGTCAGCGCGGCGTCGTGTGCACCTCACCGGTGTGGCGCGGCGCGATGACGGCCGCAGCTTCCGTGTTCTCGTCACGGACCTCGGCTACGAGGGTTGCAAGCTGTTCTGCGAAGAACCCCTGGACAAGGGAGAGGTCGTCAGCCTCGTCGTTGCCGGCATGGGCAACATCGACGCCCAAGTCAGGTGGGCCGCACACGACCGGGCCGGCCTTTCCTTCCTTCTCGGTCAATCGGTGCACGAAGCCCGAAGAAGCCGCCTCGGAATCTAAACGGCCGGATCGGGGCGCCGCCGATCGGTGGCTGCACTTCTCCGTTGAAAACAATGCAATTGTTTGTCGCGCGCTGCCCGAACTTCCGCTAGGCCTAACGCAGATCATCAAGAGCAATCGAAACCATTGCGCTGCGGTTGCCGCTGAGGAGATGCCCAGACCATGACCGAGGCCGACACGAGGCCCGGAGCGGAGAGGTTGCCATGGCTCGGCAACGAAGCAGTCGCTCCTGACCACCACAGCCTGGGGCGGTTCGCCGCCTGGTTCATCCCGGCCGCGCTGGTTATCAGCGGCGGCGCATATGTGCTCCTCGCCGAAGACGAACCCAACCAGCAGCCTCCACAACAGGTGACCCCGGCGCTCAGCACGACAGTCGCCCTCCCGCCAGCACAGACATCGACGTCGAAGCGCGTTGCGAAGTCGCGAGTGGCTCATACTTCCACCTCCGCTCCCGCGACCGCCTCAAGTGCCCCCGTCCCGCAGTCGGCGCACGCAGTGAACCGGATCTCGACACCGAAGGTCGCCCCGCCGGTGACCTTGGCGGGCGGCGAATGCGAGTGCCGCAGCAAGGCGTCTGCCAGGCAGAAGACTGTCGTGGCAGCGAAGTCGCCTGCACCGGCACAGGCCAAAGTCGCCGCTCCCGCACGCGTGGCGGTTCAGGCCGCGCCGCGGCTACCCGGCCGTTATTATCTCCGGCCAACGGCGGCGCTGCCGCAACCCCGGTTCGGGTCGCAAAAGCGCGGCGGCGCCGTCCAGTTCGGCGCCTTCGTCGGCATGCAGGGCGCGCAGGCGACGTGGCGCCAGATCGAGCGCGCCTATCCGCCGATCAACCAGTTCCACGCATCGGTGATCGAAAACCGCGACTGGAATGGCCAGCGATTCAATCAATTCCAGATCGAAACCGCGTCACAGGCCGACTCGGAGATGCTGTGCCAGTCGCTTGCGCGCTACAAATTCCGCTGCACGGTGATGGCGCTGCCGCTCCGGCCCGCGAGTTTCGCCCGCTGATCGGCGCCACTGCCGCCCACTTACCCGACGTGCGTCACACAAGATGAGCGCACTGGCCCTGGAGCGCGTCACGAAGCGCTTCGACCAGACGGTCGCCGTCGACGACCTGAGCTTCGCCGTCGCGCCCGGCACCGTGTTCGGCTTCCTCGGCGGCAACGGCGCCGGCAAGACGACTTCTCTGCGCATGGTGCTCGACATCATCCGCCCGACTGAAGGGCGGATCGAAGTTCTCGGGCGGGCCCCCGGCCGTGCGAGCGCGCCGGATATCGGCTTCCTTCCCGAAGAGCGCGGGCTGTACCGCCAGATGACGGCGCTCGATACGATTGCCTACTTCGGCCGGCTGAAGGGCATGTCCGCAGGCGACGCCCGCCGCGAGGGGGCGTCGCTGCTCGACCGCTTTGGCCTTGCTGCGAACTCGCGGTCGACCGTCGACAAGCTGTCGAAGGGGATGGCGCAGAAGGTCCAGCTTGCCACCGCACTCGTCAACCGCCCGCGCCTGCTGATCCTCGACGAACCCTTCTCCGGCCTTGATCCCGTCAATCAGGGGCTGCTCGAAGACGAGATCCGACGCACTTCTGCAGCCGGAGCGACCGTCGTCTTCTCGACGCACGTGATGCAGCACGCCGAGCGCCTGTGCGACCGGCTGCTGCTCCTCGCTCGTGGCGGCAAGCAGTTCGAAGGCACGCTCGACGAGGCCCGCGGGCTGCTGCCGCCGCGCTTGGCCGTGGTCGCCCGTCAGGATCCCTCGAACATCGAAGGGGTCGACTCTGCCCATGACCGCGGGGCCGCAGAGCAGGGCTGGCGGCAATGGGACGTGCGCCTCGCGGCGGGGGTGCTTCCCGGCGATGTTCTCGAACGCTGCGTTGCGCAGCAATTCCCGCTCCGGCGTTTCGAACAGGTGCACGCGAGCCTGCACGACGTCTTCGTGCACATCGTCGGCGCACCGGAGGCGGCGAATTGAAAAACATCCGAATCGTCGCCGCCCGCGAATTCCGCCAGATCGCCAGCATGCGCAGCTTCTGGCTGACGCTCCTGATCATACCCTTGTCTGTCGCGATCGGTGGATTCGTGCCGCAGCTCGTCGGCAACGACGAAGCGGCACGCGTCATGGTGATCGACCGCGCCGGTGGAGGCGAGGCTCGTGCGATCTCCCAGCGCCTTGATCTCGAGCGCAACCGGAGGGTGCTTACCGAGCTGTCACGCTACGTTCAGCGTCATCATCTTGAGCGCGCGAACCCCGGCGCGCTGTGGGCGCAGCACGACCGCTGGTACGCCGACGCCGATGTCGAGCAGTTCGTTGCGAGCGGCGGAGCCGACCGGGCTCAAGCCGAGATCGCGCGGGTAAAGCCGAAGGCTACTCCGAACTTCGAAGCATCCAAGCCGGACTATGAGGTGGTGCCGGTGCCTGCCGAGCTGGCGACCGTGCCGGATGGCGGGCTCGATTCTGCGTTGAAGACGGTCCTTAAGCCGGAGGGCAAGGGTGCGAAGCCGGTCGACTACGTCGTTCTCGTTCCTGCCAGTTTCGGCCCAAGTCCGCTTGTCCGGCTGTGGGCGAACCGGCAGCCGTCGCCGGCGTTCGTGCAAACCGTTCAGGATGTGCTGACCCGCGACCTGCGCACCCGTTTCCTAACCGGCCAGGGCGTTCCGCCGGCCGCCGCCCAGAACGCGAGCAGCATCACCCCGGCGCTCGCAATCTCCACGCCACCGCCCGGGGGTGGCGCCCGCGAATCCATGCTCGTCCGCTCGATCCTGCCGCTTGCCGCCGCCTATCTGCTGATGATGAGCCTGATGCTGTCGGGTAGCTGGATGCTGCAGGGGACCGTGGAAGAGCGCTCCAACAAGCTCCTCGAAACCGTGCTCGCCTGCGTGAGCCCGCAGGAGCTCATGTACGGCAAGCTGCTCGGCACTGCTGGTGTGGGCCTGTTCATGATCGCCGTGTGGGTCGGCTGCGGCGTCTTCGCTGCGTATGCCACCCATGGCGCGATCGCCGACTTGATCCGGCCCGCGCTGGAGCCGCTGACCTCGCCCGGCTCGATCATCGCCATGATCTATTTCTTCGTGGTCGGCTACGTGACCATCGGCATCCTGTTCCTCGCCATCGGCGGCATGAGCGACTCCATGCGGGACGCTCAAGGCTATCTAATGCCGGTCCTCCTCGTGATCCTGCTACCCATCTCCATCCTCATGCAGGCCGTGATCGGGGGGAACAGCGGCGGCGTGCTAATGGAAGTTCTCACCTGGGTGCCGATCTGGACACCGTTCGCGGTGCTCGCGCGGCTGGGCATGGGAATGCCCACCTGGGAGGTCGTCGCGACGGGGGTTACGCTTGGGGCCTTCACCTGGGCCGAGCTCGTCCTTGTCGGACGTCTTTTCCGCGCAAGCCTGCTCGCCCAAGGACAGCGACCGAAGCTCGCCGAGGTCGTCTCACGAATGCGCACCGTCCAGGGCTGAGCGGCCGCGATTTCAGCGAGCGGTGACGCTCTTCAGATTGTCGTCGCTGTTTCGGTCCACGTAGAAATTGTACGGGTCGACGCCAGCGAACAGCGGCTTCACTCGCGTGTGAAGCTTGATGACCTGGCGCCCGCTGTGGACCGGCTGCCGCTCCATGACGATGACGTCCTTCGCCGAGAACTCACCAATCCCAGGCCGAGCCGTGAACAGGCCGATTTCGATCGGTTCGTTAAGCGGAGCCTTGGTCTCGACACCCTTTCCGCTGGCATGGAACTTGTCGGCGGCAATGGTCATCGTCGTCGTCCAGCCGGCAGCGTCCTTGCGTGTCACCGCGTCCGCCACCTTGAGGTCGTACAACGTGATCCGCTCGAAGAGGTCGGTGATCAGCTGCTGCTGTTTCGCCGTCTTCGCTTCCTTGCGGAATTCCTCGATGAGGTCGATCGAGCGGGGATACGGCACATCCCTGAAACGGAACCGTGCATCGAACCGGGCGAGCGCGTGGTTCACCGCCGCCTCGCCGAGCCGCTCTTGAAGCAGGTACATGACGACTGCACCCTTGCGGTAATGGATGTAGGCCTGGTTCTCGACGCGCTCGAGCGGGACTTCCTCGACCGCTTCGGCCTTTCGGTTGGTCAGGTAATTGTCGAGCTCATACTTGAGAAAGCGCCGGATTTTGTCCGGCCCGTACATGTGCTTCATCATCATCAGCGCGGAATATTGAGCGAGCGTCTCGCTCAGCATCGTGCCGCCCTGCATGTCGGCGCCGATCACCTGGTGCGCCCAGTATTGGTGCGCCATTTCATGGGAGACGACATAGGTCGTGAAGTCGATCTTGGTGGGATCGTTGGTGTTCGCGTTGAAGCCGATTGTCTCCGAATAGGGCATCGTTCCGGCGAAGGCTTGGGCGAAGCTGTTGTAGCCGGGGAATTCGATGATTCGTGCGTAACTGAACTGATATGGCCCGAAGTTGGCACGATAATAGTCGAGCGACGCCGCCATCGCCCGCAACATCTTCGCCACGTTCCAGTCGTGGCCCGGGTTGTAGAACACCGACAGCCTGAGGCCGTTGTGCATCTCGGAAGCGTCACGATAGCGGGCGGACTGGATCGAGAAGAAATTGAGGATCGGCGCGGTGCTGATGAAATGGGCCTGCCGCCGACCCTGCCCGCTCACGTCCAGAACCCGGCTGCCTGGGGCGATCGGCGTCTGATCCGCGTCCGTCGTCAGGCGGATGTCGGACATCACCCAGTCCGAGCCGATGTAGTTCCTGTTGGTCGCGGCCAGGTTCTCGAGCTTGGCCGGCCGCAGTTCCGCAGGAAGGTGCTGGCGACGGCGGTGCGAGCGGTCGGTCAGCAGGTCGTTCCTGTCCATGCCGATGATCGGCGCAAACGTGAAATTGTTTGCGAAGGTGCCGTTCTCGAGGATGTCTGTCGCTGGCCGCGAGGCTCGGAAGCCGCGCCGCCAGACGCGCGAGCGGAAGGTCAGGCTGGTCTTGGCGCCCGGCGCGAGCGGCTGGTCGAAGCGGTAGATGCGGTAGCCGAACTTGGTGTCGTCGCTGGCGAGGTGGGCGCCTGCAACGTCGAGCTTCAGCCACTCTGTCCCCTGGTTGCCCTTGCGGACGTGGATCTCGCCGATCGGCGTACTGGTCTTGTTGACGAGATCGTAGCGGCCATCGGTGATCAGCAAGCGCTGCCTGGGCATCAGGTGCACGTCCAGCGTGACCCTGGTGAGCGCCGGCTGCGGCAGCTTCTCGTACTTGAGATATTTGCGCTCGTAGTCGGCGCTGAACTTCTCGGCCTCATCGCTGGTCTGGTACCGGTTGAGGACCTTGATGTTGTAATAGGCGTAGGCGCCGGTCGCGGCCATCGCGGTAGCTGCAACACCGACGATCGCGATGAGGGCCGTCGACGCTGCTGCAGGAGCGCGCCGCAGACGGGTCTTCAGCCCGAGGTCGGTCCCCCGCGGCCACAGCAAGTGGGAGGCGGCCGCAAGCATCACGGCGAAACACAGCCAGTAGAACTGGAAGGTCGCAGCGCCCTTCCAGAAGCCGCCGGTGCCCACGAAGTCGCTTAGCGGCACGTCCGGCGAGCGCTCGTAGGTGTACAGCGGGTTTCCGTAGCCCATGTTGTTGAGGAAAATCCCGCTGACGAACCAGATGAGCAGGATGACCCAGCCCACATATTTGTTCGGGCTGAGAACCTGAAAGAACACTGCCAGAATCGCGAACAACAGGTTGTCGATCGCGGCCGGGACAATGAACCAGGCGACATATTCCGGAATGCCCAACGCCCGGGCACCCTCGACCAGCTGGTAGAACATCCCGGTTAACGCCGCGGCTACGTTGACGATCAGCAACACCAGGAAGATGGCCAGCATCTTCGGCACCGTCATCACCCAGCTCGGCACGGCGGTGGAGTCGATGAGTTCGTTGACCTTGCGGTCGCGCTCTCGCCACACGAGCTCGCCACCGTAGAAGGCGGCGATCATCAGCAGGAATATTGCGGAGCCGCCCTGCACGCCGGTGATCGTTGCGGCCAAGGTGGGATGGTCGGACGTTCCGTATTCCGACCGTGCGATCCACAGGGTCACCGCCGTGAATGCGACCGCGAGCAGGGTCAGCACGATGAGCCCGGGGCTCGTCAGAACCTGCCGGACTTCGACGCGCAGCCTCGTGGTGAATTGAGTCCAGCGCGAGGGGTTCGCCTCGCGGGCGAGGATGGCCTCTCCGCCTGTCGCCGGTGTGGCTGAAGCGATCCGCGCTTCCCGTGACTGCCGCCTGGCCAGCTTGCGCAGCCTGCGCCGCGATGGCGCGCGCTCCGTCATCGTGAACCGCCATAGCGTGAAGCCGAGGAACAGCAGGCCGAGAACGACAGCCCAGATGCGGTTGAACAGCAGGTTGCCTGCGAGATCCACCAGCCGCGAGTTCATCTCGCTTTGGGTCCAGTAGCGCGTCGTTTCCTGGAGGGCGCCCGTGCCGATCGGTTCCCATCGGGCGAACGTCGGCCGCAGCTCGATATTCTGCACGATGATGTTGCTGGTGACGAGATAGCCCATGACGAGGACGATCGCGCCGATGTATGCCGCCATCATCGAGCGCAGCACGGTCGCGAGCGCGAACAGGACCGCGCTCATCAGGAAGATGTTCGGCACCGCGAAAACGGCGAAGTTCCACGCATAATAAGTGAGCTTCTGCGGCCCCACCGTCTCCGGATCGACCCATGGCATTGCCGATCCGATCGACATCCCGATCGGAAGTGCGAGATAGCCGAGCCAGGCGATCACCAGTCCGCCGATGAAACGTCCCGCAACGATCTGCGTCTTCGTCACCGCCGTTGCCCGGACGATAGGCGCAAAACCGCTGCTCTCATCCCGGACGATCGCGTTGGCGACGAACGCAGTGATGACGAACAGGTAGAAGAGTGAAAAGACGGCCGTCGCGACGGCGATCGCGTAGGGCGCATTTTCGTGGACGGCGCCGGGGGTGCCGATGCGAACGTTCTCGCTGGCCGTGATTCCGAAGCCCATCAGGAAGAAGATGAAGGCAGCGACCCAGAACACCGGGTTGCGCAGCTGATAGCGGATTTCGAAGCCGCTGATCCCGAAGATCATGACAGCGCCCCCTCAGGCCGCGCGGCGGAGCGTGGACAGGGTCGAGAAGTAGACGTCCTCGAGGCTGCCTTCGACGGGCTCGAAGCCGTCTGGCTTTTGGTCCGCCAACACGTGGATGATCGACTGGCCGGCGAACAGCCGGGTCGAAATCACCTCAAAGCGGCCCTGGTGATCTTCGAGCTGGCCGCGATCGATGACCTTCTTCCAGATCTTGCCGCGGGTGGCGCCGATCAGGTCGGCCGGCTTGCCCTGGAGCTGCACCCGGCCATTCGCCAGGACCGCCATCAGCGGGCAGAGGTCGGCCACGTCGTCGACGATGTGGGTCGACAGGATGACCACGACATTGTCGCCGATGCCTGCAAGCAGGTTGAGGAACCGGTTGCGCTCCTCCGGATCGAGGCCTGCAGTTGGCTCGTCGACGATGATCAACTCGGGGTTGCCGATGAGCGCCTGGGCGATTCCGAACCGCTGCCGCATCCCGCCCGAAAAGCCGGCGATCGCCTTGTTCCGCACGGCCCAGAGGTTGGTCTGGTTCAGTAGCGTCTCGACCACGCTCTTGCGCTCACCCTTGCCGGTGATGCCCTTCAGCACGGCCATCTGGTCGAGCATGCTGTAGGCCGACACTCGCGGATAGACACCGAAGTCCTGCGGCAGATAGCCGAGCGTGCGGCGAAGCCGCTCCGGATCCGCTAGCACGTCGATTTCGCCGAACCGAATGCTTCCCGCCGTCGGCTGCTGAAGTGTGGCAACTGTCCGCATCAGGGTGGATTTGCCGGCACCATTCGGCCCCAGCAGCCCGAACATGCCGCGCGGAATGGACAGGCTGACGTCGTCCAGCGCCACTGTCCCGTTCGCATAAGTGTGCGATAGATTGGCGATCTCGAGCATGGTCCCCCCTGTCGGCTCTGCGTTAGCTAACGCTTGGCGCTCCGCAGTCCCAATCAATCTTCGATGAACGGACAGACGGCGGCGCCTGCGCGTTCACCTTCCCCTAAGCCCGCATTGTTATTGAAGTGGATGAGCCTATTTTAGGTGCTGGCCGTTTGGGCCTTCGGAAAACGGACACGATGAACGACAAGGAAAAGAAGCCCGGGAACCCCTGGACGAAGAGCCTGCTGATCTGGGTCGGCATCCTCTTCGCGCTGGTGCTGTTCGTGCAGGTCATCGAGGGCGGCTCGCGCGCTTCGACAGGTCAGGCAATGGCCTATTCCGAGTTCGTTCGTCAGGTCGACGAGGGCAACGTCAAGACGGTCTCCATGTCGACGAGCACCAGCGGCAACAGCGATATCGCCGGCAAGCTCGACAGCGGCGAGGATTTCCACACCGTTGCCCCGGCCGGCTCGAAAATCGCCGACCACATGATCGAAAAGGGCGTCGGCGTTCAGGTCAAGGCGGACGAGCAGGGCAGCATCTGGCTGTACATGCTCTACAATTCGCTGCCCTTCCTGCTGATGATCGGCATCGCGTTCTTCGTGATGCGCCAGATGCAGAAGAACGCCGGCTCGGGCGCAATGGGCTTCGGCAAGAGCCGCGCGCGCATGCTTACCCAGAAAGAAGGCCGTGTGACCTTCGCCGACGTCGCCGGCATCGACGAAGCGCGCGAGGAACTTCAGGAGATCGTTGAATACCTCAAGGATCCGGGCAAGTTCGCCCGCCTCGGCGGCAAGATCCCCAAGGGTGCGCTCCTGGTCGGCCCTCCGGGTACCGGCAAGACGCTTCTCGCCCGCGCCATCGCAGGTGAGGCCGGCGTCCCCTTCTTCACCATCTCCGGTTCGGATTTCGTCGAGATGTTCGTCGGCGTCGGCGCCAGCCGCGTCCGCGACATGTTCGACCAGGCCAAGAAGAGTGCGCCCTGCATCGTCTTCATCGACGAAATCGACGCCGTCGGACGGCATCGTGGCGCCGGCCTCGGCAACGGCAATGACGAGCGCGAGCAGACCCTCAACCAGCTGCTGGTCGAGATGGACGGCTTCGAAGCCAACGAAGGCATCATCATCATTGCCGCCACCAACCGTCCCGACGTGCTCGATCCGGCGCTCCTGCGCCCGGGCCGCTTCGACCGCCAGGTCGTCGTCCCGCGCCCCGACATCGACGGCCGCGAGCAGATCCTTGCCGTCCACATGAAAAAGGTGCCGCTGGCGCCGGACGTCGACGCGCGCGTCATCGCGCGTGGGACGCCGGGCTTCTCGGGCGCCGACCTGGCCAACCTCGTCAACGAGGCCGCGCTGCTCGCTGCCCGCAAGGGCAAGCGCCTGGTCGCGATGCACGAGTTCGAGGAGGCAAAGGACAAGGTGATGATGGGCACCGAGCGAAAGTCCATGGTCATGACCGAGGACGAGAAGCGCATGACCGCCTATCACGAGGCCGGCCACGCCATCGTCGCTCTGCACGAACCGGCGTCCGACCCGATCCACAAGGCGACGATCATCCCCCGCGGCCGTGCGCTCGGCATGGTGATGCGCCTGCCGGAACGGGACAGCTACAGCTATCACCGCGACAAGATGTACGCGAACCTCGCCGTCGCGATGGGCGGCCGCGTCGCCGAGGAAGTGATCTTCGGTTACGACAAGGTGTCCTCGGGCGCCTCGTCCGATATCCAGTACGCGACCCAGCTCGCACGCGACATGGTTACCCGCTGGGGCATGTCCGATGCGCTCGGGCCGCTCCAGTACGCCGAGCCTGATGAAGAGGTTTTCCTCGGTTATTCGATGAACCGCGCGCGCCAGATGTCGAACGAGACCGCCCAGGCGATCGACAAGGAAATCCGCAAGATCGTCGAGGACGGCTACGAACGCGCGAAGCATCTGCTTGACGAGCACCGGGACGAGCTCGAAACGCTCGCCCAGGCGATGCTCGAGTTCGAGACGCTGAGCGGCGACGAGATCAAGAAGGTGCTTGCGGGCGAGACCATCGACCGCGGCGGCACCAAGGGCCCGTCGCTGCCTGCTGCCGGTTCATCGATCCCGAAGGCCAAGCGGCCGAGGGCCGGCGCCATCGGCGGGGCCGCTCCGGCCGGAGCGTGATCGCCCGCCTGGCGCCATCATGACGCCACGATCCGGTGCAAAGATTGAGTGTGGACAACCACTTATGAGCGACACGGCAATTCTTCGGCGCGATTCCGCGGCCGCTGGCGCAACGGCGAAGCCGAGTGCGGCGGCGCGTCCGAAGGATGATGCGGCGATGCTCAAGGCCGCCGCCAACCTGACGCGCGACCTCAACGTGCCGAGCGCGCGCATCTACTGGGCGGACATGCTCGGCTCCGCGCTGATCGGCTATGCTGGGCTGTTCTCGGCAATGCTGGTGCGTTCGACGCCGCTGGCGCTGCTCGCGGCGGTCGTCGCAGTCCTGGCGCTCTATCGCGCCGGCTCGTTCATCCACGAGCTCACGCATATCAAGAAGGGTGCCGTGCGCGGCTTCCGCCTCGCGTGGAACGTGATCGTCGGCGTGCCGCTGCTGGTGCCGTCCTTCATGTACGAAGGCGTGCACAACCAGCATCACGCGAAAACCTACTACGGGACCGCCAACGACCCCGAATACCTGCCGCTGGCGCTGATGAAGCCGTGGACGCTGCCGGTCTTCCTGGTCGCCGCCGCTCTGGCGCCGATCGGCATGCTGATCCGCTTCGCGATACTGGCGCCGCTCTCGTTGCTGTCGCCGCGGCTGCGCACCGTCGTCGTGCAGCGCTATTCGGGTCTGCAGATCAACCCCTCCTTCCGCCGCCCGGCGCCCGAAGGGGAATTTGCCCGCGACTGGCGCTGGCAGGAAACGGCCTGCAGTCTGTGGGCCATCGCCCTTCTTGCGATGACGGCAACCGGCGTCATCCCGATTCGCGACTTCCTGATCTTCCTCGGCATTGCTGCCGGCGTCATGTTCCTCAACCAGATCCGCACGCTTGTCGCCCATCTCTGGGAGAATGACGGCGAACCGATGAGCGTCACGGCGCAATATCTCGACAGCGTCAATGTGCCGCCGCCGTCTACACTGCCCGCTCTGTGGGCGCCGGTGGGCCTGCGCTACCACGCGCTTCACCACCTGTTGCCGGGTTTGCCCTATCATGCCCTGGGCGAAGCGCACCGCCGCCTCTGCCGCGAGCTCGACCGCCAGTCGATCTATCACCACTCCAGCCATCGCGGCCTGTCGCCGCTGGTCGGACGTCTGGCCGCGAGCAGCTGGCGCGGTTCAAGGCGCTGAAGCAAGGTTCACTGGCTTAGGCTGGTATCTGCCGCTAGCTCTTCGCCATGAGCTCCGCGCCCCTGACAATCCTCCCCGTCGCCAGCAAGGCCGGCCGCAAGTCGTTCGTCGACTTCGCGTGGGAGGTGTACAAGAACGACCCCGCCTGGATCCCGCCGCTGAAGGACGAGGTTCACGGGCTGATCACGCCGGGCAAGAACCCCTGGTTCGAGCATGCCAAGGCCCAGCTCTGGCTTGCCGAGCGCGGCGGCAAGGTGGTCGGCCGGATCAGTGCCCAGGTCGACGATCTCGTGCAGGAGCACATGGGCGCCGGCATCGGCAATTGGGGCATGTTCGAAGCCCTCGACGGCGAAGCTGCTGCCGCTTTGATCGCCACTGCCGAACAATGGCTGCGGGAGCAGGGGATGACCCGTTCGCTCGGTCCGATCAGCCTGTCCATCTGGGACGAGCCGGGCCTCGAAATCGAAGGGTTCGCGGAGGCTCCGACCGTCATGATGGGCCACCACAAACCTGAGTACCAGGCGTGGATCGAAGCGGCCGGCTACTCCAAGGCCAAGGACCTGCTGACCTACGAAGTCGACATCGCCCACTGGTCGGACGCTAAGATCGATCGCCTGATCGCGGCCGGCGAGCGGAACAAGCGCATCCGCATCCGCGAGGTCGACAAATCCAGGTTTGCAGAGGAAGTGCAGGTCATCCTCAACCTGCTGAATGACGCCTGGTCTAACAATTGGGGCTACGTCCCGCTGACCGAGTCCGAGATCGCCTACGCGGGCAAGAAGCTGAAGCCGATTATCTACAAGGAGCTGGTGAGGATCGCCGAGTACGACGGTGAGCCCGTCGCGTTCATGCTGACGCTCCCCGACATCAACGAGTTCATCAAGGACCTGAACGGCGACCTGTTCCCGTTCGGCTGGGCCAAGCTTCTCTGGCGCCTCCGCAAGCCGCGTCCGAAGCGCGCGCGGGTGCCGTTGATGGGCGTCGCCCGCAAGCTCCACCACAGCCTGCTCGCGACCCAGCTCGCCTTCATGCTCATCGAGTTCACCCGCCGTGATTGCGTCGGCAAGTTCGGGATCGAAATCGGCGAGTTCGGCTGGATCCTCGAGGACAACAAAGGAATGGTCTCGATCGCCGAGCTACCCGCGGCGCGCGTCAACCACCGCTATCGGGTTTTCGAGAAGGCGTTGGTTTGAAGGGGCTGACGGGGACTGACTGCGCCTGTTCATCTCGCGTACTGGGGCGCTTCGCGCCCCTGCGTTGACAAAGGCAGTCAAAACAGGATCAAATCGCAACTGTTATTGCACGACGCGGGACTACATGATGCGTAACTCACCGCGACTGTTTCAGGGCGCGATCCTGCTTCAAGCTCTCGCGCTCGCCGCCTGCCAGACTGAACCCGGCGGGCAAGTGGCGTCTGCCGCCCCGAACGCAGGGGCACCAGCGGAGAAAAAGGTGTGCCGCGACATGATGACCACGGGCTCCATAGGTTTCAGGTACATCTGTCATACCCGCTCCGAGTGGGCTCAGCTCGACGGCCAGGGTTCCTCCGTGAAGCAGTCAGACATGCCGAGCACGTTCATGCCGCATGCCAACGCGCCGGGTACTCGCTGACGCAATCAGCACGCGCGAGTTGCCGCGACGGCGTCATCCAGCTGAAGCGGATGGCACATTAGCAACGAATGCTCAGTCGGACAGCTCAACCCAGGTTGGCGCGTGGTCGCTGGCTTTCTCCTCGCCACGCGCCCAGCGGTCGACACCGGCCCCCCGCAACCGGTCGGTCGCTTCCGGCGAGCAGAGCAGGTGATCGAGCCGGAAGCCGAGGTCGCGCTGCCAGCAACCGGCGGTGTAGTCCCAGAAGGTGTAGAGCTTAGGCTCGTCAGGGTGCACGGCGCGGAGGGCATCGGTCCAGCCCTGGTTGACGATGCGGCGCCAGAGCTGGCGCGCTTCCGGCTGCATGACCGCATCATGCTGGGTCGCTCGCACGGAGAAAACGTCGCGGTCCTCCGGAACGACGTTCCAGTCCCCGCAGAGGATGACCGGCCGCTCCAGCGTCAGAAGCTCGGCGGCGTGGGCGCACAGCCGCTCCATCCACCGCAGCTTGTAGTCGAACTTCTCGGTGCCGACCGGATTGCCGTTGGGGAGGTAAATCGAACCGACGATAACGCCCCCGACCTCGGCCTCTATGTAGCGGCTGTGGGTGTCGTCCGGATCGCCGGGAAGCCCGACGCGGCGGAGCGCAGGCGTGTCGCCGCGCATCAGGATTGCAACCCCGTTGAAGCCCTTCTGGCCGTGCCAGACGGCGTTGTAGCCCGTCGCCTCGATATCGCCGATCGGCAGCGATTCGTGGGCGCACTTCAGCTCCTGAAGGCACACCACGTTCGGCTTCTCGCGATCGAGCCATTCGAGTAGGCGCGGAAGCCGCGCACGGATCCCATTGAGATTGTAGGTGGCGAGCTTCATGGAGCCGCCCTAGCGGCTCGGCGCTAGACCGAGAAGCTCGATCCGCAGCCGCAGCCGGACTGGGCGTTCGGGTTCGTCACCTTGAACGCCGCACCGCCGAGGTCCTCGACGAAATCTACGGCGGAGCCCTTCACCAGTTCGAGGCTGAAAGGATCGACGACGAGGCGCACGCCGTCGGTTGTCGCGACTGCGTCTTCGGCGTCGGGGGCATCCGCTAGTTCGAACTTGTAGGTGAAGCCGGCGCAGCCGCCGCCATCGACGGCCAGGCGAAGAATTGCCGGCTTGGACTGGCGCTGCGCAATCGCCGCAACGCGCCGCGCCGCGCTTTGCGTCAGGCTGATCTGGGCATCGGTCACGCGATAGAGATAGGAAGCGCCCTTGGGGCCAGCAAGTTTACTTGCCGCCGCCGGCCGGTCCACCGATCGCAACGTCCATCGGCGCCGCGTTGGCGCGGTGCTGCATGGCGATCACGTAGTCGGTGGATTTCATGAACGGGATCGGGTTCACCGGGCGCCCGTCGATCCGCACTTCATAGTGAAGGTGATTACCCGTCGAACGGCCCGTCGAGCCCATCCGGCCGACCTGCATGCCGCGGGTGATGTGCTGGCCGGGGCTGACGAGGATTGCCGACATGTGGCCGTAGCGGGTTGTGATGCCGCGGCCGTGGTCGATCTCGACCAGATTGCCATAGCCGCCGCTGTTCCAGCCGGCGCGGAGCACGGTGCCCTCGGCGGTGGCGTAGATCGGCGTGCCATAGGAGCCGGCGAGGTCGATGCCAGGGTGCATGGCCGCACCGGCGTGGAACGGATCGGCGCGGACGCCGAAACCGCTGGTGAAGCTGACGTTGGTCTTGACCGGCTTGTCGGACGGAATTGCGATGACGCCGTCCTGCAGGTTGTCGAGCTTCTTCCAGCTGTTGAACAGGGCCTTGAAGGTCGGATTGCCGACGCTCTCGAACGGGCCGCCCTGGGCCTCGTGTCCCGACTGGACAGGAATGAAACCGAGACGGCGCAGCGTCGCGTCGTCAACCTTCTCGTTGGAAAGTGCGGCGGCCAGCGCGAGCTGGCGCTCCTCGACAGCAGCGACGCGGCGGTCGGTCTCGGCAGCCAGCTTGGCGATTTCGGCCGAATAGCGGCCGGCGTGGACCTTCGCCGCTGCGGCGGGCGTCATGAAACGGGCAGTGGCGTAGCTGGACCAGCCAACAAGAGCGGCCAGAACAATGAAGAAGACGGCCTGCACCGGAGCAGACAGGCGGAAGCGACGCAGCTTCGAACCGTCATGGACGAAGAGATCGCGGTCGCGAAACAATGTGCCCGTAACTGCCAACACTTGGCTCATACTTCGTCCGCTCCAAAGCTCCCGCCCCGCGCGATGCGCGGCGACTGTCCCATCGATTTGCAGGAGCTCCCCAGCCCCGACGCCAATAACGCGATTGCCCATCGCGACCGGCGAAGTGGAGACTGTCCGGAGATGGTTAAGGAATTCAACTCCAAGTGGCACTAGTCGGGACGAGCCGTCCGCTCGGCGGGGTGAACCGTTCAACACTGCTACTGATCGTGGAACTTCACAGTCGTTCCGGCGCCAATGAGAATCTTTCGCCGCGCCTTGCGGGTGCCGCAATCGCCCTTACAAACGGCGCCGGGCCACGCCGTCCCAACGCGGCGCGTGCTCTCTGTGAGGAGAGTCCAATGAGTGACGTTACCGAAGCGGGCGCGGTTGTGCGCCCGGCAAAACCAGATACCCGCCCTGCCAGGCCGAATTTCTCGTCCGGCCCTTGCGCGAAGCCGCCGGGCTGGGCTCCCGACAAACTCGACACCCGCGTGCTTGGCCGTTCTCACCGTGGAGCGCTCGGCAAGGCGCGCCTGCAGGACGCCATAGAGCGCAGTCATGCCCTGCTTGGCCTGCCCGCCGACTACAAGCTCGGCATCGTCCCCGCATCCGACACCGGCGCCATGGAAATGGCGATCTGGTCACTGCTCGGGCCGCGGCCGGTCACCATGCTGGCGTGGGAAAGCTTCGGTGAGGGCTGGGTCAGCGATGTCGCCAAGCAGCTCAAGCTCAATGCCGAAGTCCGCACCGCCGACTACGGGCAGATCGCCAAGCTCGACGGGATGGATCCGGCGAATGACGTCGTCTTCACCTGGAACGGCACCACCAGCGGCGTTCGCGTGCCCGATGCCCGCTTCATCTCCGAGGATCGCACCGGCCTCAGCATTTGCGACGCCACGTCGGGTGCCTTCGCGCAGGATATCGACTGGTCCAAAGTCGATGTCGGCACTTTCAGCTGGCAGAAGGCGCTTGGCGGCGAGGCAGCGCACGGGATGCTCGTGCTAAGCCCGCGTGCGGTTGAGCGGCTCGAGAGCCAGCCGGCGCCGCGGCCGCTGCCGAAGATCTTCCGGCTGACCAAAGGCGGCAAGCTGATCGACGGCATTTTCAAGGGCGAGACGATCAACACGCCCTCGATGCTCGCCGCCGAAGACTGGCTGTTCGCGCTCGACTGGGCCGAGCGGATCGGCGGGCTGCAAGCGCTCATCGCCCGCGCCGATGCCAACGCAGCCGCGCTCGACAGCTGGGTGCAGCGTGCAGAGTGGATCGAGCATCTCGCGACCGACTCGGCCATCCGATCGAACACGTCAGTATGCCTGCAGTTCGCCGACCGGTCGGACGTCGAAGCCAACAAGGCTCGCCAGAAGGCACTGACCAAGCTGCTCGAGCAGGAAAACGCCGCCTACGACATCGGCGCCTATCGCGATGCTCCGCCGGGGCTGCGCATCTGGTGCGGAGCGACGGTCGACACCGCCGATATCGAGGCGCTCGGCCCGTGGCTCGACTGGGCCTGGGAACAGACGCGCCCCTGACCCGCGCCGCGCAAGCGGACAGCCAATCCAAACAACGCGAGCCCGCATCAGCGGACGAGGTAAATATGACGGACCAGATCAAAGTTCTCATCGCCGACAAGATGGACCCGAGGGCCGCGGCGGTATTCCGCGAGCGCGGCATCGCCGTGGACGAGAAGCCGGGTCTTGGCCCCGACGAACTCAAGGCCATCGTCCACGATTATGACGGTATCGCCGCGCGCAGCTCGGCGCGGATCACGGCTCCCATCATGGACGCCGCGCTGCCGCGCCTCAAGGTGATCGGCCGCGCCGGCATCGGTGTCGACACCATCGACGTGCCCGCAGCTTCCGCGCGTGGCATCGTTGTCATGAACACGCCGTTCGGCAACTCGATCACCACCGCCGAGCACGCGATTGCCATGCTGTTCGCACTCGCCCGCGAGATCCCGCAGGCGGACCAGTCCACCCAGTCCGGCAAGTGGGAAAAGAACCGCTTCATGGGCGTCGAGCTTGCCGGCAAGACCCTGGGCCTCATCGGCTGCGGCAATATCGGCTCGATCGTCGCCGACCGTGCCCACGGCCTCAAGATGAAGGTGGCGGCCTACGACCCGTTCCTGTCGCCGGAACGCGCCGTCGAGCTTGGGGTCGACAAGGTCGAACTCGACGAGCTGCTCGCTCGCGCAGACTTCATCAGCCTGCATACGCCGCTGACCGACCAGACTCGCGGCATTCTCAGCCGTGAGGCGCTGGCCAAAACGAAGAACGGCGTCCGCATCGTCAATTGTGCGCGCGGCGGCTTGATCGACGAAGCGGCGTTGAAGGAGGGCCTCGACTCCGGTCACATCGCCGGCGCGGCGCTCGACGTTTTTGCGCAGGAGCCCGCGAAAGAAAACGCACTGTTCGGCACCCCGGGCCTGATCTGCACGCCGCACCTTGGCGCGTCGACCACGGAAGCGCAGGTCAATGTCGCGATCCAGGTCGCTGAGCAGATGAGCGACTTCCTGCTGCTCGGCGGAATCATCAATGCGGTCAACGTCCCGTCGCTGTCTGCCGAGGAAGCGCCGCGGCTGAAACCGTACATGGGCCTCGCCGAGAAGCTCGGCCGCTTGATCGGGCAAATCGCCGGGACCGAGATCCGCTCCATTGACGTCGAGGTCGAAGGGGCGGCCGCCGAGCTCAACATCAAGCCGATCACGGGCGCAGTCCTGGCGGGCGTGATGCGGACCTGGTCGGACACAGTGAACATGGTCAACGCCCCGCATCTGGCGAAGGAGCGCGGGCTGCCGGTGCGCGAAATTCGCAGCGAGGGCGAGGGTGACTACCACACGCTTGTCGCCGTGACGGTCGGAACCGAGCACGGTCCTCGGCGGGTCGAAGGCACGCTGTTCGGCAACCGCGCGCCGCGCCTCGTTAAGATCTTCGGCATCCCGGTAGAGGCGGAGCTCGCCGGCCAGATGATCTACATCGTCAACACCGACGCGCCCGGCTTCATCGGCGCGCTCGGCACCGCGCTGGGCCGCCACGGCCTCAACATCGCGACGTTCAACCTCGGCCGCCGTGCCGAGAAGGGCGAAGCGATCGCACTGGTCGCCGTCGACGACCCGATCACCACCGAAGTCACGCGCGAGTTGCAGAGCCTGCCCGGCGTTCTCCAGGTCGTCCCGCTGAGCTTCTGACCATGGCGTCGCAACGGCAAGCGCTTGCCCGCACCTTCGCGGCAGGATCGGTGCGCCGATCCCTTGCCGTTGCGGCGATCATCGGCACGGTCCTGAACGCAATCAACCAAGGGCCAGAGATCCTGACAGGTCACTGGCCGGTGTGGTGGAAACTGATCCTGACCTATCTCGTGCCGTTCGCCGTGGCCAGCTACGGCAGCTACGCCGCCTTCCGCAGCGCCGACTGAACTGGACGGCTGCAGCCCTTCACCTTAGAGCCCGCGCGAACCTCGCAGCAGGAAACGGCAATTGGGCAACGTCACCGTCATCGGCGCGCAATGGGGCGACGAGGGCAAGGGCAAGATCGTCGACTGGCTCGCCAGTCGCGCCGACATGGTCGTCCGCTTCCAGGGCGGGCACAACGCCGGCCATACGCTCGTCGTCGGCGAGCAGACCTACAAGCTGTCGCTGCTTCCGAGCGGGATCGTCCGCGGCACGCCGTCGGTGATCGGCAACGGGGTCGTGCTCGATCCGTGGGCCCTCAAGGCCGAGGTCGAAAAGATCGCTGCGCAGGGCATCGACGTGACGCCCGACGTGCTCATGGTTGCCGAGACCTGCCCGCTCATCCTGCCGATCCATCGCGACCTCGACGCGCTTCGCGAAGATGCGTCCGGCGCCGGCAAGATCGGCACCACCCGGCGCGGCATCGGCCCCGCGTACGAGGACAAGGTCGGCCGCCGCTCGGTCCGGTTGTGCGATCTCGCCCGTCTCGACGACATCGGTCCGCAGCTCGATCGTCTCTGCGCCCACCACGATGCCCTGCGCGCCGGCTTCAACGAGCCGCCGGTCGACCGCGAGCGCCTCCTCGGCGACCTGCGCGACATCGCGGATTTCGTGCTGCCCTTCGCTCGGCCGGTGTGGCGGGACCTCGACGCTGCGCTTCAGCGCGGCCGCCGCATTCTCTTCGAAGGCGCCCAGGGCGTTCTGCTGGACGTTGATCACGGCACGTACCCGTTCGTCACGTCGTCCAACACGGTTGCGGGGCAGACCGGCCCCGGCAGCGGCATCGGGCCGCGCGGCGCCGGCTTCGTGCTCGGCATCACCAAGGCCTACACAACCCGCGTCGGCTCCGGTCCCTTCCCGACCGAGCAGGACAATGAAGTCGGCCAGAAGCTGGGCGAGCGCGGACACGAGTTCGGCACGGTCACGGGCCGCCGCCGCCGCTGCGGCTGGTTCGACGCGGTGCTCGTCCGCCAGGCAGTTGCAGTCAGCGGCGTGACGGGGATCGCGCTAACGAAGCTTGACGTGCTCGACGGCTTCGAGACGGTGAAGATCTGCACCGGCTACCGGATCGACGGGCACGAGTTCGACTATCTGCCGCCGCACGCCGCCGACCAGTTCCGCGTCGAGCCAATCTACGAAGAAGTCGAAGGCTGGCCCGGCACCACCCGCGGTGCACGCAGCTGGGCCGACCTGCCGGCCCGCGCCATTAAATACGTCCGCCGCGTCGAAGAACTGATCCGCTGCCCCGTTGCACTCGTCAGCACCTCACCGGAGCGCGAGGACACGATCCTGGTCCGGGATCCGTTCGCGGGTTGATGTCCGGGTGGCGGCAAGGCGCGGTCGACCTCACGGGATGTAGAGCATTACCGTAGCAAGCGTGAGCTGGCGACCAACGTAGCCGGCGAGCGTCACCTCCGTCATCGGCGTGTCCGGCGACCCCATTGCGCCCACCGCCAGCACGCGCATCCGCGTGGTCAGGACGGTACGGCTGCGCCCTTCCCTCACCTGCGTGAGGAGGGTTTCCGACCTGGCCGGATCGTTCCAGATGTCGAGATCCCATGCCTTACCCATGTATCGCACGCCGCTTCGCGGCGGCGGGCCGGCAGCGGCCGCAGTTCGCCCAGGCGGTGCAGGGCACTCGGACTTGGAGACGACCGCCTCATCCATCTTGGGCTGGGGACCGGTAAATTCGACCTTGAAGCAGGTGCCGTCCGCCATTTTGAGCGTGACCGGCGCATAACCCGCGATGATCACCTGATTAAGCTTCATCGTGGCGGGCAGGTCGACATCCGCCCGCCACCAGATCTCGCCTCCCGACGCCATGTGCAGCCTCGGCTCGGGCGGCGCGAAGGTCATTATGGACGTCAGGGCTGCCGGATCGATTAGCCGCAGGGTCGGAGTGGAGGATGACGTTGCCGGAGGCGCTCTCTCGGCGTGGGTGTAGATGACCTGCCAGCGGCCGTCGCGCTTGGCCCACACATCGGCGAACCGCAGCCGCGCTTCGAATGGCTTGGCGCCGTCGACGCCGCGAAGCGTGCCGATGCCGCCCATGACTGCGCCACCGGCCCAGACTCTCGCGATCGGCTGTTCGATCACCAGCGTCTTCAAGTCGAACCCGGCAGCCGTGTAGTCGGCGATCAGCTGCGCCTTGTTTTCGGTGTGGCCACTGCTGTTGACGAGCAGGTAGTCGTCGGCGAGCAGCCGCTCCAGGTCGGGGCAGTTGCCGTCAAGCTGGGCACGGTCGTAACTTGCGACCTGCGCCGCGAGATCGTTGGGAATGAGCGGGCCGGCAGCCTGCGCGGCGAGTAGCAGCGCGAGCCCGCCCAGCATCAGACCGTCGCGATGTCCGGCGCGTCCTCGGCCTTCATGCCGACCACATTGTAGCCGGCATCGACGTGGTGGATCTCGCCGGTAACCCCGCTGGCGAGGTCGGACAGCAGGTACAGGCCCGCCCCGCCGACATCCTCGATGGTCACGTTCCGTCTCAGCGGCGCGTTATATTCGTTCCACTTCATGATGTAGCGGAAGTCGCCGATACCGCTTGCCGCAAGGGTGCGGATCGGCCCGGCCGAGATGCCGTTGACGCGAATGCCTTCGGGACCGAGGTCCATGGCAAGGTATTTGACGCTCGCTTCGAGCCCGGCCTTGGCGACGCCCATCACGTTGTAATGGGGAATGACCTTCTCGGCGCCGTAATAGGTCAGGGTCAGGAGCGAGCCGCCGCCGCTCATCAGCCGCCGAGCGCGCTGGGCGACGGCGACGAAGCTGTAGACCGAGATGTTCATGGTCATCAGGAAGTTGTCCATCGACGTATCGACGAACTTGCCGCGGAGCTCGTTCTTGTCCGAATAGCCGATCGCGTGGACGACGAAGTCAAGCGTCTGCCAGCGTTCCTTCAGGCCATCGAACGCGCGGTCGAGGGCGCGCATGTCGGACACGTCGCAGTCTACCAGCATGTCGGACCCGAGCTCCGCCGCCAATGGCCGCACGCGCTTCTCGAGCGCTTCGCCCTGGTAGGAGAAAGCAAGCTCCGCCCCCTGCTGCCCGAGCGCGCGGGCGATCCCCCACGCAAGCGAGCGATCGTTCGCGAGGCCCATGATGAGCCCGCGCTTTCCTTCCATCAAACGGCCAGTCACTTCAGTCAAAGTTGCGGTCCCCCTGTCTCCAGCTCCGCTTGCACGTCTTCGCCCGGCTGGGGCTCCTCGACTTCGAGCTCGTCCTGATACGGCCCGTTGTAGACCTCGCCCTTTAGCGCGGTGGCGCCGGCTTCCGCCAGCGCCGCGTTCAACTCTGCTCCTATCACTACGCCAAGCCCGACCACGAAGAAGAAAATCAGCGCGATCATCACGCCTGCAAGGCTGCCGTAGGTGCGCGTGTAGCCGCCGGCGAGGCCAAGCGTGCTCGGCAGGATCTCGACCGTTGCCAGCCACCAGGCGGTGATGAACAGCGCGCCAGGCCATTTGCGACAGCCGCGCCTGCGGTAGCGAGACGGGGTCAGTGCGAAGAACAGGACGTAGAAGGTAAAGAACAGCGTAGCGGCCGGCACCAGCCGCGACAGGCCGAGCGTGGTGCCCAGCCCCTCCGCGAAGGGGAACCAGGTGATCAGGAAATGCTGGAACAGAGTCAGTGCCGCGCTTGCCGCAAAGGCGAGCATCAGGAGGAGGACCGCGGCAAGGATCAGCAGGATCGACCCCAGCCTGTACTCCCAGAATGGCGAGCAGAACTTCACGCCGTAGGCGCGCCTCAGGATATCGCGGATGGTCTCGACGAAGCTCGCCGCGGTCCACAATCCGACGATTGCGCCGAACCACAACAGGCTGCCCGTGCGGACCGTTAGCACTTCCTGGATGGGCTCGCGCAGAGTCGTTGCAACGTCCGGCGGCAACCGCCGCAACACGTTGATGACCGCAAGCTGGGCATCCTGCCCCTGGCCGAACAGGTGGGCGACGGCCGCCGCGACGATGAAGAACGGGAACAGCGCGACGATCGACAGGTAAGCCAGGTTCCCCGCGTGGATGAACCCGTCGGCATAGACGCCGACAGCGATGCGCTTGACGATCTCCCACGCGGTCACGCGCGGCTTGAGCTTCTCCTCGACGTCGGCGCCGAACGCCGCCCGCAGGCTGGCGAGGCGTTTGCGCCTCGCTTCGGGCGATTGGGATGACAGGTCTTTCATTCAGGAGCGCTTGGCAGCAGCCCTAAACTCCGAGAGCGGCGCGCGGGTTGCCCCCGCCGTCCCATCGCTCGGCGAAGGCCTGCAGTTCCGCGTCGTTGGCGGGCACGTCGACTGCGATCGTGACCAGCTGGTCGCCGCGCGTTCCGTCCTTGGCCGAGAAGCCGCGGCCCTTCAGGCGCAACACCTTGCCGGACGTGGTTCCCTTCGGGACCGTAAGCATGACCGGTCCTTCCGCTGTCGGCACTTTCACCTTGGCGCCGAGAACCGCCTCCTTGAGGCTGACCGGCAGCGTGAGCCGGATGTTGTTGCCCTCCCGGGTGAAGAACGGATGCGTGCCGATCTCGAGGGTGACCAGGGCGTCCCCCCGGCCCGCAGGCCCCTCTTCGCCCTTGCCGCCGAGGCGGATCTTGGTACCCTCCTCGAGACCTGGCGGCAGCTTGAGGTCGATTGTCTTGCCGTCCGCCAGCCTGATCCGCTGCGGCGAGAGGTTTACGGCGTCGAGAAACGGCACCTTCAATCGGTAAGAAATGTCCGGGCCCTTTTGCGGCGCGCGGCCGCGCTGGCGGAATCCACCGAAACCGCCCGGGCCGCTCCGCCCGCGAGCTGCGCCGGCGCCGCCGAACAGGCCTTCGAAGATATCGCCGAGGTCGCCAGCCTCGCCGCCCCCGAAGTTCATGTTCTCGAACCCCGCGCCTGCCCCCGGGTGCGGTCCGCCGCCGCCCGAGCCCGGCGAATAGCCGCCGAAGCCGCCGCCGAAGGGCATCTTCGGATTGCCCTCTTCGTCGATCTCGCCGCGGTCGTAGCGGGCGCGCTTATCCTTGTCGGACAGCATGTCGTACGCCGCCGTTACCTGCGCGAAGCGCTCCGCCGCCTTGGGATTGTCCTTGTTGCGGTCGGGATGGAGCTGCTTGGCGAGGCTTCGGTACGCCTTCTTGATTTCCGCCTCGTTCGCGCCGCGTTGCAGGCCGAGGCGTTGATAGAGGTCGAGTGCCATAGTCCTCCCATGCCGTAACGATCCTTGCCTGACCAGATGGGTTGCCGTGGCGGCGGGGCCAAGACTAAGGCCGAACCCCCATGACCAGCGATCCGCTCCACCTGTTCGGCGATTGGCTAGCCGAAGCGCGCGAGAGCGAGCCGAACGACCCAGAGGCGATGGCGCTGGCAACGGCGGATGCGGCCGGCAACCCAAGTGTCAGAATGGTCCTGTTGAAGGACCACGGACCGGAAGGCTTCGTCTTCTACACCAATCGGCACAGCGCCAAGGCCCAGCAGCTCGAAAACAATCCCAGGGCGGCGCTACTCTTTCACTGGAAGTCGCTTCGGCGACAGGTGCGGGTGGAAGGCGGCGTCGAGCAAGTCAGCAACGAACAATCTGACGCTTATTTTGCCAGCCGGTCACGGGACTCGCAGCTTGGCGCATGGGCATCGGACCAGTCCGCTCCGCTCGATGACCGCAGCACCTTCGAACGGAAGTTCGAGGAGGTGAAACACCGCTTCGACGGCGCCCCAGTGCCCCGGCCGCCGCACTGGGGCGGCTATCGCGTCGTCCCCGAACGCATCGAGTTCTGGTCCGACCGGCCCTACCGCCTGCACGAGCGGCGGCTGTTCACGCGCTCGGGCGGCACGTGGGCCGAAGGGTTGCTCTACCCGTGAGCGAGGCGCGCGCGAGCTCTGCCGATCGTTCGAGGCTGACCTCGCAGGCGGCCGCCGCGAGCACCTCCATGGCCGTGACGCTCATCGCGCTTAAGTCCTACGCGGCACTCGCGACCTCATCGATGGCGATGCTGGGATCCCTTGCCGACAGCGTGCTCGATCTGGTCGCCAGCCTCGTCGTCCTGCTCGGGGTACGCATCGCCGCGCAGCCGGCCGACTTCGAGCACCGGTTCGGGCACGGCAAGGCAGAAGCGCTTGCCGCATTGGTGCAGGTCATCCTCATCACTTTGTCCGCAATCTTCATTGGGTATCACGCTGTGCAGCGTCTCGTCGTCGGCGCAGCCACGGCCAATGGAGATCTCGGAATTGGCGTCTCGATCGTGGCCATGCTGCTGACGATCGCGCTGATCGCGTTCCAGCGACACGTGATCCGGCAAACCGGCTCGCTCGCGATCGGTACGGACCGGCTGCACTATTCGTCGGACCTCCTGCTGAACGGCTCGGTCATCGTTGCACTGGGGCTCGACCAATTCGGGGGTTTGCGCGGCGCCGACGCGGTTTTTGGCGTGCTCATCGCGCTCTGGCTCGCTGTCGGTGCCTGGCGTGCATCCAGCCATTCGCTCGACCAGCTGATGGATAGAGAATGGCCCGACGACTTGCGCGACCGCTTTCTTGCAGCAACCAGGGATTTTCCAGAGCTGTCGGGGCTTCACGACCTTCGCACCCGAAGCAGCGGCACCCACTATTTTGCGCAGTTCCACGTCTGGGTTCCGGCGCACTGGACGGTCCAGGAAGCACACGACCGCCTCGATCGCGCGGAAGAAGCGCTGCAGCAGCGTTTTCCCGACACCGAAATCCTGATTCACGTCGATCCGGAAGGTCAGACCGACCGCGAGACGCTCCTTCCGTCCGACATCACCGAGGCCGCGAGATGACGAGCATCCCTTTCTTCCAGGTCGACGCGTTTGCGCCCGCGCCGCTCACCGGCAACCCGGCCGCGGTGATGCCGCTGGACCACTGGCTCGACGATGCGAGCATGCAGGCGATCGCCGCCGAGAATAACCTTAGCGAAACGGCGTTCACCGTCCCATCCGAACGCGAGGATGCCGATTATGACCTGCGCTGGTTCACGCCGGCAGCCGAGGTGGACCTGTGCGGTCACGCGACGATCGCCGCTGGACACATACTCGTCACTGGCCAGCCGGTGCGCTTCTCCACCCGCTCCGGCATTCTCGTGGTCACCCGAAGGGAGGGCCTCCTCGAGCTCGACCTTCCCGCTGCGACCATGGCGGAGACTCGGGAGCCGGAGATGTGCGCAGCGCTTGGCCTGCCCGACCAGCCGGTCTGGCTGGCTGAAGGCTGCAACGACGCCGCGATCGTCGAGGTCGAGGATGAGGCTGCGGTGCGCGCTGTTGCGCCGGACTTCGCCGCCCTCGCCAAAGTGCCGCGCATGGCGGTGGTCACTGCCTGCGGATGGACCGAAGCGATCGCCAGCCGCGTGTTCGTGCCCTACCTCGGGATCGACGAGGACCCCGTGACCGGCTCCGCGCACGCCGCTTTGGTGCCCTTCTGGGCCCGGCGTCTTGGCCGCAGCAGTTTCACGGCATTGCAGGCAAGTGCCCGCACCGGTGTTCTCGATTGCCGCCTGGAAGGCGGTCGCGTCGTGCTCGGCGGCCAATGCCGGACCGTCATCGTCGGCCGGTTCCAGCTTTAGCCGCGAAGCCGCGCCTCGAGCGCATCGAGCAGCGGAAGCTGGCTCGGCAGCATCAAGCGCCGCGCCTGTGCCATCGTCATCCACTCGGCTTCCTGTACTTCAGGAAAGTGCTGGCGCTTGCCGGAGCGCGGCGGCCATTCCATCTCGAATTCAGTGGACGTGAGCGCTGCCGGGTCGAGATCGCCTTCAACGGCGAAAGCCTCGACCCATTTCCCGCCAGCCTGGCGGACCTTGGCGAGGGGGAAAGGCTCCACCTGCACTCGCTTGCCGGTCTCTTCCTCGAATTCCCGAAGCGCGGCCTGGATCGGTGTCTCGCCGGCCTCGATGCCGCCCTTGGGAATCATCCAGGCCCCTGCGTCCTTGTTCTTCCAGAACGGTCCGCCTGGCTTCACGAGCAGCACTTCGAGCTGATCCGACTGCCTTCGGAACAGCAGGATGCCCGCGCTATGCGGCGGCGGCATTCGCCACCGCGTCTGCTGCGACGGTCTCCGCAATCCACCCGCCGCCGAGCAGCCGGGTGCCCTCGTAGGCGACGGCCGCCTGACCGGGCGCGACGCCGAATTCAGGATTGAGGAAGCGCAGCCAGTCCCCGGCGCGGAAGGCCGCGACGGGCGGCGCGAGAGAGCGCACCTTCACGCTGACTTCACGCTGCTCCTCGGCAAGCCAGTTCCAGTCGGTAACGCGGATCGCCTCGACCGCGAGCGCGCGCCGAGGACCGACGACGACACGTCGCTTCTCCGAATCGATGCGGACGACGTAAAGCGGCTCCTTCTGGCCGCCAATCTCGATGCCGCGGCGCTGGCCGATGGTGAAATGGACGACGCCGGCGTGCTGCCCAAGGACCCGGCCGCCGAGGTCGACGATCTCGCCACTTGCGCCGGTGTCCGGCCGCAGCCGCTTCACGAGCTCGGCATAATCGCCGTCGGGGACGAAACAGATGTCCTGGCTGTCCGGCTTGCCGGCGACTTCCAGCCCGATCCGGGCAGCGATGTCGCGGACCTCGCTCTTGGGCAGGTCTCCGAGCGGAAAGCGCAGGAACTCCAGCTGGTCGCGCGTCGTGCCGTACAGGAAGTAGCTCTGGTCGCGGCGCGGATCGGCGCCTTTATGCAGCTCGGCCCCGCGGTCGTTGACGATCCGGCGCACGTAGTGGCCGGTCGCCAGGCAGTCGGCGCCGAGTTCGCGAGCGAAGGCGATGAGGTCGGTAAACTTCACGCCCTGATTGCACAGCGCGCAGGGGATCGGCGTTCGGCCGCTCGCATATTCGTCGACGAAGCGGTCAATCACCCCTTCGCGGAAGCGGCTTTCGTAATCGAGGACGTAATGGGCGATGCCGAGCCGGTCCGCGACGGCCTTTGCGTCATAGATGTCCTGCCCCGCGCAGCAGGCGCCTGAGCGCCGGGCCGCCTCGCCGTAGTCGTAGAGCTGAAGCGTGACTCCGATGACCTCGGCGCGGGTCTCGGCCGCAAGTGCAGCCGTGACGGAGCTGTCGACGCCGCCGGACATGGCGACGACGATTCTTGCCTCCCGTGCCGGGCGTGCGAGATCGAAGCTGAAGGACATCGGCGCCGTCTTTACCCGAACTTCACTCCTCCAATCTAGTTAGAGGCTGTTCGGTGACCAGGGGGAGCGAGGATTGGCACGTCACGAGCCCGACATTCGTGCTGCGGCGCGTCGCGAGCTTGGAAAAGGCGAGCTGTTCTTGCTGCTCCCGGAGGCCGGCGACGCGAGTGATCGCGATCGGCAGGAGGCTATCACCTGCTGCCTGTCCGGTGGCGAAGGCTGGCGACGGGCCGCGCAGCGGCTTGGCGGTGCGTTTGCCGCGACGGCAACAAAGTTAAGGGGACGTAAGGCGGATTGAGCGCGCAATTAACCAGCACGCTTCAGAAACTTTTCAAAGGCGGGGACTTAAGAACCTCGCATCGGCAATGATTAAGCAGGGTTGGAACGAATGCTTGAGAACCAGAAGATTCGGCCAGCACAGGTCATCGGTCCGCTCGGCGAGCCGCTGACGCTCGACTCGTTGCCGCCCGCGGGTACCACCCGCTGGGTCGTCCGCCGCAAGGCGGAGGTCGTGGCAGCTGTCGCCGGTGGCCTGCTCAGCGTCGACGATGCCTGCAAGCGTTATTGCTTGAGCCTCGAGGAGTTCACGAGCTGGCAGCGCGCGGTCGACCGCAGCGGCATGCCCGGCCTTCGCGTTACCCGCATCAAGCAATATCGCGACCAGTACGAGCGCCAGCAGCGCTATTGATCGCGCAAAAGCGCCGCGCGGAAGTCGTTGCGCAGCAACATCTATCAAGCTTTCGCGCTCGTTCGCGGCACTTCCAACTGCCCATCGCGCTAGACAGACCCTTGCGAATCCGGAACAACAAGGGCGCATCGCGCGTCTTGATGCCGGACAGGCCACCCAGTGAACTCAGGTGGCCACTCAACAGGAGGGAAAGCTGATGGGAATCATCATTTGGCTGATCGTCGGCGGCATTTGCGGCTGGCTTGCAAGCATGATCATGCGCACGGACGGACAACAGGGCATCATCCTGAACATCGTCGTGGGCATCGTCGGTGCTGCGATTGCAGGTTTCCTGCTCGGCGGCGGCGCGGACCTCAACCACGGGATTACGATTCAGAGCTTCCTCTACTCGCTGCTTGGCGCAGTGGTCCTGCTTGCGATCGTTAACCTCATCCGCCGGGGCACGGTCCGCTAAGGCGACCGATCCGGCAACGAAAAGGCCGCGTAGCCCTTGGGCGCGCGGCCTTTTTTGTGCCTGCCGTTTTTCTGCCTGCCGTTTTTCTGCCTGCCGTTTTTGTGCCCGAAGTGCGCGATCTTACTGAAGTTCAAACACCATCCCCAAATTCACCTGCAGTTTTTGGATGCCGGGATCGATCTTCGTGGCGGCGGAATCGCGCTCCATCGCCATGACCGGCATCGGCGGCGGCGGAACCGCGTAGCCGCCACTCTCCGACACCGACACGAGGCGCACCACGCGCATGCCGAGCGAACGCGCATAGAGCTCGGCGCGACTGCGGCCGATCGCCATGGCGCTGGCCCGGGCTTCGTCGAGCGCAGCTTCGGGTTTGTCGATGGTGAGGTTGGGACCATTAATCTGGTTCGCCCCCTGGGCGACCAGCGCATCGAGGATCTTCCCGGCGTTCCGGATGTCGCGGAAGCGCACCGTCAGCTGGTTGGACGCCGTGTAGCCGGTGAGCTGCGGCGCCTGGTTTTCCGGGTAGCGATATTCCGCATTGAGGCTGATGTTGCTTGTCTGGACGTCGCGATCGGCGACGCCGGCGCGCCGCAATGCCGAACGGACGCGCTCCATCCGCTCCGACGCTTCCTGGATTGCCGCGCCCGCCGTGCTCGAGCGGCTGACAACTCCAGCGGAGATGTTCGCTACATCAGGCACCCGAGTTGCCTCGCCGGTCGCATTTACATCAAGCCTCGTGCCCGCGATGGTCTGTGTGATGTTGGCCTGCTGCGCTTCGGCGGCAGTCGGCAGCGGCGCAGCGCACAGCAGCGCCGCGATGATTGCATGCTTCATCATTGGTCGTCCTCGTTCCCCATGTGGCGCGCAGGCTCACCCGCGCGCCATGGCTGTTTCCTGAACGGCCGTTCCGGCTAGCGCCGGCGGCCCGAAACCAGACGATAGATCAGGAGGATGACGAACGCGCCGACAATTGCCGCAATGAATCCGGCGCCTTCGTTCTGTCCGTACCAGCCGACGGCGTGACCGATCCAGCCGGCGATCAGCGCGCCGACGATGCCGAGAATGATTGTAACGATGCAGCCCCCCGGGTCCTTCCCGGGCATGAGGAACTTGGCGATTGCGCCGGCGATTCCCCCGATCACGATCCAGCCGATGATCCCGTAGCTCTCCATGTCCGCGCTTCCCCTTTTTCGTGAACCCAAACCACTGGGCGAACCCGCCGCCAACCTGTGCTAACGCGCGCTTGCGGCGCAAGTGCCGCCGTTAGTCGAAAACTGCTGTATTCCGCCGATGACGAAGGCTCTGTTGCGAGCGGTGACTTATTAGCGTAATACAGCTTGGATAACGAGCTGGGCAGATTCGCGCAAACAGTGGGCAAGGAATGATGAACCGCGAGACCACCATCCATGCGTCCGACACGTTGATCGTGCAGGACCGCAGCCGACGCCGCCGATGGGTCATCATCGCCGCCGTCCTCATCATACTGATTGCGCTTGGCGCCATGTACATGGCCACGCGAGGTTCTAAGAGCGCCGCGCTACCGGCAGGCGGCAAGCCCGCCGGTCAGATGCCGGCGGTGACCGTCGTCGTCCCCGGCCAGAGCCAGTTCGGCCGCGCCATCATCGCCAGTGGGCCGCTCGGTGCCCGCCGCGACCAGCCAATCGGAATCGCCGGCCAGGGTGGCCGTGTCATCCGAGTACTCGTCGATGCCGGCAGCTGGGTGCGTGCGGGCCAGGTGCTCGCCGTCGTCGACCGTTCGGTCCAGACGCAGCAGGCGGCACAGCTCGCCGCGCAGATCCAGGCCGCTCGCGCGCAGGCAGCTCTGGCGCAGGCCGATTACGAACGCGCGATCTCGCTACAGTCGCGCGGCTTCGTTTCGAAGGCCGAGATCGACTCCAAGCGCGCAAGCCGCGATGCAGCGAACGCCCAGGTCCGGGTTGCGCAGGCGCAGCTCGGCGCGACTCGTGCCCAGATCGGCCAGCTCAATGTGCTGGCGCCGACAGCAGGGCTGATCCTCGCCCGCAACGTCGAGGTCGGGCAGATCGTCAGCCCCGGCTCACCGGCCCTGTTCCGGCTCGCGGAGGGCGGGCAGATGGAAATGCAGGCGCAGCTCTCCCAAGCTGACCTGATGGCCGTGCACGTCGGGATGCCGGCAACGGTCACTCCCGTCGGCTCCGAGCGGAGCTTCTCGGGCAGCGTCTGGCAGGTCGCGCCGGTCATCGACCCGCAGTCGCGCCTGGGCCTCGTCCGGATCGCGGTTGGCTACGATCCGGCGATCAAGCCGGGCGGCTTCGCCGAAGCTCGCATCACCGGTGGCCAAACGACGGCACCGCTGCTGCCGCAGAGCGCCGTGCTCAGCGATGAAAAGGGCAATTACGTCTACATCATCAACGGCAAGAACGAGGTCGAGCGGAAGAACGTCACGATCGGCGCTGTCGACGACAACGGAGTGTCCATCGCTTCCGGTCTGTCCGGCAACGAGGCCGTCGTGCTTTCGGCCGGTCCGTTCCTGAACCCCGGCCAGAAGGTCAACCCGAGGCGCCAGGCGGCGGCCCACTAGGCCGTCGGCGGCGTCTTCCGCGCATCAGAAGCTGAGCTGACATGAACTTTCGCAACATCTCGTCCTGGTGCATTCGCAACCCGGTTCCGCCGCTCGTCTTCTTCATCGCGTTGCTGCTGGCGGGCGTGATCGCGTTTGCCCGGATGACCGTCACCAACAATCCGGACATCGACTTTCCCGGCGTGACCGTCGGCGTCAGCCAGCCCGGCGCCGCTCCTGCGGAGATGGAAAAGCAGATCACGCAGAAGGTCGAGGCGGCGATCCGCGGCGTGACCGGAGTCGATGAAATCGATAGCTCCGTGAATGAAGGCTACAGCAACACCTTCATCCAGTTCCAGATCGGCACCAACACCGATCGCGCGGTCAACGACGTCCGCAACGCCATGGCGCAGATCCGCAGCGACCTGCCCGAGGGCATCCTCGAGCCACAGGTCGAGCGCGTCGACATCGCCGGCGATCCGATCGTGTTCGTCGCTGCCGAGACGACCGACATGAGCCTCGAGCAGCTCAGCTGGTACGTGGACAATGACGTCGCGAAGCGCTTGCGCGGCGTTTCCGGCGTGGCCGCGGTGTCTCGCGAGGGTGGCGTCGACCGTGAAATCCGCGTCATCCTCGACCCCGCCGCACTGCAGTCGCAGGGATTGACCGCGGCGGCCGTCAACGCGCAGCTCCGGCAGGTCAATCTGAACGCTGCAGGCGGCCGCGCCGAGATTGCGGGTTCGGAGCAATCCGTACGCGTGCTCGGCAACGCCAAGACCGCTCATGACCTGGCGCAGACGCAGATCTCGCTCCCCGGCGGCCGCATGGTGCGGCTGCAGGATATTGCTCGCGTCGAGGACAGCTATTCCGAGCAGCGGACACTGGCCAAGCTCGACGGCCGCGAGGTGATCAGCTTCAACGTCCAGCGCGCCAAGGGCGCATCGGACGTGTCGGTGTACGACGACGTCTGGAAGGAAATGCACAAGATCGAGAAGGAGGATACGCGCATCCACTTCTCGGAGATTTCCAACCAGGTCGACTACACCAAGGAGCAGTACAAGTCCGCGATCGAGGGCCTGATCGAAGGCGCCGTCCTCGCCGTCCTCGTCGTCCTGCTGTTCCTCCGGGATATCCGCGCGACCCTGATCTCCGCGCTCGCGATCCCGCTGTCGGCCATTCCGGCATTCTGGTTCATGAGCCTGATGGGCATCAACCTGAACGGCCTGTCGCTGCTGGCGCTGAGCCTTGTTGCCGGTGTGCTCGTCGACGATGCGATCGTGGAAATCGAGAACATCGTCAGGCACATGCGGATGGGCAAGACCGCCTACCAGGCGGCCATCGATGCCGCCGACGAGATCGGCCTGGCGGTTTTGGCCACCACCATGTCGATCGTGGCGGTGTTCCTGCCGGTCGCCCTGATGCCCGGCATCTCGGGCCAGTTCTTCAAGGCGTTCGGCTACACCGTCGTCATCGCAGTGATGATGAGCTTGCTCGTCGCCCGCATGATCACCCCGCTGATCGCGGCCTATTTCCTGCGCTCGAACGGTATTCAGCCGCACGCTTCGGGACGGGCGATGGACACCTATCTGGGCGTTCTCAACTGGTCGCTGGATACCAGCAAGGCCCACGACTACGCCGAACGCCACCCGGGCTTCTGGGGCAAGGTGAAGAGCCTGCGCTTCGATCACCGCATGGCCATGGTCCTCGCTGGCTTCCTCGCGCTGGGTGTCACGGCAGGCCTGATCATGACACTTCCGGTGAGCTTCCAGCCGCCGCAGAACGTCGATTTCTCGACCATCCAGGTCAACCTGCCGCCAGGGTCCACGCTTGAGGAGACTGAGGCGGTCGTCGACCACGTGGCCGGGATCGTCCGCAAGGACCCGACCGTCCAGAGCGCGTTCGAGCGCATCTACGTCGGCAGCGGCTATGTGAACCTGGTCCTTAGAAAAGACCGCAAGGTCACCAGCACGCAGTTCGAACGGTCGCTCACTCCGGCGCTTTCCAACATCGCCGATGCGCGCGTGAACTTCCTCAGCCAGGGCGGCGGCGGCCCCGGCGGCGGCGGCCGTGACATCATGCTGTTCCTGGGCGGAGAAGACCCCGAGCAGCTGTTCACAGCAGCCAACGCCATTTCGGCCGAGATGGAGAAGATGCCGCAGGTCCGCGCTCCGCGGGTGATGGGCGATCTCGCCCGGCCCGAAATCGTCATCAAGCCGCACTTCGATCTGGCCGCCAACTTGGGCGTGACGACCGCGGCACTGAGCCAGACGATCCGGATCGCGACGATCGGGGACATCGCGCAGAACAGTGCGAAGTTCTCGCTGTCCGACCGTCAGGTGCCGATCAGCGTCTCGCTCGACCAGAGCGAGCGCCGCAACATCGCGACGCTGGAGAACCTTCCGGTGCCAACCTCCGATGGCGGATCGGTGCCGCTGAAGTCCGTGGCCGAGATCACGTTCGGCGCTGGCCCGACCACGGTGCAGCGCACGAACCAGGAGCGGCGGATCGCGATCGGTGCCGATCTCGCGCCCGGCCTCACCACCGGTGACGTGTGGCCGAAGATTCGCAGCCTCAAAACGGTAAAGAACCTGCCGCAGGGCGTTCACGAGCTGAACCTCGGCTCGCAGAAGTGGCAGTCGGAAATGATCTTCTACTTCATCATCGCTCTGCTGTCGGGCGTCGGCTTGGTGTTCGCGGTTCTGGTGCTCCTCTACCGCCGCTTCCTCTCGCCCTTCGTGAACATGGGCTCCCTGTGGCTCTGCCCGCTCGGCGCTGCCCTCGGCCTTCACATCGCCGGTCAGCCGCTGTCGTTACCGGTCCTGATCGGGATGCTGATGCTGTTCGGAATCGTCGCCAAGAACTCCATCCTGCTGGTCGATTTCGCCGTCGAAATGATGGAGCACGGCATGGCCAAGAACGAAGCCATCTACGAAGCCGGGCACAAGCGCGCCCAGCCGATCGTCATGACCACCGTGGCGATGGTCGCCGGCATGTTGCCGATCGCCCTCTCACTGACGGGCGACGCGAGCTGGCGCGCCCCAATGGGCGTCACCGTCATCGGCGGCCTGATTTTCTCGACGCTGCTGACGCTACTGCTGGTGCCCTCCTACTTCTCGATCGCAATCTCGCTCGAAAGTCGGATCGGACGCCTGTTCCACCGCTTCGTCGGCGACGCCGCTCACCGATCGGGCGAGCCGGTACCCGCGGAGTGAAGCGGCGCGGGTGAACCCTAACTGCTGCTCGGCTATTGAGCGGCAATGGCCCGCATGAGCAACGGCGCGTTGGCGCGATTCAACCCTGCACAACCGGGGGCCGCGGGCATGAAGGCCGTTGCCACCGGGCTGCTGCTGGTCATGGCCGCCGTATTCGCGACCGCAAGGGCACTCGAACCGGCGTATCCGTGGCTGGCTTACGTCAAATCGTTTGCCGAAGCGGCGATGGTCGGCGGCCTCGCCGACTGGTTCGCTGTCACCGCGCTGTTCCGACATCCGCTCGGCCTGCCCATCCCGCACACGGCAATCATCCCCCGCAACAAGGACCGCATCGGCGAGACCCTTGCGAACTTCCTGAGAGAAAACTTCCTGACCGCCTCGGTGGTCGCCCGGCGGATGCGAAACATCGACGTCGCCGCCGCCACGGGCCGCTTCCTCCAGACCCCGGCTGGCGAGGGGACTCGGATCCGCGCCGGCGCCTCACGCCTGATTGCCGACATATTCGAGAGTCTCGACGACGAGCGGCTCGGCGGCATCGTCAAGACAGCGATCTCCTCGCGACTGCGGGCGATGGACGTCTCGCCGCTCCTTGGCCACGCGCTCGCCTCAGCGATCAACGAGGACCGTCACGTGCCCATGCTGGAAGCAGCAATCCGCTGGATGGCCCGGGCCCTGGAGGCCAATGAGCCTTTGATTCGGGAGATGGTTCACAAGCGGGCGAACTGGGTCGTGAAGCTCGCTGGTCTCGACTCGAAGCTCGCCGACGCGATCCTCGACGGATTGCGCAAGCTGACAGCCGAGATGTCCACCGACCCCGCGCACCCGGTCCGCGTCAAAGTCGAGGAAGCCCTGGCCCAGCTCGCCAACGACCTCCAGACCAAGCCCGAAACGCGGCAGCGGGTCGATGCCATGAAGGAGCAGCTGCTGGAGAACCGCTCCGTCGGCATGTGGCTCGACACCCTCTGGCAGAAGGGTCGGGAAGGCATCATCCGCGCTGCTCGCAACCCGGATGCGGTGCTCGCCGGCAAGATGGGCGAAATCCTGAAGTCGATGGGCACGACACTCGAGCGCGACACCCGCATTCGCATCGCCATCAACCGCTTCGCACGGCGCGCCGTGGTCGGAATGGCATCGAGCTATGGCGGCTCCATCGTCAAGCTCGTGTCCGAGACCATTCGCGGGTGGGATGCCAGAACGGTCACTGCCCGGCTTGAAGCCGCCGTCGGCCGCGACCTTCAGTACATCCGTATCAACGGCACGCTGGTCGGCGGCCTCGTCGGTCTCGTGCTTCACGTCCTCGACACACTGTGAGCGACCCGCTGCTCGATGCGCTGGCCGAGAGCGCCCGCAATCGCGGCCTGAAGCTGGTGCGATCGCGCGTGCGAACGCCGGGCAAACGCCGCTTCGGCAAGGTCGGACTGACGGACCCCGCGGGCAAGGCAGTCCTCGGCATGGACGCCAGGGGACCAACAGCCAAGCCGGAGGAAGTGGAAGCTTACCTGCGCAGCCTGGACGCGAAGGACTGGGGCGCGTCGCTTGGTGTCGCGGAGCCGAAGCGGAAGAAGGGCGGGACGTCGAGCAAAGCGTCAGCACCGCCGGAGCGAAAGCGTCCGGCGCCGAAGACGCCGCCGAAGGCAAAGCCCATCCCGAAAATTCGCGAAGCGAAGCCCTCGGACGCCGCTCGCCTGGTCGACCTCATCAAACTGCTGGAGCATGACATTAGCGCCGACGCTGTCCGCCGAAATCTCGCGGCACTTCGCAAATCCGGCGACGCGCCGCTCGTCGCCACGCTCGACAAGCAAGTGGTCGGGCTATGCGGATTGCACCGAATGGTCACCCCGCACCGCGAATCGCCGGTCGGCCGGATCACCATCCTCGTGGTCGAACAGCAGGCAAGAGGCGAGGGCATCGGCCGGATGCTCGTTGCGGCAGCGGAAGAGCGGTTGCGCAAAGTCGGCTGCAAGCTCGTCGAGATCACGAGCAATGACCGGCTGGCGGAGGCCCACGCCTTCTACCACCACATGGACTTCGAGCGGACCAGCATCCGCTTTTGTAAGTCTCTCTAACGTGCTCAGCCGACCCCAAGCCACTCGAGCGGACGCGGCAGCTCTCGATTGGAGAAATCGACCTGCAACACCCTGCGCGACCGGCACCCGCGAGACTTTTCGGACGCATGCAGAATGGCTGACCGTTGCAGCCAGACGTCGCCGGGTTCGGCGAGGCACGCAACCCTTCCGCAACGCTGCACGACGGCACGGATGCCCGGCTCTTCGATTCGCCCTTCGCGGTGGGAACCCGGAGCAACCAGCAATGGAGCGTTTTCACCGACCACCGGATCGAGGTGGATCCGTGCCGTCAGCATGCCTTCGATCACGGAGAAGGGAGGCTCCACATGCGTAATTCCCGACTTCGTCGTCCAGCTGGAGAAACCCGGCAGGTCGACCCGCGCGCGAACTGCGATCGTGCGGTCCTGATGCCACCCGACGCCCCAGTTCGCGTCCGGATTCTTGTCGAACAGAATGGCTCTAACCGGCCGCAGGCTGGGGCCGACCGCGGCTCGCAGGGCTTGGGCTACTGGCCCCGTCCTCAGCCACCGGTCGAGTTCGGAATTTGCGCAGATCCGTCTCCCCGCCCCCTGGGGCGGACCCGCGAGTTGTTCGATGATCGCGATCTCGCCAGGCGAGAGCAAGCGCGGCGATAAGGCGACGCCGTCTCGTTCGAGACGGTCGTGCATCGCTTCCGCCGATTTCAGCCGGCGCTCCTGCGCTCGATGGTGGCGCCGACGGCGGAAAGCTTTTCCTCGAGCCGCTCGTAGCCGCGATCGAGGTGGTAGACGCGCAGCACTTCCGTCTCCCCTTCGGCAACGAGCCCGGCGAGCACCAGGCTCATCGAAGCGCGGAGGTCCGTCGCCATGACGCTGGCACCGGTGAGTCCGGCTACGCCGTGAACAATCGCCGAGCGGCCGTGGATATCGACGTTGGCGCCCATCCGGCGGAGTTCGGGCACGTGCATGTAACGGTTCTCGAAGATGGTCTCCTCAAGGAAGCTGTCGCCCTGGGCGAGCGTCAGCATGGCCATGAACTGCGCCTGCATGTCGGTCGCGAAGCCGGGAAATGGCGAGGTGGAGAGCGCCAGGGGCTTCAGCCCTCCATCGGCGCTAACCTTGATGCCGCGATTGTGGAACTCGATCATCAGGCCGGCTTGCGCCAGCGCATTGAGCGTCGCCTGCATGTCGTCAGGGCGCGCTCCGATGAGGTCGATGGAGCCGCCGGTGATCCCAGCCGCGCAAGCATAGCTGCCCGCCTCGATGCGGTCCGGCATGACCTCATATTCGCAGCCGTGAAGTCCTTCGACGCCGTCGATGGTAAGGTGCGACGAGCCAATGCCGTCGATCTTCGCGCCCATGGCGACCAGCAGGTTGCAGAGGTCGACGATTTCCGGCTCGCGCGCCGCGTTGAACAGCTGCGTGCGGCCCTTTGCGAGGACAGCAGCCATCAGCGCGTTCTCGGTCGCGCCGACCGAAACCACGGGGAAACTGAAGTCGCCGCCAGAAAGCCGACCCTTCGGAGCGCTCGCTTTCACGTAGCCCGCGGTGAGCTCGATCTCGGCGCCCATGCTTTCGAGCGCCTTCAGGTGAAGGTCGATGGGGCGGTCGCCAATTGCGCAGCCGCCCGGAAGCGAGACGGTTGCTTCGCCCGCACGCGCAAGCATCGGCCCGAGCACGAGCACGGACGCGCGCATCTTGCGGACCATGTCATAGGGCGCGACCGTTCCCGCGATGTCCCTGGCACGCATCGTCATGCGCCGACCGAACTCGCCCTTGCGGACTCCTTCGACCATCGTTGAGACGCCGAGTTGGTTGAGCAGGTGCCCGAACGTGTCCACGTCCGCGAGGCGCGGCAGGTTGAGTAGCGTCAGCTTCTCCTCGGTGAGAAGCGCGCAGGGCATGAGCGTCAGTGCCGCGTTCTTCGCGCCACTGATCGGGATTTCGCCGTTGAGGCGGTTTCCGCCCTTTATCCAGATGCTGTCCACCGGCGCGCTTTAGCGGGACTCGCCTGCCGTTCAAGCAGCCGAGCGACTGCGGCGCATGCTGGAATGGACGCGCGGGCGCGAGTAGTGCGCGCCGATGCCTACCATCCTGCTCCTCATCGTCTCGAACATCTTCATGACGCTCGCCTGGTACGGGCACCTGAAGTTCCCGCACCTGCCGATGATCACAGCGATCTTCATGGGCTGGGGCATCGCTTTGGTGGAATATTGCTTTGCCGTGCCGGCCAACCGCTTGGGCTACGTGCACGGCTTCACTGGCGGGCAGCTCAAGATCACACAGGAAGTGATCACGCTGATCGTCTTCGCCGTCTTTGCCGCAGTGGTGCTCAAGGAGCCGGTCGGCTGGCGTTGACTGGGTGCGTTTGCCTGCCTAGCCGGTGCGGCGGCATTCATGTTCGTCGGGCGAACCTGATCCGGGCCGGTCAGGCCTTTTCGAGCGTGCACTGGAGCGGGTGCTGGTTCTCGCGGGCGAAGTCGATCACCTGCGTGACCTTCGTCTCCGCAACCTCGTAGGTGAAGACGCCGCAAACCGCGACGCCCTGCTGGTGCACCTGGAGCATGACTCGCGTCGCGTCCTCGATGCTCATCGAGAAGAACTGCTGCAGGACAAGGACGACGAACTCCATCGGAGTGTAGTCGTCGTTGAGCATCAGCACCTTGTAGTTCGACGGCTTCTTGGTCTTGGCGCGGGTGCGCGTGGCGACGCCGGTCTCGCCCTCGTCGAGACCATCCCCCTTGTCGGGGCCATTCGCCGTGCTGGTCAGTTCGCGGATACTCATGTCGTCCTGAAATATGGCACGCAGGCAAAGTGCGGCAAGGCAGCACTTGTCATGCCTGTAAAAAAAGAGGCGGCCGCTCCCTTGAGAGCGACCGCCTGGAGCCGTTGCCAGACTTTAGGAGGGGAGAGGGTCAGGCAACGAAAGTGTTGAAACGCTCGGCGTTGGCGCTCGCGCGGTTCGAAAGCGGCTGGAAGGCCTCGCCGGCGAGCTTCACGAACGACTCGGTCAGCTTCGAGCTCTCGGCGACCAGACGGTCGAAGGAAGCGCGGGCGAAGTCGCTCTGCAGCTGCAGATATTCGGTCGGCGACTTGGCTTCGGCGAGCGAACGGATCGCATCGGCGGTCTGCTCGACACCGTCGCGGCTGCTTGCAACCACGTTCTGGCCGATCGAGCGGGCGCCCTCAGTGGCGACGCGGGTCGACTCGACGAGCGCTTCGACATTGGCGCGGCTGAGCTCGGCGAGCTCTTCGGCGACGCGCTGGCTGCGCTTCACAGCGTCCTGCGTGCGGCCATTGGCGTCAGCAAACAGGTTCTGGAACGGCGCTGCGCCCTGCAGGGCTTCGAAGCCCTTGAAGAAGGTGTTCGTCACGTTTTCAATCCTTTCCGGAGCCGCCGCGGCAGTGCGGGCGGCCTTGCGAGTGTTGCGGCGCGGCTTGGCCGTGCGCTGTGTCTTGGTTGTGCGGCGCGTCGCCTTCGGCGCTGCGGCAGCTTCGCGGCGCTTGGCGCGGCGAGCGACAGTTGCGCGCTCACGGCGAGTTGCCTTGGCGCTTTCCTTGGCGACTGCTTCGGCAGTATCAGCGACCGCCTTGGCAACGTCCGCCGGCGCTTGGGCAGCGGCCTGAGCCTGGACCTTGGTTTCCTCAGCCATCGTAAATAACCTCGTTCGTTGATGTGATTCCGTGTTGCAGTGCACAATAAGCGCTGCGACGCAGCATTTCAAGCCCTGATTTGTGCACTGCGGCAAGCCGCCGCTTGACGCGCACGGTTCGCCGGAAGCAAGAGCGGGCATGGACGCCGCGCCCGACCATCCAGCCCGCCGCCGACGCGGCCTGCTGATCGTCCTTTCGTCACCATCGGGCGCCGGCAAGTCGACGATCTCGCGGATGCTTCTGGAGGCAGACGACGACGTGACCATGTCCGTGTCCGCGACGACGCGGCCCCGACGGCCCGGCGAGTCGGACGGCGTGGACTATTATTTCGTCGGCGATGCCGAGTTCGACCGGATGATTGCCGCGGGCGAGTTCGTCGAATGGGCGCGCGTGTTCGGCTACCGTTACGGAACCCCAAAGGCGCCGGTGAAGGCCGCGCTTCGCAAGGGGCACGACATTCTGTTCGACATCGACTGGCAGGGCGCACGGCAGCTCGAGCCGGACTTCGGCGAGCACCTCGTGACCATCTTCCTGCTGCCGCCCTCGATGGCCGAACTCGAGACGCGCCTTCGCAAGCGCGGCACGGATTCGAACGACGTGATCGAGCACCGCATGCGGCGCGCTGCCGACGAGATCGATCACTGGGCCGAGTATGAGTATATTCTCGTCAATCGCGACATGGACGCATGCCTGGCCCGCGTTCAGGCGATCGTGATGGCGGAACGGTCCAAGCGTGTGCGGCAGACGGACCTGGTGGAATTCGTGCGAGACCTCGTCGGCCCTCAGCACTAGGCGTCGAGCAGCTCCAGAAAGTGCGCGGCCGCGATGAAATCGCGATGGCGATTTTCGAGCGCCACTTCCGCTTCCGCATCAGCGCCCCACTGATCGAGCTGCCAGCGCTCGTCGACGCTCACCGCCTCCCAGGCTTGCGCGACCGATACCGCCTTCTCAAGCACGGCCAGACCAGCGATCAACGAGCCGCCAATCGTCACCAGCGGCGACAATCCGGCAAGCTGGAACGGATCTAGAGCGGCAACGGTATGGGCGAGCCGGTTTACGGTCGCAGTCGGCTGCGGGACGTGCACGATCCCCGCCGTCGTGCAGAAGTCGACGTCGTAGCGCCGGCGCGCCCAGGCGAGCAGCGGGTCCCAGACTTCCGCCTGACGCTCGGCCAACGCTCGCGGTGCCTCCGCGCGATAGCAGGTCAGATCGGCCTCGCCATAGCCCGCGAGGCTTGAGGCGAAGGCCTGCCGGTCCGGCTGCACGCGGTCGATCGCCGCATTGGCAAGCCCCGTCAACGGCATCGCCCCCGGCTCCATCTTTTCCTCTACGCCAGCCCATTCGTCCGCGATGCCACGGGCGAGCTGTTCGGTCGGTACGGACAGCGAAGCCCGAGCTGGCGTGCGCACCGGGCGGCCGTCGAGGCGCACGCTCCAGCCGTCCCCACCGTGCTCGACGACAACCTCTTTCCAGAAGCGTTTCATTGCGAGCCCGCATCCTCCCGCTCCCAGGCGCGCTTCAGCAGGCGCGGAGCGAACAGCGCGTCGATGACGCCGAAGATTGCGATGATCGCGCCGACTTGCGGCCAGCCGCCGGGTCGAAGCATGTCCGAGTAGGCGATCGCGACTCCGAGCAGGAAGATGCCGAGCCCGCCGAACCGCGCGGCAGTGTACAGCGCGAAGCGGCGCTTCCAGGTCGCTTCGTCAGGCATCGACACCGCTCCGCACGAGATCGAGCACGTCGAGCGGCCGCTCGGCAATCGCTGCAGCGCCCGCCGCTAGCAGCTCCTCCGCTTCGTGATAGCCCCAGGCCGCGCCGATCCCGCGAGCACCCGCCGCCGCGGCCATCGCCATGTCGAAGCTGGTGTCGCCGACGACGATCGTCGTTTCCGGGCGTGACCGGGCGTCGGCGATCGCCTGCTCGACCATCGACGGGTGCGGCTTGGACGGGTGCCGGTCGGCGGTCTGGAGGGAAATGAAGCGGGCGTGGATGCCGTGCTGTTCAAGACAATGGCGCAAGCCCCGGTCCGACTTTCCGGTAGCAACCGCGAGCAGCCAACCTTTCGCTTCGAGAGCGTCGAGCAGCTCGAGCACCCCCTCGAACAGCGGCTCCTCGACACGCCCAGCGACCCGCATCGCCATGAACACACGCTTGTAGTCCTCGGCCAGCCGGCGGTGATCGCCGTCGCCAAGCTCCGGAGTCAGCTGCGCAATGGCTTCGACGAGACTAAGCCCGATGACCCGCCGCGAGATTTCCGGCTGCGGCACTGCAATCCCGCTGGCGCCGAGGCTCTCCGACAGCGCCGCATAGATGGTCGCTCCGCTGTCGACGAGCGTGCCGTCGCAATCGAACACGGCGAGCCGGTTCACCGCCGCTTGCCCTTGTCGGAGCCTCCGCGCGACCGGCGCTCGCCACGGCGATTTGCCGGCTTGGCCGTTCGCGGCGCCAACTGCGGGGGTGGCGGAGGTGGCGGCAGGTCGCCGGTCGCGCGATCGAAACTGAGCATCGTCAAGCTCTCGGCAAAGTGCGCGGGCAGTTCAGCCGTTACGTCGATCTTGCCGCCGGTCGGCGCGTCGATGCGGATGCGCCGCGCGTGAAGGTGGAGCTTGCGGCTGACGCCGCCGGTAAGGAACGCCTCGGGACCGCCGTACTTGGCGTCGCCGACAATCGGGTGGCCCAGCGAGGCCATGTGTGCGCGAAGCTGGTGCGTTCTCCCGGTCAGCGGCTGCAGCTCGACCCAGGCGGCGCGGTTCCCGGCATTGTCGATCACGCGCCAGCGAGTCTTGGCGGGAAGCCCGTGCTCCTCGCTGATATGCATTTTCTCGCCGCCAGTGCCGGGCTGCTTGGCAAGCGGCGCGTCGATCTCGCCCTGGTCACCAGACGGATTGCCGACCACGAGAGCCCAGTAGATCTTCCGCGCCGTCCGGCCGGAAAATGCCTTTGCGAAATGGTTCGCCGAGCGCGCGCTCTTGGCAACCAGCAGGGCTCCGGACGTGTCCTTGTCGAGGCGGTGGACCAGCTTGGGACGGCCACCCTCATCGGCGAGGCCGTCGAGCAGACGATCGAGGTGCTGAGTCGTCTTGGTGCCTCCTTGGGTCGCGAGGCCAGGTGGCTTGTTGAGGACGAATGCGTTCGCATCCTCGAAGATGACCATGTCGCGGACGAGCTGCGTCTCTTCGTCGGTGAGTGCCTCGCGCTTCGGCTGCGGCCGCGCAGGTCGAGCTTGCGGCGGGGGCGCGGGAGGGATGCGGATCTCCTGCCCGGCTTCGAGCCGGTCACCAGGCGCGGCCCGCTTGCCCGCCACCCTCAACTGACCGGTTCGCGCCCAGCGCGACACCATGTTGAACGTGACGTCAGGCAAGTGCCGCTTAAACCAGCGGTCCAGGCGGATGCCGTCGTCCTCATCGTCAACGCTGAAGCTTCGAATGTCGGTCACGCGGCGCCGATTAGCGAAAGCTAGGCCTCGCGTCCCGCCCAAAACTCGAACGCTCGCTTCTGGAGCTTGCGAATGAGCTTCGCGGCGGCGGGCCCCTCCCACAACCCGGTGTAGCCGTGCTTGGGCGCTCCCCCGATCCACCAGCCCTGGCCCGGCAAGCCATCGGACTGGCGAACCACCAGGACGGCAAGCTCCGGCTCGCCGTTCTCCTCGGCTTGATCATCCACGAAGGCCAGCACCTTGCACACCGCGCGCATTTTCGGACGGGTGAACTGGTGCCCAAGGAGCGCGAGCAGCTCCGAATAGGTAATCGGCTCTCCTGCCCGGGCCGACGCGACGAGGATGGCGCGCACTTCCGCCGGATCGGCGAGCAGCCCCGCGCCTTCGCTCACTCGGGCTGGTTGGCGACCGGAGTCAGCTCGAACACGTCGAGCTTCGAGGTGCTCTGCGGCCACGGAATGACGAGCCGCCAGCGGAACGGGCCAACGCGCTCGAGCACACCCGCCATGTCACGCTTCGGATCGTCGCCGTAAGCAACCGGCTGCTGCTCGTCACCCAACGCGAGGCTGCCGAGGAACACCAGGCGGCTCTGGTCATCGTCTTCCCACAGGCGCCCGGCCGGGCGCTGGCTGCCGGTCTGCTTGACGATGGTGAGCAGCTCGTCTTCCACTTCCACGTAGCAGAAGAAGGGCTTGAAGCTCTCGTACGGCTTGCTCTTCGCCGTCGCCTTGCCGAGCTTGATCAGCCGGCAATTATAACTGCCGGGTGTCGGCGCTGGCCGCGGCAGGGCGCCCCGGGGCTTCAGTAACGCCCCTTCTTTCTCGATCTCGCCGGCCGAATCCTTGCGGGCGTCCGCGAGCGCCGACTGCCATGCCAGGCCCAGCCGGTTTAGCCGGTCGCGGTCGGCAGCCGTGGCGACCTGGCGCCACACCGACGACTTGCTCGGCGCTTCCACGGTGACCCGGGGAATAGCGCCCGATGGCGGCGTCTGCTTGGTCTCGCATGCAGCTACGGCCGCCCCGAGCATGAGCAGGGCAGAAATCCGCGCGAACCTGGCCAGTCCAGCCATAAACAACCTTTCGAGATTTCGGTCCAAGTGGCAGGGCTCGCCGTCCCTTTCAACCAACGCGGCGTTCAGCATGAGCGTTCAATGGCAGGGTAGCGCTGCACTCCTCTCTGGATTGTGAACGGGGGAGCGCGAAGCGTTCACTGCTGTTATGCAGGGATCATGTTCAACGTCGTTTCCCTGATCATCGGCTTCGTCGCACTCGTCCTGGCGGTCGTCGCCTTCCTCCCGCTCCTCGGCATTGGCGAATGGCTGGTGCTCCTGCTCGCCATTTTTGGCGCCGGCATCGGCACGATCTCGCGCGGCACTTCCGGACGCAACCTCAACCTGTTCGTGATCGTCGTCGCCGTGCTGCGGCTGATGCTCGGCGGCGGCATCCTGTGACCCGCGATCCCACAGTCGACGCCTATATCGCGGCCGCGGCGCCGTTTGCTCAGGATATACTGACGCGAGTGCGGGAGCGGGTGCATGCCGTGCTCCCCAATGCCGAGGAGACAGTGAAGTGGCGCATGCCGGCCTACACCGTTGGCGGTAAGCTCGTCCTCATCACCGCCGCCTTCAAAGCGCACGCGGCGCTGAACTTCTGGCGCGGTCAGGAACTGGAATCGAGCCATTCGACGGTCGGCGCCATGGGCCAGTTCGGCAAGCTTAAGTCCATCGACGACCTGCCGCCGGACGCAGAGCTCGACCAGCTCATCCGTGAGGCGGCGACTCTCGCCGCCGGAGCCCCGGCTCCCCGCAAGGCGAAGCATGCGCCCAAGGCTGCACCCGAAATGCACCCTGCCTTCGCGGCCGCCCTCGACAAGGCGCCGCAGGCGAAGGCGACGCTCGACGGGTTCGCGCCCTCGGCCCGGCGCGATTATCTGGAGTGGATCGCCGAAGCGAAGCAGGACTCAACCCGCGACAAGCGCATCGCCACCGCCATCGGATGGCTCTCCGAAGGCAAGAAGCGCCATTGGAAGTACGAGAAGTGCTGAACCAGTGATGGTTGGCGTTCGGTCGCTAATGTCCGCTTTCGACCAATTGCGGACATTACCTTAGTCCGTAGGTTGCAGTAATGAATGCTGCCCTAAAAGCCACCGTCGCGGCAGTTCCTGAACGGACGATCAAAGTCGTCTGCGGAAGCGTCGCAGTTGGAGCGGCTGCAATCATCCTTTTGATCGTCGGCCTGTTTCGTCCGTCGCTCGGCGCGGTCGTCAGCTATGGACTGATCCCCTTGGCCATAGCGGTCGTTGCGTGGGGCATCCTCGCCTTCATTAGGCTCCGTCTGGTGGGTTTCATGCCAAGCGATGCTCGTGACGCAGACGTCATTCCAAGACGTCTTCAGCCGTGGATACGCGGATGGCTTCTGGTCCGCTGGGGCTTGCTCGGTAGCGGGCTTTTGCTCGTCCTCGTCGGAGTAGCGGCTGGTATCGCCCAGCGCGATCTACTCGGTGTCGTCATCCAAGCGTTCGTGTATCTTGCTTGGGGCCGAATGCTGTTGGACGCGGTCTTTGGTGCCACCTTCAACGCGAGTGTGATCTCAAGTCGGAGGTAACGTCCGCTTTCCACGCAAACCTGCCGCCATTGAGTTGGAGGCTACTCGGATACTCGAGGGTCGAACTCGGTGGCGAGCCATGCGGCTACAACAACAGCAAGAACGACCGAAAGGCCGGCAACAGGTAGCAGCCCGACCGACAGCGTTGCCGCTGTCCACATGTGGTCCAGCTCGGCACGTTCCGCCGCCTGATAGCCTTGGAAATAGAAACACAGCAGTGCAACCATCGAGATCGCGAAGATGAGCAGGACAGTTCGAGACCGCGCTCGCCTTTCCACCAGACCACATACGCCCGCCACGGCGAGAAATGGTGAGAACAAAAGAACGGTGCCAACCAGCTCCACGCGGGCCCAATAGAGATGCTCGTGCAACGCCGCGGCAAACGGCTGCCCCGCAAGTGAGGTCCTGGCGATAACGTCAGCACCAGCCGTCGCGGCGGCAAAAATCAAAACCGCAATCGGGAGGTAGACCTTCAGTCCCATGCGCTCACATTACTCGGCTTGTGTCCACTTTCCACCCAAAGCAGACATTGGGGACGCTCACCGCTCCTTGACGTAAGTCCCCGGCGCGTCGCCAAGCGCTTTCACTTTGCCCTTGCCCGGCACGCGCGCGCCACTCGCCTTCACCGTTGCCGGGCCCTGCTCCTTCAGCCACGCCAGCCAGTCCGGCCACCAGGAGCCCTTGCGCTCCTCGGCTCCCTCGATGAAGGATTCGAGCGTCCCGCACGGCGTCTCGTTGACCCAATACTGGTACTTCTGCGCGGCCGGCGGATTGACCACGCCGGCGATATGGCCGGAGCCCGCAAGCACGAACCGCTTGGGCCCGGCGAAATGGTCCATGATCTTCCAGACGCTCTGCGGGGGCGCGATGTGGTCTTCCCGGCCGGCCTGGACGTAGGTCGGCGTCTTCACCGAGCCGATGTCGATCGCGGTGCCGGCGACGCTGATGCCGCCCTGTTCGGCCAGCTTGTTCCCCTTGTAGAGCGTCTCGAGATAGTGGCGGTGCCAGCCGGCGGGCAGGTTCGTCGTGTCGCTGTTCCAGTGGAGCAGGTCGAACGGCGGCGGCTCCTCGCCCAGCAGGTAGTTGTTGACCACATAGTTCCAGATGAGGTCGCGGCCGCGCAGAAGGTTGAACGTCGCGGCCATGTAGCGCCCGTCCAGAAACCCCTTCTCCTTGGTCAGCTCCTCGAGCAGCGCCATGGTCTCAGGGCCGGTGAACAGCTTGAGGTCGCCGGCTTCCGCGAAATCGACCTGGGCGGTGAAGAAGGTCGCCGACTTGACTTTGGCCGCCTCGCCTCTCGTCTCCAGCAGAGCCAGGGTCGCGGCGAGCGTGGTGCCCGCCACGCAATAGCCGATCGCATGGACCGCCTCCACGTCCAGCAGCTCGCGCACGGCATCGATCGCGTCGATCTGGCCGTCGAGGACATAGTCGTCGATCGACACATGGGCGAGGCTCTCGTCCGCCGACTTCCAGCTCACCATGAAGAGGGTGATCCCCTGGTCCACGCACCACTTCACGAAGCTTTTCTCGGGCGTGAGATCGAGGATGTAGAAGCGGTTGATCCACGGCGGGAAGATGACGAGCGGCGTCTTCAGCACGTCGGGAGTCGTCGGCGTGTACTGGATCAGCTCGTAGAGCGGCGTTCGGCGGACGACCTTGCCCGGCGTGGTCGCTAGGTTGCGGCCGACCTCGAACGCGCCCGATTGCGTCTGCGTCAGCTGGCCCGCCGCAATGTCGCGGAGCATGTTGGACAGGCCCTTGAGCAGATTCTCGCCCCGGCTCTCCAGAGTCCGTTTCAGTACCTGCGGATTCGTCACGGCAAAGTTCGACGGACTCATCGCATCGACGAAACTGCGGGTCGCAAAGCGCAGCCGCTCGCGCATCGCGGGATCGAGATTGTCGACCTCGTCCACCGTCCCGAGCAGCTGGTCGGAGATCTGAAGGTAGGTCTTGCGGATCGTGTCGAAGATCGGGTTCTCGCGCCATTCCGGAGCAGCGAAGCGGCGGTCCTTGCGGTCGGCAGCTCCGTCGGCGGAAGGCGCCGCAGCACCGCCGAGCACCTTGCCCCAGGTCTCGAGACCCTTCGCCCAGGCCTGCGCCCCGGCCGCCATCATGCTGGCTGGGTCTGCCATCGGTGCGGCCGATTGTTCACCGAAGCCGAAGGCGGGCGGCGACCAGCCAAGCGCGAAGTTGGGCAACGGCTGGTCCTTCTTCAGGCCATTCGCCCAGAATTCCATCAGCATCTGCTGCGCACGCCCCATGACCAGCGTCCAATGCTGCCAGTCCTGCAAGCTCGGGATCGCGCTGCCCGTTTCAGTCTCGTCCGCCATGGGGCTAATGTAGGCGTCATGCAGGTGTCCCCGCAAATTCCATCCGCGCTCGTCCTGCTCGACTATTTCGGAATCGGCGTATTCGCGATTTCCGGGGCGCTCCTCGCCGCAGAGAAGCGGCAGACGCTGGTCACCTTTATCTTCTTCGCGGTCGTGACGGGCGTGGGCGGCGGCACCCTGCGCGACCTGCTGATCGGCGCTCCCGTGTTCTGGGTGCACACGAATGCGACTCTTCTGATTTGCATCGGTGCCGCTCTGGTCGTGTGGCTGCTCAGCCGCCGGCGCTTCGCAGGCAAGGCGCTGCTATGGTTCGACGCAGCAGGACTCGCCTCCTACGCAACCTACGGCTCTGCCAAGGCGCTGGACTACGGAGTAGCGCCCGTGCCGGCTTTCGCGATGGGCGTACTCACCGCGTGCGTCGGCGGAATCATCCGCGATGTGCTTGCCGGCGAGCCGTCCATCCTCATGCGTCCCGAACTGTACGTGACCGCCGCAGCACTCGCGGCCGGGCTATTCGTCGGCCTGACCCTCTCGGGAGTTGCTGGACCGATCGCAGCAACCATTGGGGCGATGGCTGCATTCGGCCTTCGCGGTCTCGCCATCCATCGCGGCTGGTCGCTGCCCGCCTACAGGGATTGATGCACCGCAGCATCGCGACCATGACTCTCGCGATGGACTCGGATTTCTACCGCATTCAGCGCCTGCCGCCGTACGTCTTCGCCGAAGTGAACGCGATGAAGGCAGCGGCGCGCGCCCGCGGGGAGGACATCGTCGATCTCGGCATGGGCAACCCGGACGGTGCTCCGCCGAAGCACGTGATCGACAAGCTATGCGAGGTTGCCGACAAGCCGAACGCCCACCGCTACTCGGCTAGCCGCGGGATTCCCGGACTCCGCAAGGCGCAAGCCGCATATTACCAGCGCCGGTTCGGGGTCACGGTCGATCCGGACACGGAAGTGATTGTCACCCTGGGTTCGAAGGAGGGGCTGGCGAACCTGGCGCAGGCGATCACTGCGCCTGGTGATGTCGTGCTTGCTCCCAACCCGTCCTACCCGATCCACACCTTCGGGTTCATCATCGCGGGCGCGGCCATCCGCTCGATTCCTGCGGCGCCGGGCGAAGACTTCTTTCGCCGCCTCGAGACGGCGATGCGCTACACCGTCCCTCGCCCCAAGGTGCTGGTGGTCGGCTATCCGTCCAACCCTACGGCTTATGTCGCCGACGTCGACTTCTATACGCGCCTGGTCGGCTTCGCCCGCGAACATGAGCTGATCGTGATCTCCGACCTAGCCTATGCGGAGATCTACTTCGGCGAGACGCCGACGCCATCGATCCTGCAGGTGGAGGGCGCCAAGGAGGTGGCGGTCGAGTTCACGTCCATGTCCAAGACCTATTCGATGGCCGGTTGGCGCGTGGGGTTCGCGGTGGGCAACGCGCGGTTGATCGCGGCGCTGGCGCGGGTGAAGTCGTATCTCGACTATGGAGCGTTCACCCCGGTGCAGGCCGCCGCCGTCGCAGCACTGAACGGGCCTCAGGACATTATCGAGCAGAACCGCAACCTGTACCGGAAGCGCCGCGACGTGCTTGTCGAGAGCTTCGGCCGCGCCGGCTGGACGATTCCAGTGCCCGAGGCGTCGATGTTCGCCTGGGCGCCGATCCCGGAGCGCTTTCACAATCTCGGCTCGATCGCGTTTGCCAAGATGCTGCTCACCGAGGCCCATGTCGCGGTCGCGCCCGGAGTTGGCTTCGGCGAGGAAGGCGAAGGCTTCGTCCGCATCGCCCTGGTCGAGAATGAGCAACGCCTTCGCCAGGCCGCACGCGGCGTCAAGAAGCTGCTCAGCGCTGCGTAGCGGATCGCCCCGCCGGAACCTATCTTCGCGCTCAGGGTTCGCCGCTTAGCGGAAGGGATCGGACCGGCACCGTGACGACAGACGCCCAAAGCAGCGATCGGACGCGAATCCGCGCGCGGGGAATGCGCGTTGCGGGGATTCTCGTCATTCTTCTCAGCGCCGGCGCTGCACTGCTCCCGGCAGGCAAGCGGATTTCCTCGGATGTTATCGGCGGCTTGCTGATTGCCGCCGGACTGGTCGAGGTCGTCGCCGGCTCCCTCCGGCGCGAGGTTCGGGCCTATGCCATGGCCGCGGGTGCCGTCACGGCCCTTGCCGGGCTGCTGTTCGTGCTCAACCCCGACACGCACTTTTTTCCGACGGTGTGGCCGATTATCGGCTGGCTCCTCCTGCGCAGCCTGATCCTTGGGGCCGCAAGCACGCAGGCGCGCGGTTCGGTGCGGACCTGGACTGGGCTCTCGGCTGGCATGGACCTGTGCCTGGCCGCGCTTCTGATCACCGGCCTCTCCATCGCGACGATCGTCGTCAGCATCTTCGGACCTACCCGGCCACTCATCGCAAGCTTCGCGTGGATCCTGGCCGCAAGCTTCGTCGTGAATGGCCTGCTGATGCTCGACGTCGCCAGTTGTGAAGACGACAACGCCGCGCGCGCCTAACCGCCCGGCGACTGGAACTCCTGCCCGCCCCTGAGGCATAGGAACACCGTGCTGCAGATGGTACCCGTTACCGACCTTTCCGCGACCATCGTGGGCGACATCGTGCGCCAGGCGGTTGCGCCGGTGTTCTTGCTGAGCGGCATTGGTGCTTTCCTCAACGTGTGCGCGGCCCGGCTGTCGCGGATCGTCGACCGATCGAGGCAGGTCGAACCGCTGCTGCTCGACAGTCGCGGTATCGAGCACGAACGCTGGCTTGGCGAGATGCACATCCTCGATCGCCGCATGGCGCTGGTCTCCTGGGCGATCACCCTTGCGGTGCTTTCAGCAGTCCTTATCTGCCTCGTTGTCTCGCTGCTGTTCGCGGCCAGCCTGACCCGGGTCCATTTCGGAACGGCGATCGCACTCCTCTTCATCGGCTCGATGATTGCGATCGGCGTCGCCTTTTCCGTATTCCTCGTCGAGACGCGGGTCGGTTCGCGGGCCGTGCGAGTCCGGTCCGAGCTGCTGCAGCATCAAGTCGACGATAAGGGCTGACTGGACAGGCGCGCGGCGTCGGCTCAATCTCCTGGCAGGGGGATTACCATGCGCTCAATCATCATCGGCGCGAGTCTTATCGCGCTCTGCACTTCGCCGGCGACGGCGTCGACCAAGCCTGCGTCTCGCCATGTCGCGCCAAAGGCAGCCGCCAAGCAGTCGCCGCCCGATTTCGCTGCCATGCTCGCCATGTTCGACAAGCTGTTCCCGCCGCAGCCCGATCCGGATCCGGCGCGTCTGGCGCTGGCTCGAACATCATCCGTCGCGCTGTGGCCGGACGGTGCATACGGCAAGCTGATGACGGGCCTGATGAGCAGCGTCTTCGACCGGGTGATGGCGATGAAGCCATCGGACTTGCCGATGCGCGCCGGCAGCAAGAAAGACGCAAGCGCCCGGGACGTTTCGCTGCACGACGCAGCGGCCGCCAGGGACCCCTATTTCGATCAGCGCACCGCCGCCATCAAGCAGGTGGCGATGGAGGAAGCGGGCAAGATCTCCGCGATCATCGACCCGCGTGTCCGCGATGGCCTCGCCCGCTCCATGGCGCGGCGATTCGACGAGCGCCAGCTTGCCGACATCAATGCCTTCTTCGTAACACCGAGCGGCCGCGCGCTCGCGGCCCAATATATCCAGATGTGGGTGGACCCGGACATGATGCGCTCGATGGCATCGTCCATGCCCGAGATGATGAAGCTTATGCCTGGCATGATGGAGAAGGTGAAAGCCGCTTCGGACAAATTCCCGGCGCCGCCGAAAACCGCGAAGCCGCACGCCAAGTCCTAGGCTCGACGACAGAGCAGATCGGCGCACCGTGGACGAGGGCTCACGGCGCGACTATCGGCTCCCCATGCCAGTCACTACCGTTGCCATGCTTACCGCAGGCGGTCTCGCGCCGTGCCTTTCTTCCGCCGTCGGCGGCCTTATCGAGCGCTACACGGAAGTGGCGCCGGACGTACGCATCATTGCCTACCGCAACGGCTACGCCGGCCTGCTAACCGGCGACAGCGTCGAGGTCACTGACGCCGTCCGTGCTGCCGCTGGTCGGCTGCACGCCTTCGGCGGCAGCCCGATCGGCAACAGCCGGGTCAAGCTCACCAACGTCAAGGATTGCGAGAAGCGCGGCCTTGTGAAGCAGGGCCAGGACCCGCTGCACGTGGCTGCCGAGCAGCTGAGCCGGGACGGCGTCGACGTCCTGCACACGATCGGCGGCGACGACACCAACGGCACTGCCGCCGACCTTGCCGCTTACCTGCGCGGCAACGGTTACCAGCTTACGGTCGTCGGGTTGCCCAAAACTATCGACAACGACGTCGTGCCCATCAAGCAGTCGCTCGGCGCGTGGACCGCCGCAGAACAGGGCGCCTTGTACGCTCGCAACATCATTGCCGAGCATTCGTCCAACCCGCGGATGCTCGTCGTCCACGAAGTGATGGGCCGCAACTGCGGCTGGCTCACGGCCGCCACGGCGCTGGCCCACCATCGATGGGTAAGGAATGCCCAGTTCGCCGAGTGGCTCGAGAACTCCGCTGACCGCTGGGACGTCCACGGGGTGTTCGTTCCGGAGCGCCCGTTCAATGTTGCCGACGAGGCCAAGCGCCTCCGGACGGTCATGGACGAGCAGGACGGGGTCAACCTCTTCATCTCCGAAGGTGCGGGCGTCAGCGAGATCGTGACCGCAATGGAGCAGGCGGGGGAAGAGGTTCCGCGCGACCCGTTCGGCCACGTGCAGCTCGACAAGATCAACCCCGGCCAGTGGTTCGCAAAGCAGTTCGCCGCGGAGCTCGGCGCCGACAAGGTGCTCGTTCAAAAGAGTGGATATTTCTCCCGTTCCGCGGCCCCGAACGAAGCCGATCTCGATCTGATCCGGCAATGTACCACCTATGCGGTCGACGCTGCGCTACGGGGTGAGTCGGGCGTGGTCGGCGAGGACGAGGAGCGCGGCGACGAGCTGCGCGCGGTCGAGTTCGAGCGTATCGGCGGCGGCAAGGCGTTCGACGCGGCGAGCCCCTGGTTCCTGGATCTGCTCCGCGACCTTGGTCAGGCCTGACGCGAGCCCGCACGCTATCCACAGATTGCCGCGCTCTCACCGGCCGCGCCTCTGGACTGCTGAATCCCCGACTCTTACCTTGGCAGGGTGACCGGCGCCCTCGACATAGAACGATCCGTGACGGGGCAGCCGTGGCGCTGGCGCCGTTCGAACGAGCCTGCAACCGGCATGGACGCACTGCTGGACGAGCTACTGCTGGCGCGTGGCGTGGCGCGCGACGATCTCGGCCGGCACCGTGATCCGCGCATCCGCGACTTCCTGCCCGACCCGTCCTGTTTCAAGGACATGGACAGGGGTGCCCGGCGGCTTGCCGACGCAGTTCAGGGCGGCGAGACGATCGCCATCTTCGGCGACTATGACGTCGACGGGGCGACCAGCGCCGCTTTGCTCGTCCTGCTGCTTCGCAGGGTCGGCGCCGAGCCCATCGTCTACATCCCGGACCGCCTGATGGAAGGCTATGGGCCGAGCGGCAAAGCACTGGTCGAGCTCAAGAGCCGTGGAGCGAGCGTTGCCGTGTGCGTCGACTGCGGCGCACAAGCCTTCGAAGCGCTTGAGGAAGCGCAGACCGCTGCCCTGGAGGTGATCGTCGTCGACCATCATCAATGCGCGAGCCTGCTTCCCGTCGCGCACGCGCTCATAAATCCGAATCGCCTCGACGAGAGCGATGACGGTGCCGCGCACGGACATCTCGCCGCGGTTGGAATGGCGTTCCTGCTTGGCGTGGCGCTGCTTCGCGAGCTTCGCGGCCGCGGCTTCTTCAGCGAGAGCAGCGAGCCCAAGATCATCGACCTCCTCGATCTCGTCGCGCTCGGGACCGTGGCCGACGTTGCCGGCCTTCGTACCCTCAACCGGGCCTTCGTGACGCAAGGCCTCAAGGTAATGGCAGCGCGGCAGAACGTCGGGCTCGTTGCCCTCGCCGAGGCTGCGCGGCTGGTGAAGGCGCCGTCCTGCCGCGATCTCGGCTTTGCGCTTGGGCCTCGGATCAACGCAGGCGGCCGCGTCGGCAAGTCAAACCTCGGCGTCCGCCTTCTGACCTGCAGCGATCCGGAGGAAGCGCGCACAATCGCGACCGAACTCGACCGCCTCAACGAAGAACGCCGCGCCATCGAGATGTTGGTGTGCGAGCAGGCCGAGGAGCAGGCCGCGAAGCTCGATGGCTCACCTGTGATCACAGTCATGAGCAGGGGCTGGCACCAAGGCGTGATCGGCATCGTCGCCGGCCGCATCAAGGAGCGGTTCGGACGCCCGGCGATCGTCATCGCCGAATGCGACGACGGTACCGGCAAGGGGTCCGGCCGCTCCATTTCCGGAGTCGATCTCGGCGCCGCCGTGCTTGCCGCCAAGGACAGCGGACTGCTCGTCGCGGGCGGCGGTCATGCAATGGCCGCGGGGCTCACTCTGCCTGCCGGCGGTCTCGAACCCTTCCGCGAGTTCATCAACGAGCGCCTTGCTGCGGACGTTGAGAAGTCGCGCGGCGACCGCGCGTTGTTGCTCGATGCGCTGCTGGCGCCGGGCGGAGTCGCGGGCGCACTGTGTGACGCCCTGGATGCTGGCGGGCCCTATGGCGCCGGCTGGCCGAGCCCCAGGATCGCCGCCGGTCCGGCGCGGCTGATCAAGACGTCGATTGTCGGCAATGGCCATGTCCGTGGCATCGCTTGCGGGGACGACGGCCGCAGCTTCAAGTGGATCGCTTTCCGAAGCGCCGACAGCGACCTCGGGCAGGCCCTCTTGTCCTCCGCTCCCGACCGCCGCTGGTGGCTCGCGGGGACGATCAAGCGCGACGAGTGGAACGGCGGCAATGCTGCCGAGATGCATCTTGAGGATGCGGCGTTTGCTTGACCCTGCTGGGCCGCTCGCCTAACCGGCAGCCGCCTTCGCAGGCCCCATCGTCTAGCGGTCTAGGACGTCGCCCTTTCACGGCGAAAACACGGGTTCGATTCCCGTTGGGGTCACCATAGGCCGATCGGACGTTCGAAGACTCGAGTAAACATACGTAATGGGAGTGCGTTCGCCACTTGCTTACGGCGAACGCGTCTCCCGCCCTTAACATGATTTTTCTCGGAAAGAGGCTCGTGGACCGGCTAGTGGTCTGGAAGGTGACGACGTTCACTCGGCGACTGCTGGGAACGGGACTTGGTGCCGGCGCGGCCCTGTTGCTGGGCGGCTGCGCGGGTAAGGGCATCATGGATCCAGTCGGATCGGTTGCCGCGGCCGAGAAGACGATCCTGATCAATTCGACGGCCATCATGCTGGCCATCATCGTGCCGGTGATGGTGCTGACCCTCGCCTTCGCCTGGTGGTTTCGGCGCGGCAATACCAAGGCGACTTACCGCCCCGACTGGGAGTATTCGGGCGCGGTCGAGCTCGTCATCTGGTCGGTCCCGGCGCTCACGGTGGTCCTGCTTGGCGGCATTGCCTGGATCGGCAGCCACGACCTGGAGCCCAGCAAGCCGCTCGAGTCCAAGGTTCCGCCCATGAACGTTCAGGTCGTCTCGCTCGACTGGAAATGGCTGTTCATCTACCCCGACCAAGGCATTGCGACGGTCAACCAGTTGGTCGTTCCCGCCGGAACTCCCGTGAACTTCCAGCTCACTTCGGCGACGGTTTGGAACACCTTCTTCGTCCCGCAGATGGGCAGCATGATCTACACCATGCCGAACATGACGACGCGCCTGAACCTTCAGGCGGACCGCCAGGGCGTTTACGAGGGCCGCTCGGCCCATTTCAGCGGCGACGGCTTCCCCGGCATGGAATTCAACGTCCGCGCCGTCGCTCCGCAACAGTTCGCCGCCTGGGCCAATCAGGCACGCGGCTCCGGCCAGGTGCTGGACGGCCGCAGCTATGCCCAGCTCGCCAAACCCAGCTCTTATGTGAAGCCGATGACCTTTAGTAATGTTGCTCCCGGCCTGTTCGCAGCCATCGCTTCCGGCAAGGCACCGCCTCCGCAGCAACTGCCCCACAACCCTCCGACTGCGGGGTCGGTCGGATGAGCTGGAACTGGGTGTTCGGTAAGCTGACCTGGGACGCGATTCCGTTCCATGAGCCGATCGCGCTCATCACCTCGATCGTTGTCATCCTCGGCGTCGCTGGCGTCGCTGCGCTGATCACGATCAAGGGGTGGTGGGGCTATCTGTGGAACGAGTACCTGACTTCCACAGACCACAAGCGCATCGGGATCATGTACATCGTGCTGGCGCTGGTCATGCTCCTGCGCGGGTTCGCTGACGCCATCATGATGCGCTCTCAGCAGGCGGTCGCGATCGGCGCGTCGCAGGGGTACCTGACGCCCGAGCACTACAATCAGATCTTCTCTGCCCACGGCACCATCATGATCTTCTTCGTGGCGATGCCGTTCATCATCGGCTTCATGAACTTCGTGGTGCCGCTGCAACTCGGCGTCCGCGACGTCGCCTTTCCTACCCTAAACAACGTCAGTTTCTGGCTCAGCGCCTCAGGCGCGCTGCTGATCAACTTGAGCCTGTTTGTCGGCGAGTTCGCGCGGACCGGCTGGCTGGGGTTCCCGCCGCTGAGCGAAAAGCAATTCTCCCCCGGTGTCGGAGTCGATTACTGGCTTGTCGCGCTGCAGATATCCGGGGTCGGGACGACGCTGACTGCGGTCAACTTCGTGACCACCATCCTCAAGATCCGCGCTCCGGGCATGAGCTACATGCGCATGCCGGTGTTCTGCTGGACCAGCCTCGCCTCGAGCCTCCTGATGCTTGCTGCTTTCCCGGTGCTGACCGCGACGCTCGCGATGCTGATGCTGGACCGGTACCTCGGCTTCCACTTCTTCACCAATGACGGTGGCGGCAACTCGATGCTCTACATGAACCTGATCTGGGTCTGGGGGCATCCGGAGGTCTACATCCTCGTCCTGCCCGCCTTCGGCATCTATTCGGAAGTCGCCGCGACGTTTTCCGGCAAGCCGCTGTTTGGATACCGGTCGATGGTCTTCGCCACGATGGCGATCTGCATCCTCTCGTTCACGGTCTGGCTGCACCACTTCTTCACGATGGGAGCCGGCGCCGACGTCAACGCCATCTTCGGCATCGCCAGCATGCTGATCGCGATTCCTACCGGCGTTAAGATCTTCAACTGGCTGTTCACGATGTACGGCGGCCGGGTGCGCTTCAGCGTGGCAATGCACTACCTGATCGGGTTCATGGTGACCTTCGTAATCGGGGGCATGACCGGCGTGCTGCTGGCCATCCCGCCGGTCGACTTCGTGGTCCACAACAGCCTCTTCCTGGTCGCTCACTTCCACAACGTGATCATCAGCGGCGTCCTGTTCGCCCTGCTGGCGGGCTACCATTACTGGTTCCCCAAGGCGTTCGGCTTCACCCTCGACGAGCGGCTCGGCAAGTTGTCGTTCTGGGGTTGGTTCGCCGGCTCCCTGCTGGCTTTCTTCCCAAGCTACGTCCTGGGCCTGTTCGGCGGCACGCGGCGGATGCAGCACATCCCGGACGTCAGCTGGCGGCCGTACTTGCTGCTTGAGTTGCTGGGGGCTTTCCTAATCGCGGGCGCCATCGCGTTAATGGTGGTGCAGCTCTATTGGTCGATCCGAACGCGCGACAAGCGTCGCGACATCACCGGCGATCCCTGGGACGGACGCACGCTGGAGTGGCTGACCCTGTCGCCGCCGCCGCACTACAACTTCGCCGTCCTTCCGGACGTCCACGGAGAAGAGGCTTACTGGCACCGGAAGAAGCTTGCGATCGAGCGTGCAACGCTGATCCCCGAGCCCAACTATCAGCCGATCGAAATGCCCCTCAGCACGCCGACCGGCGTGATCGTCGCTTTCTTCGCCTCGGTCTGCGGCTTCGCCATTATCTGGTACATTTGGTGGCTCGCCATTCTCGGCCTGATCGGCGCCTTCGCGGTGTTCGTCTGGTACGCCTGGCAGGATGAGCATGAGCACGTCATCCCGGTCGAGGAAGTGATCAAGAATTCGCGGGAGCGGCGGCGAATCCGCCAGCAGAACCTCCAGAATTTGAGCCAGTCGGTATGAGCGGGCACGAAGCGGCCACGATCGGCCTCACCCACGGCGCGTCTGAAGACACCGGCCTCGCCAACCGCGGTCCGGAATCGAAGAGCATCGTCGTTCCTTACGGCTTCTGGCTGTTCGTCCTTTCGGACATGGTGCTCTTCTCGGCCCTGTTCGCGACCTACGCGTCGCTCGTGCATGCGACGGACGGGGGTCCGACGACGATCCAGCTGTTCGACCGCACGCTGGTGGCCGTCGAGACGATGGCGCTGCTCTTCTCCAGCTTCACCTGCGGACTGGCGGTGATCGCGGCCAAGCGCGGCAACATGCCGTGGACGCAGATCTGGCTGGCCGTCACCGGTGCGCTGGGTTTCGTGTTCCTGTGTATCGAACTCTACGAATTCACGCACATGATCGGCGAGGGGGCGCCGCCGCAGCGCAGCGCTTTCCTGTCGAGCTTCTTCACGCTCGTGGGCACGCACGGGCTTCACGTCTTCGCCGGGCTTCTGTGGCTCGGCACGATGATGGCCCAGCTGTTCGCCAAGGGGTACCGCGAGCACATCATGCGCCGGCTGCTGTGCTTCAGCATCTTCTGGCACGCGCTGGACATCGTCTGGGTGGCCATTTTCACCATCGTCTATCTGATCGGGACGCTGTCATGAGTGAGCACGAACACCAGGAGATGCTCGATGTCGCGCCGGGCGCGCCGCACGACAGCCTCGTCAGCGAGACGGCCGCTTATGTGATCGGCCTCGCTTTTGCGCTGATTCTTACCGGCATTTCATTCTGGGTCGCGTCGACTTCGTCGCTCTGGGGCCCGGGCGTGGCGGTCGGCCTAGTCGTACTCGCCATTGCCCAGATGGGCGTGCACCTGGTCTTCTTCCTTCACATCACGAGCGGTCCGGACAACACGAACAACGTCCTCGCGCTCGCGTTCGGCGTGCTGATCGTCTTCCTGGTGATGGTGGGCACGATCTGGATCATGGCCCATCTCGCCGCCAACATGGGCCCCACGCCGGAGATGATGAACCTGCAAATGCAGCACTGACCCAACGGGTCAGGCTTGAACCAAATCCACGCGCGAATATCCCAGTGACATGCGCGCGCGGTCTTTGCCTATTTGACTTTGCGGAACTGCAACGGGCCGGCGTTGCCGTTGACGCGGATCTCGCCGCACAGAACCGGAAGCACCGTCTTGTATCCCGACGTGCCGTCGACCTCGCCCGGCGTTCCAGCGCCTGCTCCCGAAACTGTCATTCCATGGATGACGACGTGGCGCATCTGCAGCGGCAGCGCAGACTGTGTGCCGCTGATGTCGAACTCCTTCCGGAACTGGACGCGTCCGTCCGTGTCCGGATCGACGTTCATGAAGTCGACCAGAATCGGTCCGTACTTCACCGCGCCTTCCGCAAGCTCGACGTAGCGGTCGCCGTCAGTGTCCTGCGCCGTGGTCGGGCAGGTGGAGTCGACTGACTGACCATTTTGGCTGAGCCCGTGGATGTGGCTCAAGTGAATGCCGCCCGGTTCAAGGCCACTCGCCTGGATCAGCACCGTAAGCGTGTGCCCGTCGGCCGACAGCCGAAGCTCGGCCTGCCCCCGGGCCGTGCTTCCGTTCAGCCGTTTCAGATCGGCGCGGCCGATGATGGTCGAGTGATCTTGCGCATGTGAAGCGATCGGCCGCGCCGCCAAAGCGGCTCCGGCGATCGCAATGGCTGCTAACCGCGACTGATTGAATCTGCCCTGTTGCATGTCGTCCTCCTGTTGGATCGGGTCCAACAGTTACGGACCGCGACTGCCCACGGACGCATTTATCCGGGTGACGTCATAGCTGGACCAAAGCCCGTCGCGTGATTGGTGGCAGACTGGGCGCATGGCTGCGTCCGCGTGGTTGCCGCTTCCGTATCTCTTCCCGGAACTCAACCGCGAAACAGGAGCATCCAATGTCCAAATTCTTTCGTCCACTCGCAATCGGCTGCGGCGCAGCGCTTGCCCTCGCGTCTGCCGCATCGGCTCGCAATCCGATGGTCGGCGGCGCCGCGATGTACCCGACGCGCACCATCGTCGATAATGCAATCAACTCGAAGGATCACACGACGCTCGTCGCGGCCGTCAAAGCAGCCGGGCTGGTCGAAACGCTTTCCGGCAAGGGCCCATTCACCGTCTTCGCGCCGACCAACGCTGCCTTCGCCCGCCTGCCGGCCGGAACGGTGGACACGCTGCTCAAGCCCGAGAACAAGGATACCCTTACCAAGGTCCTGACCTACCATGTCGTCCCGGGCCGCTACACCGCCGGTCAGATCGCCGCTCTCGCGGCGCGTCATCACGGCACGGCCAGCCTCACCACCGTCGCTGGCGAGAAGCTGATGTTTCGCAAGAGCGGCAGCGCGTGGACTGTCGTTGACGCGAAGGGCGGCAAGGCCACCATCACCATCCCCAATGTGATGCAGTCGAACGGCGTCATTCATGTCGTCGACCGCGTGCTGATGCCGTGACGATGTCGCCGCCCGGCTTGTGCCCGCCGGGCGTGCAGGCGGGAGGAGTGCACGTGGTCCCCTTTGCCCATGCGCTTCTTCCGCCACTTTGCGCTTCCGCTGCCATCGGCGATCAGCCATGACTGGAGCCATGGACGCCGACGCGAGACGAGTGCCGGCGAGCGATGGCGACCTGGTGGCGTTGATGCATGCATCCGCGGCAGGCGACCCGCAGGCGTTCGCGATCTTGTATGACCGAACGTCGGCCAAGCTTTACGGCATCTGCCTGAGGTTGATGGGTAACGAGCCGGAAGCGCAGGACGTCCTCCAGGAAACTTACATCAAGGTGTGGCAGAAAGCCGAACGGTACGACGCGGCGAGGGCTAGCCCAATCACCTGGCTTGCCGTTCTTGCCCGCAACAAGGCCATCGACCGCTTGCGCCAGAGAACAGCTCCTACTCAGGACCTCGGAGCTGCCGGCGACGTCGAGGACGACGCTCCATCGGCGTTCGAAATCGTCGAACGGGAACAGGACCGTTCCCGGCTCGCCGGTTGCCTGGACGAACTTGAAGAACGCTCGCAGGCCGCCATCCGGTCGGCCTTCCTCGACGGGGCGAGCTATCCGGAACTTGCCGAGCGCGAAGGTGTGCCGCTTGGGACGATGAAGAGCTGGGTCCGTCGCGGCTTGCAGCGCTTGCGCGGGTGCCTGGATCGATGACTGACGACCGCACCTCGTCTGAAGAACGGTCGGCGCTTGCGGCTGAACTGGCGCTTGGCGTCCTCGAGGGGCCGGAGCTCGCGCGAGCCCGCGAGCATGCAGCGTCCGATCCCCGCTTCCGCGAAGATGTTGCCCGGTGGAGCGGTTCAATGGCGCCCCTCCTCGACGACATAGCGCCGATCTCGCCTCCCGCGAGCGTCTGGGCGCAGATCCAGCGAGCAACTGGTACGATTGGCGAATCGAGCAACGTCCACGTACTCCGCCGCAAAGTTGCGGTGTGGCGCAGCGTGTCGGGCGTCATGACTGCGCTGGCGGCATCCCTTGCCCTGTTCGTCATGTTCCGCTCGCCCGTGCCTGTCCCATCGCAGCGGCCTGCATCGACGCCGATGGTGGCCCGGCTGGCCGACGACAAGCAGGTTGCGGTGGTCGCCAGCTGGGATCCGCAGCGAGGGCAGCTGTTGCTTGCATCTGCTGCCGGGATGCCGGAGCAGCCGGCGCGATCGCATGAATTGTGGGTCATACCCGCGGGCGGCAAGCCGCGCTCACTGGGAGTGATGCCGAAAACGGAAGACGCCCTGATCCGATTGCCGGCGAGCGCAATTGAGCTGATGCGGGCAGGCGCGACCATCGCCGTCACGGTCGAGCCGTTGGGCGGCTCTCCGACGGGCGGCCCGACCGGCCCGATTATTGCGTCAGGCGCGCTTAAGGGTGCGTGATGCATCTGCGTGAGCGTGCCGCCCGTATCTTCGGGGTCACACGGGAGACGCTTGTATGCGTGATGCTTTCAATCGACGCGCTTTCATGGCCGGCACTGCGGCGGCGATTGGCGTCGCCGTCGTCATTCGCCCTGGTCGCGGGACAGCCGCTGCTTTCGCGGTGACGCACTCGGACGCGGACTGGCATCGCATTCTCGAGCCGCGCCGCTACGCGGTGCTTCGTCAAGCGTCGACCGAACGGCCGTTCACCAGCCCCCTGCTCAAGGAGCATCGCCGGGGCGCCTTCGTCTGTGCGGGGTGCCAGCTGCCGCTGTTCAGCTCCGCAACCAAGTTCGAGAGCGGGACCGGCTGGCCAAGTTTCTGGAAGCCGCTGCCAAACGCGGTCCGCACGCGCTCCGACCGCAGCCTCATGTTCGAGCGTACGGAAGTCGTGTGCGCCCGCTGCGGCAGCCACTTGGGCCACGTCTTCGACGACGGCCCGAAGCCGACCGGCCAGCGCTACTGCATGAACGGGCTCGCCCTGCTGTTCCGTCCAGCGTGACGCGCGCCGGGTCCGCCGAGCGTCGCGCGCTTCAGTGCGTCGTCGCCCTAGCGGCCCTGGTGCCTCTTCTTGCCGGCGCAGATGGCGTCTGGTCCGGTGGGCAGATGATCCATGGGGTTTCGGCGGCAACTCCAGACCTCAACAGCCACTTCCGCTATCTCTCCGGCCTGCTGCTCGGAATAGGCCTGGCCTTCGCCGCCCTGATCCCAACGATCGAGCGCCATAAGCTGCTGTTCGGAGTGCTCGGCGGAATCGTCATGGTCGGCGGTGCAGGCCGCCTGCTCTCAGGGTTCATCGACGGCTTCCCCGCAGGCGCTCACCGTTACGCACTGGTTATGGAGCTGATCGTCGTTCCGCTGCTGGTGCTGTGGCAGCGCCGCGTTGCCAATCAGTCGAGAAGCAAGTTCAACTGAGCCGCTCCGCGTGCCATCGGAGATGATCGGCCATGAACGTCGAGATGAAGTAATAGCTGTGATCATAGCCGGGCTGGCGCCGCAGCGTCAGTGCGATCCCGGCATCATGGCAAGCGCGCTCCAGCAGTTCCGGCCGAAGCTCCTGCTCGAGGAACTGGTCCGCTGTGCCGACGTCGACCAGCAGCTCCGGCAAGCGAGCACCGTCCTCGATCAAAGCAACGGCGTCGTGCTTGCGCCAGACTGCGCGGTCGTCACCGAGATAGCCGGCAAGCGCCTTCTCGCCCCACGGCACCTGTGTGGGTTCGCCGATCGGCGCGAAAGCCGAGACGCTGCGGAAGCGCTCGGGATGGCGCAGCGCCACAGTCAATGCGCCGTGGCCGCCCATGGAATGGCCCGTGATTCCCTGCCTGGCAGGGTCGACCGGAAACTCGGCAGCGACGAGTGAAGGCAGTTCGTCGGTGACATAGGTCCACATCCGGAAGTTGCGCGCCCACGGCTCCTCCGCCGCATCGACGTAGAACCCGGCACCCTGGCCGAAGTCATAGCTCTCCGCGTCCGGCACTCCTTCGCCACGCGGGCTCGTGTCCGGCGCGACGAAGATCAGGCCGAGTTCGGCGCAGGTGGCGCGATACTCGCCCTTGTCCGTCACGTTCGCGTGCGTGCAGGTCAGCCCGGACAGATACCAGACGACCGGCAGCTTCCCACCCTGTTGGGCTTGCGGCGGCAGGAAGATCGAGAACGTCATATCGGTGCGCGTCGCGCTCGAAGGATGCCGCACGACAAGCTGGCGGCCGCCGTGCGACCTGTTCTCCGAAACGATCTCGATGGTCATTGCGGGGGCCGGTACAGACCGCAAAGCTTGTTGCCGTCCGGATCCCGTAAATAGGCGAGGTAGAGCTTGCCAAACGCGCTGTCGCGGTAGCCGGGCGGATCCTCTATCGCCTTTCCCCCCGCTTCGACGCCCGTGCGCTGCCAGGCATCGACTTCTTCCGGACTGTCGAAGTTGAAGCCGATGGTGCCCCCGTTCGCATGGTGCGCCGGCTGCCCGTCGATTGGCCTGCTCACCATGAACATCGAACCGTTGCGCCGATAAGCGAGCCTTCCGCTCGCGTCGGTCAGTCCTTCCTTCCCGAAAAGCCGATCGTAGAAGCTCTTTGATCGTTCGATGTCGTTCGAGCCGACCATCACGTGACTGAACATGCTCTGCGCTCCTCAGTAAACGACGACAGCCCGGATGCTTTCGCCGGCGTGCATCAGGTCGAAGCCCTTGTTGATGTCCTCGACGCTGAGCGTGTGGGTGATCATGGGATCGATCGCGATCTTCCCGTCCATGTACCAGTCGACGATCTTCGGCACGTCCGTGCGGCCCTTCGCGCCCCCGAATGCCGTCCCGCGCCAGTTGCGCCCGGTGACCAGTTGGAAGGGCCGCGTCGCGATCTCCTTGCCCGCCTCGGCCACGCCGATGATGATGCTCGTCCCCCAGCCGCGGTGGCAGCATTCCAGAGCGGTTCGCATCACCTCCGTGTTGCCGGTCGCGTCAAACGTATAGTCGGCCCCGCCGTCCGTAATCTCGACGATCTTCGCGACGATGTCCTCGCGGCTCAAACCCTTCGTGTTGAGGAAGTCCGTCATGCCGAACTTGCGGCCCCACTCTTCGCGCGCCGGATTGATATCGACGCCGACAATCCTGTTCGCACCGACCAGCTTTGCGCCCTGGATCACGTTGAGCCCGATGCCGCCCAGCCCGAAAACAACGACATTGTCGCCGGCCTGCACTTTCGCCGTGTTAGTTACCGCGCCGACGCCGGTGGTCACACCGCAGCCGATGTAGCAGCTGCTCTGGAACGGCGCGTCCTCGCGGATCTTCGCCACGGCGATCTCCGGCAGCACAGTGAAGTTCGAAAATGTCGAGCAGCCCATGTAGTGGAAGATCGTCTCGCCCTTGTAGCTGAAGCGGCTGGTGCCATCGGGCATGACGCCCTTGCCCTGGGTGGCTCGGATGGCAGTGCACAGGTTGGTCTTGCCGCTGAGGCACGACTTACACTGGCGGCACTCGGGCGTGTATAGCGGGATCACGTGGTCGCCGGGCTTCACGCTGGTCACGACCGGGCCGACTTCCCGGACGATGCCGGCGCCCTCATGGCCGAGAATCGACGGGAACAGGCCTTCGCTGTCGAGCCCGTCGAGCGTGTAGGCGTCAGTGTGGCAGATGCCGGTAGCCATGATCTCGACCAACACTTCGCCAGCCTTGGGGCCTTCCAGATCCACCTCGACAATTTCGAGCGGCTGCTTGGCTGCGAAGGCGACTGCGGCGCGGGTCTTCATGGTTGTTCGTCTCCGTAGATCTTCGCGCCGCCTATGCCTGCAGGAAGCGCCGTATCCAACCACCGACGCGAGCATTGTCGTTCGGCGCGTCCAGGGAGGCTAGGGCCGCGATCGGATCATTCACGCGGTCGTACCGCTTCTCGATCAACGCCCTCGCGTAAGCAGGCGAGAATTCCGGATGGAATTGGAAGCTGATGGCCTGCCGATCGGTCCAGGCGAGCGCCGCGATAGGTGTGAACTCCGACTTGGCAACCACCTGTGTGTTCGGCGGCTGCCGCACGACCTGATCCTGATGCGAAGCCGGGATAGCGATCGTCCGCTCGCCGTCGAGCCACCGCTCGGCGTGGACGATGTCGTACCGGTGCAACCCGGCGCCCCAGCCCTTCTCCGATTTCTCGACATGCCCGCCGAGCGCCTCGGCCATGACCTGGTGCCCGAAGCAGACACCGACCAGCTTCGCGTTCGCCGCGCCGCGGATGAACTCCTGCAGCGGTTCGATCCACGGCAGCGGGTCGTAGACGCCGGCGGGGGACCCGGTGACTAGATAGGCGTCATGCGCGCCGGGATCCGGGAAGCGCCCGGCCTGCACGTCGAAACTCTCGAGCTCGAAGCCCCCACCAAGGAGCTCTGCGAACATGTCTGGATAGGAACCGAACTCGTCGGCAAGCGGCGCCGGAGGAACGCCTGCTTCAAGCACTGCAACCTTCATCCGGCCGCCTTGCCACCTCCGTGGGCTTGGGCCAAGCTGGAGAAATGGGGAGCAGGCTCGCAGGTCGGCACGCGCTGATTACCGGCGGCGGCACAGGCATTGGGGCTGCCGCTGCCGAGCAACTCGCCGCAGAAGGAGCGAAGCTGTCGCTCCTGGGTCGCCGCCTCGAGCCACTGCAGTCTGTGGTCGCCGAAATAGGCGGCACTGCAATCGGTTGCGACGTCGGCGGTCTGGAGGGGATCACCCACGCCTTTGACGAAGCTCGCGCGGCGACCGGCCCCATCGACCTGCTGATCGTCAACGCCGGCATCGCCGACAGCGCGCCATTCGCGAAAGTGAGTCGTGAAAGCTGGCAGCGGATTATCGCGATCAACCTCACCGCCGCATTCGATTGTGCCCAGGCTGCGATTGCCGACCTTCTGCAAAGCGAGAATGGCCGCATCGTTTTCGTGGCCTCGGTCGCCGGCCTTCGCGGTGTGCCCTATGCCGCCCATTATGCGGCGTCCAAGCACGGGCTCATCGGGCTGATGCGCTCGCTGGCGGCGGAATATGCCAAGACCAAGCTGACCGTGAACGCCGTGTGCCCGGGATATGTCGACACCCCGATGACCCAGCAGTCCGCCGCGCGGGTCATGCACAAGACCGGACGCACAGAGGAGCAGGCGCTCGCCGCAATCACTGCGATGAATGCCAGCGGCCGCCTGGTGCAACCCGCGTCAGTCGCAACGATGATCACGACCTTGTGCTTGCCCGAAAGTCAGGACGTGAACGGCGCCGCGATCACTATCGATGGCGGCACCAGCGCATGAGCTTCGACCCGGAGACTTTCGCGCCGGCGCACTTCCTCTGGAGCTTCGACGGAGGCGTCGCGACCATCACGCTTAATCGGCCCGAGCGGAAGAACCCCCTGACCTTCGAGAGCTACGACGAACTCCGGCAAACCTTCCGCGCGCTGAGCGACGCGCGACAGGTGAAAGTTGTCGTCCTGCGCGGCGCCGGCGGAAATTTCTGCTCCGGCGGCGACGTGCACGAAATCATTGGCCCGCTTACCCGGATGGACGAAGACGGCCTGCTCGCCTTCACGCGGATGACCGGCGACCTGGTTCGTGCGATGCGCTCCTGTCCGCAGCCGATCGTTGCCGCAGTCGAGGGTGTGTGCGCCGGTGCCGGCGCGATCCTGGCGATGGCCAGCGACATCCGCTTCACGGAATCCGGCAGCCGGACCGCCTTCCTGTTCACCCGTGTCGGCCTCTCCGGTGCGGACATGGGCGCCTGTGCGCTACTGCCGCGGCAGATCGGGCTCGGTCGCGCCAGCGAGCTTCTGTTCACCGGCCGCGACATGACAAGCGAGGAGGGTCTGGCCTGGGGGTTCTACAATCGCGTGGTCCAGGACGTCGCCGCCGAGGCGGACACGCTTGCACGGCAGCTCGCAAGCGGGCCGACCCTCGCCCACGCGGTCACCAAGGCGCAGCTGGACGCCGAGGCAAATGTGACACTCGACGAAGCGCTGGAGTTGGAAGCGCATGTGCAGGCGCGGTGCATGCAGACCAACGATTTCAGGCGAGCGTACGAGGCGTTCGCGGCCAGGCGGATCCCGGAGTTCCGCGGTGACTGACCTCGCCTGGCCCTTCTTCGAGGAGTGCCACCGCGAAGTGGCGCGGAACGTCGCGGACTGGGCCGCAGACAATCTCAACGACCGCTATGGCGACGACCTCGACAGCGAATGTCGCACACTCGTGCGCGAACTCGGTGCTGCCGGGTTCCTGAAGCTCTGCGTCTCCGATGGCATGAACAGGCCGGACGTGCGCAGCCTCGCCATCGCTCGTGAGACGCTAGCCTACCACAGCGCACTTTGCGATTTTGCGTTTGCCATGCAGGGCCTCGGCTCCGGCGCGATCTCGCTGTTCGGAACGCTCGAGCAGAAGCGCGCCTGGTTGCCGAAAGTCGCCGCAGGCGACGCTATCGCCGCCTTCGCGATGACGGAGCCCGAATGCGGCTCCGACGCTGCGAATATTGCCACGTCGGCGATGCAGGACGGCGGTTCATGGGTGCTGGTCGGCGAGAAGACCTACATCTCGAACGGCGGCATTGCTGACTTCTACCTGACCTTCGCCCGTACCGGCGAGGCCGAGGGCTCACGGGGGCTGTCCGCCTTCATCGTTCCCGCTGACGCGCCGGGGCTCAGCATCGCCGAGCGCATCGACGTGATCGCGCCGCATCCGCTAGCGCGCTTGACCTACGACAATGTCCGCATTCCCGCCGATGCAATCATCGGCGAGCCCGGCGAAGGCTTCCGGATCGGCATGGAAACGCTGAACCTGTTCCGCGTCACGGTAGGCGCTGCCGCCCTCGGCTTCGCAAGGCGCGCGCTCGATGAAGCACTGCGCTTCGCAACCAACCGCCGCCTCGGCAGCGGAACACTCGCGGAAAACGCCGTAACGCAGCAGAAGCTGGCCGACATGGCCTTGCTCAACGATGCATCGGCGCTGCTTGTCGCGCGCGCGGCTTGGCAGCAGGACGTCGGCGGCATCGACAACCGGCGCGCGGCGGCCATGGCCAAGCTCCACGCGACCGAATCAGCGCAGCAGGTCATCGACATGGCCGTCCAGATGCACGGCGGCGCCGGCGTCACTCGCGGGGTCAAGGTCGAGGAACTGTACCGGGACATCCGATCCTTGCGAATTTACGAAGGCGCGAGCGAAGTGCAGCGGCAGATCATCGGCCGCCACCTGCTCAAGGCGTCAGGCGAATGAAGGTGCTCCAGCCGCCGGGCTGGCCGCGCCCGAAAGGGTATTCCAACGGCATCAGCGCCCGCGGACGCACGGTCTTCACTGCCGGCGTGGTCGGCTGGAATGAGACCGAGACGTTTACCTCCGACACGCTGGCCGGGCAATTCGCGCAGGCGCTGACGAACACGCTAGAGATCCTGGCCTGCGACGGCGCCGGTCCGCAGCACATCGTGCGCATGACCTGCTACGTCACGGACCGCGAAGATTACCTGCGCTCAGTCCGCGACATCGGCGCCGCCTGGCGCAAGATCGTTGGTCCGAACTACCCGGCGATGGCTCTCGTTGAAGTGAAGGGCCTCGTGGAAGCCGCAGCGAAGGTCGAAATCGAAACCACGGCCGTTGTTCCCGATTGATGCGGGACACGTTCGTCGAGGAGCGCCTACCGCCGCCGGACCTCCTGCCGGAGTTCGCCTTCGACCTGCCGGAACTGCAATATCCTGAACGGCTGAACGCCGCTGCTGAACTGCTGAAAGGCGGCGCGCCGGACGCGCTCGCGATCCTCAACGACCACGGCCGCTGGACGTACGCCGACCTCGACTACTTCAGCGGCCGCATCGCACGGCTCCTCGTTGACGAACACGAACTGATTGCTGGAAATCGCGTGCTGCTGCGCGGTCCGAACTGCTACACGATGTTTGCCGCGTGGCTCGGAGTGCTCAAGGCCGGAGGGGTCGTGGTCGCGACCATGCCGTTGCTGCGCCCGGGCGAGATCGCGACGGTGATCGAGCGCGCGGCCATATCGCACGCGATCGTTGACAGCCGCTACATCGGCGACTTCCGGCAGGCGGTCGAGCAGACGCACAGCGTCAGGCACATCATCAGATATGACGGCGATTACGGCCGCGGCGAGCTTGAGACGCGCTGCGCCTCGCTGGACCCGCTGCCGCCCGCCGACACGGGCCGCGACGATCCCTGCATTATCGCTTTCACCAGCGGCACGACCGGCGTGCCGAAAGGCTGCGTCCAATTCCACCGCGACATCCTTGCCCCGTGCGACACGTTCGCGAAGCATCTCGTCGGACCCAAGGCCGGTGACGTGTTCATGACGAGCGCGCCGATGGCCTTCACCTTCGGCCTCGGCATCACGCTGCTGTTCCCGCTCCGCTTAGGGGCGGCGGCCGCGACCATCGAGCAGGCGAGCCCGTCGGCAATGCTCGATGCCATCGTCAAGCACGGCGTCACCCACATCGGCACCGCGCCCACTGCCTATAAGGCGATGCTCTCGCAGCCGAGTCTTGAGGCGGCTCTCAAGACCCTGGGCTACTGCATCTCCGCTGGCGAGCATTTGCCGGAGGCGACCTGGCGGGCGTGGCAGGAGCGCACCGGCATCGCGATTACCGACGGCATTGGGTCGACAGAGATGATGCACATTTTCGTCTCCGCTGCCGGCGATGACGTGCGCGCAGGCTCAACCGGCAAGGCAGTGCCCGGATACGAGGCCGCCGTGCTCGACGACTTCGGGGAACCGCTGGACGAGGGTATCGGCGGGCTGGCGATCAAGGGCCCGACCGGCTGCCGCTACCTCGATGACGAGCGGCAGCGCGACTATGTGCAAAACGGCTGGAACGTCACCGGCGACACCTACCGCAAGGACGCCGACGGCTATTACTGGTACCTCGCGCGGAGCGACGACATGATCGTCAGCTCGGGCTACAATATCGGCGCTCCCGAAGTGGAAAATGCTTTGCTTGGCCATCCCGCGGTCGCCGAATGCGCGGTGATCGGCGTGCGCTGCCCCGAGCGCGGGCAGAAAGTGAAGGCGTTCGTGGTGCTCGCCGATTTCGCCGAGCCGTCAGACGAGCTGCGGGAGAAGCTGCAGGGCTTCGTCAAGGAGCGGATCGCCCCCTACAAATATCCGCGGGAGATCGAGTTCGTCGACGCGCTCCCGAAAACCGCGACGGGCAAGCTCAGGCGGAGTGAGTTGAGAGGTCGCTAACCTTCGGCCGCTAACGGTGCTGAATGCGTGACTTTGGCTACTCAGACCGTGCACGGTCTGTGAATGCGGCTCAGGCGGAGATTCATGCCGCCTTCGAAGAGGTCGTGAATCGAAATGATGAGAGCGATCCAAGAACGCAGCGTTGGCTCAAAGCCATAAAAGCATTCGAGGAAGCGTACCCGCATGTGTATCCCGAAGACCTACGTCTGCTTGAGCAGGGAGCGCTTCCAGCCTCGGACGTGGACACGACCGACATCCTAGATTTTTTGGAAGCTGACCCGGTTTTCTTTCGATCCGGCTACATGAAGGAAACGCTTCTCGCGGAGGTCAAGAAGCGCCCCTTAGACCGACGTGAGATTGAGCGGCTGCAAGCGATTATCATCAACGTGGTTCAAAAACCCGACCGCCGAGAGTTCCGTCGCTACTGTCGAGCTGCAACAGCTGTCAACCATCAGCAATTCAGAGACAAGCTTCGAGCTTCCGAAGCAGATGAAGATGCCGACGTTCGACGCCGAGCGAACTGGGTTCTGGCCGCGCTAGAAGCGACTACTCAAACTCCACGATGATTTGATCGACCGCGAGGCTGTCGCCGGCCTTGGCGGGAGTCGCCTTGACGGTCGCCGCCTTGGGCGCGCGAAGGATATTTTCCATCTTCATCGCTTCCATCACCGCGACCGGCTGACCGGGCTCCACCTTTTCCCCGACCGCGACGTCCAGCTTCGTCAAAAGCCCCGGCATCGGCGCGAGCAGCAGCCGCGACAGATCGGGCGCGGGCTTGTCGATCATGTGCTTCGACAACTCGGCGACATGCGGCAGCAACACCTGCACCTTGTGGCTGGCGCCACGCGTCTGAAGCTCCCAGCCGCGACCGGCGCGGCGCACCTGGACGATGCGGCGTCGGCCATCGACATCCACCGTCAGCAGCCGCTGTCCCGGCGTCCAGCGCCCGACGATGTCGATTGGCCCCTGACCGTCGAGCACCGCTAGCGTGCCGCCCTTGTAAGGCTTGATCCGCACGCGATGTTCGGCGCCGCCAAGCCGCACCACGCGCTCGCACGGCTGGTGCGGCGGCGGTCCCAGCTGGTCGCTGATCTCTGCCGCGCGCTCGTCGCTGATAACGGCGACCATCGCTGCGATCCCCGCGAGGTCGCTGGTCAGCTGCGCGTCGGCCGGCGCGCCCGCGAAACCTTCCGGATATTCCTCGGCGATGAAGCCGGTCGTGATCTCGCCCGAGCGGAAGCGCGGGTGCTGCATCAGCGCGGACAGGAAATCGACATTGTCGCTGATGCCGTCGATGACGAACTGGTCGAGCGCTTCGACCTGGGCGTCGATCGCTCCGATCCGTGTCGGCGCCCAGGTCACCAGCTTGGCGATCATCGGGTCGTAGAACATGCTGACTTCGCCGCCGTCGGTGACGCCGTCATCGACCCGCACGACCTCGTCTTTTTCCCGGCGCGGCTTCGAAGGAGAATAGCGCACCAGCCGGCCCGTGCTCGGCAGGAAGCCGCGGTACGGGTCCTCGGCATAGACACGCGTCTCGACGGACCAGCCGTTGAGCTTCACCTCCTCCTGCGTGAACGCCAGCTTCTCGCCCGCCGCCACGCGGATCATCTGCTCGACCAGGTCCAGCCCGGTGATCTCCTCGGTCACCGGATGCTCCACCTGCAGCCTCGTGTTCATCTCGAGGAAGTAGAAGCTCTTGCCGGTCGGGTCTGCGCCGGAGACGATCAGCTCGACTGTCCCGGCCGAATAATATCCGACCGCCCGCGCCAGCGCGACCGCCTGTTCACCCATCGCCTTGCGCATCTCGGGCGTGACGAAAGGCGAGGGCGCTTCCTCGACGACCTTCTGGTGGCGGCGCTGGATCGAGCATTCGCGTTCGTTGAGGTAGACGATGTTCCCATGCTGATCGCCGAGTAGCTGGATCTCGATGTGCCGCGGCTGCTCGATGAACTTCTCGATAAAGACGCGATCGTCGCCGAAGCTGCTCAGCCCCTCGCGCTTCGTGGCTTCGAAGCCCTCGCGAACGTCGGCCTCAGACCAGGCCAGTCGCATGCCCTTGCCGCCGCCGCCGGCCGAGGCCTTCATCATCACCGGATAGCCGATGTCTCCGGCGATCTTCACCGCCTCGTCCGTCGTCGCGATGTCGCCGAGATAGCCGGGGACGATGTTCACGCCGGCGTCACGGGCAAGCTTCTTGGATTCAATCTTGTCGCCCATCGCCGCGATTGCATTCGGCGGCGGGCCGATGAAGGCGATCCCCGCCTCCGCCAGCGCCTGTGCGAAGGTCGTTCGCTCCGAGAGGAAACCATAGCCCGGGTGCACCGCCTCTGCCCCGGTCGCCTTGCACGCGTCGATGATCAGCTCGGCCTTGAGATAGGATTCGGACGCCGGCGGCGGCCCGAGCCGAACCGCCTCGTCCGCCATCCGCACATGCGGCGCGCGCGCGTCGGCGTCCGAATAGACCGCGACTGTCTTGATGCCCATGCGCCGCGCCGTGCGGATCACCCGGCACGCGATCTCCCCGCGGTTGGCGATCAGGATTTTCTTGAACACTACCGATTCCACCTACGGATGAGCGCGATGAACCCAGCCCAATAAACAACGTATCCAGTGGACGCGATCATCACGAAATTTCGGTTGATGGTGCTCCTGCATGCCTCGTTGTCGAAGCAATCGCCGAATGTGAAGAGAAACAACAGCGCGCCGACAGCAATGAGCACGATCACAGTCCAAACAGCCAAGATTGCGAACTGCCGAAGCTTCACTCCGCCGCCTCATCGAGCGGCGGCCGATTCTGCCCGAGCAGGCGCAGCACTTCGTCAGCGGCATCGGCGAGGTTGGTACCGGGGCCGAAGATCGCCTGCACACCGGCGGCGCGGAGCATCGCGTAATCCTGCGCGGGGATGACGCCACCAGCGACTACCTTAATGTCCGCGCGGCCCATGTCCTTCAGCGCCTCGATCATTTCCGGAATCAGCGTGCGGTGACCGGCCGCGAGCGAGCTGGCGCCGACCACGTCGACGTCGCTGTCGATCGCCATTTGCGCCGTCTCTCGCGGGGTCTGGAACAGAGGGCCGGGGATCACGTCGAAGCCGAGATCGGTGAAGGCCGAGGAGACCAGGTTGGCGCCGCGGTCGTGGCCGTCCTGGCCCATCTTCGCGACCATAATCCGCGGCTTGCGGCCCAGCCGGTCGGCAACCGAGCGCGTGCCTTCCTCGGCGGCTTTCCAGCGTCCGTCCTTACGTGCGCTGCCGTAGATGCCGCGCACCGGGTCCGGCTTGGTGCCATAGCGCCCGAACGGGCGTTCGAGCGCGTCCGAAATCTCGCCGAGGGTTGCTCGGACCCGCGCCGCTTCCACGCTCAAAGCGAGCAAATTGGCATCGCCGCGGGCACCCGCCTCCAGCGCATCGAGCGCAGCGCGGACCTTCGCATCATCGCGGCTCGATCGCACCCGATCGATGCGCTCGATTTGCCCGGCGCGGACCTTCGCATTGTCCACCTCCAGAATGTCCAGCTCGGCTTCATTCTCCAGCCGGTAACGATTGACGCCGACGATCGTCGTTTCGCCGGTATCGACCTTGGCCGCGCGCGCCGCTGCCGCTTCCTCGATCCGGTGCTTGGGCAGGCCTTCGGCAACCGCCTTGGTCATGCCGCCGTGCGCCTCGACTTCCTCCATCAGCGCCCAGGCCTTCTCCTCCAGCTCGCGAGTCAGCGCCTCGACGTACCAGCTGCCGCCGAGCGGATCGGCGACCGCGGTGACGCCGCTCTCCTCGGCCAGAATCAGCTGCGTGTTGCGGGCAATCCTCGCGCTGAAATCGGTCGGCAGCGCGATCGCTTCGTCGAAGCTGTTGGTGTGCAGCGACTGCGTGCCGCCGAGCACCGCCGCCAGCGCCTCGATCGTGGTGCGGATGATGTTGTTGTACGGGTCCTGTTCGGTCAGGCTTACGCCGCTGGTCTGGCAGTGCGTGCGCAGCCGCTTGGACTCGTCCTTCTGGGCGCCGAGATCGGTCATGATCCGGTGCCACAAGGTGCGCCCGGCGCGCAGCTTCGCGACCTCCATGAACAGGTTCATGCCGATGCCCCAGAAGAAGCTGAGGCGGCCGGCGAAAGCGTCGATCTCAAGCCCTTGGCGCATCGCGGCACGGACATATTCCATGCCGTCGGCGAGCGTGTAGGCGAGTTCCTGGACCGCCGTCGCCCCGGCCTCGTGCATGTGGTAGCCGCTGATCGAGATCGAGTTGAACTTCGGCATTTCGCGGTTCGTGAAAGCGATGATGTCGCTGACGATCCGCATGCTCGGCTCGGGCGGGTAGATGTAGGTGTTGCGGACCGCGAACTCTTTCAAAATGTCGTTCTGGATCGTGCCGGTGAGCTGTGCGTGCGGGACCCCCTGCTCTTCGCCGGCGACGATGAAGAAGGCCATGACGGGAAGCACCGCGCCGTTCATCGTCATGCTGACCGACATCTCGCCGAGCGGGATGCCGTCAAACAGCAGCTTCATGTCCTCAACGCTGTCGATCGCGACGCCCGCCATGCCGACATCGCCGGCCACGCGCGGATTGTCGCTGTCGTAGCCGCGGTGGGTCGCAAGGTCGAAGGCTACGCTCAGGCCCTTCTGTCCGGCGGCCAGGTTCCGGCGATAGAAAGCGTTCGATTCCTCGGCGGTCGAGAAGCCCGCGTATTGCCGGATCGTCCAAGGCCGCCCGGCATACATGGTAGCATAGGGTCCGCGCGTGAACGGCGCGACGCCGGGGTAGCCGCTGTCGATGCCGGCCGTGTCCTCCGGGCCGTAGACGTTGCTCAGCCGGATGCCTTCGACGGTTTCAACCGTCAGGTCCTTGCCCCGCGCTTCCTTCGCCGCGAGCGCTTCCCAATCATGCTTGTTCGGCTTCTCAGTCACCGGAGCGCACTAGCGCCGTCCCCGGCCAAATCCAATCAGTGAGCGCTGTTGGGGGTCTCCATGATCTCGGTCAGCACCCCGCCCATGTCCTTGGGATGCACGAAGAACACGGGCGTGCCGTGGGCGCCGATCCGCGGCTCACCGAGGATGCGGGCGCCCTTGCCTTCGAGCTCTGCCTTGGCCGCGTGTATGTCGGGGACTTCGAAGCAGACGTGGTGCTGACCGCCCAGCGGGTTCTTCTCGAGGAACTTGGCGATGGGCGAGTCCGTTCCGAGCGGTTCGATCAGCTCGATCTGGCTGTTGGGCGTGTCGAGGAAACAGACTCGCACGCCTTGCGCCGGCAAATCGAATGGTTCGCCATGCGACTCCGCGCCGAACATGGTGCGATAGGTCTCGAGGCTCTTCTCGATCGATGGCGTCGCAACGCCGACATGGTTCAGGCGTCCGAGTTTCATTCGACGGTCACTTTCGTGGTCACGCTGTTGGCGATGAAGCAGGCTTCGTGCGCGCGGTGGTGGAGGTCGGCGATGGCCGCATCATCCGGCTGCGTGTCCTCGCCCCACGTCACCCGCGGCCGGAGCGTCACGCGGCTCATCCACATCTTGCCGTCGTCGCGCTTCTCCAGCACGCCCTCGGCTTCGTCGACGTAGGATTCGACCACCCATCCGGCGCGCCGCGCGAAGTCGACGAAGAACAGCATGTGGCACGACGACAGCGAAGCGACGAATGCTTCCTCCGGATCGACGGCAGCGGCATCCGACCAGGGCAGCGGAACCGTGTGCGGGTTCGACGACCCGGCGACCACCGCGCCGCCGTCGAACAACCACTCATGCGCGCGGCTGTACTGGCCCTTAGCGAAGTCGGTGCTCGGGTCGCGGGTCCAGCGGACCCTGGCGAAGTATGTGGTCACGACCGATTTGCATTACTTTGAGGTGTGGGTTTCCCAGGGCATTGTGCAAGCACGCGACCGATGGCCTCCCGATTGCTGACGCTGTCATAGGTGGTTTGGAAGTGATCTCCGTTCCGGTCGGTCGCCTGTATACTGATTACCCCGGGACCTGCCTCGATCGCTGACGAAACGTCACTGGCATCCCGATCGAATTCACCATCCCGAACGAAGGCGCCATGCTGATCCCGCTCCCAAACCAGATGGGACCCCAAGGGAGAACCTTTAGACGGGAGCCAGTCAAGCATGATCGGTGCCATTCCAAGGCCGTTATTAGGGTCGGGCAGGAATTGAATGGAGATCACCGGGTCGTCGCTCGCGTGACTGCAATTGATTGCTAGCTTCGCCGTTCGGTCGCGCGAGTAGAGGACGGCTTCCACCGAATGAAAAGGTGGCTGCGAGAAATCGAGGTAGGTCCATCCATCGGTGGGAAGGGACTCAACCGTCGGATTGAGTGTGACAGCACTCAGGAGAAGCAGCAAGGTCTCAAAGAGGAATGTTGTCATGCTTCTTCCACGGGTTCTCCAGCTGCTTGTTGCGGAGCTTCCTTAGCCCCATCGCCACGCGCCGACGCGTCGAATGCGGCATGATCACCTCGTCGATGAAGCCCTTGCTCGCCGCCACGAACGGGTTGGCGAAGCGCTCTTCATATTCCGCGGTGCGTTTGGCGATCGTCTCCGCATCCTTCGCATCCTGGCGGAAGATAATCTCGACGGCGCCCTTGGCCCCCATAACGGCGATCTCGGCGGTCGGCCACGCATAGTTGAGGTCGCCGCGCAGGTGCTTGGAGGCCATCACGTCGTAGGCGCCGCCATACGCCTTGCGCGTGATCACGGTGATCTTGGGCACCGTCGCTTCGGCATAAGCGAACAGCAGCTTGGCGCCGTGCTTGATGATGCCGTGATGCTCCTGGCCGACCCCGGGAAGGAAGCCCGGCACATCGACGAAGGTCAGGATGGGAATGTCGAAAGCGTCGCAGAAGCGAACGAACCGGGCCGCCTTCTTGGATGAATTGATGTCGAGCACGCCCGCCAGCACCATCGGCTGGTTGGCAACGACGCCGACGGTGCGGCCTTCGATGCGAATGAAGCCGGTGATGATATTGGCTGCATGCTTGGGCTGGATTTCGAAGAAGTCGCCTTCGTCCGCCACCTTCCGGATCAGCTCGTGCATGTCGTAGGGCGTCGCCGCGCTCGGCGGGACCAGCGTGTCGAGGCTCTCCTCCAGGCGGTCGGCGGGGTCCTCGCACGGCCGCTCCGGCAAGTCGTGGCGGTTGGACAGTGGCAGGAAGTCGAAGAACTCGCGCGTGGCCAGCAGTGCGTCGATGTCGTTCTCGAACGCGACGTCGGCAACGCCGGATTTCGTCGTATGCGTGACGGCGCCGCCGAGATCTTCCTGGGTGACGACTTCGTTGGTGACCGTCTTCACGACGTCTGGCCCGGTCACGAACATGTAGCTGCTGTCCTTCACCATGAAGATGAAGTCGGTCATCGCCGGTGAGTAAACGGCGCCGCCCGCGCATGGCCCCATGATCAGGCTGATCTGCGGAATGACTCCGCTTGCGAGCACGTTGCGCTGGAAGACTTCCGCATAACCGGCGAGGCTCGCGACGCCCTCCTGGATGCGGGCGCCGCCGCTGTCGTTGAGGCCGATCACCGGCGCTCCGACCTTCATGGCCATGTCCATGACCTTGCAGATCTTCTGCGCATGGCGCTCGCTCAGGGAGCCGCCGAAAACGGTGAAGTCTTGCGCGAACACGTACACCAGCCGGCCGTTGATCGTCCCCGACCCGCTGACAACGCCGTCGCCTGGAATTCGCTGGTCGCCCATGCCGAAGTCCGTCGCATTGTGCTCGACGAACATGTCATATTCTTCAAAACTGCCGGCATCGAGCAGCACCGAGAGCCGCTCGCGAGCGGTCAGCCGGCCCTTGGCGTGCTGCGCCGCAATGCGCTTCTCGCCGCCGCCCATCCGCGCCGCTTCCCGACGCCGTTCAAGCTCCTGGATGGTAGTCGCCAAAGCGTGTCTCCCTTGCGCCAGTTCCCTTCCACGGAGGCCCCGCAAGGTCAATCGCCGCCTTGTTTCGCTGCGGAAACCAACCATATCGAAAAGGAGCTGGAGACCGCCTCGCCGGATCGCTCCCCGAGCCGCAATGTTGCGGTGCACAAGCGTAAGTTTCGCATTAACTTCGATCAGTGTTGCGGAACCGTAATGCCATTTTCCCCGTTCATGTGGGGGCAACACAGTACACGGAGGAAAAACGAGAAATGCTCACGCGCGTTGGGGTGCCTGTCGATTCTGTAGCTGAGCCCGCGGCGCGAGGTCCGGAGCCTGCTACCCTGCTGTGCTTTTCGCACCTGCGGTGGAACTTCGTGTTTCAGCGTCCCCAGCACCTGATGAGCCGTTTCGCTCGCGAGATGTCCGTGATCTACTGGGAAGAGCCGATGGAGATTGCGGCGAACGAGACCGCGTTTCTGCAGGTCCGTCAGGCCGAGGATTTCCCGAACGTCCGCGTCGTCGTCCCGCACCTGCCAGCCGGGATGCCCGAGGATGCGCGCGAGGCCGCCCTTAGCCGCCTTCTCGACGCCCACGTGGCGGCGATCAGCGGACCGTTGGTCACCTGGTATTATACGCCGATGATGCTGCCCTTCTCGCGGCACATCGAAGCGGACGTCACCGTTTTCGACGTCATGGACGAGCTATCCAAGTTCAAGTTCGCGCCGACCCATCTGCTCGCTCTCGAGCAGGAGCTGATCGACCGCGCCGACGTCGTCTTCACTGGCGGGTCCAGCCTTTATGAGGCGAAGAAGGACCGTCACGACAACGTCCACTGCTTCCCGTCATCCGTGGATCGCTGCCACTTCGCGAAGGCACGCTCGCGGCTGTTCGACCCCGCCGATCAGGAAGACCTGCCGCGGCCACGCTTCGGCTTCTACGGCGTCCTCGACGAGCGCTTCGATACCGAGCTGCTTGGCGAGATCGCCGCGCTTCGCCCGAACTGGTCGTTCGTCATGGTCGGTCCCGTCGTGAAGATTTCCGACGAAGACCTGCCGCGCCGGCCGAACATCCACTATCTCGGCGGCAAGAAGTACGAGGAGCTTCCCTGCTATCTTTCCGGCTGGGACGTTGCGCTGATGCCGTTCGCAATGAACGAGTCGACGCAGTTCATCTCGCCCACCAAGACCCCGGAATATCTCGCCGGCGGAAAGCCTGTCGTGTCGACCGCGGTGAAGGACGTGGTCCGTCACTACGGCGACCTTGAGGGCGTGCACATCGCCTCGACGGCCGAGGAGTTCATCGAGGCCTGCGAGAAGGCGCTGGTGCAGTCGCGGAACCGCGAGAGCGGCTGGCTGGCCGAGGCGGACCTGATGCTGTCCGCGGCAAGCTGGGATACGACCCAGGCGCGCATGAGCGGCTTCATCGGCGAGCTGCTGGGCACCACGGCCACCGGCGCGAACTCGGCAATGCTCGTGGCTGCCGAATGAGCGGGCAAACTGGCGGCAAGGACCGTTACGATTACCTCATCGTCGGAGCCGGATACGCCGGCTCCGTCCTGGCCGAGCGCCTCGCGAGCCAGCATGGCGCTCGCATCCTGCTGATCGATCGTCGCGATCACATCGGCGGCAACGCGTACGACGAGCAGGATGACGCGGGCATCTGGTACCACAAGTACGGACCGCACATCTTTCACACCAACAGCGAACAGGTGTGGGATTATCTCTCGCAATTCACCGAGTGGCGTCCATACGAGCACCGCGTCCGCGCGGTCGTTCGCGACAAGCTGGTCCCGATCCCGATCAACCGCACGACTCTGAACGAGCTGTTCGGTCTCGATCTCAAGACCGACGAAGAAGCGGCCGAGTATCTTGCTTCGCGCGCAGAGCCCGTCGACGAGATCACGACATCCGAGGACGTCGTGATCAACGCGGTCGGACGCGAGCTCTATGAGCTGTTCTTCCGCGGCTACACGCGCAAGCAATGGGGCCTCGACCCAAGCGAGCTCGACAAGCAGGTGACCTCGCGCATTCCGACGCGCACCAACACCGACGACCGCTATTTTGGCGACACGTACCAGGCGATGCCGCTCAACGGCTACACCGCGATGTTCGAGAACATGCTCGACAATCCGCTGATCGAGAAGCGCCTCGGAACCGACTTCCGTGACGTGAAGGACACCGTCGACTACGACCACCTGATCTTCACGGGTCCAATCGACGAGTATTTCGACTTCCGGTTTGGCAAGCTGCCGTACCGCAGCTTGAAGTTCGATCACCAGACCCTCGAGCAGGAACAGTTCCAGCCCGTCGCCGTCGTCAACTACCCGTCACCGGAAGTGCCGTACACGCGCATCAGCGAGTACAAGCACCTGACTGGTCAGCAGGCTCCGGTCACGACGATCACTTACGAATATCCGTCAGCCGAGGGCGATCCTTACTATCCGATCCCGCGACCCGAGAACCAGGAGCTGTTCAAGAAGTACGAGGCGCTTGCTGACGCTACCGAGAACGTAACGTTCGTGGGGCGCCTCGCGACCTACCGTTACTACAACATGGATCAGATCGTCGGGCAGGCGCTGGCCACTTTCCGGCGCATGGACGAGCGCAAATCGAGGGAGCGACCGCAGCCCACGGCGGTCGAGGCCGCATGACTCGGGCCGCCTCATCGCTCGAGCTGTGGGGCGGCATCGAATGTTCCGTCGTCCGCATCGGGAACGAGTTCCGCAACCAGCTGGTCGACACTGGCCACGCGTCGCGCTTCTCGGATCTCGATGCGATGGCGGAGCTCGGCATCAAGGCCGTGCGCTACCCCATCGTCTGGGAGAGCATCGCACCCGAAGCACCCGGCGAACTCGATTTCTCATGGCACGACAAGCGGCTCGGGCGCCTGCGCGAACTCGGCATCCGGGTTATTGCCGGCCTGGTACACCACGGCTCGGGGCCCAAGTACACCAACCTGCTCGATCCCAAATTCCCGGACTTGCTTGCGGACTTCGCGTCCCGGGTTGCCAGGCGTTACCCTTGGATCGACGCCTGGAACCCGGTGAACGAGCCGATGACCACGGCGCGCTTCTCGTGCCTGTATGGCCACTGGTACCCGCACCACACCAACATGGATTCGACCTTCCGCGCGCTGGTCAACGAGTGCGTCGCCATCAAACGGTCGATGGAAGCAATCCGCAAGGTCATTCCCAACGCGCAGCTGATCACCACCGAGGACGTCGGCAAGACTTTCGCGACCGAGCCTCTTCAATACCAAGCCGACCACGAGAACGAACGGCGCTGGCTAACCTTCGATCTGCTGTCGGGCCGGGTCATCCCCGGCCATCCGTTCTACGACTGGCTGCGCAACAAGGCCGCGTCCGAGGAAGTGCTGACGGAGCTGGCAACCGGCGCGGGCAAGCCGGACATGATCGGATTCGACCATTACCTCACCAGCGAGCGCTGGCTCGATCACCGGGTGGAGAGGTATCCGACGATCGAGGCGGGCACGAACGGGCGCGACACCTATGTCGACGTGGAAGCGGTGAGGGTCGCCAAGCTCCAGAACTCGCTTGGTCCGCGCCTTCGGCTCCACGAGACGTGGGAACGCTACGGCATCCCAATCGCGATCACCGAAGTCCATCACGGCTGCACGCGTGACGAGCAGGTGCGCTGGCTCAACCAGGTGTGGACCGAAGCGCAGGCCGCGAAGTCCGAAGGTGTCGATGTTCGCGCGGTCACTCTTTGGGCGATGTTTGGCATGGTCGACTGGCGATCGCTGCTGACGCGCCGCGAAGGCGCGTACGACGTGGGCGGATTCGACACCCGCTCGGAAGAGTTGCGCCCGACCATGCTCGCGAAAGCGGCTGCAAAGCTGGGCCGCGGAGAAAAGCTGGACCATCCCGTCCTCGACATGCCAGGCTGGTGGAAACGTCCCGGTCGTTGCCACGGGCGTCCTCGTTTCGAGATGCTTCCGCGCGACTGCAGCAAGGCGAGACCGCTACTCATCACCGGCGCCACCGGGACACTTGGACAGGCATTCGCGAAGATCTGCGCGCACCGCGGCCTCGCACACGTCCTGACTTCTCGCGCTGAGCTCGACATCACCGACGATGCGTCGATCGCCGCAGCAATCGAGCGCCACAAGCCGTGGGCGGTCATCAACACGGCCGGTTTCGTTCGCACTTGGGAAGCGGACGAGAAGTTCGACGAGTGTCTCGCAATCAACGCGACGGGTCCCGAGAAACTCGGTCAGGCCTGCAAGGCGGCCGGCATCCCGCTAGTGACCTTCTCGTCGGACCTCGTCTTCGACGGCAAACTCGGCCGCCCCTACGTCGAGCCCGACACCCCCGCTCCCGCCTGCGCCTACGGCAAGAGCAAGGCGGAGGCCGAACAGCGACTGCTTGGGATCGACGCCGACGCACTTATTGTCCGCACGAGCGCCTTTTTCGGACCGTGGGACCGCTACAACTTCCTGGTTGATACGATCAAACGTCTGAAGCGCGGCGAGGAAGTCATCGCCAGTGACCGGACGGTGGTTTCCCCGACCTATGTTCCCGACCTCGTCCACGCGACTCTCGACCTGCTGCTCGACGAGGAAAAGGGCATCTGGCACCTCGCCAACCAGGGGGCCGTCAGCTGGCACGAACTTGCGCGCGAAGCAGCTGCCATGGCCAATCTCGACGCGAGCGCAATCGACCGGGTTCGCACTCCGGATCATGACGAGGGCGCCGACACCAGCCTCAGCAGCAAGCGCGGCCTCCTCCTGCGCCCGATTGATGCGGCGCTAACGGACTTCGCGCGCCACTCAGAGAGCCTTCAAGCTCTGCAGTAGCGGCAAGCTGGCACAATCCTGCCGCTCATGCTTTCTGAACGGCAGGAGGACGATTGCTGATGGGGCAAAGCTGGCCCGAGCGCCTGTGGCTGGTGCGGCATGGACAGAGTCAGGGGAACGTTGCGCGCGATGCCGCGGACCAGTCCGGCGCGCACGAGATCGACATCGACATGCGCGACGTCGACGTCCCGCTTTCGGGTCTTGGGCTGAAGCAGGCGGAAGCGGCCGGCCGCTACTTCGCTGAACTCCCCACCCATGAACGGCCGGAACTCATCCTCTGCTCTCCCTACATCCGGGCGCGGCAGACGGCAGAACTGATCTGCAAGGCCGGAGCGCTTGCCGGCGGCCCTGCCCGAACCATCATCGACGAGCGCCTGCGCGAGCGCGAATTCGGGATCTTCGACCGCCTGACCACCGCCGGAATTCGCGCCCGCTTCCCGGAAGAGGCGGCGCACCGCAAGCGGCTCGGAAAGTTCTACCATCGCCCCCCCGGTGGGGAGAGTTGGGCCGATGTCATCCTGCGCCTGCGCTCGATGATGAACACCATCAACCTGCAATATTGCGACCGGCGCGTGCTCGTCGTCTGCCACCAGGTCGTCGTGCTGTGCATGCGCTACATTCTCGAAGGGCTCGACGAGGCGGAGATCCTCGACATCGACCGGCAGGCGGAAATCCTCAACTGCGGCATTTGCGCCTATGACTTCGACAAGTCGCCCGACGGCTTGTGCGTGCCGATGCTGTCGCAGTGGAATCACGGCGCTCCGCTCGAGGTCGAAGGCGCTCCCAAGACGTCCGCGCCCGATGCCATGGCCGGTACGCGGTGAGCAGAGGCACGCCGCTCGACCGGACCGCGCTCGAGCAGCATCCCCTCCCAGCCGTCGTCGATGGCGACAAGGAGACCAAGGGCAAGATCCTAATCGTCGCGGGCAGCCGTGAAGTCCCCGGCGCCGCGCTACTCGCAGCGATGGGCGCCATGCGCGCCGGCGCAGGCAAGCTTCGCATCGCGACTGTCGAAAGCATCGCCCCGCACCTCGGCATCGCGATGCCGGAAGCGATGGTCATCGGCCTGGCGGAAACGCACGGCGGGTTCGGCTCCTCGTCGGTAGAGTCGCTCGCCGAACAAGCCGCTCATGTGGACGCCGTCATTGCCGGTCCCGGCATGACGCAAGGCGAGGTGTGCCGGAAGATCGTCGCCACCCTCGTTGCGAGCGACGCGGCGCTCGCCCTCGACGCCGCGCTCCTCCACGCGCTGGAACCCAGGTCGACTCCGGCTCGGACCACTCTGCCGGTGCTTCTCCCGCACGCCGGCGAACTCGCGTCCCTGCTCGACTGTGACTCGGACGAGGTTGATCGGGAGCCCATCCGCTGTGGCTTGCGGGCCGCCGAACTCTACCACGCAATCGTGGTGGTGAAGGGCGTCGTCAGCTATGTGGTCACCCCCGACGGCAGCTGCTGGACCTATGAAGGAGGCGCCCCCGGCCTCGGCGTGTCGGGAAGCGGCGACGTCCTCGCGGGGATCGTCGGCGGGCTGCTCGCCCGAGGCGCCGAGCCGCTCACGGCTCTACTCTGGTCGGTCTGGCTGCACGGCGAGGCCGGTGCCCGCCTCGGCGTCAAAGTCGGGCCGATCGGCTTCCTCGCCCGACAGATCGCCGACGAGGTGCCCGGCCTACTCCCGCGCTGATCCCTTGGTCGCCTCGTAACGCTCGAGCTCGTCGCCCGCGAGCCGCACTACGTGCAACACGTTGGTGGACCCCGCCGTCCCGAACGGGATACCGGCCATCAGGACGATGCGCTCGCCGCCGGTCGCGATCTTGTGCCGCAGGGCCATGCGCTTGCCCTTTTCGACCATCTCTTCGAAGCTCGCGACGTCGCGCGTCTGGATCGCGTGAACGCCCCACAGCAGGCCGAGCCGCCGTGCCGTCGTGATTGACGCGCTCATTGCCAGTAGCGGCACCGGCGGCCGCTCGCGCGCAATTCGGCGTGCGGTTGCGCCGGAGCTCGAATAGCAAACCATGGCCGTTGCCGAGACCGTGCTGGCGATCTGCCGGGCTGATCCGGCAAGCGCATCGGCGGTCGTCGGCTCCAGCTTCGTCTGTGTGAAGTGGATGCGCGCCTGGTAACTTGGGTCGTGTTCAACGCTGATGGCGATGCGATCCATCATCTGCACCGCCTCGCAGGGATACTGCCCAGCCGCGCTTTCCGCGGACAGCATAACGGCATCGGCACCGTCGTAGATCGCGGTTGCCACGTCGCTGACTTCCGCCCGCGTCGGAGTCGGCGAGGTAATCATCGATTCGAGCATCTGGGTCGCAACCACCACCGGCTTCCCGAACTGGCGCGCACAGGCCACAATCTTGTTCTGAAGCGGCGGCACACGTTCCGGGGGCAGCTCGACGCCGAGGTCGCCGCGCGCAACCATCACCGCATCCGACAATGCGATGATGTCGATGAGACGGTCTATCGCGGCCGGCTTCTCGATCTTGGCCAGTAGTGATGCGCGATCGCCGATCAGCGAACGGGCTTCGGCAACGTCCTCGGGCCGCTGCACGAACGACAGCGCAACCCAGTCGGTGTTCTGCTGCAGCGCGAACTGCAGGTCAGAACGATCTTTGTCCGTCAGCGCGGGAATTGGCACCACGATGTCGGGAACGTTCACGCCCTTGTTGTCCGACACTCGGCCGCCGACCTGGACTTCGGTGATGATGCGCTCGTCGTTCGCTTCGACAACCTTGAGCCGAATCTTCCCGTCATCGATCAGCAGGTTCGCTCCCGGCCGCACCGCGCCGAACAACTCGGGATGCGGAAGTTCGGCGCGTGTTGCGTCGCCCGCGTCACTGCTGCGATCGAGGATAAAGCGTGCGCCCGATTTGAGCTGGGCCGCACCGCCGTCGAAGTGGCCTACCCGCAGCTTCGGCCCTTGCAGGTCGAACAAGATCGTCGTCGGGCGCCGGAATTCATCCTCCAGGGCTCGGATGGCCTGAACCAAGGCCGCCTTCTGCTGCTGGTCACCATGACTCATGTTGATCCGGAAGGCGTCGGCGCCGGCAAGCATCAACCGACGGATCATGTCGGGATCGCTGGAAGCAGGCCCGAGAGTCGCCAGAATCTTCACCTTGCGCGAGCGGGGCGCCAGAGTCTCGGTCACGATGCGTCCTTGTCTTGCGGAGCGCTCGCCATAGCCCCTCCTTCGTGCGGTTCAACCCGCTTGAGCGCCGCCGCCGCCTCGCCTAGACGGCCCGTTCAAGCACGGACATCGGAGATCATAAGAGCATGGCGGAGGGGAACGTCGCGGCCGACCAGCTGCGGCTATTCATCGAGCGCATCGAGCGCCTGGAAGAAGAGAAGAAGGGCATCGCCGACGACATCCGCGACGTTTACGCGGAGGCCAAGGCGAACGGCTACGACACCAAGACGATGCGGGCCATCGTCCGGCTGCGGAAGATGGAAAGTCAGGCCCGCCAGGAAGCCGACGCGCTGATGGAAACCTATCGCAACGCGCTTGGGCTCGCGTAAGGAACGGCCATGGCAGGGCATTCCAAATACAAGAACATCATGTATCGGAAGGGCGCGCAGGACAAAAAGCGGTCCGCCCTCTTCTCCAAGCTGAGCCGCGAAATCACGGTCGCCGCGAAGATGGGCCTGCCCGATCCGGAAGCGAATGCGCGCTTGCGGGCAGCGGTGATCGCCGCACGGGCGCAGTCGATGCCGAAGGACAACATCCAGCGGTCGATCGACAAGGCCGCCGGGTCCGATGCCGATACCTACGAAGAGATCCGCTACGAGGGGTTCGGCCCGGGCGGCGTTGCGCTGATCGTTGAAGCGCTGACGGACAATCGCAACCGGACCGCCACCAACGTTCGCACCGCCTTCTCCAAGAACGGCGGCAATCTCGGGGCGAGCGGCAGCGTGAGCCATGCGTTCGAGCGGCTTGGCCTGGTCGAGTACCCGGCCAGAGCGGGCGACTCCGACAAGGTGCTCGAAGCGGCCATCGAAGCGGGCGCGGACGACGTCGAATCGGACGAGGGCGGCCACCGCATCTGGACCAGCGTTGAGAACCTGCACCCGGTTGCCCGCGCTCTCGAGCCGCTGCTCGGCGAAGGCGAAGGCGCCAAGCTCGCGTGGAAGCCTTCGACCGAAGTCGAAGTCCGCGGCGACGATGCCCAGACCCTCCTCAAACTTATCGACACGCTCGAGGAAGACGACGACGTCCAGACCGTCTGGGGCAATTACGACATCCCGGAAGACGAGCTGGAGAAGCTCGGCTGATCATCCTCGGGCTCGATCCCGGCCTTGGCACGACCGGCTGGGGCATGATCGAGGCGGAAGGCAATCGCCTGCGGCACATCGCTAACGGCCAGTTGAAGACGAACTCGGCAGCGCCGCTGCCGACGCGCCTCGCCGACCTCGGCGGTCAATTGGAGACTCTCCTGGCCGAGCAGCGGCCGGAGACGGCCGCCGTCGAGGAAGTCTTCGTCAACAAGAACCCGCAATCGACGCTAAAGCTCGGTCAGGCCCGCGGCGTCGTCATCATGGTCGCGGCGCGCTCCGGTATCGAGGTCGGCGAATATGCCGCCCGGCTCGTCAAGAAGGCGGTCGTCGGCAACGGCAACGCCGAGAAGACGCAGGTCCACGCCATGGTGTCGCGCCTGCTTCCTGGAGTGAAGATCGCCGGCCCCGACGCCGCCGACGCGCTCGCCGTCGCGATCACCCATGCCCACCACTTGGCGAGTACGCGGGCGGGCATTACGCGTTGACGAGATGATCGCTCGCCTCACCGGCAAACTTGCGGAAGCGACCGCCGACGGCGCCGTGATCGACGTCGGTGGCGTCGGCTATCAACTCCTGTGCAGCGCCCGGACGCTCGAGGCGCTCGGCCCCATTGGTGGCGACGTGCTGGTCCTCACCGAACTCCAGGTTCGGGAGGATGCCTGGACACTGTTCGGCTTCGGCTCGCCGGTCGAACGGGACACATTTCGCGCGCTTACCTCCGTTCAGGGCGTTGGCGGCCGCCTCGCCCTCGCCATTCTCTCGACCCTCTCGCCCGACGAGCTTTCGCGCGCGATCAGCCAGGGCGACAAAGCGATGATTGGCCGGGCCAACGGCGTGGGTCCGAAGCTCGCCGCGCGTATCGCCAATGAGCTTCAGGGCAAACTGGGCGCGCCGGGCCTCGCCGGCTCCGCCCCGTTGCCCCGGGGAGGCTCGGCAGCCGACGCCCTCTCCGCTCTCGCCAATCTTGGCTTCAAGCCTGCCGAAGCGAGCGCCGCCGTCAACGCCGCCGCAGACGAATTGGGCTCTGACGCAACTCTGGACGCCCTAGTCCGGCTCGCTCTCAGAAAGGCAGCCAAGTGACCAGACGGATCGCCTCGTGCCGCTGCGGCCGGTTCCGAGCCACAGTCACCGGCGAGCCGGTGCGCGTTTCGGTGTGCCACTGCCTCGAATGCAAAAAGCGCTCCGGCAGCGCCTTCGCCGCCCAGGCCCGCTGGCCGGCGGACCAGGTCAGCCTGGAAGGCGAGTCCGGGAACTGGTCCTATGTGGGCGACAGTGGCAGGCGGGTGGAATTCCACTTCTGCACCGACTGCGGGGCCGGCGTGTACTACGAAAGCGTTGACCCGGCCGACGGGCAGATCGCCATCCCGCTCGGCATCTTCGATGACCCGTACATGCTCCAGCCGTCCTTCTCGGTCTGGGAGGAACGTAAGAACGACTGGGTTGAGATTGTCGGCGAAGGCGTCGAGCATTCGCACTGATGGCCACTGATCCCGCCCGAATCACGACACCCGAACGCACCGCCGAGGACGCCGACGCTGCCCTGCGGCCCAAGAGCCTCGACGAGTTCATCGGCCAGCAGGCAGCGCGCGAGAACCTGCGCGTATTCGTAAATGCTGCCCGCAGCCGGGGAGAGGCACTCGACCACGTCCTGCTTCACGGACCGCCTGGCCTCGGCAAGACGACGCTTGCCGGCATTCTCGCCCGGGAGATGGGCGTTGGCTTCCGCGCCACCTCGGGTCCCGTCATCGCCAAGTCCGGCGATCTCGCCGCGCTCCTGACGAACCTGGAAGACGGCGACGTCCTGTTCATCGACGAGATCCATCGCCTCAACCCGGCGGTCGAGGAGGTCCTCTACCCGGCAATGGAGGACCGCGCCCTCGACCTGATGATCGGCGAAGGCCCATCGGCGCGCTCCGTAAGGATCGACCTGCCGCGTTTCACTCTTGTTGGTGCGACTACTCGGCAGGGTTTGCTGACGACACCGCTCCGTGACCGCTTCGGGATTCCGGTCCGCCTCAACTTTTACACCATAGAGGAGCTTGAGCAGGTCGTCCGGCGCGCCGCGCGCCTGCTTGGCGCCGAGCTGACCGGCGACGGCGCCCGGGAAATCGCGCGGCGATCGCGCGGAACGCCCCGCATTGCCGGTCGCCTGCTTCGACGCGTCCGCGACTTCGCGCACGCGGCAGGGGGCGACGAGATCACCGCCGAGGCCGCCGACCGGGCGCTCTCGCGCCTTGAAATCGACGCGCTTGGGCTCGACGCGATGGATCGCCGGTACCTGACCATGATCGCGGACCTATACGGCGGCGGGCCCGTTGGCATCGAAACGCTCGCGGCTGGTCTGAGCGAGCCGCGCGACACCATCGAGGACGTCATCGAGCCCTTTCTCATCCAGCTCGGACTCATCGCCCGCACCGCGCGCGGCCGCTGCCTCAATGGCCGCGGCTACGCCCACCTGGGCCTGCCGCAGCCGCAGGGCAGCCAGGCCGGTCTTTTCGATCCGGGAGCTTCCGCCAAGTAATGCGTATCTTCGCCCTGGCCGCTGCTGCGACCCTCGCCGCGACTGCACCCGCACAAGCGCAAACGAGTGCGATCCCGGATTACAGCAAGAGCTCCGCCTGGCTCTGCCTTCCCGGCCGCTCCGACGTCTGCTCGCGGCCGCTGCCGACGACGGCTCTCAACGCCAACGGCTATGGGTCAACCGGCCTCAGCACCGTCGCGAAGGACGCGCCGCTGGACTGCTTTTACGTCTACCCGACGGTCTCAAGCGACCAGGGCCTCAACAGCGACATGTCGGCCGGCCGCGAGGAGCAACTTGCCGCCGAGAGCCAGTTCGCCCGCTTCTCTACGGTGTGCCGTACCTACGCGCCCATCTACCGGCAGATGACGCTGGGCTCGATCGCGGCGTACTCCGCGGGCCTCGACATCAGGCAGGCCGGCGTCATCGCTTATTCCGACGTACTCGCCGCCTGGCGCAATTACATCGGCACGCGGAACCAGGGCCGCCCGTTCGTCCTGATCGGCCACAGCCAGGGCAGCCTGATGCTGCAGCAGCTGATCGCGCGCGAAATCGAGAAGAACCCAGCCGTGGCGGCCCGCATGCGGCTCGCCATCATCCCGGGCTTCAACGTCCTCGTTCCCGAAGGCAAGCTCGTCGGCGGGACATTCAAGTCGACCCCGTTGTGCAGCCGCCCCGGCCAGACCGGCTGCGTGATGGCATGGAGCAGCTTCCGGGAGAAGAACGTACCGCCACCGGGCGCCATGTTCGGATATGCCGGAGAGCCGGGAATGACGGTCGGCTGCGTCAATCCTGCGCGGCCCGGAGCGACTGGCTGGGTTCCGCTCGACAGCTACTGGTTCGCCCGCTCGACGCTGCCCGTGCCGGGAGGTCCGATCCAATGGTCGAGCGAAGGTAAACCCGCAACGCCCTACGTGCGTACCGAGGGTCTCGCGTCCGGAAAGTGCATCAACGATGGCCCCCGCGGCTACCTGTTCATCCGCACCAACCACAATTCTGGCGACAAGCGCACCGACCGAATCGGCGGCGAAGTGGGGCTGTTCGGCATGTTCCTGCCGGCGTGGGGCATGCACCTTGCAGACGTCGCCGTTGCACAGGGTGACCTGATCCGGACCGTTGGGGACATTGCCGCCGCCGAGCCTCGGCCCCGGCGATGACTGCCGGGGAGTTCGATCGTCCGTACCGCGGCGGATTCGTCGGCGACGTGCATCATTATGCGCTGACAGTTTACTTCGAGGACACCGATGCCGGCGGGATCGTCTATCACGCCAACTTCATCAAATTCCTCGAGCGCGCCCGGTCGGACATGTTGCGTGCAGCGGGAGCCGACCACATCGCCCTCCACCGCGAGGGCGGCGGCGTCTACGTCGTTGCTGAGGTCCACATCCGGTACCGATTGCCCGCGCGGCTGGGTGAAGACCTCGTAGTCCTCAGCCGCATGACCGAGCTCCACGCCGCGTCGATCGTGATTCAGCAAAGAGTCATGCGCGGGGCTGAACTAGTGGCAGAGGCAAGCGTCACCGCGGCCTTCGTCGGCCCGGAAGGACGCCCGCAGCGTCAGCCCAAGGATTGGATTGCCAAATTCCGCGACCTCAGCAGCTCCGATCAATGAATAGCCGCCATCTTCTTTTCGCCGTCGCGGCACTGCTCGTCCCGGCACCGACGCTTGCGCAGCAGGCAGTCGCGGTCGTCGCGGTTCCGCCGCTGTCGACGCCCGACGACAAGCCGACCAGCGCGGGCTCCACCGCGGCCCTCGCCTGGCAGGCATCGCTGCTGATCGCTTCGGACCTTAAGTCCAGCCCCGACCTGATGACGATCGAGCCGGACCAGAAGGACTTCTATTCCTATCCGGAGGTCACGGCGCCGACCTTCTCCAAGTGGCGGGGCCGCAACGCCAAGTTGCTGGTTACCGGTTTCATTGGAGGCCGGCCTGACGGCCGTGTGACCTTTGGCTGCTACGTCTATGATGTGCAGAAGGGGCGCGAAGTCGACCGCAGCGGCTTCGTCGCCGCTCCCGACGAGTGGCGCCGGGCAGCGCACAAATGCTCAGGCCTCGCCTACAAGGCGGCGACCGGCGCCCCGGGCATCTTCGACACCCGCATCGCCTATGTCGCCGAAAGCGGAATGGGAGACGGGCGGGTTCGCCGGGTTGCTGTCATGGATGCTGACGGCTTCAATCATGGCTATCTGACCGCGGGCGACACGATGGTGCTGACGCCGCGCCTCTCGCCGAAGGCCGCGCGGGTCGCCTATGTCAGCTACTCGACGGGGAAACCGCAGGTTCGTATCCGCGATGTCGCGTCAGGCGCCGAGCGCCCGCTCGTCTCCGGCGACGCAATGACCTTCGCCCCACGCTTCTCGCCCGACGGCAATCAGATCGTCTTCTCGATGACCTTCGCTGGCAACAGCGACATCTACCTTGCGGACGCAAATGGCGGCATGCCGCGTCGCCTGACCACCGCTCCCGGCATCGACACCGACCCGAGCTTCTCCCCCGACGGCACCAAGATCCTGTTCGAGAGCGACCGCTCGGGCACGCAGCAGATCTACATGATGAATGCCGACGGCTCGGACGAACGGCGCGTGAGCTTCGGCAGTGGCATGCACGCGGCTCCCGAGTGGAGCCCGGCCGGCGACCGCATTGCATTCACCTGGCGCGGCGGCGGCGTGCTCCGCATCGGCGTCATGAACGTCGATGGCAGCGACGAGCGAGTGCTGACTACCGGCCCGTCGGACGAAGGGCCGAGTTGGGCGCCGAGCGGGCGCGACCTCGTGTTCCAGCGCACCGATGGCACCCGCCGCCGATCGCTTTACCGGATCTCGGTTGCCGGCGGAGAGCCAATGCAGATTGCGACTCCGCAAGACGCTTCCGACCCCGACTGGTCAGGGCTGATGGATTGATGACGATGGGCAAACCCATGCTTTTCGCTGCCGCTGCGGTTGCGCTCGCATCAGGAAGCGCGGCAGCGCAGCTTCGGGTGCCGCACATCGTCCAGCGCGGAATGCCCGGGCAGCCATCCGCGATGGCTCCGATGCTGCAAGGAATCGACGCGCTCCGTTCGGAATTCATTGCTCAGTCCGGGAGTGCCAACGTCTATTTCGGTGCGGACAGTGCCGTGATCGGCGTGCCTGCGCGGGCGACTCTCGCCGCGCAGGCCCAATGGCTGCTTCGCCATCCCGAAGTAGTGGTCCGGATCGAAGGTTATGCCGACCCGATCGACACGCGGGACCATGGCCTAGCCGTCGGCGCACGCCGCGCCGACGCCGTTCGTGATTACCTCGTGCTGCTCGGCGTTCCGGCGATGCAGGTGAGTGCCGCCAGCTTCGGCAAGGAGCGTGCCGGGCCGGGTCGCGCGGTCACCATACTGGTTCGTTGAGTTGACGGTTCAGGCGGCGCGGCGCTGATAGCCGCAGCTGCCGAGCCACGAACGCGCCTGGCGCTGCGCTTCGGCGATTTCCCGGGCGGTCATCTCGACCGAGATCTCGGCCCGGCACTCCTGGCCGCGGGTGCAGCCCGACAGCGCCGCGAGATTGAACCACTTGTGCGCTTCGATGAGATCCACCGGAACGCCGCCGCGGCCGGTCGAATAGGCAACGCCGAGCTCGAACAATGCATCGACATCTCCGCATTCGGCATCGGCGATCCGGCTCTGGATCAGGAATTCCGCACTCTTCTGGCTAATGGCACCCATGATTTCCCCCTGTCTCTGTTGGCGCCAATTCAGCAGGGGATGGCAAACAAATGGTTAACGGCGAAAATACTATGCCGATTTACACCGGAAGGTTGTCGATCAGCCGGGTTGTTCCGATCGTCGCGGCAGCGATCAGCCGCATCTCGCCAGCCGCCACATCAAGGGGCTCGAGCGTCGCTGCATCGACCAGCGCGAAATAATCGATCCGAGCAAAGCCTGCGACCAAGAGAGAACTCCGTCCCTCACCCAGTGCCGCTGCGACCGGCTGGCCTGCCAGAATCGCCCCACGAGCGGTCTCGAGTGCCGAAAAGAGGGCTGCAGCACGCATCCGCTCGTCCGCATCCAGATAAGCGTTACGGGAGGACAGGGCCAGTCCGTCATCCTCGCGCACTGTCTCGCATCCGACGATCTCGACCGGGATCGCCAGGTCGGCGACCATCCGCCGGATCACTGCAAGCTGCTGGAAGTCCTTTTCGCCGAACAGCGCGACATCCGGTTGAACCGAGAGCAGCAGCTTGGCGACGACGGTGGCTACGCCTGCGAAATGCCCGGGTCGCGCCTCGCCTTCCCACCGGTCGGATACTCCGCCAACGCTGACCGTCGTCGAGAACCCGCCTGGATAGATGTCATCGACACCGGGCATCCACAACAGGTCGCAGCCGCCATCGGCCAACAGACGCGCGTCTTCCTGTTCGCGGCGGGGATAGCGCGACAGATCCTCGCTCGGGCCGAACTGGGCCGGATTGACGAAGATTGTTGCCACGACCTTGTCGGCGTGCCGCTTCGCTTCGTCGATCAGGTTCAGGTGACCGGCGTGAAGTGCGCCCATGGTCGGGACCAGGGCAACCGTGCCCTGCAGTCTGGCCCGCCCGCGCGTCAGTTCTTCACTCGAACGAACGATTTGCACGCCGCCGGAGCCTCCGGTAAACCATTGGACGGGCGGCGCTTGCACATGCGCCGGGGGAAAGATCAAGCATGACCCAGCCGCATTTCATCGTATTCGCCAACGAAAAGGGCGGCACCGGCAAGTCGACGACTGCCGTGCACACGGCGATTGCCCTCGCTGCATCGGGCCATCGCGTCGGCGCGCTCGACCTCGACAGCCGCCAGCGGACGATGACCCGCTATCTCGAGAACCGGGACGCAACCATGCGCCGGCTCGACAAGACACTGCCGCAGGCGAGCTACGAAGTTCTCGAGGATCAGACCGAGGAGGCGCTCGGCGCCGCCCTTGATCGGCTCACAGCGGACGCCGATGTCGTCGTGATCGACACACCGGGCCGCGATGACGCGCTTGCCCGCGCGGCGATCCTGAGGGCCGACACGCTCGTCACGCCGATGAACGACAGCTTCGTCGACCTCGACCTCATCGGCCAGGTGCACCCCGAGAACTACAAGATCACGCGCCCGAGCTTTTATGCCGAGCTGATCTGGAACAGTCGCACGCAGCGGGCGAAGACTACCGGCAAGAGCGTCGACTGGGTCGTGCTCCGCAACCGCTTGCAGCACATAGAGTCGCACAACCTCAAACGCGTCGGCGCTGCCATGGACGAGCTCGCCCGCCGCGTTGGTTTTCGCGTAATCCCCGGTTTGGGCGAACGCGTCATTTACCGCGAACTGTTCCCGAAGGGCCTGACTCTCCTCGACCTTGCCCAGCTTGGCGAAGTCGGCATTGCCCACATCGCGGCCCGCCAGGAGCTCCGTGAAATGATTGCAGGCCTCGGCATCCCCGGCCAGGAAGAAGAGAAGCTCGCCGCCACCGGTTGAACCAATCGCCCGCCGCTGCGTAAGGCAGGGCAATGGCTCATACATTCAACCCCAACATCCTCCGCGAATATGACATCCGCGGAATCGTCGGCGATACGCTCACCGAGGCGGACGCCTATGGCCTCGGCCGCACCTACGCCGCGCTAGCGCGCGATGAAGGAGCCAGGCGCATCGCAGTCGGCCGTGATGGCCGCACCCACTCGGGAATGCTGCAGGCCTCCCTCGTCCGCGGCCTGACGGACGGCGGCATCGATGCCGTCCTGATCGGCATGGGTCCGTCGCCGATGCTGTATTTCGCGACCTATCATCTCGACGTCGACGGCGGCATCCAGGTTACCGGAAGCCACAACCCGGCCGACTACAATGGTTTCAAGCTGCTGCTGAAGGGCCGCTCGGTCTTCGGCCAGGAGATTCAGGGGATCGGCAAGCGCGCTGCCTCGGGGCATTGGAGCACGGGCACCGGCACGACCGAAGAGGTGGACGTCCGCGAAGCCTATGCCGACCGGCTGCTCGAAGGCTTCTCCGGCAAGCCGTTCCACGTCGGCTGGGACGCCGGCAACGGCGCCGGTGGACCAGTCCTCGACATGCTGCTCAACCGCCTTCCAGGCCAGCATCACGCAATCTACACGGAAGTCGACGGCCGCTTCCCCAACCATCATCCCGATCCCACGGTCGAGGCGAACTTGGAAGACCTGAAGCGGCTGGTTCTCGATCGACAGCTCGATTTCGGCATCGCATTCGATGGTGACGCCGACCGCATCGGCGCCGTCGACGGCAAGGGCCGCGTCATCTGGGGCGACCAGCTCCTGGCGATCCTCGCGGAAGCAGTGCTCAAGGAGGAGCCGGGCGCCACTATCATTGCGGACGTCAAAGCGAGCCAGGTCCTGTTCGACCGCGTCGCCCAGCTCGGCGGCAAGCCGCTGATGTGGAAGACCGGGCACAGCCTCATTAAGTCGAAGATGAAGGAAACCGGCGCCCCGCTCGCCGGCGAGATGAGCGGCCACGTCTTTTTCAAGCACCGCTGGTACGGCTTCGACGACGCACTCTACGCAGCAGTGCGGCTGATTGAAGCGGTCTCGCAGTCCGGCAAGACTCTGACCCAGATCATGGACGATATGCCCAAGACCACGGCCACGCCGGAAATGCGTTTCCAGGTTGATGAAGTCCGCAAGTTCGCCATCGTGGATGAAGTCCGTGATCGCCTCTCTGCCGATGGGGCCACGGTCGACGCCACGGATGGCGTTCGCGTCAACACCGCTGATGGCTGGTGGCTGCTGCGTGCGTCCAACACCCAGGACGTGCTGGTCGCCCGCGCGGAAGCTGCGGACCAGGGCGGCCTCGATCGACTGGTGGAGCAGATCGACGGTCAGCTGGCGAAGTCGGGCGTGACCCGCGTCGAGGCCGCGCACTAAGGCAGGCGCTCTACGGCAGTAGGAACGCCCCAGCAGCAGCCGAGTTTGCCGCCTATGTTCTGGCTAACATCGTCTCGCAGCGGAGTGCTCGCGTCCGTCCTACTCACCGCCGCCTGCGGTCTGCCGCGCGATCCGGAGGGCACGAGCGAACGGATTGCCTCGACTCACGAGCTTCGCGTCGGCGTGACGGACAACCCGCCGTGGACGGACGCTTCGCACGCCGAGCCGACCGGGCGGGAGCCAGATCTGGTGCGCCGCTTCGCCGCCTCAACGGGCGCGCACGTGATGTGGACCGAGGGCAGTGAAACCGCCCTCGTCAAGGCACTCAAGGATCACGAGCTAGACCTGGTGATCGGCGGCTTCGACGCGAAGACGCAGTGGAGCTCGACGGCCGGGGCGACGCAGCCATTCGCGAAGGATGCGGGCGGCAAGAGCCACATCTTCCTCGCGGGCCCCGGTGAGAACAAGTTCATCCTGTCACTCGATCGCTTCCTTACGCAGCAGATGCGCGCATCCCAGGGACAGTCGTGAGGGGCGTGCCACAGGTCCCCGAAGCCGAGGCGGCTGTAAGAAAGGGCCGCGTCCTGGCGTGGGTTAGCATCGCCTACATCTGCTCGACCATTGCGATGCTGTTCATGGTGATGTCGGGATCGCAGGCGCTGAAGACCGAGATGAGCGGCGAATTGCTCAGCCTCATCCCCCCCACGCTGTTCCTCATCGGCGACAAGGTCAGCCGGCGCGAGCCGAACGAACGTTACCCGTTCGGTTACGAGCGCGCGGTCAGTGCCGGCTACGTTGGCGCGGCCGTCGCGCTATTCCTGGTCGGCGCCTACCTGCTGTTCGACGGGGGCATGAAGCTCGCGATGAAGGAGCATCCGACGATCGGCGGATATCCGTTGCTCGGGCATGTCGTGTGGACTGGTTGGCTCGGGATCGCGGTGCTGGTGTGGAGCTCGGTCCCGGCCTTCTTCCTCGGGCGCGCCAAGCGCCGTGCTGCCAAGACGCTGCACGACAAGACGCTCGCCGCGGACGCAGAGATCAACACCGCTGACTGGCAAAGCGCCGCCGCGGCGATGCTCGGGATTATCGGTGTCGGCTTCGGTCTATGGTGGGCGGACTCCCTCGCCGGCGTCCTCATCTCGCTGGAGATCATCCGCAGCGGCTGGTCGGAACTTCGCACGGCGCTCGGCGACATCATGGACAGCAAGCCCCAGGAAATCCTGTCCAAGGAAGACGAGAAGGTGCCAGCCATTCTCACCGACTATCTGCGTGCGCAGCCCTGGGTGAAGGATGTGGTCGTCCGCGTTCGCGAGCGCGGTCGCGAGTTCACCGCCGATGCGCACGTGGTGCCCGCCTCCGACGAGGGGCTGGTGGACCGCATTTCCGAAACGAGCGCCAAAGCCCGCGAGTTCGACCCGCGGCTCGCCGAGTTAACCATCGCTGCGGTGCGGGAGTTTCCCGACGACGTAAAGAAGGCGCGTGGACCAGTGCCGGGAGACTGATAGCGGTCAGTCGTCCTCGTCTTCGTAGCCGACCAGGTTCAGCTCGCACGCCTTGATCTGGTGCGTCATGCACCAGTGCTTCAGTGCTTCCTCGCGGCCATGCGTGATCCACACCTCCGTCGGCTCGAGCTCACGGATGGTCATCGTCAGCTCGTCCCAGTCGGCATGGTCGGAGATGACGAGCGGCAGTTCGACATTGCGTTGCCGGGCGCGCTGCCGGATCCGCATCCAGCCTGACGCCATTGCCGTCACCGGATCGGGCAGCCGCCGCGACCAACGATCGTTGAGCGCTCCGGGCGGGCAGATCACGATGTGGCCAGCCATCTCCTGCTTGGTTGCTCCAGCCGTGTGGCGAAGCTCGCCAAGCTCGACGCCGAAGCTTTCGTACAGCTGGTTGAGCCGTTCCATGGCACCATGGAAATAGATGGGCTCGTGATGCCCACGAGCGCGAAGCTCGCAGATGATCCGCTGCGCCTTGCCGAGCGCATAGGCGCCGACCAGCACGCAGCGGCTCGGGTCCGAGTGCAGCCGATGAAGCAGCCGGTCGATTTCGCTGCCCGCGTCCGGATGGCGGAAGACCGGCAGCCCGAAGGTCGCCTCGGTAACGAAGATATCGCACGGCACCGGCACGAACTCTGGACAGGTCGGATCCTTGCGCCGCTTGTAGTCGCCCGAGACCACCACCCGCTCTCCCTTGTGCTTCATGACGATCTGCGCAGAGCCGAGCACGTGCCCCGCGGGAACGAAGCGCACGTCGACGTCGCCGACGCGGATCGTCTCGTCGTAGGCAATCGCCTGACCCGATTGTTCGCCGTACCGTACGCCCATGATCGCCAGCGTCTCGGTGGTTGCAAGGACTGCGCCGTGACCGCCGCGGGCGTGGTCGCCGTGCCCGTGAGTGACCCACGCGCGTTGCTTCGGTTCCGAGGGATCAATCCACGCGTCCGCGGGCCGGACGTAGATGCCCTCCGGGTGGGACTCGATCCAGGAACCCAATCGCGCCATTGCGAGCTATACTAGCCGAAACGAGCGGGAGTTCCCCGCCTAGGGAGGCAAAGCATGGACGAAGCGCAGTGGTGGATCATCGACATCGTGGGGCCGGCGATCCTGCTGATCGTGCTGATCTGGCTGGTGATGCGGACGCGATCAAACCGGAACGACCGTGACAACCAGCGCTCGGAAGCGGGCGCGCGCGACGTCTACGCGGACGAAGAGGTGCGCCGCCGCGAGGGAACCGACGACCTCTGAGCGAGACCGCGCTTCCGCTTGCCGTCCAGCAGTGGTTTGACTCCAAGGGCTGGCAGCCGCGGCGTCACCAACTCGAGATGCTGCAGCTGGCGCGGCGGGGGCGAAGCGGACTGCTCGTCGCGGCGACCGGCGCCGGCAAGACGCTGGCGGGTTTCTTGCCGACGATCTGCGAACTTGCGGAAGAGCCTGCAGAAGGATTGCACACCCTCTACGTCTCGCCGCTGAAGGCGCTTGCTGTAGACGTCCAGCGCAACCTGATCGGCCCGATCGAGGAAATGGGGCTGCCCATCAGGGTCGAAACGCGGACGGGCGACACACCCTCCGATCGAAAGGCACGCCAGCGCATCAAGCCGCCGCAAGTGCTGCTGACGACGCCGGAGTCGCTCAGCCTGCTGTTGAGTTATCCGGACTCGGCGACGATGTTCGAAGGCTTGAGGTCGATCGTCGTCGATGAGCTTCACGGCTTCGCCAAGGAGAAGCGCGGCGACCTGCTGTCGCTGTCGATATCGCGACTTCAGAAGCTTGCGCCCAACCTCCGGCGGGTCGGTCTCTCCGCGACCATCAGTGACCCGGACGCTTATCGCGGCTGGCTTGCGCCCGACGCGGACGTCGAATTAGTCGACCTCGTGGTGGGCGATCCGGGAGCCGAGCCCGACCTCTCGATCCTCATCCCGGAAAACCGGATTCCCTGGGCGGGCCACTCCGGCCGCCACGCCGCGCGCGAGGTGATGAAGCTCATCGAAGAGCACCAGACCACGCTCGTGTTCTGCAATACGCGCAGCCTCGCCGAGTTGATCTTCCAGGATCTGTGGGCAGTGAACGACAACGCCCTGCCGATCGGCATCCACCACGGCAGCCTGGCCGTCGAAGCGCGCCGCAAGGTCGAAGGAGCGATGGCCGCCGGCAAGTTGCGGGGTCTCGTCGCGACCGCCAGCCTCGACCTCGGCATCGACTGGGGCGATGTCGACCTCGTCGTCCAGATGGGTGCGCCTAAGGGCAGTTCGCGCCTTTTGCAGCGGATCGGCCGCGCTAACCACCGGCTGGACGAGCCGAGCAAGGGCATCATCGTCCCCGGCAATCGCTTCGAATACCTGGAAGCCCGCGCTGCGCTCGACGCCATTGCCGACGGCGAGCTCGACCCCGAGACCTTCCGCCCGGGAGCGCTCGACGTGCTCGCCCAACACATCCTGGCAATGGCCGTCGCCGCGCCCTTCCAGCAGCAGGAGATGCTCGCCGAAGTCCGCTCCGCGGCGCCCTATGCCGGCCTGCAGGAGGAGACCTTCGAGGAAATCCTCAACTTCATCGGCAACGGCGGCTATGCCCTCAAAGCGTACGACCGCTTCCGGCGCCTCGTACCAGAGCCGGGCGGGATGTGGCGCATCGCGCGACCGCAGATCGCCCAGCAGCACCGCCTCAATGCCGGCGTCATCGTCGAGCAGCCGCTGCTCACCGTCCGCTTCCGCAACGGCCGCAAGCTCGGCACCATCGAGGAAGGCTACGCCTCCACCCTGTCGCCGGGCGACCATTTTTACTTCTCCGGCCTCAGCCTGGAAGTCGAGCAGTTCAAGGATGTCGACATCATCGTCCGCGCGTCGTCGAAGTCGGCGCGCATCGTCACTTACGGCGGCCAGCGCATGTCGATGTCGACGCACCTCGCGAACCGCGTCCGCCATATGCTGTGCGACCGGAACGATTGGCACCGGTTCCCGCTCGACGTCAGCGAATGGCTCGAGGTCCAGTCGGAGAGGTCCGTACTCCCCGAGCCGCACCAGCTTCTCGTCGAAACCTTCCCGCATGAGGGCAAGCACTACATGGTCGCCTACAGCTTCGAAGGCTGGAACGCGCACCAGTCGCTGGGAATGCTGATCACGCGGCGGATGGAAACCGCAGGACTGAAGCCGCTGGGTTTCGTGGCCAACGACTATGGGCTTGCATGCTACGGCCTGGAGCCGATCAGCGATCCGAAGGCGCTATTTTCGCCGGACATCCTCGAACGCGAGTTCATCGAGTGGGTCGAGAGCTCGTACCTGCTCAAGACTGCCTTCCGTGAAGTCGCGGTGATCGGCGGCCTCGTCGAGCGGCACCACCCGGGCAAGAAGAAGTCGGGCAAGCAGGTCAGCTTCTCGACCGACCTCATCTACGACGTCCTGCGCCGCTATGAACCGGAGCACCTGCTGCTGCGCGCTGCGTGGGACGACGCGCGCCGGCGAATGACAGAGCTTGGCCGCCTCGTCCGCCTGGTCGATCGCGCCTCGGCAACCATGCTCCACGTCGAGGTGGAGCGGATCACGCCGATGGCCGTGCCGCTGATGGTGATCGTCGGCAGGGAAGCGCTGCCGCCAGGAGCCGAAGCCGACGAGACCCTGCTGACCCAGGCCGAGGCGCTCGCCGAGGAAGCCATGCATTTATGAGCGATCGTTCATTGCCCGTTGCTTTCTCTTCTGCGAGGCTTGGCTCATGAAACGCCTCCTCATCCTGCTCCTCCCCGCTGCGCTTAGCGGATGCATCGTCGGCACCGTCGCGAAGACTGCCGTGGATGTCGCCACCCTGCCGGTGAAGGCCGCTTCGGCTGGCGTCGACGCCGTGACCACCAGCCAGGCGGAAGCCGACCGCAACGCTGGCCGCCGGGCGCGGAAGGCTGACGAAGCTCGCGGCCGCCTCTATCGCGAGTCCCAGGCCCGGTGCCGGGCCGGCCGCCCACTCCCCACTGACGATTGCGGCTACGGGGCGAGGCGCTGAGATATTTCATCGACACCGAATATAACGGCACTGGCGGAGCGCTTCTGAGCTTGGCGCTGGTGCCCGACGACGGTGACGACTTCTACCTGACGTTCCAGGCGGACGAGCCGATCTCCGAGTGGGTCCAGCAGCACGTCATCCCCTACCTCGACATGGTCCCGGAGCAGCTTTCCTGCCCGCGCCTCACCCGCAAGGACGCGTCCCACGCGCTCGAGCGCTACCTGCGGCACGACCCTCAGCCGCTGATCGTCGCCGACTGGCCCGAGGACGTCGCGCAGTTCTGCAACCTGCTGATCACCGGGCCCGGCGACATGGTCGAGCTTCGACACCTGACGTTCCAGCTGACGCCGATGAGCAACTTCAGCACTGCAGCGCACAGCAAGGTGCCGCACAACGCGCTGCACGACGCGCGCGCGCTTCGCGACCATGTTCTGTCGATGGAGTAAGCGGCCGCGATTTGCATTGCGTCGCTGCTCCGCTGCTTCCAATAACGGCTGATGGTTCCCTTTTCGTTCGCAAGCGAAACATTCCTCGCAACGTCCGAGGGCGCACTGTTCTGGCCGGAGCAGAGCGCCCTGCTCGTCGCCGACCTGCACCTTGAGAAGGCGAGCTGGTTCGCGCGTCTCGGCCAGTTCCTTCCGCCCTATGATTCGCATGCGACGCTGGTGGCGCTCTCCGCCCAGGTTGAGCGAACCGGCGCAACGCGGCTCTACTGCCTGGGCGACAGCTTCCATGACCGCTTCGGCTGCGACCGCCTGCCGGATGATGCGCGCGAGCTGCTGCGCGACCTCACCGCGCGGCTCGACTGGACCTGGATCGTCGGAAACCACGACCCGGGCTTCGCGGACCATTGCGGCGGCGGCCTCGCGGACCAGATCGAACTTGCCGGGATCACGCTCCGCCACGAGGCCGTGCGCGACGACCCGCGACCGGAAATCTCCGGACACTTCCATCCCAAGCTTCGCCTGCACGTAAAGGGGCGCAACGTCTCGCGGCGCTGCTTCGTCAGGTCCGCGACCAAGGTGATCATGCCCGCGTTCGGCTCACTGACGGGCGGCCTCGACGCGCACCACCCGGAAATCCTCGGATCGGTCGGCAGCGGAGCCGCGGCGCTCGTGCCGGTATCGGACCGGCTGCTGCGCTTCCCGCTCGCTGCTTAGTCCAGCAGGATCACCTCGATCGCCATGGCGCCGGTCGGCGATAGCAGCAGCCGCGCGGTTGCTGCCCGGCGCTTGCCGAACGTGGCCGCCTGAAGCTCGTTGCGCGCCGCGTGACGGTCGAACCTGAAACCCCGCGCATCGGCCGACTGCTTCAGCCGGTCGAGGTGCTCGTCGAGGTCGGCGATCCCTTCCTCGGGGTCGAAGCGCATGATCTCTTCAAGGTCGTTGTGCGGCTGCATCCGGCTTCCTTCACGGCAAGACGGAGCCGGGGCAAGCCCCCCGTCGCATTGCGCGCCGGTCGAGCGCTGCTAAATCCTCATTCCATGACCATTGCCAAGATGCTGCTCGCTACGGGAGCCATTGCGTTGAGCACCGCTGCGGTGGCGCAGCCGATCAGTCCGCGGGTGCAGGCTCGCATCGACCGGATCCTCAAGGCAACGCCGCTGATCGACGGACACAACGACCTGGCCGAGCAGCTGCGCGAGAACTATCATCTGAGCGTGGAGGGGCTCGCCAGCGGCACCGACCAGCGTCCCCACCCCCTGATGACCGACATGGCGCGGCTTCGGCAGGGCCGGGTCGGAGCGCAGTTCTGGTCGGTCTACATCTCGTCCGACGTGACCGGCGACGCTGCCATCCGCCAGACAATCGAGCAGATCGATGCCGTAAAGCGGCTGGTGAAGGCCTACCCGAATGATCTGGCGCTTGCCGGGACCGCCGACGATATCATCCGCGTCCACCGCAACGGCCGTGTCGCTTCCCTGATCGGCGTCGAGGGCGGGCACCAGATCGGCGGCAGCCTGGCCGCGCTGCGCGCCTATTACGACCTCGGCGCGCGCTACATGACGCTGAGCCATTTCAAGAATAACGAGTTCGCGGACAGCGCGACGGACGATCCGAAATATCATGGCCTGACCGACTTCGGACGGACCGTCGTCCACGAGATGAATCGCATTGGCATGCTCGTGGACCTCAGCCATGTCAGCGACGACACAATGCGGCAGGCAATCCAGACGAGCCGCGCACCCGTCATCTTCTCCCACAGCAGCGCGCGGGCGCTCGACGATCACCCCCGCAACGTTCCCGACGACATCCTGCGGCTGACGGCGGCGAACGGCGGCGTGGTGATGGTGAACTTCTACAGCGCCTATGTCTCGAACGAGCTGCGGCTGTGGAACGCCCAGCATGCCGCCGAAGAAGCGCGTGGGAAGGCGCTGTTCATCAACGATCCCGCGAAGCGTCAGGCGGCGCTGCAATCCTGGGAGCTGGCCCACCCCGCACCGGCGGCCACGATTGCGCAGGTCGCCGACCACGTCGAGCATATCGCCAAGGTCGCGGGCCACGACCATGTCGGCATCGGCGGCGATCTCGACGGCATCGAAGCGGCGCCGGACGGTCTTGCCACCGTCGCCGGATATCCGCTGCTGTTTGCCGAACTGATCCGCCGCGGCTGGAGCGACGCGGACCTGGCGAAGCTCGCCGGCCGCAACGTGCTGCGCGTGATGCGACAGGCCGAACGCGTCTCTGCCGCGATGAAGGACGAAGCGCCCTCGATGGCGACGCTGGAGAAAGCCAAGTGAGCGAGCCGCCGCTTCGCGCCGCGATCATTCCGGTGACCCCGCTGCATCAGAATTGCAGCCTGATCTGGTGCACGAGGACGATGCGCGGGGCCTTTGTCGATCCTGGCGGCGATCTCCCGCGGCTGAGGGACGCCGCTGCGCAGGCCGGCGTGACGATCGAGAAGATCCTGCTCACCCACGGCCACATCGATCATTGCGGCTCGGCGGGCATCCTGGCCGAGGAGTTGGGCGTCGAGATCGAGGGGCCGCACGAAGACGACATCTTCTGGATCGCGCGGCTGCACGAGGATGGGCAGCAGTACGGCGTTCCGGGCCGCCCGTTCACGCCCGCGCGATGGCTCAACGACGGCGATGAGGTAACCGTCGGTGAACTCAACTTCGCGGTTCGCCACTGCCCGGGACACACGCCCGGTCACGTCGTTTTCCATCATGCGGAATCCAAGCTGGCGCTGGTCGGCGACGTCCTGTTCCGCGGCTCCGTGGGTCGCTGGGACTTCCCGCTAGGCAATCAGCAGCAGCTGATCCGGTCGATCACCGATAAGCTGTGGCCGATGGGCGAGGAGACTGCGTTCGTGCCAGGCCACGGGCCGATGTCGACCTTCGGGCACGAGCGGCGTACCAATCCATACGTCGGCGACGCGGCACTTGCCGGGGCCTGACCACGGGTTGCGCTTGGCGCTTGGTTCGCTATAGGGGCCGCGGTTCGCGACGATCCGGCCGCCGCCCGTGGGTGCTGACGCAAGGAAGCCCTGCCGCGATGAGGCGCAGATCGTCGCAATTTTTATTGATTTGAAGGTGCCGCAATGGCTGTCCCCAAGAGAAAAACTTCGCCGTCGAAGCGCAATATGCGCCGCAGCCACCACGCGCTGACTGCGCCGACGTTCCAGGAATGCCCCAATTGCGGCGAACTGAAGCGCCCGCACAACCTGTGCAATGCGTGCGGCCACTACAACGGCCGTGAGATCGTCTCGACCGAGGCCTGAGCGGCAACCGAGCACAGGGGGCGATAGTGGCCCACGGCCCACGCATCGCCATTGACGCAATGGGAGGGGACGGCGGTCCGGCGGCAATGATCGCCGGGGCTGCCCGTGCGCGCCGTCGCGACACCTCGCTCTGCTTCATGTTCCACGGCGACGAAGCGCGCGTCCGCGCCGAGATCGCCAAGCACGGCAACCTCCGCAACGACGTCGAGGTGGTGCACTCCGCCGAATCGATCGAAGCCAGCGAGAAGCCCACGCAGGCGATCCGCCGCGCGCGCACTACGTCCATGGGCATCGCGATCAACGCCGTGAAGGAAGGCCGCGCGGACGCCGCTCTGTCTGCAGGCAACACCGGCGCCCTGATGGCGATGTCGAAGCTCGCCCTTCGCACCATGCCGGGCATCGACCGTCCTGCCCTTGCGGCGCTGCTGCCGACGCTGGGCAACACTGACCTCGTCATGCTCGATCTTGGCGCCAACACCGAATGCGACGCACAGAACCTGGTGCAGTTCGCGGTGATGGGCGCGGCCTATGCGCGGACCGTCATCGCCATCCAGCAACCTCGCGTGAAGCTGCTGAACATCGGCACCGAGGAGCTCAAGGGCACCGACGAGTTGAAGGAAGCCGCGGCGCTGCTCCGCGAGGCGGATTACCTGCCGATGCGGTTCGACGGCTTCACCGAGGGCGACCAGCTGTCGCGCGGCGAAGTCGACGTTGTCGTCACCGACGGCTTCTCCGGCAACATCGCGCTGAAGACGGCGGAAGGGACGGCGCGGTTCGTCACCGACCTCCTGCGCCGCGCCTTCACGAGCTCACTCCGGTCAAAGGCCGGATTCGCGCTGTCGCGCCCCGCGCTCAACCTGCTGAAGGTCCACCTCGACCCTAACAATCACAACGGCGCCGTCTTCCTTGGCCTCAACGGGCTCGTCGTGAAGAGCCACGGCAGCGCGACTCCGAAGGGTGTCGCGAATGCGATTGGTGTCGCCGCGACCATGGTGAAGAGCGACATCATCCGGAAGATCGGCGACGACCTCGACAACTTCCGCGCCCACGCGTTCGCGGCTGAGTCGGCGCAGTGACGTTGCGCTCCGTCGTTGCCGGCACCGGCTCTGCGCTGCCGAAGCGCCGCGTCGACAATGCCGAGCTGGCGGAGACGGTCGACACAACCGATGCCTGGATCGTCGAGCGCACGGGAATCCGCAGCCGCTATGTCGCGGCGGAGGGCGAGACCACCGCCAGCCTCGCCACGGAGGCCGCCCGCAACGCTCTCGACGCAGCCGGTCTGCAGGCGACCGATATCGACCTTATCGTCCTCGCAACCGCAACTCCCGACCAGACCTTCCCGTCATCCGCGACCAAAGTGCAGGCGACGCTTGGAATTCCCGACTGCGTCGCGTTCGACGTGCACGCCGTCTGCACGGGCTTCCTCTACGCGCTGACTGTCGCCGACTCGATGCTTCGCGCCGGCAACGCCCGCAAGGCATTGGTCATCGGCGCCGAGACGTTCAGCCGCCTGCTCGACTGGGAGGACCGCACCACCTGCGTCCTGTTCGGCGATGGCGCCGGCGCCCTCGTCCTCAGCGCCGAGGATAGCGACTCGGGCCTGCTCGCGACCAAGCTTCACGCCGACGGCCGCCACAACGACCTGCTGTTCGTCGACGGTGGTCCTTCGACCACCGGCACGGTCGGCAAGCTGCGGATGAAAGGCCGGGAGGTTTTCCGGCACGCGGTGGTCAATCTTGCTGAAGTCCTCAACGAAGTTCTCGCGGAACTCGGATTGACGGCCGCGGACGTGGACTGGGTCGTTCCCCACCAGGCAAACGCCCGCATCCTCGATGCGACCGCGAAGAAACTCGGGCTTGCGCCGGAAAAGGTGGTGGTCACCGTCGATCGTCACGCGAACACATCGGCAGCTTCGGTTCCGCTTGCGCTCGACACGGCGGTGCGCGACGGGCGAATCAAACGGGGCGACATGGTCGTGCTTGAAGCAATGGGCGGCGGATTTACTTGGGGTGCAGCCGCGCTCAGGTATTGATATATATCAGCAATTCAGCGAAACAGTCGAATTGCCGACACGGCGGAAATCCATTACGGAAGTGTAATAGGCAGCGGCGGGGGCATCGCCGATTTGCTCGGGAGACGAAAATGGCGGACTTGGGCATTGCGCGGATCAGCAGCAAGGACGTGGCGGCGGACGGGACGCTGACGCGGGCCGACCTTGCCGATGTCGTGCACCGCAAGCTAGGTCTTTCCCGATCCGAGTCTGCGGGCGTCGTCGAACGCGTGCTTCACCACATGTGCCACTCGCTTGCGCAAGGGCAGAACGTGAAGATCTCCGGCTTCGGCACGTTCATTCTGCGCGACAAGGGCGAGCGCGTCGGCCGCAATCCCAAGACCGGGGTCGAAGTGCCGATCGCGCCGCGCCGGGTGATGACCTTCCGCGCAAGCCAGATCATGCGCGACCGGGTCGCCAAATAGGTCGGTCGGTGGCGACGGCCGAAAAGGCAGCCGGCGCTTTCAAGACGATCGGCGAATTGTCGGACGAACTCGGCGTCGCCCAGCACATCCTTCGCTATTGGGAAACACGCTTCCCGCAGCTCAAGCCGATGCAGCGGGCCGGCAATCGCCGCTACTACCGCCCTGCCGACGTCGAACTGGCGCGCCGAATCAACCGCCTGCTCAACGAAGAAGGCTACACCGTTCGTGGCGTGCAGAAGCTGCTTCGCGACAAGAGCAGCGATCCGGGCGCTCGTGAGATCGACAGCGCGCCCGATGTCGACGCTGCCCTCCAGCCGCCATTGGAGAACGACCTCGAGGACGCGCCGCAGGCTGCCGGCCTCGATGTTTTCCGCCTAATCGCGCTGCGAAACCGATTGGCGGACGCGCTCGACCGCTAGACGCGGACCTGCTCCGCCGCTGCTTCCACAGCGCCGTCGAGCAGCAGCTTCTCCCGAACCCGGCCGATCGCCTCCTCGAGGGGAATGCGGCGAACCGGAACGCCGGCCGGAAACGCGGCAAGCAGTCGCGACGGCATCGCGGCCGACAGGATCACGAACACGCCACGGTCGCCGTGCCGTCGGATCAGCCGGCCGAACGCCTGCGCCAACCTCGCACGGACGACCCGGTCGTCATAGGCACTGCCGCCGCCAGCCATCCGCCGGGCCGCGTGAAGCACCGTTGGCCTGGGCCACGGCACCCGCTCCATGACTACCAGCCGCAGCGACTCGCCCGGCACGTCGACACCGTCGCGAAGCGCGTCGGTACCCAGTAGCGATGCCCGAGGATCATCACGGAAGATGTCGACCAGAGTACCGGCGTCGATGGGATCGACATGTTGCGCGAGCAGCGGCCGCCCCGCCCGGGCCAACCGGTCGGTAATGCGGGCGTGGACGGCCTTGAGGCGCTGGATCGCCGTGAAAAGGCCGAGCGTTCCGCCGTCCGCCGCTTCGATCAGCCTGGCATAGGCCCCCGCCAGCGATGCGACATCGCCCTGCTTTACGTCGGTGACGACCAGCACTTCGGAGCAGCCGGCGTAGTCGAACGGGCTATCGGCTTCGAACCGGTCGGCAGGGGATGCAAGGTGAAGCGCGCCGGTGCGCGCCTCCGCTGCAGACCAGTCCTCGCCACCCCGCAGCGTGGCCGAGGTCACGAGCACGCCATCCGCGGGGGCAAGCACTGCCCCGGCGAGCGGCTTCGTCGGGTCCAGCCACCGGCGGTGAATGGCGACGTCGAACTCGCGTCCGTCGACCCGATCGACCGCAAGCCAGTCGACGAACTCGGGATCCGCCTCGCCGCCGATCCGCGCCAGCAGGGCAATCCATGCAGCGACGGTCTCGCGCCGCCAGCTCAGGCCGCGGATGGCGCCGTCGACCCGCGCCCGCGCCTGCGTATCCAGCCAATCGGGCGAGTCCTCGAGCACCGCTTCGAGCCGTCGTCCTAACGCAGCGAGCGGCTTCTGAAGCGACTCGAGCGCCTGCATCGCGTCGCTTGCCCGCGACACCAGCGCGCCGTCCGGCTCGGCAAGTTCGGTTTCGAGACCGTATCCCGCCTCCTGGGCTTTGGCGCGCGCGTAAACCGTGCCCCGCACCTCGGCGAGCAGCGCTTCGACCGGCCCGAACGGCGATCCTTCGACGATCCGCTGCAGCCAGCCGTCGGATGTCAGTGCCCGTGCGGCCTCCACGGCGGCTTCGAGCGCGAGCGCCCCCTCCTCGTCATAGGACGCGACGTCCATCAGCCGGGCGGCAAGCCCGCGACGGCGGCCCCGGGAGCGGCCCTCCGGACCGACGATCCAGCGGCGCAGCTCGATCGCTTCCTGCCCCCCGAACGCGACAGCGAAGGTCGAGTCTGCCGCATCGAACAGGTGATGACCCTCGTCGAAGAGGATTCGTCGCGGTGCGTCCTCGCGTGCACGCGCCGCGTTGACCATGACCAGCGCATGGTTGGCGATGACGATGTCAGCCTCGCGGCTCGACCGCTCCGCCCGCTCAATGAAGCAGCGGCGATAATGCGGACAGCCGGCATAGACGCACTCGCCCCGCCGGTCGCTGAGCGCTGTTGCGCCGGCTCGGCGGAACAGGCTCGGCAGCCATCCCGGCAAGTCGCCGCCAACCATGTCGCCGTCCTTCGTGTACGCCGCCCAGCGCCCGACCAGTTGCGCCAGGACCGCCGCGCGGCCGCTGAACGCGCCCTGCAGGGCGTCCTCCAGGTTGAGGAGGCACAGATAGTTCTCGCGCCCCTTGCGAACGACGATCCGCCGCGCGCGCTCTTCGGCATCGGCGAAAAGTTTGGGACCTTCGCCATCGAGCTGCCGCTGCAGCGCCTTGGTGAAGGTGGAGACCCAAACGGTCCCGCCCGAACGCTCCGCCCACAGTGACGCCGGCGCGAGATAGGCAAGCGTCTTGCCGATTCCCGTGCCGGCCTCGGCAAGCAGCAGGTTCGGCGCTTCATTGCGGCGCTTGGGACCGAACAGTCCGCCGACCGCTTCGGCCATCGCCCGCTGGCCCTCTCGGGTTTCGGCACGTCCGGTCAGCCGCTCGAGTCGCGACCGGGCTGCAGCGGCATCGACGTTGACCGCCAGCGGCGGCGGCCGCTCGGCGGCGTCTTCCCATTGCTTCAATCGCGAGAACAGCATCCGTTCGCCGCGCTCCGGCCGCTCGAGCCGGGCACCGATCAGTGGCGCCCAACCCCAGCCGAGCCGATGCAGCGTGGCGTTCACCGTCCACGCGCCCTCGCGCTCTTGCCAATCGGTATCCGCGAGCGTGTCCAGCAGCCGTCCCGCGATCGCTCGCAACGCTACCGCCGCGTCTGCATCACTCTCCGGCGGCGGCAGTCCTACCGCCCGGCTCAGACCCGCCGCGGTCGGCACCGCGAAGCGGGCCGGGTGAATGAAAGCGAAGAGCTCCAGCAGATCGGTGCCTGAAAGTTCCGGGTAGCCGAGCCGCTGCCCGACGAGCGGCGCATTGAGAATGATGTGCGGTGTCTCTGCAGCCCGGGCGATCGCCTCGCTCCGGCTCGCCTCGCGGACGTCGCCATTCACCCCCGCCAACCAGATCCCGGCGTGGGTTGCGTGCAGCGCGGGAAGCGGCAAAGGAACGGCCATTCCCCGACCCTGCCGACAAGAGAACAGAAGAGCAACGCAATTGGACGCCGAAAGCCTTCGCACAGCCGCACTGACGTCCAAAGCGTGGCCCTATGAGGAAGCGCGCAAGCTGCTGAACCGCTGGCCCGACGGCAAGCCGGGCGGCGCTCCGGTGATCTTCGAAACAGGCTACGGGCCATCGGGACTGCCGCACATCGGCACCTTCAACGAGGTCGCGCGGACGAGCTTCGTCCGGCATGCCTATGAGGAGCTGACCGGCGGCGCGCCGACGCGTCTGATCGCCTTCAGCGACGACATGGACGGGCTGCGCAAGGTGCCCGACAACGTCCCCAGCCAGCAGATGCTGACCAAGTATCTCGGCAAGCCGCTGACGCAGATTCCGGACCCGTTCGGCACGCACGAGAGCTTCGCGCATCACAACAATGCGATGCTCCGCTCCTTCCTCGACCGCTTCGGCTTCGACTATGAGTTCCTGTCCGCGACCGACTGCTACACGAGCGGCCGCTTCGACGAGGTGACCCGCAAGGTCCTGGCGAGCTGGGACGCAATCATGAGCGTCATGCTGCCCACACTTCGCGAAGACCGCCGCCAGACGTACTCGCCACTTCTGCCCGTTTCGCCGAGAACCGGCCGCGTGCTGCAAGTGCCGGTTGAGGTGGTGGACGCCGATGCGGGGCTGATCGCCTTCGACGACGAGGACGGCAGCCGCGTGCGGCAGTCCGCCCTGGGCGGCGCCGGCAAGCTGCAGTGGAAGGTCGACTGGGCCGCCCGTTGGGTGGCGCTTGGCATCGACTACGAAATGGCCGGCAAGGACCTGATCGACAGCGTCATACAGTCGGGCAAGATCGCCCGAGTCCTCGGTGGCCGTCCGCCGGAAGGCTTCAACTACGAGATGTTCCTCGACGAGAAGGGGGAGAAGATCTCCAAGTCGAAGGGCAACGGCCTCAGCCTCGACGAATGGCTGCGCTATGGAAGCGAGCCGAGCCTGTCCTTCTACATCTACCGCGAGCCCAAGCGGGCCAAGAGCCTGCACATCGGCGTCATCCCGCGAGCGGTGGACGAATACTGGCAGTTTCGCGGCAATTATGCGGGCCAGCCGATCGAACAGAAGCTTGGCAACCCGGTTCACCACATCCACCGCGGCGCCGTGCCGGCGACGACTCTCCCGCTGACCTACGGCTTGTTGCTCAACCTCGTCAGCCTGCCCGGGGTTGCTGACAAGGACACCGCGTGGCGCTTTGTTCAACGCTACGCGCCGGGCACTTCGCCGGAAAGCGAACCCGAACTCGACGAGCTCATCGGCCTGGCGGTCAACTACGCCCGCGACTTCGTCGTGCCCACCTTGCAGCGCCGCGCTCCGAGCGATCTCGAGGCTGCAGCCCTGCGCGACCTCGACGCCGAACTCGCGAAGCTGCCCGCCGGCGCGGACGGCGAAGCGATCCAGAACGCTGTCTTCGAAGTCGGCAAGCGCCACCCGTTCGAAAGCCTGCGCGGCTGGTTCCAGGCGCTTTACGAGACCCTGCTCGGCTCCAGTCAGGGCCCGCGCATGGGCAGCTTCATCGCCCTCTACGGCATCGACAACACCCGCAAGCTGATCGCCGAGGCGCTGGGAGCAGTTTAGCTATCTCGTCTGCTTTGCCCCGACGCTGATCGGGCTTCGGGGTTCTCAGGGTCTTGCTTCCAGAACCATGTTGAACGGAGTAGACGCGGATTTTCGCACGTGGTTGAACCCTGCTTCCCTGAGGACCTGGCTGAGCTTGGCCTCGCCAGCCTGCGCGCCGAGCCCGAGCCCCACTTCCTGCGCCAGCGATCCCGGCGTGCAGATCATCGTCGAAGCGGAATAGTACATCCGTCCGACCGGGTTGAGATTCTCCTCGAGATTGTTGTTCGCGAACGGCTCGACGATCATGAATGTCCCGTCCGGTTTCATGACCTCGCGGATGCGCCTTGCGACGCCCACCGGGTCGCCCATGTCGTGAAGACAGTCGAAGCAGGCGACCAGGTCGTAATCCTCGTCGGGAACGTCTTTGCCGGCGGCAAGCTCGAACCCGACGTTGCCGTTTGCCCCGGCGTTGACGGCGGCTCTTCGAGCCTGCTCGATGGACGCGTCATGGTAATCGTAGCCAGTGAATTGGCTGTTCGGAAACGCCTCGGCCATCAGGAGGGTCGATGCGCCGTGGCCGCAGCCGACGTCCGCGACTTTCGCGCCGGCAGTCAGTTTGTCGACGACACCCTCGAGTGACGGCAGCCAGTCGGAAATGAGATTGGCGCGGTAGCTGGTGCGGAAGAACCGCTCGGTCCCGCGGAACAGGCAGTCATGGTGCTCATGCCAGCCGAAACCCTTGCCCTGCTTGAACGCATCGGTGAGTTTCGGCTCATCGATATAGGCCGAGGCGATCAGCTCGAATGCGCTTGCTACGTAGACGGGCGAGTCCTCATCGGCGAGCGCCATCTGCTGCTCGGGGGACATCGAAAACTGCCTCCCGTCCGGATCATAATCGACGAAGCCAGAAGCCGCCTGTGCCGCGAGCCATTCGCGCACATAGCGCTCGCGTACGCCCGTGAGCTCGGCCAGCCGTTCCGACGACATTGGGCCGTTTTGGGCGAGTGCCGCATATATCCCGAGCTTCACGCCCATGATGACAAGCGGTCCACTCATCGCGGCGCTCATGTCGGTCACCATCTTGCCCATGAACTGCTCGAGTTTCTGTTGATCGATTTGCGCCATGTCGTTTCCTCCAGGCAGCCCGTCCGGTCCTCCTGGGCCGGCTCCTCCGGGCTGTTGGCACCGGCTTTGCAGGTTTCTGAAAGGGCTCAAGTATAGTAACTGAACCGGTGAGGGGGTTCGGAAATGGACGGTACTCCGCTCGATACCGGCGGTGGACACGTGTCGCTGATCGGGCAGTTCTGCCCCATCGCGATGGCTGCGGACCTGCTCGCGACTCGCTGGACCCTCGTCGTCGTCAGTGAGCTGCTGTCCGGATCAACCCACTTCAATGAAATCCGACGCGGCGTGCCGCGTATATCCCCCGCGCTGCTCGCCAAGCGACTCAAGGAGCTTCGAGAGGCCGGGGTCATCACCCAGGAAAGCGGCCGGTACTTCCTGACGCCGTCTGGTCGGAATCTCGAGCCGATCGTGCAGGCGATGGGCCGCTGGGCACTCCGCTGGGCCAATTCGGACTGCTCACTGACCAACCTCGATGTGCGCCAGTTGATGTGGAACATGCGCCGCAACTTGCGCCCCTGGTCGACGCTAGCGCGCAAGACGGTCGTACAGTTCAGCTTCCCCTGTCTGCCAGTGGATCAGCGCTTCCACTGGCTCATCGTCGCCCCGGAACAGCCGGTCGACCTGTGCTCGATCGATCCGGGGGTCGATATCGATCTCCTCGTTACGGCAGACTTGCGCGCGCTGACGTCCGCCTGGTTGGGAATCAGCGAGTTCGAGGAGGAGATCGAGTCCGGACACATCAGCCTCGACGGCGATTCTTCCCTCGCGTCGACATTCACCCGATGGATAGGGCGCAGCGGGCTTGCAGCCGATCCGGCGACTGTGACCCGGTGCCAAACGGCAGGCTGAGAGGCGACGCGCTTAGCTCGACCGTTTCTCGGCGATCCAGCGGTCGATCTTCTGTTCGAGGATCGCGAGCGGAAGGGCGCCGGTGCCAAGCACCTGGGCATGGAATTCGCGGATGTCGAACTTGCGGCCAAGTTCGGTTTCGGCCCTTTTTCGAAGCCGCTGGATGGTCAGCGCGCCCACCTTGTAGGCGGTCGCCTGGCTCGGGATCGCGATATAGCGCTCGACCTCGGCGGTCGCGTCCGTCTTTCCCATGCCCGAGTGCGACAGCATGTAATCGATCGCCTGCTCGCGCGTCCAACCCTTGGTGTGGATGCCGGTGTCGACCACCAGGCGCATGGCCCGCAGCATCTCGTCGTTGAGAGTGCCGAAGCGGGCGTACGGATCCTTGTAGAAGCCCATGTCGTAGCCGAGCGTCTCCGAATAGAGTGCCCAGCCTTCGACGTAGGCCGTGTTGCCGCCGAACCGCATGAAGGACGGCAACTTCTCGTCCTCCTGCGCCAGGCTGATCTGGAAGTGATGCCCGGGTTCGCCTTCGTGCAGGAACAGGGTGGTTTCGCCCCAGGTGCTCCGCGTCGGCAGGTCGTACGCGTTGAAGTTGAACGTGCCCGGCCGCGACCCGTCGGCGCTGCCCTGCTCGTAGGAGCCGCCGGCTTCGAACTTCTCCCGGAACGGGTCGTAGGGCCGGATGACCAGCTTGGTCTTGGGGACGGTCGAGAAGAATTGCGGCACCTTGGCCTCGACTGCCTTCTTGATCCGATAGAAGTCCTGCGTCAGCGATTCCCGGCTCTTCGGCTGAAACTTCGGACTGGTTCGCATGTAGTCGAAGAACTGCTGCAGCGTGCCGCTGAAGCCGACCTCCTTCTGCACGTCCTCGAAGCCCTTGATGATCCGCGCGACCTCGCTGAGGCCGAGCTGGTGGATCTCCTGGGGTGTCTTCGGCAGCGTCGTCGTCGACTGCACCTGGTAGCGGTAGAGCGCGTCGCCGCCCTTCATGTACATGAGGCCGACGCCCTCGCGTGCATGCGGCAGATACTGGTTCTGCAGGAAGTCTCGCAGGCGGCCGAGCGCCGGGTAGATCTCGGTCGCAATCGACTGGCGATACGCCTGGGCGAGCCGCACCCGGTCGGCCGGACGGACCGTCGCCGGGAAGTTCTTTACTGGCTCGAAATAGGGCGAATCCTCAGGGCTGAGCTTGAGCTGTCCGTCGAGCTGCTCGATCATGTTGCGGACCGTCAGCTTGGTGTCGACGATCCCCTCGTCCTGGCCGCGGCGCCACATCGCGATCGCTTCGTTGACGTTGCGCACGAAGTCCCGGTTGCGCTTCAGGCTGTTCTCGTAATCGGCAACCGTATTGAACGGAGCGCCGCCTTTGCCGCTGGCAAATGTCGCATATTCCGTCTGCAGCCCGAAGAAATGGTTCATTGGCCGCACGATCCGAGGCTCGAGTAGCGTGGGCTGTAGCCCGCGCAGCGTGTCCTTGGTTTGGTAAGCGAAAACGTCGTAGGCGATCTGATCCGTCGCGCCGAGCTGCGCGCGGTCAATCGTCTGCAGCTCCGCAAGGTCGCGCTGCGCCGCGATGCGCTCGCCCGCGAAATGCTCCGGGCTGTAAAGGTCGCCGAGACGGTCCGCATAACGCAGGTCGCCGCGGTAGATGGCCTGCATAGGATTGCGCCGCAGCGTGTCCTCGTCGCTGCGCTTGAACAGATTGAACAGGCGGTCGTGCGGGCTCGCCTCCGTCGTAGCCTTGGCTGGCGGCGCCGGCGCGGCTGCGGCAGCGGTCGCCGCGAGGGGGACGAGGCATGCGGAAATAAGCGCGATTCGCGTCGTGACGGCCATGGCGGGTTACTCGTCGATGTCTGCTGCAATCAGACGTGAAAAGGGGCGCTGCGGCAAGACCGCAACGCCCCTTCGATCAACGCTTGTACGAAGTCTACCAGAAGAAGTTGTTGATCACGTCCACAACCTCGCCGGAGTAGAGATCGACGAGCAGCGCGTCGTTCCAGTAACGCACCCACTGCGTACCCGGAGGCGCATAGGGGAGGCGGTACATCCACGGATCGTTGATCCAGTAGCGGTTGCTGTAATAGCCGGGCTGCAGGCGCCAGCCGACCGAGAACCGCTGATAATTCCAGCCGAACGGATCGAAGTAGACCCCGACGTGGAAGCGCGAACGGTGCTGGTTGCGCCAGTTGCGCCAATCATAGCGGCGGTCGTTGCGCCAGTTATGGTTCCAGTTGGAACGGTCGCGATTGCGGCTGTCGACGCGCACCTGCTGCGTGCGTCCATAGCGCTGGCCGTTGGTCCAGCGATCGCGCTGCTGGTACCCGCCCGAGAACTGCTGCCGCGCATCACGATCGATCCGCACGCCATCCGGACGGTCGATCCGGCGAGCGATGTAACCGCCCTGCTGCCCGCGTTGCTCGCGCGGGCGCCAGTTGCGGACGCTGTCGGGCGCATCGGACGACCGGCGGCGATCACCCGCGTAAGGGTTCTCGCGCATGACCGGTTGCACACGGTCCAGCTGCGGGCGATCGGGTCGTCCGTAGCCGCCCGAGAATTGCGGACGCTGGACATCGACGCGCCGCTCCGACCGGTCGGAGCGATCGAAGCGCGGCCGCGCCTGAGCGCGGTCACTGCGCTCCGCACGAGCCGGGCGCTCGGCGCGCTCCTCCTGACGACGAGAACGATCGTCGTTGTCGTCGTGATGGCGCGGACCCGCCGCGGCGAACGCCGGCGTTGCTGCGCCGGCAAGAAGAAGACCGAATAGGAACTTACGCATCACCTGCTCCCCACCTGAGAAAATCCTGGTCACTGCGGTGAGCTGTGCGCTTCGCCAGATGAAGTGGGGGTGAATTGTTGTTGCGCTCTTTGTTCATGTAGCGGCGCCGCGTGCTGCTTCCCCATTGCCGCCGCTGCGCGGGCGATCGCCTTCCGGATCCGCGGATATGCTCCGCATCGGCAGATGTTCGGCAGCGCTGCCATGGCCTCACTTCCCGCGGCAGAGCCCGCCTGTAGCGCCGCCGCAATCGCCATGATGAACCCCGGCTCGCAATAGCCGCACATCGTCACCTGCTCGGCAAGCCAGGCCTGTTGCACAGGATGCGACCCGTCCGCGGACAGCCCCTCGATGGTCGTCACGCGTGCCCCCTCCAGCGTCCCAAGCGCGAGGCTGCAGCTCGTCACCGCGCGGCCATCGACGATGACGGTGCACGCGCCGCAATCGTGGCTATCGCAGCCATATTTGGTGCCGGTCAGGTTGGATGCGTCGCGCAGTGCCCAAAGCAGCGGCGTCTGCGGATCGAGCCTGTATTCGACCGCTTCGCCATTGACCGTCATCTTCGCCATCGCCGCAGGCTAGCGCGGGAAAGCCGGCGCTGCCAATATGGCGCGATGGGGCGGGTGGAGACTTCGCTGGGCATTGCCCTCGGCTTCGAGGACGCTGGCAACGGAGAGCGGACGCCGATCGTCTTCCTCCACGGAGTCGGTTCCGACAAGTCGGTGTGGCGGCGCCAGCTCGAACATTTCCGGTCGGAACGGCGCGCGCTGGCGTTCGACTACCCCGGCTACGGGGACAGCGACCCGACGCTTGAGGGCACGACCCGGGACACCTATGCGACGGCAATCCTCGACGCGATGGCTGAGCTTGGCGTCGCACGCGCCCACGTCTGCGGCCTCTCGCTCGGCGGAATCGTTGCCATTGCAATGAATCACGCAGCGCCCGATCGCCTCGCTTCTCTCATTCTCGCCGATACCTTTGCCGAGCACCCGGACGGCCGCGCAATCTACGAACGGTCGGTCGCCGGCAGCGGCGACATGCGTGCGCTTGCCGAATCACGCGCCGACGTGCTGCTCGCGCAACCCGCCGATCCGGCAGTCCGGCACGAAGTCATCGAAACGATGGCGCGCATCGACCCTGCGGCTTATGTCATCGGCGCCGCCGCCGTCTGGCTCGCCGACCAGCGCGAGCGTGCTCATGAGATCCGCGTGCCGACGCTGGTGCTTTGCGGCAGCCAGGACAGGCCAACGCCGCCACCCCTTTCTACGGCGCTGACCAGGCTAGTGCCGGGCGCTCGCTACGAACCGATCGAGGGTGCCGGCCATCTCGGAAATCTCGAGCAGCCGGATCAGTTCAACACGCTGGTGAATGCGTTCATCCGCGGAGTCGACTCGCGCAGCTAAAACGGCGCGCTACTACTTGCCCGAGGCTCGGGCGCCAGCCGCTCCCTGGGCGTTGTCGCCACTTGCTTCGTCGAGCGCCGACGGTTGCGCAGAGGTGTCGAGCAGCGCTGCGATGCGATAATCCAGCCCCGGCTTCGGAGCGCTAGCGTGCGCTTCTGGCTCGTTCGTGATTTCCGCCCTTTCACCCATGTAACGGGCGGAGAAGGCGGCTGGTTCGCCCCAGCCTCCCGGCAGGCGATAGAAGATGTGCTGGCCGATCGCGGCGACCTTCGCGAGTGCCGGCGCCCAGGCGGGAGCGACATAGTCGGCGTGATAATGGGTCGCCTCGCCGACCGAAGCTTCGACATAGCCCGACAGCGCTTGGCGAGCGATCAGCTCGGCCTCGCGCCATGCGCGTGGCTCGGGCCGGCGGTCGAGCGCGCCATTGCAGACGAAACTGAACTGGCATGTCCCCGTGGCGGCCCCCTGGAAGACGACTCCGCAGATGGACTTGGCGAAACCCGGGTGCCGGACACGGTTGAGGACGACCTGCGCAACTGCGCGTCGTCCCTGCAACGGCTCGTAGCCGGCTTCATAATAGACGGCCTGGGTTAGGCATAGGAGGGCGCGGGACTGCTGTTCTCCGTCACCGGCGAGGACGAAGGGGATCGCCGGCTTGAGCGGCGCGCTTTCGAACCGAAGTGCGGCATTGAAGACCTTCGCTTGTTCGGCCGTTTCAGGGCGATCGAGGTTCGCCGCGCCCTCGGCCGGTTCAAGCTCAGACAAGGCGACCGTGACCGAGGCCGCTGCAGTCGGCTCACCGCTGCGCGCCAAAGCGACGCTGCCCATGGTAAGCGCAAGCGCGACCGCCGCTCCCGCCTTCACCCGAGTCGGGTGCCGCAGGATCGCAACTAGAAGCACAGCGGGGTCGAACAGTCTCAAGATTGCATTTACCTCGATTGGCAAATTCCCATGTACGCACCGAGGTTTAAGGACCCGTTATCGGGCAGTGAACGGGGTCGAGGATCGCTGACCCACTGCGGGACGGCGGTCGCCCCGGGTCGCCGCCGCAGCCCCGCCGAGCCGCGGACTGTCCTACAGGCGCCATTCTGTGTCATTCAGCCGCTCATGGTCCTTGCCGTCAACCTCGCTGCCGGTCCCACGTCTTCTTCCCCGCACGCACGTGCTGGTGCGCGCGAATGTGCCCGCGTCAGTGGGAACATTCGTGAACATTCGGACCGCGGCGAATGAAGATCGCATGCGTCGGCGGCGGCCCGGCGGGCCTGTATTTCGCGATATCGATGAAGCTGCACGACCCCGCGCACCAGGTCGAAGTTCTGGAGCGGAATGCCGAAGGCGTCACATTCGGCTGGGGCGTCGTCTTCTCCGATCAGACTGTTGAGAACCTCACCGCCAACGACCCTGCTTCCGCCCAAGTCATTGCTCGTGAGTTTGCGCATTGGGACGACATCGATGTCCACTTCCGTGGCGAAACCATCACCTCCTCGGGTCACGGGTTCATCGGCATCGGTCGCAAGCGCCTGCTGCAGATTCTGCAGGATCGCGCGCGCGCGCTCGGGGTCGTGATTCACTTCGAAGTCGAGTGCGACCCCGCCGATTCGAAATGGCTTGATTACGACCTGGTCATTGCGTCGGACGGCGCCAACTCACGTTTCCGTGATGCGCAGGCTGACGCGTTCGGCATCGACGTCGACGTGCGCGCGAACAAGTTCGTCTGGCTCGGCACCTCGAAGGCATTCGACGCCTTCACCTTCGCGTTCGAGGAGACGGAGCATGGCTGGGTCTGGGCGCACGCGTACCGCTTCGCTCCGGACTGTTCGACCTTCATCGTCGAATGTTCGGAGGAGACATGGCGAGCCATCGGCTTTGACCAAATGGACCAGGCGGAAAGCATCGCCACCTGCGAGCGGATCTTTGCCAAATATCTGGACGGGCATTCACTTCAATCCAATGCCGCGCATCTCGTCGGTTCGGCGGCATGGCTGAACTTCCGGCGCCTCAAGTGCGAGCGCTGGAATGCCGGGAATTTGATCCTGCTCGGCGACGCTGCGCACACCGCGCACTTCTCCATCGGCTCCGGCACCAAGCTTGCGCTTGAGGACGCGATCAAGCTTGCCGAGGTGCTGAACCGCGACGAGCTGTCGCTGCAGGCTGCCCTCGACGAATATCAGTCGGAGCGCAGCCTCGAAGTGCTGAAGCTTCAGAACAGCGCGCGCAATTCGACCGAGTGGTTCGAAACGTTGCATCGCTATCTGCATTTCGAGCCGCTGCAATTCGCCTACTCGCTGCTGACGCGAAGCCAGCGGATCAGTCACGAGAACCTGCGGTTGCGCGACCGCGAATGGCTGGAGCAAGTCGAGCGATGGTTCTGGCAGCGCGCGGGCGTTCCGGGCAAGAGCGCGCCGCCGATGTTTGCGCCTTTCAAGCTGCGCGAGCTTGAACTTTGCAATCGCATCACCGTGTCGCCGATGGCCATGTATTCGGCGGAGGAAGGGACTCCGAACGACTTCCACCTCGTGCACTACGGCGAGCGCGCCATGGGCGGCGCCGGCATGGTGTTCACCGAGATGACCTGCGTGTCGGCCGCAGGCCGGATCAGCCCCGGCTGCACAGGAATGTGGAGCACTGATCACGTCGCCGCATGGAAGCGCATTGTCGATTTCGTGCACGCCAGCTCACGCGCGAAGATCTGCCTGCAGCTCGGCCATTCGGGTGGCAAGGGTTCGACGCGCGTCGGCTGGGAAGGCAACGACCTTCCCCTCGAGGACGGCAACTGGCCGGTGATAGCGGCGAGTGAGGTGCAATGGTCGCCCCTCAATCAGATGCCGCGTCCGATGACCCGTGCGGACATGGACGAAGTGCGCGATCAGTTCGTCGCCGCGGTGCGCCTCGGGCTGGACGCCGGTTTCGACATGATCGAGCTGCACGCGGCGCACGGTTATCTCTTGTCGAGCTTCCTCACGCCGCTGCAGAACCGCCGCACCGACGAATACGGTGGCGGCCTCGAGAACCGCTTGCGCTTCCCGCTCGAAGTGTTCGCCGCGATGCGTGCCGCATGGCCGGCCGGTCGACCGATGTCCGTCCGCATCTCGGCTACGGATTGGGCGGGCGACGACGGCATCACGCCCGAAGAAGCAGTCGCGATCGGCGAAGCATTCGCCCGTGCAGGCGCGGACCTGATCGACGTTTCGGCGGGACAGACGTGGACCGGCGCGCAACCGGTTTACGGCCGCATGTTCCAGACGCCATTCAGCGACAAGCTACGCAACGAGGGCCGCCTCGCGACAATGGCCGTCGGCAACATCTATGAGCCCGACCACGCCAATTCCATTCTCGCGGCGGGCCGCGCCGATCTCGTGGCTTTAGGCCGCCCCCACCTCATCGATCCGATGTGGACGCTCCGTGCCGCCGCAGCGCTCGACTACCGCGGAGTCCACGTGCCGCCGCAATATCTCAACGGCATGGCCCAGCTTGCCCGCAACCTGAAGCGCGACGCGGAGGTCGCTGCAGCGCTCAGGGTTTGAATACGCGGAAGCTGTGCGGCAGGATCGTCACGGCCTGCTTCGTCTTGCCGGTCACGTTCACCCGAGCGGCATCGTCCCGGAAGTTCTCGACGACGAACGCGCCATTGTCGTAGGTGAACAGCGCGACGTGGTCTGGCGCGTCGATCTGTACCGGTTGATCGGCGAACAGATACTGCTTCAGGCGCGTGATCAGCGGCTGGGGCAGATTGTAGAGGTCGCCGAAATTCTCCGGGATGTTCCACAGGTACAGCGTCCCGTTGGAGTAGTGATCCATGACAGCGATCGGGAAGCCTTTCTTGGCCGCTACGCCGCGGATGATTCCCCAGCTGTCGTTGGTGTAGAAGCGCACTTCGGGAAACAGCACCGGCTTCGACTTTGCTGCTTCCTTGAGCTCCTTGCCCGCGCCCGCTCCGAACCCGTCGAAGTAGCGGTCGATCGAGATTGTATGGCCCGTCATGTGCCACTCGGCGAGCTGCTCGAAACCCTTGCCCTGCATCGCCCCGAGGAAACCGGACGTGACGACGACATTGGCGCCGCCGTGCAGGCTGGCCTGGATCTTCGCGATGATCTGCGGATCGGTCGCCGCTGCCTGGGTCAGCAGGATCGTGTGCGCCCGCGTCGGATACTCGGGATAGAGCTCGATCGGCACGCCGAGGTTGCCGATGTAATTGTGCAGGAAGTCCTCGCCGCTGGCGTGCGCCGGCCTGTAGCTCGCGACGCCGAGGGGATTGCCGAGGTCTCCCAGCACGCTGTCGACGACGTGCAGCGCTTCATTCGCCGCGCTTGCCCAGCCGCCGGCGCCAACCGGCCAGCGGAAGCTGGTTGCCTGTTTCGCCCACGGCCGCTCGCCCGCAGTCGCCGGCTTGTCGCTCGCCATTGCGCCCCACTCGAACAAGGTCTGCTCCGGCGCCTTGGCGAACAGGCCGTCCCACAGCTGCTCGGGATATCGGTCGATTGAGCGGATATCGTAGGTGTCGACCCATGCGCCCATGTTCGCGCCCGGACGGATGTTCGAGAAATAGCGGACGACGTTGTAGCTCTCGTACTGTTGCAGAAGCTGGTCCGTGATCTCCGGATCGCGAGTTTCCGTGCCCGTGTAGATCGCGTCGAACATGTGCGCTTCGTCGGCCAGGTCGAAACCGGTGCCGTGGAAATGCTCGTACCAATTGGGATATTTGATGATCACGCGGACACGCGGGTTTTCCTGGTGCGCGGGCCCGAGCACGAGGTCGCGGCTGACCTCGCGCATCCGGCCGATGCGGTAGTCCGTCCAACTGCGCGAACCCTTCGCGGCAATATCGGCGTCCGACTTGGTATTGTAGAAAAAGAAGTCGTCGAGAACGACCTCGTCGAAGTGCCGCGAGATCAGGCGCACGGCGCGCTCGCACTCGGCGCGATCAGAGGGCGTTTCGTAATCGAACGTGCCGAACTGTCCGCCCGAGCCGCCCGCCGCCAGAGTGATCCCGCCGGACGTCAGGATGCCCTTGGCCTGGAACTGGCGCTTGACGGTTTCGAGCTCCGCATCGGTCGCGAACTTCCGGTCGCGATATGGCCTCGATGTACACCTTGTCGAACTGGAGCTGCGACGAGACGCGCGCGAACTGACGCTCGAAAGTCGCCGGATCGGCAAGCTTCTTCGTGTCGCCGACGGTGACGTAAATCGCCGCGCGGAAATGGCGGTACGCTGCTGCATCGCCTCGCGCAGCGATGCTGATCCCAAGCAGCGCAATTGCGGCGCTGACGATCCGGTGCAAACGCATGCTCTCCCCCACTCGCCTGTTAGCGTTACCAATAGCTCTCACGCTGGCAGGAGCAAGCAGGTCGGGTGGAGCGTTCGCTGCGCATGGTGTGGACGCCCGAGCCGACCTACGACAAGCCCGAGATCAGCGTTCGCGCAACGACTCTGTACTACCAGATCGTCGCGCCGATCATGCTGCCGTTCCTCGACCGCCGGCTGCTCAACCTGTTCCGCTGCCGCGAAGGCAAGTGTTTCTTCCAACGCAACCGCGAGCATCCGCCGACCGGCAAGGAGTTCGACGCCCTGGTCCACTTCGAACCGGTCACTCAGAAGAACGGCAGGACCGAGGATTACCTGTACGTCGAAGGCGTTGAGGAAATCGTCGCCTGCGCCAAGGTGCAGACGGTCGAGTTCCACGGCTGGGCGAGCCGCGCCGGCGAGGTCGAGACTCCCGACCGGATGGTCATCGATCTCGACCCGGACCCGCAGCTCGGCTTCGCGGCCGTCAAGGACGCCGCGTTCCAGCTTCACCGCTCTCTCGAAGCGCTCGGCCTGCAAAGTTTCGCGCTGCTCACCGGCGGCAAGGGAATCCACATTGTCGTGCCGCTGGGACCAGAGGCTGAGTGGGACGAGCTTCGGGAGTTCGCCAAGTCCTTCTGCACCGCTCTCGCGGATGCGGACCCCGGACGATTTACCGTCGCGCTTCCCAAGAAGGAGCGCCGTGGCCGCATCTTCCTCGACTTCCTCCGCAACCAGCGCACGGCCACGGCAGTCATGCCCTATTCTGCCCGGGCGCGGGCCCAAATGCCGGTCGCTGCACCGGTCACGTGGGACGAATTGCGCGACGTCGATCGCTCGGACGCCTTCACCATCGCGGCCGTCGAAGAACTGCTGAAACGCTCCAGATCTCGCTCCCTGAAGGGCTGGGGCTTTGCAGAACAAAGCCTGCCACGCCTCAGTTGATTGAACTTTCGTTCAGTAAAGCCGTTGGCCCTATGGCGAATCCAAACAAGAACAGCAGTAAAACAACAGTATAGGAGGCAAGCTGATGGACACTCGCAGGTTCGCTCTGATCTGGGGCATCCTCTTCCTGGTGATCTTCGCAGGCGGCGTAATCCCCGGCCTGCTGCAGCCGCCCGGAATGAATGACCCGAACCTCTCGATGGACGCGATGTACGGCCGTGAACTCGGCCTGTTCCCCGTCAATCTCATCCATGACGGGGTCCACCTGATCTTCGGAATCTGGGGGATCATCGCCTATCGCAGCTGGGACGCAGCCAAGACCTACGCCCGCATCACCGCGGTCATCTATGCCGTGTTCGTGATCATGGGCCTCGTCCCAGGTCTCAACACGACCTTTGGACTGGTGCCGCTGTTCAGCCACGACGTCTGGCTGCACATCGTCCTCGCCGCTGGAGCCGCCTATTTCGGCTTCTTCCACCGCGACGACCGTTCCGGCGAAGCGCGCAGCAGCTAGTTAACTGTAGAAGCGGCGCGCGTTAGTCTTCGAACAAGCGCGCGCCGCACTGGCGGAGACGGAGGGATTCGAACCCTCGGTACGGGAAATCCCCGTACGGCGGTTTAGCAAACCGCTGGTTTCAGCCACTCACCCACGTCTCCGGATGCGGCAGAGCCGAGGGCTATAGTGGCGGGTTCGAGGCGGTTCAACCGGCCCGTGCCGGCCGCACTTCGATCCGCGAGTCCAGGCTCATCTCCTCACCCGGCTCAAGCACGCGCATGCCTAGTTGGGGCCATTCGGCCTCCGGGGCGTTCAGCGCCGCATTGGCGTGAGTGACAGGCTCAACCACGCAAATGCCTCCTGCCGGCGGCGAGTAGAGCTGAAAGAACTTCGCGTGGGGGGAGGCAACGGCGATTTCGTACGGCCAATCGGGATCGGACAGAACCGCCTCCCCGCCCCAACCGCCGAAGCCGTTATCGAGGTCCTGAGCGCAGACGAGCCGGTCCTTGAGGTCGTAGCGACCGGTCGCCGGAACCTTGTCGACCGGCAGCACCTCAGCGTCGATCGTCCAAGCCGCATCGACGTTCGTGTTGATCCGCGTCTGCGGTCCACAGGGGAAGTAGGGGTGCACGCCAATTCCGCACGGCATCGGCTCTTCGCTCGCGTTGCGGCAGGTCAGCCGCAGCGAGAGGCCGCCGCGGTCGAGCGCGAAACGCTGCGCCGCCTCATAGGTCCACGGCCATTCGGCGGCCTCATGCCGGTACGTCAGCACTGCGCTCCGTTCATCAGCGGAACCGATCTGCCACGCGTTCAACCAGCCTTGACCATGCAGGGGGCTCGGATCGCCGGCCATGTTGGGCGCAAGGCGGACCTCGCGGCCGCGGAACCTGAAGAAGCCGCCGCGGATGCGGTTGACGTAAGGCACGAGGGGAAAGCTTGCCGCCTCGAGCACCTTGTCGAGCGGTTCGGGGGATTGTCGGAGGATCGGACGCTCGGTGCCGCCCTCCATCCAATGAAGCCCGGCAATGCTGCCGCCGAGGTCAGGCCGCAAATCGAGCCGCAGATTTCCTGCACGAAGGATGAGTGATCTATTCACAGCCGCGAAACTCTCCTGGGGATAAAAAGCACATATGCGTTGCGCAGGGATTCGCGCGAGCGGTAATTAGCCCCGGGGCCGGGGAGGGTCGGTAAATGAGCAGGCGCGTCAAAGAATTCGTCGACATCGACGACCACTCGTCGATCGATGACCTGATCGAAAAACTGGTCGAGCTTCGTGACGGCTTGCCGTCCGACGCCGAACCAGAGCTCCGGCTGCGCGGCGACGAAGTGTTCGGCCGCAAGATCAGCATCTCCTACATGCGCCCGCAGACGGACGAAGAGGCAGCGTGCGAGAAGCGCTACGCCGAAGACGCCCGCGCCGCCAAGGAGCGCGAGCTTGCCCGTCTCCAGGAAGAACTCGGCGTCGGCTACGCAACGCCGGCCAAGCGCGGAAAGCTACGCATCGTCGCTTGAGCAGCTCCGGCAGCTTGCCGGAACAGCGAATTGGCGGAGCGGGAGGGATTCGAACCCTCGATACGGTTTTGCCGTATACTCACTTTCCAGGCGAGCGCCTTCGACCACTCGGCCACCGCTCCGCCCGCAACCCGTGGGCTGCATAAACCAGAATAGCCTGGAAGCGGGCCCATCTAAGGAGAGGCGGCCCGCGGGGCAACCTTGCAGCTTCTCGCCTGGCAACCCTATGCGATGGTCATGCGGAGCGTCGCACCAACGCCGTCGGCGGATGACACCTTGCGTGACGAGCCGCTGCTGCGCTTCTCGGGGGTAACGCTCCAGCGCGGGGGGCGACGACTCTTCGAGAATCTCGATCTTGAACTTGGTGCGGGGGACGCGCTGCACGTGCTCGGTCCTAACGGGAGCGGCAAGTCCAGCTTGATCAGGCTGTGCGCGGGCCTCCTCCGCGCAACATCCGGCGAAGTCCGGCGCAGCCGGGTGGCCCTCGCCGATGACTCGCTCGCGTTGGACCGCGAACTGCCGCTTGGCCGCGCGCTTGGGTTCTGGATCATGCCGGTCGAGCCCGCGATGGAGGCTCTCGGAATAGCCTACCTTCGCGACGTACCGGTGCGGCTGCTGTCGTCCGGTCAGCAGAAGCGCGCGACGCTGGTGCGGGTGACCGCCTCGGGTGCGCCGCTGTGGCTGCTCGACGAGCCGCTCAATGCGCTCGATGCCGACGGGGCAGAGCGCCTCGCGATGCTTGTCGCTGAACATCGGGCGTCGGGCGGTGCCGTGATCGCCGCGTCGCACCAGCCGCTGCCGGGCAACTGGCGGGTACTGGAGCTGGGCCGTTGATCGGGCGGCTCATCGCGCGGGACCTGCGCCGTGGCTTGACCGGCGCGGCGTGGCTGCCGATCGCCTTCTTCCTGCTCGTCGCGACGCTGATGCCGTTCGCGATCGGTCCCGATGCGGCGCTGCTCGGCCGCGTTGGCGCGGGTGCGCTGTGGATTGCAGCCCTCACTGCAGCGCTGCTTCCGATCGAACGCCTGATTGAGCCGGACCGGGCCGACGGCGTGCTCGACCAGCTCGCACTTGGCGGCGCTGCCGAGGAAAGCATCGCCGCAGCGAAAATCGTCGCGCACTGGCTCACCTTCGCACCGTTGCTGCTCATCGCAGCCGTTCCCGCTTCGGCACTGCTCGGCATGGACGGGCGAAGCCTTGGAAGAACGGAGCTTGCGCTGGCGGTCGGGACGCCGGCGCTTGCAGCGCTGACGGTTGCCGTAGCGGCGGTGACTGCCGGGATGCCACGGGCATCGTCGCTAGCTGGAGTACTGCTGTTCCCGCTAGCCGTGCCGCTGCTCATCTTCGGTGCGGCGAGCAGCGGGGGGGATTCAGGCGGATTACTGCTCGAGGCGGCGATATCGCTGCTGCTCACGGCGGCCGCGCCGTTTGTCGCCGGCGCTTCGATCAGAGCTGCAAGAAGCTAGGCCCTGCTCCAGCGGGCGAAGATCGCCGTTGGGAGCAGCAGCCCCCGGGCCTCTTCGCGAACGGCCATCTCGCCAAACTCGACCATCCCGCCGAGGTCGCCGAGTGTCTGCTTCACAAGTTCGCCGATCGCCAACGCCGACATCCGAACGGCATAGACCGTCAGCACCAGGAAGCGGCTGTCCGCGTCCAGAAGTCGGCGGCAGTCGGCAAGCAGCGGCGCGACATTCTCCTCCAGCCGCCAGACCTCGCCTTCAGGCCCACGGCCAAACTTGGGCGGGTCGAGCAGGATCCCGCCGTAACGCCGGCCCCGCCGTACCTCGCGCGCCGTGAACTTTGTCGCATCGTCGACCATCCAGCGGATCTGGCGATCACTCATTCTAGACAGCCGTGCGTTGTCCTTGCCAACCTCAACCGACTTCTTTGATGCGTCGACGTGGACCAGGCGGGCGTCGGCGTCGCTCAGCAGCAACGTGCCGACGCCCGTGTAGCCGAACAGGTTGAGGACGTCGGCATCCGCCGCACGAGCCCGCATCCAATCCCATTGCGGCGCCATGTCCGGGAAGAAGCCGAGGTGTCGGAACGGCGTGAGCGAAGCGTGGAAGCGGACGTTGCCGCGCGCGAGCTCCCACTGTCGGGCGACCGGGCGATGCTGCACCCATCGGCCGCCGCCCTCCTCGTCCGAACCGGGAACGAAGGTCGCGTCCGGATCCCAGTTCTCGTGCGCGGGAGCCCACATCGCCTGCGGCTCCGGCCGGGCGACGATCACATCCCCGTAGCGCTCAAGCTTCTGTCCGTGCCCGCAGTCCAGGAGTGCCCAGTCCTCCCACGGCTCCGCTACGAGCGTCTGGAGAACGGTCACGCTGCCAGTGCGAGCTTGGCGCCCACCGACGCAATCGCGAGCGGCCCTTCGAGCAATGCTGCGCCGGCGGCGCGAACCTGGGCAACGTCGACAGCCCGCAACTGGGCAACAAGTTCGTCCGTCTCAAGTGGACGGCCAAACACTTCAATCGAGCGCGCCAGGTGGTCGGCCCGCCCCTGCGCAGTTTCGAGCGCCATCAGCAGCGACGCCTCAATCTGGGCCCGCGCGCGCTGGAGTTCGGCTTGGGTGAGGCTATCGGCAGTTGCCGCAACGAGATCGCGGGCGAGTGCAATCGATTCGGAAGCGCGCGCGCGTTCGGCGGCACAGCCGATCCCAACCGTCCCGACATCGGCAAAAGTTTGGTTCCAGGCGTAGATCGAATAAGCGAGCCCGCGCTCTTCCCGCAGCTCCTGGAACAGGCGCGACGACGTGCCGCCGCCGAGCGCCTGCACGAACAACGTGAGCGCCGGCGTGCCGTTGTCGGCCGCGGGAAGTCCCTGGAATGCCAGGCACCAGTGCGCCTGCTCGAAGCTTCGCCGGTCGTTGCGAAGGCCGCCGGTAAATCGGGCCGGTTCGATCGCCGGTTCGGAGCGCGCTTCCATGTCGCCGAACAGGCGCTCCGCGAGTGTTCCAACCTCGTCCGCATCCACCTTGCCGCTTGCCGAAAGGATCATCCGCGACGGGACGAACTCACGCTCCAGCCAGTCGCAGCAATCCTTGCGGGTGGCGGCCTTGATCGAAGCCTCCGTGCCAAGCACCGGGCGGCCGATCGGCTGCCCCTCGAACGCAGCTTCGAACAGGTGATCGTGGACGAGGTCCTCGGGCGAGTCGGTGCTTTCCCCCAGCTCGGACAGGATGACCTGCTTCTCCCGCTCGAGATGCTCCTCTTCGAAATGCGGTGCGCGGACCAGGTCGGCGATCAGCTGGGCGAGCAGCGGCAGGTCGCGGGCGAGCGAGCGGCCATGAAATGCCGTCTGGTCTCGCGCAGTCCAGGCATTCAGCGAACCCCCGACATCCTCGATCACTTCCGCGAGAGCTCGCGTGTCGCGGCCGCCGGCCCCCTTGAAAACCATGTGCTCGACGAGGTGAGCAACGCCGCCGTTCGGCTCCGCCTCGGATCGCGATCCCACCTTTACGTAAAGCCCTAGCGCCACGGATTCCGCGCCCGGAAGCGGGTCCACGGCGACGGTCAGCCCGTTGGAGAGGCGCTGCAGCTGCGCGGTCACGACTTCGCCGCTCCCGCCGACCAGCGCTTGCGCACGGCCAGCCCATAAATGACGAGCGCCACCAGCGCGAACGCGAACCACTGGAAGGCGTAGGAGCGGTGGTTGTTCGGGATCGACTGCAGGGAAGGCGGCGCGCTCGGCTGGAGGCCCGGCGGCGCGCTCGCGGCCACCAGCCGCATCCCCGTATGCGAGTCCGGAGCGATGATGCCGCTGACCGGGCCGCCCCGCCAGTTCACCGGCGCGTTCGGGTTCTTGGACCAGCCAACCTCAACGGCCATGCCAGGCCCCTCGGCGCCGGTGCGGCACATGATCAATTGCGAATAGCCCGGCTCCCCAGAAAGGTTCTCACCGGCAACTGCGCGCTTGCCGATGGGCTGGAGGCACATGCCCGTTGCATTGCGGAACAGCGGCAGCTGGTCCTCGCGCAACGGCACGGTGGGCCAGGCGATGGGCGGCAGTTTCTGCGCCTGCGCATATCGCGTCATGAGGCCATCTTTCCACGTCGCGCGGCGGAGCTGCCAGACGCCGAGCGCAATCATGGCCGCAACTGCTGCGGCAACGATGATGGTGGGAATAACGGGAAGGCGCCGGATCATTTGGCGAGTTGCCCTTCGCGCGCGCGGTGGTGGTACTCCTGCGCCAGCAGCAAGGCTTTCGCCAGGCGCAGCCCGCCAATCGTCAGAGCCGCGGCCACGGGGACCCACACGAGGTGCACCCAGAGGGGTGGCTCAGCGGCGGCATCGAGGACAAGGGCGCCAACAACGACGAGCGCGCCGACGATCAGGATCAGGAAGGCGGCAGGCCCGTCGCCCACATTAAAGGCGCTGAGGTCGAGGCCGCAATTGCGGCAGGCCGCCGCGAACCGCACCCAACCCGCGAAAAGGGTGCGCGCTCCGCAGCGCGGGCAGGCGCCCGTGAGTGCCACCTGAAGGGCCGTGGGCTCAGCCATGCGAGCCCCGCCGGCTCACCCCGCGTGCGGCGCGCCCCAGCCGCCCCAGACGTAGATCGAGGTGAACAGGAACAGCCACACGACGTCGACGAAGTGCCAGTACCAGGCCGCGGCTTCGAAACCGAAGTGCTGCCGCGGGGTGAAGTCGCCCTTGTAGGAGCGGATCAGGCAGACGATCAGGAAGATCGTGCCGACGATGACGTGGAAACCGTGGAAGCCGGTCGCCATGAAGAAGGTCGCACCGTAGATGTTGCCTTTGAAGGCGAACGGCGCGTGGGCATATTCCCATCCCTGGATGAAGGTGAACGTCAGGCCGAGCAGGATCGTCATCCACAGGCCGAGCTTTAGCCCTTGCCGGTCGCCGTGGATCAACGAGTGGTGGGCGAAGGTCACCGTCGTTCCCGAGCAGAGCAGGATCAAGGTGTTGAGCAGCGGGAAGCCCCAGGGGCTCAGCACTTCGACACCCTTGGGCGGCCAGACGCCGCCCACCGCGTCGACTGCCGACGGGAAGAGCGAGCTGTCGAAGAATGCCCAGAACCACGCGAGGAAGAACATCACCTCTGAGGCGATGAACAGGATCATCCCGTAGCGCAGGTGAAGCTGCACCACCGGGGTGTGATAGCCCTCGTGAGCCTCGATGACGGTGTTGCGCCACCAGTTGTACATGGTGAAGAGGACGGCCGCGAGGCCGATCCCGGCGACGATCGGCCCGTAGCGGTTGTCGTGGAACCACATGACCATTCCGCCGAACAGCGCGAAAGCGCTGAAAGCGCCGATCAGTGGCCAGGGATCCGGCTCGACGAGATGATAGTCGTGGTTCTTGGCTCCGGCCATATCGTCTCAGCTTCCCTCGTCTCGTTCGTCGGGTCGTAGGCTCCGGCCTCTAGCGGGCCGTTGCGGCACTTTCCACCGGGTAAAATGTGTAGCTTAGCGTGATCTCGTCGATGTCGCGGGTGTCCTCGTCATCGCGAAGCTTGGGATCGACGAAAAAGATCACCGGCATGATCGCCGTCTCGCCGGGTTTCAGCGTCTGCTCGTTGAAGCAGAAGCACTGGATCTTGTTGAAATACTGCCCCGCCGTGTCCGGGCTGACATTGTAGACTGCCTGGCCGGTGATGGTGCGTCCGCTGAGGTTGGTCGCCTTGTAGAAGATCTGGGTCTTTGCTCCCGGCGCGATGCGGACGGTGCGCTGCATCGGCTCGAACCGCCAGGGCAGGCCAGGATGAACGTTGGCATCGAAGCGGACGCCGATCTGTCCGGCGACAGCTCCCGGCGCGCGCTCGGCGCGGATCGGAGTGCCGTCGAACCCGGTCAGCTGGCAGAATGCGCGGTAGAGAGGCACCGAGGCGAACGCCATGCCGAGGGCGGCGAGCGCAATGACTGCCGTGATCAGCGCAACCCGGTTGTTCCTCTGCACGGCAGCAGTCACCAGTTGCGGCTCGTCTTGGCGATCGTGATGAAGAACATCAGGACGACGAAGGCGCCGAGCAGCCATGCGAAGATGCGGGCGCGCTGACGCTGCCGCCGGACGACCTCCTCGTCGGGGTTCACAATGCGATCCAGCGGTCGGCGACCAGCGCGCCGAACAAAGCGAAGAGATAGAGCACGGAGTAGCCGAAAAGGCGCTTTTCCGGAGCCATTGCGCTCGGCTCGGTGGCGCGATTGGTGAGCACCGGCACTGCAAGCGCAACGAACACGGCGCTGAGGACTGCTGCCGCAATGCCGTAGATCGGCCCGGTCAGGTGCAGCGGCCAAGGCGCGACTGCCGCAGCAGCCATAGGCAGGCTGTAGATGAAGATTTGGCGACGCGTGTTCTGGGGGCCTGCGACCACGGGCAGCATCGGTATGCCGGCAGCCGCGTAATCCGACCGCACGAACAGTGACAGCGCCCAGAAGTGCGGTGGAGTCCACAGGAAGATCAGCGCGAACAGCAGGACCGGCAGAACAGCGAATTGACCGGTTACCGCGACCCAGCCGATCAACGGCGGAAACGCGCCGGCCGCCCCGCCGATGACGATGTTCTGTGCCGTCCGCGGCTTCAGCCACATCGTGTAGATGATGACGTAGAACAGGATCGAAGCGGCAAGCAAAGCGGCCGCGAGCCAGTTCGTGGCCAGGCCCATCAGCAGGACAGAGAAGGCGCCGACTCCGACTCCGAAGTGGAGCGCGGACTGCCGCTCCATCCGCCCGGCCGGCAGCGGGCGCTTGGCGGTCCGCCGCATCTTCGCGTCGATTTCCACCTCGTACCATTGATTGAGCGCACCGCAGGCGCCGGCGCCGAGCGCGATGCAGAGGATCGCCGTGAAGCCGAGCGCCAGCGCCGGCATCTCCGGCGCGGCGAGCAGTCCGCACAGCCCCGTGAACACCACTAGGCTCATGACGCGCGGCTTGGTCAGCGCGAGAAGGTCGCGCCAATCCGCCGGAAGCGCGGCCGGGGTGGTCATTTCGATGGTGGGCACGGAGCGCCTATAAGGCGCTGGCGCCGCTCCGAAAACCCCCTCTCCCCCTTACAAGCGAGCAAGCTATGCTCGGGCAATGATCAACCGAATCGCCCTGCTCGCCGCACTTCTTGCAACGCCAGCCCTCGCCCAGGTCGCGCCGCCGGCACCGCCCGCCGCAACCGGAGCTCCCGCACCGAAGGATGATCTGGTGCCGGTGGCGCTCGACACCAGCCTCGGCCGCATCGTTATCGCGCTCGACCGTGGGCGCGCGCCGATCACGACGGCCAACTTCCTGCACTATGTCGACGCGCACCGACTCGATGGCGAAAGCTTCTACCGCGCCATGCACGTGGGTGCTGGAGGCCTCATCCAGGGCGGCATCACCAGCGACGCTCGCAAGCTGTTCCCGCCCATCGCGGACGAACCGAGCAGCAAGACGGGCGTCCACAACACCGCCGGAGCGGTCTCCATGGCGCGCGGCGCTCCGGGAAGCGCGACCGCGGACTTTTTCATCCTGCTTTCGGACATGCCCAGCTTCGACGCCAAGCCATCGGGCGCGGATCCTGACGGCTACGCGGCATTCGGTCACGTGACGGAGGGAATGGACATCGTCAGGCAGATCTTCGCAGCGCCCGTTTCTGCGACGAAGGGCATCGGCCCAATGAAGGGCCAGATGCTCGACCCCACGATCAAGATCATCAAGGCCACGCGGGTGAAGTAAGAGGAGCGGCGCGCTCGCTCCCCGGCAATTCCCAAGCAAAGAAAAGCCCCGCCTCGGTCCTCCGCGGCGGGCACTTCCTAATTTGTTTGCCGGCCTAGTCGATGCGCGGCAGGGTCGAGAACTGGTGGAACGGCGGCGGGCTGGACAGCGTCCACTCCAGCGTCGTTGCGCCTTCGCCCCACGGGTTCGCCGGAGCCTTCTTGCCGGCCGCGAGCGACCAGAAGATGTTCACGAAGAAGATCGCCACGCCGACCACGGTGATCATGTAGCCGATCGTCGAGACGCGGTTCCACTCGGTGAACGCCGGTGTGTAGTCGGGAATGCGCCGCGGCATGCCATCGAGCCCAAGGAAGTGCATCGGAAAGAACACGATGTTCACGCCGATGAACATGATGAAGAAGTGCAGCTTGCCGAGGAACTCGTTGTACATGCGGCCGCTCATCTTCGGGAACCAGTAGTAGAAGCCCGCGAAGATCCCGAACACCGCGCCGAGGCTGAGCACGTAGTGGAAGTGCGCAACCACGTAGTAGGTGTCGTGCATGTAGTTATCGACGCCGCCGTTCGCGAGGACGACGCCGGTGACGCCGCCGACCGTGAACAGGAAGATGAAGCCGATCGCCCACAGCATCGGCGTCTCGAAGGTGATCGATCCGCCCCACATGGTGGCAATCCACGAGAAGATCTTCACGCCGGTCGGAACCGCGATGATCATCGTCGCCGCCGTGAAATACATCTTCTCGTTCACGTTCATGCCGGTCGTGAACATGTGGTGGGCCCAGACGACGAACCCAACCACACCGATGGCAACCATCGCGTAGGCCATGCCCAGATAACCGAACACGGGCTTGCGGCTGAACGTCGCGACGATCTGGCTGATCATGCCGAACGCCGGCAGGATCATGATGTACACCTCGGGGTGTCCGAAGAACCAGAACAGGTGCTGGTAGAGGACCACGTTACCGCCGCCCGACGCGTCGAAGAACGTCGTGCCGAAGTTGCGGTCGGTCAGCAGCATGGTGATCGCGCCCGCTAGCACCGGCAGTGCCAGAAGCAGCAGGAAGGCGGTGATCAGCACCGACCACACGAACAGCGGCATCTTGTGCAGGGTCATCCCCGGCGCGCGCATGTTGAAGATGGTGGTGATGAAGTTGATCGCGCCCAGGATCGAGCTGGCGCCGGCGAGGTGGAGCGAGAAGATCGCCATGTCGACAGCAGGACCGGTCGATCCTGACGTGGAAAGCGGCGCATAGACGGTCCAGCCAGTGCCCGCGCCAAGCCCCGTTCCGCCCGGTACGAAGGTCGAGCCCAGAAGGAGCAGGAAGGCCGGGACGAGCAGCCAGAAGCTGATGTTGTTCATGCGCGGGAACGCCATGTCAGGCGCGCCGATCATGAGCGGCACGAACCAGTTGCCGAAGCCGCCGATCATCGCCGGCATGACCATGAAGAACACCATGATCAGGCCGTGCGCCGTGATCAGCACGTTCCAGTGGTGGGTCCACTCGTCGAAGCTCGCGGTACCGGCGCCGATCGGCCAGGCGCGGTTGAGGACCTGGATGCCGGGCTCCATCAGCTCCCAGCGCATGATGCCGGAGATGCCGCCGCCAATGACACCCGCGATGATCGCGAAGATCAGGTAGAGCGTGCCGATGTCCTTGTGGTTCGTCGACATGAACCAGCGGGTGAAGAACGCCGGCTTGTGGTCCGCATCGTGATGCGCGTCATGCGCCTCGTGCGGCTGGAGGTGGAGGGCGTCGGCGGCGGTCGTGCTCATGGCGTTCGGGTCCTGGTGATCAGTCGTTAGCCGTCGCGCGATTGGCGACGTTGGGGTTGTTCGGTGCCGGTGCGGGCGTCGCCTTGGCGCCCCCTGCGGCTGCAGGTGCCGGCGTAGTCATCTCTCCGGCTGGACCGTCGGTCGTCGTGCCGCCCGGAGCTGCGGCCGGCTTGGCGCCTGGCATGGAGCCGCCCTTCGAGGCCACCCAGGCGGCGAACTGCGCCTGCGGAACGGCCTCAACCGAGATCGGCATGTAGGCGTGACGGGCGCCGCAGAGCTCGGAGCACTGCCCGAAATAGACGCCGGGGCGATCGACCTTGGCCCACGTCTCGTTGAGCTGGCCCGGGTTCGCGTCCTGCTTCACCCAGAATGCCGGAACGGCGAAGCTGTGGATGACGTCGTCGGCGGTGACGATGAACTTCACGACCTTGCCGGCCGGAATCACCAGGCGCTGATCGACGGCAAGAAGCGGCGGGCCGTCCGCGTTTGTCCGCGCGCGCTGGTCCTTCTGACGAGTCGGATCGTTCGCTTCCTTCAACATGTAGCTGTCGAAGGACACGCCATAGTCGGGCAGCTCGTACGACCAGTACCACTGGTGGCCGGTCACCTTGACCGTCACGTCCGCGCGCGGCGGGCTGTATTGGTGGCGAAGAAGGCGGATGGACGGGATCGCGATTGCGACGAGTATCAGCACCGGAACGAGGGTCCAGACAACCTCGATCACGGTGTTGTGCGAATTGCGCGAAGGCGTCGGATTGGCGCCGCGGCGGTAACGGATCATCGTCCACAGGAGCAGACCGAGCACGATGACGCTGATGATCGCGCAGAGCGGCAGCAGCCAGTCGTTGTGGAAGTGGGACGCTTCCTGACCGATCGGCGTGACCTGCTCCTGAATGCCCTTTCGTCCGAAGATCGGCACGCCGACGTCGGTTGCGGCCGGCGTTTCCTTGTAAGCGCCGTAGCTTTCCTTCGGCGTCGCGGCGACAGTCGGACCACCGGCGGCAGACTGCTGCGCCACCGGCGCAGTGGGCGCGTCCGGCTGCGTCGGCTGCTGGGCGAAGCCGGCAGGGGGCTGCTGCGCCGATGCATTGGGGGCAGGCGCACTCGCCGTGTTCTGCGCAGCTGCGGGTGTCAGCCCGGCAGCGGCCAAGGCAATCGCCCATCCAATCAGTCTCATTCGTACCCCTGACGTGTTGGGAACGGCAGCGCGGATGCGCCTCCATGATTTGCGAGGCTCTATAGGCGCGGCTTCCCTGGGCCTCAAGCGCCTGATCGGCGTTCGCGGACACCGCGGTTGAAGGCCTGTCTGGGCGGGCCTATTGCCACCTTGCAAACCGAGGAGCGGCAATGACCGACAACGAAATCCTCGCGGAATTCCGCGACGCCGACGCCCTGCTGGAAGGACATTTCATCCTTTCGTCGGGGCTCAGGAGCCCGCGCTACCTGCAATGCGCGCGGGTGCTGATGGACCCGGCCCGCGCGGAACGGCTCGCTCGCGCACTGGCCGCCAAGCTGCCTTCGGATGTTCGCGATCAGGTGGATTCGGTCGTCTCGCCCGCCATGGGCGGCGTGATCATCGGCCATGAGGTGGCGCGAGCGCTCGGCAAGCCAGCCATGTTCGTCGAGCGCCCACAAGGAACGTTCGAGCTTCGCCGCGGCTTCCGGCTCGAGCGCGGCGAGCGCGTCCTGATGGTCGAAGACGTCGTCACCACCGGTCTCTCGTCGCGCGAAGCGATTGCGGCCATCGAGCGTGCAGGCGGCAAGGTGATCGGCGCGTCGGCGCTGGTCGACCGCTCCGGCGGCACGGCGGAGCTCGGCGTTCCCTTCACGCCGCTCATTCGCATCGACGTGCCGACCTTCGACGCCGAAGCCCTCCCGCCCGACCTCGCCGCCATCCCGGCAGTGAAGCCAGGGAGCCGCGCCGCCGCGTGAGCAAGCTGCGTCTTGGCGTCAACATCGACCACGTCGCGACCATCCGGAACGCGCGCGGCGGCGATCACCCGGATCCGGTACGTGCAGCTCGCCTCGCCGCAGATGCGGGTGCGGACGGAATTACTGCCCATCTGCGCGAGGATCGCCGTCACATCACCGACCGCGACATCGACCGCCTGATGGCCGAGATCCAGTTGCCGCTGAACCTCGAGATGGCGGCGACCGAGGAGATGCTCGACATCGCGTTGCGCCACCGGCCGCACGCCGCCTGCATCGTTCCGGAGCGCCGCGAAGAGCGGACGACCGAGGGCGGGCTCGATGCTGCCGGCCAGCTCGCATCCCTGGCGAGCTACGTCGAGCGGCTCGTCGGCGCCGGAATCCACGTCAGCCTGTTCATCGAGCCATCGGAACGGCAGATCGAAGCGGCGTTGCGGCTGGGCGCTCCCGTCGTCGAGTTCCACACCGGGCGCTACGCCCACGCTGCAGGTGACGAGCAATCGGCCGAACTCAAGCGCATCAGCGACTGTGCCGCCCTTGCCGCGACGAATGGCGTCGAGCCGCATGCCGGCCATGGCCTCACGTTCGACAATGTCATTCCCGTCGCGGCCATCCCACAGATCGCCGAGCTCAACATCGGACACTTCCTGATCGGCGAGGCTATCTTCACGGGACTGGATGCAAGCGTCCGGCGCATGCGCGAGCTGATGGGCGCCGCCCGATGATAATCGGTATCGGCTCGGACCTGTGCAACATTGATCGGATCCAGCATTCGCTCGACCGCTTTGGCGGCCGCTTCCTCGATCGCGTGTTCACCGATGTCGAGAAAGCCAAGGCCGCTTCCCGTCCGCTCACCACCGCCGGAACCCTCGCCAAGCGCTTCGCGGCGAAGGAGGCCTTCTCGAAAGCGGTCGGCACCGGCTTTCGGCGCGGGGTGTTCATGAAGGACATTGGCGTCGTGAATGCAGCGTCAGGCGCGCCGACCATCGTCGCAACCGGCGGTGCCAAGGCGCGCCTTGACGCCCTTGCGCCGGCAGGCCACGCCATCGACATACACCTGACGATGACCGACGATCATCCCTGGGCGCAGGCCTTTGTGATCCTGACTGCCCGCAAGCTGGAGCCGTGACCTGAGCGACAATCCCACACCTTTGACGGCCGACGAGGCTCCGCCGCCAGCAGAGGTTGCTGAGCACGGCGGCTCCGTCCTCTGGCGCGAAATCAAGGGCATGGTCTGGGTGCTGCTTGCGGTGCTCGCCTTCCATAGCTTCGTAGCCAAGCCCTTCTACATCCCGTCGGAATCGATGATGCCGGGGCTGCTGACGGGCGATCGCCTCGTGGTAACCAAATATCCCTACGGCTGGTCGTGGGTGAGCCCGAGCTTCCATATCTTCCCGCACTGGCAGGGACGGCTGCTGGGCCGGATGCCGAAGCGCGGCGATATCGTCATCGTCACTCCGCCCGGGACGACCAGCGACTACATCAAGCGCGTGATCGGCTTGCCCGGCGACATCGTCCAGATGTCGGACGGCCAGCTCACCATCAATGGCCAGCGCGTGAAGCGCGAGTGGCAGAAGTCTTCGCTGCTGCCGATCGATCCTAACTCGCCCTGCGGTTCGGAGCATGACCCGGCGCTCTACAACTATCGCGTCCAGGGGCCCGGCGGACGGATGTACTGCCGCGTGCCCGTCGTCCGGGAGACGCTTCCGGGCGGACGCACCTACGACACGGTGGAACTTGGCCGCTCGACGGAGGACGATTTCGCTCCGGTCCGCATCCCCGCCGGCCATCTGTGGCTGATGGGCGATAACCGCGATGACAGCGCCGACAGCCGCGTTCCGGAAATTGGCGGCGGTCTTGGCGGCCCCGTACCGTGGGAAAACATTGGCGGCCGCGCTGAGTTCATCACCTTCTCGCTCGATGGCACCAGCGTCTCGTACAATCCGCTGACCTGGCTGAAGGCGCTTCGCCCGGGCCGCTCCGGCACGTCGCTTCGGCAGAACTGATGGCCGAACGCCCCGCCACGACCGAGCCCCATGTCGAGCGGCCTGGTCCGGCGGAGTTCCGCGACCCCCATGTCCTCCGGGAGATGCAGAAGGCCGCGGTGTGGTTTGGAATGGCGCTCGCCATCATCGGCGTCGTCGTCCTCGCCCAGCCGCTGCTGCTGATCATCGGCGGCGCGATCTTCGCCGTGTTCCTTGACGGCGGTGTCCGCCTGCTCGGCCGGGCACTGCCAATCCCGCGCGGGTGGCGCCTGCTCATCGTCATTCTGCTCGGGTTCGGGTTCATCGGCTGGGTGTTCTGGTTCGCCGGGACAATGATCGGCAGCCAGGCAGAGGCGCTCCGGGCCGTGGTGACGACGCAGTTCCACCGGATGATGGACTTCGCTGCTTCGCTCGGGCTGATTCCCGCCGGGCAGAAGCCGGAAATCGGAACCGAGCTCATGGGTTCGGTCGGCCGACTGAGCAGCGCGCTTGGAAGCGCGGTCGGAGCCGTAACCAGCGTCGTCGCAATGCTCGTGATCGGCATCTTCCTCGCGTCGGAGCCGCGGATCTACGACCGTGGCGTCGCATGGATGCTGCCGCTGCGGGTGCGCGGTGGTTTCTACCGGATCGCCGAGCATGTCGGCTTCACCATCCGCCGACTGCTCTTCGGGCGGCTGGTGGGAATGGTGTTCGAAGGCGTGTTCACGTGGTTGATGTTGTCGCTCGGCGGAGTGCCGATGGCCGGCCTTCTCGGTCTGGTTACCGGCGTGCTCGCCTTCATCCCGAACATCGGCGCGATCACGTCCGGTATCCTGATGGTGGCGGTGGGGTTCAGCGCCGGCACCAATCAAGGTCTCTACGCGATCTTCGTCTATTTCTTCGTCCAGAACATCGACGGCTATCTGGTGGTGCCCTACATCGCCCGCCGCACCGTCGACCTGGCTCCGGCGATCGTGCTCGCCATGCAGCTGCTGATGGGCGCGCTGTTCGGAATCTTGGGTGTGCTTTTCGCGGACCCGATACTCGCGTCCCTCAAGGTCGTGCTTGTGGACCTCAGCAAGCAACATGCGCGCGACGATCCGGATCCCCCGGAGGTCGTCTCCAGCTAGCCGCTACTAGGGCTGCGGCGCGCCTTGCTGCTGTTGCATCATCTGCTGCTGCTGCATCATCGCAGCGCCGCCGGGCACGATCTTGCGGACCCGCACATCAAACGTTAGCGGGCTGTTCTTGGGCCACGCCGGCGGCGGCGGATTGCCGGCGAAGGCAAGTTCCTGCGGCATCGTGAAGCGGTACTGACCGCCGGCCTGCATCCGGGTCATCGCCTCTGCAAAGCCGGGGAACACCTGGTCCATCGTGAAAGGCTGTGGCCCGCCGTGCGTTTCGCTGCTGTCGAAGACCGTGCCGTCGTTGGTCGTCAGCACATAGTCGAGCAGAGCCGCGTCAGTGCGCTGGATCGGCTGGCCCGTTCCGGCCACGATCGTTCGGAACTGGAGTCCGCTGCTCGTGAGTTCAGGACGGAGGGAGCCTGCACCGAACCAGGCCAGCGCCAGAGCGGCGGCAATCAGCACGAGGAATGCAATCCCGAGCCGCCCGGCGGTACCGCCGCGGCGTTTCGGATGCGCAAGAGAGGCGACGGACACGCCGCCAGTCGACTTAGCGGGCGCCTTCGCGCTCGGCGCGCTTGCGCTCGAGCTTGCGGGCGCGGCGGATTGCAGCCGCACGCTCGCGGGCGCGCTTCTCCGACGGCTTCTCGTAATGCCGGCGCAGCTTCATCTCGCGGTAGACGCCTTCGCGCTGCAGCTTCTTCTTGAGCGCGCGCAGCGCCTGCTCGACGTTATTGTCGCGAACGATGATCTGCATAAACTGCCGTCACACTCCCAGAATTGATCATGGCCGAATCGCTTTCGATCCGGCCGTGCCACAGTAACCCCGGCGCCTTCTGGCACCGTCCGGACTACAGCCAATGTCCCTTGCCACCGCAGGCAGGACCTGCAGCGGAGGCGCGCCCATAGCAGCGCCCTACCACAGCATCAAGTCGCAAGGCTCCCACCTCAACTGCGGGATGCTGCCTAGTCGCTGGAATTAACGCCTGTCTGATTCGGCAAACTGCCCGATCGGATGGCCGAACACGCCAAAGCGCTGCGACGAGTCGAGTATCGCGCGGGACAAAGGCCGCCATTGCGGCAAATGGGTTATCGGCTCTTAACCCTTTGAATGATAAAAGGTTGCCCTTGAGCGGAGGGAATCGAATGACATTGAATCGACGGGAAATGTTGCGTCTTGGTGGTCTCGGCGCCGCCGGTGCGATCCTGTCTTCCGCGGCGAGCTCGAGCGTCTTGCCCAAGATCATCTATCCGACGCAGCCGGCCTTCCAGCCGCTGCCACCGACGACGCTCGCCAGGGTGCCCGCGCAGGTTGCTGCGGCCCCGAGCGCTCCTGCGGGCATCGATCCGCAACTGTTTGCCCGCGCCAAGGCAGCCCTTGATGCCCACCGCGGCGTTCCGCGTGACTCCATGGGCATTGTCGACTTCTCCGACGCGTCCAGCGACCCGCGCTTCCACGTTCTCGATATCCGCAGCGGCACTGTCGAGAGCCACCGTGTCTGTCACGGCCGCGGCTCCGATCCTGATCACTCCGGCTTCGTCGAGCGCTTCTCGAATGATTTCGGTTCGTACGCCACCTCGAACGGCGCTTATGTCACCGGCGATTACTACAACGGCAAGTACGGGCTTTCGATGAAGGTTCGTGGACTCGACTGGTCGAACAACAATGCCGAGGCGCGCGCCATCGTCATCCACAATGCCTGGTATGCCGAGCCCGAGATGATTGCCATGCACGGCAAGCTCGGCCGCTCGGAAGGCTGCTTCGCGATGTCGCGCAAGAGCCAGTGGGAAGTAATGCGCAAGCTCGCGGGCGGGCGCATGATCTACGCCGACAAGCCGCTCGAAGCCTAAGCGGTCTTGTAAGGCGCTCCGCAACGAGCGCGTACGAACATAATCAACGCTGAGTTTCGCGCGTCAGATCACATCTGGCGCCGGCAAGCGGCGCGAACCGCTCAAGCGGCGTGACCGCTCCCGATCGGCGCTACTTCGCCGCCACCTGGTTTGGAGCGTCGGCCTTGGGCTTCGGCGCCAGGCTTGCTCCGCCATCCTTCATGGCCAGCGCGGCCATCGCCTTCCCATCTCGGCCATAGAGATCGCGATAGTCCACAATCTTGCCGTCGAGCAGCGCCGCCGCGCTGAAATAGACGATGTAGACCGGCAGCGGCTTCACGAAATTCGCCTGCACTGTCTTCTTGCTCGCGAGCGCGGAATGGATCTTGTCCGATGTCCACTCGCCGCCGTCATCACCAAGCAGCTGCGTGGCGAGGTCCATGATCTTCTGCGTGCGGATGCAGCCGTGGCTGAGCGCGCGAACGTCACTGTTGAAACGGCTGCGAGCGTTCGTGTCGTGCAGGTAGATTGCCTGCGAGTTGGGCATCACGAACTTGATCTGGCCGAGCGCGTTGGTCGGTCCCGGCGGCTGACGCCAGCGCTGCACCTTGCCGTCCGGACCCTTCACGGCAACGAAGCCCCGCTTGCCCGCGGCCTCGTGCTGGATGCTCTTGGGCACTTCCCACCACGGGTTCAGGATCACGCCCACGGCGGTCGCCGACAGCTGCGGAGTCGGAGTGGAAAGCTTGCCGGCAATCGCCCGCTCCTTCCACCGGTTGGTTCCGTTCTCGACCAGCGTGGCATGGAAGCCGGGCACGTTGACGATGATGTACTTGTTGCCGAGGTCGCGCGGGAGCCAGCGCCAGCGGTCCATGTTGAGGCGGATGCGCTCGACCTTGGCGGTGTCCGCGAGGGAAGCGCCTGCGAGTGCCGCTTTCAAGGCCGCATATTGGGGATGCGTCGGTAAAAGTGAGCGCAGCGCGTCCGGAACCCGGTGCTGCGCAAGTGCGCTGCGCAGAAGCGTATCCTGCTTGGCGCTGTTGAGATCGTTGTCCGTGACATACCAGTCGACGCGCGCGGCCTTGCGGACGTGGCCCATCGCCAGGTCCCAGGACAGGCGATTGAACCGGTCCGTCGCCTCCGCGGACATGACCATCGGGTTGCCGCTGCGAATCGCCGCCGAGAGAGCCGTCGGATCGTAATCCGAAGGGTTGAGGCCCTCGGCACCGACTTGCGCGATGTAGGCAAGCAGGTCCTGAGCGTCACGATAATCCCACATCACCGGCGGCAGCTGGACCGGCGCAAGGCGGTCGGGCGCAGTCGGCTGCGCGACCTGGTAGTCGGGATTGCCCGGGATAGGCGCGCCGGGCTGCATTGCGGCGGGGCCGGACGGCCTGGTCGGAAGAACGGGACCGGGGACTGGCCGGCCGTAGCGGACCTGGGCCAATGCGGAGGCCGGCAGCAGCGCTCCGGCACTCAACAGCAACACACACTTCGTCACCGCGCTCATCGGCAGCACCAATCCGTTCGTTTTCAATGACATCCCATGCCCCACTTCCTGCATACACGGGAAGAACAGCACCCGCCAGTGATCCCAACGCCACAGTTGAACCGCTCGTCGATAGCAGGACACCAAAGTTTAAGTTTCAGTGGGTTAAGACGCTGGTGACAGCTTGTGGGGAGATGTCGAGAGTGGTGTCCGAACTAAGTCTTGATGGCGGAATGATCCCTCGCACGAGCGAGCGGGTGATCGATGAGCGTGGCGAACTGCGGCACGCTGCTGTGTCCGGCACGGCAGTGCTCGACTTTCGTGGCCGCCGCCATGTCGTCCGGCTCGTCAACGTCTCGTCATCCGGTGCGATGATCATCTTCCCGCATGTGCCGCACATCGGGGAAACGGTTCGTGTTCAGTTGCTTGACCGTGGCCAGATCGCCGCCCAGGTTATCTGGGCGAAGAGCGGGCGGGTCGGTCTGTCCTTTGCCGCGGGCGGGGAGTAAGCCGGCCATGGAGATGAGCTTTTCGATGATCCGTGCGCGCATTGCCGACGCTGAGGACCAGAGCGAGCGCAGGCGCTACGCCCGCCGGCACGTGGCTATGGATGCGAAAATGCGCGAACTTGGCGCAAATGGAGTAGAAGCCCGCGTCCTTAACATCTCCGAGAGCGGCTTCATGGCCGAGGCGCAGGGCGACTTCGAGGTCGGCACCCGGGTGTGGCTGATCTTGCCAGGCCGGGAGCGGGCAAACGCAGTCGTCAAATGGATTGCCGGGGACAAGCTGGGCGCCGAGTTCGCCGAGCCGATCTCGCTCGAGGGCCTGAAGCGCGCCTAATTTCGGTCGCGGCTGCGGCGTTTGAAAATTGCGATGGACGCTGTCTCAAAGGAGGCTCGAGGTGCAACCGCACGCCGGGTCGCTCGTTCCTTCCCGGTCGGGAAAGGAAGCATGGCATGGCGAGTACGGCGTTCAGCGAGATGCGCAGACCCTTCGAACGAGGGTATCACGCGGTGTACCGCGAACACGAGGTCAACCACTGCCCCGGCTGTGGGCGGACTCACTGGCTGATCGGCCGGGTGTCGGCCGAATGCGCCTTCTGCGCGACAGCGCTGCCGCTGGCGGAGGCGAGCACGCGATCCCACAACACACCGACGGTCATTCAGCACAAGAACCGCCACTCGCCGGCCTGGGCCGCAGCCTAGGCTAGGCCCTCTTCCGGATTGGGACCTGGGCGTTGCACACGTCCACCCCGCCTGCCGGCACTTCGTAGAAATCGTCCTTGCGGTTGGCCTTCAGGCGCAGCCACGTGGCGAACGAGGCGCTGTTCGGCTCCAGATACTCGTAGGCAGGGCGTTCCGCCGGCGGCATGTCGCTGGCGAGTCGGATGTTGGTGATCGGCACGTACTGCGCCTTGTCAGCGTAGAAGCCTAGCGCGCCCGTCCCGCGTGGCAGGGAACTGAGCCGCTCGATCCCCTCGAGCACCCGGCCCACGAGCGCGATGTTGCGGTCCAGCTGCCGCGGTGCGTGGCCGATCACGGCATAAAGCTCCCCGCCGGTGCCCGTGTCGGGAGCAAGGTCGCGGCCGACGCCCACGCTGCCATAGCAGTGCGTCAGAGTCGCCCAGCCAGCCGTTCGATCGTAAGCAATGGGCCAGCCATCGGCGTAGCCCGTCGAAGGTGCGTACGGATCGCCATAGCCGAGCGGCCTGACGTTCAGACCGGCGAGAGCGCGGGTATATTCCGCCGGCGGCTTGGCAACCACGCCTGCGGGCCACGGGCGGTTGCTCTCGTTGAGCCCCCATTGGGCAACGTAATTGTCCTGAAGACGGTAGATGGTGGCACCATCCCAATAGTGCCCGCGAGCGAGAAACTTGATGTTCCAGACGTGCACGGGCGCGAACTCGGGCGCGAGTTGAATGACGACTCGCCCGCGGCCGGCAAGATCCATGACCAGAAGATTATCGGGGTCAATCGTCCGCCAGTCCGCAGGAGCCGCAGCACCAACGATATCGCCGGGCGTGAGCGGCTTCGCGGCAGGCGGCGCCGCCACGTTGGGTGGAAGCAGCGGCTGCGCTGCTGGTGGGGCAACCGGGATGTTGGGAGGAACGGGCTGGGCGGCAGGCGCCGCCCCGGTCAGCAGCACGGCGGCGGCGGCAAGTACAAAGGATCGCATGGTTTTCTCCCCCTCGTGCGCCATGGTCTAGCGGAGCAAAACGCCGGCGGCTATCGGCTCCTTCGATGTACATCGCGACGCTGATGCTGCTTGGATCCGGCGAGTTGGGACGCGAGTTCGCAATCGCGGCGAAGCGACTCGGCTGCCGGGTCGTCGCGTGCGATCGCTACGCTGGCGCTCCGGCGATGCAAATGGCCGATGCATTCGAGGTCTTCGCAATGCTCGACGGAAGCGCGCTGCGCGCCGCGGTCGAGAAGCACCGGCCGGACCTGATCGTCCCCGAGATCGAGGCCATAGACACGGCGACCTTGGCTCAGCTCGAGGGAGAAGGCTGGCGCGTCGCCCCTTCCGCCAAGGCCGTCCAACTCACCATGAACCGGGACAGCATCCGCGAATTCGCCGCGCGCGAGCTTGGCCTCGTGACCTCGCACTACCGCTTCGCCGAGACGCGCGAGGAAGCGATCGCAGCCGCCGCCGAAGTCGGGCTGCCGTGCGTGATCAAGCCCGTCATGTCGAGTTCTGGCAAGGGCCAGACAACCGTCCGCAACTCCGGCGAAGTCGGTGCCGCGTACGACTATGCGGTGGCGAACATGCGCGGCGACCGGCCGCGCGTCATTGTCGAGGAGTTCGTCGCCTTCGACAGCGAAATCACGCTACTCACCGTCGCCACCAAGGAAGGCGTCATCTTCTGCCCGCCAATCGGCCACCGCCAGGAAGCCGGGGACTATCGCGAAAGCTGGCAGCCCGCCGCTATCCCTCAGGAAGCCCTGCACTCGGCCCGACACCAGTCGCGCAAGGTAGTCGAGGCACTTGGCGGGCACGGCCTCTTCGGCGTCGAATTCTTCATCCGCGGTGACCAGGCGATATTCTCGGAATTGAGCCCGCGACCGCATGACACGGGTATGGTGACGCTCATCTCCCAGTTTCCGAACGAGTTCGAGCTGCACTTCCGCGCGGTTCTCGGACTGCCGATCCGGTCCGTCGAATTCGCCGGTCCGTCGGCATCGGCTGTCATCCTCGCGTCCCAGGAGAGCGACAACTTTGGATTCGAGGGGGTGGCCGAAGCGCTCTCGCTGGGGTCGCGCGGTAAGCCCGTGGACCTGCGCCTCTTCGCCAAGCCGAACACGTTGAATAATCGCCGCATGGGCGTTGCGCTTGCCCGTGGAGACGATTGGGAGGACGCCGTTGGCCGTGCGAAGGCTGCAGCCGCGCGCGTTCGCATTCGTTACGACAATTGAGATCAACGGAGGCCCAGATGCGAAGCCGACCAGCCAATGCCCTTGCCATCGCCGTCGGCTTGCTCTCGCTAGGCGCCTGCAATGAGCAGAATTCAGGAAACAACGCGCCGCGGCGCGAGATCCGGGTTCAGAGTGACGAGCAAAAGCAGTTGCACCAGCTCGATGCCTTCAACGTCGGCATCGGCCTGAAGCGAGCAATCTACGACGCCGGCTACAGCTGCAAGCGCGTCACCGACGCCGGTTTCGTCGGCAGGTACAAGAATCTGGACGAGTGGATGGCCCGCTGTCCCGGGCGCGATTGGGCAATCTTCGCGGGCCCCGACGGCAGCGCTCAGGTCCGTGACTGCAAGGACGTTCCCGGGACCGGACTGCCGCCGTGCGTGATCAGCAAGCGGCCGGAAGGCAATTTCGACAAGCCGGAGTGAACGTCCAGGCGGGGCCCCTCAGGCGCCGTCGCACTGGCGAGTTTCCTTGTACTCGCCGGAGGCCGACTTTTCCTTGATGGTGACGCACTTGCCCTGGCGGACTTCCTCGCGCCAGCTTCCGTCCGGCTTGGTGACGCGATTGTTGGTCTTGGGCACGCGCTTGCCGTCGCGGATTTCGTAGCCCCATTTCGGCGGCGTCGGACGGCTCTGCGCGACGGCCACGCTGCTGTACGCCGCTGCGCCCAACGCTGCAGCAGTCGTTACCAGGATCGCCTTTCGGATCGCGTGCATCGTCGGAATACTCCTCATGGTCCCTCTTAGCGCAGGGCCAGTGAACGGGCGCTTACTGTTCTTCCACGCCCTGAGCCGCCCCTGTTTCGGGCTCCAATACCCCATCTTGGATGCGGAAGCGCGAATCGCAATGGCCTAGGGTCGACGCCCGGTGCGCGACTAGGACCGCCGCGGGGCGGGGTTCGAGGCCTTGCAACGCGGCAATGACGGCAGCTTCGGACTCGGGGTCGAGGGCGCTGGTCGCCTCGTCGAGGATGAGCAGGGTCGGACGCCGCAGCAGCGCGCGGGCAATGGCGAGGCGTTGTCGCTCTCCCCCCGAGAGCTGACTGCCGCGATCGCCAATGCGCTGATCCAGGCCCGCGGCAAACGACCGCACACGTTGCTCCAGACCCGCCGCGCGGAGAGCGGACCACAGCACATCGTCGCTTGCCTCCGCTCCGTCGGCGAGGAGGTTGGCTCGGACGCTATCGTCGAACAGCGCCCCGTCCTGGCCGATATATGCAAGCGACGAGCGCCAGCGTTCCAGCCATTCACCCGTGAGCGGGACACCGTCGATGCTGAGGGTCCCCCGCTGGGGAGCAAGCAAGCCGGTAAGCACGTCGAGCATGGTCGTCTTCCCGGATCCCGATGGCCCACCGAGGCCAGCCCACTCTCCCGCCTGAAGCTCGAAGGATGCCGAGCGAAGACCGGCGCTGCTGGCGTGCACATAGGCGACCGCGTCGGCTGTAAGCGTCCGCCACTCAAGCGGTTCCGCCCGAGTCCGGTGCGCCGGCGCGTCCTCGATGCCGTGCAGTCGGTCTCGGACAGCGCCGAAAGACGGAGCGTAGGCGGCGACATATTGTGCAGCCTGCTGCAGCTGCTGCGCAGGCACGGCCATGCGCGCGAACAGGACGAGACTGGTGACCAGGATCGGGAATGGCAGCCCGAGCAGGCGGTAGCCGACGAACAGTAGAACCGCCGCAGCAATCGCGCTTGCCGTGAACGCCAGTGCCCGCGCTGCGGCTATGTCACCCTGATAGCGGGCAACTTCGCTTCGCGTACGCTTGAGGGTCGAGCGATACTCGACCAGGAACTGCGAGACGGTGCCTTGCGCCAGCGCCGCCTTCAGGCCGGCGTGCAGCCGGAACCCCGAGCCCGTGCTTGCTTCGGAGCTTTCGACGAGCGCCATTCCGCTGCGGACCCCGCGCCGCAACCAGCCGATCGCCAGGATCGAGGCGGCTGCGACAATCGCGAGTGCAAGCAGGCTCAGGAGCGGCGACAACAGCGCCGCCAGGACGAACTGCACAAAGAGCATTACGGCGCCGACGGCGAAAGCCTGCGCCTGGGCAGCCGCAAGGGCGGCCCGTGGAACGTCGTTGAGCAGGAGCGACTGCATGCCCGCCTGACCGATCCCGCTGGCGAAGGTCCAGCCGCGGGCCGCAAGCGTCGATGCCGAGCGCAGGCGCAGCGACGCTTCGTATCCGGCCTGCAGCTGGGCGAGCCGCTTGTCCCGGGCGAAAACAATCGCGGAGCGCAGACCCATGACAACGATGAAAGCGACAAGCACCAGCGTGAAGCGCCGCTCGGGCGTGAAGGCGTCGGCGAAATTGGTCAGGCCGGCCAAAGTGCCCGCCGTCGCGGCGCCACCGATGGCGATGGTGGCAAGCGGGACCAGAAGGAGGATGCCGGCGCCTTCGGCAATCGCGCCGCCAAGCATCAGCGCCAGCGCCAGCCACAGGCGAGCGCCGGCGAAATTTCGATAGTCGGTGAGGAGCGCCGAGGCGTCGCTCCGCCCGGTCCGGCTCAGGTCACGAGCGGACGCGCGCGACCTCCGTTGACCCTGCCGAGTTCGGCCGGGCCCGGCTGCGCATGGGCTTAGCCCTGCCTCGCTTTGAAGCGGCGGTTCGTCTTGTTGATGACGTAGGTGCGGCCACGGCGGCGAATCACGCGGCAATCGCGGTGGCGCGACTTCAGCGACTTCAAGCTATTGCGAATCTTCATGGCCGGGCGCCTGCCTCGTTCTCTATGCGTCTAGTTGTTGGAAGGTTCTTCGAAAACCGGCGGCTCCCGTAGAGGAGAGCCACGGCTGAAGTCAAGTTCGGCCCCTTGGTTTAGCCGGCGAGCTTGCGCTCCCAGGCGAGAGCGTCGCCGACGATACGATCGATGTCGGCGTTGGCTGGGCGCCACTCGAGCGTGCTCAGCAGCGCCGCATTGGCGGCGACGAGCATCGGCGGGTCGCCGGCCCGGCGCGGGCCGGTCTCCCGCTGCACGGGGGTCCCGTTCACGCGGTCCACTGCGTCTAGCACCTCCATTACCGATAGGCCTTTGCCGTAGCCGCAGTTGAGGACGAGGTTTTCGCCGGGGTGCGCGATCAGGTGCTCCAACGCAGCGACGTGCGCAGCTGCGAGGTCGCTGACGTGGATATAGTCGCGGATGCAGGTGCCGTCGGGCGTCGGGTAATCGGTGCCGTATACCGCGACTTGGTCGCGCTTGCCGACCGCCGCCTCGACCGCCACCTTGATCAGATGCGTCGAACCCTTGCCGCGCTGGCCGGCGCGGCCGTCCCGGTCGGCCCCGGCGACGTTGAAATAGCGCAGCGCCCCGTAGTTGAATGGAAGTGCCGCCGAAGCGTCCGCCAACATCCGCTCGGTCATCAGCTTGGACGCACCGTACGGGTTGATGGGCTCCTTCGGGTCCCCCTCTTCGATCGGCACCCGCTCGGGCGCTCCGTAAACAGCCGCGGTCGACGAGAAGAGGATGTGCTTCACGCCCGCTTCAACCGCGGCGCTCACCAGCGCGTGCGTCGCAACGGTGTTGTTGAGATAGTAGAAAAGCGGCTTCTCGACCGACTCCGGGACCACGATCGATCCTGCAAAGTGCATGATGGCCTGGATGCCCTGCTCCGCAACGATGCGGGCGACCAGCGCGCTGTCGGCGACCGATCCTTCGTAGAACGGCACGTCATCGGGCACCGCCTCGCGGACACCGTTCGACAGATTGTCGATGACGGACACGCTCCACCCGGCATCCTTCAACGCGAGCATTGCATGGCTGCCGATATAGCCGGCACCGCCGGTGACGAGGACTGGGACTTTGTTCATGGGTCGAGCCGCTAGCGAACCCGGGCAGCGAATTCCAGCGATTGCCGACGCGCGGCGGGCGGACCTAAGGAGGCCGAATGCAAACTGCCGACGACCTGTTCAGGCTTTCCGCCTCGGCCACTGCGCGATTGATGACCGCAGGCGGGTCGATCCCCGTCCTGCTCATCGACGAGGTCTATGAGCGGCCCGACGAAATTCGGGAGTTCGCGCTTGGTCTGCAGTTCGAGTCTCCGCCATACGCCTACCCTGGAAAGATCGCCGCTCCACCTCTGAGCCCCTCGCTTGAGGCGATCAGCGCCTGGGCACTCCGGGTTGCCAACGAACATTACCTGCGACGCGTGCCGCCGCTCGCCAAGGACGGGCAGCAGATCACGGCGTTTCGAAAGGTGCTAACGGACTTCGCGATCATCGACGTTCATCCCGACGAGCTGTCGCCGACGCAGCGGCTTCCCCATGTCGACCCCGTGCCCGTCTTCGGATTGATCTACCTGAATCGGGAAGAGCGCGGCGGCACGCTGTTCTTCGAACGCGTGCCCGGCGGGGGAAGCGAACAGTCGGAGAGCGGCTATCTGACGAGCAGCAACGGCGAGTACGAGTTCCGCGGACGTGTCGAAGCCGCGTTCAACCGGATGGCGATCTATCCTGGCTTCATTCCGCATTCGGGCGAAATCGCCGGCGACTGGATTGCCGACGAGCGCCGCTTCAGCAGCCCGCGCCTGACTCAGCGCTTCGTCTTCTTCCCCTAGCTGGCGCGCTGCCGCGGCGGTGTTTAGCCCGGACGTTTGCCTGTTGAGCGGCGGCGCACTATCAGCCGCCGCAAATTCCACCTCATCCGAGTAGCAACTTCCATGAGCCTTACGATCTCCAGCGCCTTTGACGCCGGGAACATTCGCGTGACCTCTCAGGAAGGCGACCGCGTCGACCTTGAGATCGTCACGGATCACATGTCCGACTTCTACCAATGGTTCTATTTCCGGGTGTCCGGCGCTGCCGGGCGCGAGATCACGCTGCGCATCACGAATTGCGCGGCGTCCGCCTATCCGCACGGCTGGCCCGACTACAAAGGCGTGATGAGCCTCGACCGCGAGGAATGGGTGCGCATCCAGGACACGAGTTACGCCGACGGCGTGCTGACCATGAGTCTGACGCCGCCGCAGGACGTCGTGTGGATCGCCTATTTCGCGCCCTACTCGATGGAACGCCACCACGACCTCGTGACCCAGACCGCGAGCATTCCCGGAGTCCAGTATCGCTCGCTCGGCAAGAGCCACGACGGTCAGGATCTGGACTGCCTGACGATCGGCGAGGGACCGCTCAGCGTCTGGCTGTATGCGCGCCAGCACCCCGGCGAGAGCATGGCCGAGTGGTGGATGGAAGGCGCGCTCGAGAAGCTCGTCGACGAGGATGATCCCGTCGCCCGCGTGCTGCGCAAGGAATGCACCTTCCGCGTGGTTCCCAACATGAACCCGGACGGGTCGCGGCGCGGGCACCTGCGGACCAACGCAGTCGGCGTGAACCTCAATCGCGAATGGCACGCACCTTCGGCCGAGAAGAGCCCGGAGGTCCTCTGCGTCCGCAATGCGATGGATGAGACCGGCGTCGACTTCGCAATGGACGTCCATGGCGACGAGGCGATCCCGGCCAACTTCCTTGCGGGCTTCGAGGGGATCCCGTCACTAACCGAGCGCCAGAGCCGGCTCTTCGAGCAATTCAGCGAGACGCTCGAGCGGCTGTCGCCGGACTTCCAGCGCGCGCAGGGCTACGAAGTCCCCGCTCCCGGGCAGGCCAATATGTCGATGTCGACGACGCAGCTGGCCGAGCGCTACGGGTGCGTGTCGATGACGCTCGAGATGCCCTTCAAGGACAATTTCGATTTGCCGGATGAGGTCTACGGCTGGTCGCCGCAGCGCTCCAAGTATCTCGCCAACGCCTGCCTCGACGCGCTGCATGCCATCCTGCCCGAGCTCAAGTCTGCCGCTCTCGGAGCGAACCGGGAAAAGGTCACCGCCTGATGCCGACCCTCGTTCTCCTCCGCCACGGGCAATCGCAGTGGAATTTGGAGAACCGCTTTACCGGGTGGTGGGATGTCGATCTGACGGACGCAGGCGTGGCGGAAGCGCGCGCCGCCGGGACGCTTCTGCGCGACCGCGGAATGGACTTCGACTGCTGCTTCACCAGCGTCCTCACCCGCGCCATTCGCACGCTCGACCTCGCCCTTGGGGAGATGCAGCGGCTGTGGCTCCCGGTGATCAAGGACTGGCGCCTGAACGAGCGGCATTACGGCGGTCTCACGGGGCTGAACAAGCAGGAGATGATCGACAAGGTCGGGGCCGAGCAGGTCAAGATCTGGCGCCGCAGCTACGATATCCCGCCGCCGCCGCTGGAGCCGGGCAGTCGCTATGATGTCGCCGCCGACCGTCGCTATGCCGACGTGTCGGTGCCCGTAACGGAGAGCCTCAAGGATACCGTGGCCCGCGCCGTGCCTTATTATGAGAGAGAGATCGCTCCGGCGCTGCAGAGCGGCAAGCGCGTGCTGGTCGTTGCCCATGGCAATTCTCTGCGCGGCATCATCAAGCACCTGTCGAAAATCGGCGACGACGAGATCGTCGGCCTGGAGATCCCGACCGGGCAGCCGATCGTCTATGATCTCGCGGACGATCTGACCGTCGAGCGCCGCTACTATCTTCGGGACGCCTGAGGCTTAAGCCGCAGCCTTGTGCCGGTACATCTCCGCGTCGGCGCGGGCGATGGCAGTCTCCGGCGTATCCTCGCCAGTGATCATGGCGACGCCGATCGCAACGCTCAGCGGCAGAAGCTCGCCGTCGTGCTTGAAGTCGCAGTCGGCGATGAGGTCGATCAGCCGGGCAGCGGTTTCGTGGGCGCTCGTTTCGTCGACATGGCTGAGCAGGATCGCGAACTCGTCCCCACCCATGCGGGCTACCAGGTCGCTCTTGCGGATGCCGTCGACGAGGAGCCGCGAGACCTGGATCAGCGCCTCGTCGCCCGCGCCATGGCCGAAGCAGTCGTTGATCATCTTGAGACCGTCGAGGTCGACGAACAGCAGTGCGGCTTGCTCGTCGTAGCGCTTCACCCGATCGATGAGTCGCTCCAGAACGCGCATCAACCCGCGCCGATTCGGCAGGTCGCTCAAGCTATCTCGATGGGCGAGTTCGTCGAGTTGCTCGACGCGGTGCCGGAGGTGGGCAACCTCCTCCTGAAGACGGCTGATTTCGCCGCGCAGACGATCCGAGTCCGAGACCTCGGTAACCTCGTCAATCATGCCTCGAGCACCCCTGCTTCAGCTACATGCCATAGCGTGATTCCAAGCACCTGAAAATGCAGGAATTCGCCGGTGCGGTTTACATGCCACAGTCACCCCCCCTAAACGAGCGCGCTTGGCGCAACTGCTTCAAGGCGGGACAATGGACGAGCCGCTGGTCGGCATCATCATGGGCAGCCGGTCGGACTGGGAAACCATGCGCCATGCCGCGGAAGCCCTCGGGACGCTTGGCATCCCGTTCGAAGCGAAGGTCGTTTCGGCTCACCGGACCCCGCAGCGGCTGTACGACTATGCAAGCAGCGCGCGCGGCCGCGGCCTGAGACTGATCATCGCCGGCGCCGGCGGGGCAGCCCACCTGCCGGGCATGGCGGCGTCGATGACCCCGCTCCCGGTCTTCGGCGTGCCGGTCGAAAGTCAGGCGCTGAGTGGCCTCGATAGCCTCCTTTCGATCGTGCAGATGCCAGCAGGCGTGCCGGTCGGGACCCTCGCGATCGGCAAGCCGGGCGCCATCAACGCGGCATTGCTCGCCGCCTCGGTGCTGGCCTTGCAGGATTCGGCCCTTGCCCAGCGGCTCGACATTTATCGCGAAGAGCAGACCCAGTCGGTGGCCGACAGCCCCGAATGATCGTTCCGCCCGGCTCGACGATCGGAATCATCGGCGGCGGCCAGCTTGGCCGCATGCTCAGCGTTGCCGCGGCGCAACTCGGCTACAAGTGCCACATCTTCGACCCCGACGATCATCCCCCGGCCGCTGACGTGTCCGCGTCGTTCACGCGGGCAGCATACGACGACATCGAGGCGCTCCGCAGGTTCGGCGGTGAGGTGGACGTCGCGACCTACGAGTTCGAGAACCTGCCCGCGGCGCCGCTCGAAGTGCTCGGCGAGAAGCTCCGGCCCGGCACACGCTCGCTTGCCGTTTCGCAGGACCGCGCGCGCGAAAAAGCGTTCATCGAGGGCTGCGGCGCGCGAGTCGCCCGGTGGCGGCAAATCTCGAGCCTGGACGAGGTCCGCGCCGCCGTCGGCAACCTCGGCGTGCCGATCGTTCTGAAGACGCGGCGTTTCGGTTATGACGGCAAAGGCCAGGCCTGGATCCGGTCGGACGCCGATGCCGAGAGCGCGTGGGACGCCATCGAGCATGCGCCGGCGATTGCGGAAGCGGGCGTCGGTTTCACTGCCGAATTCTCGATCATCGTCGCCCGCTGGGCGGACGGCAGGCATAGCTTCTGGGACTCGCCGGAAAACGAGCACCGCAACGGCATCCTCCACCTGTCGAGCGTTCCGTGCAGCGATGCCTGCGCAGCTCAAACGGAAGACGCGCGGGCGGCAGCGCTGCGGATTGCCGAAGCGCTGGGACATATCGGCGTTCTCACGGTCGAGTTCTTCGCGAGCGAGTCAGGCCCGCTCGTCAACGAGATTGCCCCGCGCGTGCACAACAGCGGGCACTGGACAATCGAAGGCGCCGTCACCTCCCAATTCGAGCAGCACATCCGTGCGATTTGCGACCTGCCGCCCGGCCCGACGGGGCTGGTGACGGGCCGTGCTTCGATGGAGAACCTGATCGGCGACGACGTCCATCGCTGGCCCGAGTTGGTGGCGGAAGCCGGCGCCCACGTCCATATCTACGGCAAGGGCGAAGCTCGCCCGGGGCGCAAGATGGGGCACGTCACGCGCGTCGGCCGCAGCTGAGGTCGCCGAGGCTGGAATGCAATCAGCGGAACTCGCCTGACCGGATGCAGGCGCCGATGTCGCCGAATCCAAAGTCGTCGAGTTGTCCGGTTTCGCCAAGGAAGCTGCAGACTCCGTTGGCGAACTGCGCTTCCGGTGTCTTGGCCATCTGCAGGCAGTGCGAGATTTTCATCGCATATGCGGGAGCCGTCGCCAGCGCGTAGCAGACGTCGCTGCGGGCACGTGAGACGGCGAGGCCGGACGTGGCATCAGCACGAGCGGGCGGCTGAGCGGCGCCGAGCGCCGCCAGCGTAAGCAGGATGAAGGTAATCATCGTGACCTCATCGGTGGATGCGGGAAGTGAGGGAGGACGCACACCTGTCCGTCCTCCCCATTCTTGCTGCCGGCACGCTATTTGATCGGATTGCAGCCCAATCCGGGGAAGGAGAAGGGATTGCGCGCGTCCTTGTCGCTGGGGCTCGGCAGGAAGTCCTGCTGCGCCTTGAAATAACCATAGGACTGCACGTGGCCACCCGGATCGATCTGGATGAAGCCGCCCTGCCCGTCGGGCACCCACAGGCCGTCCGGCGTGTCGTTCTGCCCGGAATAAGCGCAGAGTGACCGGCCGTTGAGCGGCAGGTCCTTGCCGTTGCCCGACACTTCGCCCGCAAGCGCCGGGGTAGAACCAACAAGCGCTGCAATGGCAGCTCCGACGATAAAGCTCTTTGTCATCTCACTGTCTCCCTCATGACCGCGGGAACGGTCCCGCAGGCGCACGGCTGTAGGGAGCCGCCCCTCTCCCGGCGCGGACCGGAACGTGATGATTTGCCGATTTTGTGCCGATGAACGGAGGGAGGTTGCGAGTGCAATCGTCCCAAAAGTTTGTTAAGCTACCGTAATGGAAGAGCTAAAACACGATGGTTTGGCAATTCCTGGGCGGGTTGTGCTTGCGCATGAACCGCCGTTTCAACTTGGCCGGGCACGCGTAGTCCCGGCAACGCGGCAAATCGAAGCAGGCGGCCGAACACAGACGGTGGAGCCGCGCGTCATGGAGGTGCTCGTTGCGCTGGCCCGGGCATCGGGCCAGGTCGTCACCCGGGACGAACTGATCGATCTCTGCTGGGCGGGGCGGATCGTAACGGATGACGCAATCAACCGCGTCGTCTCTCGCATCCGCCAGGTCGGGGCGGGTGCCAACTTCACGATAGAGACGATCACCAAGGTCGGTTATCGGCTCGTTCCGAACACCGGCCTGCACGCCGTGCAAACGCCCGTTCAACTCCCTGCGGCCAAAGCAGCAGAGTGGCCTTCCCGGCGAACGCTCATTGCCGGCGGCGCAGCAACGGCCGTAGTCCTGGCTGGCGCCATCGTCTGGCGATTTCCGAGCAGGCACAGCCCGCCCGCCGAAGCCGTGGACCTCTACCGCCGCGGCGATCTCGCGCAGCGCATCGGGATCGCCTCGCAAGCCCGGCAGGCAGTGTCCTATCTTGAGCAGGCGGTGCAGATCGACCCCGACTACGCCGCTGCCTGGGGTGCATTGGCGCTCGCGCAGACCCACACGCTTGACGGATTCAGCGAAGGCGAACTCGCTAGCCTGGCGGGCCGGATCCAGTCAGCCGCGGGACGCGCTCTGGATCTCGATCCCGACAATGCGGACGCGCTGCTGGCCCTGGTCTCCGTAAAGCCCTTTTATCGCAACTGGGCCGCCAGCGAGGCGCGCCTGCGTGAGCTGGTTCAACGTTTCCCCGGCCATTGGCTGTGCCATGGCCGGTTGGCGATGGTCCTCCGCCAGGTGGGCCGCGTCGATGAGGCGATCGTCCATCAAAAGCGCGTCATTGCGATCGACCCGATGATTCCACCCGCTTATGGGTTCACCGTCGGCGCGCTATCGATCGCCGGACGCATCCAGGAAGCCGACGCCTTGCTCAAGCTGGCGCTGGACCGCTGGCCGGCGCATCCAATGCTCTGGTTCACGAAGTACACGCACCTGCTGACGACCGGGCGCCCCCGGTCCGCAGCGGCATTCGTGACCGAGCCGGAGAATCTGCCCTCCGGCGTTGGGCCAGCTGACGTGCAGCCGTTGCTCGTGCTCGCAAAGGCCGTCGACACCGGCGAGCCGAAGGACGTCCAGTCTGCAGTCGAAAGCCAGGTTCAGCTGATACAGCGCGATCCGGGAGCGATCGGCGATGCCGTGCAGGCTCTCGCGCTGCTCGGCCGGCTCGACCTCACCTTTGCCGGACTTGAGCGATACCTGCTGAATGCCGGCACTTTCGGCGCGCCGCTTCCGCTCGGGCCGCATCCGCGCCGCTACACGGACCTGCTGTTCACCCGCCCGATGGCCAGCGCTCGGCAGGACCGCAGATTCAGCGCCTTGACCAGCCGGATCGGGCTTGAGGATTACTGGAGGTCCACCGGGACGCAACCGGACTACCGCCGGTCAGGGTACCAGCCGCAAGTCTGAGCCCATCGGCAGCGCTCCGGGTGCCAGACTACTGCGCCTCGACTACTTCGATGGGCAGGCCAAGCTTCTCGAGCTGCGGCCGAACCTTGGCGGCGTCTCCAACGACAATCCAAGTGAAGCCCTTCGGGTCGATGGCGCTGCGGATTGCCGTATCCAGCGTTTGCGCCGTCTGCGCACGATAGCGTGCAGGCAGCACCTGGTAGTAATTGTCAGGCCGGCCGAGCAGGTCCATCCCCATCATTGCACTGAGCACCGCGCCGGCGGTCTCGAATTCGCCGGGCAGCTCGTTGATGCTCTTGTCGATCGTCCGGTGCAGCTCTTCGTCGGTGACGCCCTTGGTCGTCATGAACTGACCGATGTCGGCATTCAGCGCGGCGAGCGCATCCCCCGTGCGGTCGGCCTGGACCGGCGCGGAGATCACATAGCTTGCGCCATTGGCAAGCAGACGCGGATTGCCCCCAACGCCGTATGACCAGCCCTTTTCCTCGCGAAGGTCCATGTTCAGGCGCGACAGGAAATCGCCGCCCAGAACGTCGTTGGCCGCGCCGAGCGGGACGACATCGCCGCGCGGGTCGACCGGCAAGACTTGGCCGCCGACGATGCTCGACTGCGGAGCGCCCGGGCGGTTCACCAGCAGGATCTTCTGCGCTGCCGGCCGCCGCGGCGGCGGCGTGAATGTTTTCGCGCCCTTGGCGACGGCGGGTGGAGCCCAGGTTCCGAAGCGCGCATCGATCATCGGCTTCACCTCGGACCAGGGCAGGCTCGAGACCACGAACAGTTTGCCATTGTCGGGACGGAGCCAGCGCTGCTGGAAGCCGACGAGATCCGCGCGGGTAAAGGCCGAGATGGCCTTAGGATCGCCGCCAGGCGGTCCGCCATAGGGGTGCGCAGCGCCGAACAGGACCGTCGGCAGCAGCCGATTCGCCACGCGCGTGGGGTCCTTCAGGGTCTGCGCGATGCCGGTCAGAGTCTGGGTCTTCACGCGCTCGATTTCAGCCGGCGCAAAGGCGGGTTGGTGAACGACGTCCGACAGCAGGTCGAGCGACGGTGCGAGGTTCGGCGAAAGCGCATTCAGGATGACGTAGGAACGGTCCGCCGAGTTGCTGGCGCTGACGTCCGCGCCGAGCCGCTCTTGGGCTTCCGCAAACTCCTGCGAGTTGAGCGTGGCCGTGCCTTCGTCGAGCAGATTCATCGTGAAAGCCGCAAGCCCGCGCGAATTGGGCGCATCTGCTGCATCGCCGGCATTGAACGCCAGTGCCAGTTGCGTCACCGGTACAGCCGCGCGCCGCACATATTCGACGGGCATCCCGTTCGACAGCGTGTCGTGGGTGATGGCCGGGAACTGCAGCGCCGCAAGCTGGCCGACCGGCGGCAGCTGCAGGGTGCCGTGAACGGCGCCCGCGTCCTTGGCCGCGGGCTTCACCTGGGCAACAGCCTTCGCCTCCGCGTAAGTCTCGCGCTCGCCCGGCGCCAGGACGATCGTCAGCGCGGGACGCCGAAGCCACTGCTGCATCGCCGTCCGCACCGCCGTCGGCGTGATCGAAGCGTAGGATGCGAGCGTGGTTTTGTAGAAGTCGCTGTTGTGCGCGTAGGTCTGGCCCTCGGCGAGCGTCCCGGCCTTGCCGCTGAAGCCGCCGACTTCCTCGAGCCCGCGAATCTGGTTCGACACTTCGCTCATCACGGCACGATGGACTTCGTCGTCGGTCGGGCCCTTCGCGATGAAGTCCGCCATGATCTCGTCGAGCCGCTTCTCGACAAGCGTCGGGTCGACGCCTGGCTTCACGGACGCGCTGACGCTGAAAATGCCTGCGCGCTGCAGGGCAGTGAGCCCAGCGCTGACGGAGACGGCGATCTTCTCGTCGCGGACGAGGATCTTGTCGAGCCGAGAACTGGCGAGTCCGCCGAGCACCGAACCGCCGATGTCGATCGCCGCGAGGCGCTTGTCGAGCAGGCCCGGCACCGCCCAGTACCGCTGGATCGTCGTCGTCGCGACCGCGTCCTTCATCGGGATCGTCTTGGCCTTGGCGAGCGTCGGCACGGGCGCTGTCGCCGGATTGTTCACCGGCCCGCGAGCGATGCCGCCGAAATACTTCTCCACCAGCGGGCGCGCCTGCGCCGACGTCACGTCACCGGCGATCACCAGCACCGCATTGTTGGGGCCGTACTTGTCGCGGAACCACTGCTTCACGTCCGCCAGGCTCGCCTGATCCAGGTCCTCCATCGAGCCGATGGTGGTGTGGTGGTAGGGATGACCGGCCGGGAACAGGTTGCCGAACAACTGGTACTGCACCAGCCCGCCTGGCCTGCTGTCACCCTGCCGCTTTTCGTTCTGCACTACGCTACGCTGATTTTCGAGCACGCCCTGGGTAATCGCACCGAGCAGGTGGCCCATCCGGTCGCTTTCCATGAACAGCGCCCGCTCGAGAGCGCCGGCGGGCACCGTCTCGAAATAATTGGTCCGGTCGTACGACGTCGTGCCGTTGTAATCCGTGGCGCCGATCTGCGTCAGGTACGTGAAATAGTCGCCGGGCAGGTCCTCGGTGCCGTTGAACATCAGATGCTCGAACAGGTGCGCGAAACCGGTCTTGCTGGCGGGCTCGTCCTTCGAGCCGACGTTGTACCAGACGCTCACCGCAACCACGGGCGCCTTGTGATCCTCGTGGACAATCACAGTGAGGCCATTCGCCAGCCGGAAGGTGCTGTGCGGGATCGACACCTGCTTGACCAGGGTCGGGACCGGCACGCCCTCGAGCGGGGCGGCGACGGCTGGTGAGGTGAGGGCAGTTGCGGCGGCGAGCAGTGCGAGGCGGCTGGCAAGGCGCATCGGCTTCGAATCTCCGAATATGTTCGTTCTTCGCCGCCAACCTTAACCCGGCAACGGCATCGCGCAACGCTTGCCCATCGACCATCCTGGATTTTCGACCAACGGCCTTCACCGCAAAGCCGCTCGCACTGCCGCACCCGCTCTGCTAGCCGCCCCGTCAAATGGCCGATCTTGATAGAATCCGTAACTTCAGCATCATTGCCCATATCGATCATGGGAAGAGCACGCTTGCCGACCGCCTGATCCAGGCGACGGGCGGCCTGACCGACCGCGAGATGACCGGCAACGCCCAGGTCCTCGACAACATGGAGATCGAGCGCGAGCGCGGCATCACCATCAAGGCGCAGACCGTGCGGCTGAACTGGAAGGGCTATGAGCTCAACCTGATGGACACCCCCGGCCACGTCGACTTCGCCTATGAAGTCAGCCGCAGCCTCGCCGCCTGCGAAGGCGCCCTCCTCGTCGTCGACGCGGCCCAAGGCGTCGAAGCCCAGACGCTGGCCAACGTCTACCAGTCGATCGAACACGACCACGAGATTGTGCCGGTCATCAACAAGATCGACCTCCCCGCCGCCGACCCCGAAGGCGTGAAGCAGGAGATCGAGGAGATCATCGGGCTCGACGCCTCAGGCGCCGTCCTCGCGAGTGCCAAGACCGGCATCGGCATCACCGAAGTCCTCGACGCCATTGTCGCCACCATCCCGCCGCCCAAGGGCGACATCGACGCGCCGCTCAAGGCGATGCTGGTCGACAGCTGGTACGACCCCTATCTCGGCGTCGTCATCCTGGTTCGGGTCATCGACGGCACGCTCCGCAAGGGCGCGCAGGTCAAGTTCATGGCCGCCGGCACGACGCACCTCGTCGACCGCGTCGGCTGCTTCCGCCCCAAGATCGAGCAACTGGCGGAGCTCGGCCCCGGCGAGATCGGCTTCATCACCGCCCAGATCAAGGAAGTCGCCGAGACCCGCGTCGGCGACACGATCACCGATGCCAAGCGCCCGACCGCGGAGGCCCTGCCCGGCTTCAAACTGGTCCAGCCGGTCGTCTTCTGCGGCCTGTTCCCGGTCGACGCCGCCGAGTTCGAGAAGCTGCGCGACAGCCTCTACAAGCTGCGCCTCAACGACGCTTCGTTCAGCTTCGAGACCGAGAGCAGCGCGGCGCTGGGCTTCGGCTTCCGCTGCGGGTTCCTCGGCCTGCTCCACCTCGAGATCATCCAGGAGCGGCTCACGCGGGAGTACGACCTCGACCTCATCACCACCGCGCCGAGCGTCGTCTACAAGATGCACCTCACCCACTCGAAGAACGAGCCGGCGCAGACGATCGAACTCCACAACCCGGCCGACATGCCCGACTCCAATCGCATCGAGAGCATCGAGGAGCCGTGGATCCTGGCGACCATCTACACGCCCGACGAATATCTCGGCGCGATCCTGAAGCTGTGCCAGGACCGCCGCGGCATCCAGAAGAACCTGACCTATGTCGGCAGCGGCGCCCACAGCCGAGCCCAGCTGACCTATGAGCTTCCGCTCAACGAAGTGGTGTTCGACTTCTACGACCGCCTGAAATCGATCAGCCGGGGCTATGCGTCGTTCGATTACGAGCAGATCGGCTGGCGCGAGGGCGACCTCGTGAAGATGAGCATCCTGGTCAATGAAGAGCCGGTCGATGCGCTCAGCATGATCACCCACCGCGGCACCGCCGAGGCCCGTGGCCGCGGCATGTGCGAGCGCCTCAAGGAACTGATCCCCCGCCACCTCTTCAAGATCCCGATCCAGGCCGCCATCGGCGGCAAGGTCATCGCCCGCGAGACGATCAGCGCCATGCGCAAGGACGTCACCGCCAAATGCTACGGCGGCGACGCGACGCGCAAACGCAAGCTCCTGGAGAAGCAGAAAAAGGGCAAGGCGCGGATGCGGGAATATGGCAACGTGAGCATCCCGCAGGAGGCGTTTATTGCTGCGCTCAGGATGGGGGATGAAGCGTAAGTCGGCGCTCGTTTTTCGTCATTCCCGCGGAACCCGGGAAACCAGCTGAAGCTGCAGCCAGAGCCGCACGCATCACGCCGGATCCGCGCCACTCAGGCATGTACCTGGCGATCATTCGATCCTCTCTCTTACCTCAATTTCTACCACGACGTAGCGTTTCAAAGAGGCGGAGATTACCCGTAGCGTAACGTTCTCCACGAGCAGGGCCGCGTGCCCGCGCGAGCTCCAGCCGCCCTCCGCACGATCCCCGCTGAAGACTTCAACCGCATCGTTACACTCGGTCTCGTCACCGACGAGCGATTGCTCCCCCGGTCCGGAGAAGAGATCAGCTTGGCTGCAGTTGCGGAAGACCAGGCGCCTTACGCTCTCGAGCAGGGCCGAGTTCAAATGCTGACGCTGCGCACGGTCCGTGATCGCGTGTTCAGAGGGCGAGTGCTCAAGCTAGGACTAGCGGTGCGCCTTCGCCTGCTTTCAGTGCATCAATGGCGGTGGAGGGGCGGCGCACATCAAGTCCGCCCAGGACAGGCGACCAGACTTTGTGCAGAACGGTTTGCCCTGTCCGGCACTGTCCCATCGAATGTTTGACCGAGGGCTGCTGACCGTCGCGGATGACGCGACGATTCTGATTTCGAACCTCATCAACGATGTTGATGGCATCCGGAAGATCTTGAACGCGAGCGGACGTGCGCAATACCCGCACGACCCAATCTGATGCGCCCGATCCCGCATTCCTGCGCTGGCACCGCGACCGGTACTTAAAGGACACAGCTCTGAATTGAAGGCAGATCTCGGATCAAGTCCGGGATGACTTCGTCATCTTCGATTCCGCCTTTCAGGTGTGAAGGTTCCTCATTCTTCCTCCTCCTCGTCGCGGCCCCAGCGGATCGGCTCGAGCCGCTGTGCGGCGCAGTGGTTGTTGATGGTTTGCTGGGCCTACGCCTTGCCGTTTTAGCCGTAGCCCATCTCCCCGAAGCTCCAGCCGCTTTCGGCGGTCAGAATTATTTCGGGCTGGCGCTGATTGGCGAGGTGCCAAGGCTCGTCGGCTTGCGGCTCAGGCGCTCGGCGCGATTCCAGTAAATCGGGGGGTCGGTGAGGATCTCGAACGCGGCGCGCTTGCCGTGACTGGCGGCGATCTGAGCCAGATAGGCGCGGCGGCAGCGCAGCAGCTTTTCACGGTGCTGTCCTCCGCCCGCTCGGGGCGACGCTCGATGGACGCTCCGTCCTCGCGCTCGCCACGTTCGTTGAGGCGCTGGCCCGCAAGGAGCAGGCGGCCGGTGCGCGCAGGCGAGAGGCCTTCGCCAGCACTGCCTGTGGCGCGGCAGCGGTCGCACATGACGGGGATGACCATGGGCCCGAGGTGATAACCCATCTGGTTAGCTGTAGGCGTTATTAAACTTGACATACCCGCTCCAGTTTGGCTGTACGAAAGCGGTAATCGGAGCGGAGAGGAGCTACCCCGCGCGAGCCGCTCGACGTCGCTAGGCGGTGAGCCTGAGGCCGGCGATGGCAGCGACGATGGCGAGGATGAGCAGCACTCGCACGGTGCTCGAGGGTTCGTGGAACCAGAGGATGCCGACGATGACCGTGCCGACGGCGCCGATCCCGCCCCAGACCGCATAGGCGGTGCCCATCGGGATGTTGCGCGAGGCGACTTGGAGGAGGGTCATGCTGACGGCGACGGAGGCAAGGAAGGCGAGCGTCCACGGCAGGTTGCGGAAGCCGTCGACGAAACGCAGCGAGGTCGTGAAGCCGACCTCGAAGAGGCCGCCGACAATCAGCAGTAGCCATGGCATGGGAAGGCGTTAGCCTGCACGGAGTTCCAGCGCTACCGCTGGGTTCGGGGGGATTGATGGCCAGATCCAAGCTGAAGCCCGGGCGGTTCGGGATGTTCGTCGGGGTGCTGGTCGTCGCGGTTGGCAGTGCGCTTTGGTACTGGCGGTCGGTCGAGGGCGTGATGGCGGGGTTCGACGTGGCCGCTTTCGCATTCCTTGCCTCGTGCCTGTCGCTGCTCAACGACAACAGCGAGCAGATGCGGCGCCATTCCCGTACCAACGATGCCAATCCGGCTCTGCTGCTGGGGATCAGCGTCACCGTGACGACGGTGATCCTGCTGGCGGTGGGCGCGGTGATTGCCGACAGCCGGCAGCTGCGGATTGCCGACGCGGCGCTGATCATCGCGACGCTGTTACTCGCCTGGCTTTTCGGGAACGTCGTCTACACGCTCCACTACGCCCACATGTACTACGCCTCGTCGAAGCGCGGCGGCGACGCCGGGGGCATCGCGTTCCCGTCGACAAAGGAGCCGAACTACTGGGACTTCGTCTATTTCGGCTTCACGCTCGGAATGACCTTCCAGACGTCGGACTGCGACATTACGTCGCAGCGGATCCGGCGGGTGTCGATCGGCCATTGCGTGGCGGCATTCATCTTCAACCTGGGCGTGCTTGCCTTTACCATCAACGCCCTGGGCGGAGGCTAGGCGGCGAGTTCGATCTCCGGCGGCGGGCGGCCGCGGCGAACGGCGATGAAACTGCCGGTGACGATCATGGCCGCGCCGGCCAGCGTGTAGAGCGACAGCGGCTCGCGAAAGACGAGCCACCCGAGCGCGGATGCCCACAGGAACCCGCTATATTCCGTGACGGCGAGGTAGCCCGCCTCGGCGCGCGCATAGGCCCAGGAGAACAGCAGGCCGCCCGAGGTCGACAGCAGGGACGCGACGATGACCCAGGGCCAACCGGTCGCGGGCCAGGACGGCAGCCCCGCGACGAGTGCCACGCAGAGCCACAGCACGCCGACGATCAGCGACTGGAAGAAATTGATCTCCAGCGGCCTGGCGGCGAGCGCCTGCTGGCGCATCATGACGATGTTCACCGCGTAGCAGAGTGCCGAGCCGACGATGGCGGCGCTACCGATGAGGAGCTCCGCACCCGGTGCTGCCCGAGCCTGGCCGAACACGATGACCACCACGCCCATGAACGCTGCAAGGGAGCCGATGACGGATCGCCGGCCGATCTTCTCGCCGAGGAACGCTGCGGCAAGCAGCAGCGCCAGAAGCGGAGCGATGAACGTGAGGGCGATTGCCTGCGCAAGCGGGACTCGGCCAATTCCCCAGAAGAACAGACCCGCCATGATCGTCACGACGATGGCGCGGACGACGTGGATGCGCATCGTCGATCGGCTTGGCCAGGACTGCCCGGCGGGCAGGTAAAGTGCGGCCGAGATCAGGAAGTTCGCAGCGGCGCGCCAGACGCTCACGGCAACGATGCCGATGGCGATGACAAGGCCCTTCATGACCGCATCCATGATGGACAGGAGCGCGACTGCGGCGAGCGCAACCGCGAAGGCTTTGACCGGATGCTGCGCGACGCGGTTCACCCGCGGCGCTTAGCGGCCTCTACTCCGCTGCGTCGAGCGTCGCTTCAGGGATTGCAGCGGCCTCGATCTCCGCAGCCTTCTGCTCGACGAGCCGCACGATGTGGTCGATCATTCCGCGGTCCTGCACGTGGTGGTCGGTCACGCCGGACAGGAATACCATGTGCTTGCCGTTGCCGCCGCCGGTAATGCCGATATCGGTCTCGCGCGCCTCACCAGGGCCGTTCACGACGCAGCCGAGCACTGACAGGGACATCGGAGTCTTGATGTGCTGGAGGCGCTCTTCGAGCGCTTCGACGGTGCGGATCACGTCGAACCCCTGGCGCGCGCAGCTCGGGCAGGAAACGACGCGCACGCCGCGACTGCGGATGCCGAGACTCTTGAGGATCTCGTAGCCCACGCGAACTTCTTCTTCGGGCTCCGCCGAGAGCGAGACGCGGATGGTGTCGCCGATACCCGCCCACAGCAGATTGCCGATCCCGATCGACGACTTCACCGTTCCGCCGATCAGGCCGCCGGCCTCGGTGATGCCGAGGTGGAGCGGACAATCGACCTGATCGGCCAGCTGCTGGTAGGCAGCGACGGCGAGGAACACGTCGGAGGCCTTCACCGCCACCTTGTACTCACGAAAGCCGTGGTCCTCGAGGATGCGGATGTGATCGAGAGCGCTCTCGACCAGCGCTTCGGGGCACGGCTCGCCGTACTTCTCGAGCAGGTCCTTTTCGAGGCTCCCGGCATTGACGCCGATGCGGATGGCGCAACCGTTGGCGCGCGCCGCCGCGATCACTTCACGGACTCGCTCTTCCGAACCGATGTTCCCCGGGTTGATGCGCAGGCAGGCGGCGCCCGCGTCGGCTGCCTCCAGCGCCCGTTTGTAGTGGAAGTGGATGTCGGCGACGATCGGAACCCGCGCTGCCCGGACGATTTCGCGCAGGGAAGCTGTGGCGTCGGGGGTTGGACAGGAGACGCGAATGATGTCGGCGCCCGCATCTTCGCAACGGCGGATCTGGTCGATCGTGGCCCTTGCATCCTCCGTCGGCGTGTTCGTCATGGTTTGCACGGTGATCGGCGCATCGCCGCCAACGGGAACGTCGCGAAGCATGATCTGACGAGACGCGCGCCGCTCTATGCTGCGCCAGGGACGAAGGGAGGACATGGCCGCCATATAGGCGCTTGCGCTCCGCTGGGGAACCAGCGGCGCAGAGTCGCACCCGCAGCCGCCTTGTGTTAATGCGGTTAACGGCGATTGGGGGCAACATGGGGAAGCTTGCCCGACTTCCGGTGCAAGGCAGCGCGCCCGTTGACGGCGCGGCCGTGGAAACCACGGCTTTTTTCCGGCGAAGGTTCTACGCCTTCCTCAGCTACAGCCACAAAGACAGCGCAGACGCCGACTGGCTGCATCGCGAGCTCGAGCGCTTCCGGGTTCCGCGGTCACTCGCCGGGCGACTCACTGCGAACGGAGTCGTCCCCAAGCGCCTCAGTCCGGTGTTCCGGGACCGCCACGAGCTTGCGGCTGCGGACGATCTCGGGACGGAAATCCGGTCGGCACTCGCATCTTCGCAGTTCCTGATCGTGCTTTGCTCGCCGGACAGCGCACGATCGCACTGGGCCAATGCCGAGATCGAATGCTTCAAGCGGAGCCGACCGGACGGGTGCGTGTTTGCGGCGATCGTCGGCGGCGAGCCTTACGCCAGTGACATCCCCGGGCGAGAAGACGAGGAGTGCTTCCCGCGCGCGCTGCGGTATCGCTATGACCGGCGGGGCCGGCCGACCACTCGCCGAGCAGAGCCGTTGGCCGCCGACTTACGCGACAGCGGCGAAGGCAGGCGTCTCGCCCTGCTCAAGATCATCGCCGGAATGCTCGGGGTCGGCCTCGACGAACTTGTCCAGCGCGAGACTACCCGGCGGCACCGTCAACTTGCGTGGCTGGCGGCGGCGTCGCTCGCCGGAATGGCCGTGACCAGCACCCTCGCCCTGACGGCGGTCCAGGCGCGGGACAACGCGCGTGACCAGAGGCGCGAGGCCGAAGGCCTGATCAGCTTCATGCTGGGCGACCTGAAGGACAAGCTGGAACCGATCGGACGGCTGGACGCGCTCGATGGCGTCGGGAGCCGCGTCCTCGATTATTACCGCAAGCAGGACACGTCGGCCTTGTCCGACTCGTCGCTCATGCAGCGGTCGAAGGCGCTGTCATTGATGGCGAGCGTCGCGAACTCGCGCGGCGATTTGCCCGGCGCGACGCAGCTATACAGGGAAGCGCTGGCCGGCACATCGGAAGCCATCCGCCGCAAGCCGAGCGATCCTCAACGCATTTTCGACCACGCACAAAACGTCTTCTACGTCGGGGACATCGCCATTCGCCGCGGCGACGAGAAAGCCGCCGAGGCGGCCTTCCGTGAATACAAAGCGCTCTCCAACCGCGAAGTCGCGCTCGATCCGAACAACATGAAGTGGCGGATGGAGGTCCAGAGCGCCGATGCGAACCTGGGCGTCATGCTGTTCAACCAGCGACGTTTCAGGGAGGCATCCAGACAATTCGAACAGGCGTTTGGCGCAATCAAGGCCTTTACCGCGGCCGACTCGACCAACATCGACTACCGCAAGTCGATGGTGGAGTCGCTTGCCTGGCTCGCCGATTCCCATTTGGCCGAAGGCAGAATCGACGCCGCCATCGCGGATCGCCAACGGGATGTCGCCCTGATCGAGCAACTGCTGGCCCAGACCCGCGATTCCGAGTTTCGCGCCAAGCTCATCGCGGCCGAGCGAACGCTCGCCAGCCTGTTCGCCGTCCGCGGTGATATGGAACTCGCAGTCGAGCACGCTCAGCTGGCCGCCGGCCAGGCCGATCAGCTGCTGGCGGTCGAATTCGCCAACAGCAAGTGGGTGGAACGCGCCGCAAGTTCGCACCTCGACTGGGGAAAATATCTGCTCGCGGAGGGCAAGACGGCAGCAGCCGCAGCGGAAGCGGCAAAGGGCTGCGCCCTTGCCGACCGCCTCTTTGCGAAGGACGCCAACGTTGCTGCCTGGCGGATTCTCCGCCGGCAATGTTTTCTCGTCGCGGCAACCGTCGCCCTGGCCACTGCCGACCCGGCAGCACTGACTCTGGCGAGCCGGGGCCTCGCCGTCGCCAAGTCTGTCGACAGTACCGATCGGATTGATGACCGCTACGCGATCGCCAGAGCCTATCTCTTGCTAGGCGATGCGGAGCGCGCGGCGGGAAACCGCGATGCGGCTCGCGCGGCCTGGTCAGCGGGCCTCGCGGCTATCCCCGTCGGCATAACGGAGCGGCCGATGGAAATGGGACCGCGGCAGCTTCTCCTTCAGCGGCTCGGGCGCACGGCGGAAGCCGCGCGGCTCGCCAGCAAGCTTTCAGCCATGGGCTATCGAGAGCCCGAGTTCGGGCGTGCGTGAGAACCCGTCAAGGAGGAAGTGATGAGCACACCACCTGAGACATCTGCGTCAAGTCAGCCGCAACCGCACGTGGGCAATCCGCAACCGGGAGGGCCGCAGCACGCAATACCGCTGACGACGAGTGTCAACGGAACCACGATTTCGATCATCGGCAAAGGGGGTGCGGCCTTGCCGACGAACGCACCGGCAACGCACTTCATGTTCACGCTCAACGACCAATCTGGCGCGAACGTGAAGTTTGCCAGCCTCGACGCCGCAGACAATCTGACCGGCTGTCCGCCGACAGGGTCGGGCAACAAGTCGACCCAGGTGGTCGGCGAGACAATGAACAACAATGCCCCGCAGAAGCGGGCGCAATTCACCGACAACAACAGCAATCCGGCGAAAAACGGTCCGATGAACGTCAGCTACCAGTGGAATTTCACGTGCGACGCGCCGTTCACCGTCGAGCCCTTCGACCCGATCATCTCGAACGGCGGGAAGACTTGACCGGATCTCCGAAGGCGGAAGCTCCCGGTCCGGAGGGAATTGCGGCGCGCACGGCGATCGCTCGCCCGCCGCAACTGCCGTTCGTTTTCTCCGTTGGCGTCACCGGTCATCGCAGCGACGCACTGCCGGCCGGCGCAACCGAGCGCATCGCCGCCGAGTTGCGCACTGCACTGCGCCTCATCCACGAATCCGCCTGCTCCGTGCACGCCGCGGCCAGAAGCCGATCCTCGGACGAGGCTCCACGACTCCAGATGGTCTCCCCGCTCGCGGACGGCGCCGATCAGCTGGCGGCGGAGGCAGCCCTGGACCTCGGCTTCAGGATGCACGCCGTGCTTCCGTTCAGCCGTGAAGATTACCGGGCGTCACTCATGGGCAATGGCGCGCTTGCCCGGTTCGATGCGCTGCTTGCCCGAAGCGAATGCGTGCTCGAGCTTCCCGGCGACCCGGCGGACGACTTCGACGCATACGTCATGACAGGACGAGCGACGATCGCGCATTGTGACCTGCTGATCGCGGTGTGGGACGGGCTTAGTCCTCGCGGCCGCGGCGGCACTGCGGAGGTCGTCGATCTCGCAATGGCCCGTGGTAGTCCGGTGCTCCACATTCCGGTCGACTCGTCGCTGCCGCCACGGCTGCTGTGGAGCGCGTTCGATCCCGCCGTTGTTACGTCACGGGTCGAGCCGCTTGCCGAGCGCCCGTTCGACCGTCAGCATCTGGACGAGTTGATCGGCGCACTTTTGCTTCCCCCGCCCGATCCGGCGGAGCATCGATTCCTTGAGCTCTTTCTAGGCGAGCGGCCGCGGCGGATCCGCGGCCGGATCGAATATCCGCTCCTTCTGGCAGCCGCTGGCGTCTCGCGGTTCCGCACGCGGCAAGTGCGCGATTCGTCCGCCGCCGAGGACATCGAGCGCGAATGGCGCGAATACAAAGAGGGCTGCGCTTCGCGGCACCACGTCTCCGCTCCGCTTCAGCTGCTCGAAGACGCCTATAGCTGGAGCGACAGGCTCGCCGCGCACTTCGCGCAGACTTATCGCAGCGGGCACATTTTCAACTTCGTTCTCGGCGGGGTCGCGGTGTGCCTCGGGCTCATCGCGTTCATTGCGCCGCACGCGAAGCTGGGGTTCGCAATCGCCGAGTTCGCGTGCGCTCTGGCGATCGTCGTGAATACGCAGGTCGGCCGTCGGCACGAGTGGCACCGCCGCTGGCTCGACTACCGCCAGCTGGCCGAGCGACTCCGGCCAATGCGCAGCCTCAAGCTGCTCGGCCTTGCAGCACCCGACCCGCCCGGGACGCCGACCAACCCGCTGCCGCGGCGCTGGGTCGACTGGTATGCCCGCGGCGTGTGGCGCGCGATGGGCTGCCCGGCCGGCGCGATTTCCAGGGAGAGCGCCGGGCAGCTCGCAAGTGCAGTCGCCGAGTTCGAGGTGGCGCCGCAGGTCGCCTACCACGAGCGGCACGCGCGCGAGATCGACGCCCTGGATCATCGCTTGGAAGCCCTTGGCACCTTGCTGTTCCTCGCCACGCTCGTCGCTTGCGTCACGACCGTGGCGGGCCTGCTGGTAGAACCGCACACCGTCGAGAGGTTCAGCGATTGGGCGACTCTGGTGTCTGCTGGTTTTCCGGCGCTCGGCACGGCCGTCTTCGGGATCCGGCTTCAGGCGGACTTCGGTGGCAGTGCGGTGCGCTCCAAAGCCACGGCGGAGGCCTTGCGGCAGATCGAGCAGGAGCTTGGGAAGGGTCCGACCCTGATGCGCGCAGCGGACCTGACGGAACAGGCGGCGCGGCGGATGCTGTCCGATCTCGACGAGTGGCGGCTGGTGAATCAGCAGCACGACCTGGCGATCGGGTGAAAGGGTCTCAATCAGCGCCCGGTGAAATTCAGTCGTCCTTTCCCGAGCGCCAGCGCCAGGGGCCGCCTTGCGTGGTTCGCGAGACAATGACGACGAAAGCCACAGTGAGGATTGTTACGATGCTGACGTAGCCCACGATCGTTCGCGGGATCAGCACGCTCGCCCCGGTCACCAGCACGAGATAACCGATGAACAGCACCCAGCCCTGCCAGCTGATCGGCAGGCCCGCTCCATAGCCGTAGCGCTTCGGGGCGAACCACTCGGGTCCGTTGCTCATTTGCTCTCTCCTTTCGGCGGCCGGCCGCGCTTGCGTGCTTCCGGCGCTTTCAACCGCACTCCTCGCGCCGAAAGCGCCTCGCGCAAGAGGCATTCGACTTCGGCGTTGACGCTGCGCAAGTCGGAAGCGGCGCAGCGCTCGACCGCCGCAAACAAGGCGGGGTCGACCCTCAGCGGGTAGGCCTTACGCTCCTTGCTCACAGGGTCAGGTATACAGCGTGCCGGTGTTGACCACGGGTTGCGTGTCGCGCTCGCCGCACAACACGACCATCAAGTTCGAGACCATGGCCGCGCGGCGCTCATCGTCCAGTTCGACGACGTTCTTTGCGGACAGCTGCTCCAGCGCCATCTCCACCATTCCGACGGCGCCCTCGACGAGGGTCTTGCGGGCGGCGACGACGGCCTGCGCCTGCTGGCGGCGGAGCATCGCGCCGGCGATCTCCTGCGCATAAGCCAAGTGCGTGAAGCCGCATTCGTCGACGGTGATCCCGGCAACGGCAAGCCGCGCCTGAAGCTCGCCGCGGAGCTCCACGCCGACCTGGTCGTGATTGCCGCGCAAGGTGACTTCCAGATGCTCGAAGTCGTCATAGGGGTAGCGGGAGCCGATCGTGCGGATCGCCGCTTCGACCTGCACGCTGACGAACGCGCGGTAATCGTCGACGTCGAACAGCGCCTGCGCGGTGTCGACGACACGCCAGACGATCTGGGCCGCCATCTCGATCGGATTGCCGCGCAGGTCGTTCACCTTGATCTTGTCAGAAATGAAGTTGTTGGCGCGAACCGACACCTTCTTCTTGGCCATCCACGGCCAGGTCCACCGCAGGCCGGTGACGCGATCGGTGCCGCGATAGTCGCCGAACAGCGTGATCGCCGCTGCCTGGTTGGGCTGCAGCATGTAGAAGCCCGGCATGATCAGGATGAAAATCAGCGTCGCGAGGACGATGGTTGCTACGCCGGCGACAGGCGCGTCGGCGGTAACGAGGCGAATGCCGTAGGCGTCGGCGGCAATGGCGAGCAGCAGGGCGATCAGCATTGCGTAGCCGCCCATCGTCGCTGCCGTCCGCTCGCTGGTCGCAGTCAGCGCAATGACCTTTTCGTTCCCCATCGTCACCTCCTAAATATGATATCATAATAATATGCGAGCTTGGCGGCTGTCAACTGGCGCGCGCAAAGGGCGCTCGCTATGGCCCGCCCGATGGGACGATGGCGGCTGGTAATCCATGGCGGCGCAGGCTCGATGCGGCGCGATCGGCTCGCGCCGGAGGCGGAGCAGGCCGCGCGAGCGGGGCTGGAGCAGGCGCTCGCGGCCGGCGCCGCGATTCTGGAGCAGCGGGAAGCTGCAATCGACGCCGTCGAGGCGGCGGTTCGGGTGCTCGAAGAGCATGCGAGCTTCAACGCCGGTCGCGGCAGCGTCCTGACTGCCGACGGAGCAATCGAACTCGACGCGGCGATGATGGACGGTCGCACGCGCCGGGCGGGAGCAGTGGCCGGACTGCGCACGACGCGCGCTCCCATCAGCCTTGCAAGGCTGCTGCTCGACAAGGGACCTCACGTCTTTCTGTCAGGAGCAGCAGCCGACCGGTTCGCGGCGGAAGCCCGCCTCGAGCAAGTCGAAAACAACTGGTTCGAGACCGCCGAGCGTCGGCGCCAGCTCGATGAGCTGAGCGCGGGACCCGGGTTCGATGACGAGGTAAAATACGGCACAGTCGGAGCGGTTGCAGTCGACGTCGATGGTCATGTTGCCGTCGCTACATCGACGGGCGGGCTCACCGGCAAGCGCTGGGGCCGCGTCGGCGATTCGCCGCTGATTGGCGCTGGCACCTATGCCGACGATCGCTCCGCCGCGGTGTCCGCAACAGGCTCCGGTGAGTATTTCATCCGCGCCGTTGCGGCCCACCAGCTTGCCGAGCGCGTCCGCATCGGCGGGCAGGCGCTGCAGTCGGCACTCGACGACACGCTTGGCGATATCCGGGCGCTTGGTGGCACTGGCGGCCTTATTGCGGTCGCGCCGGATGGCGACGCGGCATGGGGCTTCACCACACCCGCCATGTATCGCGGCCTGGCCGACGCGAACGGCCAGACCGTCGCGATCTATTCCGAGGAAGACGAACGGTAAGGCAGCCCTTCCCGGAGCCATTCGATTTCGCTTTCAACGCCGCGTCGTTCGTTTGCGAGGAACTCGGCGACGGCGTCGCGGAAGCTCCGATTGGGCAGGAAGTGAGCCGATCCCGTGACGACCGGCTCATATCCGCGCGCGACCTTGTGCTCGCCCTGCGCGCCGGCCTGGACTGACGCGACGCCGTGCTCGCACGCCCATTCGATCGCCTGATAGTAGCAGAGCTCGAAGTGCAGGAAGGCCACGTCCTCTGTGCAGCCCCAATAGCGGCCATAGAGCGTATCGCTGCCGATGAAGTTGAGCGCACCGGCGATCGGCCGTCCGTTCCGGGAGGCGAGGAATAACAGGATCTGGTCGCCCATCCGCTCGCCGGCGAGATCGAAGAAGCTTCGCGTCAGATAAGGGCGGCCCCATTTACGGCTGCCGGTGTCCTGATAGAAGGCCCACATGGCGTCCCACTCGACGGGGCCGATTTCCGAGCCCCGAAGCGCCCGGAACTCGAGGCCCTCGCGAGCGGTCGCCCGCTCCTTGCGGATCGCCTTTCGCTTGCGGCTGGAGAGCGCGGCGAGGAACTCGTCGAAGCTCGCATAGCCGCGGTTGAACCAGTGGTACTGCACGCCGTGGCGCATGAGCCAGCCTCGCCGCTCGCATTCCGCAGCGCCCGCTTCGTCGAGAAAGGTGATGTGCGCCGACGAGATCGAGTTCTGCTCGGTTACCGCCTCAATCGCCCTTAGCAGCTGCTGCGGCCAGGTCCCGAGCAGCCTCGGTCCCGGCACCGGGGTGAACGGCACTGCGATCTGAAGTTTCGGGTAATATTCGCCGCCCGCGCGCTGCCACGCATCGGCCCACGCGTGGTCGAAGACATATTCGCCCTGACTGTGGCTCTTGAGATAAGCGGGCGCGGCGGCGATCAGGTGCGCGGCATCGTCCTCGACCAGAATCGGAGCCGGCGTCCAGCCGGTGCCCGGCCCGACGCTGCCTGAATCTTCGAGCGCCGAAAGGAAGGCGTGACTGACGAACGGGTCGCGTCGATCCGACAGGCGATCCCAGGCGTGCGAATTCAGTCCGGAAACGCCCGAGGCAATCGTCGCAGTGATCTCAGATTCGCGGTCGGCCATCGGCTTCCCAAATGAGTGCGTCGGCCTGAACCGCGGCTTGCGCCCGCTCGTCGGGCGTTCGGATTGTCCAGCTATAGAGCGGCAGTTTGCGCCGGAATGCTGCAACCCACGGCTGGCGGAGCGCGGCTCGGTCAATTGCGACGAATTGGGGCGATGCCAACGCAATCGCTACCCTGCGCCGGAGCGGCGATAGGTCAGCCCGCACGACAAGGCCGCGGCGCACCTCTGGCAAGTTCGTTCTCAGGAGTCGGGGCAGGCGCGGATCGAAGCTCATGACCCCGTAGGGACCTTTATAGCCCGCCAGGGCGCCCGTGAGCGCGGGCACCCAGCGCCAGACGTCTCGGTCGACTTTGACTTCCAGCAGTAGCGGCACCCGGCCGCCGACCAGTTCGAAGACGCTTTCGAGGGTCGGGATCGGGTGCCCGCCGATCTGCAGGCGCGCGAGCTCGGCAAGCGTGGACTGGCCAATCCGCATCGGGCTTGCGCACAGTCGCCATGCGTTGGCGTCGTGGAAAACGACAATCCGGTTGTCCGACGTCAGCCTCAGGTCGCATTCAATGCCAGCGCCGAACTCGAGCGCTGCAGCGAAGGCGAGGAAGCTGTTCTCAGGGAATGCGGTGCCTACGTGAAGGCCGCGGTGCGCGAATCCCGCTGCACCGGGATCGAGAGGATCAGGCCCGGACGGCGACGATCGCGTCCACTTCGACTGCGACGCCAAGCGGAAGCACTGCGACGCCGACCGCGCTGCGGGCGTGCCGGCCGGCTTCGCCGAACACTTCCTGCATCAGTTCGGACGCGCCGTTGGCAACCTTGGGCTGATCCGTGAACGAGGGCGCGCTGTTGACGAACACGCCCAGCTTCACGACGCGCTCGACGCGATCGAGCGAGCCGAGCGCCGCCTTCATCTGCGCGAGCAGCATCACGCCGCAACGCCGGGCTGCCGCGATGCCGCCGTCGAGCTCCACATCCTCGCCGAGCCGTCCTTTGATCAGCCCGCCGTCCTCGGCGAAGCTGATCTGTCCGGAGATATGCAGGAGTCCGCCCTGCTCGACCGCCGGAACGTAGGACGCGACGGGGGCCGCCGCCTGCGGGAGGTTGATGCCAAGCTCGGCAAGTCGCTGATCGATGCTCATGGGTCTGCCCCAAGCACTGGAGACGGGCCGAATCAACCCTCGCGGTGGACCTGGAAGCCGGCGAAGCTCTGGTTCACGGGCATGATTTCGAGCGCGTTGATGTTGAGGTGCGGCGGCAGCGTCGCGACCCACCAGATAGTCTCGGCGATATCGTCGGCCGTCATCGGGTTCATGCCGGCGTAGAGCTTTTGCGACGCCTCTTCGTCACCGCCCGTGCGCACGATGGTGAACTCCGTCTCCGCCATTCCAGGCTCGATCGAGGTGACCCGCACGCCCGTGCCGTGAAGATCGGAGCGAAGGTCGAGGGAGAACTGCCGGACGAATGCCTTGGTGCCCGCGTAGACCGCCCCGCCCTTATAGGGATAGGTCGCCGCGACCGACGAGAGATTGATGATCGAGCCCTTCCGCTGAACGATCGCCGGAAGCAGTGCCCGCGTCAGGGCGACGAGGCCCGTCACGTTCGTGTCGATGACATCCTCGAGCCGCTGCCATTCCGTTTCCGGCAGCGGGTCCGTCGGCGGGGCGAGCCCGGCATTGTTGAGGAGCAGATCGATCTCACCCCAAGGCGCCTCGAGACGCGCGAGCGATTCGACGGCGGCAACATCGCGCATGTCGATCTGGAGCGGCAGGAACGCATCGCCGAGCTCCTCGGCGAGTGCCCGAAGCCGCTCGCCGCGCCTGCCGGTTCCGACGATCCGCCAGCCGTCCGCAGCAAAGCGCCGGGCCGAAGCCTGGCCGATTCCGGCCGTCGCTCCAGTGATAAGGATCGTCTTCATTGCATCTCCTCAGTCCCGCCGAGCGCCCGCCGGGCGGCGACGATGGCGGCGGGCTCTACGCCGATCTGCCCCGCTACCGCCAGCAGATCCGGCTCGTGCGCTTCGAGAAAGCCGATGACCGCGGCAAGCAGGTCCGGATCGCCAGCCCGGGCGCGCAGCTGATCTGTCTCGATTCCGGTCAGGTCAAGGAACCGCTGCGCCCTGCGTTCGTCCGATATCGTCGCGGCGAGGGCTCCAAGCGCGACTGTGTACGGGTCGTTTGGCGTCGGGTCCGTCATGGCCTAATCTTGGGCTTGCAGGGTGAGGGGAGTGGGTTGGCGAAGATTTTGATCGTCGAGGACAACGCCCTCAACATCAAGCTGTTCTGCGACCTGCTCGCGGCGCATGGCCATCAGCCCGAAGCGGTGACCGATAGCCGGCAGGCGCTCGATGCCGCCCATAATCTCGATCCCGACCTGGTGATCACCGACATCCAGCTGCCGCACGTGACGGGGCTCGAGCTCATCCGCCTGATCCGCGCCGACGAGCAATTGTCGGAAGTACCGATCATGGCCGTGACCGCCTATTCGGCACAGGGGGACGAGGAGCGCATCCGTGCGGCGGGCGCTCAGGCTTACGTCTCGAAGCCGATTTCGGTGATGCGATTTGCCGAGACTGTCGAGCAGCTACTGCTCGCCCCGAAGCCCGCCGACGAGATTCCGGAAGAACCGGAGCCGCAGGTCGACTCAGGGCCGGCAGCTGTCCCAAATGCTGAAGAAGCAGGGCCCCGCGTCGATAGGCAGGGCGGACAAGAGCAGTGACGCGCCGCGAAGGCGCGCCGGCGCTTACTTGATCTTGGCTTCCCGGAAGTCGACGTGCTTGCGGGCGACCGGGTCGTACTTCTTGAAGCTCAGCTTCTCGGTCTGCGTGCGCGGGTTCTTCTTCGTCACATAGAAGAAGCCGGTGTCGGCGCTGCTGACGAGCTTGATCTTGACGGTTGCCGGCTTGGCCATCGGAAAGTCCCAAATGCTTGAAAAAACAAAAGCGGCCTTTCGCCGCCCGTTCGGCCGCGTCTGTGGTCTGCGAGCCGCTTTTTGTCAAGCTTCCGGCCGGTGCTGAAGCCAGCCGCCACGCGCACGTAACGGGTGCTTAACTAAAGTGCGAGAGCCTGCGTTCAGCAGGAGACAGATATGGCAACCGATCCGCTGGCGAAAGTACGGGCAGTGGTCGACGTTCGCGTCGCCGAGATCCGGGCAGTCGGACCGCGGATTTCGCCGCTCGACCTGCACGCGCGCATGGACGCCATCCGCCAGCTCGCCGCCAATCACGGGCTTGCCGCTCTTGAGGAGCTGGCCCGGTGCTCGGCGCAGCTCGCACTCCTTCCCGGCCATCGTGTCTCGATGCAGTCCTGCCTGGAGCATGTCGACGAGACCTTTTCATGCGAATCGCAGCGTGACTGCAACGCGATCATGGCCGCGGTCGCCGTGCGCCTTCACTGATCTGAGCAACCGCAGACGAGCAGGGTTCGTTACGGACCCATGCGCGCCTTTTCCCAGCTGCTCGACGACCTCGTCTACACGCGATCGCGCAACACCAAGCTCAAGCTGATCGGCGACTATCTCCAGGAAACGCCAGACCCCGATCGCGGCTACGCACTCGCTGCCCTGACGGGCGAACTGGGTATTCCCGCGGTGAAGCATGCGGCGGTGCGAGCGATTGCGGAGGAGCGGATCGACCCAGTCCTCCTGCACATGAGCCGGGACTATGTCGGCGACATGGCCGAAACGGTGGCGCTGCTGTGGCCGACCGCAGCGGACGGCGTTCCTGAAGTCGACGATGCAACCGTCCGGATCTCCGACGCGATCGACGGGCTGCGCTCGGCGACACGACTGGAAGCGCCGCGAGTCCTTGCGACGATGCTCGACCATCTCGATGCGTCGGGCCGGTTCGCGCTTCTCAAGCTCGCAACCGGCGAACTCCGGGTCGGCATCAACGCGCGGCTTGCCAAGCAGGCGCTCGCCGATGCCTTCGGTCTTGAGGTCGAAGCGGTCGAGGAAGTCTGGCACGGCTTGGCGCCGCCATATCTGGAGCTGTTCGCCTGGGCGGAAGGGCGCGGTGACCGCCCGATCACGCGCGACGTCCCCGTGTTCCGGCCGTTCATGCTTGCCCATGCGCTCGACGACGCGCGGGTGTCGCTGGATGATTATGCGGCCGAGTGGAAATGGGACGGAATCCGCACCCAGCTCGTCCACTCGGGCGGCGAGACTCGACTCTACAGCCGGACCGGCGACGACATTTCCGGCAGCTTCCCGGATGTGGCGGAAGCATTTGCCGTACCGGGCGTGCTCGACGGCGAGCTGCTGGTGCGTGGCGACCAGCAGGGCAATGCCGACCTGCACGGCGGCGCCGCGGCGAGCTTCAACGCGCTTCAGCAGCGGCTCGGCCGGAAAACGGTCAGCAGCAAGATGCTCTCGGCCTATCCGGCGTTCGTCAGGCTCTACGATATCCTGTTCGACGGCGACGAGGACCTGCGCGAACTGCCATGGAATGAGCGCCGGCAGCGGCTTGAAGCCTTCGCTACTCGGCTCGATCGCGAACGTTTCGACGTCTCGCAGCTGATAGGCGCAAGCAGCTTCGAGGCGCTGGAGGACCTCCGGGCCAATGCCCGCGATTCAGCCATCGAGGGCATCATGCTGAAGCGCCGTGACAGCCCCTATGTCGGCGGCCGCCGTGCAGGCCTGTGGTACAAGTGGAAGCGTGATCCGCTCACCGCCGACTGCGTGCTGATGTATGCCGCGCGCGGATCGGGCAAGCGGTCGAGCTTCTATTCGGATTACACGTTCGGGTGCTGGAGCGACTCGGGCGAGCTGCTTCCAGTCGGCAAAGCCTATTTCGGATTTACCGACGAAGAGCTGAAGTGGATCGACCGTTGGGTGCGCAGCCATACGGTCCAGCGATTCGGACCGGTGCGCGAGGTCGAGAAGGGCCTGGTGCTGGAAGTGGCGTTCGATTCGATCCACGCGAGCACGCGGCACAAGTCTGGCCTCGCTATGCGCTTCCCTCGCGTGAGCCGCATTCGGACCGACAAGCCGGCTGCGGAAGCCGACCAGATCGCGACGCTGCTGGCGATGGCGACCTGATATTCGGTCAAAGAGCCCCCGCCCGGAACAGGTCCGGACGGGCGCTTCATTCCCCCTGCGAAAAGGGTTGTTAGCTCGAAGGCTGGAGGTTCACCGCGGCATATTTGCCGCGGCGGTCGACCTCGATCTCGAACGACACGCGGTCGCCCTCGTTCAAGGTCGGCATGCCTGCACGCTCGACTGCAGAGATGTGCACGAAGGCATCGGGCTGCCCGTCGTCGCGCTGAATGAAGCCGAAGCCCTTCATCGCGTTGAAGAACTTGACCGTGCCGCTGGCCTTTTCGCCCGTCAGCTGACGCTGCGGTCCGCCGCCGCCCGGGGCCGCGCCCGCGCCTGCACTGGCTCCGCCGCCGCTACGCTCGACAGGCATCGGCTCGCCTTCGATGCGAAGGTTGGTCGCTGAGATGCGGCCGCCGCGATCGACGAGCGTGAACTCGAGCGGCTGACCGTCAGCGAGATCCGTGAGGCCCGCCTGCTCGACCGCCGAGATGTGCACGAACACGTCCTCCCCGCCGTCATCGCGGACGATGAAGCCGAAGCCCTTTTGCGGGTTGAAGAACTTGACGACGCCCTTGCCCTCGCCAACGACCTGGGGCGGCATTCCGCCACCAGCGCCGCCGCCACGGAATCCGCCGCCGCCGCCACCACCGCCGCGGAAGCCACCGCCGCCGCCGCCGCCGCCGCCGAAGCCACCGCGCTCACCGTAGCCGCCGCCGCCACCGCCGCCGTAGCTGGGACGGTCGCCGAAGCCGCCGCGTCCACCGCCGCCGCCGCCGTAGCCGCCGCGCTCCTGGAAGCCGCCACCGCCGAAATCGCTTGAAGAATTGTCGCCGAAACTTTCGCGCTTATCGCGACCGCGTCCGCCGCGATCCCCCTTACGCCCTTTATCGAAACCCATGCCCGTCCAAACTTCCGTGTGCCCACAACAACATAAAACCACCGCGCTGGGCTATCGGCGCAACCGGTTACGACGCGTGTTCGAGTCACGCACCGTCGGCCCCCTTAGCCGAAAATCATAACAGGGCCTAGATTGAATCCGGCGCAGGGGTGGCAAGGCGGGCGATGCCCGGACTAAAGCGGTTTCACGACTTGGCTCAGGAGTGACAATGGCGGTTCATTTCCACGAAGAAGACCTCCCCGGTGACGTGAGCTTCCGGGATGGTGCGATCGCCGTCGACACCGAGGCCATGGGCCTGAACTGGAGCCGGGACAGGCTGTGCCTGGTCCAGCTTTCCGACGGCAGCGGCGACGAGCATCTCGTCCGCTTCGGCCGGGGCAGCGACTATAGCGCGCCCAACTTGAAGACACTCCTCGGCGACCCAAACCGGCTCAAGCTCTATCATTTCGCGCGGTTCGATATCGGCATCATGCAAGCCTATCTCGGGATCATGGCGGCGCCGCTTTACTGCACGCGCACGGCCTCTCGGCTGGTCCGCACCTACACCGACCGGCACGGCCTCAAAGACCTGGTCAAGGAACTGCTCGGCCACGATTTGTCGAAGCAACAGCAGACGAGCGACTGGGGCGCCGACGAGCTTAGCGAGGCGCAACGCGAATATGCTGCAAGCGACGTTCGCTACCTGCACGCGCTGAAGGAGCGCCTCGACGAACGTCTGGAGCGCGAGGAGCGCACCGCGCTCGCCCGAGCCTGCTTCGACTTCCTTCCGACGCGCGCATTGCTCGACCTTGCTGGTTGGCCAGAACAGGACATCTTCGCCCACGATGGCTGATGCCTCACCTCGCCAGCCCCCGGCGGAGCAACGCTGGGCACTGCCGGGCAGCGGCCACGACAAGCTCGTTCGGCTGTCGAAGATCGCACTGCCCAGTGCTGTCGGCGTCCTCATCGCAGTGCTCGCGCTCGCGCCGCTCGATAAGCATGGCGACGTCAGCTTCATCCTCGACAAGAAGAAGGTCGAGACAGCGCAGGAGCGTATGCGTCTCGAGTCGGCGCATTATGTCGGCACCGATGACAAGGGCCAGCAGTTTCAGATCAGCGCCAATCGCGCCATCCAGCGCAGCTCCAACGTGCCGCTGGTCGACATCCAGGGCGTCCTCGCCAAGCTCGGCCTCAAGAATGGCCCCGTAACGATCTCCGCCGACGCAGGGCAGTACGACATCGACAATCAGAAGGTCGCAATCCCGGGCACCGTGAAGGTGACGGGGCCCGACGGCTATCGGCTCGGGACGCAGGCCGTGAACGTGGACATGAAGAAGCGGCAGCTGGCGAGCACTGGACCTGTGCAGGGACAAATGCGGCTCGGTCAGTTCCAGGCAGGGCATCTGCATGCCGACCTCGGCACCCGGACTGTCGTGCTGGATGGCGGCGCTCGCTTGAAAATCGTGCAGGGCGCGGTCAGATGAGGGGCATGGGCAGGCGCGGCACGATCTTTGCAACAATAATTGGTCTTGCCAGCGTCGCGGCAACGACGGCGCTTGCCCAGCAACAGAAGGGAATGGCGTCGGCGCTCAAGGGCCACGACACCAACGCGCCGGTCGACGTTTCCGCGCTGCGGATCGAGGTGCAGGACCGCGCCGACCGCGCGATGTTTGTCGGCAACGTCCACGTTCGGCAGGCCGATCTCACGCTCGACACCGACCGCCTGACGGTGGCTTACGCGAGCAAGCCGTCCACAAGCGGCGGGAACGGCTCGGGTGTCCAGATCCACCGCCTCGATGCCGCAGGCGGAGTGGTCGTGCGCAGCCCGTCCGAGACGGCGAAGGGCGAATTCGGGATCTACGACATCGACCGTCGGCTGATCACGGTGCTCGGCAACGTCCAGCTCAACCAGGGCAGCAACCAGGTCAACGGGTCGCGGCTGGTCATCGACCTCGATTCGGGCCGCGCAGTGATCGACGGCGGACCGCCCGGAGTGAATTCCAGCGGCGGCCGAGTCACTGGCCACTTCACCGTTCCGCAGCGCCAGCAGCGCTAGGCGGATGAACGAAGCCGCCACGATCCGCCGCCCTGCGCAAGAGCAGGAGCAGGTGAGCGGCGGCCTGAAAGTGCGCTCGATCGCCAAGGCGTACGATCGGCGGGCAGTGCTCCACGACGTCTCGCTTGATGTTCACCGTGGCGAGGTCGTCGGCCTGCTTGGACCCAACGGCGCAGGCAAGACGACGTGCTTCTACTCGGTCATGGGGCTGGTGAAACCCGACAGCGGCCGCATCTTCCTCGACGAGCAGGACATTACCGAGCTGCCGATGTACCGGCGCGCTGTCCTCGGGCTCGGCTACCTGCCGCAGGAAACCTCCATCTTCCGCGGCCTGTCGGTCGAAGCGAACATCATGGCAGTGTTGGAAGTTTCGGTCAGCGACCGCCAGGCGCGCCGCGACCGTCTGGAGCAGTTGCTCAGCGAGTTCGGCCTGACCGGCCTGCGGCAGTCGTCGGCAATGGCATTGTCCGGGGGCGAACGGCGGCGCTGCGAAATCGCGCGAGCGCTTGCGGCGGACCCGAGCATCATGCTGCTGGATGAGCCGTTCGCGGGCATCGATCCTATCTCCATCTCCGACATCCGCGAGCTGGTGCGTGAGCTGAAGAAGCGCGACATCGGCGTGCTGATCACCGACCATAACGTTCGCGAGACGCTCGACATCGTTGACCGGGCTTGCATCATCTACGACGGTCAGGTGCTGTTCCAGGGTACTCCCGAAGCGTTGGTCGCCGACCAGGAGGTCCGGCGCCTCTACCTCGGCGAGAGCTTCGCGCTGTAGCGGCCACGCACCATGGGCTTGGGGCCCTCACTAAGCATCCGCCAAAGCCAGTCGCTGGTCCTCACGCCGCAGCTGACACAGGCGATCAAGCTGCTGCAGCTCAGCAACCTCGAGCTCGACGCGTTCATCGCGGAAGAACTGTCCAAGAACCCACTGCTCGAAACGCCGCCTGACGAGGATGGCGAGCCGGCTGCGGCGGACTTCGCCTCCGATGACGCCGGCAGCGACGAGGCACCAGACGACCCTGGCGCCGACGACCTGATCTCCGCCCGCGCCGAGGACGACCGACCACTCGACCACGACTGGAACGCAGACGCGCTGGAGACGGACAGCTTCGCCGACGTCGTGACCTCCGGCGGTGGGGAGGAGGCGTTCGACTTCGACCGCCTGGAGTATGCGGCGGCGTCGCTTGCGGAACACTTGCTGGGGCAGCTTCATGGCGTGTCGGGCTCAGAAGGCGCGCTTGCGCGACTGATCGCGGAGACGCTCGACGAGACTGGCTATCTCAATGTGCCGCTCGCCGACATCGCTGCTCTTACGGGCGAGCCGGTCGCAGCGGTCGAGCGGGCTCTGGCCCTCGTTCAGGATCTCGAGCCGGCGGGAATCGGTGCGCGGAGCCTGGCGGAATGCCTGGCGCTGCAGGCCAGGGCGGCCGACCGGTATGATCCGGCGATGGCGCGGCTGATCGATAACCTCGACCTGCTGTCGAAGGGCCGAACCAACGACCTCAAGCGCATCTGCGCGGTGGACGACGAGGACCTCGCCGACATGATCCGCGAGCTTCGCGCCTACGATCCCAAGCCCGGCTGCCAGTTCTCCCGCTCGGCCGCCGAGGAGGTCACGCCCGACGTGTTCGTCCGCCGCACGCGGAGCGGTTACGCGGTAGAACTCAACCAGGCGACGTTGCCGCGGCTGCTGGTCAACCGGCGTTACTACCAGGAGCTTAAGTCGGGTCCGCAGGACAAGGCGTCGAAGGCGTGGCTGAGCGAGTGCCTGGTGACCGCGAACTGGCTGGTGAAGGCGCTCGACCAGCGCGCGCGGACGATCGTCAAGGTCGTGTCCGAGATCGTGAAGCGGCAGAACGGCTTCTTCGAGCGTGGAGTCACGGCGATGAAGCCGCTGACGCTGCGCGAGGTCGCCGAGGCCATCGAGATGCACGAGTCGACGGTCAGCCGGGTGACCTCCAACAAATATCTTCTCTGCGACCGCGGCATGTACGAGTTGAAGTACTTCTTCGGCTCGGGCGTCGCGTCCGCCGAAGGAGACGGCGCGGCGGCGGAGGCGGTGAAGGCCGCGATCAAGTCGCTGATCGATGCGGAAGACGAGATCCTCAGCGACGACGCGATTGCGGGACTGCTGAAGGAGAAGGGATTCGACTGCGCTCGGCGGACAGTCGTCAAGTATCGGGAGGCGATGGGGATCGGCTCTTCAATCCAGCGCCGCAGGATGCGGAAGATTGGCGGCTAGGCGCTAACCCGCGCCCAGATCGGCAGGTGGTCGGAGGCCTTCCGCGCGGCGGCGCTCATGTGAACGCCGGCGGCCTCGATGCTCAGGTCTTTGTGGACGATGATGCGGTCGAGCGCGGCGACCGGATGGCGCGCGTGGAAGCTCGGGCCCGTCGGCGCGACATGGAACTCCGGTTCGATCTCGCGCAGGCAGCCGGCTTCGGTCCGCCACTCATTGGTGTCGCCCATCAGCACGGTCGGCATCTTCTGGGGGCGAGCAGCGATGGCGGCCAGAATCGCCCGCATCTGCCGCTTCCGCCACAGCCCGGAGAGATCCAGGTGCATGCCGACGATTCGCAGCGGCTGCTCATTCACCAGCAGCTCGGCGATCACGGCTCCCCGCGGCTCGAGGGTCGGCAGCTCCAGGGCCGCACAGTCGAGCACGCCAATATGCTGTTTGACGAGAATGGCGTTGCCGTGCCAGCCGATATTGCGCGTGTTGACCTTGAGGATCCGGTCCGTGTGCTGGCGCGCCTTGTCGAACATGCGCTTGTGGCGGACGCCGAGGTGCACGGGCTTGTAGAGGCCATGACTGTCGATCAGCTCGTGGGGGACTGCGGAGCCCCGGCCGCCGACGCGTTTGTCAGCCTCTTGCAGAGCGACGATGTCGGCGTCGATCTCCCGCAGCACCTCGAGCACGCGCTTGGGATCGCGGCGGCGGTCCAGCCCAACCGCCTTGCGCATGTTGTACGACGCGAGGGTAAGGGTGGGCCCGCTGCTCACCAGGCGCCAACAACAGCCATTGGTCGAAGTTCCTAAACGTCCAGGTTGGCGACGCTGAGGGCGTTATCCTGGATGAACTCGCGCCGAGGCTCGACGACGTCGCCCATCAACCGCGTGAAGATCTCGTCGGCGACATCGGCCTGACTGATTTCCACCCGCAGCAGCGAACGGTTGGCGGGGTCGAGAGTGGTCTCCCAGAGCTGCTCGGCGTTCATCTCGCCGAGACCCTTGTACCGCTGGATGCTGAGGCCCTTGCGACCAGCGGCGAGGACCGCGTCGAGGAGCTCGGACGGACGGGTGATCGGGACGGGCTTGCCCTTGGTGTCGGCCGCAGCCTGTTCCGCCGCTTCCTCCCCCTCGCCACTGCCGACAGTGGGCTCGACCTCCGCGGCGCCCTTCTTGAGCGTGCGCAAGGTGGACGGCGACGCGTAGGCCGCGGCCTGTTCCTTGGAGAGGCTGTCGAGCTTGCGGGCCTCTGCCGAAACCAGGAATGTGGGTTCGATGATCGCGACGTCGGTCACTCCGCGCCAGAAGCGGCGGAGCAGGTAGCCGCCCTCGGCCGCAACTTCACCGGACCAGTTTGCCTCGAGATCGCCGGCGCCCAGCCACTGTGCAACGCGGGCGATAGCTTCGGCCCGGCCGGACGCGTTGAGGTCCGGTGTCAGTGCGCCGTTGATCGCCAACGCCTCGACCAGCGCCGGATCATACTTGCGCGGAGCATAGCGCATCAGCGTGCGCATGCGGCGGGCGTGGTCGACCAGCTGCTTCAGGTCCTTGCCCGAGCGCGGCCCATCCCTGGTCTCGAGCACGAGCCCTTCGAGGCCCGCCTCCTCCAGATAGTCGTCGAGCGCGGCGTCATCCTTCAGGTACACCTCCGACCGGCCGCGCGCGACCTTGTAGAGCGGCGGCTGGGCGATGAAGAGGTGCCCCTTCTGAATGAGCTCCGGCATCTGCCGGTAGAAGAAGGTCAGCAGCAAAGTACGGATGTGGGCGCCGTCCACGTCGGCGTCCGTCATGATGACGATCTTGTGGTAGCGCAGCTTGTCGATGTTGAACTCTTCGGCGCCGATCGACGTGCCGATCGCCTGGATCAGGGTGCCGATTTCCTTCGAGCCGAGCATGCGGTCGAAGCGCGCCCGCTCGACGTTCAGGATTTTGCCCTTGAGGGGCAGAATTGCCTGGTTCTGACGATTGCGACCCTGCTTGGCGGAGCCGCCGGCGCTGTCACCCTCGACCAGGAACAGTTCGCTGAGGCTCGGGTCGCGTTCCTGACAGTCGGCGAGCTTGCCGGGCAGGGAGGCGATGCCCATGACCGACTTGCGGCTTGCATCGCGCGCTTTGCGGGCGGCTTCGCGTGCTGCCGCGGCGTCGATCACCTTCTGGATGATTGAGCGGGCGTCGGCGGGATGCTCCTCCAGCCACTCCGTCATCTTGTCGCTCATCAGGCTTTCGAGCGGCTGGCGGACTTCGGAACTGACCAGCTTGTCCTTGGTCTGCGAGCTGAACTTGGGGTCCGGCAGCTTGACGGAAACAATCGCGGTCAGGCCCTCGCGCATGTCGTCGCCGGTCAGCGTCACCTTCTCCTTCTTCAGCATGCCCGACTTCTCGGCATAGCTGTTGATAGTGCGGGTCAGAGCGGCGCGGAACGCGGCCATGTGGGTGCCGCCGTCGCGCTGGGGAATGTTGTTCGTGAACGGCAGGACGTTCTCGTAATAGCTGTCGTTCCACTCGAGAGCGACGTCGATCCCGATGCCGTCGCGAACCGCGGAGATAGCGATCGGCTCCGGGAAGAGCGGTGTCTTTGCGCGATCGAGATACTTCACAAAGGCCGCTATTCCGCCCTCGTAATAGAGCTCGTGCTCGACGCGCTCCTCGTGCCGCGCGTCGGCGAGGATCATGCGGACGCCCGAGTTCAGGAACGCCAGCTCGCGGTAGCGGTGCTCGAGCCGTTCGAAATCATATTCGGTGATCTTGAAGGTGTCGGGGCTGGGCAGGAAGGTGACCCGCGTGCCCTTCTTGCCTTCGGGAGCCGGTCCGACGACCTTCAGCGGCGCTTCGGCATCGCCGTGGCGGAAGCGCATGTAATGCTCCTCGCCGTCACGCCAGATTGTCAGATCGAGCCACTCGCTCAGCGCATTGACGACGCTGACGCCGACGCCGTGGAGTCCGCCCGAGACCTTGTAGGCGTTGTCGTCGCTGGTGTTCTCGAACTTACCGCCGGCGTGGAGCTGGGTCATGATGACCTCGGCTGCCGACACGCCTTCCTCAGCGTGAATGCCAGTGGGGATCCCGCGGCCATTGTCCTCGACCGTCACCGAGCCGTCCGGGTTCAACTGGATAAGGATGCGGTCGCAGTGGCCGGCCAGCGCTTCGTCGATCGCGTTGTCGGAGACCTCGAACACCATGTGGTGGAGGCCGGACCCATCGTCCGTATCGCCGATGTACATGCCGGGGCGTTTGCGGACGGCGTCGAGGCCCTTCAGGACCTTGATCGAGTCCGCGCCATATTCATTCTGATTGGGGTCGGTTGCCATAGTCCGGATATAGGGATTTCCGCCGGGAAGTCACGCGTGCGCGCGTGTGTGCGCACGCGTGAGTCGGGACGCGAATGTTCCCAATGTTCGCAGTGACGACGAGGTCGCGCGCCAAGGACGGTAGAAGGACTGCGGTCCAATTCACGCGTAAGCTCAAGCGTCCCCCTGGCACGTCATTCGGCGTGTAGGACAGCTTGTTCTAATTGCGAGAGCAGACTGCAAGTCTTGCGGTCCGACGCTGCATCCGACGAGGGAATTAGCTGAGCACCTGAAGGACAGCCTCCTCAGCGCGTGCGCGCGTGCCGGTGCCCTGAGGTTCCGCGGAGCGGGTTCGCTCTCGAGCGCCAGACTTCGGGATGCAGGTTGATCGTTTTCGTCAGCGCCGACGCAATCACGGCATCGTCCGTTACGCTCGGGTGATAATTGCACGCGGTGAGCGCCAGCCCTGAAACGGGCACCACGTCGATGCGGGTCTCTCCAGCGGCCTTGAGCCTGGCCGCGACCTTCCGGACTTCCGACAGAATCTCGCCCTCGCTGAGATCCGTTGCCCAAAGCACCAGCCGGGCAGCCGGGTAGCGCACGCGAAGCGACTGGACGAAGCGTACATAAGTGGCTTCGTAATCGGCATGCAGCTGCTGACGCGACTGCCACTTCTCGCCGGCATTTAGCGGTGTGGAGAAGTCGTTCGTCCCAAGAGCGATCACGACCACTTGCGGGTGCCAGTCGGGATCGTTCGCCGGCTCGCTCTTGTCGAACAGCCCGAAGGGATAGGCTTGCGGCAGCGTGTCGGCGGCAAAGCCGTTGTAATTGCGAACCACGCCGCGGCCCGAGATTGCGTTCACCTCATAGTCGGCACCGAATTTCGCCGCCGTCAGCGCGGCGATGCCTTGCGTCGTGTCGGTGGTCGTCCAGACGTCCGCGTCGCTGCACTGGCGCGTCGGCGAAACGTTGCCGTAGCCGACAGTGTGGGAGTCGCCGATGAACTCCATCTGGCGCGACGGTTGAAGAGGCGTGAGCGGCGCGACCGCTGGCGGAGCGTAGAAGCCTCCGAACTCCGTCGGAGCGGACTGGCTCTCGCTGGCCACTGCAACCCGCAGTTCGTGAATGCCAGGCTGCAGACCGGTGACGGCATACCAGCCGGGCTGTGGCTTCACGAGCTTCTCAGGCGGTCCATGATCGACGATGACTCGGAGGCTGACCTCACCCGGCCCGACCTTGAAGAAGGCACCGGGCCCGCGGAAGCGCGTCTCGAAGTAGGTTCCGGGCCATTGCCTCAGCAGGTTCCCGTCCGTGGCGGGCTCCACCCTGCCGACCGACCGGATGGTCAGTCGCTTCAGGCCCTTCGGGACGTGGCCCGCACGTGTGAGCGCAACTTGTGGGGAGCGGCTCGGCCATGCTGTCCTCGCCGCTGTCGAACCGCCAATTGGCAAGAGGCCGAACGCTGCGGCAAGGAACAGCCGATATCGCGAAATCATCACGCCACCTTATTCATCTGCCGGATACCGGCAATGGGTTGAAGGCCGCCGCCGAGGGGAAGCGATCGTCCAACGAGGCGGCGCTGACCGTTTAGCCCTGGGCGCGGGCTCCGCCCGGACGACCGCCACGACCTCGGCCGCGAGAGCGCCGGTTGCCGCTGCCGCCTTCGGGGCGATGACCGGCGTGGCCGTCCGCACGCTGGCCGTGGCGCTGCTGCGGACGATCGTTGCGCTGATCGTGGCGCTGGCCAGTCGCCCGGCGCTGACCCTTGGTCGAGGGCTGCGGCGGACGAACGACCGCAGCCGGCTTCAAGCGCTTCAGCGTCTCCGCTGCCGCCATGAAGTTCTCCGGAAGCGGTGCGGCGGCGATCTTCTGGCGGGTCGTGCGCTCGATATCGCGCAGGTTGCCGCGCTCATCCGGGCTGCAGAAGGCAATGGCGATGCCCGCTGCGCCGGCGCGCGCGGTGCGGCCGATGCGGTGAACATATTGCTCCGGCACGTCCGGCAGGTCGAAGTTGATGACGTGGCTGACGCCCGGGATATCGATCCCGCGCGCGGCGATGTCGGTCGCGACCAGGACCGGCACTTCACCGGTCTTAAAGGCGGCGATGGCGCGCTCGCGCTGCGGCTGCGACTTGTTGCCGTGGATCGCGCTGGCGGCGAGGCCGGCGGCTTCGAGCTGACGGACGATCTTGTCGGCGCCGTGCTTGGTGCGGCTGAACACCAGCGCCCGTTCGACCTCGTTCGACTGCAGGAAGATGGTCAGCAGCGCCGTCTTTTCGGACTGGTTCACCATCGTCACGCTCTGGTCGATCCGCTGCACGGTCGTCGCCGCTGGAGTCACGGACACTTCGGCCGGCTTGGTCAGGTAACGGTCTGCAAGTTCCTTGATCGCCTTCGGCATGGTGGCCGAGAAGAACAGGGTCTGGCGCTTCGGCGGGACCAAAGCGACGATCCGCTTCAGTGCGTGGATGAAGCCGAGGTCGAGCATCTGGTCGGCCTCGTCGAGGACGAGGATCTCGAGCTCACGAAGGGAGAGGGCGCGCTGGTCGATGAGGTCGAGCAGGCGGCCCGGCGTGGCGACGAGAACGTCGAGGCCGCGCGAGACCGTGCGCAGGCTCTTGCTGTTGGGCGTGCCGCCAAAGATCACGCCGACCGAAAGGTGCATGAACTTGCCATAGGCTTCGGCGCTGGCGGCGATCTGCGAGGCGAGCTCACGGGTCGGCGCAAGCACCAGCATGCGGATCTGGCCCGGCTTGGGCATCTGGCGGTTGGCAGCCAGGCGGTCGAGCGACGGCAGCATGAATGCCGCAGTCTTGCCGGTGCCGGTCTGGGCGATGCCGAGGAGATCGCGGCCGGTCAGGACCGTCGGGATCGCCTGCATCTGAATCGGCGTCGCCTGCGTGTAATTACGGGCCGCGAGCGCGTCGAGGAGGGGCTTCGAGAGCCCGAGATTTTGAAATGACATTGGTAGAAACTTCCACAAACGAGTGCCGCACGGACGCGCTTTGAGCGCCCGGCGAGCGGGAAACCCAAGAACCCCGCGTGATGTGGAGAACTTCTAAATCGAGGCGCGGGCCGGTCACTGCGCTTTGCGTCTGGACCGATCACGCCGCTTGGAAAGCGCCTCGTGCTGCAGTGCGATATAGAGGGAAATGCTGAAAAGTCCACCCACTGCTCAAGCGGATGCGATCCGGCCCGGTTCGACGTGGAAGCGGGAGGCCGTGCCGATGCCGTCGAACAGCGCCGCTTCGGTCGCGGTCATCCACACCTGCCCGCGACCTTCGAGGCGCCCGAACAGGGCTTCGCGGCGGAGCGGATCGAGGTGGGCGGCCACCTCATCGAGGAGGAGGATGGGCGCGGCGCCGCGCCGGTCCGCGACGAGGTCGGCGTGAGCGAGAACGAGGCCCAGAAGCAGCGCCTTCTGCTCACCCGTGGAAGACTGTGCGGCAGGCATGGCCTTGGCGCGGTGGAACACGAGCAGGTCCTGACGATGCGGGCCTTCGGTGGCGCGCCCGGCTGCGGCGTCGCGGGAGCGGTTGGCGCGCAGGACGGTCGACAAGTCGCCTCCTGACCAACCTTCGAGCGAAATGCGAGCCGGGGCGAAGGCATCCCCGGGCGCGAGGCCGAGGCGCTCGTCGAGTGCTGCGATAGTGCGGGAACGGGCGCCAGCGATTGCGGTGCCGTGCTCGGCCATGGATTCCTCGAGCGCGTTCAGCCAACCCGGGTCCGGGGCAGTCTCGTCGGCCAGCAGCTTGTTGCGGGCGCGCATGGCGGCTTCGTAGCGTGATGCATGGTGCGCGTGCGCGGGCTCGAGCGCGAGGACGAGACGATCGAGGAAACGACGGCGGTCGCCGGCGGTGCCGACGAACAGGCGGTCCATGGCCGGGGTCAGCCACAGGATCGACAGCCACTCGCTTAGCGAGTTCACGGACGCGGGAGCGCTGTTGATGCGGACCTGACGGCGTTCCGGCGCTGAGGGCAAGGTGCCGGTGCCGAGCGTGGTATCGTCCAGCTGGGCAGCGACGCCGAACCCGCCTGCGCCCCCCTGCCGCGCCATGTCGCCGAGCGGAGCACCGCGCAGGCCGCGGCCGGGGGCGAGTAGCGACACCGCTTCGAGCATGTTGGTCTTGCCCGCGCCGTTTTCCCCGAACAGCAGAACGAAACTTGGGCCCGGCTCGACGGAGGTCGCCACGTAGGACCGGAAATCGGTGAGCGTGAGGCGGGTGACGGGCACCGTGGCCGTCTATACGCTATTGCGGACGGCGGTCGATGACTTCGTAGTGGTCCGCGCGCTCGTCGAATCGCTTGAGAACGGCTCTGGCCGCGGCGGGCACATGGCTAACGCTATAGTCCTCGCCGACGAAGCTGCGGATTGCGTCGATCGTGTCGAACCACATGATCGTCTGGAATTCGACCTCGTCCGCGGACGTGCGCTTCATCAGGTCGATGTGGCGGAAACCCGGAATGTTGCTTGCCTCGATCACGGGGATCACTTCGCCGCGAACGACGCGCTCATAAGCGGCAGCATTTTCGAGCGTCGTCCATCCCCGCCAAACTCGGCAGATCATTCGGACGTCAAACCCGCATCGGCATCAGCACGTACAGGGCGTTCGACTTGTCGTTCTCACGCAGCAGGGTTGGCGCCGCTGCGTCCGCCAGATGCACTTCAACCGTGTCGCCGTCGATCTCGGACAGGATGTCGAGCAGGTAGCGGGCGTTGAAGCCGATCTCGATGCCGTCCGAACCGTAGTCCGCCGCCAGTTCTTCCGTTGCGACGCCGTTCTCCGGCGAAGTCACGGACAGGGTCACCTTGTCGCGGTCGACGCTGATCTTGACCGCCCGCGTCTTCTCGCTGGCGATGGTCGAAACACGGTCGACGCCGGCCGAGAAGCTCTTGGGATCGAGCTTGAGCAGCTTGTCATTCGCTGTCGGGATGACGCGGTTGTAGTCCGGGAAGGTGCCATCGATCAGCTTGCTGGTCAGGACCGCGGTGCCAAGGCCGAAGCGGACCTTGGTGGGAGAAAGCGAAATCTCGACCGTGCCTTCGACTTCCTCGAGGAGCCGGTACAGCTCCTGCACGCACTTACGAGGGACGATGATGTCCGGCATCTCATCGGCGCCGTCAGGGCGCGCCAGCGTCACCCGGGCCAGCCGGTGGCCGTCCGTGGCCGCGGCGCGCAGCTGGTCGTCGACGACGTGCAGGAAGATGCCCATCAGATAATAGCGCGTCTCCTCGCTGGAGATGGCGAAACGGGTCTTCTCGATGACCTCGCGAAGGGTCGCGGCCGGCAGCTCGAAGCGGGTCGGAAGCTCGCCTTCGGCAATGACCGGGAAGTCGTCGCGCGGAAGCGTGGAGAGATTGAAGCGAGCGCGGCCGGCAACGACCTGCATCTTGCCTTCGGCGGCGGTGATTTCGACCTGGCTGCCCTCAGGAAGCTTGCGAACGATGTCGAACAGCGTGTGCGCGGAAACGGTGGTCGCGCCCGGCTGGGTGACGTTGGCGGGCACGCTTTCGTCGACCTGCAGATCGAGGTCGGTAGCCATCAGCCGGAGCGAGCCGTCCTCGCGCGCCTCGAGCAGGACGTTGGACAGGATGGGAATGGTGTTTCGGCGTTCGACGACCGACTGGACGTGGCCGAGGCTCTTCAAGAGTGTCGCCCGTTCAATCGTCGCCTTCATCGCCCATTCGCCCCATCAGCCACGCCGTCGCATCGTTATAGCGAGCGATCACGCGCGGTGAAGTGCTTGAATGCGCGGGAGCGCGCGGCCGGCCTACTACTTGGCCGGCTTGGCGTCTCCGCCGGGTGCCGGGGGCAGCAGGACGGCGTCGATCTGGTGCACTACGCCGTTCGAGAACTGCTGATCGGCCTTGACCAGGTGGGCCTGGTTGCCCTGCGCATCCGTCAGCACGATCGCGCCGCCGTCGCGGGTTGCCGTGAACGTCTGGCCGCTGACCGACATGATCAGGGCCTTGCCCTTCGAATTGTCGATCGTCTTGCCGATGTCGGCGGCAAGCACCGTGCCGGGCAGGATCAGGTAAGTCACGATCGGCGTCAGCTTGGAGCGCTGCTGCGGGTCGCCGGGGTTGCCGAGCGCTCCGTCAGGAAGCTTGGCGAAGGCCGCATCGTCGGGAACGAGGACCGTGTAAGGGCCAGGACCGGCGAGCGTCTTGTCGATCCCGGCAGCACGGGCCGCCGCCATGAACCGGCTGTTGGCTGGAAGTCCGGCAGCAATCGTCTGGCCTCCCGCCGCCTTCGCTGCGGCGGGCGTCTGCCCCGACTTGCTGCCGTCGCCGCCGCTTCCGCACCCACCAAGGATGAGGGCGATCCCAGTTGCGAGCATGAGTGCCGTCTTGTTCATGGGACTCCTTCCACATGCAGCCGAAACGAAACGGCCCGGCAACGACATGCCGGGCCGCTCGCAATGTTGCAATTACCTCAGGTCAGAAGCGAGGCGACGATGGCCTGGACGATCTGGGTCGTCGGGTCGACTTGGTAGATGTAGCCGTTGTTGTACCTATACCAGGCGTTCGGCGTGTCGTAATAGGTCGAACGATAGGCGAGCGGCACGTTGTAGGTGTCGTAGCCCATCGGCAGCGGCTGGCCGACGCTCATGCCCGGAGCAAGCAGCGAGGCCACCGAGGTAATGAGCTGCGAGTTCGGGTCGACCTGGTAGATCGCTCCCGGAGCGTACCAGTAATTCGAGTCCGGCGTGTTGTAGTACATGCTGCGGTACTGGGTCGGCACGTTGTAATAGCCATAGCCCGCCGGAAGCATCTGCCCCACGCCATAGCCGTAGGCATAGGTCGGCACGACATCCTGGATCGTCCCCGAATAGGGGTCGAGCGAGTAGACGTTGCCGTCCATGTAGCGGTAGTCCGCATAGGACGTGTCCGGGTAGAAGGTGTCGAACCCGTAGCCGGCCGGCACATAGCTGTTCATGTACGAACTGGGGAACGTCATGCCCGGCAGGTAGCCGCCGCCGATCAGCGGCAGCAGCTCGTCGATCACATTGGTGTTGCGGTCGACCTGATAGAGGTAGCCGTCCCCGTAGCGGTAATAATAGTTCGGCGTTTCCGGATACAGATAGCTGACCTGCCGCGGCAGTTCGTAGAGCGAGCCGTACGAAGCGGCGCTGGCAAGCGGCGATCCGAGCAGCCGCAGCGGACGGTCATCCGCGTAGCGGACCCGGAAGTCGTTGCTGGCGTAGCGGCGGTTCTCGAAGCGGCCGTAATCCGCATATCGCTGCGAACGACGGTCACGCCACTGACGTTGCTCCATCCGGTCGGCGACGTACTGGCGCCGCTCGAAAATCCGGTTCTGCGCTTCCATGCGGCGCTGCTGCTGCTGCTGCTGCTGGAAAAAGCGCGCCTGGCGCTGGTCATTGTGCCGCCGCTGCTGGAAGGCACGCGCCTGCCGCTGCTCGTTGCGTCGCTCCTGCTGGAACGCACGCGCCTGCTGCTGCTCGATGCGCCGCCGCTGCTGGAAGACGTGCGCCTGGCGCTGCTCGCGCTGCTGGAACGCTCGGGCCTGCCGCTGATGCTGGCTGCGCTCCCGTTGCTGGAACGCGCGCGCCTGACGCTGCTGGTGACTGCGCTCGCGCTGCTGGAAGGCACGAGCCTGTCGCTGCTGACTGGCCCGCTCTCGCTGCTGGAAGGCGCGTGCCTGACGCTGCTGATTGCCGCGCTCACGCTGCTGAAACGGGCGTGCCTGGCGCTGCTGGTTGCCCCGCTCGCGCTGCTGGAACGCGCGGGCCTGACGCTGGGCGTGTTGCTGACGCTGGGCCGGCCGCTCGGCGCGCCGTTGACCGCCGCCGCCGTGATTCTGATGCGGGGCGGACGCGTGCCCGCCATGGCCGCCTCCATGTCCGCCGTGCGGTCCCGCCGGAGCGGGCGTCGCGATTGCCAGCGCCGCAACGCCCGCAATCAACATGACCTTCGTCATGGTGGATCTCCTTCGTCGCTGCCAACGGCTCGGCATGAGCGTCGTTCCGCAACCGACCTGTTCGACCGACCCGTCTACCCCACTAGGGTGAACCTCATATTTCTTTGTTGTTCAGGTAGTTAGAGGTCGTGCAGGAGCTGCGTGAGCCGCTCGACGTCCTCTGCGTCCTGATAGATGGCGAAGCCGATACGCAACACGCCGCCGCGGACGTCGGTGATGCAGTTGCGGGCCTTGAGGGCGGCGTGCCAGAGTTCCGCGTCCGGATGGCGGAAGGCCAGGAAGCGCGCTTGCGGACCTTCGCCCGGCGTATTCAGCAGTTCGGCCTCAGCCAACGGAGACCCGGCAAGCTGCCCGAGCAGCAAGCCCTGCAATCGTCCGGCATGAGCAGAGATACGGTCGGTGGTGAGGTCGTTCTCGCGAAGCGTCCGCTGGACTGCGTTGAACCGGTAGAGCGCTGACGGGTCGAAGGTCGCGCCCATGAACCGGCTCGCGTCCCTGGCGTAACCGACGCTCCCAGGCGGCAGGCTCAGGTCCTCGAACTCGGCGAACCAGCCGGTGACCGGCGGGCGCGGGCCGAAGCCTGCGGGCGCATGCATGAACGCGCAGCCCTCGCCCGCCATTGCGTATTTATATCCGCCACCGAGGTAGAAGGCGGTGTCGGCTGCTCTTCCTGCGAACGGCCGGTCGAGCGCCATGAACGCGTGGTAGCCGTCGATCACGACCCACGGGCCTTCCGGGCGACTGAGTCCTGCAAGCTCGTCGACCGCAGTGAAGATGCGGCCGCTGCCGAACAGCACCTGGCTGACGAGGACGAGGTCGTGCTCGCCGCTTGCCGCGGCCGCGAGGAAGCGCGACGCGAAGGTGTCGAACGGGTGGGTGGCGATCTCCTCCAGGAGGATGTCCCCGCTCTCGACCCAGCGGGCGAATTGGCGGCGCGCACTGTGGAACTCGCCGCCGCTCGCAAGCACGCGCAAGGGCTGTCCCCCACGGCGCGGCGCCGCAGCCCACAGCCGGATCAGGAAGTCGTGGGTGTTCGCGGCAAAGACGATGGCGTCGGCCATGCCCGTGCCGAGTTCCTGCGCGACATTGGCCTGGGCTTCGGGCCAGACCTCGCCGATCACCTTGTCCCACTTGCGGTCGGCGAGCCTCGCCGCGTCGTTCCACGCTTCCACCTGGCCTTCGAAGCTGGCGTCGGGCCAGAGGTGATGGCTGTGCGCTGCGAAGTGCAGCCGGTCGGGGTCCGCCGCGAGGCTTCGTGCGAACAGCGGCTTGAAGCTCAAAGATCGGTCCTCAGCGCCCACAGCTCGGGGAAGATGCGCTTGTCGAGCGTTGAGCGCAGGTAGGACGCACCTTCGGAGCCGCCGGTCCCCGCCTTGCTGCCGATGATCCGCTCTACGGTCAGCACGTGCTTGTGACGCCAGGACGCCAACCCGTCGTCCAGATCGACCAGTTTTTCAGCGAGTTGGTAGAGGTCGAACCAGCGCTCGGAGTCGCGGTAGACCTCCAGCCACGCGGCAGCGAGTGCGGCTTGCGACCGATCGCCGAGATCGAAACCCGATCGCTCCAGCGCAGCATGGGATTCATCGCGCAGGCTCGGCGCCGCAAGCGCCTGGTCGAGACGGCGGCGCTCGTCCGTGCCCTCCGCATAGTGCCGCAAATAGACCGGATCCTTGAGCCCGAGGCGGAATTCGAGTTCGCGGAACTGCGCGGACTGAAAACCCGACGATGTGCCAAGCACGTGCCGGAAGGCGAGATAGTCGACTGGGGTGAGGGTCGAGAGCACGTCCCACGAGAGCGTCATTACCGACTGGATCCGGCTGACCCGCGCCAGTGCCTTGTAGGCTGCAGCGAAGGAGTCGGTGCCGACAAGCGGGATGGCGAGCTCCAGCTCGTGGAGCATCTGCTTCATCCACAGCTCTTTGGTCTGGTGGATGACGATGAACAGCATCTCGTCGTGAAGGTTCGACAGCGGCTGCTGGGCGGTCAGCAGCTCGTCGAGCTTCAGATAGTCGGCATAGGTCATGCCAGCTGGCGTGGCGGTCATGCCGCCGGACTATAGGAAAGCCGCCAGGCGAGGAAGCTCGCCGCTATTGACCCTGGTTGCCGGAGCTCGGCGTCCCCATGCCGGGAGCGCCAACGCTGCCGATGCCGCCGAAGATTTCGCTGAAGATGTCGTGCTTGCGGCCCAGCGTCGGCGTCGAGCGCTTGGTCGGGTCGATGTTGGCGACCATGTTCTTGCCGGTTCGCTCAACCGCGGCGACGTTGCCGGCATTGTCGAAGCGGATGTGGAGCACGGTCTGGTCGGTCACGCGCGGATTGCGGAACGCGAACGTCGAGGTGTCGCGGGCGATATAATACCAGTCGTTCGCCGTGAACTCGCCAGCGAAGGTTGGGCGACCGAGGGTCTTTTCAACCGAATCCTTGTTGTCGACGCCCGGCTGGATCCCGGTCACGAGCTGCGGGTCGAGCACAGCGCCCCGGTGGGCCCGGACGCCCGCGCAGCCCGCGAGCGACGCCACGCCGGCGGCGGCGAGGGTGACTTTCAACAGCGCAAGCTTCATCGTTTCGAACCTCTCTTGAGCGCCGGAGCCTAGCGGGAATTGCCGCCGCTCTTGCCTGTCGGCGCGTCCGCCTCAATATCCTTGGCTCCCGCACAGGCGCAAGGCTTGGCGCCAATCGAGACCAAACGCACGCTATGCTCCGCTTCCTGTTCCCGCGATTAACGGCGCGTCCCGCGCGCGGTGCCGAGCTGTTCGCCGCCGTCACTCACGAGGCGCGCCAGCCGCACTGGTATGTCGAGGGGCAGGTCCCCGACTCGCTGGACGGTCGCTTCGCCGTCCTGTCGACGATCACCGCTCTGGTGCTGGTTCGACTGGAGGAAGGTGGGCTCCGAGGCGAGGCCGCCGGCGTGGCGCTGACGGAGCGGTTCGTGGAGATCATGGAAGCCGAGCATCGTGAGCTCGGGCTTGGCGATCCAGCGCTTGGCCGCAAGGTGCGCAAGCTGGTGTCGGCGCTCGGCCGCCGTGTCGAGCTGTGGCGCTCGGCAACGGGGGGCGGAGACTTCAACGCCGCTGCCGTCGAGAGCCTCGAGGGCCTCGCCGAAGGTAGCGAGCACAACAGCCAGGCGCTGCGCCAGCTCTGGTCGCGGCTCAAGGCCGTGCCGACGGGGGAAATTGCCGAAGGAAGGATCGGATGAGCGCCAATTTCGCGCACAATTTGAAGATCGATCATATCCGTGATGGCGACCGGCTCGACCTCGTCGCTTCGGAGAGCGAGCGGCAGGCGACGGCGGAGCGGCTCGGCCTGGAAAGCCTGGAGCGGCTCGACGCGCACGCGGTGCTCAGCCGCAAGGGCATGGTCGTGGAGGCGACAGGCCGGGTGATGGCTTCGCTCCACCAAAGCTGCGTCGTGACCGGCGACCCCGTCCCCGCTCACCTCGACGAGCCTTTCGACATCGTCTTCACGCCGGAGCCGGAGCCCGCGCGGTCCGACGAGGAAGTCGAGCTTGGGTCCGCCGATTGCGACGTCGTGTTTCATGACGGCAGCACGATCGACCTGGGCGCGGCGATCGCCGACACGCTGGCGCTCAGCCTCAACCCCTATCCGCGCAGCCCGGGTGCCGAGGCGGCGCTCAAGGAAGCGGGCGTGATTTCGGAAGAACAGGCCGGTCCCTTCGCGGCCCTCGCGGCACTGCGGAAGGGCAACGAAAGCTCCTAGAAAGGAACGTCGTCGTCGAGGTCGCTGTCGAAGGCCGCAGGCTGCGGACGCGATTGCGGCTTGGAGCCGCCTCCACCACCGCCGCCGCTGCCGCCGCCGAACTCGTCATAGCCTTCGTTGAAGCCGCCGCGCGAACCACCGCCCGCGCCGCCGCCACCACCGGGCCCGTCGAGAAGCACCAACTCGCCGCGAAACTTCTGGAGCACGATCTCGGTCGTGTAGCGGTCGTTCCCGGACTGATCCTGCCACTTGCGAGTCTGGATCTGGCCCTCGAGGTAAACCTTGGAGCCCTTCTTCAGGTAATTCTTGGCGACCCGGCCGAGGTTCTCGTTGAAGATCGCGACCGAGTGCCATTCGGTCTTTTCCTGCCGGTTACCGTCACGGTCCTTCCAGTTCTCCGACGTCGCGACGCGGAGGTTCACCACCTCACCGCCGTTGCTGAACGAACGCGACTCCGGGTCCGCGCCGAGGTTGCCGACCAGGATCACCTTGTTCACGCCCGCCATGTCACTCTCCTAGAATCGAGCGACAGCTATAAACCGAGCGCGACCGCCGTCCAGTAGGTCGCGCCGGCCGCAATGTAGGCAAGCACGAACAGATAGCTGACCATGAACAGCGGCCACTTCCAGCCGTTGGTCTCACGGCGAGTGACCGCAATGGTCGAGATGCATTGCGGGGCAAATACGAACCAGGCGAGGAACGCGAGCGCCGTGGGAAGCGGCCAGCGCTGGCGCAGCTTGTCTTCGAGGCTGCTTGCCGCCGCAGTCTCGTCATTCGAGTCGATCGAGTAGATCGTCGCGATCGCACTGACGGCGACTTCTCGCGCAGCCATCGTCGGCAGGAGGGCCATGGCGATGTCGTGATTAAAGCCGATCGGCCGGACGACGGTTTCGATCGCGTTGCCGATGTGGCCGGCGATGGAGATGTCGCTCTGCTTCTGGCCCGGTGCGGCCTGCGGGATGCTCGCTAGCGCCCACAGGACGATGGTGGTGCCGAGAATGATGGTGCCGGCGCGCTTGAGGAAGATCTCGGTGCGGGTGAGCAGGCCGAGCGCAACGTCCTTGACCGGCGGCCACTGGTACTTTGGAAGCTCCATCATGAAGCCGCCGCCGCCGCCCTTGAGGACGCCGCGGCGAAGCACGAGGGCGGCAATGAGCGCACCGGCAATGCCGCAGATGTAGAGGCTGAACATGACCACGCCCTGCAGCCCGATGCCGATGACCAGCCGCCGATTCGGGATGAAGGCAGCGATGATCAGCGTGTAGACGGGGAGCCGCGCCGAGCATGTCATCAGCGGCGCCACCAGGATGGTCGTCAACCGGTCTTTCGGGTCTTCGATGGTGCGAGTCGCCATGATGCCGGGAACTGCGCAGGCGAAGCTCGACAGCAACGGAATGAAGGCCCGCCCGGACAGGCCCGCGCCGTGCATCAGCTTGTCCATGAGGAAGGCGGCGCGGACCATGTAGCCGGTGCCCTCAAGAAGCAGGATGAAGAAGAACAGGATCAGGATCTGCGGCAGGAAGGTGATCACCGCACCGACGCCGGCGATGGCGCCGTCGACGACCAACGACCGCAGCAGGCCTGGGGGGAGCGCGCCGCTTGCCGCTGCCGACAGGGATGCGACTGCGCCTTCGATCCAGGACACCGGTGTCTCGCTCCACGAGAACACCGCCTGGAACATCAGGAACATCACGAGCGCGAGGATGATCGGCCCGACGAGGGGATGCAGAAGCACGGCGTCCAGGCGGTGCGTCCAGCGGCGCACCGGTGTCTCGCTGACCACCGCGGCGCTGGCGATCTCCCGAGCCCGCTTCTGCAGGTGAATCAGGTCGCTCTTGACGTGGGTGTGGACGCCACAGCGGGGTGACGACAGCATGTCGTCGAGCGCTGCATGCACCTCGCGAATGCCGCGGCGGCGCACCGCGACCGTCTCGATCACCGGGACGCCAAGCTCCTGCTCCAGCTTCGCCTGGTCGAGTTCGAGGCCGTCACGGCGAGCGAGGTCGACCATGTTGAGCGCGACGATCGTGGGAAGCCCGAGGTCGATCAGCTGCAGTGCGAAGCGCAGGTGGTTGTCGAGGTTGGAGGCGTCGAGGACGATGAGCAGGGCGTCGGGCTGGCGCTCCCCCTTCTGCTTGCCGAGGAGCACGTCGCGAGTGACCGCTTCATCAGGGCTGACGGGATCAAGGCTGTAGGAGCCGGGCAGGTCGACCACTTCGACCGGCCGGCCATCGGCAAGAGTCAGGCGTCCCGACTTCCGTTCGACCGTGACCCCAGGATAGTTGCCGACCTTCTGGCGAGCGCCGGTCAGAGCGTTGAACAGGGCGCTCTTGCCGGCATTCGGATTTCCGGCGATCGCAACGAGCGGGAGCGGGTTCACTTCTTGGCGGGGAGAACGCGAATCGCGCGGGCGTGGCGGCGGCGGATCGCCACGGTCATTCGCCCGACCCTGACGGCGATCGGATCGCGCCCGAACGGACCGAGGTGGAGCGGCTCGATTGCCACGCCCTCGTCGAAGCCGAAGTGGCGCAGCCGGCACGCTTCGCTCTCGTCCAGCGCATCCCAGTCAATCGACAGGACGCGCGCACGGGACCCCAGCTCAAGCTGGTCGAGCGGGATCGTCCCCAGGTCGACGGGCGCGTTCATTCTTGCAAGTGATTATCATTAACCGGAGAGGATTTCCACCCCTCCAGGGCGCAGCTATTTCGCCGCTGGCGACGACGGCGACCCGTCCATCAGCTTGCGGGTAAGATAGACCATCTCGAGCGCGTCCGTGTGGGCGACTTGTTTGAGGTTCGCACCGGCCGCGTGGCCGCCTTCCGTATTCTCATAATAATAGAACGGCAGGCCGTATTCCTCCATCCGCGCGGCGAACTTGCGGGCATGCTGCGGACCGACGCGATCGTCCTTCGTCGTGGTGAAAATGAAGGGCTCTGGATAGCGGCCGTCGCGGCGCAGGTTCTGGTAGGGCGAGGTCTTCTCCCAGAAGGCGCGGACCGCGGGGTCGTTGTCGATGCTGCCATATTCGCCTTCCCAGGACGCGCCGGCGGCGATCTTGGAAATGCGGATCATGTCGAGCAGCGGGACTTCGATCAGCACCGCCTTCCACAATTCGGGGTGCTGGATGAATTCCACGCCCATCAGCAGGCCGCCGTTGGAGCCACCCTGGATGCCGAGCTTCGCCGGACTGGTGACCCGGGTCGCGATCAGGTCCTTTGCGACCGAAGCGAAGTCGTCATAGATGCGCTGGCGCTGAACGCCGAGGCCGGCGTCGTGCCACTTGGGCCCGAACTCGCTGCCGCCGCGAATGTTGGCCAGGACGTAGACGCCGCCTTTCTCGAGCCAGAGCTTGCCGTTGATCCCGGAATAGCTGGGCGTCATTGCAGCGCTGAATCCGCCATAGGCGTAGAGCAGGGTCGGGTTATCGCCGTTGAGCGGCATGTCAGCCCGGTGGACGATGAAATAGGGGATCCTGGTGCCGTCGCTGGACGTCGCCTCGCGCTGATCGACCGTCAGGCCGGCTGCATCGAACTTCGCCGGCTGAGCCATGATCTTCTGCGCCGCGCCGCTGGCTGCGTCGGCCAGGTAGAGCGACGGCGGCGCCAGAAAGCTGGTCACGCCGATCAGGGCCCGATCATCGGTGTTGCTGGTGCTGGCGACGAACACGTCGGAATTGTCGGGCAGGTCCATCGCCTGCCGGTGCCAGCTGCCGTCAGCGGCGGGCGTGAACAGCAAGGTCCGGCCGCGCACATTGTCGAGCGTGGAGACGAGCAGCACGTTCTTCGACGAGCTGGTGCCCTGAAGCGCTTCACGCAGGCCCGGCTGGTAGATCAGCGTCGCCTTGGGGTGCGCGGGGTCAGCCCGCAGCTGTGCAAGGTCCAGCGACACCAATGAGCCGGCGGCGAACTTGTCGCCGCGATTGCCGGCCGGCGCCCAATCCTCTTCGAGCGATGCAATCACCTTGCCGGCGACCAGATCCGAGAGGTTGTTCTTCTCCGGCATGGCGACGCGCTCGGCGCCTTTCGGAGTGAGGATGTAGGTCTCGGAGTGGAAGGTATCGAGCGGGCGCGAGATCACGGCCAACGTGCGGTCCTGACCGTCGCGAAGCACATAGGGAGTGACGCCGTAGCCGCCGTCATCGGGCTTGCCGCGGAACACTTCGACCGCCGCCGACAGCGGCTGCCCGCGCTTGAGGCGCTTGACGATGTAAGGATAACCGGTGCGGCCGAGCTCGCCCGGCTTCCACTCGCGGCTGATCAGGAGCGTATTCTCGTCCACCCAGCTGACGCGCTGCTTGCCCTTGGGAAGCTTGAAGCCGTTGGGCACGAATTTGCCGGTGCCGAGGTCGAATTCGCGGACCGTGACCGCGTCCTCGCCGCCGTCGGACAGACTGATCAGGCAGCGGCGCTCGAGCGGGCGGGCGCAGTCGGCGCCCTTCCACACCCAATTGGCCTTTTCGGCCGCGGACAACAGGTCGAGGTCGAGCACCGTTTCCCACTGCGGGTTGCCGCTGGAGTATCTGGCCAGGCTCGTCCGCCGCCAGATCCCGCGCACGTGACTGGCGTCCTGCCAGAAGTTGTAGACGTGATCGCCGCGGAAGCTGCCGTAGGGGATACGGTCGGTCGCCTGAGCGATCTGCAGCGCCTCGTCGTAATACTGCCGGTAGCGCGGGTCCGCCTCCAGAACCGACTGGGTCCTGGCGTTGTGGCTGTTGACCCAGTCCATGGCTTTCTGGCCGGAAACGTCCTCGAGCCAGATGTACGGATCCCCCGGCGTCGCGGCCTGCTGGGCGGCGGTCGCACCGGTGGTGACGATCGTCATGAGGAGAAGGCCGAGAAACGCCGCGCGCATAGATGCTCCCACGAAACAGGTCTGTGCAGCATCAAAGCGGCTCGCCGGATGTCAAGCAGCCCTCAACGAGGGGGATAGCGCAGTCGACCAAGGAACCGCGAAAGGCTGAGGCGGCGGTCGGAGGAGCCGCGCCATTCGGCCTTCCATTTCTCGAAGTTCATGACGTCATTGATCCGCCGGTCGAGGAAGGCGGAAGTTTCCGCCATGCCCTCGCTCTGATCGTCGAGCCAGACGAGCAGGGTCGAGCCGTAGACTGCACCCAGCGTCATTCGCTTGGTGTAGTGATTGAAGTCCGTGCTGGTGTCGCCGGCGATGCGCCAAATGACGTCGGCCGTCCGCCAGCTGATCCGCAAGAACAGCGGGACGTTCTGCGGCATGGCGAGGATGGCGAGACCCCGGCGCACGGCTTCGCGGGCGGGCGCCATGATCTCCAGGCGGCGCCAGACGATGGCTCGAATCCTCTCGCGAATCTTCAGGGTCTGCAGCCGCTCCGGCGTGAACCATGCGTCGAGCGCGCGGTCGACTTCCCGGATGTACTGGTCGACCATCGCTGCCTGCCCTTTCGGCATGGCAAGGCGCGCCTGAACGGGGTCGATGCCGAGCTGCCCGGCGGCGCTGTCCACCGCCTGCATCGTCCAGCCGTCGAACACGGCGTTCTCGCCAACGGCGAGAGCAAGGCGGCGGCGCAGCTGCTCGAGGGGACTCGGGTCGTCCATGCCGCTCAACTGGGCTGGCGCTCGCCCGTTCGCAACCCCCGCTCCGGCAGGCGGACCAGCACGAGTGCGGCGGCGATGGCCGCTGCTCCGATGAAGTCGGCGGGCGAGAGCCGCTCGTGATAGGCGAGCCAGCCGATCATCGCCGAGACGGCGGGCTGGGTGAGGAGCGCGAGGCCAACGACCATCGGCGGAAGCGTGCCGATGGCATAGACGAGCAGCCCCTGACCGAGCACCTGACTGGACAGCGCAAAGATAAGCAGCGGCGTCCAGTCGTGCGGCCAGATGCGCTCGCCCGTCGCACTGCTGATGACGAGCAGCGGCGGGATGGCGAACAGCGTCGCAAGCAGAAGGAGCGGCATCGGCTGGAGCTCGGTCCGGGCGCGCTCGACGAAGATCAGATAGCCGCCATAGAGGATGCCCGCGACGAGGGTGAGAAGGTCGCCCGCCAGATTCTTCGGGGAGAGTTCGTAGCTGCTGCTCATCAGCAGCGCAGCACCTCCGACCGCCAGCGCGAGCGCGCTGCCCTGACGGGTCGTCGGCATGGTTCTGGCCAGCCACAGGCCGTAGATCACGAACACGAAGCTGCCGCTGTTACCGAACAGGGTCGCATTGCCGAGTTTGGTCATGCGGATGCCGGCGTTCCAGCTGGCGAGGTCGAGTGCGTAGAAGATCGCCGCAATCACGACGGTGATGAGGAGCGCCTTCTTCGGCCAGCGCGGCGGCTGCCCGGCGATGCGGGCAACAATCAGCAGGAATGGCAGCGCGAGCGTCAGGCGCCAGAAGCCTGCCGCAACCGGCCCGACATCGGCAAGGCGGACGAGCCACGGACCGAACGCCAGCGCGACATTGCCGAACAGCAACGCCGGAAAGGCAAGGCGATGAGGCTTGGTTGCGGTCACCTGGCGCGCATAGCGGGCGCGCGCCGCGATGCACTAGGGCGCGTACTTGTTTCTGAGCTCATACATGGCGAGCGCAGCCTGGGCGGCGGCGCCACCCTTGTCTCCGCGCGCCGGATCGGCGCGGTAGAGCGCCTGTTCCTCATTCTCGACGGTGAGGATGCCGTTGCCGATCGCGAAGCCCTGCAGCGTCAGGTTCATCAGTCCCCGCGCACTTTCGTTGGAGACCACTTCGAAATGGTAGGTCTCGCCGCGGATGATGACGCCCAGCGCGACGAAAGCGCAGAAGCGGCCGCTCCGCGCGGCCAGCGCGATGGCGCCGGGGAGTTCCAGTGCGCCGGGTACGGTGAGCGTCTCATGCCTGTGGCCGGCGGCCTCGATCGCCGAGCGTGCTCCAGTTAGCAGCATGTCGTTGAGTTGCGGGTAGAAGCGCGCCTCGGCGAGGAGGATGGTCGACATCGCTCAGCTCGCCTCCGGGATCGGCCGCTCTTCAATGATCGCCAGGCCGTAGCCGGACAGCGCGACCGGCGAGTGATGGCTGTTGGTCAGCAGGATCATGTCGTGGACGCCCAGCGCGGCGAGGATCTGGGCGCCGATGCCGTAGCCGCGGACCGCATCGCCGGCTTCGGCTGGCTTGCCCGAGCGCTCGCCGATGGTGCGCGAGAGCGATCCGGCGGCGGCGGCGTGGAGCGCGACGAGGACTCCTGACCCCTCGTCTTCGATGGCCCGCATGGCGCCGTGCAGAAGGCCGGCGCGCGGCCCCGATTCGCCAAGCACGTCCGCGAACAGGTCGAGGCTGTGCATGCGCACCAGCACCGGTTGTGACGGGTCGACGGAGCCGTAGACAAGCGCGAGCTGCTCCTCGCCGTTGGCCTTGTCGCGGAAGACCTGGGCCTGCCACTGCGCGCCGCTGCGGGCAGTGAATGACGCTGCCGCCACGCGCTCGACGAGGTGGTCCTTCTTCAAGCGGTAGGCGATCAGGTCGCGGATCGAGCCGATCTTGAGGCCGTGCGTGCGTGCGAACTCCATGAGGTCGTCAAGGCGGGCCATGGTGCCGTCGTCGCGCATGATCTCGCAGATCACCGCGCTCGGGTTGAGGCCGGCAAGCCGCGAGATATCGACTGCGGCCTCGGTATGGCCGGCACGGACGAGCACGCCACCGGGGCGCGCGACGAGCGGGAAAACGTGGCCCGGCGACACCAGCGCGTCGACTGCGTTCGACGAATCGATCGCGACGGCGATGGTGCGGGCGCGGTCGGCCGCGCTGATGCCCGTCGAGATGCCCTCCTTCGCTTCGATCGACACCGTGAACGCCGTCTCGTTGCGGCTGCGGTTGGTGCGCGTCATCGGCTCCAGGCCGAGCTGGTCGGCGCGATCCTTTGTCAGGGTCAGGCAGATCAGCCCCCGGCCATGCCGGGCCATGAAGTTGATCGCGTCCGGAGTCGCCATCTGCGCCGGGATGATGAGGTCGCCTTCATTCTCGCGCGATTCGTCGTCGACGAGAATGAACATGCGGCCGTTGCGGGCCTCGTTGATCAGCGTCTCGGTTCCGACCAGGACTTCGGTGTTGCCGCCCTGGATCAGCTTTTCGAGCCGAGTCAGGGTGTCGGCGGTCGGATTCCAGTCGGGCTGGCCAAGCTTGCGCAGGCTGTTGGGGTGGAGGCCGGCCGCCCGGGCGAGGCCGGAGCGGCTCACCTCGCCGGTCTCGATGATGGCGTTAAGCCGTTCCATAAGTGTGGTGCTCATGAGCGCACTGTATCACATTGCAATGTGATGAAAAGCAGGAACAGCGATGTTCCTACTGTGCGCGGGCGGCCATCATGCGGTCAATGTACCGCGCCAACACGTCAACTTCGACATTGAGCTGTCGGCCTACGGTGAGATCGTCGAAGGTCGTATGCTGGGCCGTGTGCGGGATCACGTTGATGGAGAAATGCGCGGCCCCATCCTCTGCGTCCCGCACGTCGTTCACCGTCAACGACACGCCGTCGAGCGCGACCGATCCCTTGGGGGCGATCATAGTGGCAAGCGCCGACGGGACCCGCAAGCCGATGCGCGTCGAATCCCCTTCCGCACAGACCCCGACGACCTCGGCAACCGCGTCGACGTGACCGGTGACGATATGCCCACCAAGCTCATCGCCAAGACGCAGGGACCGTTCCAGGTTCACGCGCGCCCCTTCGCGCCACAGATCGGCGGCCGTCCGCGACACAGTCTCGCCCGAAACGTCGACGGCGAACCAGTCGTCCCCCTTGTCGACGACGGTCAGGCACACGCCGGAGCAGGCGATCGAAGCGCCAAGGTCGACGCTGGCCATGTCGAATGTGGTCGCGATGGTCAGCCGGAGGTCGCCGCGCTGCTCGACGCTGCGGACGGTGCCGACATCGGTGACGATCCCCGTGAACATCGCCCGCGCCTAGCTTTCCCGGACCCGCTCGTAAACTTCGAGCCGGTCGACGCCGAGGCGCTGCTCCTCGACCAGCTGCCATCGGCCGTGCGCATCGGCGATGTGGTCGAGGCCGACATAACCGAACGACGACTTGCCTTCTCCGACGATGATGGGTGCCCGGTAGATCAGAATGCGGTCGACGAGGTCCTGCGCCAGGAATGCCGAGGCGGTCGACGATCCGCCCTCGACGAGCAGGTCGTTGACGTCATGAAGCCGATGCACACCCGCCGGAGAACGCACGGTTTCCCAGCCATCGACAGCTTCGCCGCGGGTCAGCAGCGCACGGCGCGGCGAGCGGTCCTCGATCCCTGGAAGCCGAACGTCGAGACGCGGGGCATCGGCGAGATAGGTGGCGCGACCGACCAGGATCATGTCCGAGTGAGCGCGCTCGACATGTACATGCCGACGGGCGTCCTCTCCCGTGATCCACTTCGATTCGCCTGACGGCAGCGCAATTTTGCCGTCGATCGACAGTGCGAGCTTGAGGGTGATGCGCGGCCGTCCAAGCTCGACGCGGGTCAGCCAGCCCGCAAGCGAGTGCCTGGCAGCCTCACGGCCCACACCTAGCTTGACGGTCACGCCCGCGTCGCGGAGGCGCCGGATTCCCTTGCCGGAGGTACGTAGATCGGGGTCCTTGAGCGCAATGACCACGCGAGCCGGCCGCGCGTCGGCGAGCAGCGAGGCGCAAGCGGGCCCGCGCAGGCTATCATGAGCGCAGGGCTCGAGCGTCACGTAGACGGTCGATCCCGTCGCGCGGCTGCCCGCCTGATCGATAGCGATCGCTTCCGCGTGAGGGCGTCCGCCACGCGCCGTCGCGCCGCGCCCGACGATGTCGCCGGCCGCTCCGACTATGACACAACCGACATTCGGGTTGGGAGCGCTCAGGCCCCTCGCGTCTTCGCCGAGCGCAAGCGCCTCGGCCATGAACCGGCGGTCGTCACTCAATCCCGAACTGCTTCTCAAGCTGCTGGAACTGGCGCCGCTTCTCCTTCTTAGCGGCTTCGAGCGCGGCCTGGTCCTTCTTCTGGTCGGCGGCCATCTCGGCGTCGGTCCGGTTTTCGGGCCAGCTCTCGGCATAGACGATCTGCTCGCCTGGCTGCGTGTTGACCTTCGGATCGACGAGGAAAACGATGATGATGATTGTGGTGACCAGGACCGAAAGCATCGCGCCGATGACCTGCTCGCGGCTGCGCTGGCGCATGAAGGCCGCCAAGTCGCGGAATGCAGCCGCCGGGCCGACGGGTTTGGGCAGGATCGACATGCAAGGGAAGATAGGGCGCGGCACAGCGGGGTGCTAGTCCGCGCCCATGAGCCTCAAGCGTCGAGCTGGAAGCTCAATGTAATGACGGTCGTGGTCGCAACGGCGCGGCCGTCCACGGTTGCCGGACTATAGCGCCAGTGGGCGATCAGATGGCGCCGGGCGGCCTGGAGGAAGACCGGATCGGCGCGTCCGACCGGTTCGACCGAAGTGACCCGCCCGTCGGCGCCGATCGCAAGCCTCAGGTGAAGCACGGCCTCCTCTTCATTGGCGAGCTTCGCCTCGGGGTACGGCGGGCGGAGCTGAGAGGGCGGAGTCAGAAGCCGAGGCTCTACCGTGACCGGCCGCGGTATCGGACGCGGCAGCGGGATCGGGTCCACGGTTGGGCCGACGATGGGACCGGGATCGAACGTAGTGGTCCCGCTGAGGTCAACAGGGTCCTGCTTTATCGGATCGGTTGGAACCTGCGGCTTGGGATGGGTGAGCCACTCGTTGGACGGCTGCGGCGTCGGCTTTGTCGCCTTCGTCTCGTCGTTTGGCGGCGGTGGCGTCGGGTCACGGGGCATGGTGACGATGATCGGCGGGTCCGCCTCGCGCGCCGGGAGATCCATCTTCCACGCCATCAGTGCCGCGATGCCGGCAACGTGGGCGGCGATGATGAACAGCATCGTGTTCGGTGAGGAACGGCGTCCGGCTGGGTCCGGGCGATTGGCGGCATAGGCTAGCATTGGCCTCTCCTTCATCGCACTAGTATGAACGAAATGTTACATCATTACATTTGTTCCGCAAGAGGAGATTTGCAGCGCCGTGCTCGACTAGCGTTTTGCGGCTGCCTCAAGCCTGCGCAATGCCCTCTCCTTGCCCATCGCGGCCAGCAATCCGGCCATTTCCGGACCACTGTCGCGACCGGTCAGCGCCAGCCGCAGCGGGTGAAAGAGGTCGCGGCCCTTCTTGCCTGTGACCTGCTTCACGCTGTTCGTGAGCTGTCGCCAGGTCTCGCCATTCCAGTCGAGCGTAGCTGCCCGGCTGGCGGCCTCCCTGACCACCAGCCGCTCGTCGTGGCCGAGTTCCGTCGGTTCCAGTTCGCCGTGGAGCACTCCAAGCCAGCCAGGGAAGTCCGCGAGGGACTGGAGATTGGGACGGAGCAGGAGCCAGTCAGTTTCGGTAGCGCCAGCCGGCAGCCGGTCGGCCACTTGGCCGTAATCGAGGCTGTGCATCAGCCGCGCGTTGATCAGCTCGACCTCGTGCGGGTCGAAATGCGCAGGAGCGCGGCCGAAGGTGGAGAAGTCGAAGTCGGACGCGAGTTCGTCGAGCGATGCGAAGGGCTCGACCGGCCGCGACGTGCCGATGCGCGCCAGGACCGACAACAGCGCCATCGGCTCGAGGCCGGCTTCCTTGACCTGCTCAATCCCGTAGGCGCCCAGCCGCTTCGAGAGCTTGCCCTCGGCGGCGACGAGCAGCGCTTCGTGTGCGAAGCCCGGCGGGTTAGCACCCAGCGCCTCGAACATCTGGATCTGGCTGGCGCTGTTCGACACGTGGTCTTCGCCGCGCACGATGTGCGTGATGCCGAGATCAACGTCGTCGATGACGCTTGGCAGCAGGTAGAGCCAGCTTCCGTCCTCGCGCCGGACGACGGGATCACTGAGCAGCTTGGGGTCGAACTTCTGCTCACCGCGGACGAGGTCGTCCCATGCGATCGGACGATCGGGATCGAGCCGGAACCGCCAGTGTGGTGCGCGGCCCTCCGGCACCGGAGCATCGGCGGCCTTGCGCTCGTAGACCGGCGGCAAGCCGCGGCCGAGCAGCACCTTGCGGCGAAGGTCCAGTTCATCCGGCGTCTCGTAGCAGGCGTAGACCCGCCCTGAGGCCTTCAGCCGCTCGAATTCCCGCTCGTACAGGTCCAACCGTTCGGACTGGCGGACCACGCGGTCCGGTGTGAGGCCCAGCCAGTCCAGATCGTCGCGGATTTGCCGGTCGAACTCGGCGGTGGATCGCTCCCGGTCGGTGTCGTCGATCCGCAGGATGAACTCGCCGCCGTGCTTGCGGGCGAAGAGAAAGTTGTGAAGCGCTGTCCGGATATTGCCGACGTGCAGCCGGCCCGTTGGCGAAGGCGCAAACCGCGCAACGACGCTCATCGCGGCAGCTTGACCTGCGGGCCGGTGTGGAACGCGCTGGTGATCGGGTAGCGGCGGTCGCGGCCGAAGTTGCGGCTGCCGATCTTGACGCCCGGTGGCGCCTGCCTGCGCTTGTACTCGGCCTTCAGCAGCTTGGATTCGATGTCAGCGACGAGCGCAATTTCCTGGCCGGTCGCGAGCGCGACCTCCTTCACCGACATCTCCTTGTCGACGAGCCCTTCGAGGATGCGGTCCAGCACGGAATAAGGTGGGAGGCTGTCTTCGTCCTTCTGGTCGGGCCGGAGCTCCGCCGTCGGGGGCTTGGTAATCACGCTTGCGGGCATCACCGGACCGTCGGGACCCAGGGCGCCTTCCGGCTTCACGCGGTTGCGCCACTTGGACAGGGCGAACACCGTGGTCTTGTAGGCATCCTTTAGAACCGAATAGCCGCCAGCCATGTCGCCATAGAGAGTCGCATAGCCGACGCTCATCTCGCTCTTGTTGCCGGTCGTCAGAAGCATGTGCCCATGCGCATTCGAGAGCGCCATCAGGCTCACCATGCGCAGCCGCGCCTGCACGTTCTCAGCGGCCAGACCAGTCAGCTGCGGAAGCATCTCGTCCACAGCCGATACCGCGGGCGCGATCGACACGACGTCAAGACGGCAGCCCAAGAGGCGGGCGCAATCGCGCGAGTCGTCGAGGCTCTCGTCGCTGGTGTACTTGGACGGCAGCATCACGCCCCAGACCTTGTCGGGTCCAAGCGCATCCACGGCTACCGCCGCGGACAAGGCGCTGTCGATCCCACCGGAAAGCCCAAGGATGACACCAGGAAAGCCGTTGCGCGTGACGTAATCCCGAAGCGCCACGATCATCGCGTGGTAGATGTCGGCCGGGTAGGGATCGAGCGCATGCCTGGCGCGCGTCAGGCATTGCCAGCCGTCCGCCTGCCGCTCCCAGTCCGTGACCAGAAGGTCTTCCTCCCAGTCTGCCATCTGCACGACCAGCTCGCCGTCCGAGTGCATGACGAAGGATGAGCCATCGAAAGCCAACTCGTCCTGGCCGCCGACGCGGTTCAGATAGCCGATTGGGAGGCCCGTCTGGACGCAGCGCGCGCGGACCAGCCGCTGGCGCAAGTCATCCTTGTCGAGCTCGTAGGGGCTGCCGTTCGGCACGAGCAGCAACTCGGCGCCGGCATCGGCGAGGTGACCGCAGACGACTTCCTGCCAGATATCCTCGCAGATCGGCACGCCGATCTTGACGCCGCGAAAGTCCAACGGCTCCGGCACCGGTCCGGACGCGAACACACGCTTCTCGTCGAAGGTGCCGTAGTTTGGCAGCTCCCGCTTCAGCGTCCGTCCAATCACCCGCCCGCCGTCGGCCAGCAGCATCACATTGTAATTCTGCCCGCCCTCGTTGATGATCGTTCCGATCAGCATCGCAGGCCCCGGCTCCGCGGTCGCATCGACCAGTCGCTCGGCATGCTCCATCGTCCGCCGGACGAACTCGGGTTTAAGCACCAGATCCTCGGGCGGATAGCCGGTCAGCTGCAGTTCCGGACAGACGAGCAGGTCGGCATCGCCCGCCTGACGGCGCATCTCCAGCATGGCGGCGGCATTTGATCCGAGGTCGCCGACCCGCTGGTTCATCTGCGCAAGCGCAATCTTGAGACGCTGGGTGTCGGACGCGGCCATGCAGGCGATTTAGCGACGCTCGGCGCCGTAGCAACCTTTACGGACTTGCAAGTGGCTCGCTAAAGGCCGTTCTCCGCTGGAGATCGTCACGATGAAACTGCTCGCCGGTAACAGTAACTTGCCGCTTGCCAAGGCGATCTCGGACTATCTCGAGATGCCGCTGACCGATGCCAGCGTCCGCCGCTTCGCCGACGAGGAAGTTTTCGTCGAGATCAACGAAAACGTCCGCGGCGAGGACGTGTTCGTGATCCAGTCGACCAGCTACCCGGCCAACGACAATCTGATGGAAGTGCTGATCTGCATCGACGCGCTTCGCCGCGCGTCCGCGAAGCGGATCACTGCGGTGCTGCCCTATTTCGGCTACGCCCGGCAGGATCGCAAACCGGGGCCGCGAACGCCGATCTCGGCCAAGCTGGTCGCCAACCTGATCACCACCGCCGGTGCCAACCGCGTCCTGTCGATCGACCTGCACGCGGGTCAGATCCAGGGCTTCTTCGACATCCCGACGGACAACCTGTTCGCCTCGCCAGTGATCGCCGCCGACATCCAAGCCCGGATGGGCAACCGCGAAATGCTGGTGGTCTCGCCGGACGTCGGCGGCGTGGTTCGCGCCCGCGGCCTTGCCAAGCGGCTCAACAACGCGCCGCTGGCGATCGTCGACAAGCGCCGCGAGCGCGCCGGCGAATCCGAAGTCATGAACATCATCGGCGACGTCGAGGGCCGCACCTGCATCTTGATCGACGACATCGTCGATTCGGCTGGCACGCTTTGCAACGCCGCGGCAGCGCTCAAGCAGCAGGGCGCGAACGAGGTGTTCGCATACTGCACGCACGGCGTGCTGTCGGGCGCAGCCGCAGCCCGCGTGTCGAAGTCGGAGCTCACCGAACTCGTCGTCACCGACTCGATCTGGAGCGGCGAGCCCGATCCGAAGGACTCGAAGATCCGGCGGCTGACGGTCGCGCCGCTGCTCGCCGAGGCGATCCGCCGCATTTCGGACGAAGCCTCCGTTTCCAGCCTGTTCGACTAGGGAACTCCCGCCCCGCGCTGCGTTGAAGCGCCATGCCCAATGTCCTGATCACCGGCGCGAACCGCGGCATCGGCCTGGAGTTCGCGCGCCAGTATGCCGCCGACGGCTGGGACGTCATCGCGACCGCTCGCCAGTCCAGCCCCGAACTCGACGGCCTTGGTGTGCGCGTCGAGCAGCTCGACATGCAGGACCTCGATGCCGTTGTCGGGCTGGGCGAGCGAATGAGCGATCTCGACCTCCTGATCGCCAACGCAGGCACGTGGATCCCGGAGCAGGCCCAAACAGCCGAGGAAGGACGCGCCTGGACGCAGATGCTGGTCACCAACACGATCGCCCCGTTCCTGCTCACCAAGTCCGTGCTCGGCACCGTCGGCAGAGCGGGCGGCAAGCTGATCGCGCTGACCAGCGGCATGGGCAGTATCGGGGAAAGCAGCGGCGGCTATGTGCCGTACCGGACCTCCAAGGCGGCGCTGAACATGGCCTGGCACTCGCTGGCGATCGAAGCGAAGCGGTCGGGTGTTGTCGCGGCGGTGCTCGATCCCGGCTGGGTGAAGACGCGGATGGGCGGCCCCAATGCGCCGCTGCCTCCGGAACAAAGCGTCGCCGAGATGCGGGGCGCTGATCGAGCGCTTGGGACCGGACGACAGCGGCGGCTTCTTCAAGCGTGACGGCTCCCGGCACGACTGGTAGCGGTTGCCTTGCAGCGCGTCCGCATCTATAGGCGCGCGCTTTCCAGCTTCGTGGAAAACAGAACGGCCCGGCCAGTAAGGGCTGCCGTGGCGGTTCTAAAGTGTCGCATCCGCAAGCGGATGCTTAGAGGAGACAAAAATGCCCAAGCTCAAGACCAAGAGCGGCGTCAAGAAGCGCTTCAAGCTCACGGCTACGGGCAAGATCAAGCACGGTGTCGCCGGCAAGCGCCACCGCCTGATCAGCCACAACGCCAAGTACATCCGTCAGAACCGCGGCACAGAAGTTCTCGCCGACGCCGATACGGCGCGCGTGAAGGCCTGGGCGCCCTACGGCCTGAAGTAAGGAGCTAGAGCACCATGGCACGCGTCAAACGCGGCGTAACCAGCCGCGCCAAGCACAAGCGGATCCTGGACCAGGCGAAGGGCTATTACGGCCGTCGCAAGAACACGATCCGAATCGCCCGCCAGGCTGTCGAGAAGGCCGGGCAGTACGCCTATCGCGACCGCAAGGTGAAGAAGCGGAGCTTCCGCGCCCTGTGGATCCAGCGCATCAACGCGGCGGTTCGCGCGGAGGGGCTGACCTACGGCGAGTTCATCCACGCGCTGAACCTCGCCGGCATCACCCTCGACCGCAAGGTGCTCGCGGATATCGCGATGCACGAGGGCGAAGCGTTCAGCGCCATCATCGCCCAGGCGAAGGGCGCGCTGGAGAAGAAGGAGCAGGCAGCAGCCTGAACTTTCGACAGTGATGAGAATTCGGGCGCCCGGAGCAATCCGCGGCGCCCTTTTCTATGGAGCGACGGCTTCGCGTTCGAGCGCTGCACGATCCCAGTGCGCGAGGCTGGCTGCCGCTTTGTAGGTGGACTGGAGGAACCTGCCGAGCATACGGTCAGGCTCCGACGAGGCGCGCACGTCGGCATAGGGCAACATGAACTCGCCATAGCTTTCGTCGAAACGGCCCTCGCTCACTCGGCTCGAGCGAAAGCCCTGCGGCTCGGGGTATGCGTAGCTGTAGAAGAACGGCTCCACCGGCATGACACCGGACGCCCAGAAGCCGGCGCTCGAAACTTCGTGGCTGTAGGCTTCGCGAGTGATTCGATCAGGCAAGCCGGGGACGCCACCTGGGTGCTGCGGTGCAGGCCGGCCGGAGAACCGTGTCACCGCGAGATCGAAGCTGCCCCACCAGAAGTGAACCGGGCTGGCCTTGCCGGTGAATCCTGCCCGAAGACGTTCGAAGACCGGGAAAACGGCGGCGAGTGCTTCCCTGAAGCGGCTAGCGGACTCGCGATCATATGTGCGGGGCGTCGAATCACTGACGAATGGGAGACCATCGGCGATCTCGCTTGGCCGCCCCGAGAAACTCGACGGCAGGCCATGACGGTTGAGCATCGTAACGAGGCGATGATGAAGCGCCGCGATGCTCCCGGCGTTGAGCGGCAATTCCTCGCGTGACCCGTCGCTTACCCACAGAACGATCGCGTGACGGCAGAGGTCGAGGCTCAGCGTGAACGTGCGGTCTCCGCTCGCGGCGGTCGGCAAGGTCGACAGTCCACGCGCATTCGGTTGGAGCGCGACGTGCCAGCCGTGATTCAGCCACGGCGAGTGGGCAACCCGCAGCTTGCCGAGCATCTGCGCTGCCAGGTGAAGGATCGCGAGGGTCTCGTGGTCGCGAGCGGCAGTAAGTTCGGGCCAGTCGCTCATGGCCAAGCCTTAGCACAGCGCTTTGCATTTTGCGCCGCAGCGCGGCTAGAGGCCGCGCATGGCCGAAGAGCGGGAAATCATCGAGGAAATTGCAAGCGCAGCCGACCTGGCCGCAGTCGAAGCGCTGCGCGTTCGCATGCTCGGCAAGCAGGGAGAAATCACCAGCCGGTTGAAATCACTCGGCGCGATGGCTCCGGATCTCCGCTCTGCTGAAGCACCAAAGGTCCACGCTCTTCGCGAGGCAATCACTGCCGCTCTGAGGGATCGCAAGGAGGCGCTTGAAGCAGCCGAGCTCGACCGGAGACTGGCAACCGAGAAGCTCGATCTTTCCCTTCCCGCGCCCGAGACGCCAACCGGCTCGGTCCACCCGGTCAGCCAAGTCATGGACGAGCTTGCGGAGATTTTCGCGGACCTCGGCTTCGCGGTCGCGGAGGGGCCCGAGATCGAGACCCAGTGGTACAACTTCAGCGCGCTCAACATGCCGGAGAACCATCCGGCGCGGGCGATGCAGGACACCTTCTACCTGGAGCCGCGCGAGGGCGAGAGCGAGGCGCGGGTGCTGCGGACGCACACCTCGCCGGTGCAGATCCGGACGATGGAAGCCAAGGGCGCGCCGCTGCGGGTGATCGCTCCCGGGCGGGTCTATCGGTCCGACAGCGACGCGACGCACACGCCGATGTTCCACCAGGTCGAAGGGCTGGTGATCGACCGGGCGATCCACATGGGCCACCTCAAGTGGGCGCTCGAGACGTTCCTCAAGGCATTCTTCGAGCGTGAGGACATCGTCCTTCGCCTGCGCCCCAGCTATTTCCCCTTCACCGAGCCTTCGGCCGAAGTCGATATCGGCTGGTCGATGGAGAAGGGCCGCCGCGTGGTCGGCGGCAACCAGGGATGGATGGAAGTGCTGGGCAGCGGCATGGTCCACCCGCGTGTGATCGCCAATGCCGGACTGGACCCCGACCAGTGGCAGGGTTTTGCCTTCGGCTGCGGGATCGATCGCCTGGCCATGCTGAAATACGGTATGGACGACCTTCGCGCCTTCTTCGACGGCGATATCCGCTGGCTCAAGCATTACGGGTTCCGGGCGCTCGACGTCCCAACGCTGTCGGGCGGAGTGGGCGCATGAAGTTCTCGCTGAGCTGGCTGCAGGCTCATCTCGATACCCAGGCGTCGGCACTCGAGATCGCGGAGAAGCTGACCGCGATCGGACTTGAACTGGAGGAGCTATCCAACCCCGCCGAAGCGCTGGCTCCGTTCAAGGTCGCGCGGGTGCTGACCGCCGAGAAGCATCCGCAGGCGGACAAGCTGCAGGTCCTGACCGTCGATGGCGGTGATGGGCCGGTGCAGGTGGTCTGCGGCGCGCCTAATGCCCGCGCGGGCATGCTCGGCGTGTTCGGTCCGCCCGGCGCCTACGTGCCCGGCATCGATGTCACGCTGAAGGTTGCCGCGATCCGAGGTGTCGAGAGCCGAGGGATGATGTGCTCGTCGCGCGAGCTCGAGCTTGCGGACGACCACAGCGGCATCATCGATCTGCCGGACGACGCGCCGGTCGGCACGCCGTACATGGCTTACGCAGGGCTCGACGATCCCGTGTTCGACGTCGCAGTCACGCCGAACCGCCAGGACTGCATGGGCGTGCGCGGCATTGCCCGCGACCTCGCCGCGGCAGGTATCGGCACGCTCAAGCCGCTTGCCGTGCCGCAGATCGAAGGTAGCTTCGAGTGCCCGGTAACAGTCCGTATCGAGGACCCGGAAGGCTGCCCGGCCTTCTTCGGCCGCGCAGTCCGCGGCGTGAGGAATGGCGTGTCCCCCGAGTGGATGCAGCAGCGCCTGAGGTCTGCCGGGCAGCGGCCCATCTCGGCGCTCGTCGATATCACGAACTATGTGATGCTCGATCTCGGTCGGCCCAGCCACGCCTACGATGTCGCGAAGCTGACTGGCGGGCTCACTGCCCGTGCAGCGCGCGACGGCGAAACCGCGCTCGCGCTGAACGGCAAGGAATATCCCCTGGAATCGTTCATGACGGTCATCGCCGACGAAGCGCAGGTGCATGACATCGGCGGCATCATGGGCGGCCAGGATTCGGGCGTCAGCGAGGCTACCAGCGAGGTGATGCTGGAGGTGGCCTACTTCACGCCGGAGCGGATCGCGCGCACGGGTCAGGCGCTTGCACTGACCAGTGACGCTCGCAGCCGCTTCGAGCGGGGCGTCGACCCGGGTTTTCTCGACGAAGGCCTCGCGATCCTGACTGGCCTGATCATCGATATCTGCGGCGGCGAGCCATCCGGGCAAGTTCGCGTCGGCAGTCCACCGACCGAGCGCAGGACGATCACCTTCGACTACGGCCGCACGCGAGTTTTGGGCGGCATCGAAGTCCCCGAACAGCGCCAGCAGGCCATTCTCGAGAGCCTGGGTTTCGAGGTCGAGGGTAACGCCGTCACCGTGCCGACGTGGCGCCGTGACGTCGAAGACCCCGCGGACCTGGTCGAGGAAGTGACTCGGATCACCGGCTACGACAGCATCCCCGCTACTCCGCTGGAGCGCGCGCCGGGTGTGGCCAGGCCGACTGCGACACGCTCGCAGTTGCTCGAGCGGCGCCTTCGCCGAACGGCTGCCGGCCGCGGTCTCGACGAAGCTGTCACGTGGAGCTTCATCTCTGAGGCGGACGCAACCCCCTTCGGCGGCGCGGCTTGGCGCATCGCCAACCCGATCAGCGAGGAGATGAAGGTCATGCGACCGTCGCTTCTTCCGGCACTCATCGGTGCGGCGCGGCGTAACCTGGACCGCGGCGCATCATCCGTCCGGCTGTTCGAAATCGGGCGGCGCTACCTGGCCGAGGCAGAGCATCCGACCTTGTCATTCGTGCTCGCGGGCGAGCGGCGCCCTCGTGAATGGCAGAACGGCAAGGCGCAGGCATTCGACGCATTCGATGCCAAGGCCGAAGTGCTCGCGCTGCTTGAGGCTGCGGGCGCGCCTGTCGCGAACCTGCTGGTGCTGCCGGACGCCGGATCGACCTGGCATCCAGGCCGCTCGGCAAAGCTCGGACTGGGCCCGAAGACCATCCTTGCATCCTTCGGTGAGCTGCACCCCGGTCTCCGCAAGACGCTCGACGCCCCGTCAAGGCTGGTCGCCGGTGAAATCTTCCTCGACGCGATTCCGGCGCAGCGCTCCGCAGGCCGGGCCCGCGCCGTGTTCGCACCGGCGGCGCTGCAGGCGGTTACCCGCGACTTCGCCTTCATCGTTCCCGTCGAGCTTTCGGCCGAGGTATTGCTCCGGGCAGTTCGCGGAGCCGACAAGGCGACCATCACCGGCGCACGGCTGTTCGACCGGTTCGAGATCTCGGACGGGCTCTCGCTCGCTGTGGAGGTGACGCTCCAGCCGGCAGAGAAGAGCTTTACGGACGAGCAGATTGCCGAGGTCTCGCGCCGCATCGTCACCGCAGCGGAAAAGCTAGGCGCTCGTCTCCGAGGTTAGCTCAAGAGCATTGATGGCTTCGTGCACGCGGGCCTCGATCTCCTTCCGGGGCAGCCCGGGAAGAATAGTGCTCCCAACCCTGAACGTGACGACACCCGGCTGCTTGAGCAGGCCCCGCCCCCACAGGCGGCCACTGTCGACCGCCACGGGGACGACTGGCATGCCAAGGGCTCGGTAGAGCGCCGCGAAGCCGGATTGCAGGGGCGGCGTTTCGCCGACGCGTACCCGCGTACCTTCGGGGAAGATCAGGATCGGTCGCCCGCTGGCCGCCGCGGCCTTTCCGTCGGCGACCAGTTCACGCAGCGCCTTCGCTCCTGCCTCACGGTCGACGGGAATGACCCCATAGCGCCGCGTCATCCAGCCGAAGAGCGGGATGTCGGCAAGCTCGCGCTTCAGGACGATGATCGGCATCTGCGTGTGACGCACCATCTCCAGGGTCTCGAACATGGATTGGTGCTTCACGGCGATCAGGTAAGATCCCGCCGGGACTGCTCCCTCCACGCGGACAGAAATGCCGAGCAGGTGGCGCGCGAGCCAGTTGAACACCGAGGTCCAGCTGAGGACCACGCGCCGCGCTGGTGCCGCTCCTGCAACGCTGGCAGCCATTCCGGCGAGCACCCACAGTAGCGTCATCGGATAAAAGATCGCGGCGAACAGCAGCGAACGCGCGCGTTGCATCAGATGTCGATCCAGACCGCCAGGCGGCGCAGGACGTACTTATTGTATTCGGCGAACAAGGTGAGGAAGCTGGGGTCCGAGCGGACGCCATCGGTGACCACCTCGTACTGGGACCCGAGTGCCTTTCCGAACTCGTAGCGCGCACGGCGCATGTGCCAGTCGCTGGTGATCAGGCGGTAGGAAGCAAAGTGGTGCAGCGCCAGCCAGCGCCCCGCCTCTTCTGCGTTCGAGCGGGTGTCGACGGACTCGCTGCCCAGGTCAACGCAGCACTTCAACAGCTTCTCGCTGCCGCGCAGGCGTCGGCCCATGTCGGCCTTGGTGACCAGCGGATCGGCACCCGCGACAAGGAGGCGTTTCGCCCCGCCCGCGCGGAGCACGTCGACCGCATGCTCAATGCGCCCAGGCCCTCCGGTCAGCACGACCGCCGCATCCGTGACCGGGGCTGCCGACGAAGCGGCCTTGCCGAGCGTCAATGCGAAGACCACGAACCCGATCGCGTACAGCAGCAGAACCAGGGCAAGCGCACGCGCGATCATACGGCCTGGCGCAATGCGGCCAGAACAGTCGCACGGGCAACCCAGGTCGCAAGCAAAGTCAGTGCGAAGGGAAGAAGGGCAAGTAGCAGGAGATCGACGGCGGTCAGCGTTGCTCCGCCCGTCAACTCCCCCGCGAACGATGCACCGGCGGCAATTGCCACCAGGACGACGGAGGCGAGCACCGCGCCTGCAACACTGCCCGTCAGTGCATCGATCGCGATCCGGCGCTGGAACAGGCGCGTGACCTGCACATCCGTGGCGCCGACGCCATGCATGACCTCAATCGTGAAGCGGTGCGTATCGAGCGCGCCTCTTGCCGCGAGGACGACAGCCGCCGCTGCAGCGCCGCCGAGCAGGAGCACCAGCGCCAGCGACAGCCATTGCAGCAGCCGCAACGAGCGCAGCACTGGGCCGAGGCTGTCGCGATGCGCCACGAGCTGCGCGCCGCTGGAGGCCAACTTTAGCCGCGCCTGCAAATCCGATGCATTGAGTGCCCCCTGGGCGTCAAAGGTGACGAGGCCCGGCACAGGCAGATTGGCAGAAGCACCGGCAGGGCCGAGCCAACGTTCAAGAGTGCGGCGCATTTCGGATTCGGGCACCGGCTCGACGGCCGCGGTGCCCGGCGTTGAGCGGACGGTCGCGACGATCCGGTCGAGCTCGCCCGCGTTTGGGACCTGCACCGAATAGCGCGACGCCGTACCATGGGCGACCAGAGACGCCGTGTTCGCGAGCGCCAGACCTGCTGCCGCGACGATCAGCATCGTGAAGCTCATGATGGCGATCAGCCACGGCGTCGCTCCCCGGAGCCCACGGCCGCCGAGCAGGCGCCGTTCCGACGCCGAGGGAAACAGCCAGTCGAACATCAGGATGCGCCCCGCGGCGGCGGCGGATTGCGCAGCGAGCCGGTGGGATCGACCATCGTCCCGTTTTCGAGCCGCACCAGCTGAGCGCCCGGAGTGGCGCTGATCAGGCCGACGTCGTGGGTAGCGATCACGACCGTCGTTCCCAGGCGGTTCAAGGCCGTGAACAGGTGCATTAACCGCGTTGCCATCTCAGCGTCGACGTTGCCCGTCGGTTCGTCAGCCACCAGCAGTTCGGGCCGGGCAATTACCGCCCGGGCAATCGCGACCCGCTGCTGCTCGCCGCCGGACAGCGTGGCGGGGCGGGCGCTGGCGCGATCGGCGAGGCCAACCCAGGCGAGCATTTCCCGAACCGGACCATCGACGTCGGCCTCGCTGGCTCCCGCGATGCGCAGCGGCAAGGCCACGTTGTCGAAGGCGGACAGGTGGCGGATGAGCCGGAAGTCCTGGAACACGACGCCGATCCGGCGACGGAACTCCGGCAGCGAAGCACGCGGCGCGTCGGTCATTTCTTCGTCGAACAACCTGATCCGGCCGCGGGTCGGCCGCTGCGCCAGGTAGAGCAACTTCAGTAGTGACGTCTTGCCGGCGCCCGACGGGCCAGTCAGGAAATAGAAGCCGCCGCGCGTCAGCCGGAAGTCCAGATCACGCAGCACTTCGCCGCCAGTGCCATAGCGCAGCCCGACGCTATCGAATTCAGCAACCGAAGCCAGCCTGTGTCCTCCCGCTTGCAGCCATCGTTGCGCGAAGGTCCCCGCCTTGCCAACAGCTACGCATTCCTGTTTACCCGCGCTTGACCGTCCCGGAAGAGGGCTTTTTGTGAAATGATCCTCACCTGCCCGAGTTGCGGAACGCAATATTTGGTGAAGGATGGCGCCATTCCCCCCGAAGGGCGCCAGGTCCGCTGTGCAGCTTGCAAGCACAGTTGGCACCAGGACCCTGGCGCGCAGCAGGAGGAAGCGGTTCCCCCGCCTGAAGCGGCACCGAACCCTGAGGCTTCCGCAGCTGTCGACGAACCGTCTTTCGCCGAGGAGCGCGCAGCGGACGATGAGTCCATTGCCGAGGCGACGCTGATCGAACCGCGCAGCGGTCCCGAAGCCGAGGAACGCGCTTACGAGGAAGCGATCATCGGCGCCGAGGAAACGGCCGATGTTGAGCCGCCGCTTGAACCTGAAAGCGCCGACACGGTCGCGGGCCCTACGCCGGAGAGAGGGCTCGTTGCCACGGGCTTGTCGTCCGACTTCGAAGTGCCGCGGTCAGAGCAGGATGACTACGATCTGCCGCCCGCGATCGAGCCGCAGCCTTATGATGAGTTCAGCCCGTTCGCGGATCGCGACCAGCGTGAGCCGCGCCGGCGGAGCCCGCTTCTCGCGGTCGCTATCCTGGTCATCGTCATCGCAGCGGTAGCGGCAGCCTTCTGGTTCCTTGCACCTGCCGAGTGGAAGGCGCGGGTCGGGCTCGCGGATGCGGCGACGCCGCTTGAATTGATGATCACCCATCCGGACCGGCAGAAGCTCGCGAGCGGGCAGGAGTCCCTGACCATCAGCGGCAGGGTCATCAACCCGACCGAAGCGACGCACACGATCCCGCCCATCTACGCGCAGCTCAAGAGCCGCAACGGCCGGGTCATCTACAGCTGGACGATTGCGCCCCCCGCGCCGAGCCTTGGCCCCGGAGCAAGCGCGTCATTCAACAGTACGGAAGTCAGCGTTCCGGCCGGCGGCGAGGACCTGACGATCAGCCTCGGCGCGCCGAAAGCCTAGCCTACTCGAACTCGACCAGGCGGGCCTTCCGAATGCCCTGCGGCGTCGACACTTGAGTGAACCGCAGTTGCTGCCCTTCGACGCCGTTCGCGTGGCCGAGCTGCAGTCTTGCGCCCGCGAGGATCCGTACCGTCGCGCGCGCCTGCACAAGCGGCGCCACCGCGACGCGGGGCGGCGATGTCGGCGCACTCGACGAAGCTAGCACGGATGCAATCAGAAGAACCATTGCGCCACGTAACGCGCGGTCGAGCGAATGGTAAAGAAAGTCTTAAGGACCGTCCCGGGCTGGGACAAAATAGCCGCCGAGCAAGGTGATCAGTAGCGGCATTGCGCGCTGTTGGGGGCTTTGCTAGAGGCGCCGCCTTGCCAGTGGCGGCCGCCCTTTCGGGTGCGCTCGCTCATTTCATGACGTGCGGTCGTGGCGGAACTGGTAGACGCGCAGCGTTGAGGTCGCTGTGGCCGAAAGGCCGTGGAAGTTCGAGTCTTCTCGACCGCACCAGTCTGATCACGGGCCCGGCGACGTCAGCTCTCAATCGGCATACTACGGGTTCGGGTGAGTGTCCGTTGCGGCAATCGCCGGGACGCTGGTCACGTGGACCGCGCCGAGGCGGACGGTGGACTTCTCCGGCGTGACTGCAGCACGGATGTTGAGGTCGACGGCAATCTTCGCTGCCGCCGCCGAACTGCTGGCGACGCGCACCGAATAGCTGCCGTAGGGCACCCGCTCGAACAGGAAGAAGCCGTCGAAATCGCTGCGCGCTGTCGAGACGACCTTGCCCGCACCGTCGACGAGCTCGAGGTCGAGACCCTCGAAGCCGACGCCGCCGCTCTTGACCACCGCACCCTCGATGTCGCCGCCGCCGACGAGGCCGATCTCGACCTCCGCGGGCACGCCGGGACGCGGAACGACGACCTGTAGCGCCTTCTTCGGCACCAGCATTGGATCGTCGAGGCTGGTTTCGTCGATACCGACGGCGACCGGGACGAACGCGCTGAGCCCCGCGATTGTCACGGAGCCGCTCGAGTCCGTCGGGTCGTCTGACTGGCGCGTGCCGGTCGTGATCAGGGCTCCCTTCTGGACCGGCTCCGAGCGGTCCCGGAGGCCGTTGTCGTTGAGATCTCGGTACACGAGGGCGTGGACGATGCCGGATTGCGCAAGCGGACGCCGCGACAGCGCAAAGCCTCGCGACGGGTCGAGCGAGAAGTTGAGGTTCACGCCGAACGCGACAGCGCCGTCAGTCGCAGCCTCGCCGGTCAGCGCCACCGCCATCCTCCTGAACCTGCGGACGTGCGTGAGTGCGACACGGCCGCGATGGCCCTCGCCGTCATAGCCGACGCTGCCTTCCCAATCGGCATCCTCGGACGCCGACCAGTAGGCCGACAGCTCCGCATATCGGAACCGCGCGGGTGTCATGTCGAAGCTTGTCTCGCCACGGATCCGCACGTCGCCGATGTGGCCGCTCCCAATGAAGTCGAGATTCAGCTGACCGGGTGGCGCACGGCCGGAGGCCAGGTGCTGCTTCGTGTAGGTTAGCGCCGCACCAAGGTTGAAGCGGTTGATGTTCGCGGACATCCGCGCTGCTGCTTCAACCTGCGACGTGCCGTCCATGAAGTCGGTAACGTGCACATCCGCGTGTGCGGGAACCACCGTCCGGCCGATCCGCAGAGGAGCATCGACAGCGACACCTGCATTACGGAAGGTTCGTTCGCGTCCGCCCTGCAAATGAAAATCGTTCGCGACAAGCGCTTCTGCGCTGACGTTGACTTGGCCGAATTTGCCGAGAAGTTGGGCTCGCGCAGCTGTTCCGCCGCCCGTCTCTTTCGCGCCGGATACTTCGATCATGGCGGGGCCGATCGAACGACGAACCGAGCCCTCCATGACCGTAACGCGCTCATCGTCGATGAGCATCATGCGCGCGAGTGCACCGACGGACGTCCTGTCGTCGATGCCATGCTCGAGTGCGAGACTCGCCTGCGCTCTGGGTTGCGAGTTCGAATCGGGGGGCTTCTGGATCGTGAACAGGTCACGGCCGGGCTCATTGAAGCCCGCCCAGTACCAAGTTTTGCCTTTCGGAACGTTGTCCTGGCCGACGTTGATGAATTCCGATCGGGTCGTCATCTGGCCCTGGGGGCCGTAGAGGATAATGTTGATGCGGTTCTCGCCATAGAGAAGCTGAACGTCGTCGAAGACGTAGCGCTGGCTGCCGTCCGATTTCGCGAAGCCCAGAAGCTCGCCGTTGCGATAGATCTCGGCATCCCAGCCGATCGGCAGGTCGCCTTCGAAGCGCGTGCGATCGAACGCCGTTTGCGTCGTCGGCGGACGATTGGTGACAAGCGCGCCGCGGCCGCTTGCCGCCGATCCGCTCAACCGGCTGTCGAAGCCGACCACATCGCCCACACCGAAATGTGTTGCATGCAAAGGCCCGAGCAGGCCGGCGTCTGGATCGGAGCGGTACGCACGGACCCTGACACTGCTTGGCACGCCCTTGTCGGTGGTCGTCATTTGCGCGTCGTAGGACATGCGCGCGATTTCGCCGGCCGCGTAGACCGATGCCCGGCGATCGATGCGCATGCCTTGCTTGGGACGGTACGTCACGCCGGCGCTGACGACGAAGTCGAGAGCCGGTGCGCGCCACATGCGATAGGGCAGGCGGACCTGGGGCAGGCCGGCCAGATCGAACGCCGCGGGCTTGAGGTGCTGGGCGCGCTGCTGGCGCTCCATCGCGAGCTCGACCGGCAGCTTGACGTCGGACTCGAGCAACAGCACCGATCCCGATGTCACCGGCTTCACGCTGATGCCGAACCAGCGCGACAGTGCGGCGGTCTGCACGCACCAGCCTTCGGGCGTCTCGCGGATGGTGCCGGGTGTGATCGCCTCGGTCCTACCGGCATGCGTGACTTGCATCGCAGCCGCATCCACGTCGATGCGGTTGCTTTCCTTGAATGCCCAGCCGCTCGCCTTCTTCGCGACCAGGTCGACCTTCACCGGCACGTCTAGAGTCGTCAGAAAGTCGCCTAAGACGACACAGGTGCCTTCCGGCGTGTTGTAGGCGCGGACTCCGTCGCCGAGCTTGAACTGGTGGATGTCGACATCGAGCAGGAACTGATCGTCGGGATCGGCGGTCCAGGACTTGGCGGAGACTACGGGTGCCGTGGACGCCGAAACGCCGCCGGCGCAGAGCGCCAGCAGCATAACGGCCTTGCGCAGCCACTTGCGGCCGCCCGGCATGGTGAGAGCCTCCGCCTCCGTGCTCTCCTAGCGGAGCTCGGCGTCGGTCTGAGCGATGACGTGCGAGCCGTCGTCGAAGGTCTCGACATATTGGACGGTCACGGGTCCGCGCGGGTCGCCCTGGAAGCTCTGGTCGATCGGAACCGAGACGTGGCGAACGCCGATTTCCTTGTAGACGGCGACGGCCTTCTGGATGGCGATCGGATTCTTCACGCCGCCCTTGAGGACGCGGACCTCGCCGAAGGTGGAGCGAGCGCCCGAGCGGCTGAGGTCGAGATCGACGACCGGCTTGCCGTCAGCCTTGTCGAGGCGGACGTTGGCGATTCCTGCCGTGGCCTGGAGATTGCCGAGCCGGACGATGACCGGGATGGTGACGCCGTAGACCGGGATGAGCTGGAAATGCAGGCCCTTTGGCGCGTCGCCCGGGCTCGCTGAAGCTGCAGCCACCGGAGTGGCCGGCGGGATCGCGCGGAACAGCATGTGCACGCGATATTCGCCGTCGGCTAGGCCCTGCGGAGCGCGGGCCGAAATGCGGATCGCCTGCGGCTGATGCGGCGCCAGCGTAACGCGGCGCGGCGCATAGACGATCATGTCCTGGGCAAGCTTGTCCTCGGTCGTCGGCTCGGTTACGTCGACGAGACGGCCGTCGTCGGTCATCCGGCGGAACTCGACCGAGACGCGGTACGTCGCGGGCTCTTCGCCGATGTTGTTCAGGATGACTTCGGCGCCCTTGCGTCCGTCGAGGACGATCCGCGTCGGCGCTACGAGCAGGTCGCCAACGCCTGCCTGAGCAGAGCTGGAAAGCGCGAGAAGCGGCATAGCCGCGGCTGTTCCGAGCACTGAGAGAACGAATGATTTCATGATCGCGAGCCCCACCTTGGTCCGTTGTGGATTGTTCGCTCGATTATTGTTCCGGAATGGTTGATTTTCGGTCAACCATGATCGGTGAATCGACCCTGCGGCTGCGCTCAGTAGTCTACGGTCACGTTGAACGTGCCGGTGTAGAGGCCGTCGGGGCTCGTCGAGCTGACCGTGACGGATCCTCCAATGCTGAAGTTCGACCCGGGCTGGCCGGAGTTCGCCAGAGTCAGCGACGTCGGGCTGTCGACCGTGAGCGTCACCGTCTTCGTCGCGTCGCTCTGGTTGACCATGGTCACGTTGGGCACGTTGATGTGGACCGTCTGCTTGTTAGTGCCGACAACGTTATATTGCGCGACCGACGTGACACCCATGCAGGTGACGTTCGCATTGGTGCAGCTCAACACGCCCGCCTGGCTGATCGATACCTTGGCGTTGCTCCAGGTACCCGGACCAAGCACGATCGAGCCGAGGTTCAAATCCTTGAGCCAGGTCAGCGTCAGAGGCTTGACGATGGTGGCCGAGACCGTTGCGGTCGGCGCCGCGGACGCGGGAGCGGACGCGGCGAAAGCCACGACCAATACTCCGATTGTCCGAATGCCCCTGCGGGCAACATGGCGCACGTCTCTGTCTCTCCGGAACGAGATGTCCCCGACCGTGCGGATTACCTCCGTAATGGTTTAATTTCGGTCAACCATGGGCCAGTGAGGAGTCGCGGCCCTGCACCGCAAGCACAAGAAAAGGGGCCGCCGTCTCCGGCAGCCCCTTCGCTGGTCGGACCGGCCGAAGCCGGAACGAGGATTAGTAGTTCACGGTAACCGCGAAATCGCCGACGTACGTGCCGTCGAGCGTGTCGGACGCAACCGTGATGCTGCCGCCGATGTTGAGCGGCGTGCCGGAAGAGCCGGAGCTGGCCAGGTCCACCGTCGCCGGGCTGTCGACCGTCAGCGTCAGCGTCTTCGTCGTGTCGGCCTGATTCTTCAGGGTCACATTGCCGGCATTCACGGTGACGATCTGGTTGTTCGTACCCGTGATCTTGTACCCGGCGGTCTTCGTCGCGCCTGAGCAGGTCACGTTGAGGCTGGTGCAGCTGAATACGCCTGCCTTGTCGATGCCGACGGTCGCGCCGGTCCACGAGCCGGAACCCGACAGCACGATCGTGCCGAGGTCGAGGTCACGCACCCAGGTCAGCGTCAGCGGCTTGACGACGCGAGCGGTCGCGGTGGCCTGCTTGTCCGGCTGAACGATGGTCGGACCGGTAACGGCCGCGGCCGGCGTGGCCGTGAGCGCAAGGGCTGCAACCGTCGCCGCCAGCGAGGTCATACGAATGAAATTGGTCATCTGGTTCAATCCCCACAGTTTCGAACGTTTGGCGGCTGGCCGTTGTCCCGGTCACCCGTGGCATCCCCATTAACCTTGCCCGCTTACGGCTTCCCTCAAAGGGATGGTTAAACGGCGGTTAGGAATGTCTCCGCTCTGGAGCAGTCTCGCTCAGAGGTATTCCGCAGTGATCGGAAGGTCGCCCCGGTACTGCCCCTCGGCATCACCGGTAACGCGAAGGCGTCCGCCGAATCGGAACGTCAGCTTTCCCGTTGAATCGAGTCGCGGCAGTGAAGGAAGGTCGCTGACCACATCGTCGAAGCTGATCTGACCGCCACTTAGCGAATGAAGAACGATTCGGCTGGGCAGCTCGATGCGGATCGTGCGCCCGGGCTGGCCATGGAGGACGACCGTGCCGACCATCGCGCGCGGGCTGACATCAGTGACTGCGCCAACGTTCTGGGTGGAGCCGTCGGGACGGATCGTGGCGCTTCCGCTGCCGCTGCCGTCGACGATCAGCTTGTCAAAGTTCAGGCTGGTCTCGACCTCGAGCGCCACCTTGTCCGCGTCGGCAGAATCGATGCGGCTCGTCGTCGGCGTCTTGCACAACCGGCACTGCCCGATAGCGGCCGATGCGCCCACACAGCAGACGAGCGCCGCGATGATGGCGATGTTCACAGGCCGGCCCATGGCCCCGCTCTATTGGGGAGGAGCTAAAACAGGGTTAATGGGCGGCTAATAACCGCCAGCGCAGGGTCACGTTCATGGAAAAGATCGACCGCAGCGACGCCGAATGGCGCGCAACCCTCACCCCTGAACAATATCGCGTTCTCCGGCAGGGCGGGACCGAGCCGCCGGGCAGCGGCGCGCTCCTCCACGTCAAGGACAAGGGCGAGTTCCGCTGCGCCGCGTGCGGGGAGCCGCTGTTCTCCACGGACACCAAGTACGAAAGCGGCAGTGGCTGGCCGAGCTTCACGGCCCCGATGTCGCCTGACGCCGTCGACGAGCACTCAGATTCCAGCCACGGCATGATCCGCACGGAAGTGCGCTGCGCCCGCTGCGAAGGTCACCTCGGCCACGTCTTCCCGGACGGTCCCGGGCCAGAAGGGCTGCGCTACTGCATCAACTCGGCAGCGCTCGAGTTCGACAGGAGCGAGGACAAGTAGCTTACGGCTATTGTCGAGCGGCGGACTAGTTCCTATCCAGCTTGACGAATGGCCCGTACGCCCACCGCCAGCGCATCATCCGGGCGCTCGACTTTCATGACGACTATCAAGTGGCTGGCCTACTCGGCGCTGGTCGGCATTCTCGCGCTGATCGTCGCGGTCGCAGTCGCGACCTCCTACCTGCCGAGTTACTCCGAGCTGACCAAGCGGTCCGACCTCGGCCAGATGATCCGGGTGCGCGCCGCCAACGGGCAGGTGCTGGTGTCGATGGGCCCGAGCTTCGGGCAATGGTTGTCTTACGACCAAATCCCGCCGGAGATGCGGGCGGCGATGATCTCGACCGAAGACCGTCGATTTCGAAGTCACCTCGGCGTCGATCCCATCGGCATCGGCCGTGCGATCGTTTCCGCGGTCACCAAGGGTCATCGGGTCAGTGCGACCTCGACCATCACGCAGCAGCTCGCGCGCAACATCTTCCTGACGAACAACCGCAATTTCGGGCGCAAGATCAAGGAAGGAATCCTGGCGCTCGCGCTCGAGCGGAAGTTCAGCAAGGACCAGGTGCTCGAACTCTACCTGAACCGCGTCTATTTTGGCGGCGGCGCATACGGCATCGATGCCGCTTCACGCCGCTTCTTCGGACACGGCGCCGATCATCTGAGCCTTGGCGAAGCCGCGATCATCGCCGGGCTGGTGAAGGCACCGTCCAATTACTCGCCCACCGCCGATGTCGAGGCAGCGCGCTCACGCTCCGGCGTCGTCTTGCAAACGATGGCGAAGAACGGCTTCATCAGCGAGGCGGCGGCTGACGCTGTCGATCCCGCGCAGATCCGCATCCAGCCGACGACGAAACAGAACAGTGTCCGCTACTTCACCGACTGGGCGTTGCCGCAGCTCGACACCCTCATCGACCAGACGCAGGATCCGATCGACGTCTGGACGACGCTCGACACCGGCATGCAGGCTGCGGCCGATCGGGCGATTGCAGCCAATGCTCCCAAGGGCGCCCAGGGCGCTCTCGTTTCGCTCGACCGCGACGGCGCCGTGCGGGCCATGGTCGGCGGCAAGGACTACATCAACTCGATCTACAACCGCGCCACGCAGGCCACGCGCCAGCCGGGCTCCGCGTTCAAGCTGTTCGTTTACCTGACGGCGCTCGAATCGGGGATGAAGCCGACCGACACGATCGTCGATTCGCCCGTCACGATCGACGGCTGGACCCCACGCAACTCGACGCGGACCAACTTGGGCCAGGTCACGCTGCGGGAAGCATTCTCGCGATCGATCAACACCATCAGCGCGAAGATCGGCGCCCAGGTCGGGTTCAGCACCATCGCCGACATGGCGCGGCGCTTCGGAATCTCCACGCCGATCTCCACCTACCCGTCGATGGTGCTCGGGAGCAGCGACGTACGGCTGATCGAGATGACCCGCGCCTTCGCTGCCGTCGCCAACAAGGGGGTAGCCGTCAGCCCTTACGCGATCCGCAAGGTTGTCACCGCTGACGGTCGACTGCTCTACCAGCACGAATCTTCGGAGAATCGGGTGCTGGTCGCACCGTGGGTTGCTGCCGAGATGACCGATCTGCTGCAATCGGCCGTGCTGAGCGGGACCGGCCGTTCCGCCCAGATCGGCCGTCCGGTGGCCGGCAAGACCGGCACCACGACCTCGAACAAGGACGGCTGGTTTATCGGCTTCTCGAGCGGCCTTACCACGGGCGTGTGGATGGGCCGCGACGATGCCAAGCCGATCGCGGGGCTGCAGGGCGGTACTGCACCCGCGCGCGCCTTCCATGATTTCATGACCGTCGCTGTGGCGAACCGGCCGGCCGAGCCGTTCGAGACGCAAGTGCCGATGCCTGATTGGCAGCTGACGCCCGAAGAGGAGCTGTTCGGCGACCAGGCGCTCGATCAGAGCAGTGCAGGGCAGCCGCTCGTCGACGAGAATGGAGATCCGTTCCCGGCCGCGCCGGGCGACAATTCGGGGCCGCCGCCGATGATCCGCCCGGACGGCACCGGAGACCCAAGCCAGCAGGAACTCGACCAGGCGTTCCCACCGGCTCCGCAAGGACAGCCTGGCGTCCGTCAGCCCTATCAGCGCCAGCCACGTCCCGCTTATCCCGACCCGCAACAGCAGCAGGACGGGTCAGCGCCTCCGCCCGAACAGCCGGAGCCGAGGCCCTACTAGCCGCAGCTCGGCTTTCGCGCTGGCCAGGCCAGGACCGTACAGCTGGGCCTCGACGCGCTTGAAGTCAGGACTGTGATCCAGATGAACCAGATGGGCGACCTCGTGCGCCACGACGTACCGGCGCGCTGCGGGTGGGGCGAGAATCAGCCGCCAGCTCAAGCGGATCCGGCGCTCTGACGAGCAGCTGCCCCAGCGAGCGCCGGCATCCCCGACGCTAACGCTGCTGGGCCGCACCTGCGCCTTTTGCGCGTATTCAGCCACTTCGGCGCTCATGGTCTGCAGTGCGAGCTTCTTCAGATAGGTCTCGATGCGGCGCTCGAAGCCCCCTTCAGGGCCGCCGCAGCGCAGTTCGCCAGGCGCGAGTTGCGGAGTGCGGGGCGCGTCCGGATCCCAGATCAGCCGCACCTCCTCCCCTGCCACCGGGATGGTCGATCCGGCGACGAACGGCTGCGGCTGCTCAGCGCGCTTGATCTGGGCGTCGATCCAATCACGCTGATCGAGGGCCCACGCGACCGCCTTGCGGCGGCTCATCGACGCTGGACAAGTCAGCTTCAGGACGCCGCGGACCTCGTCATAGCGCAAACGCACGCGGCGGGCGGTGCGGAGTGGACGAATTTCGACGGGCACCGGCAGGTCGCCGGCTGTCACCAGCAGGTCAGAGCGGCCGATCGACGACATGCCATTCCAGTTCGCCGGCATCCTCTTCGCTGACCGTCCAGCCGCGCGTCGACTGGCCTGCCTCGTGTACGGTCTCGCGACTGCCGGAGATCAAATAGTGCCATTCACGAAGCGGCTCGCCCGCGGCGCGCAGGCGATAGGCGCAAGTCTCGGGAAGCCAGTCGAGCCCGTCGACCGACCTGCGGTCGAGCTTCACGCAATCGGCAACATGTTTCATGCGGTGCTTGTAGTCGAGGCAGCGGCCGTTGCGGCGGTCGAGCAGCTTGCAGGCGACGTTCGTCGCGTAGAGCAGGCCAGTTTCCTCGTCCTCGATCTTGTGAACGCAGCAGCGGCCGCAGCCGTCACACAGTGCTTCCCACTCGCCGCTGTTCAACGCGGCAAGCGGTTTTTCCCAGAAGCGCGGACCGGCAGCGTTCATGACAAGGCCACCCTTGCTCTGCTATCCAACGCCGATCAAGCGCGTACCGGTGGGGCTAAGTCCATGAAGTTTATGAAATTGGCATTGGCGGGCCTGTGCTTCGCGGCATCGACCACGGCCTCCGTCGCTCAGGACAACGGCACCAAGGGATCCGACTTCGTCAGCGCAGTGCGCAGCCGCGATACCGGGAAGGCCATGCAATTGTATCAGTCCGTCGGACGCCGGATCGTCGACGCCAAGGGTGCGAAAGGCGACACCGCCCTGATCGCGGCCATCAGCAACAACGACGAGGCGTTTACTGCCTTCCTGATCAACGGGGGCGCCGACCCGAATCTCGCCGGCCAGGACGGCGACACGCCTCTGATCGCGGCTGCCAAGTCGGGCTATGCGGAAGCCGTCGAGTGGCTGATCAGCGCTGGCGCCAAGGTCGACACGGCAAACCGGCGCGGCGAGACTCCACTGATCATCGCGGTGCAGCTACGCGAGCCGCGGATCGCCAAGGTCTTACTCAATCAAGGCGCCAACCCGGACCGGACAGATTCAGTCGCCGGTTTCTCGGCCCGCGACTATGCGAAGCGGGACAACCGCTCGCGCGAGATCCTGCAAATGATCGAGCAGAAGAAGCCGAAGGCAGGCGCCTAGCGGCCCTCGCCCAGCGTGGGGTCAATCTGGGCGGCAAGACGCCGTGCAGCCCTGCGCGCAAAGTGAAGCACCTCGGCCTTCCGGCGAGCGGCTGCCAGCGGCCGGTGCGCTGCATTGCGGGCGATGGCGGCATCGTAGCGGTCGGCGACGATGAGCCCCGCCTCGCCCGGCAGGTAGCGCTCTTCGTCCAGGATCGCTGCCAGGCTCGGTGGCACTGCCCAGTAGAAGCGATCGCAATATTCGAGGTAGTCGCGCCACTTGCAGTCTCCGACGAGGTCGGACTTCGCCACCTTTATCTCGACGATCGTCAGCCCGCCCTTGGGATCGATCGCCATGATGTCGGCGCGGCGGCCGTTCGGGAGTGGCACTTCGCAAATCGCGAACAGGTCATGTCGGCACAGCAGGCGCGTGACTCCGCGTGCGACCTCCGCGGCGATCGGCGGTGCATCGCGGAAGCAGGAAGAATCAAGCTGTGTGGCCACCGGCGCTCGATAGAACATCCGGAGAACACCGCCAATGCACTAGTATTATAGAAGTGAGCGGGACTGCCGTTCAGCAGTCCCGCTCGCCCCGCCGCTTCCGATTAGCGATAGAAGATGTGGTTGCCGATCGCGGCGACGCGCTTCAGGCGCCAGCTGGGCGAGACGTAACGCGCGTGGAAGAACAGGGCATTGCCGACCGCGGACTCCTTCAGGTGGCCGTCGACGATCTTGGCGATCGCCACGGCAGTCTGCCACTGGCGGCTCGAGTGCGAGACCGACGGGAGGGCGCGTCCGTGGATGAACGAGAACTGCCCGCGCTGGAACAGGACGCCGCAGTAAGACGGCGGGAAGCGGCCGCCCGAGGCAGCGCGATTGGCGATGACCTTGCCTACCGCCAACTGGCCGGCGAGCGGCTCGCTCTTCGCTTCGAAATAAACGCCGGTGGCGAGGCATTCGAGCTCGTGACTACCGGCATCTGCATCGCGCAGCTGCGCAACGACCTCGGAGAGATCGCCGGCTGGAGCAACCGCAGGAGTTGCGACGGGAGCAGCGTCTTGAACTGGAGAGATGGTCTCGGTGTCGCCGCCCGAAAGGGTGGGCTTGCCGTCGATGTCGAGAACTTCTGGAGTGGCAACCTGCGGCATGATCGCCTGCGTTGCTGCCACGGTTGGCTCGCTGGCCTCTCCGGCAATAGCGGGAGTTACAGAACTCGCGCACAAGGCAAGGCAAAGAAGTACCGACGATCGAATAGATACGAACATGAAAACCGCAAAACGTGCGGTGAATCACACTATTATAAGGCAGAATAGATAAGCGGAGTGCTTCCCGCTTGGCCCCTTTTAGTGATTCCCCGTCTCGCGTGGCATCCCGCCGGTTCTTTCCGGTCGGAGAATGCCCCCCGCTCTTGTTGTTGAGCAGGGTTTCACCGCGACGAACCGGATGGTCAACCCGAAGCGGTCGTTTCAGCGATGAACCGTTCGGGTGCCGCGATGTCCAGTTCGATCGCCCACAAATCTGGGTCGAACCGAGTTCGTCGCGCGAGGAAATCCCTAACGTCGGCGGAACTTGCCGATTCGGGCGGTCCACAGCGCTGCCAGGCGTAGCGACCGTCGAGGTTGAGCACGCGTTCCAGACACCCGAAATGGGCGCCTCGGCTGGTGATCAGAAGTAGCAGCGCTCCGCTGTGCGGGTCGCCCTTGCGCAAGAGAGTTGCAAAGTCTCCTTGGGCCTGGACGCGCCTCAGCAGGCCGGTCGCTTCGAGCTCCGCGGCGAGGCGGCCGTCGCTCATCCTCCTTCAGGCGGCGTCGCGCTCATCCGCCCCCATCAGCACCGCGGCGAGGGCGTCCCGGCTGTCGGCGCCGCGCATTTTCTCCAGCGTCGGAACGTTGCGAGTCACCCGACTGACCGCAGCTAGCGCCTTCAGGTGCTCGGCGCCGGCGTTAGTCGGCGAGAGGAGGAGGAAGACAAGGTCCACCGGCCGGCCGTCGATCGCCTTGTAATCGATCGGCTCCGCAAGGCGCGCAAACAGTCCATAAATCCTGCCGAGCGCCTCGATCTTACCGTGCGGAATAGCGACGCCCTGGCCGAAGCCTGTCGAGCCGAGCTGCTCGCGCTCGCTGAGGCTGGCCAGGATCTCCGCCGAATCGATACCGAGCCGCTGACCGGCAATGTTCGACAGCTGCTGCAGCAGCGACCGCTTGTTGCCGGAAAGCCTGGTATTAATTGCGTCGAAGTCGAGGAATTCGGACAGTTGCATTGAAATGCACTCTTGCTTGGCGAGCCCTCGAGCACGGACCGCTGAAATTGATGGTGTCAGTCGGTGTGCGGCTCAACCCAACCGATGTTCCCGTCTTCGCGGCGATAAATCATGTTGAACTCGCCAGTCGCCGAATTCCTGAACATCAGGGCGCCGGTGTTGCGCAGGTCCATGAGCATCACCGCGTCCGAGACGCTTGAGTCCGGTATGTCGACGCGCGTCTCGGCCACGATGGTGGGGGCATCGGCGACGTCGTCCTCGCTGGTGTCCGGTCCGCCCGAGAAGACGGTGTAGGCGGCGTTCTCGACATAGGCGGCAGTCTCGTCGGCCTTATGGTCCTTCAGTCGCCTCGTATAACGGCGAAGCTGTTTTTCGATCCGGTCGGCAGCACCATTGAAGGCGATCTGCGGCTCTCGCCCGCTATGGCTAGCCTTCAAGACGACGCCTTGCACGACCGGCGCGACGATGTCGCAGTGGAAATCATTGTTCGGCCCGGGGCTGAAGGTGACGTTCGCCCCGATCCCCCGCGAGAAATATTTTTCGCTGATCTCGGCGATGCGTGTTGCCGCAATCTCCCGCAACGATTCCCCTGTTTCGACCTGGTGACCCGAGACCCGAACGTCCACTTGTGCATGCTCCCGACTGGTGGCGGGCGCTTAGGACCGCCCTCGAAGACCCGTCAACCGAGCTCCGCGAAACGTGACCAGAGCGGATTGACGAGCTTCTCAATAAACGCTCGGTGGCGATTGAGTTCCTCGACCAAGGGTGCGTGCGGCCGCGGCTCACGACGTTCCCGCACCCGAACGGACGATGCCGAGGCGGCGACGTTGAGCGCCCCGGTGTCGGCAACCAGGCCAAGCCCGATCTGCCGTCCACCGGTCAGTTCGACATAGACCTGGGCCAGCAACTGGGCGTCCAGAAGTGCGCCGTGCTTCACGCGATGGCTGCGATCGATGCCGAAGCGCATGCACAAGGCATCAAGGCTGTGCTTGGCGCCGGGGTGACGGGAGCGGGCGAGCGTCAGCGTGTCGACCATCCGGCTCGTGCACACGCCGGTGCGCCCACACCGCTCGAACTCGTGATTGAGGAAGCCAAAGTCGAAGGTGGCGTTGTGGGCGACGAGGGGCGCGTCCTCGATGAAAGCGAGCAATTCCTCGGCAACTTCCGAAAAGCGCGGCTTGTCGGAAAGAAATATCGTGCTCAGCCCGTGCACGGCCTCCGCTTCCGCCGGCATTGGCCGCTCGGGGTTGAAATATGCGTGGAAGTGACGGCCCGTCTCGCAACGATTGACGATCTCGACGCAGCCAATCTCCACCATCCGGTCGCCGCCGGCCGGGCTCAGACCCGTCGTCTCGGTATCGAAAACGATTTCCCGCATGCGAGAATCTATCCTCCTCCCCCGAGCCCGAGGCAAGCGAGAACCTCCGCCACCTGGGCTTCGGTTGTGGATAGATCAGTGCCGGTGTCGACGACGAAATCCGCGCGGCGGCGCTTTTCCTCGTCGGGCGTCTGGCGGGTTAGAATCGCGTCGAGCCTGGCAGCCGTCATACCCGGGCGGTCGAGCACCCGCGCACGCTGAACAGCAGCCGGAGCAGACACGACGATCACCTTGTCGAACGCCTCCTCGCCACCGGTTTCGAACAGCAGCGGAATGTCGAACAGGAGCGCAGGACGGCCCTGGTTCCCAAGAATGAAGCGCGTACGGGCCGCATGAACCGCAGGATGGACAATCTCCTCCAGCGCTTCGAGCTCCTCCGGCCGTCCAAGGACGTGAGCCGCCAATGCCTCTCGATCGAGCACGGTGCCGGTAACAGTGCCCGGAAAGCGCTCGCCGATGGCTGCGATCAGCTGCGGATCGTTCGCCTGCATCCGCCGCACTTCCGCATCGGCATCGAACACCGGGATTCCCGCGCGTGCGAACATCTGGGCTACGGTCGACTTGCCCATGCCAATCGAACCGGTGAGTGCCAGCTTCGTCATGACGGAATTACTTCCCGCTCGCGGAGAGCGCCGAGCAAGGGCAGCAGCGGCATGCCCAGAATGGTGAAGTAATCGCCGCGTAACGAGGAGAAGAGCTGGACCCCGCGCGCCTCCATCCGGAATACGCCCACGCAATAACTCACCTCCGGCCACTCTTCGTCCAGATACTCGGAGATGAATGTGTCGCTGAGCGGACGGACGTGCAGTTCGGCAGTCTCGACGTACCGCCACTCCGCTGCGCCGCGGCGAGCGAGTGCGACCGCGCTCGTCAGCTGCATCGTCTTCCCGGAGAAATAGCGCAGGTGGTCGGTCGCTTGTGCACGATCGGCCGGCTTGTCGAACAGCCGCCCCTCGATGCTGAGGACACTGTCACTCCCGATCGCCCAGTCCTCGAGATTCCTAGAACTGACCGTCAGCGCCTTCGCGGCGGCAAGATCGCTTGCTACCTCTTCCGGCACGCTCAACCGAGCTTTGACAAGCGCCTCGTCGACGTCGGGCTTCACGACCCGATGTTCGATACCGGCACCCGCAAGCATCTGGTGACGGATCTGGCTTCCGGAGGCGAGGATCAGGGTCAATCGGACAACCTTGTGGAAAAAGCACTGCACAGACCTAGCGCGAAGATGGGGGAATGCCCAACGCGGCCATTTCCGGCCATTCGGTCGACCCTTGTTCATCCTTTTATCCACGGGGATGAATCTCGCCCCCAGCCTGTGAATCACGGGCGCAACTTGAAGCGACTCGCGACTCTTCGGAGACAGCGGCGCAACGGCACTTGTTGGCAAATGCGGGAGCGCTGCCTAAACCCCGCTGTCCCCTGCCCAATAACAACATCAATCTTCTTCTAATTATATATAAGAAAGAGAAGAGAGTGGCCTTGCAGCCTGACGACCGGTCGCCGGCTGGAGCCGAAAAGCCCTTGCTTGCCGTGCTCCGCGGGGAACGGCGCGACCCGGCACCCATGTGGCTGATGCGACAGGCCGGTCGCTATTTGCCTGAATACCGCGAGCTTCGGCGTGACAAGGGCAGTTTTCTCGATCTGGTCTACGACAGCGATGCGGCTGCCGATGTGACGCTCCAGCCGCTGCGCCGGTTTCCGAAGTTCGATGCGGCAATCCTGTTCTCGGACATTCTGATCGTGCCGTTCGCGATCGGCCAGAACCTGACTTTCGTCGCGGGCGAGGGGCCGCGCCTGACACCCCCTCTGGCTGCCGCCAGGCTGGACGACCTCAAAAGCTTCCCCGCGCGCCTCGACCCGATTTACGCGACGGTCGCGAAGGTGAAGGCGGCGCTCGATCCGGCAACCACGCTGATCGGGTTCGCCGGGGCGCCGTGGACCGTCGCGACGTACATGGTGGCGGGCCAGGGTAGCCGCGAGCAGGCGGAAGCGCGGCGACTTGCCTATGGCGACCGGCAAGCCTTCAGTGAGATCATCGAGCGGATCGAGGCAGTCACGATCGACTATCTCTGCGGTCAGGTCGAAGCGGGGGCAGAGGTGGTGCAGTTGTTCGACAGCTGGTCCGGCAGCCTCGCACCAGCCGAGTTCGAGCGATGGGTGATCGCTCCGACAGCACGGCTGGTGCAGCGGCTCCGCGGCCGCTTCCCGGACCTGCCGGTCATTGGTTTCCCCAAGGGCGCCGGCGGGAAGATCGCCGCTTACGCCCGCGAAACGGGCGTGAGCGCCGTCGGCCTGGACGAGACGGTGGACCCCGCGTGGGCCGATGGCGAGCTGCCGTCCGATCTTCCCGTCCAGGGCAATCTCGATCCGCTTGCATTGCTCGCCGGCGGCGAGACGCTTCGTTCCGCCGTCGCGCGCATGCTTGACGCGTTCGCTGCGCGGCCACACATCTTCAATCTAGGGCACGGAATCCTGCAGGACACGCCGATCGCACATGTCGAGGAGCTGGTTGCTCTGGTGAAGGGGGCTTAGTGGATCAGCTGACGGGCTTCCTCGGTGTCGCTTACCCTTGGGTGAAGGCGGCCCACGTGACCTTCGTCATTTTCTGGCTCGCCGGTCTCTTCCTGCTGCCGCGCCTCTACGTTTATCACCACGAGACGGCGGCTGGCTCGCCGGAGGACCGCGCCTGGATCGAACGCGAGGCGCGCGTGCGGTCGATCATTCTGACGCCGGCGATGGTGATCGTGTGGGTGCTCGGACTCATGCTGGCGTTCGACATCGGTGCGTTCAGCATGGGCTGGTTTCATGCCAAGTTCCTGCTCGTTATCCTGCTGAGTGGCTACCAGGGCTGGCTCGCCTTTTACGGAAAGAAGCTTTCGCGTGGCGAGCGGCCCTTGTCCAACCGCGCTCTTCGGATGCTCAACGAGGTGCCCGGCATCGCAGCGGCATTGATTGTCGTCCTGGTAATCGTGAAGCCCTTCTAGGCGGCGAGCGGCCCTCGCTTCTGGCGAACGATTCGTCGTTCGCTGCACCGCACCTGATTGACAGCGGCCCCGTCGAAACATACCTCCGACTCAAGACGGCTGTTCGGCCAGTTCTTCCCTTTGCCGGCGGCTGCTCACTCCAAGCGGTGTCCTGCCGCGCCCTTCCAGAGCTTCCCTGCCGACAATCCCAGGCCAGAAATCCCCAAGAAAAGACCATCACATGCACTTGAAAGATCTGAAAAAGAAAACCCCCGCCGAGCTCGTCGCCATGGCCGAGGAAATGGGCGTCGAAGGCGCATCGACCCTGCGCAAGCAGGACCTGATGTTCTCCGTCCTCAAGGTTCAGGCCGAGAATGGCGTCGAGATCATGGGTTCCGGCACCATCGAGGTGCTGAACGACGGCTTCGGTTTCCTGCGTTCGCCCGAGGCGAATTACCTCGCCGGTCCGGACGACATCTACGTCGCGCCGTCGATGGTGCGCCGCTTCGGCCTGCGCACTGGGGACACCGTCGAGGGCGAGATTCGCGGGCCCAAGGAGGGTGAGCGCTATTTCGCCCTGACTCGCGTCACCTCGATCAACTTCGACGAGCCCGACCAGGTTCGCCACCGCGTCAATTTCGACAATCTGACGCCGCTGTATCCCGACAAGAAGCTCCGCCTCGACACGCTCGATCCGACCATCAAGGACAAGTCGGCGCGGGTCATCGACATCGTCGCTCCGCTCGGCAAGGGGCAGCGCGCTCTAATCGTGGCGCCGCCGCGGACCGGCAAGACCGTGTTGCTGCAGAACATCGCGCGGGCGATTACCGACAACAATCCGGAAGTGTTCCTGATCGTCCTGCTGATTGACGAGCGTCCGGAAGAAGTCACCGACATGCAGCGCTCGGTGCAAGGCGAGGTGATCTCCTCGACGTTCGACGAGCCTGCGCAACGCCACGTCCAGGTTGCCGAGATGGTGATCGAAAAGGCCAAGCGACTGGTCGAGCACAAGAAGGATGTCGTGATCCTGCTCGACTCCATCACCCGTCTCGGCCGCGCCTACAACACGGTGGTGCCGAGCTCCGGCAAGGTGCTGACCGGGGGTGTGGACGCCAACGCGCTGCAGCGCCCGAAGCGCTTCTTCGGCGCCGCGCGCAACATCGAGGAAGGCGGTTCGCTGTCCATCATCGCGACCGCGCTGATCGACACCGGCTCCAAAATGGACGAGGTCATCTTCGAAGAGTTCAAGGGCACGGGTAACAGCGAGATCGTGCTCGATCGGAAGGTCTCAGACAAGCGCATCTTCCCGTCCCTGGACGTCGGCAAGTCCGGTACTCGCAAGGAAGAGCTGTTGGTCGAGCAGGCGATCCTCACCAAGATGTGGGTCCTGCGCCGCATCCTCATGCAGATGGGGACGGTCGACGCGATGCAGTTCCTTCTCGACAAGATGAAGGATGCGAAATCGAACGAGGACTTCTTCGCTTCGATGAACCAGTAGGCTAGGCGCCCGCCATGCCTGACGGGATTTTCAACTTCGCCGAGATTCTGACGCCGGTGGGGCTCGCCGTGCTCCTCCAGGTCATCCTGATCGACCTGACGATGGCGGGCGACAATGTCGTCATCATTGGAACACTGACGTCGGGGCTGCCGGCCCGCGATCGTCGCAAGGTCATCATGCTCGGCGTTGCGATCGCCGTCGTGTTCCTGATCGGCTTCGCGCTGATTGCCACCCAGCTGCTGAAGATCACCGGTCTGCTGCTTGCCGGTGGGCTGCTGCTCCTGTGGGTCGCCTACAACATGTTCCGCGAGCTGAAGCCGGGCAAGGTGGTCACGGCGGACGATCCCGAAACTTCCGCAGTCGAAGGCCCGCCGCCAAGCAAGACGTTCCTGCAGGCGGCCGTGCAGATCACGATCGCGGACCTGTCCATGAGCCTGGACAACGTCCTTGCGGTCGCAGCTGCGGCCCGGGAGCACCCCGCAGTGCTGTTCGTCGGTCTCGTCCTCTCGGTAACCTTCATGGGGGTCGCAGCGAGCTTCGTGGCGCGGCTGATCCACCGTTTCCCGCTGCTGGCTTGGGCGGGGCTGATCATGATCCTCTACGTTGCTCTCAAGATGATTTGGGAAGGCTGGCACGACGTCGCGCCGCTACTCGCTTAAGGGCTCACGCTCGTGAGCGGACAGGACACGATCTTCGCGCTGTCGAGCGGGCCGCCGCCCGCAGCAGTATCGATCATACGCATCAGCGGCCCTCGGGCACACGAAGCCGCTCGCCTCATCGCTGGAGAGTTGCCCCAGGTCCGGCTCGCTTCCGTTCGCGAGCTGCGGGACCCTGGATCGCGCGAAATGCTGGACGAAGCGCTCGTCCTTCGGTTCGATGCCCCTGCAAGCGCCACAGGTGAAGATGCGATCGAATTTCAGTGCCACGGCGGCCGGGCCGTCGTGAATGCGCTGCTGTCCGTACTCGGCAAGCTTGATGGGCTTCGCGCAGCGCAGTCGGGCGAGTTTACCCGCAGAGCCTTTGCAAACGGCCGGATCGACCTGACCGAAGCCGAGGGCCTGGCCGACCTGCTCGAAGCGGAGACGGAGAGCCAGCGGAAGGCTGCACTTGCGCTCGCCGAGGGCGGGCTGCGCCGCGAGGTTCAGGAGTGGCAGTCCCGACTGCTTCAGCTCTCCGCTGCGGCAGAGCGTGCGATCGATTATGATGAGGAAGACGAGGCGCTCGATCCCGAGCTGCTCCGGCAATGTGACGTCATGGCGGCTGAGCTGCGCGAATGGCTGGTGCGGCCGCCCATAGAGCGGCTGAAGGATGGCATACTGGTTGTGATCGCGGGACCGCCGAACGTCGGAAAATCCAGTCTTATCAACGCTATAGCGGGAGAAGAGCGGGCCATCGTCACCGATGTTCCCGGCACTACGCGCGATCACATCGAAGTGTCGGTCGCCATCGGTGGCGTTCCCATTCGGCTGACTGACACCGCGGGACTGCGCGAAACGGATGATGCCGTCGAGGCGATTGGCGTCGACCGCGCCAAGTCGCTGGCGGAAGCCGCCGATGTTCTGGTCTGGCTTGGCCAGCCGGATCACGCACCGGCACATCGGCGGTTGGTTTTGGTTCATTCAAGGGCGGATCTGTCTGGACGCCCTGCCGCGGCTGATGGGACGCTGCCCGTCTCCGCTCGCACAGGGAAAGGCATCGGCGAATTGCTCGACCGGGTTCTGCGATTGGCGCGCGAAGTGTTACCGAGCGAGGGGGCAATCGCAATCAACCGTCGCCAGGCGAGTTTGCTGGAGCTCGCCAGCGACGCGCTGTCGCGAGCCGCCCATACGGTCGACCTCCCAATGTTTGCCGAAGAATTACGGGCCGCCCGCAGCGCGTTCGATGGACTGACGGGTCGCTCGGGCGTCGAAGATCTCCTCGACACACTGTTCAGCAGGTTCTGCCTCGGCAAGTAGTTCCACGTGGAACAGTCCTCGTCTATGTGCTGCTGATGCACGACGTTGTGGTCATTGGTGCTGGTCACGCCGGCTGCGAGGCCGCCGCCGCTGCGGCGCGGCGCGGCGCGCGCGTGGGGTTGCTGACGTTCCGTCCGGAAGATGCCGGCCAGATGTCGTGCAACCCATCGATCGGTGGCGTCGGCAAGGGCCATCTTGTGCGTGAGCTCGACGTATTCGATGGCCTGATGGGCAGAGCAGCCGACCAAGCCGCGATTCATCGCCGAATGCTGAACCTCAGCAAGGGACCGGCGGTCTGGGGTCCAAGGGTCCAGGGCGATCGCAAGCTCTATCGCAATGCCATCCGAGATATGCTGGCTTCGAACCGCGTCGAGATTATCGCCACTGAGGCTCTGCGCCTCAAGTTGAGAGGCGGTCGCGTAGTTGGCGTCGAGACCAGCACGGGGCAAATTGCTTGCCGTGCCCTCGTCATCGCTACGGGGACTTTCCTCGACGCTCGGATGTTCGTGGGGAATGAGGTGCTGACCGGCGGTCGGCGCGGCGAACGCGCATCCATTCCCCTGGCCGCTCAGGTCCGTGACATCGGCCTCGGAGAGGGTCGGCTCAAGACCGGGACGCCACCGCGGCTGGACGGACGAACGATCGACTGGTCTCAACTCGAGGAGCAACCGAGCGACCAACGTCATTTTACAATGTCAGCGTTGGACGACGGCGTCCGCCTTCCCCAGCTTCGCTGTTCGATCACGCGGACCAATGCGCGGACGCATGACATCATTCGCGCGAATTTCAGTCGATCGCCACTGTTCGATGGCGCGATCGAAGGGCGGGGGCCACGCTACTGTCCTTCAATCGAAGACAAGGTGAAGCGATTCGCCGATCGCGACACCCATCAGATTTTCCTCGAGCCAGAAGGTCTCGATGATCCGCTTGTCTACCCGAACGGGATTTCGACCAGCCTCCCGGTGGACGTCCAGCTCGCGTTCCTGCGCAGCATCACCGGTCTCGAGCGAGTGGAAGTCGTTCGCCCTGGTTACGCCGTCGAGTATGAGTTCGTTGATCCGCGCAAGCTCGGGTCGACCTTGGAGGTCAGTGACGTGCCCGGGCTATTCCTTGCCGGGCAGATCAACGGAACGACTGGGTATGAGGAAGCCGCGGCGCAGGGCCTCGTCGCAGGACTCAACGCCGCTGCTTCGGCCTTGGGAGCTCCAGGTGTGCATTTCGACCGGAGGACGAGCTACATCGGCGTGATGATCGACGATCTGACGCTCCAGGGAGTAACGGAGCCCTATCGCATGCTCACGGCACGAGCGGAATATCGCCTATCGCTAAGGGCTGATAATGCAACGTCGCGTTTGGGCCAGGCAGCTCTGGATAGTGGATGCCTGTCTGCGCGGCGGCGGGAGTTTATCGAACGGCACCTTGAGCATCGTGCCGCACCCGACTGGTCTCAGACGGAGGAGGGTCGGGCCGACGATTTGTACCGGCCTTACGTGGATCGGCAGCAGCGCGAGTGGAACGCGGTACGTGGCGACCCTCGTATCCGACTGGCAGCGTCATTTGACTATCGTTCCGTTCCGGGCCTCTCCACCGAGATGGTAGAGCGGCTGGAGCGTGTGAGGCCAGAATCTCTCGACCAAGCGTCGCGAGTACCCGGAGTGACGCCTGCGGCTTTGTCGGCGCTCTACGTCGCGGCTTCTCGCAAAGCTGCGGCGTGATCGATCAGCTCGAGGCCGCGGCCGCGCGGCCAATTTCACGTGAAACGCTCGAGAAAATTGAGGCCTATGTCGCTCTGCTTCACGATGAAAGTAGCAGGCAGAACCTGGTGTCGCGTGCCACGCTCGACGATGTTTGGAACCGCCACATTCTCGACTCGGCTCAATTGGTACGTTTCGCTCCGACCAACGCCTCGTGGATCGACTTGGGTTCCGGCGCCGGATTGCCCGGGATTGTACTCGCATGTCTGCTCGACGGACCCGTCACGTTAGTCGAGCCCAGGCGGTTGCGAGCCGCGTTTCTCCACAGGGTCAGCGAATCGCTCGAACTGAATGCTAGAGTGCTCTGCGCGAAAGCGGAGAGGGTCACTGGGCGGTACGAGGTCATCACTGCTCGCGCTTTAGCGCCGCTCCGCAACTTGCTCGAGATATCCCAGCATCTGTCCACAGGAAAAACCACCTGGATCCTGCCCAAAGGACGCAGCGCCGCTTCGGAACTGGCCGAGGCGCAACGGACGTGGCAAGGTGCGTTTCACGTGGAACGGAGTGTCACTGACGATGATTCATCGATCATCGTCGGGACAGGGGTGAGGGCCAAGGCGTCATGATCCACATCGCCATCGCGAATCAAAAGGGCGGGGTCGGCAAGACGACTACCGCCATCAATCTCGCGACCGCTCTCGCGGCGACCGGTTCGCGCGTGTTGCTGATCGATCTCGACCCGCAAGGCAACGCATCGACAGGTGTCGGCATCAGTGCGTCATCGCGGGTCCGCTCTAGTTACGACGTCTTGATCGGCAGTGCCTCTGTCCTGGAGAGCGTGGTCCAGACTCGGGTTCCCCGTCTCGATCTGCTTCCAGCAACCGTCGATCTGTCGGGTGCCGAGGTTGAGATGGTCGGCCTGCAGGACCGTGCGCGCCGGTTGGAACGTGCCTTGGCAGCGATACCGCCGGGGCGTTGGGACATTTGCCTGATCGACTGTCCGCCCTCTTTGGGGCTTCTTACGGTCAACGCTCTTGTCGCTGCCCAGCACCTTGTGGTGCCGCTGCAGTGTGAATTCTTCGCGCTGGAGGGCCTCAGCCAGCTGCTGCAGACCGTCGAGCGAATTCGCACCGCCTTCAATCCGCAGCTGGCGATCCTCGGCGTGGCGCTGACAATGTTTGATCGCCGTAACAATCTCTCGCAAGCGGTATCGGAGGACGTCCGAGCCTGCCTAGGTGAAGCCGTGTTCAAGACCGTCGTGCCACGCAACGTACGCCTCTCGGAAGCGCCCAGCCACGGGCTGCCGGCCCTCATCTACGATCTCAAGTGCCCCGGATCTGAGGCGTACATCAGCCTGGCGCGTGAACTCATCGGGCGCTGCCCGCAACTGGCGGAGGCAGCATGAGCGCCGAACGGCACGCCAAAGGCCTCGGAATGGGGCTGTCGGCCCTCTTGGGCGAAGCCGTGCGGCCTTTGCCCGAGGGGCGCGAAGACGAGGGGCGCGGCGGCGTTCGCGAGATTGAGATCGGACGCATTCGGCGCAATCCGGACCAGCCGCGTGTTCACTTCGACGATGAAGCTCTGAATGATCTCGCAAAGTCGATCGCGGCGCGGGGTGTCCTCCAGCCAATCCTTCTGAGGCCCGCAGGCGACTATTTCGAGATCGTTGCCGGGGAACGCCGCTGGCGTGCTGCTCAGCGCTCCCAGCTACACAGCATTCCGGCCATCGTGCGCGACATCGACGACACCTCGACCGCGGAAATAGCGTTGATCGAGAACATCCAGCGTCAGGACCTGAACGCGATTGAAGAGGCTGAGGGCTATCGCCAGCTGATCCAACGCTATGGTCACACCCAGGATGATGTCGGTCGCATCGTCCACAAGTCGCGCAGCCACGTTGCGAACCTCCTCAGGCTACTCGATCTGCCCGAATTCGTCCGCCAGTCGCTGATGCGAGGCGATATCACGATGGGTCATGCCCGCGCCGTCGCGGCGTCCGAGAACGCGGAAGAGTTGACGCGCGAGGTCATCGCCAAGGGTCTGTCCGTCCGCGAGACGGAGCGGCTCGCCCAGAAGGTGCGCCCGGGCCCCGGCTCTGACATCGGCCGGGCAAGCGCCCGCAACGGATCGAAAGTCGCGAGTGCCGACCTCCAGGCACTGGAGCGCCAGCTCGGCGACCTGCTTGGGCTTCGGGTCAAGGTGCAGCACAAGGGGACGAGCGGCAGCGTGCAACTCAACTACAGCACGCTCGACCAGCTCGACATGATTTGCCAGCGGCTGTCGGGCGAACCGATCTAGCGGCGTCCGCGCGCAGCTCTCGCGATCGCCAGCAGTTCCTCGCCAAGCATCGCCTGGTCCGGTGCGGGACTGAAGATCAAGGATCGCTCGAGCTTGCCGGTGCGTTCGGAAACGCGTGCGAGATCATCCGCCGTCCATTGCTGTAGAAGACGTTCGATCAGCGGTTTATCCTTCCAAAACAAGGCTCTGCCCACTGACGCCATGACGGCTTCGGCACGTTCTCCGCGCTCGATCCGGGCGCGGGCAGGCGCCAGCATCAGCAGGCGACGCTGCAATGATCGGACCACCGGGATGGCCTCCAGCGTACCCGGCAGGCGCGCGAGCTCTTCCGAGAGTTGGCCGATGTTGCCGGCCAGCGCGAGGTCGGCGAGGTGAAACAGCTCCCCTTCCGGGACATCGGCGCCGACCGCATCCACGGCGTCATGGCCAAGCTCCTTTGGAGATTGGGGCGAAGCGTCCACGTACAGAGCGTACTTCTCGAGTTCGCGGCCGACGATGGCCTGGTCGTTGCCGCACGCATCGGCAACCCTTGCAGCAACGCCCGAATCCACCTTCAGGCCAAAGCGCCGCGCCACGTCGATGACCATCCGCACGGCGTCCTGGCCCTCGGGCACATAGGACACGATTGCGAGCGCGTTCGGGGCCGCTTCGGCGATCTTGAGGAGCCCGGAGGACTTGGGCCGCAACCCGGAGATTGCGACGACAGGGCTCTCGGTGGGGCCAGCGGTCAGGAGCGCCTCGACCGCGGGCGCGATTTCCTCGCCGGCAGGTTCGACCCAGATCAGGCGCTTGCCGCCGAACAGGCTCATCGCGCCAGCTTCATCGGCGAGCAGTGCGGGGTCGGAACGGACGGCGCTTCCTGCAATGACGAAGCGCTCGGCGCCAAGCGCTGCCTGGAGGCGGTTCGCAAGCGCTCGCGACTGCGCCTCGTCGGCGCCGTGCATAAGGTAGAAGCGGACGTTAGGGTCGGGCTGGTCGACCGCGCGTGAGACGGAGTTCTTGCTCGCCTTCACCGGGGTGACGTGCGCAGCGCATAAGCGCCGAGCCGCGCGACGATCTGGTCGGCGACGACTTCCGTCAGGTTCTCTGCAGCTGTCTGTTCGGCAGCAACCGTGGCATATTCCGAGCTGACGATGTCAATGCCGGCGTCGGACCCAGCCGTCGCATCGACGACGACAGTCCCCGTGGCGAGATCGACCAGCTGATAGCGGGCGCGGATGATCCGGCGTTCGCGAGTGGCCGCACGGTCGCCACGGATTCCAAAGGCCGTGATGTTGTCGTCCAGTGTCACGTCCAGGCGATATGCCGGTCTTGCCGTCCCGCTCTCCCCGAGCCGGTCGACAAGCTTGTTGCGCAGCAGCCAGCCCGTGCGCTCCGGGATTGGCGACACTTCGACCGACCGGAGGGTTGCCGCGACTGGCCCCGAACTGCCGCCGCCATACAGGGGCTGCAGCCCACAAGCGGACAACGAGAGCGCCACAACGAAAATGGTGACGGCTCGCGTCATGCGACGACGTTCACCAGTCTGTCGGGGACAACGATCACCTTGCGCGGGGTAGCACCGGCGAGCTGCCGCTGCACCTTCTCGGATCCGAGTGCCAGCGCCTCGGCAGCCTCGCGGTCGAGCCCGCGCGGTGCGGTGAGAGTATCGCGGAGCTTGCCATTCACCTGTACGGCGAGCGTCACCTGATCGTCGACGAGCAAGGCCGGATCGAACGGCGGCCATTGCGCATCTGCAGCGAGGCCTGCTCCGTTCAGCGCCGCCCAGGTCTCCTCGGCGAGATGTGGCGTCATCGGCGCGATCAGAAGCACCAGCGCCTTCACAGCTTCGTCGCGGGTCTCGGAGGGGGCAGCCTTTTCCAGCGCGTTCACCAGCTCGTAGAGCGCCGCCACGGCTTTATTGAACTGGAGGCCGTCGATCGCCTCGCCGACAGCGGCGGTCGTCCGGTGGAGCTTGCGGCGGAGGCTTTCGTCATCCCCGCCCCCGCTCTTCGGAGTGGTCGCAAGCCGCCAAACCCGCTGGACGAAACGCGACGCGCCCTCGATGCCCGCTTCCGACCATTCGAGGTCGCGTTCCGGCGGACTGTCCGAGAGCATGAACCAGCGCACCGCGTCCGCGCCGTAGCGGTCGACGATCGGTTCCGGATCGATGGTGTTGCGCTTGGACTTGGACATCTTCTCGATTCGGCCGAGCGCAACCGGGTGGCCGCTTTCGATGTGGATCCAGTCGTCGCCTTCGCGGCGGACCTCGTCCGGGCTGAGCCAGCTGCCGTCGCCGGCGCGGTAGGTCTCGTGCGTCACCATGCCCTGGGTGAAAAGCCCCCGGAACGGCTCGTCGATGCCGATCTTCCCGATATGCTGCAGCGCGCGGGTCCAGAAGCGCGCGTAGAGCAGGTGCAGGATCGCGTGCTCGACCCCGCCGATATATTGCGCAACCGGCAGCCACGCCTCGGCTTCCGCGCGGTCGAACGGTTTGTCCGCCGGCTGGCTTGCGAAGCGGATGAAGTACCAGCTCGAATCAACGAAGGTGTCGAGCGTATCGGTCTCACGAGTGGCCGCCCCGCCACAGCTGGGACAGGACGCGGTCTTCCAGGTAGGATGCCGGTCGAGCGGATTGCCGGGCACGTCGAAGCTGACGTCGTCCGGCAGGACCACGGGGAGCTGCTCGCGCGGGACCGGCACCGGCCCGCACGATTCGCAGCGAATGATCGGGATCGGCGTGCCCCAATAGCGTTGGCGCGACACGCCCCAGTCGCGAAGCCGGTACTGGACCGTCCCTTTCCCCCAGCCAGCAGCCTCGGCGCGGCGGATCACCTCGGCGCTGGCCTCGGCGCTCGTCAGTCCATCCAGGAAACGTGAGTTGACCGCGATCCCGGGCGCGTTCTCCGCTTCCGTGCCGATCGGCTCCGACGCGAGTTCCGCACCCGCCGCAACGACCCTCCGGATCGGAAGCTGATACCGCGTCGCAAATTCGAAATCGCGCTGGTCGTGACCAGGAACGCCGAATAGCGCTCCGGTGCCGTAGTCACTCAGGACAAAGTTCGCGATGTAGACGGGCAACCGCCACTCGGGATCGAGGGGATGCACGACCTCGAAGCTCGTCCGGTAGCCCTTCTTCTCCGCAGTTTCTATTTCCGCAGCGCTGGTGCCACCTGCCCGGCACTCGTCAACGAAAGAGCGCGCGCCGGGATCCGCCGCCGCAGCCGCGGCCGCCAGCGGATGCCCAGCGGCAACGGCCAGGAAACTCGCTCCGAAGATGGTGTCCGGTCGGGTCGTGAAGACCTCGACCGCCTCAGTGTCCGCAACGGGCTCCGTCAGCCGGAAGCTGAACTGAAGGCCGCGGCTTTTGCCGATCCAGTTCTCCTGCATCAGCCGCACCTTGTCCGGCCAATCGTCGAGTGACGTGAGCCCCTCGAGCAGCTCTTCCGCGAAATCGGTGATGCGCAGGAACCATTGCGCAAGCTTGCGCCGCTCGACCACCGCCCCTGACCGCCAGCCGCGACCGTCAATCACCTGCTCGTTGGCGAGCACGGTCATGTCGACGGGGTCCCAGTTGACCTCGCTTTCCTTGCGGTAGACCAGTCCGGCTTCAAACAGATCGAGAAAGAGCGCCTGCTCATGCCCGTAATAGGCAGGATCGCAGGTCGCGAGCTCGCGGCTCCAGTCGAGAGCAAAGCCAAGCCGTTTGAGCTGCTCGCGCATCGTCGCGATGTTGGACCGGGTCCATTCGCCCGGATGAACCTTGCGTTCCATCGCCGCATTCTCGGCCGGCATGCCGAACGCGTCCCAACCCATCGGGTGAAGCACTTCGTGGCCTTGCATCCGGCGGTAACGGGCGATCACGTCGCCCATCGTGTAGTTGCGGACGTGGCCCATGTGGATGCGCCCCGATGGATAGGGGAACATCTCGAGGACGTAGGTCTTCGGCTTGTTGCTGTTGCTGTCGGCGGCGAAGCAGCCCTGCTCGTCCCAACGCGCCTGCCAGCGGCTATCGGCCGCGCTCGGGTCGAAGCGCCCGGTCATGCGAACTCTTTAGCCGGGAATGGTGGCGCGGCGGAGGTCCCGGGCCCGGGTCAGGATGATGTCCTCGAGCTTCTGTACGGTCGCCGCCGACACCGGCGCATCGACCCAGGCGCCATTCTGCTGGACCTGCCGCGACGCCGCCACGCGCAGCGCGTCGGCGCGCAGGTCCTGGTCAAGGATCGAGACCGTGAGCTTGACGCGCTCTCCGGGGGCGCGGGGGTTCGCGTACCAGTCGGTGATGATGACGCCGCTCGTCTCATTCGCCTGCAGCAGCGGAGCGAACGAAACGGTATCGATGGCCGCGCGCCACAGGTAGGCGTTGACGCCGATCGTCGTGATCCGGGACGGCGCCAGTGTCGTGGGCAGGGTGCGGTTACGGGTGCAGCCTCCGGTGGCGATCGCCAGGACGATGAGTGCGGCAGCGGCTTTGGGAAGGCGGTGCATTCGGTGGTCCTCGAAGAGCGTCAAAGCAGTTGGCGTGCGTTATAGGAGGTCAAGGGCCTCTCGCAAGCATGTCCCGCCCTGGGCCGGTATTGTTGTGAGTCGGCAACAGCCTGCAGCCGAATCGATTCCGCTCATGGAACCTTCAGGCTGGCCGGACTATATCGACTCTCGACACGGGGAGAATGAGAGTGCCGAGCCGGCGTGCATCGACAGCGATTTGGGTGGCGGCGCTTGGCGCCGTGGCCGGCCTCGCACTGTCGCCTGCGCTCGCAACCACTTCTAATCCCACGAAGAAGCGCGCGCCTGCAGTCTCGCTGAGCTTCGATCCGATCGGTTCGTTCACCCCTGCAAACGGCGATCCGCGCCTTGCGAAAGCCTTCGCGAATCGGCCGCTCTCGTTGACCGATCTGACCTTCACTCCGGCGGCCGCAAAGGGGCGTCCGTCACAGGTTCGCGTCGCAATCCGGGCTCGCGCCGCCGCACCGGCCGTGCGCGGAGTCGCTGCTGCGAGCGCTCCGACGAAGCTCACCAGCCTGACGGTCGCCAGCTACAACCTCGGCGTAGCGCTTGGTTGGCGCCGGTTCGCTGTCTCAGGAGACGTCGCCAAGTCCAAGGATGCCGAACACACGCTCGGCGGTCGCGAGACTGCAGTTGTGGGTGTCAGCTATTCCGTTCCGCGGTTCACTGGCCGCGTCGCAGTCGGTGCTGACCGGCCCCAAGGTCGGGCGGTTGCCGCGCTTCGGGAAGGCGAGGCTTATTCGCTCGACCTTGGCGGCTCCTATTCGCTTTCCAAGCGCCTCGATCTGACCGGCGGCGTCCGCTACCAGGTCGATCGTGAGCGGTTGACGCCACTCCGCGACGAGCGGCGCGACAGCCAGGCCGTCTACGTGGGCACCGCCTTCAAGTTCTAATCTGCCGGGCTGAGCCAGGCATCGATTCCGGCCCAACCGTAAAAGACGCGTTCGGGTAACGCCGCGAACGCGCGCGCATTCATCCCACCCAAAGCGATCGCCGGTACGCGAGCCGCCTCCGCCATCTGCGCGGCCGCCGACGGGCCAAGCGCCACCCGATGGGGATGGGATCGGGTCGGGTGCACCGGCGACACGAAAACCACCGTAGCGCCCAGTGCACTCGCGCGGGCCGCTTCGTCGAGCGTGTGGACAGGCAGGGAAAACGGCATGTCGCCGGGCGGCCAAGAAGGGTTGTGGACCAAGTCCGCGCCCAGCCGCTGCGCCAGGCCGGAGTCACCGGCGACGGCGAGCACGATGGACCGTGCCCGGCACGCTTCCGCGATCTTCAGTCCGAAGGCCTGCCGTTCGCGCTCGGGTGTCGCGTAGTGGCGGAACACGATTCCGGACTCGCCGTCCGGCAGCCGCGCGATGGCGTCCCAAAGCCGGTCTCCGAGGCGCTCGTCGGTCATGAGCCACTGCCGGGGCCAAGGTCTCTGGCGACTGTTCATGCTGCTTCCTATAGCGCCGGACGATGAGCAGCGCTGCCAACCGCCGGCAACATATCCTCGACGACATGGCCGCGGCCGCCCGCGTCGCCCGCCGTGAGCCGGGCGACGTGCAACTTGTTGCAGTGAGCAAAGGACGCCCGATCGAAGCCATTGAGCCGCTCATCGCGGCCGGGCAGCGCAGCTTCGGCGAGAACCGGGTCCAGGAGGCACTTGCGAAGTGGACGCCGGCGCTCGCCCGCCACCCGGACCTGCGGCTGCACGCCATCGGGCGCCTGCAGTCCAACAAGGCCGCCGAAGCGGTGCGCCTGTTCGACGTCATCCACTCGCTCGACCGTCGCTCGCTGCTGGAGGCCCTCGTGCGCGAGGCCGAGAAGGTTGACCGGCACCCCGCGGTCTACATCCAGGTGAACATCGGCGAGGAGGAGCAGAAGGGCGGCTGTGCAATTGGCGAAACCGGGGAACTGGTCGCAGCAGTGCGCACATCCCCGCTGCCGCTCGCCGGGCTCATGTGCATTCCGCCCGTTGGCCTGGAGCCGGCGCCGTTCTTCGCGCTTCTCGCAGAGCTGGCACGGCGGCATGACGTCACGGGTCTCAGCATGGGCATGTCGGCGGACTACCGCTCGGCGGTCATGCTCGGTGCAACGGCGGTCCGGGTCGGAAGCGCGCTGTTCGACGACGATGCCTGACCTCGGCGCCATCATCTTCGACTTCGACGGCGTACTGCTCGAAAGCGAGTTCGAGGGTAACGTCACGCTTGCCGAGCTATTGACCGACCTTGGCCACCGGCACAGCGCTGCCGAGACAATCAAGCATTACACGGGACTGGCCGGCCCCGACTTCGTCGCTGCGATCGAGGGGAGGATCGGGGCGGAACTCCCGCCCGAATTTCACGAACGCCTGCGGGAGCGGAGCCGCAATGCTCTGCGCGAGGGCATCGCGGCCGTAGTCGGCGCGGTCGACTTCGTGCAGTCTCTGCCGCCGACGCTGCCGAGAGCCGTGGCCTCGTCGAGCTCCACCAAGTGGATTAGGGGCCACCTCGCGCATCTGGGACTGAGCGATGCGTTCGGCGACCACGTCTACAGCGGCCGCGAGCACGTCGAGCGCGGCAAGCCGCAGCCCGACATCTACTTGCATGCCGCGGAGCGCATCGAGGTGCCCATCAACCAGTGCGTCATCCTGGAGGACTCGAGAGTCGGAGCGACCGGAGCACTGGCGTCCGGCGCGCGGGTCATCGGCTTCGCGGGCGGGTCGCACTGCTTCGACGGACATGACCACATGCTTCGCGAGCTCGGTGTCAGCGAGATTGCCTATAGTTTCGATGACGTCCGCCGCATGGTCGGCCTAGGCTAGATGGCCGCTCCTCTTGCGCTTGGTCGCGAGATAGTCTGCATTGTGCGGATTGGCGGGCATGTGGTGCGCCACGCGCTCCATCACCGAAACGCCGGCAGCCTCGAGCCCCGCCACCTTTGAAGGGTTGTTGGTGAGCAGCCGAACACGGTCGACGCCGATCGCTCGCAGCATCGCAGCCGCGTCGGCATAGCCGCGCTCGTCGTCGGCAAAGCCTAGTCGGCGATTGGCATCGACCGTGTCGAGGCCGCGGTCCTGCAGCGCATAGGCGCGGATCTTGTTGGCGAGCCCGATTCCGCGGCCTTCCTGGCGCAAGTAGAGCAATATGCCGCCGCCATTCTCACCCAGGATATGCAGCGCTTCCCTGAGCTGCGGCCCGCAATCGCACTTGAGCGACCCGAACACGTCACCGGTGAGGCATTCGCTGTGGAGTCGGGCCAGCGGCGGCTTGCCGCCGAATGCGCCGACCACCAGCGCCACATGCTCCTGCCCATCGGCGACCGACCGGAAGACGACGATCTGTGTATCCGGGAGCCCTTCGACTGGCAGCTTCGCCCGCGTGAGGAGCTGAACGGCACCTCCGCTGCCCAGGGCTTCGGCGGCGCTGACTGCCGCCTGCGCAACCGGTTCCGCGAGGACCCAAAGCGCCGGTAGAAGCCCCGCGGCTGTCGCGAGCTTCACTGCCGCGGCGGCCGAGTCGGTGCAGTCGAGCGGCAGTGGGTGCAGAGGGCCGATGAGACCGCGACCGAGGTCGCGGCCGGGATCCGCGAGCGCGAGAGCCGTCTCAACATTCAGCCACTCCTCGCGTGCGACCAGGACGGGAGCCTTGGCGTCAGCGGCATCTCGCATGTTGCCCAGCGCCAGGGCGGCTGCCCGTTCGCCGGTGATCAGCAGCCGGGCGCTTCTGTCCGCATCGAGCAACTCGAGCAGTTCGGGTGTCGCAGTTTCGACCGAGAGGACCGTCACCGGTGCCGCCGAATCGATCCACACCGGACGCCCCGCGCGCAATGCCGCGATGGCGTGTCGCACCGGCGACGTCGCCTGCCTCAAGCCTCGATCTCGCAGATCAGCGGCACGTGATCGGAGGGCCGCTCCCACATGCGGCAGGGCTCGAGGACCGTGTGGGCCTTCAGGTGCCCGGCAAGCTCGGGCGAGGCCCACATGTGGTCGAGTCGGCGGCCGCGATCGTTCTTCGTCCAGTCCGGCGAGCGGTAGCTCCACCAGGTGAAGCAGCGTTCGGGCGCCGGCACGAAGCGGCGGCCGATGTCGATCCAGTTGTGGGCCTGCTGGAGGCGGTTGAGCGCCGCGACTTCCACGGGAGTGTGGCTGACCACGTTGACGAGCGCCTTGTGGCTCCAGACGTCGCACTCGAGCGGCGCGACGTTGAAGTCGCCGACGATAACAGTGGGCTCCCGCAGGCCCTCGGACCAGCGCGTCATGCGTTCGATGAAATCGAGTTTCTGGCCGAACTTCGGGTTCACTGTCCGGTCGGGGGTGTCGCCACCGGCGGGCACGTAGACGTTCTCGAGGCGAATGCCGCATTCCAGGCGCACTCCGATATGCCGCGCCTCGCCATTGTCCTGCCAGTCGTAGCGGCCCGGGTCGGAAAGGGGGAGGCGGCTCAGGATCGCAACGCCGTGGTGCATCCTCTGCCCGTTCAGTTGCTGGTGCCGGTAGCCGAGCGCGCGAAACATGTCGGCCGGGAAGACCTCGTTGAGAGCCTTGGTTTCCTGAAGACAAAGTACGTCCGGCTGCTCGCCGGCGATCAGCCGCTCCACGAGCGGGATCCGCGCGCGCACCGAGTTGATGTTCCATGACGCGATCTTGATGGTAGCCACGGTTGCCGATGTAGCCACGCCGCTTCGTCTTTGCGAGCGAAGCGTCCGCCGGGACAGGGTATGCACGTAAAGCAAAGGCCCCCGCTCCGGGGGCATGGAGCGAGGGCCGCCAAGCGTTCGTCACGCAAGGGATCCGAGGCAAGGGTAACAGGGGGGAAACCCCTAGCCACCAGATCGAACTTCTCCATATCCCGCCGCCGATGACGCAGCGATGAACAAGTCCCTATCTGAAACGGATTATTACCGGTGTTTCGTCGGCAACCGGAACGAGAAGGCGCTGTCCGGAACGGCCACATTGTAGCGGACGTTCGAGAGTCGGACGGTCGTCTTCTTGTTCTGCGCATCGATGGCCGTCCAGCCGTACAGCTGCAGGCCGCCCGGTGCGGAAGGCGAGCGCAGGAAGGCCAGGATCAGGCTGCCGAAACCCATCCCGCCGCTCGCGCGGATGACGACAATGCGGTTGTCCTTGGTCGGCTGGATGCGCCCGATGCGCTTCACGTTTGGGTTGGACGACAGGAGGATGCCGAGCGGCGTCTTGTTGAGGTCCCAGCTGTTCTTCTGGCCGACCTGGTAGTCGAGGAACCACAGGCGCTTGCCGTCGGCGACCAGCAGCAGGTCGCCGCTTCCGTACTGGAAGCGCACATGACCGGGACGCTTCAGCTGCAGCGTTCCGACGACCGAGCGGCCCCGGCCGTCCGTCTGGCGAAAATCGGCCGTCATGGTCTGCACCGAAGTGATGTGCGCGTTCACCTTCGCGAGGTCCGCGTTGTCCGCCGCAGCGGCAGGCGCTGCGGCGGCGACGATCGCCACCGGCGCGAGCACACGCGCGAAAGACTTGCCGAAATTCATGTTCAACTCCCGGGAAATTGGCGGCACGAATGGCGCTTCGCCCTTGAATGCATACTGAACTTGGCAGTGCCGTACGGTTCAGGAACGAACCGATCAGATCGGATGGCCGTCGGAGTCGATCAGCACTTCGCGGCGCCCGACATGGTCCGGCTGGCCGACCATGCCGTCTTTTTCCATCCGCTCGATGAGCCGGGCGGCGCTGTTGTAGCCGACGCGGAGTTGACGCTGAAGGTAGGACGTCGATGCCTTCTGGCTCTCGGCGACGATCTGGATCGCCTTGCGGTAGAGTTGGGTCTCCGCGTCGTCCTCGCCGGTCGGCTGGCCGTCGAACAGATAGCCGCCGTCCTCCGGCTCTTCGGTGACCGCCTGGACGTAGTCGGGCGCTCCCTGCTTGCGCCAATGCTCCGCGACGGCGCGGACCTCGTCGTCGCTGACGAAAGGACCGTGGACGCGCATGATCTGCTTGCCGCCGGGCATGTAGAGCATGTCGCCCTTGCCCAGCAGCTGCTCCGCGCCCTGCTCGCCCAGGATGGTCCGGCTGTCGATCTTGCTGGTGACCTGGAAGCTGATCCGCGTCGGCAGGTTGGCCTTGATGACGCCGGTGATGACGTCGACCGACGGGCGCTGAGTCGCCATGATCAAGTGGATGCCGGCGGCGCGCGCCTTTTGCGCCAGCCGCTGGATCAGGAACTCGACTTCCTTGCCCGCCGTCATCATCAGGTCGGCCAACTCGTCGACGATGACGACGATCTGCGGCAGGACCTCGTACTCGAGCTCCTCGACTTCATAGATCGGCTGACCGCTGGAGCCGTCGTAGCCGGTCTGGACGCGGCGGCCGAGCTTGGCGCCCTTCGCCCTCGCTTCCCGGACCTTGGCGTTGAAACTCGGAAGCGCTCGAACGCCAAGGTTCGCCATCATGCGATAGCGCTCCTCCATCTGCTCGACTGTCCATTTGAGCGCGCGCACCGCCTTGCCGGGCTCGGTCACAACGGGCGCGAGCAGGTGCGGAATGTCGTCGTACATCGACAGTTCCAGCATCTTCGGGTCGATCATGATCAGTTTGCAGTCTTCCGGACCGTACCGGTAGAGCAGCGACAGGATCATGCAGTTCAGCCCGACCGACTTGCCCGATCCGGTCGTGCCGGCGACGAGCAGGTGCGGCATCGGCGCGAGATCGGCGATGACCGGGTCGCCTGCGATATTCTTGCCCAGGATCAGCGGCAGCGACATGTTCTGGTCTTCGAAAGCCTGGCTGCCGATCAGCTCCGACAGGCTCACTGCCTCGCGTTTGGGATTCGGAAGCTCGATGCCGATAACGCTGCGGCCCGGGATCGTCGCCACGCGGGCCGAGAGCGCCGACATGTTTCGGGCGATGTCGTCGGCGAGCTGGATGACCCGGCTGGCCTTGATGCCGCTTGCCGGCTCCAGCTCGTACATCGTGACCACTGGGCCGGGACGCACCTCGACGATGTCGCCGCGTACGTGGAAGTCCTCCAGCACCGATTCGAGGAGCCGGGCGTTGCGCTCCAGTCCCGCGCGATCGATCTGCTGCTTGCCCTTCTCGGGCGGCGGAGCAAGTAGCTCCACAGTTGGCAGCTGGAAGCTGTCGCCCAGTGCGAGGCTCGGCTGCGCCGACACCTTCCGGTTCGAACCCTTGGTGGCCGGAGGAGCCGATCGCGTCGGCTCGACCACCGCAACCGCCGGGCGCGACTTGGGCGGCGAGGCGGGCGCCGGCCCCTCGTCGCGGATCTCGGTGGCGCGCGGCGCGGCGCGGCGTTCACGGCCGCCACGCGCACGAGCCAGGCCGGCCACCCAAACGCGTTCCTCGTCGCCCAGGCCCACCGCGACGTAGCCAAGCGCGAGACCAGCCAGTCCGAACAGCAGCAAAATCGTGAGGCGCAGCGGCCCGGCGATCGAAGGATTGGGAATTAGGCCGACGGCTGCCGCAACGCCATGCGCGCCGGCAAGCCCAAGCGCTCCTCCCCAACCGCCCGGGAGACCGGATACGGCGGATCCGCTGGTCAGCCCGAGCGCCACTCCGATCAGCACCGCGCCCCCGGCAGCAATCAGCATCCCACGGCCGATGCGGCCGGGATCGCGAAGGCGCATCATGCGAATGCCCGCAAGCGCGATGACCGGGAGGAACAGGATCGAGCCGAGTCCGAAGAACAGCAGGAGCAGGTCGCTGGCGTAGGCGCCGACGCTGCCCAGCCAGTTCGCTGGCGGTCCGCCCGCTGCCGTGCTCAGTGACGGATCATTGGGACTGTGACTTGCCAGTGCGACGGCGAACGCAACTGCAACGCCAACCAGCAGCAAGCCGATGCCGCGCACAAAGACACGCCGCACGGCGTCGCGCAGTGCGTCACGCCAGTCGGGCGCCAGTTCGCGCTTCGAAGCGCGGGCTGCTGCAACGGTCGCCATCGATCCCACCCGGTTCAGTTTCGACGCTAGAATCCCCCACGCGGACTCCGCGGTCAAGCGAACTTGTTGGCGTCGATGCGGCACGGGGCTAGGGCGAGCCGATGGACCGCGCGGACGTGATCATCTTCGGTGGCGGCATGGTGGGGCTCGCGCTCGCCTCCGCACTCGACTGCAGCGGCCTGTCGGCCATCGTCGTCGATCCGGCGGATCCCGGCCAGCGGACCGGCACGGCGTTCGACGGTCGCACGAGCGCCGTGTCGTCTAGCTCGATGCGGATGCTCACCGCCATCGGCGTTGCCGCCCATCTCTCCGAGCCAGGTTGCCCCATTCGGCAGATCGCCGTGGCCGATCGCCTAGAGCCGGGAGGCCTCCACTTCGAGCCGGACGATGATGAGCCGCTCGGCTGGATGCACGAGAACCGGAATCTGCGCGCCGCGCTGCATGCCCGTGCGGAGGCGGCTCGCAATGCCTGGCTGCTCTGGAGATCTCAGGTCGCCGACGTCCAGCGAAACGAGCACGGGGTTGTCGTGTCTCTCGACGATGGGCGAAAGCTGAGCGCGCCGCTGCTGGTCGCCGCCGACGGGCGGAACTCGCGGACGCGCGAGGAGGCGGGCATCCGCGTCGCCCGCTGGCGCTACGAACATCAGGCGATCGTGTCCGTGCTCCGCATCGAGATGCCGCACGACCATGTCGCCTACGAGATCTTCTATCCGACCGGTCCGTTCGCCATCCTACCGATGACCGACGACGCAGGCGGACATCGTTCCGCAATCGTCTGGTCGGTGCCCCAGTCCGATGCGGCCGGATGGCTGTCGCTGAGTGACGATGACTTCGCCGGCGAGGCACAGGCGGCGATGGGAAGCTTCCTCGGCAAGATCGAGATGCTGGCGCCGCGTTCTTCCTACCCGCTCGGCTTCCACCACGCGGCCGTAATCACCGCTGAGAGGCTGGCGCTGGTCGGGGATGCAGCGCACGCCATCCACCCGATCGCCGGACAGGGGCTGAACCTCGGCTTCCGTGATGCTGCCGCTTTGGCGGAGGTGCTGGTCGACGGTGCGCGGCTTGGCCTCGACCTCGGCGATCGCCAGCTGCTCGACCGCTACCACCGCTGGCGCTCTCTCGATGCGCTGTCCGTCGCTTTCGCAACGGACACCCTGACCCGCCTCTATGCAGTTCCGGGCCATACGGCTTCGGCGGTGCGCCGCTTGGGAATGCGTGTGATCGATCGCTTGTCGCCGGTCCGCAACCGCATGATGTCGGAGGCGCGGGGCACCAGCGGGGACCTGCCACTTCTGCTGCGCGGCCTGCCGATCTGATTACTGGAGCGTCGGCTCGATCTCGATCCCGCCGGTGACCGCTGCACGGTGGAACTGCATCAGCTGGACGAGGAGGTCCGCGCGACCGTCCAGCGTCGCCTGCTCCAGAAGAGCCTGTTTCGCACCGACGTCGAACGGCCCGACCTGAGCGATCGCGTTGACGAGCATCTCGTCGTCCAGACGACCGACAGCGTCCCAATCGACAGCCAATCCCAACGCGTCGCCAAGCCGCCGTGCCTCGCGCTCGACCTCGGCACGCTGCCCCAGCGACAGCGGCGCCGGCTCGCTGTCGTCGAAGGCTCCAATGCCCACTTCCGCGCAGCGATAGAGCGAATCGGAAGCGCGTTCGCCGACGACCCGGAACCGGTTCGCGCCATGCAAAACGATATTGTAGCGGCCGTCGTCCAGTTCCTCGACGTTCACAACGTCGCCGAGGCAGCCGACGGCGTAGAGTGGCGCCTTGTTGTCATCGTCGACCCGCTGCGGCTGTATCATGCCAATGCGCCCGGGGCCGTCGATCGCCTCGCGAACCATCTCCCGGTAACGTGGCTCGAAGATGTGCAGCGGCAGCTGTGACCGGGGGAACAGAATGGCGCCCGGCAACGGGAAGATCGGGACGACGAGCGAGCGGCTCATGTGAACAGGACGGCGGACAGGCGCCGGCGCTGGGCACGCGACCACGGGTCTTCGAGACCTTGCGCCTCCAGCAGCTGCAGGAACCGCGTCCGGCCAGCACCGCCGTTCCATTCGCGATCGCGCTGGATGAGATCGAGCAAGGCATCGGCCGCACCATCGCGGTTTCCGGCCGCCATCATCGCTCCTGCGAGCTCGTACCGCGCCTCGTGATCCTCGGGATCGGCCGCGAGCCTTGCCTCAAGCGCCGAAGTTTGCGCGGCCGGAGCTGCCGACGCAAGCTCCAGCGCGGCCTTGGCCCGCGCGACTTCCGGCTTTCGCGCAACCTCCTCCGGCACTGCATCCAGGAGGCTGCGCGCCGCATCGACCTGTCCGCCAGCGATGAGCGCGCGACCGAGGCCACCGATCACGTCGGGGCGGTCCGGTGCCATCTCATGAATCTGCTGGAACACGTTGATCGCCCGCTCGGCGTCGCCTTCGTCCAGGATCTGCTCGCCCATCGCAATGAGCGGTTCGATCTCGGCCTCCGCAGCCGCGGCCGGGCCTTCGATCTTCAGCTGGGTCAGCAACTGGTCGATGGCGCGCGTAAGCTGGCCTTCGCTGCGATAGTTCGTGAGGTCCGCGACCGGCTGGCCGCGATAAAGCGCATATACGGTCGGGATCGACTGGATGCGGAACTGCGCGGCGATCAGCTTGTCCTTGTCGACATCGATCTTGGCGAGCTTCACGCCCTTGTCGGCATAATCCGCTGCGATCTTCTCGAGAGTCGGCGAGAGCTGCTTGCAGGGCCCGCACCATTCCGCCCAGAAGTCGAGGATGACGAGCGCGTCCATCGACGGCGCCACGACATCGCGCTCGAAGCGCTCGATCTCCTCACGTTCCCCTTCGCTCAGTCCGAGAGTTGCCACGGCCTTACGCTGCTCCTTGTCGACTGGGACGCGGCGCTCATATGGGCGGCTACGGCTGGCGCGACAAGCACGTCCGACCGGCCTTGCAGGAAGGCTCGGGGCCATGCTAGGCGCGCGCCTCACCTCCGTCGGCCAGCCATTGAGCAAGCCGGCGTCAGCTCAGAGCGGGCGTAGCTCAGGGGTAGAGCACAACCTTGCCAAGGTTGGGGTCGAGGGTTCGAATCCCTTCGCCCGCTCCAGCTGTCTAATCACCGGGTTGGTATGCGTTCACCGGGTCACTATCTGGCCCAGGCAGGAGACGCATCATGGCCGAACAGGCTGAACTCACTCGTCCCGGAACCCGCGACCAGATCAAGACCGTGAACCCGGCGACTGGCGAACCCGGCAAATCCTACGATCCGGCCACGCTCGAGGACGCCAGGGCCGCCGCCAGGGCGGCCCGCAGCGCGTTTGCGAAGTGGTGGCGCACATCATTCGCCGAACGCGCGCAGGTGGTGCGGAAGGCAGCCGAGATCCTCCGCGCCCGGCAGGACGAATTTGCTCGCCTGATGACCGAGGAAATGGGCAAGACGGTCGACGACGGCCGTGCCGAAGTGGAGAAATGCGCGTTCCACTGTGACTGGTTTGCGGATCACGCCGCGGATTATCTCGCGCCGCAGCCGGTCAATCTTGATGGTCCCGAGGCCTTTGTCACCTTCAATCCGATCGGCGTCGTACTCGCCGTAATGCCGTGGAATTTTCCGTTCTGGCAGGTGTTCCGCTTCGCCGCCCCGGCGCTGATGGCCGGCAATGGCGCGCTCCTGAAGCACGCCAGCAACGTGCCCGGCTGCGCCCTCGCGATCGAGGACGTGCTGCACCAGGCCGGGGTACCGCACGATCTCTTCCGGACCCTTCTTCTGCCGAGCAAGGATGTTGAGGCGCTGATCAAGGACGACAATATCGCCGCGGTCACGCTCACCGGCAGTGTCGCCGCGGGCAAGAGCGTCGCCACAGCGGCCGGCAGCGTCCTCAAGAAGTGCGTGCTCGAGCTTGGCGGCGCTGACGCCTACCTGGTCCTCGAAGACGCAGGCGTCGCGGCAGCCGCAAAGGTTTGCGCTACGGCACGCATGGTCAATGGCGGCCAGAGCTGCATCGCCGGCAAGCGCTTCATTGTGGTGCGCGACGTGCTTGAGGATTTCGAGCAAGCGATCGTCGACGAGATGCGCGCCTATAAGATTGGAGATCCCGCGCAGCACGGCACCAGGTTGGGCCCGATGCAGAGCATCCAGGCGCGCGACGAGATCCATCGACAGGTGACCGACAGCGTGCGGGCGGGCGCCAGATTGCTTTTAGGCGGCCAAGTTCCGGACCGCGCAGGAGCCTGGTACCCGGCGACCGTGCTCAGCAACGTACGTCCGGGTCAACCGGCGCATGACGAGGAAGTTTTCGGGCCGGTTGCCGCCATCATCGCTGCAGAAGACGAAGCGGACGCAATCCGCATCGCCAACGCGAGCGAGTTCGGGCTCGGCTCGGGCGTGCTCACGGGTGACCTCGACCGCGGCCGCCGCATCGCCGAGGAAGAGCTCGAGGCGGGCATGAGCTTCGTCAACGAGAATGTCCGGTCGGACCCGCGCATGCCGTTCGGTGGCGTCAAGCACTCAGGCTATGGGCGTGAGTGCGCTGATTATGGCATCCGGGAGTTCGTCAACATCAAGAGCGTGCACGTGCGGCCGCTCGAGGACGCCGCCGGCAACCGCGTCGAGTGAAGCTCAGCCGCCGCGAGCTGATTCGTGGTAGTCGATCACGGTCTTCGCGACGTTGCGCATCAGCTCCTGCGCGCTTCCATCCGTGTGGTCGGGAATGGTCATGATCGCCACCGCGTAGACCGACCCGTCGGGTGCGGTCAGCAGACCGATGTCGTTGATCCCGCCGATCCTGCCATTGAGCTCCTGCCCGGTACCGGTCTTGTGATTCCACTCCCAGCCCGGCGCCAGCGCGGCGCGGACGCGCATTCCACCGGTCTTCGTCTGCCCCATCGTCGACAGCAGCAGCGCGGTCGATTGCGGCGAGAGCAGTTGGCCGCTCTTTAGGGCCGCCAGGGCGTTGGCTACCGCGTGCGGCGATGCACCGTCGTAGGGATCCCGCAGGTAGCGGTCGAACGCGGCCTTGCGAACGCTCATGGGCAAGGCCGTGCGCGCATCGTAGAAGGCCCTGCCGATCGAGTAGCCCGGCTGCCAGGTGAGTCCGGCGATCTTCGACTGCAGCGCTCGCTCGCCGTTGTAGAAGCGAACGGCGCCCAGGCCCTTGCGCGCAATCATGTCGCGGACAGCAGTCGGGCCGCCGATCGAACGCAGCAGCTTGTCGTTGGCCGTGTTGTCGCTCTGCGTGATCGCGGTGAACATCAAATCGCGCAGGCTGATCGTCCTGGCAGTTCCGGCGAGGATGCGATCTCCAAGCGGCTGGTGGAACAAGGTCAGGTCGTCGCGGCCAAGTGCGACGTTCTGATCTAGATTAATCCTTCCGCGATCCACCGCGTCGAGCGCCGTGATCGCCACCCACAACTTCGAGCAGCTCTGCTGCGGGAAGAGGGTCTGAACGTTCCATTTCGCTTCCCAGCCTTCGCGAAGGGAAACGACCGCGATGCCGGCCTTGCCCTCGAAACTGCGGCCCAGCGCCGAGATGCTGTCACGCAGGGCTGCAGGCGCGGGCGCCCGTGCCACGAGCGCGTGCGGCTTCGGCGCAACCGGCCGCAGCCGCGGTCCAGCAGGCGCCGGCTGCTCCGCAGCCGATGCGCCGACCTGTGCCATGGCGGCCATGACCAGGCCGAAGCCGAGCCGCCTGCGAAATGACGTCATGATCCCACCGCTCCAGAACACTTGCTTGGTTTCCAGCAGTTTAGCCCGCTTCAGCTGAACCCCCGCTGTGTCGGGCCAACACAGATTCGCATCCTCGGATCCGCTTGCCAACCCTCTTCCGGGTCAGCCCCGAGAGGCTGTTCCGCCCATCAGTGCAGCGCCCTCGAGCTCGTCGAGGGCGCGGTGGGCGGCCACGTAGCGCCGCGCTTGCGACGCCCAGCCGCTCGCCGCTGCGGCCCCCGGCAGGCGCATGGTTTCGGCAAGCGCGCTGTCGACGTCGCCGCCGGAAAGAAGCTGAAGGGCCCGCGTGTAGCGCGCACTTGGGTTCGATGCCGGCCGATCGGCGCGGTGAACTTCGATCAGCGTGCCCATTTGCCGCTTCAGATTGCTCCACCAGCCGTCGCTCGGCCCACCGCTGCGCAGCTGTGGCCCGAGTGCCTGATACTCGGTGATCAGGTCGTTGAGCCGGACCGGCTGATGGGCGGCCGTGATGATGCTGGCGACGGCCTGCTGATGCCCCGGGCCGAAGCGGCTGGCGAGCAGGGGTTCGAGATAGCCGAGCGCCACGCCGCGATCCACCGCGCGCCTCGCTGCGAAGGCGACCACAAGCGCATCGGCGCGGCCGGCTGAACCCTGGGCCTGCTGGGTCGCGCTCTCTACGCGCGAAAGCCGCTGTTCCAGCTGGGCGATCTCCGCCTGCTCCGCTGGGCCGGCTACAGTCGGCGCGGCGTTTACCTGCGCTTGCGGCACCTCAAGGATGCGTTGGACTGGCGCCTGCTGCTGACGCGGCACCACGCCCAGGAAGCGCGCAGCGGACTGATAATGGGCGAGGCCCCACGTCGCCGCGGCGGCGCCGACCAGCACCAGTGCGATGCCGATCGCCAGCCGGGCGCCCCAGCCCGTTCCCCTCCCGTATGTCGTCGCGTTCATGCCTGCGGGCGATTGTCGCACAGCCGCTCGGCGAGGGCCAGAACCGCATCGTCGGTCGGCCGCTCGGCGTGCTCGACCAGTTTCCAGCCCTCTCCCGCTGCGTCTGCCGCCGCCGCGCTGATGGCGGCCAGGCTGATGTTTTTGCGATCGAGGCCTTGCTCGCCGGCAAGCTCGCCGAGCCGCTTTCCTGCCCGGGGAGAATGGACGAGCACGACCGCAGCCCCCGCCGCCTCGAGATTCGGGGCAGGCTCGATCGCGTGTGAGCGATAGACCGGTATGGCGGTAATCTGCTGTCGGGCTCCCTCGGAGGTAGTCCGGTCCTCGCCGCACAGGTGCAGGAGCTTCATGTCGGCCTCGAGCGAGCGAAGCAGCCGCTCGGCTCCGGCATCGCCGCTGCTCGCGATGTCGAACCCGGCTTCGCGCGCAGCATCCCCCGTCGCCTTGCCGACCGCATGGACGGGCAAACCTCGCAAATCCTTCAACTGCTCGCCAGCCGATCGGACCGCATTCGCGCTCGTCAGCAGCAGCGCATCGAAGCTGCTCGCCTCCGGCGCCTCCCATTCGAGCGGCTCGATTGCGAACAACGGGACAGCAGTTGCTTCCAGCCCCAGCCCGCGGGCGCGTTCGACTGTCTCAGTGGCGCCCGGCTCCGGACGCAAAACGATCACGCGGCTCATTCTGGATCGAAGAGCTTCCGGATGGAATCGGGCGCCTGCTCGAGCATTTCCCTAGCCATGGCCGTGGGGCTCCTGTCGTCGCCGCACTCGAACACGCCGCGCTGCTCGATGATATCCTCGCCGTCTTCGCTGAAGATCTGCGCGCGGATCCTCAGATCGCCATCGTCGAGCACCGCAAAGGCCGCCACCGGTGAAGAGCAGTTGGCGCGGAGCGCCCGCGTGAACGCCCGCTCGGCCATCACGCAGGAATAAGTGATCTGGTTGTTGACCGTGGTGAGTACGCTCTGCGTTCGCGTGTCATCGGTGCGGCACTCCATGCCGATCACCGCTTGGGCGGGCGCCGGGAGAATGACTTCGGTCGGGATCGCGGTGCCGGCCTCGATGCCGAGCCGCTTGAGGCCCGCACAGGCGAGCAACGTCGCGTCGATCTCGCCTTCCTCTACCTTGCGCAGGCGCGTCTCGACGTTGCCTCGCAAGGCGACGATCTGCAGGTCCGGCCGCATCGCCAGAAGCTGCGCTCTGCGTCGCGGCGACGATGTTCCGACGGTCGCGCCTTCCTTCAGCTTGTCGATCGCTTCCGCACCGATCAAACGATCGCGCACGTCGCCGCGCGGTCGCACCGACGCGATATGGATCGCCTTGGGGCGGACGCTCTCGACATCCTTCATCGAGTGAACGCAGAAATCGACATCGCCGTTGAGGAGCGCCTGATCCAGCTCCTTGGTCCACAGGCCCTTGCCGCCAATCTCCGCCAAGGGCCGGTCCTGGACCTTGTCGCCGGTCGTCTTGATCGGCACGATCTCGATATAGCCGTCGGGCCAGCGCTGCGCCGTCTCGATTGCCGCCGCCACCTTGCGTGATTGGGCAAGCGCCAGCGGCGATCCGCGTGTCCCAAGCTTGAGCCGTCCCTGCATGCCCCTACCTCTAGTGCATGGCGAGGCATTCAGGCAAAGGGCCGGTCGCGAAATGACTTTGATCCTGGGCCTCGAATCGTCGTGCGACGACAGCGCTGCGGCGTTGGTTACCGGCGACCGGCGAATCGTGACGCAGGCCGTGGTCGGCCAGAACGAGGCTCATCAGCCCTATGGCGGCGTCGTCCCCGAGATAGCCGCTCGAGCGCACGTGGAGATCCTGCCGTCCCTGATCCGCGATGTCTTGAGACGAGCCAAGCTGTCGATCCGGGATGTCGACGCCGTCGCGGCGACTGCCGGCCCCGGTCTGATCGGTGGCGTCATGGTGGCGCTCCTGGCAGGCAAGGGCCTCGCGCTTGCCGCCGGCAAGCCCCTCGTCGCCGTCAATCACCTCGAAGGACACGCACTCAGTCCCCGCCTGGCTGATCCCGACCTCGGCTTCCCCTACCTCCTGCTGCTCGTCTCTGGCGGGCACTGTCAGTTGCTCGAAGTGCGCGGCGTTGGCCATTACCGCCGGCTGGCGACGACGATCGATGATGCCGCCGGGGAAGCGTTCGACAAGGCGGCGAAACTTCTCGGCCTCGGCTACCCCGGCGGTCCCGCAATCGAAGAGATCGCCGGGAGCGGGGATCCCGAAGCGGTGCCGCTGCCCAGGCCGCTGGTCGGCTCGGCGGATCCGCATTTCTCGTTCGCCGGGCTCAAGAGTGCCGTGCAACGCGCAGTCGTCTCGGGCGAATTCCGGCCTCAGGACATCGCCGCCAGCTTCCAGCAGGCGGTGGTCGATTGCCTCGTCGATCGTACTCGGCTGGCATTGCGGCAGAGCGGCGCTCCTGCCCTTGTGGTCGCCGGCGGGGTCGCTGCGAACGAAGCGATCCGCGGAGCGCTGGCGGAGCTTGCTGCCGCCCACGGCCGGCAGTTCAGTGTTCCGCCCGGCTGGCTGTGCACCGATAATGCCGCGATGATCGCATGGGCGGGTGCGGAACGCTTCACGGCGGGACTTTGCGACGGTCTCGATGCGCCGGCACGCGCCCGTTGGCCGCTGGACGAAAGCGCGGAGAAAGTTCGCGGCGCGGGAGTGAAGGCGTGAACTTCGAGCAGATTGGCGTGATCGGCGGCGGTGCCTGGGGAACGGCACTGGCCCAGGTCGCTGCAAGCGGCGGTCGAAAGACCCTGCTGTGGGCAAGGGAAGAGGAGGTCGTCGGAGCGGTCAACGGCTCGCACCAGAATTCCATATTCCTGCCCGGCGTCGCGCTGCACCCCGCAATCCGCGCCACTAGCGATCTCGGGGAGCTGCAGGACTGCGACGCCTGGCTCGTGGTGACCCCAACCCAGCACATGCGCTCCGTCCTGGAGCAGACTTCGTCATGCGATGTTCCGCTGCTGCTGTGCGCCAAGGGAATTGAGGAGCGCAGCGGCAAGCTGGTGCACGAGGTTGCCCGGGAGCTGTGCCCCTCCGCGCAGCTCGCGGTCCTTTCAGGTCCCACCTTCGCGCACGAAGTCGCGCAGGGTTTGCCGACAGCCGTTACTTTGGCCGCGCAGGACCTCGCGCTCGCCGAGCAGCTCCGCCAGGCGATCGCCGTCCCAGCCTTCCGCATCTACGTGTCTGGCGACGTTGCCGGCGCCGAGATCGGTGGCGCCGTCAAAAACGTGCTCGCGATCGCTTGCGGGGTCGTCGAGGGGCGCGGTCTTGGCCAAAATGCTCGTGCCGCGCTGATCGGCCGAGGCTTCGCTGAGATGACGCGCTTCGGCCTCTCGCGTGGCGCCAAGCGCGAGACATTGGCCGGGCTGTCGGGGCTCGGCGACCTGGTCCTGACCTGCTCGTCTACAAGCTCGCGCAACTATTCGCTTGGCAAGGGCATCGGCGAGGGTCGCCCTGCCGCCGAGCTGCTGGCCGACCGCCGAACAATCGCCGAGGGTGCATTCACTGCGCCGGTGCTCGCGCGCATCGCCCAGGATGACGGCATCGACATGCCGATCGTCGCCGCGGTTGCCGATCTCATTGCGGGTCGGCTCAGCGTCGACGCGGTGCTCGAAGCGCTGCTGTCCCGGCCACCCAAGGCCGAGGCAATCTAGAAATCGATTGCGATGCCCTTCTTCTCCCAGTCGCCATAACGCGTGGGATCCAGCCGCTGCTCTTCGCCGGCCGGCGGCGTCGCGTCGGTACGGGGCTCTGGCTCCGGCACGGGCGGCGATTTGCTAAGGTAGGCGGGCGCATCCAGATGCTTCGGGCGTTTCATGACGCCAAGATGATGTTCCGGAGCACGAATGCCAACCATTGAGGGTCTTCCCGCCCGCCGGGCCGCACTGCAGATGCTCGACGCGGTTCTGCGGCGCGGCCAGACGCTGGAGGCTGCGGCGGGCAAAGCGACCAACCTCGTCGCTGTCGACCGCGCCTTGGCGATGGCGATCGCCGGTGAAACCCTACGCCGGATCCCGGACCTCGATGCGCTCATCGACAGCGCGACTCGGCAGCGACTGCCGGACGACTCGAAAGCTCGTGCCGTGATTCGCCTGGCGCTCGCCCAGAAGGTCGGCCTCGGCACGCCCGACCACGCGGTGGTCGCGACGGCATTGCCGCTCGTCGACGGCGGTCCGCGGCGCCTTGTGCATGGGGTGCTGGGGACCCTGCTCCGGCGTGGCTTGCCGCAGATGGACGTTTGCGAACTCCCCGAAGCGGTGGAAGACCGCTGGCGGGCGGCTTGGGGTGAGGACGTCGTCCTTGCCGCCCGGCGCCTCATTGCGAAGCGGCCACCACTCGACCTCACGTTTGCCGATCCTACCGCCGCGGACCGCTTCGCGCAGGAGCACGGGGGGCGCTCACTCGCGCGCGCCCATGTTCGTCTCGACAGCAGCAACGTCTCGGACTTGCCCGGCTTCGGTACTGGCGGCTGGTGGGTTCAGGACCTCGCGGCGTCGCTGCCGGCGCGGCTGATCCCCGGAGAAGCAGGCGACGTTCTCGACCTTTGCGCTGCGCCGGGCGGCAAGACGATGCAGCTCGCCGCGGCGGGGCATCGCGTGACGTCCGTCGACTCGTCGGAAAGTCGTCTCGGGCGACTCCGGGAAAATCTGGACCGAACGCATCTCAGCGTGGACCTCGTTGCCGGCGACGCGCTCGTCTGGAAGCCCAAGCGCCAGTTTGACGCGATCCTGCTCGACGCCCCATGTTCCGCCACCGGCACTTACCGGCGCCATCCCGAGGTCCTCTACCGGGCGCGACCGAAGATCGTCGCCGACAACAGCGCGCTTCAAGCGCGGCTGCTCGAGCGCGCTGCGCAGTGGCTCAAGCCCGGCGGAGCGCTCGTCTACTCCGTCTGCTCGCTCGAACGGGAGGAGGGCGAGGAACGCGTCGCGACTTTCCTGAAGGCCGATGCGTCCTTTGCACTCCAGCCTCCCGCCACGGGCGAACTGCCTGTCGAAGCAGCTCCCTTGTACCGTGGCTGGGTGCGTATCCTGCCGGGGTTGCTCGAGGCCGAAGGCGGTCTCGACGGCTTCTTTCTCGCGCGCCTTGTCCGCAGGGGCTGAACCCGTTTAATCGGGCGCATGCCGCTCATCGCCCCATCGATCCTGTCCGCCGATTTCGCCAAGCTGGGCGAGGAGGTACGCGCGATTGACGCGGCGGGCGCAGACTGGATCCACATCGACGTCATGGATGGCCACTTCGTCCCGAACCTGACGATCGGGCCTGCCGTCGTAAAGGCGCTCCGAGCGCACACCACCAGGCCGTTCGACGTTCACCTGATGATTTCGCCCGTCGACGCGTTCCTCGACTCGTTCGCGGACGCTGGAGCCGACGTCATCACCGTCCATCCCGAGGCGGGCCCCCATCTCCATCGCACGGTCCAGCGCGTGAAGGCGCTCGGCAAGAAGGCCGGCGTGTCGCTCAACCCGGCGACGCCGGCGAAGGCGCTCGACTACGTGCTGGAGGAAGTCGACCTCGTCCTCGTCATGAGCGTCAATCCGGGCTTCGGCGGGCAGAAGTTCATCAGCAGTCAGCTGCGGAAAATCGAAGCGATCGCCAAGCGCATCGCGAAGGAGAACCTCTCGGTCGAGTTGGAAGTGGACGGCGGCATCGACGCTGAAACAGCCAGGCAAGCCGTGGGCGCCGGCGCAACCGTTCTCGTCGCCGGAACCGCGGCGTTCCGTGGCGGTCCCGATTCCTACGCTGCCAACATTCGAGCGCTGAAAGGCCCGGAATGACCGCAGAAGGCTCGGCGCAAGACCGGGCGATCGTCCGCAAGCTGGCCCGCGGGTCGCTGCTGTCGCGCTTCACCCGCTCCGGACGCCAGCCGCTCAAGCTGGTCGCCGTCCCGCGCGACCACGTCCCCGGCGACCGTCAGCGTGGGGAGGCGCTTGCCGCCGGACGCTTCACCTTCGGCGGTGAGTCGCTGGAGCTGCCCGACCTCGACTTCGCTGCTGCGACGGCCGGTGCGCTGGCGGAGAACCTGCAAGGGTTTTCCTGGCTCCGCGACCTCGCCGCGGCGACCGGACGCGAGCGAGGTGCCGCCACGGCGGAAGCGATCGTCGGCCGTTGGCTCCTGGGCCACGGCACTCGAATCGACGACGCCTGGGCTCCGCATTTGTGGGGCGAGCGAATTCTCTACTGGACCGCTTACGCGCCGTACATCCTGTCGAGCACCGACTCAGGCTATCGCTCGGCCTTGCTGAATACGCTGGCCCGGGGCGCGCGCCACCTCGACGCGAATGCCGAAAAAGCTCCCGCTGGTCTCAAGCGAGTCACGGCCTGGTGCGGCGTCGTCGCCGCGGGCTTGCTGGTCCAGGGCGGGGTGCCGCGTGTGGCACGCGGAGAGGCAGGCCTCGCCCGCGCGCTGGCGGGTGCCCAGTTCGACGACGGCGGCCTCGTCAGCCGCTCACCCTTCGAGCAGGCGCTTCTGGTGGACCGCCTCGGGCTCCTGCGCGCCTGCTACTCAGCAGCGAAGCAGACCATTCCCGAAGGCATCGAGACCGCCGCTGCTGCCGCACTGTCCGCGCTCCATGGCGTCACTCTCGGCGATGGTGCTCTCTCGAGCTGGCAAGGCTGCAACCCCGGCGAGGCGTCCAGATTGACCGCACTTACGGAAGGCTGCGGGCTTCGCGCCCGCCCTCTGCGGCAGGCTCGGGGCTGGGGCTATCAACGGCTCTCGGCGCTCGGGACGATTGTCGTCCTCGACGCCGCTCCGCCGCCGGCGCAGCGCCTCGCCGGCCAAGGCTCCGCTTCCACGCTGGCATTCGAGATGTCGGACGGTGGCCAGCGGCTCATCGTCAACTGCGGCGGCCCCGGGCCTGTGCCGACGGATCTTCCGCCCGAGCTCGTGGAAGCCCTTCGCACTACGGCGGCGCACAGTACGTTGGTGCTGTCGGACACCAATTCCACGAACATCCAGCCGGACGGATCGCTCGGGAAAGGCGTCGAGGACGTCACCATCGACCGCAGCGAGGACAATGACGCAAGCCGGCTCGAGGCAAGCCACGACGGCTACGTCCGGGCGTTCGGCCTGATCCACAAGCGCAGCATCATGCTTGGTAATGACGGCAAGGAAATGCGCGGCGCCGATCAGCTCATTGCCAAGGGGCGTAGGAAGATCCGCGAGTCGGTGCCCTATGCCGTCCGCTTCCACCTCTCGCCGGGGGTGGAGGTCACGACGACTGCCGACGGGATGGGCGCGATCCTTCGATCGCGAGGCGCTCCACCATGGAACTTCCGCTGCCGGGGCGGCAATCTGACTACAGAGGAAAGCCTCTGGGTCGACGGCCGCGGCGCGCCGCAGCGAACTGCGCAGATCGTCGTCGTTGGCGAGGTCTCGGGCCTCGGCGGAGAAATTGGCTGGCAGTTTCGCCGGACCAGCTAAAAGGAGCAGTAATGACGGACCTGGTACCCGTTCGGCGGGCGCTCATCTCCCTTTCCGACAAGACCGGCCTCGCCGAGCTCGCAGCAGGGCTTGCACGCCACGGCGTCGAGGTCGTCTCCACCGGCGGCACGGCGGCGAAGCTTCGCGAACACGGGGCTTCCGTGCGCGACATCAGTGATCTGACGGGCTTTCCAGAGATGATGGACGGGCGGGTGAAGACGCTCCACCCCAAGGTCCACGGTGCGCTGCTCGGCGTGCGCGACAATCCCGAGCACGCCGCGGCGATGGAGGAGCACGAGATCGCTCCGATCGACCTGGTGGTGGTCAATCTCTACCCGTTCCTCGATACCGTCACGAGCGGTGCCGACCGCGACACGATCATCGAGAACATCGATATCGGCGGCCCCTCGATGGTGCGCTCGGCCGCCAAGAACCACGCGCACGTGGCGATCGTCACCGATCCGTCGGACTACGCCGCACTGCTGGGCGAGCTTGACGCGGTCGGCGGCGCCACGACCCTCGAGCTGCGCAAGCGGCTTGCGGCCAAGGCCTTCGCTCTCACCGCGGCATATGATTCTACGATCTCGCAATGGTTCGCGTTCGCAGACCAGCAGGAGCGCTTCCCCGAGACCTGGACCCGGGCAAGCAAGCTCAAGATGCCTCTCCGCTACGGCGAGAACCCGCACCAGCAGGCGGCACTGTACGTGCCCGTCGGCCCGGCCGCGAAGGGTGTGGCCCAGGCGGAGCAGGTTCAAGGCAAGGAGCTCAGCTATAACAATCTGAATGACGCCAATGCGGCACTCGAGCTTGTCGCCGAGTTCCGGGATGCGGCGCCGAGCATCGTCATCGTCAAGCATGCCAATCCCTGCGGCGTGGCCACCAGGGACAATCTTCTCGACGCCTGGAACGAGGCGCTGGCTTGCGACAGCGTTTCGGCTTTCGGAGGCATCGTCGCGAGTAATCGTCCGCTCGATGCCCAAACTGCCGAGGCGATTACGCAGATCTTCACGGAAGTCGTGGTCGCTCCCGACGCCGACGCGGAAGCGCGAGCCATCTTTGCCCGCAAGAAGAACCTGCGCCTGCTTCTGACCGGCGGACTGCCCGACCCCGCGCGCGCCGGGCAGACGATCGCCGTCATTGCCGGCGGCATCCTCATCCAGGATCGCGACAACGGCACGGTCACCCGCGACCAGCTCAAGTGCGTGACCAAGCGGGAGCCGACAGAGCAGGAAGTCCGCGACTGCCTGTTCGCCTGGACCGTCGCCAAGCACGTAAAGTCCAATGCGATCGTCTATGCCAAGGACGGAGTGACCGCGGGCGTGGGTGCCGGACAGATGAACCGGCGCGACAGCGCTCGAATTGCTGCCGCCAAGGCTCGCGAAGCTGCGGAGACGAACGGCTGGAGCGAGCCGCGCACGATCGGCTCAGCAGTCGCTTCGGATGCCTTTTTCCCGTTCGCCGACGGGCTGCTCGCCGCTGTCGAAGCCGGCGCTACGGCAGTGATTCAGCCCGGCGGGTCGATCCGTGACGACGAGGTGGTCGCGGCCGCCGACGAAGCTGGTCTGGCGATGCTGTTCACCGGAATGCGCCACTTCCGGCACTAATCAGACCAGGTCGTCTAGAATCTGGTCGCGGGCTTCTGCCGCCTGTTCTGCCGCCCGAAGCTCACGCACGTCCTTCTTGTTCATCCGGAACAGTTCGCGGTCCTCAGGCCCAAAGCCCGTAGTCCACAAGACGGTCCCGAAGGCGATCAGGATCGCCGGCACGCCGATAGCGAGTTGCAGGACATCCGGCAGGAGCCAGTGTACGCCGGCTCCGACGGCGAGCCCAGCCGCCGTGGCCCAGGCCACGTCCCATCGCCAGCCCGAGACTCGTGCGCCGAGCTTACGGGACAGTAGCCGCGACTTGGTGATCGAGGCGAACGCCAGCGCGATGCACAGGGCCATTGCCGGCCCGGTTGCCTGGAAAGCTGGAGGAAATCCCTCCTGTCGCATGATCAGGATCAGTGCAGCTGCAAGCACAGCCTCGATCGCGAGCATGGCGAGGCTGATCACCATGTTGCGGGTCCGCGCGACGTAGATCAGCGCTGCTTCGCTGACCACCGCCGCGGCGGCAATCACTTCGGCTGCAAGCAGGAACGCGAGCATGGCCGTGCCGCCGGTGAAGCCCGAGCCTACCAGTCCCATCACTGCTCGCCCGGGAATTGCGAGCGCGAGGGCGATCCCTGCCTGCGCGGCGATGATCCAGTAGGCGACCTGCCGGACCTGCTTGGCGACGGAAAGCAGGTCCCCCGCTGCAATCTTGCGCGCGATTGCCGGTCCGAGCACCGGCTCGAAGCTGGTCTTGAGCTTGGCGGGCAAGGTCGCAACCTGCTGCGCGACATAATAGATGCCAACGAACGCTGCCGGCATGAAGGCGCCCAGCACCGCCAGGTCGATGCGCCGGGACGCCCATTCCACCGCGTCCGCGGCGGCGACGGGCACGTTGCGCCGGGCCGTCCGCCAGGCGGTCGGCAGGTCGGGTTTCCACCCGCGCGGGATGCCATAGCACCGCAGCAGCGGGATCAAGGCGGCGACGAGTGCTGCGACCATCGAGCAGACGTAAGCGACGATCAGCCCGTCCTCGGTGGAGACGTAGGCCCAGGCAAAGGCAACGATGCTGATCGTCCACGGCTCTACGACGGACCGCGCACGGACGGTGGCAGCGACGTCGTCATGATAGGCTAGCGCAGCGAGCGCGATGTCGGTCCACGCGATGGCCAGGACGGTGATTGCAAGCAGGCGATCCATCCCGTGTACCGACGTGGTCGGATACATGGCCTTCGGAAAGACAAACAGGATCGCCATGCCGATGACGGACCCGATCGCGGCCACCAGCAACGCATCGGCGACGACGCACACTTCCGGCTTCTTTGCGTCTGCGAGGAGCTGGGCAAGACCCCGCCTCAATCCCAGCGCCGCGAGCTGCGCCGCGAATTCGACGACCAGCACGGCATAAGCGAACCTGCCGAGCGAGGCGGCTCCGTAGATGCGCCCCGCAATGAACAGGAACGGCAGTCGCGCGGCGAGTCGCAGGACGAACCCGAAAACATTCAGCCGACCGCCACGGGCGAGCGTCGCCATGTCCGCGTCGGGCGCGGCAGTCTCTTGCGCTTCCTTGGCAGCCCCCTCGATCCGCCCCGAGTCCGTCAATGCGCGGCGCCCCAATGCTCGCCCCAGCCGACTTCGACATCCAGTGGTACGTCGAGCGTCATTGCCGGTTCGGCGGCCTTGGCCATGACGTCCTTGATGACTGCCGCCGCTTCTTCCTGCCGCCCATCGGGCACTTCGAACACGAGTTCGTCATGAACCTGCAGGAGCATCCGGACGCCATCGAGGCCGGCCTCCGCAAGCGCCTGGTCCATCCGCGCCATTGCCCGCTTGATGAGGTCCGCACTGGTACCCTGGATCGGCGCGTTGATCGCCGCCCGCTCGGCGCCGCCCCGTATCGACGGATTGCCGGCCCGGATGTTGGGGAAGTGGGTCTTGCGCCCGAACAGGGTCCGCGTGAAGCCGTTGGCGCGGACGAACTGCAGCGTCTCGTCCATGTAATTGCGGATGCCCGGGAAGCGATCGAAGTAGCGCGAGATGATTGCCTGCCCTTCCTCCTTCGGGACTCCGAGGCGGCCGGCGAGACCCCACGACGAGATGCCATAAAGGATCGCGAAGTTAACGGTTTTCGCCTTGTTGCGGTTGTCGCGGTCGGACGATCCGAACAATTCCTCCGCAGTCATGCTGTGGATGTCAGCGCCGCCGCGGAACGCCTCCTTCAGCTGCGGCACGTCGGCCATGTGCGCTGCGAGCCTGAGCTCAATCTGGCTATAATCGGCCGACAGCAGGACGTTGCCGGGCTCGGCGACGAAGGCGTCGCGGATCTTGCGGCCGATCTCCGTCCGGATCGGGATGTTCTGCAGGTTGGGGTCGTTGGACGACAACCGCCCGGTCTGCGCGCCGGACAGCGAGAAGCTGGTGTGGACGCGACCGGTCTCCGGATTGATCTGGGCCTGAAGTGCGTCGGTGTACGTGTTCTTCAGTTTCGTTAGCTGTCGCCATTCGAGCACCAGGCTGGCGCACGGCACACCCTCGGCGGCCAGCCGCTCGAGCTCGTTGACGTCCGTCGAATATTGCCCACTCTTGCCCTTGCGGCCGCCCTTGAGCCCTAGCCGGCCGTACAGCACTTCCCCGAGCTGCTGCGGGGAACCGATCGTGAACGGCCCACGCGCAGCCTCGTAGATCCGATCTTCGAGCTTGACGATCTCTTCGGAAAATTCCCGGCTGAGCCGCGCGAGATAGTCGCGGTCGACCTTCACACCGCGTCGTTCCATCCTGCCGATGACGGCCACTAGCGGCCTGTCGACCCGGTCGTAGACCCGGGCGATGTTCTCCTGCGCCACGCGCGGCTTCAGGCGAAGCCACACGCGCAATGTGATGTCGGCGTCCTCGGCAGCATATTCCGTTGCGGCGTCGAGCGGCACCTTGTCGAAGGTGATCTGCTTGGCGCCCGTCCCGCAGATCTGCTTGAACGGGATGCACTCGTGCTCGAAGTGAAGCTTCGCCAGTTCGTCCAGCCCATGGCCGTGGCTGCCGGCCTCCAGATCGAAGCTGAGCAGCAGCGTGTCGTCGTAGGGGGCGACCTCGATGCCCGCCTTCTCGAACATCACCCAGTCGTACTTCAGATTGTGCCCGATCTTCAGCACCGCCGGATCTTCCAGCAGCGGCTTCAATCGTTCGAGTACCAGTGTGAGCGGAAGCTGGTTCGGCGCATCGGAATAGAGGTCTGCACCGGAATGCCCAACCGGGATGTAGCAGGCGCGGTTTGGAGCGGTCGCCAGGCTGATGCCGGCCAGCCGCGCAATCACGCAATCGATGCAGTCGGTCTCGGTATCCAGAGCGACAAAGCCCTGCGCTCCGGCTTCCGCGATCCAGCGGTCGAGCGCGGCTTCGTCCGTAACCGTCTCGTACTTGGAGCGGTCGACCTCGATCTGCTCGGGCGCAGCGGGCGCGTTCGGCTTCAAATCGAGTGACGTCATGGTGGCATTGATCCCACCGCCGCTGCTGGTCCGCCCCTGCGGCACCGAGCCGCCACCCTCCAGCCGGGTCAGCAATGTCTTGAAACCCTGCTCGGCCAGGAACTCGCCGAGCGGCCCAGGCGGGATTCCCTGCAGCGCCAGTTCTTCCAGCGGCTGCGGCAGCTTCGCGTCGCAGACCAGCCTGACCAGCTCCCGGCTCAGTCGGGCGTCGCCCGCGTGCTCGATCAGCGACTGCTTGAGCTTCGGCTTGGTGATCTGGTCGGCGGAGGCGAGCACGGTCTCCAGGTCGCCATATTGCTGGATGAGCTGTGTCGCCGTCTTCGGGCCGATCCCGGGCACCCCGGGGACGTTGTCGACACTGTCACCCATCAGCGCCAGAACGTCGCCGACCTTGCCGGGCCCGACGCCGAACTTTTCAACGACATAGGCCTCGTCGATCCGCCGGTCGTTCATTGTGTCGAGCATGTCGACATGCCCGTCTTCGATCAGCTGCATCAGGTCCTTGTCGGAACTGACGATGGTCGTTTTCCAGCCGGCAGTCCGCGCCGCGGTCACGTAGCAGGCGATGATGTCGTCGGCTTCCAGCCCCTCTTCTTCGATGCAAGGGATCGAGAAGGCGCGCGTCGCGACCCGGATCAGCGGGAATTGCGAGACGAGATCCTCCGGCGGTGGCGGCCGGTGCGCCTTATACTGGTCGTACATGACGTTCCGGTGCGTGGATTCCGACGCGTCCAGAATGACGGCCATGTGGGTCGGCCCGTCGGCCCGGCTGAGGTCGCCGGCCAGTTTCCATAGCATCGTCGTGTAGCCATAGACCGCGCCTGCCGGCTGGCCGTGCCGGTTCGTCAGCGGCGGCAGCCGGTGGTAGGCGCGAAAGATGTAGCTGGACCCATCGACCAAATAGAGATGGGGTTGCGGATTGGTGGGCTGGACGTCGGACATGAACGAGCCGGTCTAGCGGGCGTGACGGTCCGATGCCAGCAGCGGGAACAAGCCTCGAAACTCGGCAAACAGGAGCGCTGTGCGCCCCGCCGTTAGGTCAGGCGGCGTTGACGACCAGGTACATGGCCGAGCGACGCACTCGCGCCGCGCTGTCGCGCACACGCAGCTCATACGCTTCTGCAAGCTGCCGATGGACTTCGCGTACTTGCGGGTGCCCCGTGCGGACCACCGCTTCCCGCTCCTCGCGGGCTCTTCGGCTGTAATATTCGACTTCGGAAGTCATGCGCCCACCCCCCGATGGCCAGCTCGAGCAAGCCGAATCGGCTGCTCTGGCCCAATGGCTAGCACGGATTTCAGCCGTTCTTGAGTCACTTACGTTAGTGAATTGCCGCAAGTTTAACAAAAATCTCCATAAGAGCTGCGAGTGCTACGGGACCAGCACCGTGTCGGTCGCGGTGGGTAGCAGGCCGGGATAATCGAGGGTGTAGTGAAGGCCGCGGCTCTCGTGCCGGGACAAGGCCGAGCGGATGATCAGGTCGGCGACGTCTACCAGGTTGCGAAGCTCGATCAGGTCCGGTGTGACCCGGAAGTGCGCGTAATAGTCGCGAACTTCCTGGCGGAGCATGTCGATTCGATGCTTGGCGCGCTCCAGCCGCTTGGTCGAGCGGACGATGCCAACGTAATTCCACATGAAGCGGCGGATCTCGCCCCAGGTCTGGGCGATGACGACTTCCTCGTCGCTGTCGGTGACCCGGCTTTCGTCCCAAGGCCGGATCTCGGGCACTTCGGGCAGGTCGCCGAAATTTGCGGCAATGTGCTTGGCCGCGGCTTCCCCGAAGACGAGGCATTCAAGCAGGCTGTTGGAGGCGAGGCGGTTGGCACCGTGGAGTCCGGACTGGGTGACTTCGCCGGCAGCATAGAGCCCGGGAGCATCCGTCCGGCCATCAAGGTCAACGACGACGCCGCCGCAGGTATAATGCTGCGCCGGCACGACCGGGATCGGCTGCTTCGTGATGTCGATCCCGAGTCCAAGCAGCTTGTCGTAAATGTTGGGGAAATGCGCCCTGACGAAGTCCTCGTCGCGGTGCGAGATGTCGAGGTGCACGTAGTCGAGGCCGAGCCGCTTGATCTCGTGGTCGATAGCGCGGGCCACGATGTCGCGCGGGGCGAGCTCCGCGCGCTCGTCGAAGTTGGGCATGAAGCGAGTGCCGCCGCCCTTCACTCCTGGCGGAAGCTTGAGCTGCCCACCCTCGCCGCGGACAGCCTCCGTGATGAGGAAGTTCTTGACGTCGAGATTGTAGAGGCAGGTCGGGTGGAACTGCATGAATTCCATGTTCGACACTCGGCAGCCGGCGCGCCACGCCATCGCGATGCCGTCCCCGGTCGCTCCCCGCGGCGCCGTCGAATAGAGGTAGGTGCGGCCCGCGCCGCCTGTCGCCAGCAGCGTTGCCCGGCCGGTCAGCCGTTCCACCCGCCTCGTCCGCCGGTTCCAGGCGTAAAGCCCGTGGATCGCGCCGTTGGTCGAGAAGTGGGTCGCGTTGCGTCCGGTGAGCAGGTCGATGGCGACCATGTCCGGGACAAGCGTGATGTTCGGGTGCTTGGCGGCGGCACTCTCCAGCGCCTGCTGGATCGCGTAGCCCGTTGCGTCTGCCACATGGACAATCCGGCGGTGGCTGTGCCCGCCCTCGCGCGTGAGATGGAGCGCGTTCCCGTCGGTCGCGAAAGGCACGCCCAGCTGGATCAGGTGCTCGATCGCGCGCGGCGCCGCCTCGACCACATGCTCGACCACGTGAACGTCGTTAAGGCCCGCACCGGCAATCATCGTGTCGTTGACGTGCGATTCGAAGCTGTCGCCCTCTTCCAGGACGGCAGCAATCCCCCCCTGGGCGCGTCCCGTTGCGCTGTCGCCGACCGCGCCCTTGGCGATCACCGCCACCTTGTGCGTCTCGGCAAGGTTCAGCGCAGCAGTCAGCCCGGCCGCACCCGATCCGACGATGAGGACGTCGGTCTCGATGCTCACGCAGCGGCCTGGTCAGAGCCGACGAGGCTCAGGAACACGTCCTCCAGGTCAGGATCCCGCGTGGTTACGTCGACGATGCCGAGCCCGTTTGCAGCAAGCGCGCTCAGCACCTCGCCTGCGTTCACGCGGTCCTTGCGGTAGCTGATCTCGAGCGTTCGCTCGTCGACCAGCGAGATGTTCTCGAAACAGCTGTTGGTCGGCACGTTGACGATGTCGCGGTCGAAGGTGACCACGACCGACTTGTCCTGCGCCTTGGCGATCAGCTGCCGCGTCGGCTCATTGGCGATCACCCGGCCATGGTGGATGATCGCGATCCGGTCGCACAGCTGCTCCGCTTCTTCGAGATAGTGCGTTGTCAGGACGATGGTGACACCTTGTGCATGCAGCCTGCGCACATATTCCCAGAGCTGGCGGCGCAGCTCGACGTCGACACCGGCAGTAGGCTCGTCGAGCACCAGGATGGGCGGCGAGTGGGTCATGGCCTTCGCGACTAGCAGCCGGCGCTTCATGCCGCCGGACAGCGTCCGGGCGTAAGCATTGGCCTTGTCGCTCAGGTGCATCGCGGCAAGCAGCTCGTCGCTCTTACGCTCCGAAGCGGGCACTCCATAAAGCCCGGCCTGGATCTCGAGCGTCTCGCGCGGCGAGAAGAACGGATCGAAGATGATCTCCTGCGGAACCACGCCGATCGAACGCTTCGCGTTCCTCGGGTGCTGATCGATGTCGAAGCCCCAGATCGTCACCTTGCCGCCGGTCTTCACGACCAGTCCGGCGAGGATGTTGATCAGTGTCGACTTGCCGGCGCCGTTGGGCCCGAGCAGCCCGAAGATCTCGCCACGCGGCACATCGAAGCTGACGTCGTCGAGCGCACGTTTTCCGCCTGCATAGACTTTGGACAGGGATTCGATGCGGATTGCGGGCTCGGTCATGGCCAGCCGCGGCATAGGAGCGGTCCCGTTGGGCGACAAGCGCTGAAGGTAAATCCACTGTTTACCCTAAGAGATAGAATCATCTTGACGTTAACCGTCTAGCCGGGAGCGCGTGAGCCGCTCCTTCACCTCTTGTCTTGCGTTCCTGTTCGCCGGCGCTGCCGCGGCGCCGTTGGCGGCGGCTGCTCCGACACGGGTCGCTCCGGACCGGAACGCCACTGCTGCCGTCAACATCTACCAGCCGATCGGCGTCCAGAAGAACTACGACCTCGACTTCGGGCTCGCGACCGTAACGACGGCGGGCACGGCGGTCGTCGACCCGAACACGGACAAGATCACGACGACCGGCGGCGTGGTGGCAGTCGGCGGGTTCCCGCATTCGGCCGTGTTCGAAGGCGTTACTCCCACAGGCAATGTCGTCATCATTCGCCTGCCAAAAGCCGCGTCGGTTCTCACTCGCGTCGGCGGCACCCAGACCATGACCGTCGACACATGGACGCTGGACGGCACCAGCCGCCGCAACGTGCCTTCGAAGTCTACCTATGCCTTCAAGGTCGGCGGCACGCTCCACGTCAACGCCAACCAGGTGGAAGGCACCTACGTGGGCACTTTCACGGTGGACGTCCAATATCCTTGAGCGTTGATATTCAGGATTAATCCTGCGCTTACCTAGAATCTTCAAGGGACCGTTAGGGGGGCCGTCCATTGTGGCGGTCCAATCGAACGGGCCAATGGGGCAAGCGACAGTGCGTTACGGAAGCATCATCATTGCAGCTACGGCGTTGTCGTTGGCGACGGCCGCCACGGCCCAGCCCGTCGCTCCGGACAAGAACGCGAGCGGCAAGGCGCTGGTGCTCGTGCCGCTGACCCTCACCAAGATCGACGACCTCGACTTCGGCACTTTGATTCCGTCCGCGGTCTCCGGATTTGTCTCGATTGACGCGACGACCGGCAACCGCACGCTCGGCGGCGGGGTGACCGGCGTGCCCAGCGCAGTGGGTCATCGCGCCTACTTCGGCGGCGCGGGCACTCCGAACCAGCAAGTTATCGTAACGATGACCCAGCCAACCGAGCTTGCCAGCACGGCCGGTGACAAGATCACGGTCCTCGCGCTCACATTGCAGGGCTCGCCGATCAAGCAGATCGACCCGACCACGCGCGCATTCTTTTTCGGAATCGGGGGCATCCTGCAGATTGCCGCCGACCAGCCGGAAGGCGTGTACACGGCAACCTTCAACGTCAGCGCCAATTATCAATAAGCCGCGTCATTGAACCGTCGCGGGCGGGTTGCTACCTCGCTCTCATGCAAGTTCAGCCCCCGCCCGAAGTCTTCCGTGTTTCCACCGCGCAGGTCGTCTGCGACGGTTCCGGTGAGATTGATCCAGCGCTGGGCCACCCGCGCGTCTACCTTCGCATCGATCCGGAGCGCGGCTTCGTCGAGTGCGGCTATTGCGACCGCCGTTTCGTCACCATTGGGGGACCTGCGGACACCCAATCGGAATGAGTGCCGCCGATCCGCGCCGTTTCCTCTACCGCAACCTCGACCCGGACGCCGGGCGCGCACTTGCCGCTCGCCATCTCTCCGCGTGCGACGATGGCGAGCTCTACCTCCAGTACAGCACTAGCGAGGCATTCGGCTTCGATGATGGTCGGCTGAAGACCGCAGACTACCACAGTACATCCGGGTTCGGCCTGCGAGGGGTTACTGGCGAGACCACGGCATTCGCCCACGCCAATGAAATCAGCGAGGCGGCGATCGAGCGCGCTGCTGCGACTCTCAAGCTGCTCGACCCTGCCAAGGGGCCCCATTCACCTGCGCCGGCGCGCACTAACCGGTCAATGTATGGCGCCGATGACCCGCTCGCCGCCGTGCCGTTCGCGGACAAGGTCGCGCTTTGCGAGCGTATCGACGCCGCGGCGCGCGCGCGCGACCCCCGGGTGGCGCAGGTCAGCGTGACGCTGTCGGGCAGCTGGAGCGTCATCGACATCGTCCGTGCGGACAATTTCGTTGTTTCCGACGTACGCCCGCTGGTGCGCCTGGGCGTGCAGATCGTTGTCGAGCAGAACGGGCGCCGCGAGCTGGGCTTCCAGGGCCTCGGCGGGCGCTACCTCTACGACCAGTTGTTCCAGGAAGAGACCTGGAGCGACGCTATCGATGTTGCTCTTGCTCAGGCATTGACCAACCTCGATGCGGCCGCCGCTCCGGCCGGCGAGATGCCGGTGGTCCTCGGGCCCGGCTGGTGCGGGGTCTTGCTCCACGAGGCGGTCGGCCACGGCCTCGAAGGCGACTTCAACCGCAAGGGCACTTCCGCTTTCTCCGGCCGAATCGGCGAGCGCGTTGCTGCTCCCGGTGTTACGGTCGTTGACGACGGCGCGATGGAGCAACGGCGTGGGTCGCTCACGATCGACGACGAGGGAACGCCGACTGGCCGGACCGTGCTGATCGAGGACGGCATCCTGAAGGGCTACCTGCAGGACCGGCTCAATGCTCGTCTCATGGGCATGGCGCCGACCGGCAACGGCCGGCGTGAAAGCTTCGCACATGCGCCGATGCCGCGCATGACGAACACGTTCATGCTGGCAGGCCAGGACGATCCTGCCGAGCTGGTCGAGCGGGTGCAGGACGGCATCTACGCCAAGAGCTTCGGCGGCGGACAAGTCGACATCACAAGCGGCAAGTTCGTGTTCTCCTGCACCGAGGCGTACCGGATCCGCGGCGGCCGGATTGCGGAGCCCGTCAAAGGCGCGACGTTGATCGGCGACGGACCGACGGTCCTCACCCGGGTGAAGGGCATCGGCAACGATCTCGGGCTCGATCCCGGCATCGGCGTGTGCGGCAAGGCGGGTCAGAGTGTCCCTGCCGGCGTGGGCCAGCCCAGTATGCTCATCGATGGCCTGACAGTCGGGGGAACGGCCGCGTAATGGCCGCTGCGGACTGGCGTGCCGAAGTCCTCAAGTTCTGGTTCGGTTTATCCTTCGAACAATGGTGGCGCGGCGGGCCGGACCTCGACGACGACATCCGCCAGCGCTTCCTCAAGCTGTGGAACGAGAAGCGGCAGCTGCCCGCCCAATCCTTCGTCACTGACGCGCTCACTGCGCTCGCCGCAATCATCCTTTTCGACCAGTTTCCGCGTAACATGTTCCGCGGTCACGCCGACCAGTTTTCGACCGATCACCTCGCTCTCGCGATCGCCAAGGCGGCAATCGGGGCTGCGTTAGATGAGGAACTAGAGCCGGCGGAGCGGGGCTTCCTGTACATGCCGTTTGAGCACAGCGAGAGCGTGGCGGACCAGAACCAGTCCGTCCTGCTCTTCACGCAACTGGGTGACGCAACCCTCCTTCGCTACGCGAAGCTACACCATGACGCGATCGAGAAGTTTGGCCGCTTCCCGCATCGCAACGCCATGCTGGGCCGGGCACCGCGGCCTGACGAGATTGCCGCCGGAGACGTTTTCCCCTGGTGAAGGCGCGCTCCGCCTAGAGCAGGTGAGCGATCGGGCTGGGATCCAGCCCGGCTTGCGCGATGCTTCGCACGACGTCCTGCGCCGAAGCGCCTTCCGCGCGCTTGGCGAGCGCCCAGGTCAGCGCCGAGCGAGTTCCCGACCGGCAGAAGGCGAGCAGCTTGCCGTCGCCGGCGGCGCGGATCGCTTCTCGCATCCCTTCGATCTCGGCAGGGCCGATCCCACGCTGGACGGGCACGAAGCGGTAGGCGATGCCTGCCGCTTCGGCCGCTGCCTCGATCTCTGCGGCGGCCGGCTGTCCCGGCTCTTCGCCGTCGGGCCGGTTGTTGACCAGCACCGTGACGCCCTGCTCCGCGAGCCGGGCGACGTCGCCTGGTGCGATCTGGCTGCAGACCAGTGCGCCGTCGTCCAGTTTGCGGATCACCCTACTTGGCCGTCTTGTCGCTGCCCGGCGCAGTCGCCGCAGCGTCGGAGCCGACAAGGCCGTAATATTCGAGATACGGCTGGATGCTCGGGTCGTGGCCGGCGAATGCCCGGTACATCTCGGCCAGGTCGAGCGTGTTTCCGCGCGACAGCACCATGTCGCGGAACCGCTGGCCATTCGCCCGGGTCAGGCCGCCGTGCGTCTCGAACCAATTGAAGGCGTCCTGCCCCAGCATGCGGGTCCACGGATAGGCGTAGTAGCCCGCGGAATAGCCGTTACTCCAGATGTGCAGGAAATAGCTCGAGCGGTAACGGGGCGGAACGTCGGCAACGTCGAAGCCGCCGTGCGCCAGGGCCTCCGCCTCGAACTTGTCGACGTCCTGGCGTGGGGCGGTTGCCGGGAGCGAGTGCCAGTCGAGGTCGAGCCGCGCGGCTTCGAGCGTCTCGCCGTTGTCATAGCCCTGGTTGAATGTGCTCGAGCGCTTGATCTTGGCGACGAGTTCCTGGGGAATGACCTGACCCGTCTGGTAGTGAACCGCGTAGTGCGGGAGGACCTTCGGATCGAGCGCCCAGTTCTCGTTGAACTGAGAGGGGAACTCGACGAAGTCACGCGCCACGTTCGTTCCGGACAAGGTCGGGTAGGTCTGCGCGGCGAAGATGCCGTGCAGAGCGTGGCCGAACTCGTGGAACATCGTGGTGACATCGTCCCAGCTGATCAGCGCCGGCTGTCCGGCGGCAGGCTTCGCGAAGTTCTCGACGTTGTAGATCACCGGCTGGGTGCCGCGCAGATACGACTGGTTCACCAGGTTCGACATCCAGGCGCCGCCCTGCTTGTTGTCGCGCTTCCACGGGTCGATCATGAAGATCGCGATCTGCTTGCCGTCCTGGTCCGTGACCTGGAACACGCGCATGTCAGGGTTCCAGGTCGGGATGTCCTTACGCTCGCTGAAGGTCAGCCCGTACAGCTGGTTCGCGGCATAAAAGACGCCGTCCGTCAGCACCTTGTTGAACTCGAAGTACGGCTTCAGCTCATCGTTGTTGAGAGCGTACCGGCTCTTGCGGATCTGCTGGGCGTAATAGTCCCAGTCCGCTGGTGTGACCTCGAAGGTGGCACCTTGCGACTTGGCGAGGGCGCGGATGTCCGCGGCTTCCTGGCGCTGCTTGGCCGCGGTCGCCGGCGCCAACCGGTCGAGGAAAGCAACCGCCGTCTGCCGGTTCTTCGCCATCTGGTCGTAGAGCGCGTAGTCGGCCCAGGTGGGATAGCCGAGCAGCGCAGCCTTTTTCGCCCGCAGCTGGGCGATCTCGCTGATGGTCGCGCGGGTGTCGTTTGCGTCGCCCTTCTCGGCGCGGGTGAGGCTTGCATCAAGGAGTGCCTGGCGCGTCGCATGGTTCGTCAGCGACTCCATCGCCGGCTGCCGCGTGGTGTTCTGCATCGGCAGCACGTAGCCGGCGACCTTGCGGTCGGCGGCCGCCTGCTGGGCGGCGGCGACCTGCTCCGCCGAGAGCCCCGCCAGCGCAGAGGAGTCCGTTACGTGCAGCGCACCCGCCTTCGCCGCGGCAAGCAACTTCTGGTTGAAGGCGGTCTGCAGCGTGCTGAGCTGCTTGTTCATGACCTTGAGCTGGACCTGCTTGGCCGGCGTCAGTTCGGCACCGGCGTGCAGGAACTGCTTGTAATAAACGTCGAGAAGCTTCGCCTGCTCAGGGTTCAGGTTCAGCTCCGACTGGTGGTCGTGCAGGTACTTGAAGCGCTGGAACAGCTTGGCGTTCAGGTAGATGAAGTCATTGTGCGCGGCGAACAGCGGCGCCGTCTTGGTGTCGGTCGCCTGAAGCACATCGTTGGTGTTGGCGCCGTTCACTGCCGAGAAGGCGAGGTTGGCCCGCTCCAGCAGGACGCCGGAGCGCTCCATTGCAGTGACGGTGTTGTCGAAGGTCGGGCTCGCCTTCTGGTTGGCGATCGCGCTCACTTCCGCCTTCTGCTGCGCCATCCCGGCGAGCAGTGCTGGCAGATAGTCCCGGTCGCGGATCTTCGAGAAATCCGGCGCCTGGAGGGGCAGCGTGCTCGCCTTGGCGAACGGGTTCGATGCGGCAAGGGTCGCCGGACCGGCTGCAGCCTTGCGGGCAGGCGCTGCGGCTAAGGGCGCCGACACGGCAATCGTTGCGGTTGCAAGTAGAAGTGCACGGATCATCGATACTCCCCAGGAAACTATCGTTTGTTTCAAGACGCTTCGCGCTTTCGCAGTGGTGAATGTCAATCCGCTTCGTGAAGCGCGGCCAGCATTGCCTCGCCGAACCGGGCCAGCTTGGCGGCGCCGACCCCTTGCACGGCTGCGAGTTCGTCCAGGCTGGTCGGTTGTGCCGCGACGATCTCCCGCAGGGTCGAGTCGTGGAAGACGACGTAGGGCGGGACCTTCGCTTCGGCAGCGATCGCCCGACGGGCAGCGCGCAATCGCTCGAACACCGGATCGACCGGCCCTTCGTCGCGCGCGCCGCGTTTCCGGCTTCGCTTCGCGGGCGGAACCGTGATCGTCACCGTCTGCTCGCCTTTCAGGACCGGCTTCGCGCCCGGTCCGAAGCTCAGTCCCCCGTAGGCGTCCGCGCGCAAGGCATCGCGCGCGATCAGTGCTCGGGCCGTCGGGCGGATCATCGCGACTTCGTCTGCGGAAGCGATGCCGAACACGGACAAGCGGTCATGGCCGAAGCTCCGAACCTTCTCGCTGTCGTTGCCGGCCAGCACCTCGGCGAGGTGGGCGACACCGAACCGCATTTCGGTGCGGAACGCGGCGGACAGGAGTTTTCGCGCGACTTCGGTCACATCGATCGCGGCCGGGGGATCCAGGCAATTGTCGCAATTGCCGCAGCGCTCCGGCGGATTCTCGCCGAAGTGGCGCAACAGAATCGCGCGGCGGCATTCCGAGGTCTCGACCAGCGCCGCCAGCGCATTGAGACGCTCGCGCTCACCGGCGCGGCGGTCCGGCTCCACTTCCGTTTCGATGCGGCGGCGAGCGCGCGCGAAGTCTTCCGCGGACCAGAATAGCCACGCCTCGGCAGGGTCGCCGTCGCGGCCGGCGCGCCCGGTTTCCTGATAATAAGCTTCGATCGACTTCGGGATTGCCGCGTGCGCGACAAAGCGCACGTCGGGCTTGTCGATGCCCATCCCGAACGCGACGGTGGCGGCGATCACCAGCTCCTCCGACTGGACGAACGCCGACTGGTTGCGTGCGCGCACCTGCGGCTCAAGGCCGGCGTGATATGGTAATGATGGACGCCCGGTAGCTTGCAGCTGCTCGGCGATACGTTCGGATTGGTCGCGGCTCGGCGCGTAGACGATGCCCGGCCCGCTCTGGCTCGCCAGCAGAGCCTTGAGCTGCCCGCCGATCCCGTCGCGCGGCCGCACATGATAGCGGATGTTCGGCCGATCGAAGCCCGCAACGATCAGTCCTTCATCGGGAATGCCGAGTTGCGCGAGGATATCCGATCGCGTGCGCTCGTCGGCGGTGGCCGTGAGCGCAAGCCGCGGCACGTCCGGATAGTCATCCAGCAGGGCCGCGAGCTGCCGGTAATCGGGGCGGAAGTCGTGCCCCCACTCGCTGACGCAATGCGCTTCATCGATGGCGATCAGCGCGAGCGGAACGTCGCGCAACAACTGCCGAAAGCCGGCCGTGTTCACCCGCTCCGGCGCGACATAGATGAGGTCGAGCTCTCCGCTTCGCAGCCGCTCGCCCGTCCGCTCGCGGTCGCCATCGGCCGACGTCAGCGACGCCGCGCGGATGCCGAGCGCATCGGCGCTGCGGATCTGGTCGTGCATGAGGGCGATCAGGGGCGACACGACCAGCGCAGTTCCGGCACGCGCAAGCGCCGGCAGCTGGTAGCATAGCGACTTGCCCGCGCCCGTCGGCATGACGGCAAGCGTATGCTGCGCGTCCAGCACACGGTCGATCACCTGCTCCTGCACACCGCGGAACTCGTCGAAGCCGAACGTCTCTTTGAGGATGCGGTGCGGGTCGGTCATCATCTCTGGGCTGCGCGACCGAGCTGGCGCGGGTGTGGGCGCACTGTCTAGCCGAGAGGGCCACGGAGTGAAACTGCCTTCACTCGGCGGCTTCCTGTGTTTCTTCCTGGAGGCGCTCGGCGGCCTGGCGGTACCAGAGCTCGGCGTATAGCCCGTCGGCATCGAGCAGCTGCTCGTGCGTGCCACGCTCTGCAACGCGGCCCTCGTCCAGCACGACGATCTGGTTGGCGTTGACGACGGTCGAGAGCCGGTGCGCGATCATGATCGTCGTGCGGCTTTCGGCAACGCGGTCGAGCGTTTCCTGGATCGCCTGTTCGGTCCGGCTGTCGAGTGCACTGGTGGCCTCGTCGAGCACGAGGACGGGCGGGTTCTTGAGCAGCGTGCGGGCGATCGCCACCCGCTGCTTCTCGCCGCCCGAGAGCTTCAGGCCGCGCTCACCGACCATTGCTTCATATCGCTCTGGGAGCACGTCGACGAACCGCTCGATCGCTGCGCCGCGCGCGGCCGCCTCGATGTCCGCCTGACTTGGCTGCTCTCGCCCGTAGCCAATGTTGTAACCGAGGGTGTCGTTGAAGAGTACCGTGTCCTGCGGAACGATGCCGATGGCCTGCCGCAGACTCTTCTGGGTGACGGTGGCAATGTCCTGACCGTCGATCAGGATGCGACCCACCTGCGGGTCGTAGAAGCGGTACAGCAGCCGCGCGATCGTCGACTTGCCGGCGCCGGACGGACCGACAATGGCGCAGCTGGTGCCCGGCTTGATGTCGATGTCCAGCCCCTTGAGGATCTCGCGGCCGCTCTCGTAGCCGAAGTGCACGTTCTCGAAGCGGATGGCGCCGCGGCCGACCTGAAGCGGCGGTGCGTCGGACACGTCCGTGACCTCGGTCGGCGTGTCGAGCAGCGCCCACATCGCTTCCATGTCGATCAGGCCCTGGCGGATCGAGCGGTAGACCCAGCCGAGCATGTCGAGGGGCCGGAAGAGCTGCATGAGCAGGCCGTTGATCCACACCACGTCACCCGGCGTGAAGCGGCCTCGGCTCCAGCCCCAGACCGTGAAGATCATGGCTCCGGCCATCATCAGGTTGGTGATCAGCGACTGGCCGATGTTGAGCCAGGCGAGTGACACTTCGTTGCGCACCGAAGCGCGCGCAAAGGCGCCGATCGCCTCATCATAGCGTTTCGCCTCGCGCTCCTCGGCGCCGAAATATTTGACCGTCTCGTAGTTCAGCAGGCTGTCGACGGCGCGGCCGATCGCGCGATTGTCGACGTCATTCATTTGCCGCTGGATCTGCGACCTCCAGTCGGTCACCCACCGCGTGAAGGCAATGTAGATGGCGACGATCGCAAGCGTCGCGGCGACCAGGCCGATGCCGAACTTGACGAAGAAGATGACGCAGATCGCGCCGAGCTCGATGATCGTCGGAGCGATGTTGAACAGCAGGAAATAAAGCATCATGTCGATGCTCTTGGTTCCGCGCTCCACGATCTTGGTCAGCGACCCGGTGCGCCGCTCCAGGTGGAAGCGAAGCGACAGCTCGTGGACGTGGCGGAACACCTGACCGGCGAGCCGGCGCGCGGCATCCTGGCCGACTTTTTCGAACACAGCATTGCGCAGGTTGTCTGACAGCACGCCGCCGAACCGCGCGCCTGCGTAGGCAATGACCAGGCCCATCACGACCGCGAACGCCGCATGCGCACTCATCCGGTCCACGGCGAGTTTCAGGGCGTAGGGTCCGACGAGGGTCACGGCCTTGCCGGCGAGGACCAGTACTACCGCGGCAATGACGCGCGCCTTCAGCTCGGCGTTGTGCTTTGGCCATAGCATCGGCAGAAATCGCCACAGTGCTGCGAATCCGCCACTTGGCCGCGCTGCCACTTCCTCCTGCTGATCCGCCATCCCCCTCTAGGTAGGAACGCGGCGCCCCTCTCGCAAACGTGCGACGAAACGACTGGAACCAAAGGACAAAGCGACTGTTCTCAAAGGGCGTTCAACAAGGAATCAACAATGGGTCCGGCATATTTCGTCATCGCCATCCTGGGTTGCGCCGACGGCGGCACGGCCTGCACGCCCGTTGCGACCTTGCCGACCCGCTACTCCAGCGCTGCCGATTGCGATGCTGCCACGGTCCAGGCGCTAGACCAGAACAACGCGTTCGACTTCCCGACGCTGCTGGCCCAATGCCGCAAGGGCTCAGTGCCGGCCGCTGCTGCTCGCAGCGAGGAGCCGCGGACCCTTCCGACGGACGCGCGCCGCGGTTAACCTGCGGATTGGGTTGGCCTGCTTTTACAGCGCGTTGACCCGCCGGAACTGACTTCACGGCGCGAAGGTTCTCCTGACAAACCCTCTTGGGCAAAGGAGTGAACCATGGGCCAGAACAGTCACGTTTCGAATCCACCGCTTACGCAGAACCAGAACAACGCCATGTCGGATGATCCCGGCGACGGTCACCGCCTGACCGACAAGCCGGGTCCCGTCGGCAAGACGCCGGTGGAGAAGGCGCCTGAGAACGACGCGCAGAACCAGGCCAAGATCGAAGAATTCGGCGAACGCGGAATGGGCGTCGCGGCAAAGGAGTAAGCGCAATGTCTGACGTCATGGAGCCAATGGTCCACGAGGACCAACTGCCGGGCCACGAAAGCCAGCTCGATCCAAAGCCCGACTGGCAGCCGCGCTACCGCGGATCGGATCGTCTGAAAGGCAAGGTCGCGCTCGTCACCGGCGCGGATAGCGGGATTGGCCGGGCGGTCGCAGCGCTCTTCGCTCGGGAGGGTGCGGACGTCGCCATTCTGTATCTCTGCGAGCACGACGACGCCGCGAAGAGCAAGCAGATCGTCGAGAGTGAAGGCCGCAGGGCGATCACTATTTCCGGCGATATCGGCGACAAGCAGTTCTGCGAACAGGCCGTGCAGCAGACCGTCGATCAACTCGGCAAGCTCGACATTCTGATCAACAACGCGGGTGAGCAGCACCCCGACGAGGACATCCGCAACATCACGGAAGACCAGCTGAAGCGGACGTTCCAGACGAACATCTTCGGCATGTTCTTCCTGACCCAGGCCGCGCTGCCCCATCTGAAAGAGGGGTCGGCCATCGTGAACTGCACGTCGGTGACGATGTACAAGGGCTCGCCGCAGCTGCTCGACTATAGCGCTACCAAGGGCGCGATCACGGCATTCACGCGGTCGCTGTCCAAAAACCTCATCAAGCAGGGAATCCGCGTCAACGCGGTTGCTCCTGGTCCGATCTGGACGCCTCTGAATCCGTTCGGCGGCCAGCCTCCCGAGAAGATCCCCGAGTTCGGCAAGGACACGCCCATGGGACGTCCTGGCCAGCCGAACGAGGTCGCGCCCGCGTTCCTGTTCCTTGCCTGCGAGGACTCGAGCTACATGATGGGCCAGGTGCTCCATCCCGACGGCGGGGACTTCACCTCGAGCTGAGCTGCTCCCCGCGAGCCGCGCGCTTTCCTAATGTTGGTGTAAATTCCCAAGCTGCGGCGTGCCTTCTGGCGCGCCGCAGCAAGTCGCGACTGTAATATAAGCACTTTTTCGAATTGGCACGGTCCCTGCAATGAAGTGAGCAGGACCCGGTGGTCGGGTCCGCACAGTTCAAAGGGGATTACCAATGTTCGCGACTTTCTCTTCTTCTCGCCAGGCCGCAACTGCTTTCGCCGGCGCCTTCATCACCGCGATGCTCTTCGTTTCTGCAGCAACCTCGCTGCCGATCGCCTGAGCTCACACCCTTCACCAGGACATTCGAAATGAACGCACGTTTCACTCTCAACCGCGCCGACGCCAAGCTGATGGGCGTCGCCGCCGGCCTTGCCGATTACACGGGCATCGACGCAACGCTGATCCGCCTGGGCTTCGTCGCAGCGACTCTCCTGACCGGCCCGATCATGCTCCTCCTCTACGTGATCGCAGCGTGGGTAGCGCCGGAGCGTTGACTCTCCGGCGCTGCGGGCGGACGCTGACGGGCGCGCCTTGCTGTTCGGCACGGCCCACTAGGAGACTTCCGATGCGCCGACTGCTCGCTATCGCCGCCCTTGCCAGCTTCGCCGCTCCCGTAGGGGCTGCGCTACCCGTCGGCGCCAAGGCGCCGGAGTTTGTCACGACCGGGGCGATTGGCGGCAAGGCGTTCCGGCTCGATCTTCAGCGGCAACTGCGCCACGGACCCGTCGTCCTCTACTTCTTTCCAAAGGCATTCACCGAAGGCTGCACGCTGGAAGCGCACGCCTTCAGCCAGGCGGCCGCCCAGTTCCACAAGGCCGGCGCCGAGGTGATCGGCATGTCGGCAGACGACCTCCCCACGCTCAAGCGCTTTTCCGTCAAGGAATGCAGCAGCGCCTTTCCGGTCGCGACTGCGACGCCGGGCACCATCCGTGCTTACGACGTCGCCTTCGACAAGGCGCCCGGCCTGACCAACCGCACGTCCTACGTGATCGACCGGAAGGGCCGCGTGGTGATGGTGCATTCCGACCTCGACTGGAGCGAGCACGTCGCGAAGACGCTCGCGGCCGTGAAGGCACTCAAGAGTTAACCCTGCGGCAAGGCGGCGGTCACAACGGAACCGTTACGGCTGTTACGCGGTTACGTACTGCTGTTTCAGCACACAGGGGACATTCGATGAAGATTACCAAGACTCTGGCCATTGCCGCCGGCCTCGCAGCGCTCGCCGCCTGCAACAAGCAGAGCCCGGCCGAAAACAACGCCGATCAGATCGAGGCTAACGCCGACAACACTGCCGAGAACATCACGGCCAATGCCGACAACGTCGCCGAGAACCTGACGGACAACGCGTCCAATGCGGCGGCCGAGATCAAGAACGACGCCGAGAACAAGGCCGACGCGATCAAGAATGCGGCCGACAACAAGGCGGACGCGGTCCGCAACACAGCGGATAACGCGACGGACAACAAGTAAGCCTTCGCGCGAGAGCACGCGTTGGAAGAGAAGGGCGCGTGCACGCCGCGGGCGCCCTTTTTTCGTGCGCGGACGGCACTCCTCTGCGGGTGCCGCATGCCGAATCTGATTCAGCAGTAGGAACCCCTTGCCGCGCGGCGCGCTGATGCGGGCCGACCACCACAGGGGACGCGACATGAAAATCAAGACCACTCTCGTTGCAATGGCCGGCTTCGCCGCCCTTGCAGCCTGTAGCAGCAACAACGCCAATAACACCGACGCCAACATGACGGATCTCAACGCGACGACCGACATGAACGCCGGCATGACCGACATGAATGCGGGCATGACGGATCTCAACGCGACGACCGACATGAACGCCGGCGGCACCACCGACCTCAACGCCGCAGGCGCTGGTGCCGGCGCGACCGGGACCACCAACGCGACCGGGAACACGACGGACACCGGCACAACCGGCGGCAATTCGACCGGCGGAAACACGGCCGGCGGCAACACCCTTTAATCCGGCAAGAGCACGCGCCGGACATGGGGGCGCTCGCGCTAGTCGCGGGCGCCCCTTTTTCGTGTGTCGAGCGCTTCAGGCCTGGGCGGCTGCGGTGCTTGCGCCGACGGCGCCGATATCCGCCTCTTCGCCGCGCGAGTAAGTGCCGACGAGCACGCCGGCCGCGAGAATACGGCCAGCGGCATATCCGCTGAAGTCATCACGCCCGGGACTCGGCTCGTCGCTCCCCTCGCCAGCGCGCAATGCGAGCAGTTGGAACACGTAGTCATGCGGTCCGTGGCCGGTAGGCGGGTCTGGCGGCAGCCAACCTTCGGAAAGGCCTGAGTTCCGGCCCACATTCTTGTCCCGTCCGCCCGGGCCGTCCGGCCGGATTGCGCCTTCGGCCAAGCCGTTCAGCTCCGGGTCGATGTCGAAGACGATCGCATGGACCATCGGCCGAGGCGTTGGCGCGTCCGGATCTTCGACGATGATTGCTAGACTGGCAGTCCCTTCCGGGCCGTTGCCCCAGGCCAGGGGGGGCGAGACGCCTTCGCCATCTGCCGTGAAGCGCGGCGGTAGCCGTCCGCCGGGCGCAAAGGCCGGACTTGTCAGGCTGAGCGATGCGGTCCTGTCGAGGTCCAGCCGCGCGAGCATCAGCTTGTCATGGCCCGCGCGAAAGTTGGTCAGCGCACGGCCGAGCCAGTGGGGTATGTTCTCAAGCATGAGCGTGCAACGCGCCAGCGGCCGAGAGGTGGCGAAGACGCCCTCGTGCGCAGTAGGAACGCGCCGCGTTCGCCGCTATGCTTGTTGGCAGCAAACGCATGCAGGAGTGAAGCATGGCCAAGGGTCAGATGAAGTCCAACAAGGAAGCCCGCAAGCCGAAGAAGGCGAAGGTGAAGACGATCGCCGCCAATCCGTCGACCAAGGGATCGGGCGGGCTCAGCAAGGACTAAGGGTCAGCCGATCTTCCGGATCACTCCGGAGCTGGTTGCGACCACCATCCCGAACTTGCGCACCTGAAGGGTGTTGCTCGCCGCACGCCCGCCTGGCAGCGGCGTCAGGATCTCCTCGGCCTTGAGGCCACCCTTCATCTTGAAGCGGAAGCGGTAGCGCTCGCCGACGCGCTCGATTGCAACGGGGCCTGCGGCTTCGGTCATCGTTCCGGCATAACGGTCCGGGCCGAGCTGCCGAACGCGCCAGGTCCGCTGGTGCGGTGGCTTCCCAGCGTCGAACACCTGTTGGACTAGGGTCAGGCTGCCGTCGCGCTCGATCCGGCCGAGGCCGCTGCTGCGCGTCGCATATTCCCTTTGCATCATCACCTTCACGCGGCCGACGCTTTCGGTTCGGCCCGCAAAGAAGCGGAGAGGATCGACTGGCATGTGGACCGACGTCGCCGCCGATGCAGATGCGAGAAGCAGTGCCGGCACAATGGCGGCGATACGCAAACTAGCCATGGTCGTTCCGAACGTGTGGAGTGCGCATTCGGTTGCCTGAGCGCGCACGGTGTTGTGAAGTGCGCCAATGCCGGACGATTTCTCAAGCCTGCAGCGCCTCGCCGACGCGCAGGACGGCGGCGTTGGTGATCTGCCTGGGGAGCAGCGATGCCCGTGAAGATCCTGGTCGATGCCGACGCCTGCCCGGTAAAGGACGAAGTCTATCGTGTCGCCTGGCGCCGCGAAGTGCCCGTCAGCATCGTCAGCAACAGCTGGCTGCGCGTGCCCGCCCATCCGCTGCTCGAAAGAATCGTCGTGTCGGACAGGTTCGACGCTGCCGACGACTGGATCGCGGAACATGCGGACGCGCAAACCGTGGTGGTCACCGGCGACATCCTGCTGGCCGATCGCTGCCTCAAGGCGGGCGCGACGGTGATCGGCCACAACGGCAAGCCGTTCACGAGCGCCAGCATCGGCGGTGCCGTCGCGACGCGGGCAATCATGGCCGACCTGCGCAGCGGCGCCGGAGTGACGGGCGGCCCACCGCCGTTCGCCAAGGCCGACCGTTCGCGCTTTTTGCAGGCGCTCGATACCGCCTTGGTGCGGTTGGGGAACTAGCGAAGTCCGGCGTTCGGCACGGCGATGTGGCCTGGGATTGGAGACCACGCGATGGGCCAGCGGCGGGTACTTCGAGCGAGCGCCCTAGTGCTGGTCGAGGACCTGGCGGACTTTCCTTGCGAGCTGGTCCGAAGTGAAGGGCTTGCTGATGAGCGCCACACCGGGATCGAGTCGACCGTTGTGGACAATCGCGTTGCGCGTGTAGCCCGTGGTGAAGAGCGTCTTGAGCGTTGGTTTCAGCTGCCTTGCGGCTTCGGCGAGCTGGCGGCCGTTCATCCCGCCCGGGAGCACGACGTCGGTGAACAAAAGGTCGAATTCCTGTGACCGCTCCAATAACTCGAGCGCAAGCTGTGCAGTCGGTGCATCGGTGACCGAGTACCCATGTTCGCGCAGCGTCGAGACCGAATAGCTGCGAAGATCCTCATGATCTTCGACGACGAGGATCGCTTCGTCGCCGCCTGCGACCCGGGGCTCCGGAACGCGAGGCGCCGGTTCCTGGGCCACCTGGGTGGAGCGCGGCAGGTAAAGCTTGACGGTCGTGCCGTGACCGAGCTCCGAATAGATGCGCACGTGGCCGCCGGATTGACGTGCGAACCCGTAGACCTGACTCAGTCCAAGGCCGGTGCCCTTGCCTGCCTCCTTGGTCGTGAAGAAGGGCTCGAAAACCTGCTGCAAGGTCTGCTGGTCCATGCCGGTGCCGGTGTCGGTCACCGCGATCATCGCGAACTGTCCGGGCGGGATGGGCTCGGCGAACGCCTCGACATAATGGTCGTCGAGAGACACGTTCGCGGTTTCGATCGTCAGCTTGCCGCCTTCCGGCATGGCATCGCGGGCGTTGACGGCCAGGTTTACAATCACGCTCTCAAGCTCGTTCGGATCGGCGAGCGCCTGCCAGAGCCCGGCGGCGGCGACACACTCGAGCTCGATCTGTTCGCCGATCGTCCGTTGCAGCAAGTCCGCGAGCCCCTTCAGCATCTCGTTCGGGTTGATCGGCCGCGGATCGAGCGGCTTGCGCCGCGCGAAGGCGAGCAGGCGGGACGTCAGGCTCGCCGCGCGGTCGGCCCCGCTGTTCGCCATGTCGCGGAGGCGCTCCAGGCGCATGCGCACCTTCCCGTCCGTGACGGCAGGGAGGTCGCGCCTCATGCTGTCGAGGCTGCCGATGATGACGGTCAGGAGATTGTTGAAGTCGTGCGCGACGCCTCCGGTAAGCTGGCCGATGGCTTCCATCTTCTGCGCCTGGCGAAGCTGTTCCTCGGCCTTCAGCCGCTCGGCGACCTCCGCTGCGACGCGTTGCTCGAGTTCCCGGTTCAGCTCGGCAAGCGCGTGTGCCGATTTCGTCGCCTCATCGCGGGCGCGGAGCAGCTCCTCTTCGTAGCGGCGGCGGTCGCTCCCGTTGAACAGGGTGATGAGGATGGCGCCACCGGCCTGGCCTATTCCGTCGCGCAACGCGGCGTTGAGGAGGGTCGGCAGCCGGTCGCCGTTCCTGCAGACGATGTCGAAGGCGATCTCCCGAACCTCCCGCTGCATCGTCAGCAAGGGTGCGAAGTGAGTTTCGAAGTAAATTCGCCCCGGAAGCGTCAGCAGGGTGGAAAACCTGCGGCCGCATACCTCCTCCGCGGAATGACCGGTCCACTGCAGGAAGCGGCGGTTGACGCGGACGATGGTGCCGTCCGCCCAGGTCGTCAGATAGCCGCACGGAGCCTCTTCGTAGAGCTGCTCCGCGGTGGGCTGCAGCTCTCCATCACCGGGCGGCCGGTTGACGTCTCTCACGCTAGAGCCAGCTCCGAATGGCCTCGATCGTCTCTTCCGGCGCGCTGAGGTTCGGGCAATGACCCGTCGCCTTCATCCGCTTGAGGACGCTGCCCGGGAGCCGCTGGTGCATGTACTCGCCGACAGCATCGGGGGCGATCACGTCGTCCGAGCATTGCAGGATGAGCGCGGGGACGTCGACGCCCTCCAGATCGTCGCGGTTGTCGGACAGAAAGGTGACCCGCGCGAAGTGCTTGGCGATCTCCGGATCCGTCCGGCAGAAACTGTTGGTCAGCTCGCCGGCGAGCTCGGGCCGGTCCGCGTTGCCCATGATCTGCGGTGCGAGGGCGCTCGACCAGCCGAGGAAGTTGCTGTCCATGAACTGCAGCAGCTCTTCGATGTCCTGCCGCTCGAACCCGCCGACATAGGGGGCGTCGTTGATGTAGCAGGGCGAGGGGCCGACCAGCACGAGCTTCGAGAACAGCTCGGGCGCCTCCTTGGCGGCGAGGATGCCGATCATCGAGCTTACCGAGTGGCCGACAAAGACGGCGCCCTCAAGACCGAGTTCCCGCCCGATCCGCACGAGGTCCGATGCGTAGCCACGCAGCGTGGCATATTTCGACGCGTCCCAGGCAGCCTTGTCGGAGTCGCCTGCGCCGACATGGTCGAACAGTACGACGCGGTGCTCGCCCTCGAAGGCCGGCGCGACGAAGCGCCACATGTTCTGGTCGCAGCCGTATCCGTGCGCGAACACGATCGTCGGTTCGCCGGTCCCGCTGACCCGAACGTTGTTTCTCTTGAGAGCGTCTGAAGTTGCAGTTGGAAACTTATCCATCAACTGCCGTTAGCGGTCGCAGGCGCTGCTGTCACGACGCGGCGCCGAGCCGGTGCTTCCGCCTGGTCGCGGGACTCCTCGGAACAGTTCGCCCGGCACGTGCTTTCCTGACGAATGCCAGTTTCCATCCAGGCCGGCCTGTGGGGCTTGTTGAGCGGCTCGGCGCTGCTGCTTGGCGCGCTGGTCGGCTGGTTCGTGCCGATGTCACGGCGGGTGATCGCCGCGATCATGGCGTTCGGGGCGGGGGTGCTGATCTCGGCACTGAGCTTCGAGTTGATGGACGAGGCTTGGGACAGCGGCGGCTTCACGCCGGTTGCCGCCGGGTTCTTCGGCGGCGCGCTAGCCTACACCATCGCCAACAAGATCGTCGCCGAATGGGGCGCCAAGCACCGCAAGCGCGCGGACCCGGCGAAGCGGACCAAGGACAAGCAGAAGAACTCGGACAACGGCGGCGCATTGGCGATCGGAGCGCTGCTCGACGGCATTCCGGAATCAATCGTCATCGGAGTCAGCCTGCTGCGCGGCGGCGCGGTCGGCCTGGTCGCGGTAATCGCCGTGTTCCTCTCGAACATCCCCGAGGGGCTCTCGAGCGCCGCGGGCATGAAGGCGGAAGGGCGCAAGCTGGCGTTCGTCATGGGCATGTGGGCGGTGATCACCCTGGTATCAGGGCTCGCGGCGTGGACCGGCTATGTCGCCTTCGCAGGCTTCGGCCCCGGGCCGGTCGCCGCAGTACAGGCGACGGCGGCAGGCGCGATCCTGTCGATGGTCGTCGACACGATGGTGCCCGAAGCCTTCGAGGGCACGCACGATTATGCGGGTATCATCGCCGTCGCGGGGTTCCTGGCGGCGTTCGCGCTGTCGAAATTGAGTTGAAGCTGACTCAACGGTGCTGACCTCGTGTACCGGAGCTAAATGCCGATCTTCCCCGGAGGAGCGTCGCGGCGGAACCAGCCAGTCACTGACAGACGCGGGGCGGTTGCGAACGGTGCCACGATGCCGACGCTGTGATCGATCGGCACCATGAAGATGTTCATGCCGTTGAAGATTGGCCGCAGCGCCTCAATCATGTCGTGAGAGGCGTTGAAGAACTGCAGGTAGCCGCCCCAATCCCGCTCCCATACAGGCGTGAAGTTCAGCACATAGGCTGCAACCCGCGCGTTGGCCGGATCCAGATCAGAGTGGGACTTCAGGAAATCGCCCGGGCGGTAGAGCGTCGGTTGAGCGTCCACCCACTGGATGTCGGCTTGGCCGGTCAGCTCGCGGAAGAAATCCAACGAGTGGGGACTGTTAAGGAACTCGAAGACTTCGAAGATCGGGACGTTGGGACGGGGCTGCGCGAAGTAGCTGCTGATGACCGGGAAGAAACGGTAGACGAACTGGTACTGGGAGCGGGCCCGCTGGGCGATGCCGGTGAGTATGCGCCCCATCTGCGCAGGAGTGAGCGCCGCCAGCTGCTCGGGCGAGACCTGTGCTACTGAGTCCCCTTCGTTATATGCGAGCCACCATGGGGTCCGGCTCTGGAGGATGTCGTGCACACGCGCCGCAGACTGCGATTGCAAAACATTGCGGATCTGCACGCGGCGGCGGTTAGCGAGCTCCGATGCGAGCGACGTTTTGTCCAGCTCCGGGCTGAAGCGAATCGTCATTCTGCTGCCAGAACATAGAGCGCGCCCCCTTCGCGGTAGCGCTCGCTCATCTGGGCCATGCCGACTTCGGCTTCCTCGACCGCAATCGACTGCTCGATCGGAGTGTTCTGGCGGGCAGCAAACTCCCGCACTTCCTGGCTGATCTTCATGCTGCAGAATTTGGGGCCGCACATGGAGCAGAAATGGGCGGTCTTGGCGCCTTCCGCGGGGAGCGTCTGGTCGTGATATTGCTCGGCGGTTTCGGGGTCGAGGCTGAGGTTGAACTGGTCTCGCCAGCGGAACTCAAACCTCGCCTTCGACAGCGCGTCGTCGTGGAGTCTCGCGGCGGGGTGGCCCTTGGCGAGGTCGGCGGCGTGGGCGGCGAGCTTGTAGGTGACGACGCCGACCTTGACGTCGTCGCGGTCGGGAAGGCCGAGGTGCTCCTTCGGGGTGACGTAGCAGAGCATCGCCGTGCCGAACCAGCCGATCATGGCGGCGCCGATGCCGCTGGTGATGTGATCGTAGCCGGGGGCGACGTCGGTGACGAGCGGCCCGAGCGTGTAGAAGGGCGCCTCGCCGCAGACCTCCAACTGGCGGTCCATGTTCTCCTTGATCTTGTGCATCGGCACGTGGCCGGGGCCCTCGATCATGACTTGGACGTCCTGCTCCCACGCCTTCTTGGTCAGCTCGCCGAGCGTGTAGAGCTCCGCGAACTGGGCTTCATCGTTGGCATCGGCAGTGCTTCCGGGGCGCAGGCCGTCGCCGAGGCTGAAAGCGATGTCATAGGCCTTCATGATCTCGCAGATCTCATCGAAGCGCTCGTACAGGAAGCTCTCGCGGTGATGGGCGAGGCACCATTTGGCCATGATCGAGCCGCCGCGGCTGACGATTCCGGTGACGCGGTTGGCGGCCAGTGGGACGTAGGGCAGGCGCACGCCGGCGTGGATGGTGAAATAGTCGACGCCCTGCTCGGCCTGCTCGATCAGGGTGTCGCGATAGACTTCCCAGCTGAGGTCCTCGGCGACTCCGCCGACCTTTTCCAGCGCCTGGTAGATGGGGACGGTGCCGATCGGGACAGGCGAGTTGCGGACGATCCATTCGCGCGTGTCGTGAATGTTGCGGCCGGTACTGAGGTCCATGACCGTGTCGGCGCCCCAGCGGATCGCCCACACCATCTTGTCGACTTCGGATGCGACATCGGAGGCGACGGCGCTGTTGCCGATGTTGGCGTTGATCTTGACCAGGAAGTTGCGGCCGATCGCCATCGGCTCGGATTCGGGGTGGTTGATGTTGTTGGGGATGATGGCGCGGCCGCGGGCGACTTCGTCGCGGACGAACTCGGGCGTGACGAAGTCGGGGATGGCGGCGCCGAAGTCCTCGCCGTCCCGCGCCAAGGCCTCGCGAGCGGCTTCGCGGCCGAGGTTCTCGCGGGTGGCGACATATTCCATCTCCGGCGTGACGATGCCGCGCCGGGCGTAGTGCATCTGGGTGACGTTGGCGCCTGGGCGGGCGCGCAGCACGCGCTTGCGGACGTTGGGGAACGGCTGGACGCCGCCGCTGCGGTCGGGACCGAGCTGGCCATTGTCCTCGGGCCGGACTTCGCGCTGGGTGACTTCCTCGACGTCGCCGCGCTCGCGGATCCACTTGGCGCGAAGCTCGGGAAGGCCGGCCATGATGTCGATGCGGGCGACGGTGTCGGTGTAGGGCCCACTGGTGTCGTAGAGGACGACGGGCGGCTCACCGCACGAGGGCTCGAGGTCGACGGCCCGCATGGCGACACGGATGTCGGGGCGATTGGGCGCGCCGACGTGAATCTTGCGCGATCCGCGGATCGGGCCGGTGGTGACTTTGAGTTCGGTGCGTGCGGGAACGTCCGCCATGTCTTGCCTCCCTACGGCCGCGCTAACGGCATCAGGTTCAGCGGGTCTCGGCCGCCGGGCTCATCCCAATCGACCGACTCTCAGCCTTGCGGCTCCCCGGGGAGGTTGCGGATAGGCCCACGCGGAGCCGGGCGCCACCCCGGCGCGTTCGCGGCGGGATGTTCGTGATCGAGATCTTCCTGCCGCTGGAGCGGAACGACGGCTCGCCCCAGCCGCGCGATCTTTTCGAGCGAGTGAGCAAGTCGCTGATGGACGATTTCGGCGGCGTCACCGCTTACAGCCGCGCACCCGCCGAGGGACGATGGAAAAATGACGACGGAGCCGCCGAACGCGACTCCATCGTCATCTTCGAAGTGGTCGCCGAGACGCTCGACCGCCGCAAATGGGCCGAGTGGCGCAAGAAGCTCGAAGCCATGTTCGACCAGGAAGAGGTCCTGATCCGCGCCACGGCCGTCGAGCGGCTTTAGGCGATTACTGGCGGGCGGCGGAGGCTTCCGCTGCCGAAACGACCCCGTCCTTGTTCTTGTCGACGCGATCGAACTGCGTGAGCGTGCCGTTGCGATATTCGGTCGCCGAGATCGAGCCGTCCTTGTTGGTGTCGAGTAGCTGGACCCGGGCATCGGCGAGGCCGGCGCGCGGCGTGATCGTCGCCTGGGCCTGGAACTCGGCAAGGCTGAGCTGGCCGTTATGGTCGGCGTCGAGCTTGTCGAAGTCGCTCTTCTGCTCCTGACGAAGCTGAGTCTGGGCCTGCGACGCGCGGCGAGACATCGCAGTCTCGATCTCGGCCTTGGTCAGCTTGCCGTCGGCGTTGGCGTCGAGCTCCTTATACTCGGCGTCAAGCTGCTGCCCGAGCTGGGTGCGCGTGATCTGCGAGGGCGCGGTTGCAGGCTTTGCGGCCTGCGCAAAGGCTGGGCCCGAGGCGGTCAGAGCGAGCACGCTGCCGAACGCGGCGAGCCGAAGAGTGGAGTTGATCATGTTATTCTCCTGTGTTTCGCGGCCGAACCGTGCCGCGCGGGAATTCGAAAGGCGGCGCCTTCTACCGCAGGGCGACATTGCTGCGCGGTGAACCTGCCGCTGCAGCCATTGCTTGCCCTTGGTCGCCGATTGCCTATCGCTAGCGCGAATGCACGCACTTAGCCATCTCGATCGCCTCGAGGCCGAGAGCATCCACATTCTTCGGGAGACGGTCGCCGAGGCGGCCCGCCCGGTCATGCTCTATTCGATGGGCAAGGACAGCGCCGTGATGCAGCACCTTGCGCGCAAAGCGTTCTTCCCCGGCCCGCTGCCGTTCGTGCTGTTGCACGTGGATACCGGCTGGAAGTTCGCGGACATGTACGCCGAGCGCGACCGGGTCGCGGCGACCGAGGGCGTCGAACTCATCGTCTGGCGCAATCCCGAGGCGGAGCGGCAGGGGATCAACCCGCTCGACCACGGCCCGCTCCATACCGACATGTGGAAGACGCAGGGGCTCCGGCAGGCGCTCGACCGCTATAGCTTCGACGCGGCGTTCGGCGGCGCTCGCCGTGACGAGGAGAAGAGCCGGGCCAAGGAGCGGATCTTCAGCTTCCGCGACCGCAACCATCGATGGAATCCGAAGCGCCAGCGCCCGGAGCTTTGGTCACTGTACAATGCACGTGTCGGCACGGGCGAGAGCATGCGCGTGTTCCCGCTGTCCAACTGGACCGAGCTCGACGTGTGGCAATATATCGCTCGCGAGCGGATCGCGGTCGTGCCGCTCTACTTCGCGGCCGAGCGGCCGACGATCGAGCGCGACGGCGTCATACTGATGGTCGACGACGAGCGGCTGCGGCTCGGCAACGGCGAGCGCATACGGACCCGGCGCGTGCGGTTCAGGACGCTTGGCTGCTTCCCATTGTCTGGCGCGGTGGAGAGCGATGCGGCAACCGTCGAGGACGTGATTGCCGAGATGCGCGCGTCCAACAGCTCGGAGAGGCAGGGCCGGGTAATCGACCGCGACGGCGGCAGCACCAGCATGGAGCGCAAGAAGCAGGAGGGCTATTTCTGAGCGCCGACCTGCTCCGCTTCATCACTTGCGGCAGCGTCGACGACGGCAAGTCGACGCTGATCGGGCGCCTGCTGCACGACACCGGGCAAGTGCCGGCGGACCAGCTTGCCGCGCTGGAGGCGGACAGCCGGCGCCACGGGACGCAGGGCCAGGCGCTCGACCTGGCGCTGCTCGTCGACGGCCTCGCGGCCGAGCGTGAACAGGGCATCACGATCGACGTGTCCTACCGCTATTTCGCGACGCCCACGCGAAAGTTCATCGTCGGCGACGCGCCCGGACACGAGCAATATACGCGCAACATGGTGACCGGCGCCTCGACCGCTGACGCTGCAGTGGTCCTGGTGGACTCCCGAAAGGGGGTGCTGACGCAGACCCGCCGTCATTCCTTTATCACCAAGCTGATGGGGATCCGACAGGTCGCCCTCGCCGTCACCAAGATGGACCTCGTCGACTTCGAAGAGGCCGCGTTCGAGGCGATCTGCAGCGATTATCGCGCGTTCGCCGCGGAGATCGGCATCCAGACGTGGCAGCCGATCCCGCTGTCGGGCGCCACCGGGGCCAACGTCGCCCGCCAGGCCGACAGCATGCCCTGGTATGGCGGTCCGACTTTGCTGGGTTGGCTGGAGGCGGTGCCGGTCGACGCACTCGCCGACGCGGACAAGCCGTTCCGGATGCCGGTGCAATGGGTAAGCCGGCCCAACCGCGACTTCCGCGGCTTCGCCGGCCAAGTCGCGTCGGGAAGTATCGCTTCGGGCGCCGGGGTCCGCCTTCTGCCTTCCGGGCGCACCACCACAATCGCCCGCATCGTCACGGCTGATGGCGACCTCGACGAAGCCGTGGCCGGCCAGTCCGTCACCTTGACCTTCGCCGACGAAGTGGACTGCTCGCGCGGGGAGGTGGTGGCTGCGGCCACGGCGCCGCCCCGATCGGCGGACCAGTTCGAAGCGACCATCGTGTGGATGGCCGACGAGGCACTGATCCCGGGCCGAAGCTATTGGCTGAAGCTCGCAACGCAGACCGTCGGCGCCACCGTCCACAGTCCGAAATACGAGATCAACGTCAACACTCTCGAGCATCTCGCCGCCGCGACCATGGAGCTCAACTCCATTGCCGTCGCCGAGATCGCGACCGATCGCGAGCTGGTCTTCGAGCCCTATGCGGTCGAAGGCGCGAGCCCCAACCGCGTGCTTGGCGGCTTCATCCTCATCGACAAGCTCAGCAATGTGACCGTCGCCTGCGGGATGCTGCACTTCGCGCTGCGCCGCTCGCTCAATGTCCACCGCCAGCACCTCGAGGTGAGCCGGGAGACGCACGCAGCGCTCAAGGGCCAGCGGCCCGCGGTGCTGTGGTTCACGGGCCTGTCCGGCGCCGGAAAGTCGACGATTGCAAACCTCGTCGAGAAGAAGCTGGCCGCGCTCGGCCGGCATACGTTCCTGCTCGACGGCGACAATGTGCGGCACGGGCTTAACCGGGACCTCGGCTTCACCGAGGCGGATCGCATCGAAAACATCCGCCGCGTCGGCGAGGTCGCGCGGCTGATGGCCGACGCTGGCCTCATCGTCCTCGCCGCGTTCATCTCGCCCATCCGCGCCGACCGCGAGATGGTGCGGGCGATGCTGCCGGAGGGCGAGTTCATCGAGATCTTCGTCGACACGCCGCTTTCCGAAGCGGAAAGACGGGACGCCAAGGGCCTCTATGCCAAGGCACGCGCCGGGGAGATCGCGAACTTCACCGGAATCGACAGTCCATACGAACCGCCGCAACACCCGGAGATCCATATCGAGACGTCCGGGATGGGTGCGGACGAGGCCGCCGACCTAATCGCTAGAACGGTGGTGAACCGATCGCTTGGGCTCAAGTGCGAATGACCAGAATCAGGGTAGCAAAACTGCACCCGATACGGGTGTGCAACTAAAAGTCACCGACGGCTGTTACGGCAGCATGAAACACATTCTGATCGCGTCGGCTGTCCTTCTGCCAGCCTGGAGTGCGGCTACGGCGCAGGAATCTCACGAGATGCGCGTTCGCGCAGGGGTCGGGGCTCAGTTGCGGCCTGATTTCATTGGAGCGAGCAGCACGGAGCTTGGGCCGCTATTCCGCATCGACACCGCGCGGGGCGACAATGAGTTCAAGTTCAAGGCGCCCGACGGTCGCTTCGGCGTTGCCCTCGTTTCGAAGGATGGCTTCTCGTTCGGACCAGCGGCCAACATTCAGGGAAGCCGGAAAAATTCGGACGTCGGAGCGCCCGTCGGTAAGGTGCCGACCACCTTCGAAGCCGGAGCATTCGTCCAATACGACGCAATCAAGTCGATCCGGTTTCGTGCCGAGGTCGTAAAAGGCATCGGCGGTCACAAGGGCGTGGTTGGCACGCTCGGCGCCGACCGCATCTGGCGCGATCACGACCGCTATGTCTTTTCGATCGGGCCGCGAGTCTCCTTCTCTGATGGACGCTATCAGCGTGCCTATTTCGGCGTGACGCTGGCCGCTGCGCTGGCAACCGGGCTCCCGACCTATCGTCCGGGCGGCGGCGTTCACTCGCTCGGCGCAGCAAGCGGACTTTCTTACCAGTTCAATGATCGCTGGGGCATGTTCGGGTATGCGCGCTATGAGCGGCTGGTCGGCGATGCAGCCAAGTCACCGATCGTCCGCGAGTTCGGCTCCCGTAATCAGCTCTCCGGCGGCGCCGGCCTGAATTATACCTTCCGAATCCGCCGCTAGGCTGTTCGGCGCTGCCCGCGATGGTGGCAGCTAAGCGAGATTAGTCGCCTGAACCCGCCTCTGGCGTGAAATACTTGTCATACTTGCCTTCCTCGCCCTTGTGCTCGTCGGCGTCGGCTGGACTGTCCTTCTTGCGGGTGATGTTCGGCCACTGCGCCGAAAAGGTCGAGTTGAGCTCGGTCCACTTCTCGAGGCCGCTTTCGGTATCCGGCAGGATGGCTTCGGCGGGGCACTCGGGCTCGCACACGCCGCAGTCGATGCACTCGTTCGGGTTGATCACGAGCATCGTCTCGCCCTCGTAGAAGCAGTCGACGGGACAGACCTCGACGCAATCCATGTATTTGCAGCGGATGCAGGCGTCAGTGACGACATAGGTCATGTGCTTCGGGCTCCCTTTGGCGCGTCGCTATGTCGGCGCGTTTGCGGCGTCAATTCCCAGCTCTTCGTAGCAGAGGCGCGCTTCGGCGGCCGGGCCACGTCGTAGCGGCAGCGACAGGACTCGCAGGATGCGCACCCGGTCATGAAGCGGAAGGGCGACGGTGCTGCCGACGCGGACCTCCTCGCTCGGCTTTTCGACGCGCTTGCCGTCAATGCGGACATAGCCGCTGGCGACGACGGATTGGGCGATGGTGCGGCTTTTAACCAGGCGAATGCAGTGGAGATAACGGTCAATCCGCACGGCAGCCTAGCGCTTGAGCTTCGCCAGTTCGGCGAACGCGTGGGACTTCGGCGCTTGGCGGCCCGATCGCTCTTGGCGCCGGCCGCGCCATTTCCACGCGTCGCCGGCACGCGTGAAGCCGACTTCGGCCATCAGCAGCGAGACAGCCTCCTCGTCGAGGCCAACCGAGGTCGCGAGATCCGCGTTGACCGGATTGTCGCCGCCAGCCGAGCGGACCTTGCGGGCGTGGCTAGCGAGGCGGTCGGCAAGGTCGATCCGGATCCACCGTCGGCCGAGGCGGCGGAAGGCAAGCGCCGCGCCGCGCGGGTCGGCGTCGGCGGCGAGCATCGCCGCGCCTGCGGCCGGGACCGTTGGCATAGACTGGGTCGTGCGGACTGCTACCAGAGCTGCCCGCCACTGCTGAGCGGCCGGCTTGAGCAGTGGCGGCAGGAACACGTCGAGCGGGCCGAGGCGAATGCAGAGCGCGTGCAAGGCCCGGCGGTCGGCCTGTTCGAGATGAGCGATCGGTCCAAGCATCGCCTTGCGCGGGAGCACGCCTCCGGCGTCGGCGAGCATCGCTGCGACGGCACGGACGCCGGGCGAGTTGGCCGGGTCGGTAGCCGCGGCGGCGATGCGCTTGAGGGGCCTGAGGTTCGCGTCAATCTGCGCGTCCAGCCAACGTTCAAGCCGCTCGCGAAGGGCGGCCCGGCTTTGGGCCGACAGGCGATCCAGCGTGCGGGCGGTCCTGAGGGCCGGTTCGAGCAACGAGCGACCGGGCGCTAGCCGGGCGAGGACCTGCCCTTCCCAGCCGACAGCTATCGCGCCGCTGTCTTCCGCCAGCACGGCGAATGACTCGTCGGGCGCGTCGACCAGCGTGCCGGCGCGCCGATCGAGCTCCTCTCCCAAGCGGCGCTCGGCAGCGGCGAGAAGCAGTCGCTTGTCCGCCAGGCGGGCGTTCGGATCGACGCGGAAGTCGAAGCCGGTGAGGTGTCCGATCGGCTCCGGACCGACGCTGACTTCGCCATCAGCCGCAACGGTGACCGGAAGCGCGTTGGCGCCGCGCGAGCCGATGTCGCGGACGAGGACGGCGGTGCGGCGGTCTACGAAACGCTGCGTGAGACGCTCGTGCAGCGCGTCGGAGAGCCGCGCCTCTACCTCGCCCGTGCGCTCGACCCATTTGGCGGGGTCCTGCAGCCAGTCGGAGCGGTGCGCGATGTAGGCCCAGCTGCGGATCCCCGCGAGGCGGTCGGCCAGCGCCTCGATGTCACCGCTCATGTTGTCGAGACGCGCGACCTCGGCGGCGAACCATTCGTGCGGCACGTGGCCGCCCTCGCCGACATAGCTGAACAGGCGGCGGACCATGCGGGCGTGGTGCATCGGCCCGACCTTGCGGAAGTCGGGCAGGCCACAGACCGCCCACAGGCGCCGCGCCTGGACGCCCCGGCGGTCGGCAATCGACGGGTCCTCGGCGAGGAGCTTGAGGACCGCGAGGTCGATCGCCTGGGGCGCGGAGCGCAGGAGTGGGTCGTCGCTCTTGCGCTCGAGGCTGGCGATCAGCGCGCGGACGTCGGTGAAGTCGAGGTCGGCATTGCGCCAGTAGAGGGAGTCGAGCGGACGGAAGCGATGCTCCTCGATGGCATTGATCTCTTCGTCGGTGAATTCGGCATTGGCGCTGCCGAGACCGAGGGCGCCGAAAGTGCCGTCGCGCTGGTGCCGTCCGGCGCGACCGGCGATCTGCGCCATCTCGGCGATCGACAGCCGGCGCTCGCGGCGGCCGTCGAATTTCTCCAGGCCGGCGAAGGCGACATGGGCGACATCCATGTTGAGGCCCATGCCGATCGCGTCGGTGGCGACGAGATAGTCGACCTCGCCGCGCTGGAACATTGCGACCTGCGCGTTGCGGGTGGCCGGCGACAAAGCGCCCATGACGACGGCCGCGCCGCCGCGAAAGCGGCGCAGCATTTCGGCGAGCGCGTAGACCTGCTCCGCCGAGAAGGCGACCACCGCCGACCGTGGCGGCAGGCGCGAGAGCTTGGTGCTGCCGGCATAGCGGAGCGTCGAAAAGCGTGGGCGGCGGACGATCTCCACGTCGGGCAGAAGCTCGCGGATAATCGGGCGGAGCGTATCGGAGCCGAGGATCAGGGTTTCCTCGCGGCCGCGGGCGCGAAGCATGCGGTCGGTGAAGACGTGCCCTCTCTCTGGATCGATGCCGAGTTGGGCCTCATCGATCGCTGCGAAAGCGAAGTCGCGCTGGAACTCACCGTCTCCGGTCTTGCCGGCACTGGGTACCGGCATGCTTTCGGCAGTGCAGAGGAAGTAACGGGCCTGCGGCGGGACGATGCGCTCTTCGCCGGTGAGGAGCGCGACCTGATTCTCGCCCTTGATCGCGACGACGCGGTCGTAGACCTCGCGGGCGAGAAGCCGCAGCGGAAAGCCGATGACTCCGGATGAGTGGCCGCACATCCGCTCGATCGCCAAGTGCGTCTTGCCGGTGTTGGTGGGCCCGAGGATCGCCCGGACCGTAGCGTCTGAACGCGGCGCCATCATCGCGAATGTGGCAGCGCGCAGGGAGAACGCAAGGTTCCAAATGCCGATTCCGCGCTGATTTTAAGCGGGTTTTAACCTCGATTCGCCAGACAGGCGGGGATGTTGGCAGCAATGACCCCTGCGCGGAGCTTCGGCCGTCGTGGCGACGCGGCTGCGATCGCGCGCACTTGGCCGCTGCCGGGCTGGAAGAGCCTCGCCGCGCTTGCAGTCCTGTGCAGCACCGTCGGCTGGGCATCGCTGCCGCACCTGACGAGCGGATCGAGCGACGAGCAGATTCAGTGGCGGGCGCTCGGCGTCAGCCCACTGGCAAACCGCGGCTCAACGGGGATGGCGATGGCGCCGACCGATGCTGCCGCGCCGATTGCTTTGGCTCCCCTTCGTCCCGTTCGCGCCGAACTGGTGGTGGCGCCAGTCCCGACCGCTGCCCTAGTCGCGACCGGCCCCGTGCGCATCCGCGGGCGTGTCGGCGAGGGCCTTTATTGGTCGCTTCGTGCAGCCGGCGCTTCACCCGAGGTTGCGGCTGCCTATCTAACGGCGCTCGCGTCCGAGACTGACGTCGGCAACGTCGCTCCTGGCGACGGCTTCGATCTCGTTCTCGGCAGCGGGCGGAACCTACTTTACGCGGGGCTCAACCGCAGCGGTGATAATCCGCTTCAGCTGGTGCGCTGGACGGCGGGCGGCCGTGTCGAGTGGATCGACGCCGCGAACGTCCAGCGTCCTGCACCGGTTCAGAGCGGCATGATGATGCCGGTCTCGGGGCACATCACGTCGTACTTCGGCAATCGCTATCACCCGATCCTTCACTTCACGCGCTTCCATGCCGGTCTCGACATTGGAGCAAGCTGGGGGAGCCCGATCGTCGCGGCGGGCGACGGTCGCATCGTCAGCGCCGGCTGGGCGGGAGGATATGGCCGCGAGGTGCAGATTGCCCACGCCGGGGGAATGACGAGCATCTACGGCCATATGAGCCAAATCGTCGCCGAGCCAGGAAGCATGGTCCGGGCGGGCCAGCTCATCGGCTATGTCGGCTCCAGCGGCCTCTCGACGGGGCCGCACGTGCACTTCGAGGTTCGCCAGAACGGCGCACCCGTGAATCCCCTCTCGGTTCGCTTCGCTTCCGTGCAGATCGTCGACCGCGGCCTGGCGACCGCAGTGAAGGCAAGGCTCCAGGCGTTGCTGAGCACTGGCCAGCGCCGCGGCTGAGGGGCTAACGCCGCCGCTTTTCGAGGTAAAGGTAAGCGGGATCGAACTCTCCGACGCGCTGGAGACCGGGCAGGTCTAGTATGCGCAGCCGCTTGTCCTTCAATTCGATCAGACCCCGCTTGCGTAGCTCCTGCAGCGTCCGATTGACGTGGACGGAAGTCAGCCCGACACAGTCGGCGAGCTGAACCTGCGTCAGCGGGAAATCGAAAGCGTCCTCATCCGCTAGGCCGGCGATCTGCAGGCGGATCAGAAGCTCGCAGAAGAGATGAGCGACGCAGGCGAGGGCCGAGCGACGGCCGACCGAGAGCATCCATTCGCGGTGGATGGCGGCGTCGAGGTTTGTCCCGAACCAGTAGACCCGCGTCAGGTGCGGGTGCTTGACCGTGATTTCCTCGAGCCGCTCGTGGGGCACCGTGACCAGTTCGCAGTTGGTCAACGCTACCACGTCGTGGTCGAGCCTTTTGAGCGTGAAGCTGTGCATGTCGACGAAGTCGCCTGCCACATGAAGCTCGGTGATCTGCCGTTGCCCGGCTTCGAGGTCCTTTACACGCGCCGCCCAACCCCGCAGCAGAAGGGTGCTGAAATTCAGCGGCTCCCAAGCGCGGATGATCGTCCGATGCGCCGCAACCGTCTTGGCCTCGCCCAGAGCGTCGCGGATTGCCGCCTCTTCTTCGGCGGAGATGTCATCGCGCGTGCGGAGCTTGCGGAGATGGGCTTCAATCATCGGAGGTCCAACGCGATACGATGCTCACGCCGCCAAGTTCCGAATCCGGGCAAGTTGGGGGGCTCAGCGGCCGAGGTTCACCCACGCTGAATAGCCGAATGCCGCGATGACCATCAGTGCGACCAGCAGCACCGCCGTGTGACGGGCGACCCTATTCATCATCGCCAAGGAGAGCGCTGATCGTGACGATCCGGCGGGCGACGACGCGCTCGTCTTCTAGAACATCAGCCTCGATCGTCGCTGAGCGTTCGCCGGCGTCGTCGACGAGGTCGCGGACGATGTCGACAGCCGAGCCGAGCGCCGCTTTCACGGCTTGTTCGAGACTGTCGTAGTCGCGAGGCTCGTCCTGCGCCTGGAACTGGCTGTTGGTCAGCCGGATCGAGTATTTGGGCATGCGCCGCGGCTAGCAGCACCGGTGCTTAGGCCTACTCACCTAAGTTATGGAGGCCCCACAAGTGAGCCTTTGCGCCCTACCGGCCGTGACCGCGCCAGCGCTTGACGGTGCGCTGGATGATGCCTTCTTCGTCGCCGGTTTCGCGCCACAGACGGGCGAAGCTCGGGTCCGAGGAGGCTGGGCGCTTTTCGGGCTCGAGGTCGTCGAAGCGGACGCGAATGGGGATTGCGACGCCTTCGCCGCAGACGATGCACTCGCGGTTACGAAGTGCCGGGATGGCGTCGAGGAAGCCTCGTGCACCTTCCGGCATCGCCGCGCGGACGCAGGCCTGGTCGCGGTCATTGTTGAGACGCATGGAGATGATGGTGCCGCACTGCGACAGCACGCCCTCGGCAAGGTCCGACGGCCGCTGCGTGATGAGACCCAAGCTGACGCCGTACTTACGGCCTTCCTTGGCGATGCGTTCGAGGATCTTGCGGACGGCCTGGCCAGTCGCGTTCTCGTCCTTGGGGACGTAGCGGTGCGCCTCTTCGCAGACGAGCAGGAGCGGCCGCTGGGCCTCGGTTCGGGACCAGATCGCATAGTCGAAGACCATTCGGGCGAGCACCGAGACGACGACCGACGTGACCTCCGACGGAACCCCGGAAACGTCGACGATCGAGATCGGACGGCCGTGGCTCGGCAGACGGAACATCTTCGCGAGCAGGCTGCCCATCGAGTCCGAAACCAGCATGCCCGAGAACATGAAGGTGTAGCGCGGGTCGGAGCGAAGCTCGTCGAGCTTGTTCTTGATGCGCTGGAACGGGAGCGTATCGCCGGCCCGGTCGAGCTTGCCCATCTCGGAAACCAGAATGCCGTTCAAATCGGTCAGAAGGTAGGGAATCGGACTGTCGACCGTCACTTTGCCATACTGGCTGAGGTCCTTGCCCTTGGTCCGCGCCTGCAGGAGGCACTTGGCGAGGATGTCTGCGTCGCGCTGCCGCTCCGCGTCCTGCGTCGTCAGCATGACTTCGCAATGCTCTTCAAAGTTCATGAGCCAGTACGGCAGCTGCAGGTTGTCGACGTTGAACAGCTCGCCGCAACCCTTGAAGGCGGCGGAATATTCGCCGTGCGGGTCGATCATGACGATGTGACCTTCGGGGCTCAGCTGCGAAATGCGGTGCAGGATGAGGGCCACGGAGGTCGATTTACCGGTACCGGTCGATCCCAGCACCGCGAAATGCTTTGATAGCATCGGGTCGACGTAGAGCGCGCCGCGAATGTCGTCGGTCGGGTAGACCGTGCCGATCTCGATGTTCGGCTCATCGCTGGCTGCGAAAATGGAGCGGAGGTCGGACGTTGTGACCGGGAACACCTCGGACCCCGGAATCGGATAGCGAGTAACGCCGCGGCGGAAGTTGCCCATCTTGCCGTTGGCATCACGATTGCCTTCCCCGAGGAAGTCGACCTGGGCGACGATTTCGCCGCTGTTGTCGGCGCGGAGCGTGCGGACGTTGGCAATCAACCATGCGTTGCCCACGACCATCTTCACCTGACTGCCGACCTGGCCAGACATCGTGATGGCGGGGTCCGAATGCGATTGAAGTGCCAGCAGCGACGCGGTGCTGAGGCAGACCTGTGAGCCGGAGCCGGCGATCTCGATCACCTTGCCGATCGCGCCCACGTTCGGCGCGGCGGCTGCGGATCCGGCGGCGCCATCGTCCTCGCTGCTGAAGCTGCTGACTTCGTCGAGGAACTGACGCAGGTTCGGCTGATCGTTCATGTGCTTACGGGTCCCAACACCGGTGAAAACTCAGGCTTGGGACTACCGAAAATGGATTAAGATTGGCTTAGGCCTCAGAACCGGCGGCGGAAGATCGCTGCGGCTGCCCAGCCGAGGAAGAGCGACAGCAGGACGGCGGTGATCCCGTAGATGAAGGAGTGGCGCCGCGCGGCAAGCGCGACATAGCGTTCGAAACCGGACTTGCTGATGTCGATGTCGCGCGTCGCCGCGGCAAGCACGCGGCCGCGATCGACCAGGAAAGTCTCGGCCGTGTAGGTGCCGATCGGCACCTGGCTCGGGATCGTGATGTTGGCCCGGTAAAGCACGCCCTGCGTGATCTCGACCCCGTGCGGGTTCTCCGCATAGAGACCAGTTCGGTGACGCAGGTCGAGCAGGCCTGCCTCGAATCGCCGCTCCTTCTCCGGGAGCGCGCCGCCGCCGGGCGAAAGCTGCAGGTTGTGAATCCCCATCTCGTAGATGGCGGCGGTGCGCTCGTCGACGAGGTCTGGGATCGGCCGCGAGGCGGCGACCGCATAGAAGGAAGGCGCCGAGCGGAAGCGATCCGAGTCTGCGTTCATCCAGATACCGGCGATCTTCTGCTTCTCGCGGAGCAAGATCGGCTGCACCGGCCCGCGGAGCACCACGACGATGTCCGCCGGTCGGGTCGGCGCCCGCCCGCCGGGGTAGATGATCGCTCCGAACAGCAGCAGCTGCGCGCCCGTGAACGTGTAGCGGATCTCGACGTTGCGGTTGGAGACGTCCGGAACGAGCAGCGGCTTGTCGGCCGCCGCGAGCAGCGGCGTCGTTGCAAGCAGCGCAAGGGCGAGAAAGCGGCGGCTCACAGATATTCGATCGAGAAGATTTCGTCTGGGCGCCAGAAGAGGCCTAGGAACATGCGGAGGGCGACCAGGAGGATGACGATCGCCAGCGCGAGGCGCAGGTAGTCAGGCTTGAGGCGGGTGGTCAGCAAGGCTCCATATTGCGCTCCGATGACGCCCCCGCAGAGGAGCAGAACGGCAAGGACGATGTCGACGGCGCGGGTGGTGACCGCGTGGACGATCGTCGTTCCGGCCGTGACGGTAAGGACCATCACGAGACTGGTGCCGATGACGACGCGGGCCGGCATCCCCAGCAGGTAGATCATCGCCGGAACCAGGATGAAACCGCCGCCGATGCCGAGGAATACCGTAAGAATCCCGGTCACCCCCCCGATCGTGAACGGCGCGATCGGTGAGAGGTAGAGGCCTGAGCTGTGGAAGCGCCAGCGAAGCGGCAGCGATGCCACCCAGCGGTTGCGGCGGCGCGGCTCGGCCTCGCCCTTTCCGCCAATCCAGCCGAGCGTCACCAGCGAATCCTTCAGCATCAGCCCGCCGATGCCGCCGAGGATCACCACGTAGAGCAGGTTGATCACGACATCGATCTGTCCGCTCGACTGGAGAATCCTGAACAGCGCGGCCCCAATCACGGAGCCAAGCAGGCCGCCGGCGATCAGCACGCCGGCCATCTTCAGGTCGACGCCGCCACGCCGCATGTGGACCATCGCGCCCGATACGCTGGCGCCTGTAATCTGCGTCGACGCCGATGCGACCGCGACCGTCGGCGGAATTCCGTAGAAGATGAGCAGCGGCGTGGTCAGGAAGCCGCCGCCCACGCCGAACATGCCCGACAGCACGCCGACCAGAAAGCCGAGCACCACGATCAGCAGCGCATTCACGGACTGGCCGGCGATCGGAAGATAGATGTCCATTGGGCCTGGAGGAGTAGCCTCAAACCCCTGCCGGGGCCAAGCGTGGGATGGATAGGACGAGGACATAGTGGAGCGTCAGCGATACCCGCATCCTGTTCCGGTTCGCTGATGGCGCTTCAATGTGCCAAATAGGGTTGGCTGCTTCACCTGCGCGCCGGCTCCGCACCATCTTCACAGGTGCCGTGATTTCCACCATGGGATCGCTTTGCTGCTGATTTGAGGATCTCCTGACCATGGAGGACGCTGGCCAAGCCTTCCTAGTCCGGGACGGAGTGCTGCTGCTCGGATTCGCGCTCGGCTTCGTCTTGCTGTTCCGGCGTATCGGCCTCGGTGCAACCTTGGGTTACCTGCTCGCTGGCGCCGTGGTCGGGCCGAGCGTGCTCGGGCTGGTCGGCGGCGCGGAAGAAAAGAACAGCGTCGCCGAGCTTGGCATCACCCTGCTCCTGTTCGTTGTCGGCCTGGAGCTCAATCCTTCCCGCCTGTGGATGATGAAGCGTGACATCCTCGGCCTGGGCCTGATCCAGGTCGCGGTCTGCGGGCTGTTGGTGACCGGTCTGATCTGGCTTGCCGCCAAGGTTCCGCTTGCCGCGGCTCTGGCGCTCGGCTTGCCGCTGGCGCTCTCGTCGACTGCGCAGGTGCTGCCGCTACTTCAGTCGTCCGGGCGGTTACGGACCCCGTTTGGCGAGCGCGCATTTGCGATCCTGCTGTTCCAGGACCTGTCGATCATTGCGCTGATCACGATCGTCGCGGCACTCGGTCCGACGCGTGCCGAAGCGAGCGGCCCTCCCGGCTGGCAACTGGCGCTGTACACGGTGCTGGCAATTGCCGGGCTGATCGCGCTCGGCCGCTTTGCACTCCGTCCGCTCTTCGGGCTGATCGGCAATCTCGGCGAACGCGAGATGTTCGTCGTGGCGGCGCTCTTCACGGTGCTCGCGGCGGCGGCCCTCATGCAGTGGCTCGGCCTGTCGACGGCCCTTGGCGCCTTTATCGCCGGGGTGATGCTCGCCGACACACCGTACCGGCACGAGTTGGAGGCAGACGTCGAGCCGTTCCGGTCGATTCTGCTGGGCCTGTTCTTCCTTTCCGTCGGCATGCTGCTCAACCTCGGCGCGATTGCCGAGCGACCCTTTTTCGTCGTCGGCATGGCCGTCGCCCTGATTGTGGTGAAGGCGGCGGTGATCACGGCTATGGGGCTGGCCTTCAGGATGACCTGGCGAAGCGCCCTCGGCCTTGGCCTGCTCCTGAGTCAAGGCGGCGAGTTCGGGTTCGTCCTGTTCACACAGGCGCAGGGTTCGGGCTTGATCCGGCCCGAAACTGCGAGCCTGTTCGGCGCCATCGTGACGCTATCGATGGTCACGACGCCGTTCCTGATGGGGGCGACGCGCAACCTGCGAGAGGGACCGATCGAGCGCGGCGAAGTTCGCGACGGACCGCAGGACGACGGCGCCAATGCCTTGATCGTCGGCTACGGGCGCTTCGGCCAGACCGTCGCGCAGATGCTGATTGCCAACGACGTGCCCGTCACTTTGATCGATACCGACGTCGAGATGATCGACGTTGCCGGCGACTTCGGCGCGAAGGTGTATTTCGGCGACGGAACGCGGATCGACATGCTGCGACAGGCCGGTGCAGAGCAGGCGGAGCTAATCCTGTTCTGCATCGATGGCGACCAGATTACGGCTGACATGCTCCACGCGGTCCATGAGGCTTTTCCTCGCGCCAACATCTACCTGCGCGCGTTCGACCGCCGGGCAGTCGTGAAGCTCGAACATGCGCCAGTCTGTTACATCGTTCGCGAGGTGATGGAGTCCGCGGTGAAGATGGCGCGGATGGCACTTCATTCACTCGACGTTCGCGATGAAGATATCGACCGGGCGGAAGAGCTTTATCGTTCGAGGGACCGGGAGCGGCTGCGCAAGCAGATCGAAACCGGGGATCTGCGCGCGGCGAGCGATCGCATGATCACAGATCGTTCGGACGCGGGGCACCAGGCCGGCTGAGCCTAGCCGCCGGTGGCCGGCGGCTCCCAGAGTTCAATCGGATTGCCCTCGGGGTCGCATATCCGGGCGAACCGGCCGACGTCCGGATGGTCCCATTCCGCGTTCGTGGTGACTTCAATGCCTTGCCCGTTCAGTTGCTCGATGAGCGCGGGAAGATCCCCGACGCGAAGGTTCAGCATGAACGCCTTGTCGGCCGGGAAATGGTTCGTGTCCGCTGCAAAGGGAGCGAAGACGACCGGTCCCCCGGTGGTGATCCATGACCATGCGTCGGGCTCCCCAGCGCTCGCTCCGGGAGCGACACAGCCGGCGCCCACGTTGAGATGCTCGCGGTACCAGGCGGTTAGCGCCTCAGGGTCGCGGGCCCGGAAAAACAGCCCGCCAATACCGTGCACTCCCATCGATACCTCCCTGATGTGCCGCGGGCATTAGCGCTGCGGCAGAAGCAGCGGCATGACCTGCGGACTCTCTTCGATCGAGCGGTAGAACTTTGCCGTCGGGAACGGCCCGCGCGCCTGCTCGTAAGCATAGCCGAGCGATAGCAGCCGGGCTTCGGACCATTTCGGGCCCATGAAGCTTAGACCGACGGGCAAGCCCTTGATCAGCCCCATCGGGACGGTGAGATGTGGATAGCCCGCGATAGCGGCCAGATTGCCGGCGCCGCCCTCCGTGTAGAGGTCGTTGTTGACCGCATCGATGTGCCAGGCCGGACCGGCCGTCGGGCCGACCAGCGCAACGACATTGTACTGCCGGAGCAGCCGGTCGATGCCGTTCGGGCCCGCCGCCTGGAAGCTCGTTGCACGGGCCCTCTTGTAGGCAGGGTCATTCAGTCCCTTGGTCTTCTGCGACTGCTCGAAATACTCCTGGCCGAACAGCGGCATTTCCTGTCGCTGATGCGCGTTGTCGAACGCGATCAGGTCGGCAAGCCTGCGGACGGCGATCGGTGCCGGGCTGCTCTTGAGGTAGGTGGCCATGTCGGCCTTGAGCTCGGTCTGAAGGACCGTGTTCTCATTGTCGCCGATGCCCTTCTGATCGAACTTCTTGATGTCGACGAGGATCGCGCCCTGCTGCCGAAGGATGGCGAGCGCGGTCTCGAACGCAGGATCCAGGGTTGGCGAGGATGCGAAGCGCATGACGCCGAGGCGCTTGCCCTTCAGCGAGCCGGCGTCGAGCTGCGTGGAGTAGTCGATCTTGTGGCGGTCGGCGTCGCGGGTCGCGGGATCGGCGGGGTCGCTGCCGGCGATCACCGTCAACAGCTCGGCAGCCTGGCGGACGCTGGGAGTCATTGGGCCCGCCGTGTCCTGGCTGTGGCTGATCGGGACGATGTGGGTGCGGCTGACGAGGCCGACGGTCGGCTTCAGGCCAACGATGCCGTTGATTGCGGCGGGGCAGGTGACCGACCCGTCCGTTTCGGTGCCGATTGCATAGCGGACGAGGCCGGCCGCGACTGCCGCGCCGCTGCCGCTCGAACTTCCGCAGGTGTTACGGTCGAGCGCCCAGGGGTTGCGGGTCTGGCCGCCGACAGCGCTCCAGCCGGAGATCGAATGCGTCGAGCGGATGTTCGCCCATTCGCTGAGGTTCGTCTTGCCGAGGATGACGGCTCCAGCGGCGCGCAGACGCGCAACGAGCGGAGCGTCACGGTTGGTGACGTTCCCCACAAGCGCGAGGCTGCCGGCGGTGGTCGGCAGGGGACCGATCGCTTCGATATTGTCCTTGATGAGGACGGGCTGACCGGCGAGCGGGCCGCGGAGACCGCTGCCGTCCACGCGCTGCGCTTGCGCCATTGCGGTCGGATCGAGCGCGATCACCGAGTGGAGCGAAGGATCGATGCGCTGCACGCGGGCAATTGCCGCTGCCGTCGCTGCCTGCGCCTGGCCGGGTGGCAGCGGCTGTGCAGCCGAGGATCCCGCGGCAGCGAGCGCAAAGCCTGCGCCGAACCCACAAAGCGAACCCGCAATCTTACGCATTACAGCCCCCTCTTTTCTCAGCGCGGTGCAAGCAGCGCGTCGAGCGTTCCCTGACCCTTGCCGGTCTTCTGCAGGCGTGGATAGCGCAGCCCGCCGTGCCAATCGAGATTGACGGTGCGGTACACATCGCCGTCATGGATCAGCAGCTGGATCGGTGCGCTGGTGCCCTTGGCTGCGGTGATCGCGGCCTTGATGGCATCGCCGTCGAACGCACGGCCGTTCACCGCGAGGATTTCGGTGCCGATGGTCAGGCCGGCGTTGAAGGCGGGGCTGTCCCAGATCACGCTGCCGATCTTGCCGTCGCCGCCGACGTTGAACCCGCCGGAATAGGTCAGGTCGGTGAACTTGCCGCGCTTCTCGTTGCCTTTGATCCAGTTCGTCGGCTCATCGGTATAGACGAGCTGGTAACCGCCCTGATTGATGCCTTCGAGCGGCGGCTGCGCGGCGACGTCATAGACCCTGCGCTGCAGGTAACTTCGCCAGTCATAAGGCTGCACCCGGTTCAACGTCGCGACGACGTCGTCGAGCGTGTAGGTCAGCTCACCGAAGTCGCCATCCCTCATGCCATAGAAAAACCGCGCGAAGTCGTCGATCGAGCGGCGGCCGTGAGACTGCTGGCGGATTATCCGGTCGACGTCCGTCCAAATCAGCTGGCCTTCGCTGTAATAGTCCTCGCTGCGCTGCCAGCTGCGCGACGGCTGGGGCTGGCGCTCGGCGATGGTCGGGTCGTTCGTCGTGTCGACGAGCGGCCGCCAGGCGCGGCCAGGCGTGCCTTCGCTATAAGCAGCGGCAGTGGCGGCGAGCGCGTCGAGCGTATCTTGCTTGGACAGCATTCCCGAACGGGCGCCGAGCACATAGCCCCAGAACTGGGTCTGGCCTTCGTAGACCCACAGCAGCGATCCTTCCATCGGCACGTTGTAGTCGGCCGTCCAGAGGTCGGCGCCGCGGCGGTATTTGCCATCCCAGCTGTGGGTATATTCGTGCGGCAGCAGGTTCCGAGCCGAACCCTGGGTCTCCCACTCCGTGAAATAGCCGCGCCGAACCCCGTCCTCGGAGCTGCGGTGATGCTCTAGGCCGCTGCCGCCGAGGCTGTTCGAAATCGTCAGCAGGAAATCATAATGATCGTAGTGCTGGGCGCCGAACAGCTTGACCGCCTGCTCGACCAGTCGGCGATGCGCGGCAATTTGCGCCGGCGTTGCCGCTAGTTCTGACTCGGTATCGGCGATCACGTCGAGCGCGACACGATCGCTGAGGGGAATGCGGCGGTAGTGCGCTCCGGCGATCAGCGGCGAGTCCATCAGGATTTCGTAGCTAGTCACCGGATAGTCGATGCGGTTGCCGGTCTGCCCGCTCGGACGGAGCGCCGTCGCGACCTTCCACCCGGCCGGAACGATGACCGACGCCTGGATGGGAATCTGCCGCACGAAATAACCCGCCGGGTACATAGAATTGGAGACCCATTGGATGCTCGACATATCCGGAGTCATGACGATCCGGCCCTGGTTGCCGGTTGTCGCGGACAGGAACTGGAAGTCTACGTCCACCGCTTGCACGCCCGCGGGAACGTCGACGTGGAAGGCATACACGTCGAGCGGGTCGCGGACCCACTTCAGGGGCTGGCCATTGGCGCTGACCTTGAGGCCCGCAACCTTGCGGATTTCGCCACTGGGGCTGTGATGGCCCGGAAGCCATTTCGGGTAGAGCAGGACGAGGTCGCCCGCCGCAGCGACCGGCACGCGCTCATGCACCTTGAAGATTCCGCGGGTCACGTCCGTCGCGTCCACCGTCAGTTGGAGCGTGCCCGGATAGGGAACATCGCGCGGTGCCGGGACCCGGTCCGATTTGGCTATCTGCACCGGCTTGCTGTTCTGCGGGGGGACGATCTGGCTGTATGCCGGGTAGGCAGCGGCCGTCATCAGCAGCAGTGCAAGCGCGGCTCGACGCATCGGGTACTCCTTGGAGATGGAACAGTAGAGGTTCGATCCTCTACATAGATTCCGGCGCCGGATGCAACGCGCGCTTGATGGCCGTTGGTCGGTGCCCTTCGGCACTTTGTCGAAGCAAATGGCGTTGTCAGGGTTCGTTCACTCGCCGGGGGTAGGGGCCACACATGATCTCAAGACTGTCTATCAGCGCGCTCCTTGCCGGCGCCGCGTTCGCCTCGCCGGCCATGGCGCAGACCCAGCCGAGCGGGACCACTGCAGCCCCGACCAGCACTGCCGCCGAGCAGCCTGCGCCTCCGCCCCCGCCAGCAGGTCAGCCGGCGCCGGCAAGCAGTCAGCCGACGACGGCCACGGAGGCGACCGCGGCTCCAGCGGACGAGGCTGCCGAGGAGGACGGGGACGCGGCGGGCGAGGAGATCGTCGTCGTCGGCAGCAAGCCGCGCGGCTCCGTCATCGGCGACATCCCGCCGCAGAACACTCTCGATGCGGGAGACGTTCGCGCAACCGGCGCGACTGACATCACCGAGCTGCTCGACGCAATCGCCCCGCAGATCGGAAGCTCGCGCGGGCGGGGCGGCGAGCGACCGGTGCTACTGCTCAACGGCCAGCGCATATCGGGTTTCCGTGAGCTGCGCGACATCCCCACCGAGGCCATCCAGCGGGTCGAGATCCTGCCCGAGGAAGTCGCCCTGAAGTACGGCTACAGCGCCAACCAGAAGGTCGTAAACTTCGTGCTGCGGCCACGCTTCCGCTCAACCACTGCGAGAGTTGGCGCGAGCACGGCGACTGAGGGCGGCTACACTTCCGCCAATGCCGACCTGACCCGGCTGATGATCCAGCGGAACGGTCGCACGACGGTGAACCTGCACGCTGAAGGCAACGGCATGCTGCGGGAGTCCGAGCGGAACATCGACCTGCAGCAGCAGGGCACGACCGGTGACGTGATCACGCAGCAGGACCTCGCAGCGAGGTCCCTGCTTGGCACCAAGCGCGACCTGCGGGCAGGCGCGACCTTCAATCGTAACGTGCTTGGCAACGTGTCGGCGACGCTGAACACCGAAGTCGAACACAATGACGGGCGGTCGCTGATCGGCCTCTCGGACACGCTTCTGCAAGACCTCGGCCGCAAGACGACCGCGGACAGCGCGCACGCCGGGCTGGCGCTCAACTGGGACAAGTGGGACTGGCGCTGGAGCGTGACCAGCAATGCCGACCTGGAGCGTGACACCACGCGGACTGATCGCGACAACGCTGATTTTCGCAGAGATCGTGCGCATGAGACCCGTGCGTCGGGCGATTTCCTGGCGACCGCGAACGGCAATCTCTTCAAGCTCCCCGCCGGCGACGTCAGCACGACGGTCCGCGTTGGGGGCAGCACGGCGCACCTGAACAGCGAGCGCGAAGATGTCGACGGGAGGACGAAGACCTCCCTCGGACGCACCACCGGAACTGCCGGCGTTAACGTCGATCTCCCGATCTCGAGGCGCGGCAGGGACTTCAGCGCTCTTGGCAACCTGACGCTGAACGCGAATGCCGAGGTCGAGCAGCTCTCGGATTTCGGCACGCTGACCACCATCGGCGCGGGCGCGAACTGGTCGCCCGTCGCTCGGCTGAACTTCATCACGAGCTGGACTCGCGAAGAGGGAGCTCCGACCATCCAGCAGCTCGGGGACCCGGTGCTTGAGACGCAGGGCACGCGCATCTTCGACTTCACGACCGGCCAAACGGTGCTTGCGACGGCCGTCACCGGCGGCAACCCGAACCTGCAGGCGGATCGGCGCAATGTGTTGAAGCTCAGCACCAACTGGCAGCCGTTCGAGACTACCGACCTGCGGCTTCGTGCCGAGTACGTGCGCCAGACGATCGACAACCCGATCTCCAACATCACGGTGACGGAGTCGATCGAGTCCGCGTTCCCGGAGCGCTTCACGCGGGATGCTTCGGGCCGTCTGGTCCGCGTCGACTTGCGCCCAGTGAACTTCGATCGCTCGCAACGTGACACGCTGCGGCTGGGATTCGATTTTTCCAAACCGCTGAAGTCACGCCGTCCTTCCCAGGCAGTTCTGGACCAGATGCGCGCGCAATTCGGTGGCGGTGGCCGCCGCGGAGGTTCGGGCAACAATGCGCCGCCGCCGCCAGCCGGTACCGCTCCGGCCACCAATGGCGCGGCGCCCGCGGGCGGTGCAGCTCCAGCCGGAGCTCCTCCCCAGACCGACGTGGCGGGAGGTCCTCCGCCGGGCGGCTTCGGCGGCTTCGGCGGACGCCGTGGCGGCGGTGGCGGCGGGTTCGGCGGGCGTGGTGGCGGGAGCCGCGGAAGGCTTCAATTCTCGCTCACCGACACGATCACGTTCGTCGACAAGGTCACGATCGCGCCAGGGCTGCCGGAGCTCGACTATCTGCATGGCGGCGCCGCCGGTCAAAGCGGTGGAACACCGCGGCATCTGGTCGAAGCGCAGGCCGGTTACTTCAACAACGGTCTCGGCGCGCGCCTCGGGGCAAACTGGAGGAGCGGAACGACCGTCAATAACCTGACCGGCGACGATCTGCGATTCTCATCGCTGGCGACGTTCAACTTGCGGTTGTTCGCCAATCCGGGCGACATTCCGGAGCTAACCGTGAAACATCCGTGGCTGCGCGGAACGCAAGTCCGGTTCGAAGTGAATAACCTGTTCAATGCGCGGCCGAACGTCCGCGATGCGAACGGGCGCGTGCCCTTCAGCTATCAGCCGGACCTTCTCGACCCGCTCGGCCGGACGGTGCTGATCAGCATCCGCAAGCTGTTCCTGCCCTCGCGTTCCTTCTTCCGGCAGCAGCGCGAACGCGAGCAGCAGCAGGGGACCACCAGCCGCTGATTGCCGCCAATCGCCGAAGCGCTTAAGCGCGCGCCGATGAGTTCACTTCAGCCGGTTCGCGGCACCCAAAGCCTGCTCGGAGAAGATGCCGACCGCCTTCACGCGGTGATCGGCGCCTTCGACCGCGTCCGCCGCCTGTACGGCTTTCGCCGCGTCGAAGTGCCAGTCATCGAGCATACGGCGGTTTTCGCGCGGACCATCGGCGAGACCACCGATGTCGTGTCCAAGGAAATGTACTCGTTCGAGGACCGCGGCGGCGAAGGTATCACGCTTCGCCCGGAGTTCACGGCGGGCATATGCCGCGCTTATCTGTCCGAAGGCTGGCAGCAGCTTGCGCCAATCAAGGTGGCGACGCACGGCTCGGCCTTTCGCTATGAGCGCCCGCAGAAGGGCCGCTTCCGCGAGTTCCACCAGCTCGACGCCGAGATCATCGGCGCCGGCGAGCCCCAGGCCGATGTCGAACTGCTGGCGTTCGCAGACCAGCTTCTCAAGGAGCTGGGCATTCAAGGTGCCATCCTCAAGCTCAACACCTTGGGCGATCCGGAAACTCGCGCGGCCTGGCGCGATGCGCTGCACGAGCATTTCGGTGGACGCGTTGCCGATCTCAGCGAAGACAGCCGCACACGGCTCGAGCGCAATCCGCTCCGCATCCTGGACAGCAAGGCGCACCAGGACTGGCCGATTGTCGACAGCGCTCCGGCTATCGACGAATTCCTGACCGGCGAGGCGGCCGATTTCTTCGCCCAGGTCACCTCCGGCCTCGACGCTGCAGGCGTGCAGTGGGAACGGGCGCCGCGGCTGGTGCGCGGTCTGGATTACTATCGCCACACCGCCTTCGAGTTCGTGACGGACCGCCTGGGCGCGCAAGGAACAGTGCTGGCCGGCGGGCGCTACGATGGGCTCATCGAGGCGCTTGGTGGGCCGCACACGCCCGCGGTCGGCTGGGCAGCCGGCATCGAGCGATTGGCGATGATGATCGATGCACCGCCGCCCGAGCGGCCGGATGTCGCCATCGTGCCGATTGGCGAGCGCGCGGAAACAGAGGCCAAGCGCATCGCTTCCGGGCTTCGCGCCGCCGGCATCGCCGCCGACCTCGCTTATCGCGGGAACATGAAGAAGCGGATGAGCCGGGCCAATACGTCGGGCGCGCGCTACGCTCTCATCATTGGCGATAACGAACTCGATTCCGGCGAGGCGCAGCTCAAGGACCTGACCTCGGGCGAGCAGCGCGCTGTTTCGCTCGACCTGCTTGCGGACGCGATCGCCCGGTGACGCAGATCTCGTCGGAACGGATCGCTTCGATCGAGGCGCGGCGGCACGAACTGGCGCAGGCGATGGCCGCGCAGGATCTCGCGCCGGACGAGTTCGTGCGTCTGTCGAAGGACTATGCGGCGATCGAGCCCGTGGCCAATGCCGCGCGGGAGGTCCGGCGCCTGCGGGCCGAGCTGGAGGTCCTCAACGGCCTGGTTGCCGATCCCGGCGCCGAAGCCGAGCTGCGCGAGATGGCGGCCGCGGAAGCCGACGAGATCCGCCACAAGCTCCCGGATGCGGAGCGCGCGCTCGCAGTCCAGCTGCTGCCCCGCGACGCTGCCGATGACCGTGCCGCGATGCTCGAAGTCCGCGCTGGCACGGGGGGCGATGAGGCTGCGCTGTTCGCCGGCGACCTGCTGCGCATGTACCAGCGCTTCGCGGAGTTGCAGGGCTGGCGGTTCGAGCTGATCTCCGCAAGCGCCTCGGAGGTCGGCGGCTACAAGGAGGCAATCGCCTCGATCAACGGACCGGGCGTGTTCGCCAAGCTGAAATTCGAAAGCGGCGTTCACCGGGTGCAGCGCGTGCCGGTCACCGAGAGCGGCGGGCGCATCCACACCTCGGCAGCGACGGTCGCAGTCCTCCCCGAAGCGGAAGACGTTGACGTTCACATCGACGACAAGGACCTCCGCATCGACGTGTATCGCTCTTCCGGGCCGGGTGGGCAGTCGGTCAACACGACCGACAGCGCCGTGCGGATCACGCACCTTCCGACCGGCCTCGTGGTGATCCAGCAGGACGAGAAGTCGCAGCACAAGAACAAGGCCAAGGCGCTTAAGGTGCTGCGGACGCGCCTCTTCGAGCTGGAGCGCGAACGGCTCGCGAACGAACGTGCCGGCGCGCGCAAATCGATGGTGGGATCAGGCGACCGGTCGGAGCGAATCCGCACCTACAACTTCCCGCAGGGGCGCATCACCGATCACCGCATCAACCTGACTCTGCACAAGCTGGAGGAGGTGCTTGAGGGCCCGGGGCTCGGCCAGATCATAGACGCGCTCGTATCCGAGGACGAGGCCGAGCGGCTCGCCGGGCTCGACGAGGCGTGAAAGCGATCGACCGCGCGTTGGCGGATGCCGCGCGCCAACTCGAGCCGACGAGCGACACTGCGCGTCTCGACGCCGAGTTGCTCATGGCCGAATCTCTGCACATCGACCGCGACCGGCTGATCCTCAGTCCGCCGAGCCGACCTGTGCCGGACCGCTTCTGGGAGATGATCGAGCGCCGCAAGCTCGGCGAACCCGTTGCCTACATCACTGGCCGCCGCGCCTTCTGGAACATCGAGCTTCACGTCGGGCCGGGCGTACTCGTTCCGCGGCCGGACAGCGAAGTGCTGATCGGCTCGGCAATCGCGCATTTCGACGGCACTGCCGGTCCGCGACGGATTCTCGACCTCGGCACCGGCCCAGGAACGCTGCTGCTGGCCGCGCTGGACATTTGGCCGGAGGCGACAGGAGTTGGCGTGGACGTATCGCGTCAGGCACTGTCGTACGCGGCCGCCAATGCGCGGCGCCTCGGCTTCGACACCCGGGCAACGCTCCGGATGGGGAACTGGGCCGAAGGCATCGCCGAGCGCTTCGACTTGCTCCTGTGCAATCCGCCTTACGTCGCGGAGGGCGCCGAGCTTGGCCCCGGAGTGGCGGAATACGAGCCGGACGAGGCACTGTTCGCCGGCCATGAAGGCCTCAGCGCCTATCGCGTCCTTGCGCCGCAATTGCCGAAGCTGCTCAGCCCCGGCGGGCTGGCGGCAATCGAGATCGGCGCTTCCCAGGGCGAGGCGGTAGTCAGCCTGCTTGCCCGCGACAGGCTGCGCGCAACCGTCGCGCAGGATCTCGGCGGACGCGACCGCGCGGTGCTACTAACCTGGATTTGATTAAATTCACTTGGCAGAAAGGGTTGCGGTCACTACATCAGTGTCAGGACCGGGCCGCTCCAGATCAGCTGCCGAGCGCATCCCGTGCCAACCCCCGACGCAATCGGCCGCACTTGGCGCTTCAGCGCAAGACAGGGACGAGAGGGTCAGGAGCCAGCCTCCCCAACCGGAGCGCTGCCCTGTCCGCCTGAGGGGCACAGGGGGCTTAGACACTGCGTAAGGACGTAGGCATTTGATCAATAATCGTCAGAACGGCCGCAGGCGCGGTCGTGGAGGCCAGCGAGGTCAGAATCTCGGCGGTCAGCCGGGAAATCGGCAAGACAATCGCCAGCGTGGCAACGCCGCCCAGCTCCTTGAGAAGTACAAGAGCATGGCGCGCGATGCACAGCTCGCCGGCGACCGCGTGCAAACCGAATATTACCTCCAGTATGCCGATCACTATTTCCGCGTGCTCGGCGAGAGCCGTTCGCGGTTCGAGGACCAGCGCCGCTCGCGCGACGACGATCTCGACGACGAGGATGGCGACGAGGAGATGCTCGACGCATCCGACGATCAGCAGGATGATCGCAACGACCGGCAGGATCGGAATGATCGGCAGGATCGCGACGACCGCCAACCGCGGGGCGACCGCCAGGATCGTGAAGACCGGCAGCCGCGCGGTGAACGCCAGGCGCGCAACGATCGCGACGACCGGCCCGAGCGCAGTGAGCGGGCAGAGCGCAGTGAGCGCCCGGAGCGTGGCAATCGCCAGGAGCGCTCCGAGCGTCCGGCACGCCGTGAGCGTACGCGCTTCACCCGGGACGGCGGCAACTCCGACGATGGCGGTGCAGATGCGCCGGCGCACGTGAACGGCAATGGTGGGATCGCAGACATCCTGCCGCCGGCGATTGGCGCCGACAATGTCACGGCGCTTCCCGTCGAGGACGAGGTTGCGCCGCGGCCGCGCCGCCGGGCTCCCCGCCCGCGTCCGGCCGACGACGATGAGGTTGCGCCCGCAGCCTAAGTCGCCGCAGCCTAGATGCGCGCTGCTTGACAGTCGACGTTACAATGTATCATGCTCCTCCCGTCGAGAGAGGGGCTGGTCGATGCGATTGCTTTTGAGTGCGTCCTGCATCTGCGCACTGGCGATGGCTGATTCCGTGCCGGCCCAGCCGCTGGTCGCGCCTCCGCAGCAGACTGCGCAGGGTGACATTGCCGTAACCATCTACAACAACAATCGCGCCCCTGGTCGAAGACAAGCGCCTGTTGAACTTGCCCGGCGGCCGCAGCCGCCAGGAGTTCCGCGACGTCTCCGCCCAGATCGAGCCTGCTACCGTCACCCTGAGCGGCCGCGGCGTCGGCATCGTCGAGCAGAATTTCGACTTCGACCTGCTCTCGCCAAGCGCGCTGATGCAGAATGCAGTGGGCCAGACGGTCACGCTTGTGCGCGTCAATCCCGCGAGCGGCGTAGAAACCCGCGAGCGCGCGATCGTCCTTGCGGCGAACGGTGGCGTCGTGATGCAGATCGGCGACCGCATCGAGGTGCTTCGCGACGACGGCCTGCCCGCTCGCGTCATTTTCGACGCGGTTCCATCTACTCTCCGCCCGCGGCCGACCCTCTCGGTCACTGTCGACACAGAAGGCGGCGGAACCAGGCCAGTCACACTCACTTACCTGACCCCCGGCCTGGGCTGGTCCGCCGATTACGTCGCGCTGTTCGACGAGACGAACAGTCGCATGGACGTCCAGGGCTGGATCACGCTGACGAACTCCAGCGGAACGCCGTACGTGAATGCCTCGACCCTGCTGGTTGCGGGGTCAGTCGGCCGGCGTTCCTCCTATGATGACGGCGAGGATGTCGAGCGATATGCGCCTCCTCCACCCCCTTCGGGTCTAATTCGCGCCGGCACCGAGACTGCCGGCCGCGAGCGTATCGGCGACTTCTATCTGTACCCCCTGCGCGAGCGCACCACGATCGCGGACAAGCAAACCAAGCAGGTCAGCTTCCTCGACGTTCATGGCGCGCCATCTCGCCGCGGGTACGAGTTCCGCAACGGCTGGTTGTCGACCGCCCCGGAACCAATCAGCGCAACCACGGTCCTGCGCTTCTCCAGCTCGCGCGATCAAGGTCTGGGCGACGCCCTCCCCGCCGGGACGGTCCGGGTCTATCAACGCGACGCTCGCGGTCATCCTCAATTCGTGGGCGAGCACCGGATCGGCCACACACCGATGGGCTCGGACATCAGTCTCGCGACAGGCCAGGCCTTCGATGTGAAGGTGCGGCCGATTGTCGCTTCTAGGCAGACGATTAGCGGCGCCGAGTGGCAGCAGACGGAGCGTTACCGCATCCGCCGCGGCGACGGCACGGTCGAAACCGGCACGCTCGAGCGGCCGCTTACCTTTTGGCGCACGCAGATGCGCTACGTTGTCACGAACGCCCGGCGGAATCCCGTCACCGTCGACCTGCACCAGTCTGGTCTCTCGTGGGACACACGCGTGATCCAGGAGAGCATCGTTTCCGAGAAGCAAAGCGACGACGAGACGTTATGGCACGTTCCGGTTCCGGCGAACGGTAGCGCCGTGCTCACTGCGACCTTTGAAACACGCTACTGAGCCACGGATGCGCTGGCCGGTGCTGCTCGTCTGCGCGCTACCCGCTGCCGGCGCGGCCGTTGCGCAGCCGATCGTCACTTCACCGCGGCCCGACCGGGTGGCGGTCACCGTCTACCGCAATCCCGAGCGCGGGCTCGAACCATTGAACCTCGGATGGCTTGGCGGCTACGCGCTCGTCAGCGAAACACGGCACGTCGTCCTGCCGGCAGGCGAGACCGAGCTGCGTTTCGAAGGCGTGACCGGCGGCATCGTCCCGCAGAGCGCGATCGTGACCGGCCTTGGCCAGGCGGTGCTCGAGAAGAACCGCGATGCGCGGCTGCTGTCGCCGGGAGCATTGCTGAGTGCGTCGCTTGGCCAGCGGCTCACACTTCGTCGGACATCGACCGCGACCGGTGCCGTGCGGGAGCAGGATGCGATCGTACGCGCGACTGCCGATGGCGTGGTGATCCAGACCGCCGAAGGGATCGAGACGCTGCGCTGCTCGGGTTTGCCGGAGACACTCCTCGCACAGCAGGTGCCGCCCGCGCTCTCGGCCAAGCCGACGCTTTCCGTCCGGATCCGCAGTCCCGAGCCGATCGAGCGCGACGTCACCTTGTCGTACATCACCAACAACTTCGACTGGCAGGCGGATTACATCGGCGAACTCTCGCAGGATGGATCCCGGCTCAGGCTGTTCGGATGGTTGACCCTCGCCAACGGCGACGAGACGGCTCTGTCCGAGGCGGCGACACAGGCGGTCGCAGGGAAGCTCAACCGGCGCCGGATCCGGATTGAGCAAGGTGACGCCGAGCCCATCCGGATTCAGTGCTGGCCGAGCGGCACCACCAGCGACCTTCCGGACGACCGCCAGGATATCGTCGTCACGGGCAGACGGCGGGCCGAGTTTGACGGAGCGCCGCCGCCCCCACCTCCGCCGGCTCCACAGGCCGTGATGGCGAAGGTGATGGCGAGTGAAGAGCGGCTGGGTGACCTCCGGCTCTATCGTATTCCGATCGCGGTCAGCGTGGCTCCACGCTCTCAGAAGCAGATCGCCTTGTTGGAACGGCCTTCGGTCAAGGTCCGGTACGTCCTGCGGTTGCGGGCTCCGCCAGGGTCATTCGAAATGCCGGTGAACAGGATTCTGAGGACGCGCAACGACCAGGCCAGCGGTCTCGGCCTGGCACTGCCGGCGGGCAAGCTTGCACTGTTCCGAAGGCAAGACGGGCATCGGCTGCTTGTCGGCGAAGGCAGCCTCGACGATCGCGCCGTCGGCGACAAGGTCGAAATGACCGTCGGCACCTCTCCGGGTGTCCGCGCGCGACAGACCGAGCTTCGACGCGACAAGGCGACCGCCTTTCGCCTGGTCATCACGAACGACTTGCCGTCCACCCAGGAGGTGGAGGTGGAGCTTCCAACGCAGGCCGAGGTCTCGTCGACGAAGCCCCTCCCCGCTCGAGAGGGCTGGAAGCTCTGGCGCGTCAGCGTGCCGGCGAATGGCAGCAGGACGCTGTCCTACTCGCTCAACTGACGGGCGCCTCTACGGCCCGCGGCCGGTTATTCGCATCGAGCGCGACAAAGGTGAACAGCCCCTCCGTGACCTTGACCTCGGTCGCGCCGAGATCGCGATGCGCAACGACCTCGATCCGCACGCCCATCGACGTTCGGCCGACCCGCTCCACCGTCGCGTAGACCGAGATCACATCGCGCACGTGGATGGGAGCGATGAACTCCATTGCTTCGATCGCGACCGTCGCGACGGGTCCTTTGGCGCGGCGGGACGCGACGATACCTGCGGCGATGTCCATCTGGCTTAGCACCCAGCCACCGAAGATGTGGCCATTGGCGTTGATGTCAGTCGGTCCGGGCACGATTCGCAGGATCGGCTCGCGATGGGCATCGGTCATTCTGGGTCCTCACGGATGCGGGTGGCCGCCTGCTCGTCATGGCCGCTGGAAGAGCTGAGGAAGCTTAGCGTCATCAGCGCTGTGCCGAGCAGGACGGTAAGGCCGACACCCAAAGCGGTGGCAATCAGCATGTGGATGTGCGTTCCGTCGTCCCCTCGCGCGACGAGTACGACGGCGATCGCCGCGATGGCGATGGAGAGCAGCGCAAGGAGGCGGAAGATCCGCCAGAAGCGCCGCATCAGCGAATGGCGCGGGCTGGGAACGT
>NZ_JBSZFB010000003.1:0-10000 GCF_054263715.1 Sphingomonas sp. F9_3S_D5_B_2 | reverse complement strand
GAACGCGCTCCCAGGTGTATCGCCTCCCGGCGCGACACTGCGGGCGATATCAACGCTTGATACATCAATCGTCGTACATTGAGCGGTGGAGTTAGAGCGGACATTCCGATGCGGCGGTCAGACTCAGTTTCGGCACGTTGACCGTGCAGGGAAGGACGAAGTGCCCGGTTCCGGACCGAGCAACGGGCCCTCACTTTCGGCCCTTCCCTGCAACTGCCGTTCGCAACAAGGAACCAACCTCGGAATGAAATGAGTGTCGGTCAGAGGCCGTTCTGGATCGCAATCGCGACGGGGGCGGCGTTCTCGGTGGGTCATGTGTCTCGCCGGGCTCGGAAGCCTCGAAGGCTGCTTCGCAGCTGAGCCAACTGACGATCGGATCGGACCGACAGCAACTCGGGCGCCCTTGCGCCGGAGAAGGAGCAGTCATGCGCAAACAAATGATTGAAAACGCCGCCTATGAAGTCGCTACCCAGATCCGCGTTGTCGAGGAAAGTATCGAGGGGGCGCTTGTCGAACTCGCCGAGCTCCAGACCAAGATGGTGCACGCGCGCACCGTAACGAACGCGAACATCAGCGGCAGCCACTGCGCATTCGAGCAGCTTGCGGCGACGACTCGCGACCTGATCGCGGCCCGCGGCAGCATCGGCGGCTGTCATTCCGCACTCGTTGAAACCAAGGGGACGATCCCCGGCCTCCGTACGGTCGCATGGGGCGATGACGGCGACTGCCCGCCGGCGAACGGAAGTGCGCGCGCGGACCTCCGAATCGTCAGCTGAAGCGCTTTGACCGGACCACGTAATGTGGTCCGGTCTCGCCTCATTGCCGCACCAATATCTATATCAGGCGCTGCTGCAGCTGAGCTGCGCCTACGCGCTCTGATGATCCAGGCGGCGGTCACCTGGCGCGCACATCGCCGCCGAAAGCACAGCGTGACGCCAGGCTCGACTGCCGAACGCCCTGCAGTCAAGATTCTGACGAAGCCTTCGGTGCCAGCCTGTGCCAGGTACCGGACTCGGCGCATCAGGCGGCAAGATCAACCCTACAGTGCGCCATTCCGTTGCGCATTTCTCGCGCAGAACAGCCTGCAGCGGCCCCTCGGGCACTCGGCTTGTTGGCAGCTTCGGCGATTTGAAGCGATTAAACACATGCGCAGGCTCCTGGCCCGGCACACCGAACGATTAGCGGTAAACATCCAATTCGGATGCATTACTCCGTTATGGACTGGCTTGCCGACTTCGCCGAAGCCTTATACCTCGTCTCTTGCTCGGTTCATGAACTCGCCGCCTACGGGCGCTGGAGAAGGCCGCGCCATGTCTCGCCAAGACAAGCTCAAACCTCCACAGATCGAAGACGGACCGCCGGAGAGGCCGGTGGACGACGATCGCCTGCAGATCGACCTCAGGCTTAACCTGGATGAGGTCGCTGCAGCTGAGGAAGAGCAGCTGCGCAGCAACGCCCGTAGGCGGCCGACGCGGAAGGAGCTCATCAGACTGGCATGCAAGATGTACGACGCCCGAAGAGCGCGCGATCGGCTGATCGGCTCAAAGCTATTTGGAGAGCCGGCTTGGGATATGCTGCTCGCGCTATATTGCCTACCCAGCCGCGGCGAGCTCATGTCCGTGAGCGGGCTTAGCTGCGCTGCGGACAACATTCCGGGCACCAGCGGCCTGCGCTGGCAGAAGATCCTGTTGCACGAAGGACTGGTCCAGCGCGGCCCCGACGGTACGGATTTGAGGCGGCAGTTCGTGCGACTGACTCCCAAGGGACGCTCGCTCCTCGAGCGATATCTCATTCGATTATTCTATTGCGATGCTCCCGTGCCCCCGGAGATTAAGTCCGCCAGCGGCTAGCGCGTTGCAATGTCGCCCCGATCACTTAGGCTGCACCCGGGTGGTGACGACCATGAGTGAGCTTGAGGACGAGCGTGGTGCAGGAGCGAACCGGTGTGCGCTCCGGCTGATTACGGAAGCGATGGACACCATCGACGGTCACGACCTGCCGCCCGATGCTTCCGCCCATCTCGCAATGGCGCTGCAGATATTGCGTAGCCATGCGGTCGCCCGATCTGACGCTAGCCGGAAGCCTCTCAAAGCCAAGCAGGATTAGGCCGGTGATCGCCCGGAGGCGCGACGCCGACGCTTGCGCTGCTCGACCTCTTCCAGCACGTCTCGATTGGAGAGGGTGCGGTCTTCGGTAGAATCTTGCAGCGCGTCGCCGGTGAGCTCGTAGCGCCGTTCAGCTTCCACCAACCAATCGGTGAGCGATGGCGGACGATCCAGCTCCTGCTTCGCTCGCTGCGGACAGCTACCTCGTCCAAACGTTGCACCAGCTCCCTGGGACACATTCGCAGTAACGAGAGACCGCAACTCACGAGCTCTCTGTTCCTTGTTTAGCCTACGTCGGCGGACGAAGAGCGCTTTAGCGCAGCCCTGTTCAATCTTGGGACTTGCAACGGATCAATCAGGCGAGCGCCGACACGCTCGTCAGCAAAACTGACAGACCAAGCAACAGCGTGCATCGATGAGGATCCTGGCACTTCTTCGGGCGCCAAGTTCCTAATCTGTCACGTGTAGGACAGGGAAAAAGTTGTACCTGTCTGAGAAGTTATCCCGCCGCTCTAGGAGGCCGGTGGGCCCGGCTCCGGCGGCAAGTGTCCGTGAAATGTGGTTTTTGTCCCCACGCTGGGAAGCAGGTCCGCAACGAGCGACAAATCGCCCCATTCCGATGCAATTAGATGTTTCAATCAGCCAGGCCGAAAAAGTGCAGTTGAAGAAACTAGTGTGTACGGCCGGTTGCGGCCCTTCGAAGCGCTTGGGCCAGAGAATCGAGCGTTAGGAGCTCTTCGGCTAGGTCCAGCGGGAGGTCGGCAACGCCTGCCAGACGTTCGCAAAGCCGATCGAGTGCCGAGCTGATCTCGGGCACTGACAATGTCTGAGGATTGTACAGATCGGCCGGCACCGGCTTGGAAGTTCGGAGAGCTGCGACGATATTATCAACCCGCTGCTGCCCGCTTGACGAAGCGCGGCTGACCCACGCGGCAATATCGATCGGTGTATCCAAGGTCATGCCGGCGTAATTGGCGGCTTGCCACGCAAGCGTTCCCTCGGCGCGAAGCTTGCCGCGTTTTAAACGCACGCGAGCGCCCAAGGGCGGCAGGACTTCGGCTTCAACGAGAGCGCCGCCTGTCGATATGTTACGTATTCTGACCGCGAACGAACGGCCGCCTGCCTCGATCGTTGCTGCCAAGAAGACGTTTGATCGTCCCTGGCGCCGATTCTCAGCCATGCAGTTCCAACCTCCGACGTGGAGACACGTCATTCTTCCGGTCGCGATGGCGCCAGCCTCGACCCCTCTCGCCAGTTCAGATCGGGGTTACGCGTCCGACTTCATCGAAATAGCGTCGCAGAGACTGGCTCGTCTCCGGTGCGAGCTCGACGTAGACTCTCCGGCCGTCGTGCGGGTCGGCCTGGCGAACGAACAAGCCTTGCCGGACCATGCTCTTGAGCCATCGCAGAGCGGTCGTCGGTGGCACTGCGGCGGCGATGCACAGGCTTGAGACCGGAACCCTCAGGTGCGCGATCTCGGCCCGCAACAAATCCAGCATCATGTCCCAAGCGGGATCCGCGAACAGCCCTTCAGAGAAATAGTTGCCGCGAAGCCGGCGTGCCCTGATGACGTTCCGAACTGCATCGAGCGAGACGTGCGGTACGTCGGCCTTGCCACCCTCAACCAGTGCTGGTCGCAATGGCAGAGGCGATGTGGACAACTGCGCCAACGTGGAAGCAATCCGGTTGACCTCCTCGCTCAATTGGCGAAGCCGCTCGGCATTTCGGTCCGAGCTGACATCAGACAGACGCAAGGGAAGCCCCCCGCTCGCCAGCGCCGTTGCAAGCGCTGCCACGCGCTCCGCCTCGTCAGCATCAACCAAAAGTTCGATGGAGCAGTCGTGCAAGCAGGCAGGGAGTAGATCGATGAGCGCCGACTTCGTCGAAACCACTGCGCGATAACGTTCGCTCTCCACGTCACGGCTCACGCGTTTGAGGATGTTGCTCGTCAGAGTTCCACCATCCCGATCAAGCTCAATCCAGATTGCCTGCAGTTGTCCCTGCCGATCCAGGCGCTCACCGACCTCGTCGATAGCCAGGCGGCCACCAACTCGCAGGCCGCTGGCTTCCACAGATCGCTCGGCGGACGCCATCGCTTCAGCGCTACTTGCGGCGATCAGTACAGGTGGGGGGCCGCAATAGGTGACTTCAGATGCACGAGTGGACAGCGCGTTCATTCGGGTTTCCCCTGAGAATGGCGGACCGAGCAACTCGCATCTAACGCTCGATCTGAACTGAAGTCAGACAGTATCGGCTCCAAAACGGATGCATCTCCCGATCCACCGCCTGCTGTTCGTGTAGCAGTGCAGCGAAAGCGGGGGCGCTGTGGACTGCTCGTTATTGAACAAGGCCGGCCTTGGTCGCTCAGAGTGGCTCGAGCAACTTTCCGAAGCGCTCGAGGACGCACTCGGCGTCGCTTCTGAGCTCGTTTACAGCACGGGGTGCGACGGCAAGGTGGTTACACTGTACGCCGAGATTGATGCTGCGCGCCGGGAAGCCAAATCCCTGCGTTATGAGTTTTCGCACGAGCGGTTGAGGAATGTGCTGCCGGCTGCACCGGAGTAGCCTTCGATCCAGATAGTCAGTTTCCAAAATCGTGCATGATCAGATGCATGCCCAGGCGCATATTCCATGTGAGCAGAAGCCCGGGGCGAGCTGCGAGGAGTCCGTCAACAGATGCGCAAGTGCGTCGCGCCCGCGGCGCGACCAAATCATTGACCAAAACGGACATTGTAGAAGCATCGCAGTTCGCAAGCTGCGTCTACGTGATTGGCCGCCATGCGGACCATCGGAAAGATTTGTACAGCGGTCGCGACGTCCATCACCGCACTGACGGCCTCGCCGCATGCATCTGCAGGACTGGTCTTCGGTCAGGACGACCGGGAGGTAGTGGCAAGTAGTCCTGGGTCGGTCTTTGCGCCGATTGGTATTGTCTACGGGACGCCCGAAGCGAGCTACGCAACGGCATTCCTGGTCGACAACTGCTATGCCGTCACAGTCCAGCATGTATTCGGCCAACGCGGCGCCGCACTTGGCCGACCAATCGTGTTTGCTGCCGGCGTCGCGGGACCGTCTTCGCAGTGGCGGATCAGCCGCGCGAAAGTCGTGGCGGAGGGTGGCCTGGAGCGGTTCGCAACAAGTGCGGACCCCTACGGCCGGCGAACGGCAGATTGGGCGCTTCTTCGGCTCAGCAAATGCCTAGGTCGTGAGTTCGGCCATGCGCAGCTGACCGCTGATGTGCCCGATGCCGCCGGATCAATCGCAATGGCCGGTTACCCGACCGACAAACCCCTCGCGGGCGGGTTGGTGCTTGATCGGTCGTGCCGGATTCGGGAGAAACGCGCGGGCGTATTGCTGCACGATTGCTCAGCCCTGCACGGAAATTCTGGCAGTCCGCTGTTCCGCATCGTTAGCAACGGCAAACACCGCCTGCTGGAAGTCGTCGCCATGCACACAGCTGGCCATTCGTTCAGCGGACCGGGCGCTGACCTCGTGCTTCCGGTCCGTGAGTATGTTTCCACTTATTCAAATGTCGCAGTGTCCCTTTGCGACCCGAACGATCCTCGCGGAGGCGCGGCGTCCAAGCTGCCGTGTCACTCGCATCCGTAATGAGTCGTAGCCAAGGCAAGCGTCACGCTTGATCAGCCCTGTCGAGGACGGGCGGCACTGTGGAACTGCACGCGAGCGCGTAAGCACCCGCGTGCAGTCGTTCAGTCGCGCGATCAGCTATGGCAAATCCACACGTCGCCGTTGGCACTGTGGCAGAAGCCGGGATTGCCGGCCATGACAGCGAGCCTCTGCATCATGTTGTCCAGCCAGTTGACCGAGACCTGCGGGGGCATTGCGTAGGCTGACGTCGAAAACGTGAACGCAACGAGCGATACGATTAGAGCTTTTTTCATCGGGTCCTCCAGTAAGGAAGACCGACGATTTCCCGTGCTACGGTTTACGACAACTAACACTGCCGCCGAACCGGACTAATTAGGACGGGTCTACTTCGGGACCTGTGAACCATTTTGGATGAGACGGTTCGATCGGCGCGGGCGGAGCTACTCGCGCGAGCCCGGATGATCACCCTGGGCTAGTGTCTGCTTTCGACCCATTGCAGACATTGCCTCGTGGGCGTTAGCCTCGGCGAATGGGTGGTACAGGACATCACGCGTGGGAGTGCCAGCGAGACCAATGGACGCGCCGCACGGCGTTAGGAGGTATAGCCGTCGGTGCGTTGGCGTTGTCAGTTGGTTCAGGGGACGCCCAGACGATGAAAGCCGACCTGAGTCATTTGTCGCCGGAACAGCGGGCCAGGTATCAGCAAATGCACGCGCGGACGATGGCGGCCCTCAAGTACGAACGCATCACTGTTTCAGGGAACGAGGCTCTCAAGGAATGGGAGCGCCTACGGGCTGCGGGCCGGGGTTGGCCCGTCGTCATTGGAAGTGACGAGGACCTGGAGCGCATCGCTGACCAATTTAGCATGGGCGATCCGTCTGTCGCCGGGGTCGCCATGCCCGGCAGTGCGTCGCGAAGTCCCGAGGAAATTCTCGCGCGAGCGGCCGCGATCAACTTTCCCGATGACCTGCGAAAGTGGTCGGGCGCTTATCAGCCTCAGGACTTGCGAGCACCGCTTGGTGAGTGGCCCGCAAACGTGCAGACGGCCGAGCCGGGGCTGAGCGTGGCCACCGATCTTGTGTCCGGTGAAACTCTCAAGAATGTTCATCTCCTTCTCATTCCAGCCAACGCTGGCTGGGAAGTGCCTGCCTTTGTACGGTGGGGTGATTGGAACGCTTGTCCGCCGCCCGAATACCATGTCGCGGCCTTGCGCCGCTGGCACGAACGGTATGGCGTCGATCTTGTGGGCATCAATGGCGACACAATGAATCTGAGAGCAGCCCGCCCTCCTAAGTCTCGGGAAGGGGCAATGGCACTTGCCAGGGAGCAATATGGATACTGCCCCGATATAGTAGACCAAGGCGTAGGCTCTATAACCGCACTTGCGGCCGACCTCATGGTCTCTCCTTGGTGGTATCTCTGGTGGGATTAGGAGGACCTTCGGCATGGGCGTGAAGGTCCGCTCCCCACCCATTCCTGCCCCTAAGGGAATGATATCTGCTTTCGACCCATTGCGGACATCCAGAAACATGCAGAGGCTACATCTCGCTTCGTAGAGTCTTGAGCGACTGCCATCCGAATACGAAGGCGCCACTGCCGAAGACTGCCACGCCAAGCCAATCCCAGAAGCCCTCAGGACCATTCAGAACATTGAATGTGCAACTCGTCGCGAACAAAAGCGCCGCGACTAACGGAAGAACGACCCTTCTAGACATCATGCTCCTCAAGGAAGCTCAAGCCTACTATGGCAGTGTCTGCTTTCCACCCATCCCTGCCATTAGCCTAGTGGCAGCTTTCGACGCATTGCAGACATTAGCATCGTTGCGAGAAATCAACTGATCGGCGCAATTCCTTGGTTTGTCGCCACGCGGTGGGCGCTGTGATCACCACAAACAGTAGAAAACCGACCTGGCTCATGATGAAGAAGCTCGACGTCAGGTCTCCGATGAGCGAGCGGCCGAGGGAATGGGATGCTTCAAACCAGAGATTATGTGCTACGTCTGAAACGATGATCGCAATGGTCAACGCGACACCTGCTCGCGGACGAACAAAGAGCAGCAGAGCCGCGAGTGGATCGAGAACTGTAAGGCTGTCCCAGTAGATCGTGGTTCCCAGCGGGACGCCTTCGCGCCACCAGCCGTACACTAGCAAGGCTTGCACGTGGTTGACGCACGCGCCCGTTAAGCAGAGCGCGTAAACAACCCTGATCCAGAAGCCTTGGCGGTGCATTTGGACCAATAGGATAGATCGTGCGCCAGTAAGCAAGCGCCCGTCGCTTCCTTATGTCCGTTTTCCACCCAAAGCAGACATGCTGGCCGGCCGTTGGCAAGCGGCCGGCCAGCGAACGATCAAACCTCGGTGGCTTCAGCTAAGCTGAGCGCATCTTCGACCTCGACGCCTAAATAGCGGACGGTAGTCTCTATCTTCGTGTGTCCGAGCAGGATCTGCACCGCGCGCAGATTCCCAGTCTGCTTGTAAATCAACGCAGCTTTCGTTCTTCGCAGCGAGTGCGTGCCGTAATCTTCGCGGCGCAGACCGATACCGCTGACCCACTCGTCGACGAGTCTCGCATATTGTCGAGTGCTCAGGTGGTCGGCGCGTTCGATGCGACTAGGGAAGGCGAACTGCTCGAGCGAACCGCCTCGCCTTTCGAGCCACGTTAGAATGCTCGAACGAGCCGGCTCCAGCAACTCGAACTGCACAGGCCGTCTAGTTTTCTGCTGAACAACCATGGTGCGCGTTCGAACTCGGCCGCCGGTGGCCAGGTCGCCTATACGGATCTGGACCAAATCACAGCCGCGGAGTTTGCTGTCGATCGCAAGATCGAAGAGCGCTCGATCTCGGACGCGCCGCTCCTGATCGAGCATAAACCGGATCGCCCAGATCTCCTTCGGTTTCAGAGGGCGCTTCGCTCCCATCTTCTTCCCGGCGTTCCATGCAGGCCCCGTGTCCACAGGATCGTATGCAGAGTGTCCCATGATCGTTCTCCAATGGCCATGATGGCCAGAGTTAAAACGGAATCATGGGTGCTAGTGGCCGTTAGGCGACCGTCGCCTTTCAGTCGTGATCACTCCCAAACGGACGTTCAATCATCGTTGTAGTTGAACGGACTTCAGAAGCGGGGTGGCAGTTCGTCGCGGGTGAGGTAGCGCCGTGATGCGTAATATTCCGCAAGCAGATCTGGCGGATTCTGGTCCGCGCCTTCCAGCCAGCGCGTATGCCAGGTCATGAACCACAGCCATCCGGCATCCGGGCCGAGCGTGGCCGGGTCTGGCACCGGCCCGTTCTCATGCAGGCAGATCGGCACCGTGTCGCCCACGATGGCTTTGACCTGCGCGAACATCGGCAAAAGTGGTCCGTGGTCGCTGACGTAGAGATCGGCGCCTACGATATCGACCAGAGCGCGACCAGGATAATAAGCCGCGTCGACATTCTGCCCGGCCCAGCCGAGCACCCAGAGTAAATTGTTTAGACGCATGCGTCGGGTGAAATGATCGTGCATCATGCCCCACAATGCCTGGAACGCGTGAGGTCCGTGCTTACCCCACCAGAACCAGTCACCGCTGAACTCGTGGAACGGCCGCCACAAGACCGGCACTCTGGCATCCCGTAGTTTGGCGAGCTGCTGCCCGACCTCGTCCATCTGGGCCATCATCAAAACATTTTCCCGCGTGCCGGCTCGGAGCGCGGCGGCCACGTCGAATTCCTTCTTGCTGTTCTCGTAGCCGGTGCCGATGTCGGGAGCGCCCCAGTGCCAGCAGAGCGCGACGATACCTCCCGATCGGCTCCAGGCGACGGCGCGCTTGTAGACTCCGTCCCACTCCGACGGGATGATGTAGTCGAGGCCAAGGATGGCCGGGAGGCGGCCGGTCACTCGCTGGATGTAGTCCAGCTCGTCTCTCTTGCCAGCGGGACTCTCTTGCTGCCCCGTGAGCGTATGGCGGCCGTAGACGGACCACAGGTAACGATACAGCCGACGCGCCTCACCCGACGCGGTTGGGTTGCTCAGGTGGCGCGCGGTGGTCCCTCCGGCCACGGCAGGAACGAGGCCGAGCGAGGCTGCACCGACCAGCGCCGCTCGCCGGGTAAGATGCAGTGAAGTCGAGCTTCCCATCTGTCGATCCTAGTTGGCGGTCTGCCCCGGTGCCAGCACGCGACTCTTAAGGTTTAAGGTCCGGCCTCGAAAGCGGTCAATCACGGATGCGCGACTTGGACCCACCGAACTGCTAACGCAGCCTCCGCCCGCCACGGTTGAGAGCAGGGTTTGTCGGTTGCGTTGCGTCCGC
>NZ_JBSZFB010000002.1:0-512932 GCF_054263715.1 Sphingomonas sp. F9_3S_D5_B_2 | reverse complement strand
CCAGGTCATCGCCGGTTCCACCGTTCAGCCGGTCATCTCCGAGCTCGCCGAAGAGGTGATCATTGCCGTCGTCGCCACGCAGGTCATCGCGGCCATCTCCGCCCCGTAGGTCATCGATGCCGCTTCCGCCGGACACGAAGTCGTCGCCCGTGCCGCCGCTCAGTCGGTCATCACCAAGCTCGCCGTAGAGGTGGTCGTTGCCGTCATCACCGCGCACGTCGTCCGCGCCGTCTCCGCCACGAACATTATCCAGGCCTGAGCCGCCCGATACGAAGTCGTCGCCAGAACCGCCATTGAGGCGATCGTCGCCAAGCTCGCCGGAAAGGTGATCCTTGCCATCGTCGCCACGAAGGTCGTCCAGCCCGTCTCCCCCGCGCACGTCATCTGCACCGTCGCCACCGGACACCAGGTCATCGTCCAGTCCGCCGAATAGCCGGTCGTCACCAAGTTCACCGAAAAGATGGTCACCGCCATCGTCGCCAGACAGATCGTCCGAACCGTCCCCGCCGCGTAGATCGTCACTGCCGCTTCCGCCTGACAGATTATCGTCGCCACCACGACCGCTCAGCCGGTCGTCACCGCCGCCCCCCTCATACGAGTCGTCGCCGCCGCTCCCGCTGTAATCGTCGTCCCCTGAAGTCCCATGTGACATAAACGTGTGCTCCTACACCCGGCCGACACCCCTCGACCGGAGGCACGATGCTAAAGAAGCGCTCCTTTCTGACAAGTAAACTCAAGCACTTGCAGATCACACTGCAATTAGCAGCTCGAGCACCTGCTTCAGCCAACAACCCCCGTGTGCTGGAGCAGAATGCCGGTCCCGATCCCAGTCAGGCCCAGACCACCCGTTACGACCCCATTCAAGGTGGGGGCCGCTATTGCATGCGAACTGGAGCCAGTCCGGATTGGAAGTGCAACGATGCGCTAAGGGTCGACGTGGAGAGTAGCGCCAGCTCATCATCCTTAGCGACGAGGAAGGGCGGCCCTTCGAGAAGCCGCCCTTCAGTTGTGCCACACTCATCCCAAGGTTCGCGGTCAAAGTGCGTCCTCGAAAACTACACCTCAGCCGGTTGGTTCCCGCCTCGCATCAACTCAGTGCCTCTGCCTCCAGCTGCGGGTTACCGGACAGAAAGATCAATGGCAGTGCGAAAGCCTGCGGAAGAGCCACTAGCGCCACAGCCGTTCCGCCTGCCGAAATTGCAATTGCAACCGCAATGACGGCCGATAGCAGGGTGAGGATCACGAAGATAATCACGGCCAAATTTTCGCTGATCACGGCGCTGAACTGAGAGCGATCAGCGAACAGCCGCTGGAGTGCGGCAACAGTCCCGCTGCAGGTGCGCCCGCAAAGCGCCGGGATCAACGCGTGGAGGATACACGCAAGCCCAGCACCGATTGCAAGCAAGCCGACGAGCATCGCGAAGCGCATGTGCTCGAAATAGCTCTCGCCGACTTCCGCGAGATGTGTCCGGCTTGATGCGAACATTCGCCGCCTCCCTCTGCGCTTTTTCTATTCCCCACCCGCGTGGTAGGCAACAACGCCGCGAATGGATCGGCCGCCTTTCGGAACGGCTTACCTGAAGAAACCGGAGGCGCTTCCACCGTCTCAAGTGTGACTTACGTCCCGAACAAGTGAACAGTTCCTCCGTGATGTTGCGGCGCCAATCGCATCGAACAGACGAACGGCGTTGATTCTTGAGCTTACAAGTCGGAGTCTGCTTTTCACCGGAAGCTGCCGCCGTCCTAGTATCTACTTACGACCCAACCGAAGCGATTGGATTACGCGCAGCGCCGGTGTATCTCTGGCCGGCTAGCGAACGGAGTGTCCTATGCGGAAAATCATTTTAGCGGTTGGGGCGATCATGTTCGCCGGATCGGCAGCATATGCTGCTGCCGTCGCTCACACTTGTGGCCTGCCCTGCTGCTAAGGCGGTAAGCTGGGTCAGTAGAAAGCGTCCGGTCGGAATGCCGGGCGCTTATGTTCAGGTCTGTGGAGCGGGGATCGTCCGCCCTCCACCCACTGCAAACGGTTAGCCAATCGAGCGCTGCCTACCACCAGCGGAGCCAAGACGTGAGGAATGCAAGGCCGTCACGCTCGAAAATTGCAATGCAACCGCTGTTATTGCTCGGCTGCGTTCAGCCGCGGGTCGGAACCGATGACGCGTTCCTCGACCGAGTGGAGGCGCAAGTGCGATTGGCGGCGGGAGCGAGGCCGTTGCAAGCCTATTTTAAATCGTATTACCCGTCTCAGAACGGTGCCAAGATAACAGGCATCTACTCGACCCTGAGCGCTCCAGGACGCCGTCGCGTAGCCAAAAACTCGGGGCCGTTCATGATGGACGGCGGCTGTACCATCGTCACGGTTCTGATCGACGCGACGACGTGTGATCGAGCACGTCGAGTGCAACGGAGTTGGCTAGCAATGTCTGCTTTCGAGCCATTGCAGACATTAGCATCGCTGCGCGAAATCAACTGATCGGCGCAAATTCTTCCGTTTGTCGCCACGCCGTGGGCGCTGTGATCGCCACAAACAGTAGAAAACCGACTTGACTCATGATGACGAAGCTCGACGTTAGGTCTTCGATGAGCGAGCGGCCAAGAGCATGGGAGGCTTCAAACCAGACATTATGTGCTACGTCTGAAACGATGATCGCAATGGTCAACGCGACACCTGCTCGCGGACGAACAAAGAGCAGCAGAGCCGCCAGTGGATCGAGAAGTGTAAGGCTGTCCCAGTAGATCGTGGTTCCCAGCGGGACGCCTTCGCGCCACCAGCCGTAGACGAGCAAGGCTCGCACGTGGTTGACGCACGCGCCGGCTAAGCAGAGCGCGTAAACAACCCTGATCCAGAAACCTTGGCGGTGCATTTGGACCAGAGGCTAGATCGTGCGCGAGTAAGCAAGCTCCCGTCGCTTCCTTATGTCCGTTTTGCACCCATTGCGTGCATAAGCGGACACTCCGCTCACAGCCAGGTCCGGCCATCCTCGTCTCTGCGCGGGCAGCTCAGACGAGGTATGTTTTGGAGCAAACTTTGGCCACTCTACGGTTCACCTCGTACGAAGGTCAGATCCCCGAGCCGCTGGTGCATAACGAGGTGATCTTCGACCCGCTCAAGCAGCGTACCGTCGAAATTCGCCGTTCCCAGGTCATTCGGGGTCAAGACGTATGTGAGCGAATTCCCGGCTCCAAGGTCGATCGCAAATCGCGGTGATGTTATGCCGTAGATAGGCTCGGCCAACTGCACCCATCGTGGGATGCGGTGTTCGCGGGGCGACATGGTCCAGCCGTAATCCTGAGTGTACCCGACCTCAGGCTCGCCTGCGTCGAAGCCAACGGTGAAATCCACACCCGCAATGCCACTGCCGTTGGGCGATTTGACGAGTAGCCTTAGAGGACCCTCTGTTGTTGGTGATTGTGGCCCAGGCGCGAAGTTCGCAGCCTTTGGTCGCGGAGCGGTAAAAAGCCGAACCGTTCCGTTGTTCAGGACCCATCGCCCTTCAGCATGCTCGTCCAGCGCACCCGCACTCAGCACGTACCGAAATCTGCCATCCGACTTCAGCACAAGCTCGCCAAAGACGTCGGGACCTCCAGACACACGGTAATTGCCCACCAATGGCGGTGCGGCAAGAGCCGCTGAACCAGACAGCGTCAGAACGCACACAGCGGACCGGCCGAGCTTCATCAACCGACGGACAGGGATTCAGGCTGAGCGGCAGTCCTCGCATCATCCAGTGACCAGCGAGGTGACGGTCGTGACTGCAGGATAATGGAGCAACCTAGAGAGAATAGCGCCAGGACGGGTATAGCCAGCCAGTCGAGCCAGTCAGGACCAGAAGCTGGTGGGCCCCAATAGTTCATGTAAGCGGCGGCCATTGCCAATACGACAAGGTCCAGCACGCCGCAGAGTGATGCGATCCGAACGGCGCGTTGCAGGCGTCGCCTTTCATACTTGGATGTGAGCCTAAGAACGGCAGCCCCGAGAGCTATCAGGAAGTAAAGCACCATGGCGATCGCGAGTGACGCAATCAGCAACAATCCATCGAACCTGATTGCGATGTCGCTCACCGGTATCCCCCGATCCGATCCTAGGACCTATTTAACACTGGTGAGCACTCCCGCCAAACTCGATCAGATCGTTGGGGTGAACGTCTGCTCTGTCGCCCTGCTCGTCTAAAAGCTGCCCGTGTGCTTTCGGCCACTTCCGGTCAGGTCGGCTAAGCGCAAATCCCAGCCGTTCGCCTGCCTTCAGCCGGCACCAATAAGCGGACGTTCGTTCATGTGGCGATTATTGGCGGCTTTCGACCCCACTGCAGACATTCCGGTGCATGGCTTATGACCATCTCAGACCTCAGAAGCCTAGTGAGAAGCCTGCACTTATCGGACCTTAGGTCGCGACGGGCCCCTCGTTTGCATCGCGGCAGCGACCCTCTCCATTGAACCGGATGAGCGCTTCGCGAGACATGCGAGCAGGATTCGGAACCCCACATCGAGGATGGGCGGATGGACTGGCATCGGTGAGCGGGCGCTGATTGCAATGGAGAGCGAAGCCGGGCCGCTCAAATGGGCTCCTCCACACGAGACATGCGTTAGCCCCTAAACCGAGCGAGTACAGGACGATGTACCTGCCGGCGGTGCCTTTCGGGGTCGCCCAAGAAGGACCCAGCCATGAAGCCCGTCACCGAGCAGCATCTTGCCCTCTTTCGGCGCCACATGGTCGAGGTGATAGACATGCACTTCGATCTAGCTGCCGAGGAGCTTGGCAAGAATGCCGTCGAGCCACGGCTCCGTCAGGCGCTGCTTGACGTGCCTCGACACCTCTTCGTGCCTTCGCAGCTGATGGCAGTTGCCTATCAGGACAGCCCTCTGCCCATCGGCTTCGACAAGACCCTCTCACAACCTTTCATGAGCGCCGTCATGATTGATTTACTTGATCTCGCACCGGGCAATCGCGTCCTCGAGGTCGGGACGGGGCTTGGTTACCAGGCCGCCCTGATGTCCGAGATCGGTGCTGAAGTCTGGAGCGTAGAGATCGTCGAGGAGTTCGCGGAAGCAGCGAAGGTCCGGCTAGACGCGCTAGGCTACCAGGTCGATGTACGCGTCGGCGATGGCTCGCGTGGATGGTCCGAGCATGCGCCGTTCGACGCCATACTGGTCACCGCAGCCGCAATTTCGCCGCCGGCCGCCTTGCTGAACCAGCTCAAGCCGGGTGGACGAATGGTCCTGCCGATCGCAAGCGAGCAACCCCAGCAACTCACGCTGGTTGAGAAGAAGCTTGATGGCGGCACGCTCAACAGGGCGATCATGCCAGTCACGTTCTCCCTGCTTGAAACATGACCATCGCCATTCGACCCACTGAGGCGGCAGGGTGAGAAATCCTGCGTGCAAGGAGCTGGACGACTGCGATCGCCAGTGGACCGGCCGGACGCTGCTCGGCAGCACGCCCCCAATGACGGCCGCGGCCGCCTACTTCCGTCGCTGAAACGCGGTGCGGCGCTGGTTCGCCTGGTTGATCGTGATCGCCGCCGTGCTGTTCGGTGGAATGAAGCTGCGCGACCATGCGCGGAAGCATCCCGAGGATCTGCCGTGGACCCCACTCGATCTCAGGCAGCCGATAGGCGCCTTCACGAGCAGGAAGATCGCCGCCTTGGCCGACGATGCAACGCAGTGCCGCGTCTTGCTCGCTGCGGCCAGCGTCAAGTTCATGCGCCTTCCGGCACGTGAGGAAGGCACCACGTGCGGTTATCTAGAAGCTGAGCGGCTGGACGGCGCCGATCAGTCGATCACCTATCACCCGCCCGGGTTAAGCGTCAGTTGCCCTGTTGCGGCGGGACTGGCTGTCTGGGAACGGCAAGTCGTCGAGCAGGCGGCTGCGCGTCACTTCCGTTCGGAAGTGACATCGATCGATCATTTCGGGAGCTATAGCTGCCGGCGCCTCTACGGCCGCAGCCAGGGAGTGTGGAGCGAACATGCTCACGCGAACGCCGTCGACATCGCCGGCTTTCGGCTCGCTGACGGCAGACGGATCAGCGTCGAGCGCGATTGGCCGCGAACGGGACCGGAAAGCGCCTTCCTGCACGAGGTGCGTGATGGCGCATGCAGACTGTTCGCGACGGTCCTCTCGCCTTCATACAACCGGGCCCATTATAACCATCTGCATCTCGATCAGGCGCAGCGAGGACAGGGCGGCTGGACGGCTTGCCGCTAAGTGGCTGCGCGCGGCTACTTTTGGTGTCAGGTCAGCTGTCGTCGGGCACAGAAGGCCGACGGGTGGCCAGGTCGAAGCGGTTGCCTCCGGCGAGTATATGCACCGTGATGTTGTGCATCGCCAGCGTGACGTCCGTAGCAGCGTCGCCGACGTTCGAATAGGTGGAGCCGCTGCCGTCGACGATGTAGATCGCGCCAGCGCCGATCACCTGGAGCTCATCTCCTTCGACGAGCGCGGCAGTGTTCTCGTCTATGCCCATTCCGAGGACTCGCGGGTTGTGCGCAACTGCGCCGATCAGTCGGCCGAAGCGGCCCCGCTCGGCGAAATGCTGGTCGACGATTACGTCGCTGATCAGGCCCAACCCTGGAGCCATGCTCAAATCCCCGATCCGGTGTGTCTCGCGGCTGGTCCCACGAACCAGCATCGTCTCGCTCATCACCGATGCGCCGGCCGAGGTGCCGGCGATCACTCCCCCGCGCTCGAACAGCGCGCGGACCTTAGCCTCGATGCCCGTATCCCCGATCTGGCTTGTGATCCTGAGCTGGTCGCCACCCGAGAAGAACACCCCCGCGGCATCGTCCAGCACCTGAAGCTTCTCACGGTCCCAGGCCTCGCCGCGGTCGTGAAGATAGAGTTCGACGAGGTCGCCGATGCCTAGGTCAGCGAACGCCTTCTGATACTCTTCGACATAGCCTTCCGGCTTTCGGCTCGCCACTGTTGCAAGCACGAGTTTGCCGTTCCTCACGCGCTTGGCGACCTCGCGCAAGATGACTCGCTCACCATTTGGATCACGGTCCTCGTGCCCGCCGATGATGATGAGCGTGCCCTTGCGGCGTTCCTCAGCCATGTCGTTCTTCTTCCTTGCTGAGCCACGCGCCGGGCCCGTCCATTTCGCTGGTGACGAGTGCGACGGCAAAATGCGAACTGTTGTGCTGCCAGCAGATACTGCCGTCGCTTCGGATTACGATTGCACCGCCATCGCCGTCGGCTCCTCCGACCTGCGGAAGCATTTCTAGTGCCCGAAGGGCTGCCTGGTCCGGCCCAAGAGTGGGCATGGCAGCCATGATCCGGGCTGCGACGCTTACGCGAATGATGCTCTCGCCGTCGCCCGAGAGGGACACGCCGCCAACCGCATTCTCTGCATAGAAGCCGGCGCCCGCGATCGGGCTATCGCCAACCCGTCCAACGCGCTTGCCTGGAAGGCCGCCGGTCGAAGTGCCCGCAGCGATGTTCCCCTGCGCGTCCAGGGCGACTGCGCCAACGGTGTCGTGCTCGGCTGCGGCGCGAGGGGTATCAAGCAGGTATTCGTCGGGTGCGAACTCGACACCCTTCTCGCGTGCGAAAGCCATGGCGCCTTCGCCCGCCAGGAGCACTTCGTGTTCGCTCAGGACGTGGCGGGCGAGGCTCACCGGATTGCGAACGTTCCGGATCCCGGCGACGGCGCCCACGCCGAGATTACGGCCGTCCATTAGCCCGGAACACATCTCGATCTCGCCGGCCGCGTTCAGACAGGAGCCACGCCCCGCGTTGAAGATCGGCAAGTCTTCGAGCACTCGGATCGCGGCCTCGACCGCGTCGATGGCGCCGCCGCCCGATCTCAGAACCCGCTCACCCGCTTGGACTGCCTCCATCAAACCAGATCTGTTGGCCTGTTCCTCGTCGGGGTGGATCTCCTTGGCGCCACCATGGATGATCAGAGCCCAACGGTCGCCGCCGCGATCGCCCCTCATTGGGCGGCAATCACATGGGCGTTGCGCGAGGCGGCAGATTGGACCTTCTCGAAGTCCTGAACCTGTGCCCAGCAGCCGAAGACGTCCGTGGGCGTGATCACGACCAACTCGCCTGGATTGGCCAGGGTGAGCGCGGCATTGGTGGATTCCGGTTCGCCGGCGACGAGGTGAACATGCTCGCCGGAGGCGCCGGCCTGGAGCGCACCCTTGAGCAGCAGGTTCATGATTTCGCCGCGCGGCCGGCCCCGGGTGTAAGGGTCTTCACGGAAGATGATCTCGTCGAAAATGCCGCCCGCGATGCGTCCAAGCTCAATGATATCCTCGTCCCGGCGATCGCCGGCGATAGATACTGCGCCGATGCTGCGCTTGTAACGGTGGCGCAGGCCGCGGATGACCTCGCCGAGCGCCATCAGGCCCGCGGCGTTGTGCGCATAGTCGACGATCACCCGGAATCCATGGGCGTCATGGACGTTGAGCCGGCCCGGATTCTGCTCGAAGTTAGACTGGAAGGTCGCAAGTGCCGAACGGATCGTGAGAATCGGCACCTCATACGCAACCGCGATTGCGATGCAGGCCATCGCATTGGCGACGTTGAAGGTTGCCATCCCGTGCAGCGTGGCCGGAATGTCGCCGGCCTTCATCACAGCCTGCCGCTGGCTATCCTGGTAGAGGACGATCGTCCCGCCATCGGGGCCGGGCTCGCGGACCACTGCGGTGCCGCCATCGTCGATGTGTCGCCGCAGATGCGGGGGCATGTCGGCGCCGCCGTTCAGGGAAAACCAGGTGACCCTGCCCCCCGCTCGCCGCGCCATGGAGACGCAGAGCGGATCGTCCGCATTGAGCACGGAGGTTCCGCGCCGGCTGACCGTTTCCACGACGAGCGACTTCACGCGGGCGAGGTCCTCGACGGTCTCGATGCCCTTGAGACCGAGATGGTCCGCCGAGATGTTGAGCACGGCGCCGATGTCCGCTTCATCGTAGGCGAGACCTTCGCGCAGGATGCCGCCGCGGGCCGTCTCCAGCACTGCAACATCGACGGTCGGGTCACGGAGAACCATGCGCGCGCTCTTCGGTCCGGTCATGTCGCCTTGCGCGACCAGCACGTCGTTGATGTAAATGCCAGTGGTGGAGGTGAGGCCGACGGTGCAGCCCGTGTAGCGAAGGACATGCTTGACCATGCGCGCGGTAGTCGACTTGCCGTTCGTTCCCGTGATGCCGATCAGCGGGATCCGGCTCCGCGCGCCGCGCCGGAACAGCATCTCGAGCACTGGCCGAGCGACATCGCGCGGCGGCCCTTCGGATGGCTCCAAGTGCATGCGGAAGCCTGGGGCCGCATTGACCTCGATGATCCCGCCGCCGGTTTCACGGACCGATTTCGAGATGTCGGGGCAGACGAAGTCGATGCCGGCGATGTCGAGGCCGATGATGGCCGCCGCGCGCCGTGCGATCTCGGCATTGTCGAAGTGGATCTCGTTGGTCCGGTCCACGGCAGTGCCACCCGTGGAGAGGTTTGCCGTCGCGCGCAGCATGACAACGTCGCCTGCAGCGGGAATGCTGTCCGGGGTCAGTCCGGAGCGGCCGATATACTCGCGGACGTGGTCGTCGATCTTGATCTTGGTCATCACCTTTTCGTGACCTTCGCCTCGGCGCGGGTCCTGGTTCACGATTTGGACGAGTTGGGAGATCGAATGCACGCCGTCGCCGATGACGTGCGCGGGGATGCGCGCGGCGACGGCGACCAGTTTGCGGCCGATTACCAGGATACGGTGGTCGCTGCCCTCGAAGAACTGTTCGATGATGACTTTGCGGCTGTGCTCCTGCGCCAGCTTGAAGCCGAAGCGGAGCTGTTCCTCGTCGCTGATCCCGATCGTGATGCCGCGACCGTGATTGCCGTCGACAGGTTTGGTGACGAGCGGGAAGCCGAGCCGCCGAACCTGGTGCATCGCTTCGTCGACATTGCGCGCCACGATGCCGCGCGGCACCGGAATCCCGCTTTGGCCGAGCAGCTGCTTGGTCAAATCCTTGTCGCTGGCGATGTCGGCAGCAATGAGCGGGGTGTTCCCCGTAATGCTCGCCCGTATGCGCTTCTGATATTTGCCATGCCCGAGCTGGATGAGGCTTCCTTCGTTGAGACGCATCACGGGGATGTCCCGGCGGCGCGCCTCGTCGACGAGTGCCTGGGTCGTCGGCCCGTAGGCGGATCGGCCGACCAGCCGTCGCAGCTGGCTTAGCCGCCACTCGAAATCATATTCGCCTTCGAGCGCGTAGATTCGGTCCAGTTTCTCGATACCTGCAAGCTCTTTGGGAAGGAGCGAGTTCACGAGTTCAAGCGCCACCCGCCCGGCCATCATGCCGACATCTTCCAGAGCGTAGGCGAACATGATGTTGTAAACGCCAGGCTTGCCCTTCACCGACCGGGTCTTCCCCCGCAGCGTCCTTGGGCCAACCAGTGTCTGGAGCTCCAGGGCGACATGCTCGGCGACATGCCCCAGCCACGTGCCGCCGTTCAGGCGGGTGACGAAGCCGCCACGGCGCTTCAAGCTGCAGTGGTGGCGCTGCAGTCCCGGGAGCAACTCGACAAGCCGCTCGCTGAAACCGTCGATCTGGTTGGTAGGCCAGCCTTCGAGTCGGCCGAGATCCACCATGATCCGGATCATGGGCGTGAGGCTGTAGTAATGAGGACCGCGGTACACACCAGTCTCAAGCACGCGCGCCGGGCGCTCGATCAGCGCAGCCTCCGCAGCCTCAGCCGGCTGTCCGAAGAACATCCGAGTCATTTCCGAGTCCGAACCCATCGCAACCTGCCCACGCTGAAGAACCCGCCCCAGACGCGAGGGCGCATCCGCGCGATAACGGGATTTGGCCCCGAAAGGCTCCACGTCTGCCTGGGACCAACGCGAATATTGAGGTTGCACGGCTGGCTGTTCGCGGCAACTTGCAGCTTTCCATCTTGGAGGATGCTCCAGTTTCCACGATGCGGGGCATAGCGTGCCGTAGAAACGAGCGACCGCTGCAAGTGGTGAGTCACTGAATGTTAGGCGCCCCTCAGCGGCCCAGCTGTCATTGCAGTCGGGACCTGCGGCTGACCCTGTAGGTAAAGAAGGCGTGAGTGGAAGACGGCCACCGCGCCAAGGTGTTCATGTCTGGTTTGGGTCGATTGCAGACCTAAGCTGCTGTGTCTGCTTTGGGTGAAAAGCAGACACTAGCCCCGCCTCGCATCTTCGAGCCGCTTGGGAGCGCCCGAAAGCGCTCCCACGGGAGGTCATTTCTTGAAGACGAGTTCCTGAAGCAGCATCGAGCCGCCCAGATGGCGGAACTTGGCACGAGCGCCGCTTTGCGCGTCTTGTTGGCGGGTGGTGCTGTTGAGGAAGGCGTTGAGCTCTTTCTCGCGCGCCTGATCTTCCGCCGGCGTCGTCAGGTGATCGGTGATCGTGACCAGATAAACGTCAGGCTCACCGGCACGCTTATTCACGTTGGCCAGAATGTAAGAATCCTTCATCCAGCCCTTGGACTTGCTGAAATCGAGCTCCGTCCGACGGGCGCCCGCCAGAAAGTCCGCATAATCGCCGAAATGGCCGTCATCGATCGTGATTTCAGCAACATTCCAGAAATTACCCCCCTTTAGCGGAAAATCCTGGGCCGCGGCCGGAACGGCAGTGACCATCGCAGCCGCGCCGAGCGCGACGAGCATAGTTTTGAACATCAATTTTCCCCTGATCTGCGGTTTTAAAGTCCGCACGCGAGCGGCGCGCAATAGGTGGGTTATGCCCCCGGATCGACCGCTCTTGCTCAGGTAGGCGCTTGTTCACGGTTAATGCAAATTTAATTCGTGGGCAGATGTCCTGAAGTATCGACAGCTTGAATGCACATACACCAGGAAAAGTCTGCTTTGGGTCGAAATCAGACATTCGGCTCAGCGACCGTGGTCGCTCGCAATCTGCTCTTTCGTAAGACGAAGGAATCGCGCTGCGTTATTATAGAGGATGTCGCTCTTCTGGGCTTCTGACAGGAACGGAGCCTTCTCCACCGTCTCGATCGCTTTCCCGATCGCCTCCGGCCAAATCATCTGATCCGATCCGAACATGATTCGCTTTGAGAAACCCGCATCGACCATCCGCTTAAGATGGTCGTAGAATTGAGCAGGCGGGCTGTCCCAGTCGTTGCAAGAGATATCGACGTAAAGGTTGGGATAGGTGAACATCATAGCGATCGTGTCGTCCACAAGCGGCGAGCCATAATGCATCGCGTAAATTCGCAGCTTCGGGTGCCGGACAAGAACCTCCTCGAGCTGAAATGCCGTGGTCAGACGCGCCCGATATGTCTCATAGCCGGGGAACCGGGCGGCTGCGGGCGGCCCTTCGCCCATGTGGATGCCAACAGGAATGTCCAGTTCCTCCGCAAGCGCCCAATAGGACTCCCAACGTGGATCGCTCGCATCCACGCCGCGGTATTGCGTGCCGATTTCTGCAAACACGGAGAAAGCGCCAGCCTCATGAAGGCGTCGCAACTCTTCGACTGAAACAGGGATCTCGGGAGCGAACGACTGCGCGGCGATAATCACGTTTGGTGCGGCGGCTCGCCATCTGTTGACCTCTGCACCGGAAGTTACCGCTCGGCGTACGTTGTACTTCCTCAACATCGCCAAGCTGGAGCGCATCAGTTCCTCGTCCGATGCTGGTGCTCTGAACGGTTTCGCGCACAAACCCAGCACCGCAACGTCGAACGGGTCTCTCGGGTCGATTGTTGGGACCTCTGGGTTCTGGTCGCTGGGGCAATTAGCGGCACCCTTGGCGAACCCAACATTGAAGGCGTGCAGGTGCATGTCGCTGATTGGATCGCCTCGATGCTGCGCAGGAGCCGGCGCCGCATAAGCGAAAGCAATTGCTAGGAGCGCAGTCTTCATATGGGCACCGACCCCTTCGGCGGCAGCATGACACTACCGATGAGTGTCCACAATGCGCGGACACCGCACCTAAGTCGCTAATGTCCGCAATGGGTCGAAAGCTGCCGTAAGCGGATGGACTGCAAGCGGCCAACTTCAGCATCCCGCGCGTAGTGGATTCCGCTGCTCTGAACGGCGTGGCAAGCGCTGAGCGGTCGTCAGGTGCCGACTAATTCCTGATCCCGTGGCGGTGCAACAACCTTAGCAACCACCACTCAGGCGCGGCGTTCTCCAGCCGCGCTTGAGTTGTGCAGCAGGAGTATCCCATGCGGGCGATGAATTACCGCGGGCCATACAGAGTTCGCGTTGACGAAAAGCCGATGCCCCAGATCAAGCACCCGAAGGATGCAATCGTTCGCGTGACGCGAAGCTGCATCTGCGGCTCAGACCTCCATCTCTATCATGGGATGGTTCCGGATACGCGGGTTGGCCAGACGTTCGGGCACGAATTCACCGGAATCATCGAGGCAATCGGCCCTGAGGTCGAGAAGCTGAAGGTCGGCGACCATGTGCTGGTGCCGTTCAACATCGCCTGTGGGCAGTGCCATTTCTGCAAGCAGGGGCTGTTCGGCAACTGCCACGAGTCGAACCCGCAAGCGACCGCCGTGGGAGGCATTTTCGGCTACTCGCACACGGCGGGCGGCTATGACGGCGGGCAGGCCGAATATGTCCGGGTCCCCTATGCCGATGTGAGCCCAACCAAGATCCCCGAGTGGATGGACCCCGACGATGCCGTTCTGCTGACAGATGTGGTTCCGACTGGTTACCAGGCCGCTGAGATGGGCGGAATCCAGAAGGGCGATACGGTTGTCGTTTTCGGCGCAGGGCCGGTGGGAATTATGGCCGCGCGCTGTGCGTGGCTGTTCGGCGCCGGCCGTGTCATCGTCATTGATCACGTCGACTACCGGCTGGAGTTCGTAAAGAAGTTCGCTCCCGCCGAGGTCTACAGCTTCAAGGAACTCGATGACGTGGTCGTCTTCATGAAGAGGACCACCGACGGTTTGGGTGCAGACGTCTGCATCGACGCTGTGGGCGCCGAGGCGAGCGGAAGCATGCTCCAGACGGTTGTCGGCAAGCGCATGAAGCTCGAGTCCGGCTCAGCCATCGCGCTCCATTGGGCGATCAACTCGGTCAAAAAGGGCGGCATCGTTTCCATCGTTGGCGTCTACGGCCCGACCGGCAATCTCGTGCCGATCGGCAACGTGGTGAACAAGGGCCTTACGCTCAGGGCCAACCAAGCCAGCGTTAAGCGACTGCTCCCGCGCCTCATCGATCATGTGAAGGCGGGGCACATCAATCCGAAGGAATTGATTACGCACAAGGTGCCGCTCGCCGACATCGCCGATGCCTACCACCTGTTTTCCGCCAAGCTCGACAACTGCATCAAGCCGGTTCTCCTGCCGGCGGGCGCCTGAGGAGTGAGACCGACCATGAGCGATGCCGATCTTGTAACGCGTGAGACGGAGGGCTCGAACACACTCATCCGGACGTCGAGCGGCCCTGTCGAGGTGTCCGGCATTATTGGATGGGGCTCCGACGCCGACCCGAGGAACGATCCCACCTATCCCTACCGCGACCGCTCGCAGGACGACCACAGCGGCGAGTGGAAGAGGCCCACTCTACAGGTGCCACAGGTCGAAATCCTGCAGTCCGTCGAGCACAAGCAGCTGCCTGCCGTGTTCGGAGAGTCGAGCCCTCCGCGCTGGGTAAGCGGCATGATGCGACGCGCCGCCTTCACTTGGAGTGAGTCGAACTGGGCTCACTGGCTGCTGCTCATGGGCGCTGACCGCGTAAACATGTTCGAAGGTCTGGTTGAGGACTTGGCCCACGGCACGATCCCGAACATTCCAAAGGAAATGGGAATTCGCGCCGAGTGGCATCACAACAAGAGGGGGTTGGCGACGAAGGTAGCGATCGCAGGTACGATCGCCGCAGGAATTTATCTCTGGTCACGGTCGCGCGAGGCACGCCCGTAGAGGATCTTTTGGATGGCGGACGCTAATCTCAAGCTGCCAGAACGTACGACCGCACGAGGACTAGGTCGACTCTCAGCTTAGTTGCAAAGGGAAGTCGAATACCTTCATGAATGAACAGCGGCTTTAGCCGCTCGACGGTCGCGAACGGACGGGCCGGTGTCGGCCACTACGTTCCCGCATCTCGTTTGAACGGCGGCCATTCCTGGCCGCCGGAGAACGATCATGGGACACTCATCGTACGATCCTGTGGATGCAGGGCCTGCGTGGAACGCAGGGAAGAAAGTGGGCGCCAAGCGTCCGCTCAAGCCCAAAGAGATCTGGGCTATCCGGTTTATGCTCGATCAGGACCTTCGCGTTCGTGATCGAGCGCTCTTCGACCTGGCGATCGACAGCAAGCTGCGCGGTTGTGACTTGGTCCGCGTCCGTATCGGCGACCTGGTTGCAGGGGGTCGCGTGCGGAACAGGGCCATGGTCGTTCAGCAGAAGACGAAGCGCCCCGTGCAGTTCGAATTACTCGAGCCAGCTCGTTCGAGCATTCTGACGTGGCTGGAGAGGCGAGGCGGCGCGCTCGAGCACTTTGCTTTTCCAAGCCGTGTGGATCACGCTGCTCACCTGAGCACCCGACAGTATGCACGATTGGTCGACGAGTGGGTCAGTGGGATTGGTTTGCGGCGGGAGGACTATGGCACCCACTCTCTCCGGCGCACAAAGGCGGCGCTGATTTACAAGCAGACAGGCAACCTGCGAGCGGTGCAGATCCTGCTCGGTCATACAAAGATCGAGACCACCGTTCGCTACCTCGGCGTCGAGGTCGAAGACGCCCTCAGCTTAGCCGAGGCTACTGAGGTGTGAGCATTAGCTGGCCGGCTCTTGATCCTGGCAGCGGCCGGCCAGCATGCCTGCTTTGGGTGGAAAGCGGAAGTTGGACGAGCGCTCTAAAATGTTCAATCGCGTCTGCCACATTTTGAAGTCCGCCGTGTGCGATCCTGCTATCCCGCGCGACTTACCGGCGGAAGAGAACGGAAGAGATCGCCGCTGCTCCGAGCGCCACCAAGCAAGATGGAACTGTCAAGACTCCCGCGAAAACCAGAAGCCCAAAGAGGTCCTGCCGCGCGTCCGCGGTTAGGTATCCCGCGCCGTACAGTCCGAGAACCTCGGTAGCTAAGAAGCCAACTGCCCCGCCTACATAAGCGACTTTCATGTACGCTTCGGCTTCTCCTTATTGATAGTACAAGCCCGTCTTGAGGCACTGCGTCCACTTGCGATAGGCGCGAGCTTTGCCGGTCTCGTCGCTCGCGGTACCCTGGTCCACGTAGAACTTTTGGCTGCACTGCTTGCGCCGCTCAGCGGACGGGATCGACGCGGCGGCACCCCTCGCTTTCGACGCCTCCGAGCCTAACAATGCCTTCATCTCGGGCGAGGTCGCATAGGCCGCAGGGATGTTGCCGGCCGCATCGGTCGCCGACTTGCTCGCGCCATGCGCCAGCAGGATCTTAGCCGCTCCCACCCGGTCACGGTCTGCCGCCGCATGGAGCAAGGTCGATCCGCTCGGGTCCTTTGCGTTTGCATCAACGCAATCATCGAGCAGCGCCTCCAATTCGTCGGGGTGATTGTACCAGATGTCGTCGCGCGCTCTCAGGAACGGACGAAGCGCGGGCGAACGCCCGTTGTTCACCTGCTCCGCGCGAACCGCGGCGCACATCCCGTTGCTCGCCGACAGCTTGCCAGCCGCGGATGCAGGTGCCGGAGCCTCCGGTGCAGCCGCGGATGCCGAGGCCTCCACCTTTCCGCCTGCCTGCGCGTTGGCCAGCAGCACCTTAATCGATGTGCCGGTCGCCATGTCGTAAGCGGTGGAGCCGCTGTTCGCTTTGATGGTCGGATCGGCGCCGCGCTGCAGCAGCGCCTTAACCATCTCGTTATTGCCATTGTCGGCAGCATAGTGGAGGAGGGTGTATCCCTCCTCATTCTGCATGTTAACGTCGAACTGTCCGCTATCGATCAGCCGCAGCGCATCTGCATTCTTCTTGATTCCCATGTAATACCGCGCGTCATCGAAAGGATCGCCGGCAATTGCCGCGGTGGAGATAAGCGCCAGCGCACCCGCAGCGATAAGCAAACCCAACTTCATCGACAGAGACCCCCTTACGAACCCGGCAAAGCGCCTGTGGCTTCATACCGGATTGAGGTGACCTGTCTTTCCAAAAAGTAGCTAACAGATCGTTCTCTGCCGAACACAAAGGGTTGGCTGCATCCGCTAGCAAACTCCAAGGTCTGCATCAGGGGCCGCTGTCAGACCTCCCCGAACGTCTGCATTGGGTCGAAAGCCGCCGTAAGCGGACGAGCCGCTGACGGCCATCACCAGCCGTTCGAACTATTGACATATTCACGCTTTTGTCATGATCAGCTAGGAACCGGCGCCATCGGACCGCTGCGGAAGCGGTGCAGCAGGTCCGCAATGACCACCCCTAAGCCAATTAGCATGCACGCCACGGGCATGCCCTCGCGAGCGAGCAGGTTAAGTTCGTTGCGAAGCGCCGCCTCGTCCTTCTTGTTTGTTCGAACTGATCGTTGGTGGGGTCAATCTCGTGCTACTTGTTCGTCATCGGTCATCCTTTCTTTCAGCCCAGGCGAAGAAACGGTCTGTTGAATCTTCCTCGCCCGTTTCCCACGGGCGGGTGGTTTGCATGTTGGCAGCCATCCGCCGGCCAGCGCCGCGCGGCTCGATCTGTGACTGCTTGGTGATGCGCATCGAGCGGGCGCAGGCGGTCATTGCGCGGGTCTCGCGTTCGGCCATGGCCAGCAGCTTGTTGAGCCGATCGACGCCGCCGTCTTCCTTGAGCCAATCGACATTGAAGGCGGTCACTTGCTTGGCCAGTTCTTCCGCCTGAGCCGCGTGTCGGCAGTAGGCCGTCAGGATCGGAAACTGGCCTTTAGTGAACCAGGCGGGGGGAAGTGTCCCCACCGTGTCACGCCACACCGCGGCAGCCACGCCCGTCAAAGCATCGGGCGGTTCAGGCCTTCGCTCCGCTAGCAGGACAGGCTTTGTGGCGATGTCAGCCGCCGACTTCCGTCCACGAGCACCCATGTTCGGTCTCCAAAATTGTTGCCGTTTGTGAAAGGTGTGGGATGGTGCCGGTGTCCATTGAGATTGTTGTAGACTTCCACTGCCCCCCCCCCGGGAGCGCTCAATCTGCCTTCGCGTCAGGCGCCCGTGACTGCTACGGGGCCGCGCAAGCAACGGAGCCGAGGGATGCGTGATGGAGTGTGGGCCCACGGCGAGTACACCGAGTTTGAAGCGTGGATTGCCGGCGAAAGTCGCAAGATCGCAGTCACGAGACAGGCGATCGATACGTATCTTTCGCTCACTCCGGATCAGTCCGCGGTAGTGACGGCTGAGCAGCGCTGTGCGTTCGTGCGCGACAATCTCGCGCTCGTCATTGCTGCCGCCAATCGGAAGATCGATCCAAGCGATCCAGCAGCCGACACAGTGACTATCCGCGGGAGCGATTTGTAATGACATCAACGTCATGCCGCTCTCGTTGCGTATGTTGCGGTTGTTGCGTTCGTCTCTGGGGATAAACCTAAAAGAGGTAGATAGCGCGACCAGGCATCGTGGAAGTCGGTGCGCCGATAACCCTTCGGAGTGCCTGTCCCGGTCCTGATCGTTGTCGGCTTGATCCCGTATGGAATGAGACGACGTGCCAGCCCTCGATCGTCGAGAGGTTTTCCCTTTAAGTCTCCCCAAGGAGACTCTTCAATCAGGTGCAGCTGCTCAAGCAGGGTGCGAGTGGGCATTTGCTCTGCGTCGCCCATCGCGGTGCGCACGTCGCCAAGCAGCCTGACGCCCAGGCTGGGTGTGCTCTCCTTAGCGAGCGCAACAAGCGCAACAGCCGCCACACGTGCGCGGTCGGGCCACTCTCCGCCTGCTAGATCGGCGATGGCGAGCAACGGCTCCCACACGTCCGCATCACGGTCTCGGATATTCGCCGGCATCTCGGGCCACAGCGCACCGGCACGAGCTTCAACGCCTTGAGCCCACTCGCTCAGCACATCCCGCAGTTGCTCGCCTTCGCCAGCATGAACACGACGCCTGTAGGGCTCGACGGTCTCGCCGGGCGCGCGGCGGCGCATCCGAATGACGACGGAGCGGGTGAGGATCGTGTCGGGCAGGTTGCCAAGCCCCGCGAGCGCAAGCGCACAGTAGGCCGGGATTTCCTCGGTCTCGATGATCTTTCCCCGCACCACACAGCGGCCGGCAACAGCGCCCTTGCGGTGACCCGCGTTCAACAAGCCGCGGATCTCTTCGTTGTCCTTCGCCTTAGGACCGAACACGGTGTCGATTTCGTCAAAGAGGATCGTGGGTCTGCCCTCTTCGGCGGCGACCTTCCGGAAGAGATATGCCGGCGTCACGTTCACAGCTTCAACCGGCCGCGGCACCAGCAGTTCGGTTATCTCAAGCGCCCGCGTCTTTCCGCTGCCTGGCTCCGGCGAAAGGAAGGCGATCCGCGGCGTCGACGCCCAGGCATCCATGCAGTGTGCGTGTGCGATCCAAAGCACGTGCGCGACGTGCGCATCGGCGCTGGGATACGCCACGAACCTTCCTAGAAAGCTGGCAACTCCCGACAGCAGGAGCGCGCCCTCGTCAGGACCGATCTCCCACGGATCGGTACCCAGCTCAGCCGTCAGCATCTGGAGCCTCGGTGCGCTCGATGATGTTGGCCGCCAGGAAGAGGTAACTGATCGCGGCGATTCCATCGTTCAAGTGCTCAATGGGGATGCGTGCGAAGGTCCGCTCATGGGCGATGTCGGCGGCCGTCCAGAACATGACGCGCGCCTTGCCGTGCACCGAGCGAGTGGCACGGGCTACAGCAACGGCGCCAGCGCGGTGAAGCCTGCGGCGCAAGGGACGATCGACAGGCCCGCTCCAGGGCATGAGAGCGTCAACGGCGCTCACCAGATATTGAGGATTGCCAGAAGTGTGGTTAGAGTTTCCGCCTTCGCGTGCCTGCTGAAGATCGGAAACCCTCGGCCCTTCCAGCCGGGGGTTTTTCCGTTCCATCAGGCGGCCACCTTCTCCTGCATCCAGGCTTCAACGGCAGATGCGGAGTAGGCAAGCCTACGTTCGGTTATGCGGACTGGCTGGGGAAACGATCCGGCGGCCACGAGACGATCCAGCGATGACCTGCTTAAGCTCGTGCGGTGACACACATCTTTGGGGGTGAGAAGTCTTGTTTCCATTTCGACGCTCCAGAAAAACCTTGGTGCGTCAGGTGAACTATCGTTCTCAGTTGCCCTCGGCGCGATAAACAAATCGCGCCATTTATTTACCCTTTCCTGCGGGTCACCGTCGCCAAGCCCTTCGCTGCCAATCGCTCCATGTAAACGATGAACTCGAAGTTCTCTTGGTTAGCGTCGAGTAAGGGACCGAAACGCTGCCAAGCCTTCTTCAGCGTTTCGCGACCAGCCATGTGAAGTTTGCCGTCAAGATCTTCGTATGCTTGCGCGAGGGTGCAACCATGCTTTTCCTTGTAAGCCTTGATGGCTTTCGCCATCTCAACTTTCTGGTCCACACCGTGCGCTCCTAACCTTGGCCGGCCGTGGGCACCGTGGACCTTGATCGTCCATTCGGCGTCCTTGCCTGCGGCTTGCTGCGCAAGTCGGCGCAATCCCTCAGCGTCTTTCCGGGTTGCTTCGCGACGTTCTATTCGGTCAGCCACCCCGTTAAGGTATTCGGCGAGTTGCGGCATTATCTCGCCTCGCTGGCTCATTTGTTGGTCCTTAAGCTCACCACCGTTGCGCTCTGCTTCCCTTCCACTGCCCGCATCAGCTCGGCAGCCCAACGATCAAGAGCGCTTCGCTTCTCAGGCGCGTAGGTATGCAGTGCATAGACCTTCGCGGTAACGCCCTTAGGTGCATGGTTGAGAACGCGACCGACAACGTCCTCGGACACGCCCAAGCGCACCATGTGCGTTGCTGCGGTGCGACGTAGGTCGTGAAGGGTCCAGGGCGCCACCTTCGCGCCAGCGGCGGCAATGAAGGTGTCCAAACGCGACTTGGCTTTGGCGAAGCCCCCGACGTGCGTCTCGCCGTCGTGGGTGAACACGAACCGCCCAAGCTGCGGCAGATCCTTGATGATGGCCAGCGCGGGTCCGGAAAGCGGCACCAGGTGCGCCCGATCGCTCTTTGTCTCCTTGGCCGGGATGGTCCACGTGCCCGCGTCCAGATCGACGTCGCTCCAGCGCATCGACGCCACTTCTGTGCGCCGCTGTGCGGTGAGCCCGAGCACGCGTAGGTAAGGTCCAAACGGGAAGCCGAGCAGCCCCGCAGCTTTCCAGATTGCCGCCGCCTCTTCCATGTTCAGAACTCGATCGCGCTCGGTCTCGGCATTCGGCTTGGCGATGCCTTCGACGGGTGATGCGTCGATCCAATCTCGCGAGAGCGCGTAGCGGAAGATGGTTTTAACAAGGGTCAGCACGCGATTAGGCAGCACGTCGCCTTCGATCGCCTCAATCAGGTCGCGCACGTCGGCGCGCCGCAGGTCCGCAATCTTTCGTTCGCGCCAGTGCGGCAGCACGTGCATTTCGAGCCGGCGTTGCTGCAACTTCCAGCTGTCATTCTTCGGCTTAGCGACATGTTCTATCCAGTGCGTCGCCACAGCTCCAAAGGTGCGATCTACAGCCTCAGTGCTACCGTCGCGTGCTAAGGCCTCTAGGAGCCCCCCAGCGGCCTTCCTGGCCGCACTGAGCCCCATCGCAGGATAATTGCCTAGCTTCTTGTTGATGACCTTCTGGCCCGCGCGAGCGCGGACGATCCAAGTCTTCTTGCCGGATGTTCCGACGCGAAGGCGCAGCCCCGTGACTTTCGTGTCGCGGTGCTCTTCCTGCCCGGCGGCAGTCGGCTTGATGGCCGCGACCTTCGCGTCGGTGAGCATCCGTTACACCCTGCTCGCCGGCTGCTTGTCGACAGTCAGCCTCTGAGCGTCCGTAGGGAGCAGCGCGGTAATAGGCCGCGCCGTTTCCCACATGTCGTCAATCTCCTCAGCGTCATAGACTGAGAGCTTCAGAGCGAGATCGTGCAGATTTTCCGCGGGGGTGAGCAGTAGCGCGTCCACCGCCATCGAGTTGGCTCCGCAATAGTCAACATCGCTCCCGTCCCGCTGCTGATCGCCGGGGGTCGCGTATTGATAGGCATCCCATTCGGCTTTGGTCCGACGAAAAGCAATGAAGGCCTCGCGAATGGCGCTAGAAACCGGGCCCGCGGTTGCCGTGCAGCCTTCTGCATGTACGTTAGTGTCAGCCATGATCGTCTCCTAAGGACGGTTGTGGTTAGGGACGGCTCGAGCTTGGTAGGCATCGGGTCGTCCCGCTGTTACCATTCTCGGCATCAGGTAACGGTTTAGGTAACAGTGAGCGAGGCTCAATGCAAACGATGGTTTGGGTGGTAAGCCGCTCTAGAGAGAGACGGTGCCCTAGCGGCGCAATGGGAGCCCTCTTTCAAGCCTTCTAAGCTTGAGGTCGTAGGTTCGAATCCTACCGGGCGCGCCAAACCACTCCGAGCACGCGTGCGCTGTGTATCAGGCGTAGTCGCGCGGCGGGCGAACCTGGATGCGGCGTTCCGCTTCCGCCAGTTCCTCGAACGTCCTTGCAGCGCTCAGCAGGAACGTCGCTTCCGGGTGGCCGAGGTAGGCCAAAGCGCGGCGGCGGCAATTGTCGGCTTCCTCGCTCAGCGAGTCGTGATTCATCATGCCCATGCCGCGATGATTTAGGGTCGGGCGGTGAACTGCATTAAAACAGGTATAAATAATCTGGGCTTAACCCAGATTCCCGAGACCTGCGTTCATGGTGCAACACTTGGCAGTCCTCGGGATACGTCCCCGGTGAACCTCGTCCCCAGCGACGTAACGACGCGCGTCTCGACAAGTCGGTAGAACAGCAGCGCGAACGCGATCGCCGCCACCATTGCCGTCGCGATGACGACAAATGGCTGTCGCACGCCTGCTCCAGCGCAGACGACGAGAACGGCTCCGACCACCAGCTTGTGCGACAGGTACAATGTATAGGACGCGTCGCCGCCAGCCTTGACGGCGCTGAGCAACGGGCCCTGCCGCGCGGGCTCGCGGCCGAGAATTAGCGCGGCACCGATGAGCGCAGCAGGAATGCCGAGGTGAACCAGCCGGTCCAATCCGTGGCCTGGCAGCGGCACGAGAACATAGACGAGCACAGCCGCGCCGATCGCCCCCGCCGCTCCGAGCAGCCCAAGCCGCTTCCCGGAAAGATACAGCAGGCCAAGACCGATGCCCGCGACGAACTCCAGGATCACCGGATCGCTGTAGAAGCGGGCAACGAACCACCCCTCGGGAATGATCGCGTGCACCATCGCAAGCGCCACGAAAGCACCAACCAGCAGCCTGCGGCCCCACGGCACGAGAATGCAGGCGGCGAAGGCAAGATAGAAGAACATCTCGTAGTTGAGGGTCCAGCCTTGGGCGATGATCGGGACGAGCTGTCCATCCACCCTCGGCCACGGCACGAACGCCAGCGACGTGACGACGGTGACAGGGTTCGCTGTCGTGTTGTCGATCCGTCCACCGGCCGCGACCAGAAGCGCGACGGTGACGAGGTTGAAGAACCAGTAGGGCGGCACGATGCGGATCAGCCGCCGCACCAGGAACCGGCGCGACGCCGCGCCGCTTCCGAACTGGCCGCGGGTCATAAACGTCATGATGAAGCCGCTGATGACGAAGAACAGGTCGACGCCGCCGACCCACGGTACGTGCGCAAGGGCAGCCGAGTTGGGCGCGACCACGCTCGCCGTGTGCGTGAACAGGATCGCTGAAGCGGCGAGGAACCGCAGCAGCTGTACGTTGAACAGGATCCGCCGCTGCATGGCGCGTGGATGAGGGAAGCGGTGCGGCAGCGTCAAGCACGGCTACTTCCAAGAATCCGCTGTGCTCCCGCTGCGGCGATGATAGAGCTTCGGCCATGCCGGTCGCGAGTTCTTCTTTCAGTTTAGCGCCTCATGACTGAAGCGCGCCGTCCCTTGTGGAGAAGTCTCTACGTCCAGGTGCTGATCGCCGTGGCGCTCGGTATCGTCGTCGGCTGGCTGTGGCCGGCCACGGGTGCCGCGCTGAAGCCGCTTGGCGATGGCTTCATCAAGCTCGTGAAGATGATCATCACGCCCGTGATCTTCCTGACCGTCGTCACGGGCATTGCGGGGATGCGCGACCTCGGCGCGTTCGGCCGCATCGCCGCCAAGGCCATGGCCTATTTCATCGCCGTCTCGACGCTTGCCCTCGCGGTCGGGCTCCTCGTCGCGAACCTGGTGCATCCCGGCGCCGGTCTCAACGTCGATCCGGCCACGCTCGATACCAGCAAGGTCGCGAGCTACGTCAGCCAGGCGAAGGAGACTTCCGTCACCGGCTTCCTCCTTAACATCATCCCCGACACCATGTTCAGCGCCTTTACCTCCGGCGAGATCCTGCAGGTGCTGCTGGTCTCGATCCTGTTCGGCATCGCCCTTGCGGCGCTCGGCGAGCGCGGCGAGCGGCTGTTGGGGGCGCTCCGAACGATCACCGCGGTCGTGTTCCGCGTCGTGCGGATCCTCATGTTCGCAGCGCCGATCGGGGCGTTCGGGGCGATGGCCTTCACGATCGGCCAGTACGGCATCGGTACCCTCGCTCAACTGGCGGAGCTTGTCCTGACCTTCTACGCGACGGCGCTGCTGTTCGTGGTCGTGGTGCTTGGGATCATCGCCCGGATCGCGGGCTTCTCGATCCTGTCGCTGCTTCGCTACATCAAGGATGAGCTTCTGCTCGTCCTCGGGACGTCGTCGTCGGAAAGCGCGATGCCGCTGCTGATGGAGAAGCTGGAGGCCGCCGGCTGCCCAAAGAGCATCGTCGGTCTGGTCGTCCCCGCCGGCTATTCCTTCAACCTCGACGGCACGAACATCTACATGTCGCTCGCGGCCCTGTTCATCGCGCAGGCGACGAATACGCATTTGACGATTGGCCAGCAGCTGCTGCTGATGGCCGTTGCGGTCCTGAGCTCGAAGGGGGCGGCGGGCGTCACCGGCTCCGGCTTCATCGTCCTCGCCGCGACCTTGTCGGTCGTCCCTGGAGTACCCGTCGCGGGGATGGCACTGATCTTGGGAGTCGACAGGTTCATGAGCGAGTGCCGGTCGCTCACCAACATCGTCGGCAATGCCGTCGCGACGATCGTCGTTGCCCGCTGGGAAGGAGCGCTAGACGTCCGCCGGCTGCGCGCGGCCCTCGCCGGCTCCGGAGACGAACCCACGGATGCGCAGAGCGACCGCATCCAGCTGCGCCGCAGCTAGGGGACCAGCTTCCCCGGGTTCATGATGCCGAGCGGGTCCAGCGCCTGCTTGATCGCCCGCATTGCATGAAGCCGCGATGGCGGTGCCAGCCGGGCCAGCTCGTCGATCTTCATCTGGCCGATGCCATGCTCGGCAGAAATCGAACCGCCGGCGGCAGTGACAAGGTCGTCCACGAAACGCGTGATCGCCGGCGCTTCTGCATCGTACCAGTCCGGCGCGGTCCGCTCGCCCGCTCGGACGTGGAAGTGAATGTTGCCGTCGCCGAGATGGCCGAAACCGCTCGCGATTGTGCCCGGGAACGCGCGCTCGACCTCTGCCGAAGCGTCGGTGAGGAACCGCGGCATGTCGGCGACTGGCACAGAGATATCATGGGCGAGGGTCTGCCCCTCCGCCCGTTCCGCTTCGGAAATGCTGTCGCGGATTCGCCAGAACGCCTCCGCCTGCGCTTCCGACGCCGCGATAGCCGCGTCGCCGATGATCCCGCTCGCAAGGGCCTCGGACAGGAGTCGTTCGATCTCCGCAGCGATGTCCTGAGCCGGGTCGGCCGTCGTCGCTTCGACCAGCACCTGCCACGGATGTGCGCCCGACAGTGGTGCACGGCTTCCCGGGATGTGTTTCAGCACCAGCTGCAGCGAGTCCTCGGCCACCAGCTCGAACCCTTCGATGCTGCTAGTGCGCGCCTCGAGGAAGCGGAGCAGTGCGAGCGCGCCCGTCGGGCTCTCCACACCCGCCCAGGCGACCACGCGCGCCGCCACGGCAGGCACAAGCCGAAGCGCAACGGCAGTGATCACGCCCAGCGTGCCCTCGGCGCCGATCAGCAGCTGATCGATGTTGTAGCCGCGATTGTCCTTCTTCAGGCCGCCCAGCCCATTGTGGATGGAACCGTCGGGCAGCACCGCCTCAACACCAGCGACCAGCGCCCGCATGGTCCCGAACTTCAGCACCTGCGTGCCGCCGGCATTCGTCGATGCGAGGCCACCGATCGTGCAGCTTCCCCGCGCGCCGAGGGTGAGCGGAAACCGCATGCCGGCCTCGTGCGCTGCGTCATGCAGGTTGGCCAGGATCACGCCGCCCTCGGCCAGGGCAACCGCGCCTTCAGCGCTCAGGTTCCGGATGCGGTTCATCCGCCGCATCGACAGCAGCAACGCGCTGCCGTCGCTTGGCGGCGTCGCTCCTCCCACCATTCCGGTGTTCCCGCCCTGCGGCACGAGCGGGACACGGTGCTCGGCCGCAAGCCGGACGATCAGCGCAACTTCTTCGACAGAGCCCGGCGTCAGCATCGCTGGTGCCCGCCCCTGGAACCGTCCCCGCCAGTCGCTCAGCCAAGGCGCGATCTCGGAAGCGTCCGTGACTACCGCCCGGTCTCCCAACGCCGCACGGACCTCCAGGATCAGCTTCGTGGCACCGGCACTGCTGGCCATCGTCATGCTGGTTCATTAGCGCCGGATTGGCAGCTTGGCATCGGCCCCGTTCTTGTCCAAGCTAACGGCAGTAGGGGGTCGGTATTTGTCACGCTTGAACACGGGACTGAAGGTGATGACCGCGGGGCTCGCGGCTATTGCCGGCACAGCGATCCGGCGCCGATGGCGAAGGATGCGCAACGATCACCGCAAGCGGGCCGCGCTGTGGAACCGCTTCTACTCGGTGGACTGGGGCAACACGGCAACCAACAACTACGGCTTCGCGCCGGCCGACGGCGAGCACCCCGAGCGCTTCCAGCACCAGATGTATCTGGAGCTTCATCGCCGGCTCAACGAACTGCGGCAGCTCGGCCCGGGCACAAAGGTGCTGGAAGTCAGCTGCGGTCGCGGCGGCGGCCTGATGGCGTTCCGCTCGGCCGCGCCCGATATCGACGCCACGGGCCTGGACGTAGCCGACGCCGCCGTGGCGTTCTGCCGCCGAACTTATGGAGAGAGCGATCGCTTGCGTTTCGTGCAGGGCAGCGCCCTCGAGCTCCCATTTGGCGATGGCGAGTTCGACGTCCTGCTCAACGTCGAGGCGTCGAACGACTATCCTGACCGGGAGCAGTTCTTCCGCGAAGCCGCCCGTGTGCTGAAACCCGACGGCGTCCTGCTTTACGCCGACACGGTCCGCCGCGGACGCCGGGCCGAGATCGAGCGCGGACTGGCTTTGGCGGGCTTCCGCGCCGAGTTTCGCAACGTAACCGAGAATGTGGTCGCCGCTTGCCGGGCCGACACGCCGCGCCGCCGCCAGGTGCTCCGCCGCCACGCCCCGCTGCCGGCACGGCTCTTCCTCAACAACCAGCTCGCGAACTATGCGGCCCTTGAAGGCAGCAGCAAGTTCGCCGCCTTCGTCGACGGCCGCCGCGAGTATCTGATGACTGCCGCCTCAAAGGCATGAGCCGCACTCCAGTCACGCTGATCGTCGCTCGTGCACAGAACGGGGTCATCGGGCGCGAGGGCAAACTGCCGTGGCATCTTCCCGCCGACCTCAAGCGCTTCAAGGCGCTGACCATGGGCAGCGTCATGGTCATGGGCCGTCGAACCTTCGACAGCCTGCCAGGGCTGCTGCCCGGTCGCCGCCACATCGTCCTGACGCGTGACGCTTATTGGACGTCAAAAGGAGCAGAGGTCGCACGCGACGTCCGCGATGCGCTCCGTCTCGCAGGAGATGAGCGCGTGTCCGTCATCGGCGGCGCGGAGATATTCGGCTTGTTCACCCCCACCGCCGAACGCCTTGAGCTTACCGAAGTGCTCGCCGATGTGCCGGGCGACACGGTCATGCCCGACCCCCGCGAAACCGGCGACTGGCGCGAGACATTTCGCGAAGATCATGTTGCTGAAGGCGAACGCCCCGCCTTCCGGTTCCTGACGCTGGAGCGCGCCTAGACGGACTTGCCGTCGAGTGCAGCGTCGATTTGCGCCGCCACCTCTTCGACGCTGGCCATGCCGTCCACTGAACGGACGAGGCCGCGCTCCTGATAATAGGGCAGGATGGGCGCGGTCTTGGCGCGGTACTCGGCCATGCGCGTGCGCACCGTCTCTTCATTATCGTCGGGTCGCCGCTTGAACTCGGTCGAGCCGCACGCGTCGCACACACCCGGCACCTTGGTCGGGCGGAACGACTCATGATAGCCGGCGCCGCACTTGGCGCAGGTGACGCGCCCCGTGATGCGCTTCACCAGCTCGTCTTCGTCCACGACCAGTTCGATAACGTGATCGAGCGTCCGGCCCCGTTCGCCAAGCAGCATGTCGAGGGCGTCGGCCTGATGCTTGGTGCGTGGGAAGCCGTCGAAGATAGCGCCGTTGCCACCTGCGGAGTCGAGGCGCTCGCCGATGAGAGCCGTCACGATGGCGTCGCTGACCAGCTCGCCCGCGTCCATCACTGCCTTGACCCGCAGCCCAACGGGCGAGCCGCTCGCGCGCGCTTCCCGCAGCATGTCGCCGGTCGACATCTGGATCATCCCGCGCTCCGCCTGCAGCCTTGCTGCCTGCGTGCCCTTCCCCGCTCCGGGCGGGCCCAACAGAATGATGTTCATCACGGTCGCGCTCCCTGTTGCGTCCCGTTTAGCGCCGGCGCGGCGTGGTCTTGAGCTTCGCCTTCTTGATCAGGTCGCCGTACTGGTGCGCGATCAGGTGGCTCTGGATCTGGCTAACGGTGTCCATCGTCACGTTGACGACGATCAGCAGGCTCGTGCCGCCAAGGCGGAAGTTGAGCCCGGCCTGCGCTGCCAGGATCTCCGGGATGAGGCAGATCACGACGAGGTATGCAGCGCCGATGACGGTGATGCGGTTGAGCAGGAAGTCGAAATATTCTTCCGTCGCCTTGCCCGGCCGAATGCCCGGAATAAAGCCGCCGTGACGCTTCAGGTTCTCGGACGTCTCCTCGCTGTTGAACTGCACCGCAGTGTAGAAAAAGCAGAAGAACGCGATCAGCAGGCCGTAGAGCAGCAGGTAGAGCGGGGCGCCGTGCTGCAGGTACGTGCTGATGGTGATCAGCCAGTCGCTGGCGCCGCCTTCACCCGCGCGGTTGCCCGCCCACTGCAGCACCGTCAGCGGCATCAGCAAAAGCGACGACGCGAAGATCGGCGGAATGACGCCGGCGGTGTTGATCTTGATCGGCAGGTGCGATCGCTCCTGCTGCATGCCGCGCGCAGTCTGCCGCTTGGGATATTGGACCAAAACCCGGCGCTGCGCCCGCTCCATGAAGCAGATGCCCAGGATCAGCGCTGCGGAGAGCACGATCACTCCAACCACCAGCAGCCCGTTGATGCTGCCAGTCCGGCTTCCTTCGAGAAGCTGGCCAACCCCCTGCGGGAGGCGGGCAACAATGCCGGCCATGATGATCAGCGACACGCCGTTGCCGATACCGCGGCTGGTGATCTGCTCGCCGATCCACATCAGGAACAGCGTTCCGCCAACCAGGCTGATCGTGCCTGCAATCTCGAACAGCATGCCGGGCTGGACCACCGCCTGGATGCCCTGGTTGGCACCCTGGGATTCCAGTCCGCGCACCGCGAGATAGCCTTGCACGAGCGTGATCGCGACGGTCAGGTAGCGCGTGTACTGGTTGAGCTTCTTGCGACCGGTTTCGCCTTCCTTGCGGAGAGCCTGCCATGGGCCATAGAGCGTGCCGCCAAGCTGGATGACGATGGACGCCGTGATGTACGGCATGACGCCGAGCGCGACGATCGAGAAGCGCTCCAGCGCGCCTCCCGAGAAGGTGTTGAAGACGTCGAGGATGCCGCCGCTCTGCGTCTGGTAGAGCGAGCTCATCGCTACCGGATCGATGCCGGGAACCGGGACGAACGACAGTAGCCGGAACAGGATCAGCGCACCGAGCGTGAACCACAGGCGCTTCTTGAGCTCGGTCGCCTTGCCGAAATTGGCAAGACTGATGCTGGACGCCATTTGTTCGGCTGCGGATGCCATCGTCTTGAATAATCCCCTAGGCTCTGCGGCTCATATAAGCCGCATTGCCGTCATTGCGAGGAGCGGAGCGCTCCCTTGGCAACCGATTATGCGTTTGCAGCGGCCTTGCGCGAGCCCTTCTTGGCCTTGGCCAGCTCCGCCGGGTCCTTGCGCTCGATGAGCTCGACCGATCCGCCGGCCTTCTCGACCGCTTCCCGAGCGCCCTTCGACGCGCCGGCGACGCGGAGCGCCAGCTTGGCCGTGAGGTCCCCCTTGCCCAGAAGGCGCACGCCGTCCTTGCCACCGCGGGCGAGGCCAGCGGCCTTTAACGCGTCATGGTCGAGCGTGCCGTTGGCGTCGAGCTTGCCGGCATCGAGCGCCTTCTGGATAGCGCCGATGTTCACTTCGGCGAAGTCCTTGGCGAAGATGTTGTTGAAGCCGCGCTTCGGCAGCCGCATGTGGAGCGGCATCTGGCCGCCCTCGAAGCCCGCGATGCTGACGCCCGAGCGCGCCTTGGCGCCCTTCTGGCCGCGGCCGGCAGTCTTGCCCAGGCCCGAACCGATGCCGCGTCCAACTCGCACGCGGCTCTGGCGAGCGCCCTTGTTGTCCCGGATTTCGTTGAGTTTCATGTCGTGCACTCGCTTTCGCTTTGGTCGCGCATGCCCCCGCAGGGGCAGTCTGGGTTAAGCCGTTTCTTCGATGTTCAGCAGGTGCGCCACTTTGCGGACCTGGCCGAGCACTTCAGGCGTGCCCTCCACTTCCACGCTGCGGTGCAGCTTGTTGAGCCCGAGGCCGACGAGCGTCGCCCGCTGCGTCTTGTCGCGGCGGATCGGCGATCCGGTCTGCGTGATCCTGATCTTGGCCATCGCTATTACTCCGTGACCGCTTCGGCCTGGGCCTCGGCTTCGGCGGCGCTGGCGCCGCCACGGCCGAGCAGGTCGGCGACCTTCTTGCCGCGGCGCTGCGAAACCGCCCGCGGGGACACCTGGTCCTTGAGCGCTTCGAAGGTGGCGCGGATCATGTTGTAGGGGTTGGACGTGCCCACCGACTTGGTCACGACGTCGTGAACGCCGAGGCTCTCGAAGATAGCGCGCATCGGACCACCGGCGATGATGCCGGTTCCCGACGGAGCCGAGCGGACCGTCACGCGGCCCGCACCGAAGTGGCCGAGACCGTCGTGGTGGAGCGTGCGGCCGTCGCGCAGTGGAACGCGGATCATGGCCTTCTTGGCCGCCGCGGTCGCCTTGCTGATGGCTTCCGGCACTTCGCGTGCCTTGCCGTGACCGAAGCCGGCGCGGCCCTTGCCGTCGCCGACGATCACCAGGGCTGCGAAGCCGAAGCGCTTGCCGCCCTTCACGGTCTTGGAAACGCGGTTGATGTGGACGAGCTTCTCAATGAGCTCCTCGCCACCGTCGTCGTCGCCGCCACGGCCGCCACGGCGGTCGTCACGACGGCCACGGCCACCGCCACGGTCGTTGCCGCCGCGTCCGCGTCCACCACCGGGCCCACGCGGGCCGCGCGGGCCGCGGCGCTGCTCTTCCGGCTGCGCAGGGGTCGCCTCGGCAACCGCCGCCACTTCGGCCGGGTCGGTGTTGACCTCGTTCGTCTGGTTCTCGTCAGCCATTTAAAACTCCAGTCCGCCTTCGCGAGCAGCGTCGGCGAGGGCCTTCACGCGGCCATGAAACAGGAAGCCGCCACGGTCGAAAACGACCCGCGACACGCCGGCAGCCTTGGCGCGCTCGGCAAGCGTCTTGCCGACCACTGCCGCGCCGTCCTTGGTGGCGCCGGCCTTGCCCTTGATGTCCTTGTCGAGCGTCGAGGCGGCGGCAAGGGTCCGGCCTGCCGTGTCGTCGATGACCTGCGCATAGATGTGCCGGCCAGAGCGATGGACTGACAGCCGCGGCTTGCCCGCCGCGCGACCACGGAGCGAGGTGCGGACGCGCTGACGGCGCCGATCGAAGAGGGAGAGTTTCGCCATGGCTACTTCTTCTTGCCTTCTTTGCGGAAGATGAACTCACCGCGATACTTGATACCCTTGCCCTTGTACGGCTCCGGCTTGCGCCAGCGGCGGATCTCGGCGGCAACCTGCCCGACCTGCTGCTTGTCGATACCGCTGATCTCGACCGTGTTCGGGTCGGGAGTCTTGATGTCGACGCCTTCGGGAACGGGATAGTTCACGTCATGGCTGTAGCCGAGCTGTAGGCGCAGGTTCTTGCCCTGGGCCGCCGCACGATAGCCGACGCCGGTGATCTCGAGCACCTTGGTGAAGCCCTCGGTCACGCCGGTGACGAGGTTCTGCACGTTGGTGCGCTGCATCCCCCACGCCGCGCGGTTGCGCTGCGCGCTGGTCAGCGGAGTCACGCGGATCTCGCCCTCGGCGACTTCGTATTTCACGAGTTCGTCGAGAAGCTGCATCGACAGCGTGCCCTTGGGGCCCTTCACCGTCAGGGTCTGGCCCTCGACGTTGGCACTGACACCCGAAGGCATCGGCACCGGCTTTTTGCCGATACGAGACATTAGAATACCTCCGCCAGCACTTCGCCGCCGACATTCTGTTCGCGCGCCTCGACGTCCGACAGAACACCGCGCGGGGTCGACACGATCACCGTGCCGAGACCGTTGCGGATGCGCGGCAGTTCGCGGGCGGCCGAATAGACCCGACGACCCGGCTTCGACACGCGAGCCAGGTGGTGAATCGCCGGCTGGCCTTCGAAATACTTGAGCTCGATGCGCAAGCCATGCTGGCCGGCAAGCTCTTCTTCCGAATAGCCGCGGATGTAGCCTTCGCGCTGAAGCACATCGAGAACGTTCGCACGCAGCTTCGACGCCGGCGTCAGGATCGAGTCCTTCTTCGCCGACTGGCCGTTGCGGATACGGGTGAGCATGTCACCCAGAGGATCGGTCATCGCCATCAGTGATCCTCCTTACCAGCTGGACTTAACGACGCCCGGGATCAGGCCCTTGTTGGCCAGCTCCCGAAGCATGATCCGCGACAAGCGGAACTTGCGATAATAGGCACGCGAACGGCCGGTCAGCTCGCAACGGTTGCGAACCCGGGTGGGATTCCCGTTGCGCGGCAGTTCCGCCATCTTGAGGCGAGCTATCAGCCGCTCGGTCTCGTCGCGCGACTCGTCGTCCGCGATAGCCTTCAGCTTCGCGTACTTCGCCGCATTCTGCTGAACGAGCTTCTTGCGACGCTCGTTCTTGTTGATCGAACTCAGTTTCGCCATGACTTAAGTTCTTCTCCTAATCGAAGCAGACGCGCCCTCAGGCGGCCTGCTTCTGCTCCTCTTGCGGGAACGGAAAGTTGAACAGGCGCAGCAGTTCGCGCGCCTCTTCATCCGTCTTCGCGGTGGTGGTTACGATGACATCCATGCCCCGGACCTTGTCGATCTGATCGTAATTGATCTCGGGGAAGATGATCTGCTCTTTGAGGCCCATGGCGTAATTGCCACGGCCGTCGAACGACTTCGGGTTCAGCCCGCGGAAGTCGCGAACGCGCGGAAGCGCGATCGTGACCAGGCGGTCCAGGAACTCGTACATGCGCTCACGGCGAAGGGTGACCTTGCAACCGATCGGCATGCCCTCGCGCAGCTTGAACTGCGCGATCGACTTCTTCGCCTTGGTAATCACCGGCTTCTGACCGGAGATCGCCTGCATTTCCGCAGCGGCGGTTTCGACCTTTTTCTTGTCCTGAGTCGCTTCGCCGACGCCCATGTTGACGACGATCTTGTCGAGGCGCGGGACCTCCATGCGGTTCTTGTAACCGAACCGCTCGATCATCGCCGGGGCGATGCGCTCGTCATAGTCGCGCTTCAGGCGCGGGACGTACTTCTCGTCAGCCATTGATCAGCTCTCCGGACTTGGTCGCAACGCGGACCTTCTTGCCGTCGCGCTCCTCGAAGCGGACCCGCGTCGGCTTGCCGTCGGCACCCGCAATCGCGACGTTGGAGACGTGCAGCGGGGCTTCCTTGCGCTCGATCCCGCCCTGCGGGTTCTCCTGGCTTGCCTTGCGGTGACGCGCGTGGACGTTGATGCCCGACACGACGACCTTGTTTTCCTTCGGCAGCGAACGGATGACTTCACCCGTGCGGCCCTTGTCCTTGCCGGCGAGGACGACGACGCGGTCGCCCTTGCGGATCTTTGCAGCAGCCATGGTTACAGAACCTCCGGCGCAAGGCTGATGATCTTCATGTGCTTCTTGGCGCGAAGCTCACGGACGACCGGGCCAAAAATACGGGTGCCGATCGGCTCCTCGTTCTTGTTGACTAGCACGGCCGCGTTCGAATCGAAGCGGATGACCGAACCGTCGGGACGCCGGATGTCCTTGGCGGTGCGGACGATGACGGCGCGGTGAACGTCGCCCTTCTTCACGCGGCCACGCGGAGCGGCTTCCTTGACGCTGACGACGATGATGTCGCCGACGCCCGCCACCCGGCGCTTGGACCCGCCCAGCACCTTGATGCACTGGACGCGCTTGGCTCCGCTGTTGTCGGCAACGTCCAGGTTGGACTGCATCTGGATCATGGTTGGACCCTTACCCTCTCAATATCTTCTCAGGCGTCCGCTTCGGCGACGTCTTCGGCTTTCGCCTTGCCCTTGCCCTTCGAAGCCTTGGCCGGCTTTTCGGCCGGAGCTTCGGGAGCCTTCGTCTCCGGATCGGCGATTTCGATCTCGGCCGCCTTGGCAACGCCGAGGCGATCGATGACCGTCCAGGTCTTCAGCTTGGACACCGGCGCGCACTCCTCGATGCGGACGATTTCACCGGTGTGAAACGCGTTCGCCGAGTCATGGGCGTGGTACTTCTTCGACCGCTTGATGATCTTGCCGTACAGCGGGTGCTTCACCCGCCGCTCGACGCTGACCACGACGGTCTTGTCACCCTTGTCTGACACGATCGTGCCGGTGAGGACGCGCTTTGGCATTCTCGTTGTCTCCTCAGCCCTGCGCCGTGTTGGCAGCGCGGGCGCGCTGGTTCTGAAGGGTCCGGATGCGGGCGATGGTGCGGCGCACCTCGCGAACCCGGCTGGGCTTCTCCAGCTGGTTGGTCGCCGCCTGGAAGCGCAGGTTGAACTGCTCACGCTTCAGGTCGCCGAGCTGCTGCTGCAGCTGATCGTCGCTCTGCTGCTTCAGATTGTCGATCGCAGGCATGTTACTTGTCCTCCTCGACCAGAGTCTCGCCGAGCCGGGCGACGACCTTGGTCTTGATCGGTAGCTTCTCCGCTGCACGCTCGAACGCAGTCTTGGCGAGCGCTCCAGGAACGCCATCGAGTTCGAACAGGATTCGGCCCGGCTTGACGCGAGCGACCCAGAACTCGGGCGAGCCCTTGCCCGAGCCCATGCGGACTTCGGCAGGCTTGGAGCTGACCGGGACGTCCGGGAACACGCGGATCCACAGACGGCCGGCACGCTTGATGTGACGGGTGATCGCGCGGCGGGCCGCTTCGATCTGGCGAGCAGTGATCCGCTCCGGCTCCATGGCCTTGAGGCCGAAGGCGCCGAAGTTGAGCTCGGTCCCGCCTTTGGCATTGCCATGGATGCGGCCTTTGAAGGCCTTGCGGAACTTGGTGCGCTTGGGTTGCAGCATGATCTGTTACTCTTCTTTCGCGCTTACCGGTTGCCGCGTTCTTCGCGCGCTGGCCGGACTCCGGAGGTCTGGGCCTCCATCATCAGCCGGTCCTGCGCCGTCGGATCGTGACCCAGGATTTCACCCTTGAAGATCCAGACCTTGACGCCGCACACGCCATAAGCGGTGTGGGCCTCGGCCTCCGCGTAATCGACGTTGCCGCGCAGCGTGTGCAGCGGCACCCGGCCCTCGCGGTACCATTCGGTGCGCGCGATTTCCGCGCCGCCGAGACGGCCCGCGCAAGTGATACGAATACCCTCAGCGCCAAGCCGCAGCGCCGACTGGACCGCGCGCTTCATTGCCCGGCGAAAGGCGATGCGGCGCTCGAGCTGGTCGGCAACGCCCTGGGCGACGAGCTTGGCATCGATCTCCGGCTTGCGGATCTCGACGATGTTGAGGCTGACTTCCGAGCTCGTCATCTTCTGAAGCTCGCGCTTGAGCTTCTCGATGTCGGCGCCCTTCTTGCCGATGATCACGCCGGGACGCGCCGCATAGATCGAAATGCGGCAGATCTTGGCCGGACGCTCGATCACCACCTTCGAGATTGCCGCCTGCGGCAGCTTCTCGATGATGGTGCGGCGGATCTTGAGATCCTCGAGCAGCAGACGGCCGTAATCCTGGCCTTCCGCGAACCAGCGGCTGTCCCAGGTGCGGTTAATCTGCAGGCGAAGCCCGACAGGAGAGGTTTTCTGACCCATTACGCTTCTTCCTGCTCGCGAACGACGACACGGATGCGGCTGAACGGCTTGACGATCCGCGACGAGCGGCCGCGCGCACGCGTCGCGAAGCGCTTCATCGAGATCGACTTGCCGACGCTCGCCTCCGACACGACCAGCGCGTCGACGTCGAGGTTGTGGTTGTTCTCGGCATTGGCGACCGCCGATGCGAGCACCTTGCGGACGTCGTCGGCCATGCCCTTCGGCGAGAACTGAAGGATGCTGAGCGCCTGCTCGACCTTCTTGCCGCGGATCATCTGCGCGACCAGGTTGAGCTTGCGCGCCGAGCCACGGATCGTGTTGCCCACGGCGAGCGCTTCCTTCTCGCCGACCTTGCGCGGGGATGCTGGCTTGCTCATCAGCGCTTGCCCTTCTTGTCCGAGGCGTGGCCCGGGAAGGACCGCGTCGGAGCGAACTCGCCGAGCTTCATCCCGACCATCTCCTCGTTGACCGAGACGGGGATGAATTTGCGGCCGTTGTAGACATTGAACGTCAGGCCGACGAACTGCGGCAGGATCGTTGAGCGGCGCGACCAGGTCTTGATCGGAGCGCGCTTGTTGGCGTCCTGCGCAGCTTCCGCCTTCTTGAGCAGCGAAAGCTCGACGAACGGACCTTTCCAGATGGAACGGGCCATGGCTTAACCCTTCTTCTTCGCGTGACGCGACCGGATGATGAACTTGTCGGTCGACTTGTTGTGACGGGTGCGGGCACCCTTGGTCGGCTTGCCCCACGGGGTCACCGGGTGACGTCCGCCGGAGGTCCGGCCTTCACCACCACCGTGCGGGTGGTCGACCGGATTCTTGGCGACACCGCGCGTCAGCGGGCGCTTGCCCATCCAGCGGCTGCGGCCGGCCTTGCCGAAATTCTGGTTCTGGTTGTCCGGGTTCGAAACCGCACCAACCGTCGCCATGCAATCCGAACGGACATAGCGCTGCTCGCCTGAATTCAGCCTGACGATGACCATGCCGCGATCGCGTCCGACGACCTGCACATAGGTGCCTGCCGCACGAGCGATCTGGCCGCCCTTGCCGGGCTTCAGCTCGACGTTGTGGACGATGGTGCCGACGGGCATCTGGCCGACTTCCATCGCGTTGCCCGGCTTCACGTCGACCTTGCGGCCGGCGATGACCTTGTCGCCCGGCGCGAGGCGCTGCGGAGCAAGGATGTAGGCCTGCTCGCCGCCTTCGTACGTGACCAGCGCGATGAACGCCGAACGGTTGGGATCGTACTCGAGCCGCTCGACGGTCGCTGCAACGTCCCAGGTGCGGCGCTTGAAGTCGACGTAGCGATACTTCTGCTTGTGACCGCCGGCGATCCCGCGGCTCGTCACATGGCCCTTGTTGTTGCGGCCGCCCGTCTTGCGCTTGCCTTCGGTAAGCGCCTTGACCGGCTTGCCCTTCCAGAGCGCCGACTTGTCAACCAGGATCAGGCCGCGGCGGGCCGGAGAGGTCGGCTTATATTGCTTCAGAGCCATGGTTTAGATCCCGCTCGTGATGTCGATCGACTGACCGGCGGCCAGCGTGACGATCGCTTTCTTCGAGTCCGACCGGCGGTAGGGCGTGCCCTTCCACTTCTTGGTCTTGCCCTTGGTCACGATCGTGTTGACGCCCGTCACCGTGACGTTGAACAGCGCCTCGACCGCGGCCTTGATCTCCGGCTTGCTCGCGGTCTGGGCGACCTTGAACACGACCGAATTATGCTCGGAGAGCATCGTCGACTTCTCGGTGATGTGGGGCGCAAGAACGACGTCGTAGTGACGCGCGTCGGGCGCAGCCTTCTGCGGCTTCTTAGCCATTGAAGCGGGCCTCCAGCTTTTCGACGGCGGCCCGGGTCAGGACCAGGGTATCGTGCCGCATGATGTCATAGACGTTGGCGCCGACCGCGGAGAGCAGGTTGATGCTCGCGAGGTTCGACGAAGCGCGGGCGAAGCCCACGTTGAGCGCGTCACCGTCGATCACCAGTGCCGTCTTGCCGAAGCCGAGGCCGCCGAGCTTCTCGCGAAGAACGCGGGTCTTGCCGTCTGCCACGTCGAGGTTGTCGAGGACGACGAGCTGGCCGGCCGCTGCCTTCGACGACAGAGCCATCTTGAGGCCAAGCGCACGAACCTTCTTGTTCAGCGACGGGTTGAAGTCGCGAACGCGCGGGCCGTGGGCCTTGCCGCCGCCGATGAAGATCGGAGCGCGGCGATCGCCGTGGCGAGCCGTACCGCCGCCCTTCTGGCGACCGAACTTCTTGCCGGTGCGTGCGACATCGCTGCGCTCGCGGGCGGCGCGGGCAGTGCCGCGGCGCTTTTCGAGCTGCCAGGTGACGACGCGGTGAAGGACGTCGGCGCGGGGCTCGACGGCGAAAATCTCGTCGTTGAGCTCGATGTCGGCAGCCTTGTTCGCGGCACCGTCGAGGGTCTGAACCTTGACCTTCATCTTAGCCTTCCTTGCTCTCGGGCGTTTGCTCGCCCGCCGGAGCGTCCGTGGTCTCGTTGGTGTCGGCCGAAGCGCCGGCGTCCTGCTCGGCCGCGATCGCCGCGACTTCCGCATCGCTCGGCATTGCCGGGATCTCGTGGACCGCGGCGTCGTCGACCAGGCCGGCGTCGGGGATCGCGCTTTCGTCGATCGGCTGATCCTTGGAGATCAGGCCGGCCGGATAGGGCGCGCTCTCGTGGCGCGGCAGCTTCACGGCGTCCTGAACGGTCAGCCAGCTGCCCTTGTGGCCCGGGACCGAGCCCTTCACGAACAGCAGGCCGCGGATCGGGTCCGTGCGGACGATCTCGAGGTTCTGCTGGGTGCGGTTGCGAGCACCCATGTGCCCGGCCATTTTCTTGTTCTTGAACACGCGGCCGGGATCCTGGCGGTTACCCGTCGAACCGTGCGAGCGGTGCGAGACGGACACGCCGTGGGTCGCGCGCAGACCGCCGAAGTTCCAGCGCTTCATGGCGCCGGCGAAGCCCTTGCCCTGCGTCACGCCGGAAATGTCGACCAGCTGGCCGGCGATGAAGTGATCGGCACTGATGCTTGCGCCGACATCGAGCAGCGCATCTTCAGCGACGCGGAATTCGACGACGCGCGCCTTGGCCTCGACCTCGGCCTTGCCGAAGGCGACGCGCTGCGGCTTGGCGACGTTCTTGGCTTTCGCCGTGCCCGCTCCGAGCTGGACGGCGGTGTAGCCGTCCCGGTCCATTTCGCGGCGGCCGACGACCTGCACTTCGTCCAGCTGCAGAACGGTAACCGGCACGTGCCGCCCGTCCGCCTGGAAGAGGCGGGTCATTCCGACCTTCTTCGCGATCACGCCAGTGCGCATGATCAGTGACTCCCTTACAGAGGCACCCGGTAACCGGGTGCGTGCAGCCCATGAATTTTGCGTGCCCCGCCTGGGCTAATGCTCTCTTGCAAGAGCGGCGGGGACGCAGCCCGGAGCTTCCCTCCGGCGGTATCCTCGTCTCGTCCGTCGCCGCACGCCTGAGCGGGGCAACGGCAACCAGCCGTTAAGCCAGCTTGATCTCCACGTCGACGCCTGCTGCCAGGTCGAGCTTCATGAGAGCATCGACGGTCTGCGGCGTGGGCTGCACGATGTCGAGCAGCCGCTTGTACGTTCTCACCTCGAACTGCTCGCGCGACTTCTTGTCGACGTGCGGCGAGCGGTTGACGGTGAACTTCTCAATTCGCGTCGGGAGCGGGATCGGACCGCGGATCAGAGCACCCGTGCGGCGCGCCGTGTCGGCGATGTCGCCGGTCGCCTGGTCAAGCACTCGATGATCGAAAGCTTTCAGACGAATCCGGATGTTCTGCGTGTCCATATCCCTACCGATGCGAAAGAGCCGCCGGGCTGTTGCCAACCCGAAAAACAAGAGGCCGCACCCGCTTGACCCCGGTTTCCCGGAACGGACGACCTCAACTCTGATGTTTGGTGACGGGGACGAGTCTCCGTCTGTGAGGCGCCTCTACAGAGGACGGCTGATGAGATCAACCCCTGCGCAGAGAGTCGGCGCCATGATCTTTCCTCTGAAAGATAGGCCGCCTCATGCGTTGGGTGGGATTGGTTCGCTTGTCGACCCACTAGTGGAGGCAATATTGGTTTTGCGCGCAACAGCTCAAAAGGTCGGCGGAGGCCTCGCTCTCGTCGTTTTGATCGCCATCGGCGGTTGCGACAAATCGCCGCACAAAAGCCCGGCCGCAGCGAAGGCCGAGGCCAAACGTCAGCAGGCGGCCTGCGCGTCACCTGCCGCTTACGCCCGATTGAAGAACGCGATTTTCGACCAGGCGATTGCGAAACGCTCGCTCGATCGCACCAATCTCGACGTCTTGGCTGACTACTCGATCGTCCGAATGGAAAATCCGGTCGTCACTGCCTGGGATGCGGCGCTGGACGTCACGCATTGCAAAGGCCGCTTCATCCTTGAAGTGCCGCCCGGCGCGCAGGGTGGCCTGGGTGGCGAGCGTCAGTTGCAAGCGGACATCGCCTATACGGCGCAGCCCAGTGCCGATGGCGGCGGCTTGGTTTACCAGCAGACGGGAGCCGAGCCGATCATTGCCAAGCTTGCCGCCTTCCATGTGAGTGCCGTCGCATATCGGCCACCGCCCGCCATCGATGAAGGACAAGTGGCATCCGACAGCGTCCAGCAAGCATCCGTTCGTAACGAGCCCGTGCCGCAAGCTGTCCCAAGCACTCCTCCAGCGCCACCGGTCCGCAACCCTCCCGAACGGTCAAGGCATCCTGCGGCCCCGAACAACCCCGCGCCCACTCGCCTCGCGCAGGGAGCCTCCCCTGCCTCGACCCCGCGCCTCGCGAATAAATCCTCGCCCGGCTCGGTCCCGCGCCCGCCCAAGACCCGAAGCAATGGCAGCGGCGAAGCCACCGTGCGGGCTTTCTATGGCGCTCTGGGCTCCGGCAATGGTGCAGCAGCGTCGTCGCAAGTCGTCCCGGAAAAGCGATCCGGCGGCGCCTATTCGGCCGGTGCAATGTCACGGTTCTACGGGCATCTGCCGGAGCCTATTCGCCTGACGAGCGTGGCTCCCGTTTCCGACGGCCGCTACCGGGTCACTTACCGCTATTCGGCTGGAAGATCGCACTGCAACGGCACCGCAGTGATCCGGCTCACGAACCGGAGCGGACGTGTTTTGATCAGCTCGATTCGCTCTCTTAGCGGCTGTTGATCTCGTGCCCATCAGCACTGCCTCGAGCTGACTTCCGTTGGGTGCTTGGCGGCAGAAATGCGCGCGTGAGCTCGCGCGTTTGCAAGATATATAATCACCAAAACGAAAAGGCCCGGCGCTTCGAGTGAAGCACCGGGCCCTTCATCAATCTCCAGCGCCCGCAGGCGCTTAAGACTTACTTGGAGATCGTCGCGACGACGCCTGCGCCAACCGTGCGGCCGCCTTCGCGGATCGCGAAGCGGAGGCCCGGATCCATGGCGATCGGAGCGATCAGCTTGACGCCCAGGTTCACGTTGTCGCCCGGCATCACCATCTCGGTGCCCTCGGGGAGAACGACCTCGCCGGTGACGTCCGTCGTCCGGAAGTAGAACTGCGGACGATAGTTGGCGAAGAACGGCGTGTGACGGCCGCCCTCGTCCTTCGACAGGACGTAGACCTCGGCAGAGAAGTCGGTGTGCGGCTTGATCGAGCCCGGCTTGCAGAGAACCTGCCCGCGCTCGACGTCCTCACGGCCGACGCCGCGCAGAAGCGCACCGATGTTGTCGCCAGCCTGGCCCTGGTCGAGCAGCTTGCGGAACATCTCGACGCCGGTGACGACGGTCTTCTGGGTGTCGCGGATGCCGACGATCTCGACTTCCTCGCCGACCTTGACGACGCCCTGCTCGACACGGCCGGTCACGACGGTGCCGCGGCCGGAGATCGAGAACACGTCCTCGATCGGCATCAGGAACGGCTTGTCGAGCGGACGCTCCGGAGTCGGAATCCAGTCGTCGACTGCAGTCATCAGCTTCAGGATCGCGTCGTGGCCGATCTCGCGGTTGCTGTCCTCAAGGGCTGCAAGCGCCGAACCGGAAACGATCGGGATGTTGTCGCCGTCGAAGTCGCGCTTGGAAAGCTCCTCGCGGATTTCGAGCTCGACGAGCTCCAGAAGCTCGGGATCGTCAACCTGGTCGACCTTGTTGAGGAAGACGACCATGGTCGGAACGCCGACCTGCTTGGCGAGCAGGATGTGCTCCTTGGTTTGCGGCATCGGGCCGTCAGCGGCCGACACGACGAGGATCGCGCCGTCCATCTGGGCTGCGCCGGTGATCATGTTCTTCACATAGTCCGCGTGACCCGGGCAATCGACGTGCGCATAGTGGCGCTTCTCGGTCTCGTACTCGACGTGAGCGGTCGAGATGGTGATCCCGCGCTCGCGCTCTTCCGGCGCCTTGTCGATGTTTGCATAGTCGGTGAACGTCGCGCCGCCGGTCTCGGCGAGGACCTTGGTGATCGCTGCCGTCAGCGACGTCTTGCCATGGTCGACGTGACCGATGGTTCCGATGTTCACGTGCGGCTTATTCCGCTCGAATTTAGCCTTCGCCATTTTACGCCTCTTCTTCTTTCGGAAATTCGGGCGGCGCCCGTCTCGCGGACGCGCCCATAGCTACAAAAACAGGGTTATGCCAGCTTCGCCTTGACCTCGTCGGCAACGTTCTGCGGCACTTCGTCGTAGTGCGAGAACTGCATCGTGTACTGCGCGCGACCCTGGGTGAAGGAACGCAGCTGGTTCACGTAGCCGAACATGTTGGCCAGCGGGACCATCGCCTCGACGACCTGCGCGTTGCCGCGGCTGTCGGTGCCCTGGATCTGGCCGCGCCGGCTGTTCAAGTCGCCGATGACGTCGCCGAGGTAATCCTCCGGGGTGACGACCTCGACGCGCATGATCGGCTCGAGCAGCTTGATGCCGGCTTTCTGGGCCGCTTCGCGCATTGCGCCGCGGGCACAGATTTCGAACGCCAGCGCCGAGGAGTCGACGTCGTGGTACTTGCCGTCGATCAAGTGCACTTCGAAGTCGATGATCGGGAAGCCGATCAGGCTCCCGGTCTCCGCAGTCTCGCGCATGCCCTTCTCGACCGAGGGGATATATTCCTTGGGAATATTGCCGCCCTTGATCTCGTCGAAGAACTGGAAGCCGGTGCCGCGCTCGGCCGGCTTCACCTGAACCTTGACCTCGCCGAACTGGCCGGAGCCGCCCGACTGCTTCTTGTGGGTGTAGGTCAGCTCGATCGGCTTCGCGAGATACTCGCGATAAGCAACCTGCGGAGCGCCGACATTGGCCTCGACCTTGAACTCACGCTTCATGCGGTCGACGAGGATCTCGAGGTGGAGCTCGCCCATCCCCTTGATGATCGTCTGGCCGGACTCGTGGTCCGAGGTGACGCGAAACGACGGGTCCTCGCGGGCCAGGCGGTTGAGCGCCACGCCCATCTTCTCCTGGTCGGCCTTGGTCTTGGGCTCCACCGCGACCTCGATGACCGGATCCGGGAACTCCATGCGCTCGAGGATGATCGGCGCATTGGCAGCACAGAGCGTGTCACCCGTCGTCGTATCCTTGAGACCGGCGAGGGCGACGATGTCGCCCGCGTAAGCCACCTGGATGTCCTCGCGGTCGTTGGCATGCATCAGCAGCATGCGGCCGACCTTTTCCTTCTTGTCCTTGACCGAGTTCGTGACCTGCTGCGCAGTCTCGAGCTTGCCCGAGTAGATGCGCGCGAAGGTCAGCGTTCCGACGAACGGGTCGTTCATGATCTTGAACGCGAGAGCCGAGAACGGCGCTTCGTCCGAAGGCGCACGCGTGTCGGTGGTCTCGCCGTCAAGCTTCAGGCCTTCGACCGGCGGAATGTCCAGCGGCGACGGCAGATAGTCGACGACGCCGTCCAGCAGCGGCTGGACGCCCTTGTTCTTGAACGCCGAGCCGCACAGCACCGGCACGAACGAGAAGTTCAGCGTGCCCTTGCGGATCAGCTTCTTGAGCGTTGCGACGTCCGGCTCGGTGCCTTCGAGATAGGCTTCCATGATCTCGTCGTCCTGCTCGACGGCCATCTCGATCAGTTCCTGACGAGCGGCAGCGGCAGCATCGGCGAGTTCGGCCGGGATGTCCTGGTACTCGAACTTCGCGCCCAGGCTCTCCTCGAGCCAGATGATCGCGCGGTTCTCGACGAGGTCGACGAGGCCCTTGAACGAGCTCTCGAGACCGATCGGGAGATAGAGGACGGCCGGACGGGCGCCCAGGCGATCCTTGATCATCCCGACGCACATGTCGAAATTGGCGCCGGTGCGGTCGAGTTTGTTGACGAAGCACATCCGCGGAACCTTGTACTTCTCCGCCTGGCGCCAGACGGTTTCCGACTGCGGCTCAACGCCGGCAACGCCGTCGAAACAGGCGACCGCGCCGTCGAGCACGCGCAGCGAACGCTCGACTTCAATGGTGAAGTCGACGTGGCCCGGGGTGTCGATGATGTTGATGCGGTGCTCTTCGCCCTTGCCTTCTTCGGCCCGCCAGAAGCAGGTCGTCGCGGCGGACGTGATGGTGATCCCGCGCTCTTGCTCCTGCTCCATCCAGTCCATCGTGGCGGTGCCCTCGTGGACTTCGCCGATCTTGTAGGACTTGCCGGTGTAATACAGGATGCGCTCGGTCGTCGTCGTCTTGCCGGCGTCAATGTGCGCCATGATGCCGATGTTGCGATAGCGCTCGAGCGGATGGCTGCGGGCCATGTTCGTTAGTTCCTTAGCAATGTGGGGAGCCGGCAGGACCGGCTTCCCCAGATATAGGTATGAAAGTTACCAGCGCCACCCGCCGGCTGGCCGGCGGGCAACAATTACCAACGGTAGTGGCTAAAGGCGCGGTTCGCTTCGGCCATGCGGTGCGTGTCCTCGCGCTTCTTCACGGCGTTGCCGCGGTTCTGCGAGGCGTCCATCAGCTCGCCCGACAGGCGGCCGGCCATCGTCTTTTCCGAGCGCGAGCGCGCGGCAGAGATGAGCCAGCGGATGGCAAGCGCCTGCGCGCGCTCGGGCCGGACTTCGACCGGAACCTGATAGGTCGCACCGCCGACGCGGCGTGAGCGGACTTCGATGCCCGGCTTCACGTTGTTCAGCGCGTCGTGGAAGACGCCGATCGGCTCACGCTTCAGGCGGGTCTCGACCGTTTCGAGAGCGCCGTAAACGATGCCTTCGGCGACCGACTTCTTGCCGTCGAGCATGACCGAATTCATGAACTTGGAGAGGACCTCGTCCCCGAACCGGGGATCGGGAAGGATTTCGCGCTTCTCTGGGCGACGACGACGAGCCATGGGATTGTTCCTTTCTCTTCAGCCTGATCCGGAACCCGTCCGGGGCTTACTGTCTCGAGTTACTTGGGACGCTTGGCGCCGTACTTGGAGCGCGACTGGCGACGGTCCTTGACACCCTGGGTGTCGAGCACGCCGCGAAGCACGTGGTAGCGAACGCCTGGAAGGTCGCGCACACGACCGCCGCGGATCAGCACGACGCTGTGCTCCTGCAGGTTGTGGCCCTCGCCGGGGATGTAGCTGATCACTTCGCGCTGGTTGGTCAGGCGAACCTTGGCCACCTTGCGCAGCGCCGAGTTCGGCTTCTTCGGGGTCGTCGTATAGACGCGGGTGCAGACGCCGCGCTTCTGCGGATTCTGCTCCATCGCAGGGACCTTCGACTTGGCCTTCTGCGGTTCGCGACCCTTGCGGATCAGCTGGTTGATCGTTGGCATGAAGCCCTTCACCTTTCGTTGCCGGCAACTCCGGCGGTTACTTTGCTCAACATGAAAAGCGCGGAGCCAGGCAGCCCAACGGCCACACGGCGACGCGCTTATGAGCAATGTTCAGCTCTTGCCCGGCGCTCGAATGCGTGAATCACAAGGACGCTCGGACGGGCGGGCACATAGCGAGCGGCCCGTGCAGGGTCAACTGCAGCCGCGGCTATTCTACGGGCGCTTCGGCTCCGTCGATCAGCGGCTTCGGCTTGGGCCGCGGCTCGACCGGCACCGGCTCGCCGCCCTCAAGACCGCGCGGCGGGCGCCGCTTGCGCCGAATCATGTCCGGCCACTGACCCCACTTGTCGCGGTATCGAAGGGCGACGTCGAACGGGTCGAGGCCCCTCCGAATGGCCCGGTCGATCTCGGCCCTTGCCGTGTCCATCTCAAATCGAAGGCTGGCCAGCCGACCGTCAAGATCGCGGCGAATGCGATCGAACTCGCGTCGCGCCTGCTCGATCTCGCCCTGGTGGCGCGCAAACATGCGATCGAATTCGCGTCGGCTGTGCGATCGTTCGGCCATGGCTGCCCGAGTCCCTTTGCGGAGGGTTCCAAGGACAGATGGGCGCCTCGCGCAGGAACGCAAGGGCGCAACTGTCGTTCGGAATACGATGCGTCAGTATCGAGGGATCGCATGAGGCGGATGTTCGCTCCCGTTGTCCTGACCGCCGCGCTCGCGAGCTGCAGCGCCGGCAAGCAGCCGTCAGCGGCAGCGCAAGGAGGCAACATGCAAGCTCCTGCCATCGCCAGGCTCACCCTGACCAGCGACGCCTTCAAGGACGGCCAGCCGATCCCGCAGGTCTACAGCTGCGACGGCGCCAATCACTCGCCGGCGATCACCTGGTCCGACCCGCCGGCAGCAACGAAAAGCTTCGCGCTGGTCATCGACGATCCTGATGCGCCTCGCGGCACGTTCCGCCACTGGGGCGTCTACGACATCCCGGCGACCGCTCGCGGCATTGCCGCCGGCGATCGTGTCGGCACCGAGGTCCATAACGACAAAGGGACGATCGGCTACACCGGCCCCTGTCCGCCGAAGGGCAACGGCGTGCACCACTATCACTTCAAGCTGTTCGCGCTGGATGTCGATAAGCTGGGGCTTGGCCACGACGCCAAGATCGTCGACGTCGAAACCGCTGCGGCGGCGCATGCCATCGCCCAAGGCGAGCTCATCGGCACGTTCCAGCGCACGTAGCGCATGAAAAAAGGCGGAGCGCTGGGCGCCCCGCCTTTTCTTCCCCCTGGAGTTCCTGGAATTAGGCGACGGCGGCCTGCGGCTCCGTCTCGGTGACCTCTTCCGGATCGCGCAGCACATAGCCGCGGCCCCAGACGGTCTCGATGTAATTGGCGCCGCCGCAAGCAAGGCTCAGCTTCTTGCGCAGCTTGCAGATGAACACGTCGATGATCTTGAGTTCCGGCTCGTCCATCCCGCCATACAGGTGGTTGAGGAACATTTCCTTGGTCAGCGTCGTGCCCTTGCGGAGCGAAAGCAGCTCCAGCATCGCATATTCCTTGCCGGTCAGGTGGACTCGGCTGCCGTCGACTTCGACCGTCTTGGCGTCGAGGTTCACCGCCAGCTTACCGGTGCGGATGACCGACTGCGAGTGACCCTTCGAGCGGCGGATGATGGCGTGAATGCGCGCCACCAGCTCGTCGCGGTGGAATGGCTTGGTGACGTAATCGTCGGCGCCGAAGCCGAGCGCACGAACCTTGGAGTCCATCTCGCCGATGCCGGACAGGATCAGGACCGGGGTCGAGACCTTGGCGGTGCGGACCTTCTTCAGCACGTCGTAGCCGTGCATGTCCGGAAGATTCAGGTCGAGAAGGATGATGTCGTAATCATAGAGCTTCGCCAGATCGAGGCCCTCTTCACCCAGATCGGTGGTGTAGACATTGAAGCCTTCCGTCCCAAGCATCAGTTCGATGCTCTTGGCCGTCGTCGGCTCGTCTTCGATCAGCAGCACTCGCATCGCAAAATCCCCCGTTCGCGGCCGGCAGGGTTACTGCCCTTTAACAGCCTTGAAGCGTCCATTAACCATTCGCTGTCTGATGCGAAAAGGTTAATATTGTGTAACGCGCTGGATTCCTTGGATTCGTTGCGCAAGAGACACAAAACGCTATGGCCGCGCTCATGTTGGCGGACAAGATCCTCTTCATCGACGCTGAAGCGATGGTCATCGACAAGCCTGCCGGCCTGCCGGTCGACACGCCGCGTCGCGGCGGGGATTCCCTCGTGGTACGCCTCGACGAATTGCGCTGCGGCTTCCGCCGGCCGCCCACCCCGATGCACCGGCTCGACACCGACACCAGCGGCTGCCTTCTGCTCGCCCGGACTGCCAAGGCCCGGGCCCGCTACCAGCAGTCTTTCGAGAGCCGCCAGGTTGAAAAATATTACCTCGCCGTCGTTGGAGCCGAGCTTCTGGAGCCGGAAGGCATCATCGAAGTTCCCCTCGCGAAAAGCTCGACTGCCGAAGCCGGCTGGCGGATGATTGCTGACAAGCACGGCTCCGAAGCGACAACGCGCTGGCGCCGGCTCGCGGTTCGCGATGGCTCCACTCTGGTCGAGTTTCGCCCGCTGACCGGGCGTACCCACCAGATCCGCGCCCATGCCCGCGAGGCGTTCGGCCGCGGCATCATCGGCGATCGCGTCTACGGCATCCCCGGCGGATCCATGCTTCTGCACGCCTCGCGCCTCGTCGTTCCGCGCGAGGGCAAGGCCGCGATCGACGTCACTGCCCCCCTGCCCGACACATTCGGCGACTGGCGCGATGCGGCCTGAAGACGTCCACATTCCCGACGACGCACTCAGCGAAAGCTTCCTCGCTGCGACCGGGCCCGGAGGCCAGAACGTCAACAAGGTCGCCACTGCCGTGCAACTGCGCGTCGACCTGTTCCGGCTGGGGCTTCACCCCGCAGCCTATGAGCGGCTGCGGCAGATCGCCGGCAGCCGCGTGACCGGCGCCGGCGAACTTCTGATCACCGCCCGCCGCTTCCGCACCCAGGACGCCAACCGCCAGGACGCGCGCCGGCGACTGGCGGAGATGATCGCCGCTGCCCATATCGTCCAGGCCAAGCGCAAGGCGACGCGGCCCAGCCGGGCCGCGAAGGCCGAGCGCGTCGACAAGAAAAAGCAGCGCAGCGCGGTAAAGCAGGGCCGCGGGAAGGTGAGTTTCGACTGATGTACGACTTCAAGATCGCCGCTGCCGACCCGGACACCCTCTACCGCGACCTCGCGTCGGCGCTGGAAGGCCTCACCTCCGGCGAAACGGACGGGATCGCCAACATGGCCAACGCCGCAGCGCTGATCTGGGAAAGCCTGCCCGACCTCAACTGGGCCGGTTTCTACCGCAACGTCGGCGGAGAGCTGGTGCTCGGCCCCTTCCAGGGCCGCCCCGCCTGCATCCGCATTGCGTTCGGCTCCGGCGTTTGCGGCACCGCCGCCGCCACGCTCCAGCCGCAGCGCATCGACGACGTCAACGCGTTCCCGGGGCACATCGCCTGCGATTCCGCCTCAGCAAGTGAGTTGGTCGTGCCGATCGTTCGCGATGGAGAGCTCATCGCTGTCCTGGACCTCGACAGCCCCCGCCCGGCGCGCTTTACCGCAGCAGACGAGGCCGGTTGCGTGCGGCTCGCGGAAATCCTCGCCCGGGCACTCTAGGCCTTAGCTCAACTGCTCGAGCCGCTCTTCGCCGAGCGAGCCGGGTATGATCATCAGCGGGCACGGCAGCTTGCCGGCGTCGAAGCCCGCGAAATTGCCGACCAGCGCGCCCGGTTCGCCGGCCGCCGCTGCGCCAAGCACCAGTGCTGCAACGTCCTCCCGCTCGCCGATGAAGTCGCGAACGGTCTTCACCGCTTCGCCCTGGCGGACGATGATGCTGACCTCGACACCCGACTCGTTGAGGATCTCGCCGATCGACGCGCTGACCACGCCCTCGATCCGCAGCCGCTGTTCTTCCTCGATCGCCGCCTGGACTCCGCCGAACTGCACGAAATCCTGCGGCTCGACGATTCCGAGCACCTCGATGCGGCCGTTCGTCTTGGCCGCCCGCCGGGCAGCGAAACGAAGCGCAACGCGGGCCTCTTCACTATCGTCGACGACGACCAGATAAGTGCGTTTGACGTCGTCCTGGGCCATGAGGTTCAGTGCTGCGTTAAACGCCGCTCAAGTGCAAGTCGGCGGCTAGGGATTTGGCGCGGGCTTGACCGCAACCGCCGCATTGGCTTTGAGCCGCCCACGCCTCTTTACCGGACACCCCGCCGATGCCCATCGAACTCAAGATGCCCGCGCTTTCCCCGACCATGGAGGAAGGCACGCTTGCCAAATGGCTCGTCAAGGAAGGGGACAAGGTCGCGTCCGGCGACATCCTGGCCGAAATCGAAACCGACAAGGCAACGATGGAGTTCGAAGCCGTCGACGAAGGCACGATCGCGAAGATCCTGATCGCGGAAGGCACGGACGGCGTGAAGGTCGGCGCGCCGATCGCCATCCTGGCCGGTGAAGACGAGGACGTCAGCGCTGCCGCGTCGGGCGCTCCGTCGGCACCCTCTGCTCCGCAGCCGCCCAAGGCCGATACTGCCCCAGCCAGCCCACCCGCTCCGGCGCCGGCGCAGCCGCCCAGGGCTGACGCAATACCGAAGTCCGCCCCGACCCCGTCGCCCGATGTCAAAGGCTACGGGGTTCAGCCCACCGACGCGGCCGGTGAGACTCCGGCGGCACCAGCACAGCCGGCGACGGGCGATGACAGCCGCATCAAGGCCTCCCCACTGGCCCGCCGTCTCGCCCAGGCGCAGGGCATCGACCTCTCCAGCCTCAAGGGCAGCGGTCCGAACGGCCGCATCGTCCGAGCCGACGTCGATTCCGCCGCTGGCAAGGCTCCAGCCGCAGCACCGGCAGCAGCGCCAGCCGCGCAGGCACCGGCCGCTGCACCCGCTGCCCATGTGGAGCCCGGCGACATCCCGCACGAAGTCGCCAAGCTCTCCAACATGCGCAAGACGATTGCCCGGCGCCTGACCGAGTCGAAGCAGCAGGTGCCGCACATCTACCTCACGGTGGACATCCAGCTGGACGCCCTACTCAAGCTTCGCGGCGAGCTGAACAAGGGTCTCGAGAGCCGCGGCGTCAAGCTCAGCGTCAACGACCTGCTCATCAAGGCGCTCGCCCAGGCCCTGATCCAAGTGCCCGACTGCAACGTCAGCTTCGCGGGCGACACGCTCATTCGCTACAGCCGCGCCGACATCTCCGTCGCCGTCTCGATCCCCAATGGCCTCATCACGCCGATCATCAAGGGTGCCGACAGCAAGAGCGTCTCGGCGATCTCGAGCGAGATGAAGGACCTCGCCGGGCGCGCCAAGGATGGCAAGCTCCAGCCCGAAGAATATCAGGGCGGCACCGCCTCGCTCAGCAACATGGGCATGTACGGCATCAAGCAGTTCGAAGCCGTCATCAACCCGCCCCAGGGCATGATCATGGCCATCGGCGCCGGCGAAAAGCGCCCCTACGTGGTCAACGACAGCCTGCAGATCGCCACCGTCATGAGCGCCACCGGCAGCTTCGACCACCGCGCCATCGACGGCGCCGACGGCGCCAAGCTGATGAAGGCCTTCAAGGAGCTGGTCGAGAACCCGCTGGGGATGCTGGCATAATGCCTGACACCTACGACCTCATCGTCCTCGGCTCCGGTCCCGGCGGTTATGTTGCCGCCATCCGCGCCGCGCAGCTCGGGCTCAAGACGGCGATCGTCGAGCGCGAGAACCTCGGCGGCATCTGCCTCAACTGGGGCTGCATTCCGACCAAGGCGCTGCTGCGCACGGCCGAAGTGTTCCACTACATGACCCATGCCGAGGCCTACGGCCTCAGCAACGACAAGCCGTCGTTCGACCTGGGCAAGGTCGTCGCCCGCAGCCGCGCGGTCGCCAAGCAACTCAATCAGGGCGTCACGCACCTGATGAAGAAGAACAAGATCGCCGTGCACATGGGCGAGGGCAAGCTGACCGGCAAAGGCAAGCTCAGCGTCACCAGCGCGGACGGCAAGGCGACCGAGCTTTCCGCCAAGCACATCATCGTCGCGACCGGTGCCCGCGCCCGCGACCTCCCCTTCGCGAAGGCCGACGGCAAGCGCATCTGGACGTACCGCCACGCCATGACTCCGGCAGAAATGCCGACGGAGCTGCTGGTCATCGGCTCGGGCGCCATCGGCATCGAGTTCGCGAGCTTCTACGCCGACTTGGGCGCCAAGGTGACGGTCGTCGAGATGCTCGACCGGATCGTGCCCGTCGAGGACGCGGAGATCAGTGCCCAGCTCCAGAAGAGCATGGCCAAGCAGGGCCTCACCATCCTGACCGGCGCTGGCGTCGAGAGCCTCACCGCCGACGCCAACGGCGTCACGGCCAAGATCAAGACCAGCGACGGCAAATCGGCCGACCACAAGTTGAGCCATTGCATCGTCGCCGTCGGCATTGTCCCGAACACCGAAAACATTGGCCTCGAAGCGCTCGGCGTGAAAACGACCAAGGGTCACATCGACACCGATCCCATGTGCCGCACCAACGTGCCCGGCCTGTGGGCGATCGGCGACGTCACCGCCCCGCCCTGGCTTGCGCACAAGGCCAGCCACGAGGGTGTCACCGCCGCCGAAGCCATCGCGCAGGAGATGGGCAACAAGGACGTCCACCCACACGCCACCGACGCGAAGAACATTCCCGGCTGCACTTATTGTCGCCCCCAGGTTGCCAGCGTCGGCCTGACCGAGGCAAAGGCCAAGGAACTCGGCTACGAGGTCAAGGTCGGCAAATTCCCGGCGATCGGCAACGGCAAGGCGATCGCGCTCGGTGAAGTCGACGGCTTCGTGAAGACGGTGTTCGACGGCAAGAGCGGCGAGCTGCTCGGCGCCCACATGATCGGCGCCGAAGTGACCGAGCTGATCCAGGGCTACACGATCGGCAAGACCGCCGAGCTGGTCGAAACCGACTTCATCCAGACCGTCTTCCCGCACCCGACGCTGTCGGAGATGATGCACGAAAGCGTGCTCGCCGCGTTCGGGCGTGTGATCCACATCTGAAGTCCGCCGAAGCGCGTCTGTCCTACAGACGGGCATTCGTGCGAAGACCGCACGAATGCAGCGTGGAGGCACCATCGGCCGTTGTTCGCGTTCATCGGGCGAGCGGACTGCAGTAGTTGTCGTCACTGCGAACATTGGGAACATTCGGATCAGATGAGCGCCCCGACGACCAGCACCCGGACGCTCGTCATCGCGCTGCTCGCGAACCTCGGGATAGCCATCTCCAAGTTCGTCGCCGCCGCTATCACGGGCTCGTCGGCGATGCTCACCGAGGGCGTCCACAGCGTCGTCGACTCCACCAACCAGCTGCTGCTGATGTGGGGTCGCCGCCAGGCGCGGAAGCCCGCCGATAAATACCACCCCTTCGGCTACGGGCGGGAGCTCTACTTCTGGAGCTTCGTCGTTGCGGTGCTCGTGTTCGCGCTCGGTGCCGGTGTCTCGGTTTACGAAGGCATACTCCACATCGCGCACCCGGAACCCGCCGTCTCGCCACTGATTGCCTATGGCGTGCTGCTGATCGCCTTCATTCTCGAAGGCTGGTCCACCGTCGAGGCGTTCAAGGAGTTCCGCGGCGCCAAGGGCGATCTCAGTTGGCTAGAGGCGATCCGCCGCTCCAAGGACCCGCCTTCCTTCATCGTGCTGCTGGAGAATGGCGCCGCGATGGCCGGCATCATCGCGGCGGCGGTCGGGCTCTTCCTTTCCCAGATCACCCGCAATCCGCTGTTCGACGGCGCCGCCTCGATCGTCATCGGCATCATCCTCGGCTTCACGGCACTGCTGCTCGCCCGCGAGTCCAAGGGCCTGCTGATCGGCGAGGCCGCGGACCCGGCAATTGTCGAGGGGCTGCGCGCCCTCGCCCGCGAGAAGCCCGGCGTCATGGGCGTCGGCCACGTTCTCACCGTCCATTCCTCGCCGGACCAGGTCACCGCGATGATCAACGTCGACTTCGACGACGAAATGCGCGCCGGCGAAGTGGAACTCATCGTCGGTCGGATCGAGGAGGAAGCGCGGACCCGCTGGCCGCAGGTGAAGCGGCTGTTCGTCCGCCCGATGCAGGGCGCAGCGCGGCAGCTCGAACATTGATGAGCGAGGCGCAGGTTCGCGCCGCCTTCCACACCTGCGTCAACATGAGTGCACCAGAGCTGCAGGAGTGGCTCGATACCGACGACAGCCGCCGGGTGGGCCAGAAGAAAACCGGCAACGAGTCGATCGGCCATGCCAGCGGCCGTCACATCCTCGCCATCCTCGGCACTCCGGAAGCCGAGCTCAGCGCGGAAGACATCGCCCACATGCGCAAGGTCGTCGGCTTCATCCGACGCCACCGCGCCCAGGAGCCGGCCAACATCGTGACCTCCCGCTGGCGTTATTCCCTGATGAACTGGGGGCATGATCCGCTGAAGGAACTCGCGTGACGGACCGCGCGGAACGAGCCCCACGAGCCGCGTGTTATCGCGCCATGCACGCAAACCTGACGAAGATGCTGATCGTCACCTCGGCCGTGGCGCTCGCTGCCTGCCACCGCAAGGACGATCCCACCAACAGCGTGACCGGCGACGAGACCTACATGACGGGCAACGGCGGCAATACCGCGCTCGGCAATGAGAGCGGCGCCCTCGACATGTCGACCAACATCAACCCGGTTGGCGGCGTCCTCGCGCCGGACGTGTTCGCGTCGACCGTCGCCGGCAGCGACCTGTTCGAGATCGAAAGCGCGAAGATCGCCCAGGCTCGCGCCCAGTCTCCGGCGGTGAAGGCTTTTGCAGGGCAACTCATCACCGACCACACGAAGTCGACGGCCATGCTGAAGAGCACCGCCGCCCAGGCGACCCCGCCGATCACTCTGCCGACGACCCTTCCACCTGACCTTCAGGCAGCGCTCGGCGCCCTCCGCGGAGCCAAGCCGCAGGACTTCGACAGCGGCTTCATCGACGGCCAGATCCAGGCCCACAAGAGGGCCGTCGAAGTGCTCAGCCAATATGCTGGACAGGGATCGTCGCCGCCGCTCAGGAAATTCGCGGCGACCGCATTGCCGGTCGTCAAAAGCCACCTCGCCCACCTGAATGGGATGAAGAGCCAATGAAGCGCGGTTACTGCGACGATATCGAGAAGCGCACGATCGAGAACCAGGACTTCCGCCGCGTGCTCTACACCGGCGGTCACTTGCAGCTTGTCGTCATGACCCTCCAGCCCGGCGACGCGATCGGCGAGGAGGTACACGAAGACCGTGACCAGTTCTTCCGCATCGAGGAAGGTTCGGGCGTGATCGACATCGACGGCGTCGAGAACCGCGTTCAGGATGACTTTGCCGTGATCGTTCCGGCCGGCGCGCGGCACAACGTACGCAACACCGGCGAGACGCGCCTACGGCTCTACACGATCTACGGTCCGCCCGAGCACAAGGAGGGCATCGTTCAATCGACCAAGGCGGAGGCGGACGCCCGTCACCCGCATGAGGAGTGGGACGGGGAAACGACCGAGTAAGCGGTCAGGCGTCGATCAGAAGCCGGCTTGGCGAGCGCCGGCCGGGAAGCACGACCTCGCGATCGGCCTTGTCGTCCGCCGCCTCGTCCATCCGGCGCCAGCCGTCGCGACCGAGGCGTTCTAGGGGCCGGAATCCCGTCTTGTAGGCCATCCGGGACGAGCCCTCGACCCAGTAGCCGAGATAGACATAGGGAAGCCCCGCCCGCGCCGCGCGGACGATGTGGTCGAGGATGATGAAGGTGCCGAGCCCTTTGCGGGCATCGGGACCGACGTCGAAGAAGCTGTAGATCATCGACAGCCCGTCGCTCTGCTGGTCGGACAGGCAGGCGCCGAGCAGCTTGCCCGGCCGGCCATCGACCGAGGGCTCCCGATATTCGATGACGTAGGTGCGGACCGGGGTCTGCTCGACCATGTCCGCGAAGTCGCTCTCGTCCATCTCGGCCATTCCGCCGCCGGGGTGGCGCGTGGCGAGATAGCGGCGGAGAAGGTCGTACTGCTCCTCGGTCGTCCACGGCTTGCAGGCCGTGACCTCGAGGTCCGAGTAGCGGCGCAGCAGCTTGCGCTGGGTCGCAGTCGGCTGGAATTCGGCGGCGAGCACACGGACGGAGACGCAGGCGGAGCAGTCGATGCAGCTTGGGCGGTAGGCCACGGATTGGCTGCGGCGGAACCCGATCCGGCCGAGCGCTTCGTTCAGCTCGCTCGAATGACGGCCGCTAAGCTCCGTGAACACCTTTCGCTCAACCTTGCCCGGCAAATACGGGCAAGGGCTCGGGTTCGTTACGAAGAATTTGGGGAAGCGAAATGGTGCGCTCACCCGGAGCCCTCTCGAATGGTTACGCTACTCTTTATGCGGCTGGTAAACGCCGATGGAAAGGCCTCGGGCGCATCAAAGAAGGTAAACCGCCGCAGTGTCCCGACGAGGGACGGAAAACGGCTAGTCGAGCGAGGCGCGTTCGACAGTGAAACCGGCTTCTTCGAGGCGACGGACGACATCGTCGATTGCAGCGGGATCGCGCGCCTCGCATTCGACCTCGATCACCGTGTCCTTTGCGGGCAGCCGGGTGAAGATCCGGCTGTGGTTGACCTCAATGATGTTCGCGCCTGCTTCGAACACCTTTTGAGTGATCAAGGCGAGCGCACCCGGCTGGTCCTGAACGGCGACCCGGAGCCGAGCAATGCGGCCTTGGCGGACGAGGTCGCGAACGAGGACGTTGGCGAGCAGATGCGTGTCGATATTGCCGCCACACAGGATGGTTGCGACCTTCTTGCCGGCGAACCGCTGCGGATCGGCGATCATGGCGGCAAGTCCCGCCGCTCCCGCGCCCTCGACGACCGATTTTTCGATGCCGACGAGCATGGCGACTGCGCGCTCGAGATCGCGTTCTGCGACAAGCACGATGTCGTCCAGCAGCTCTTTGAGGATTTGCGAGGTCAGCGCGCCCGGTTCCTTGACTGCGATGCCTTCGGCGAGCGTGTCGCCCCCGAGCGGCCGCTTGCCGCCGTCGACCGCGCACTTCATCGCCGGGTAAAGCTCAGCCTCGACACCGATGAGCTCGATTCCTGGCTTCAGCGCGCGTGCGCCGGTCGACACGCCCGACATCAGCCCGCCGCCGCCGATCGGGACCACGATCGTGTCGAGATCCGGTGCGTCTTCAAGCATTTCCAGCGCCAGCGTCCCCGCACCGGCAATAATCTGCGGATCGTCGAACGGATGCACGAACACGTAGCCGCATTCCTGCTCGAGCTCGCGCGCTCTGGCAAATGCATCGTCGAACATAGCGCCGTGCAGGATGACACGCGCGCCGTGACCTTCCGTCTGCGTCACCTTGATCGTCGGAGTCGCCGCCGGCATTACGATCGTCACCGGAATACCGAGCCGCTTGGCATGATAGGCAACGGCCTGCGCGTGGTTTCCGGCCGACGCAGCGATAACTCCCCGCGCACGCTCTTCCGCTGTCAGCTGCAGCAATTTGTTGAGCGCGCCGCGCTCCTTGTAGGCCGCCGTGAACTGCAGATTCTCGAACTTCAGCCACACCTCGGCGCCGATGAATTCGGACAGCGTGCGGCTGACCAGCATCGGCGTCCGGATGACCGCGCCGTCGATGCGTTGCGCGGCCGCGCGGATGTCGTCGATTGTCGGGGCTTTATGCATGTGCGCGGCCTAGCGGTTCACTGTGCGCGGAACAATGCTATGCGCAGCGCCATGAAAACAGCACTCCTTGCAGTTACTGCTTCGCTACTGTCGACAGCAGCGTCCGCGAACACGCTCATCACGCACGTCAACGGCGTCCAGTCAGACGCACAATCGCGAGTGCAGCATTTCACTGGATTGCTGATCGGCGACGACGGCAAGATCCTGCGCGTGCTGAAAGCTGGAGAGGCTCTGCCGAGCGCGACCAACGTCATCGATGCGCACGGCACGACAGTGCTGCCCGGCCTGATCGATGCGCACGGGCACGTGACCGATCTCGGCACATCAATGATGACGGTTCAGCTCACCGGCACGACATCGATCGCCGACCTGCAGCAACGGCTCCGCAGCTATGCAGACGAGCATAAGGATGCAGCCTGGATCATCGGCTTTGGCTGGAATCAGGAACTGTGGCCGGACAAGCGGTTCCCCACAGCAGCCGACCTCGACGCCATCGTTCCGGACCGTCCTGTAGTGCTCGAGCGCGTCGATGGTCACGCGATCGTCGCCAATAGCGCTGCAATCAAGGCGGCTGGCGTGACCGCGGCGACGGCCGACCCCGTCGGCGGCAAGATCGAGCGCTCCGCCGATGGCAGCCCGGCGGGTCTGTTCGTCGACAACGCCACCGAGATCGTGCGCAAGGCTATTCCTCCCCGGACGGCCGCACAAAGCGACGAGGCGCTCGCCAAGGCACAGGAGCAGTTGCTGTCGGTCGGCGTCACGAGTGTCGGATCGATGAGCACGTCGGTCGACGATTGGAACGCTTTCCGCCGTGCGGGCGAAGCCGGCCGGCTGAAAGTGCGACTGATCAGCTATCTGTCCGGGACAGAGTCGATGACGGCCGTCCCGCAGCCCACCGGCTGGCTATACGGCGACCACCTGCGCGCGGTCGGGATCAAGCTCTTCGCCGACGGTGCACTCGGATCGCGCGGTGCCTGGCTGAAGCAGCCCTATGCCGACAAGCTGGACACGCGCGGCCTGCGCTTCCACACCGACGCTGAATTGCTGGCGCTGGCGGACAATGCGGCGTCCCATGGCTTCCAGGTCGCCACGCACGCCATCGGCGATGCCGCCAACGCGCAGATCATCACTGTCTACGAGCATCTTTCACGCAGATACGGTACCAACCGCCGCTGGCGCATCGAGCATTTCCAGATCGTCGATCCCGCCGACATCCCGCGGATCGTACCCGCCGGGATCATCGCCTCCATGCAGCCGACACACCAGACCAGCGATCGGCTGATGGCCGAGAAACGGCTCGGACCGGCGCGACTGAACGGCGCCTATGCGTGGCAGACGGTGCTCAAGTCCGGCGCGAAGCTCGCGTTCGGTAGCGATTTCCCAGTGGAGTCTCCCAACCCTTTCCCCGGCCTCTCGGCGGGAATCAGCCGACAGGATGTCCACGGCCAACCGCCGGGGGGATGGCTTCCAAGCGAGCGCCTGACGCTCGGGCAGGCGCTGCACGCGTTCACCCGCGGCGGGGCGTACGCGGGTTTCGCGGAGGACCGCATCGGTTCGCTCGAGCCCGGCAAATGGGCGGACTTCATCCTGGTGGATCGCGATCCGACCAAGGTAGCCCCGCAGCAACTCGCAGGCACCGAAGTTCTCCAGACCTGGATAGCAGGTCAGAAGGTGTGGGAGCGAGCGCCGTCGGCTAGCGCGCCTGAGCGCGGGAGATAAGCATCCCCTGCGTCAGCACCTGCGGCAATTCCTCGGGCGGCTTGCCGGGCGCGTACCACAGGTAAAACGGCACGCCGGCGCGGCCGCGGCTCTCCAGGAACCGCGTGATCTCGGGATCGCCATCGGTCCAGTCGCCGGCAAGCACCTTCACGCCACTTTTCGCGAAGGCCTTCCGCACCTCGTCGCGATCGATCGCCGCCGCTTCGTTCGCCTTGCAGGTCAGGCACCAGTCGGCGGTGAAATAGACGAACACGCGCTGGCCCCTCGCCGCGTAGGATGCCGCCCGTGCTGCAGTCCACGGTTCGGCCCCGGCAATTGCCGAGGAATGCTGCGTGATCGTGCCGGGCACCTGCCAAACGACGAAGAGCGCAACTGCGACTGCGAGCGCCGCGGCCAGCCAGCTACTGCCGAGCCCCCGCCGCTGAACGAAGCCCAGGCCGGCGAGCAGCAACAGAATGCCGAGCGCCGCCAAGGTTCCGAGTACCAGCCCGCTCTGCCCCGTCTGGCGGCCCAGCAGCCAGAGGGCGGCGACGGCGCTCGCAGCCATCGGAATGGCGAGCACCTGCTGCAACCGCCGCATCCATCGTCCTGGCTTCGGCATCACTCGCTGCAGCCGCGGCAGGAACGCCAGCGCGGCGAATGGCAACGCCAGCCCCAGTCCAAGCGCAACAAAGACGAGCAAGCCTCCTGCCACCGGCAACAGCAGCGCGGCTCCGAGCGCGGTGCCCAGGAACGGCCCGGCGCACGGGGTCGCGACGAACGCCGCGAGAGCGCCGGTCCCGAAGCTTCCCGCCGGCTGCAATCGACCGCCGATCACCGGCAACTCGAACAGGCCAAGCAAGTTGGCGGTGATGGCCGTGGCCAGCAACAGAAGGAGCATGACGGTGCGGGGGTCCTGCAGCTGAAACGCCCAGCCCGCCTGTACGCCCGCCGCCCGGATCGCCAGCAGTGCAACCCCCAGCAGCCCGGTGCCGACGGCTGTCCCGGCTGCGTAGCTCAGCGCATCCGTGCGCGCGGACCGCGCCGAACCGCCAGCCCGCGACAAGTGCAACACTTTCAGCGCGAGGATCGGGAACACGCATGGCATCAGATTGAGCAGAATTCCGCCGAGAAGAGCGCCGAGAACGGCGAACAACAGCGCCTTGGCGCCTTGCTCGTGCGCCGCGCGTTCTGCCTGGGGAACGAGGCCCGGCACTGCTTCGAACTGAAGTCCCTGACCGGGCCCGAGCGCGAGCACGCCGGCAAAACGCATCGGCACAGTCCCCCGGCGCTTGAGCTCGGCGATGAAGGTGTCGCCCGATCGCGAGAACGACTGCTCCGAGCCATAATCCACTGGCCCGTCCGTCGCCGGGAAAAGATAGGGCTGAGCGGCCGCGACGCTGGCAGGCAGTGGTATCGCCACGCGCAGCTTGTCGCCCGACACGGCAAAATGTCCGACGGACGCAAGCGGCCGCGGGAGCGCCTTTCGCCACCGGTCGAACTGAGCCCGCTCGAGCGTTCCACTGCCAACGGGCAAGTCGAGCGACAGCGTGCCACGCTCGGGAACGCAGACCTTGTCCGTACAGGCGAGCCATTGCGCCTCCGCTCGGATTGGCGCTGCACCGTGCGCGCCCGCGGGCACCTTCAGCCGCACGAGCACCGCATAGTCGCGTTCGTAGACGTAGTTCATGAGGCCCGCGACCTGCAGCCGGCTCGGCACGGGGTAGCGCAACTCGCCCACGGAGAATCCAGGGGGCAGGTGCCATTCGACCTGCATCGGCAGGCCGGCATCCCCGGGGTTGAGCCAGTAACCGTGCCAGCCCTCCGCCGGGTGCATGCGTAGGGCAAGCTCGACTTCGCCGCCCGGCGGAGCGGCGCCTTCGGCGACCAGCTCAGGCTCGATTCCGCGCGCATGCAATAGCGCCGGGCTCAACAGCAGTCCCAACAGGATGAGCAGGCGCCTCAGCATGGCGATGGCGCTATAGCGACACGCGCGGCTAGTCGAGGTTGGGGCGTACCCACCGCTCGGCGCACTCGACCGAGACGTTGCGCCGTGCCGCATAGTCTTCGAGCTGGTCGCGCCCGATCCGCGCGACGCCGAAGTACTGGCTGTCGCGATGGCCGAAGTAGAAGCCGGACACTGCCGATGTCGGCAGCATTGCGAAGTTCTCCGTCAGCGTGACACCGCCGGGATCCTCGCCGAGCATCTGGAACAGCACTGGCTTTAAGCTGTGGTCCGGGCACGCCGGGTAGCCGGGCGCCGGGCGGATGCCATGATACTTCTCGCGGATCAGTTGCTCGTTCGACAGGTGCTCGTCGGCATAACCCCACAGCCGGTTGCGAACCTCGGCGTGCAGCACCTCGGCGAAGCTTTCGGCCAGCCGGTCGGCGAGGGCCTTCAGCAGGATGTCGGAATAGTCATCGTTCGCCGACTTGAACCGCTCCAGGTGCGGCTCGAGCCCGTGGATGCCAAGGGCGAAGCCGCCGATCCAGTCCTCCCCGTCCGGATTGATGAAGTCGGCAAGGCACATGTTCGGGCGGCCTTCGCGCTTCTTCACCTGCTGCCGAAGCATCGGTACGCGCGTCCAGTCGTTGCCGGCCAGCACGAGGATATCGTCGCCTTCCCGCTTGCAGCGCCACAGCCCGATCGTCGCTCGTGCCGCAAGCCAGCGCTCCGCAATGATCTTGTCGAGCATCGCCTGCGCATCGGCGAACAGTCCGCGGGCGCTTTCCCCGACAACCTCGTCCTCGAGGATCGCAGGGTAATTGCCAGCAAGCTCCCAGGCGCGGAAGAATGGCGTCCAGTCGATCGACGCCCGAAGGTCGCTGAGCGGCCATTCGCCGACCTGGTGAAGGCCCGGATATTGCGGCGCCGGCGCCTGGCCGGACGGATCGAATGGAAAGGCGTTCGCCCGCGCTTCGACAAGCGTCGAAAGCTCGCTCTGGCCGCTGCGCTGACGCGACTGCCGAAGCTTCTCGTAATCGGCGGCGGTAGTGGCGAGCAGCGGATCGCGCTGCGTGTCGGACACCAGCGAAGAGGCCACGCCTACGGCGCGGCTGGCGTCGAGAACATGGATCACCGGACCAGTGTAAGCCGGATCGATTCGCAGCGCCGTGTGCGCCTTGCTGGTCGTCGCGCCGCCAATCAGCAGCGGGGTATTGAGGCCCAGCCGCTGCATCTCGCCAGCAACCGTCACCATCTCATCCAGCGACGGCGTGATGAGGCCCGACAGCCCGATCATGTCGGCCCTGTTGTCGTTGGCGCACTTCAGGATGTCCTGCCACGGCACCATCACGCCAAGGTCGATCACCTCGAACCCGTTGCACTGCAGGACGACGCCGACGATGTTCTTGCCGATGTCGTGAACGTCGCCCTTCACGGTGGCCATCACGACCTTGCCCTTGCCCTGCGTGACCCCGTTCTTCTCCTTCTCCGCCTCGATGAACGGCAGGAGGTGGGCGACCGCCTTCTTCATCACGCGCGCCGATTTCACGACCTGGGGCAAGAACATCTTGCCGGACCCGAACAGGTCGCCGACGACGTTCATGCCGTCCATCAGCGGGCCCTCGATGACCTCGATCGGCCGGGTGAAGTGCTGCCGCGCTTCCTCGGTATCGTCGACAATATGGGCGTCGATCCCCTTGACCAGCGCATAGGAGAGCCGCTCCGGAACGGTCAGCGAGCGCCACTCTGCCGCAGCCTTTTCCGCTGCCGGGTCGCTGTCCTTGAAGCGCTCGGCAATGGCAATCAGCCGCTCCGTCGCATCATCCCGCCGGTCGAAGATGACGTCTTCGCAAGCGTCACGAAGCTCCGGATCGATCGCGTCGTAGACGTCGAGCTGGCCGGCGTTGACGATGCCCATGTCCATTCCGGCGGGGATTGCGTGGTAGAGAAAGACGCTGTGCATCGCCCGGCGCACCGGCTCGTTGCCACGGAAAGAGAAGCTGAGGTTCGACAGACCTCCGCTGATGTGCGTGCCCGGGCAGCGGCGGCGGATCTCGCGCGTCGCCTCGATGAAATCGATCGCATAGCGGCGATGCTCGTCGATGCCGGTCGCGATCGCGAAGATGTTCGGGTCGAAGATGATGTCCTGCGGGTCGGTGCCGTCGGCGGTGAGCAGTTGGTAGGCGCGCTCGCAGATGGAGACCTTGCGCTCGGCGGTGTCCGCCTGGCCGACTTCGTCGAACGCCATCACCACCACGGCGGCACCGTAGGAGCGGCACTTGCGGGCGAGTTCGAGAAAGGGCCCCTCGCCTTCCTTCATGCTGATTGAATTGACGATCGGCTTGCCGGACACGCACTTGAGCCCGGCCTCGATGACGGTCCACTTCGAGCTGTCGATCATCAGCGGAACGCGGGCGATGTCCGGCTCGGCGGCGATGCGCTTCAGGAACACGGTCATCGCCTGCTCGCTGTCGAGCAGTGCCTCGTCCATGTTGACGTCGATGATCTGCGCGCCATTTTCGACCTGGTCGCGCGCGACCTCGACGGCGGCGTCATAGTCGCCGGCGAGGATCAGCTTCTTGAAGCGCGCGGATCCCGTGACGTTCGTGCGTTCACCGACGTTGACGAACCGTGCGCCGGCTCCGGCCTGTTCTACCTTCCCAAGTTCCATGTCAGGCCGCGATCACCATCGGCTCGAGTCCGGCGAGAACCGTGTCGCGGCGAGCGGCCGGGACGGTGCGCGGCGTGCAATCGCGCGCCGCCCCGGCAATTGCGGCAATATGCTGCGGCGTCGTCCCGCAGCAGCCGCCGACGACGTTGACGAGGCCGCTGTCGATCCACTCGCGGACCTGCGCGGCGGTTTCGGCCGCAGCCTCGTCATATTCTCCAAGCTCGTTCGGCAGCCCGGCATTCGGATAAGCCATTACCAGCGTATCGGCGACCGCCGTCAGCGCTGAGAGGTGCGGCCGGAGCTGCGCCGCACCAAATGAGCAGTTGAGGCCAATCGTGACCGGCCGGGCGTGGCGCACCGATGCCCAGAAGGCCTCGACAGTGTGGCCCGACAGGTTGCGTCCGCTGAGATCGGTCAGGGTCATCGAGATCATCAGCGGCAGCGGGCGGCCAAGGTCCTGTTCGGCGTCCAAAGCCGCCATGACCGCGGCCTTGGCGTTCAGAGTATCGAAGATCGTCTCGATGAGGATGAAGTCGACGCCGCCCGCGACGAGCGCGTCGATCTGCTCGCGGTAGACCGCCTTCACCTGATCGAAGTCTACCTCGCGGTACGCAGGATCGTTGACGTTCGGCGACAGCGACAAGGTCTTGTTGGTCGGACCGAGCGCCCCTGCAACCCAGCGGGGCCTGCCGTCCTTCGCGGAATATCGGTCGGCGACTTCCCGCGTGATCCGGGCAGCGGCCAAGTTGATCTGCTGCACGAGCGCTTCGGCGCCGTAGTCGGCCTGGCTGATCGCGTTGGCGTTGAAGGTGTTGGTGGCGAGCAGGTCCGCGCCCGCATCGGCGAAGCGCTCGCAGATGGAACGCACGACATCGGGCCGGCTGAGGTTGAGCAGATCGTTGTTGCCGCGCTGGTCCTTGAGCAGGTCCAGCCCACCGCAATAATCCCCGCTTTGCAACCTTTGCTCTTGAATAAGAGTCCCGTAGGCGCCGTCCTTGATGAGAATGCGACGAGCCGCCTCGGCCCGGAATGATTCAGCCACGTTCATGATGTTTTCGCCCTGACGCCCAGCAGGTGGCAGATCGCGTAAGCGAGCTCCGCCCGGTTCAGCGTGTAGAAGTGGAAGTGGCGTACTCCGCCCGCGTAGAGTTGGCCGCACAGTTCGGCAGCAACGGTTGCCGCGATGAGTTGCCGGGCGGCGGGTAGGTCGTCGAGCCCCTCGAACAGGCTGTTCAGCCAGTCCGGGATTCCCGCGCCGCAAGCCTCGGCAAAGCGCCGCGTCTGCGCGACGTTGGAGACCGGCAGGATGCCCGGCACGATCTCGATGTCGATGCCGGCTGCGGCAACGTCGTCCCGGAACTGCAGGAAGCAGTCGGCAGAAAAGAAGAATTGCGTGATCGCGCGGTCGGCGCCTGCGTCCACCTTGCGCTTCAGGTTGTCGAGATCGGTAGCACGGTCACCGGAGTCGGGATGCAGCTCTGGATAGGCTGCGACTGAGATGTCGAACGGCGCAATGTTCTTAAGGCCGGTGACGAGTTCGGCGGCGTTCGCGTAGCCGTCCGGATGCGACGAATATGCGGTGCCGGGCTCAGGCGGGTCACCACGCAGGGCAACGATGTGACGAACCCCGAGGTCCCAGTAGTCGCGCGCAATCGCGTCCACTTCATGGCGGCTTGCACCGACGCAGGTCAGGTGCGCGGCCGGAGTGAGCGAGGTCTCCTTGACGATCCGCTGGACGGTCTGGTGCGTGCGCTCGCGCGTCGAGCCGCCCGCTCCATAGGTCACCGAGACGAACCGCGGCTGCAGCGGCGCCAGGGTCTGAATCGAATCCCATAGTGTTTCCGCCATTCGCTCGTTCTTCGGCGGGAAGAACTCGAAACTCACGGCGATGTCGCCATGCGCTTCGGCGAACAGCGGCCGGTGGTGAGCGAGACCCTCGAGCGCGTTCATGCCGCCCTCTGCTGCGGCACGCCCGCCTTGGATCCGCGCCACAAGGTCACGGTCAGTTCGCCACCCTTGAGATGTTCGACGCGATCGACGGTGAGGCCGGCGGCGGCGAACCAGCCAGCCACCGCTTCATCTTCGAAGCCGAGGCGGATGTGTGCGTCCCTTGCGCGCAGCTCTTCGCGGTCGTGCGCCGCGAAGTCGACGACTAGCAGCGTACCGCCGGCCGACAAGACGCGGGCTGCTTCGGAAATCGCGGCGGCCGGAGAATGCGCATAGTGCAGCACCTGGTGGATGATGATGCTGTCGGCGCTGCTGTCAGCGAGCGGCAGCGCGTACATGTCGCCCTGCCGAAGACTGGATGCGATGCCGGCGGCTTCGAGCTTCACGCGGGCCAGCCGCAGCATTTCCGACGACCGGTCGATACCCACCGCCTGGCTCGCGCGGCGGGCGAACAGCTCGATCATGCGGCCGGTGCCCGTGCCGATGTCGACGAGGCGGCCGAGGCTGCGCCGGCCGAGCGCGCGCTCCATCGCCCGTTCGACATCGCATTCGGCGACGTGAAGCGAGCGGATCTGGTCCCAGACCTCGGCGTGCGAGGCGAAATAGCGGTTGGCTGCTTCCGCACGGTCCCGCCGGATCCCCTGCGTGCGGGCAGCATCGGCCTCGAACAGCGCGTGGGTCGAATCCTCGGCCCAGGAGTCGACCAGCGCGAACATCGCCTCGGTTCGATCGCTGCCCGCAAGTGCCACGAAAACCCAACTGCCTTCCTTTCGGCGGTCGAGGACACCCGCGTCGGCAAGAATCTTCAGGTGCCGCGAAACGCGCGGCTGACTCTGCCCGAGAACCTGTGCAAGCTCACCGACCGAAAGCTCCATGATCCGCAGCAAGGCGATGATCCGCAGCCGCGTCGGGTCTGCGAGCGCCTGGATGCGGTCGGCAAGGGGAAGATCGTCGGTCACTGAGATAACGATATAAAGATATCTTTATATGGTCAATCGACAGAGCAAATCTAAACCCTTGTGATACAATAGGGATTGACCCCCACCCCGGCGTCTGCGATTCGGCGCCAATGGCCTGTTCGATTCAGCAGGCCGAGACTGGCCCCGCCTTTGGGGCTTTTGAAGGGAGTGGAACGATCATGAAGAAGGTTGCTCTGACCGTTGCGGTCCTCGCGCTCGGCCTGGCCGCGTGCAGCAAGAACGACGCCGACAACAATGCGGCCGTCGACACCAACGTCGAGAATTCGGCAGCGGTCGACACCAATGCCGCCATCGGCAACGACGCGACGGCGAACGCCGATGCGGCGCTCAACGCTGCCGACGCTTCGGTCAACAACGCGGCCGACGCGATCGACAACGCGCAGGACGCGGTGAACAACTCGGCGACCAACGCCCAGTAATTCGCCACACCCGCAAGGGTCCAGCGAAAGGGCCGTCCTTCGGGGCGGCCCTTTTTTTTGCGTTCGCGGGAGGTGATAATGCGAGCGGATGAAGCTTCGACTGATCTTCCTTGCGCTGTCGCTTGCAGGATGCCGGGACGAGCGGCCGCCGGCGCCGACAGCCGACGAGTCGGACCAGCTCAATGAGATGGACGAGTCGCTGAACAGGCTCGCCAACAACGCAGAAGGGCCGGAGGCAAATGCCGCCGGCCCTTCCCGTTCATCAGACTGAGTGGAGTGGCTTAGAAGTCCATTCCGCCCATGCCGCCGCCGCCGGCCATGGCCGGAGCAGGCTTGTCTTCCGGAAGCTCGGCAATCGTCGCCTCCGTGGTGATCAGCAGCCCAGCAACGCTCGCGGCGTCCTGGAGCGCCGTGCGCACCACCTTGGTCGGATCGATCACGCCGGACTGAACCAGGTTTTCATACTGGTCCGTCTGCGCATTGAAGCCGAGCGTCGCGTCGTTGCCGTCGAGCAGCTTGCCCGAGACGACCGCGCCGTCGTGGCCAGCGTTCTCGGCGATCTGCCGCAGCGGCGAATACAGCGCCTTGCGGATGATATCGATGCCGCGGGTCTGGTCGTCGTTCTCACCCTTCAGGCCGTCGAGTGCCTTGGTGGCATAGAGCAGAGCGGTACCGCCGCCCGGAACGATGCCTTCCTCGACCGCAGCGCGGGTCGCGTGAAGCGCGTCGTCGACGCGGTCCTTGCGCTCCTTCACCTCGATCTCGGACGCACCGCCGACCTTGATGACCGCAACGCCGCCGGCGAGCTTCGCCAGCCGCTCCTGCAGCTTCTCACGGTCGTAGTCGGACGTCGTGGTCTCGATCTGCTGACGGATCGCGCCAACGCGGCCCTCGATCGTGTCGCGGGTGCCGTTGCCATCGACGATGGTCGTGTTGTCCTTGTCGATGGTGACGCGCTTGGCCTGGCCGAGCATGTTCACAGTGACGCTCTCGAGCTTGATGCCGAGATCCTCGCTGATCATCTCGCCGCCGGTGAGGATCGCGATGTCCTCGAGCATCGCCTTGCGCCGATCGCCGAAACCCGGAGCCTTCACGGCCGCGACCTTGAGGCCGCCGCGCAGCTTGTTGACGACGAGCGTGGCCAGAGCCTCGCCCTCGATGTCCTCGGCGATAATCAGCAGCGGGCGGCCCGACTGGACCACCGCTTCCAGGATCGGAAGCATCGCCTGGAGGTTCGACAGCTTCTTCTCGTGGATGAGGATGTAGGGGTCGCTAAGCTCGACCTGCATCTTCTCGGGGTTGGTGATGAAGTAGGGCGACAGGTAGCCGCGGTCGAACTGCATGCCTTCGACGACATCGAGCTCAAACTCCAGACCCTTGGCCTCTTCAACCGTGATCACGCCTTCCTTGCCGACCTTTTCCATCGCTTCGGCAATCTTCTCGCCGACTTCGCGGTCGCCGTTCGCCGAAATGATGCCGACCTGAGCGATCTCGCTGGAGCCCTGGACGTCCTTGGAACGGCTCTTGAGATCCGCGACGACCTTCTGGACGGCGATATCGATGCCGCGCTTGAGGTCCATCGGGTTCATGCCGGCTGCAACCGACTTCATGCCCTCGCGAACGATCGCCTGGGCGAGAACGGTCGCCGTGGTGGTACCGTCGCCGGCGAGGTCGTTGGTCTTCGAAGCCACTTCGCGCACCATCTGGGCGCCCATGTTCTCGAACTTGTCCTTGAGCTCGATCTCCTTGGCGACGGTGACGCCGTCCTTGGTGATGCGAGGAGCGCCAAAGCTCTTGTCGATGACGACGTTGCGGCCCTTCGGACCAAGCGTCACCTTCACTGCATCGGCGAGGATATCGACGCCGCGCATGATGCGCTCACGCGCGTCGCGGCTGAATTTCACGTCCTTGGCTGCCATTTGGCTACCCTTTCATTCTGTGAATGTTCCGAATGTTCACACTGTAGAGCGTGATCTTGAGGTCAGGCGACGATCCCGAGGATGTCGCTTTCCTTCATGATGATGAGGTCTTCACCGTCGATTTTCACCTCGGTACCCGACCACTTGCCGAACAGGATCTTGTCGCCGGCCTTAACGTCCAGCGGCGTGACCTTGCCCTCGTCGCTGCGGGCGCCGGCACCCACGGCGACGACTTCGCCTTCCTGGGGCTTTTCCTTGGCGGTGTCGGGGATGATGATCCCACCCGACGTCTTTTCCTCGGCCTCGACACGGCGGACGAGGACACGATCATGAAGCGGCCTGAAACCCATAGGGCTAACCCCCTCTTTCCTTCAAATGGTTGAACTAGCCGCTGGCACTCTCCTGACGAGAGTGCCAACGATGCCGGCCATATGGTTGTGGCATTCCAACTCGTCAACGGGCTGCCGCGCAAAATTCAGGCGGTCGCGGTGAGCCCCAGCCGGTCGCGCATCGCCCACCGGGCGAGCATCAGAACGGCGACGGCAGCAAGCCCGCTGGCGAGCCCGGTCCAGATGCCGACTCCGCGCCAGTCACGCCCGAACGCCAGCCATGCACCGATGCCGAGGCCGACGACCCAATAACCCAGCAGCGCGAAGATCACCGGCCAGCGCGTGTCGTGAAGGCCCCTGAGCATTCCGGCGCCAATCACCTGTGCGCCGTCGACGAGCTGGAACGCCGCGGCGATCTTCAGGAAGCTGACGGCGAGCTCGATCGCCAGTGCGTTCGCCGGCACATCGGCCAGGAACAGCGTCACCAGCGCATGCGGTTCGCTCCAGATTGCAAGCGCCATCGCGCCCATGAACGCCGTCCCGAGCACCCACGCTGTCCACCCGGCGCGGGTGATCGCTTCGGGGTCGTTGCGGCCAACCGCCAGCCCGACCCGTACCGTCGCCGCCTGGCCGAGGCCGAGCGGCACCATGAAGGTGAGCGCCGCCACCTGCAGAGCAACGGCGTGCCCGGCGACCGCCGGTGCGCCGAGCCACCCCATCAGATAGGCGGCAAGCGCGAAGACGCCGATTTCCAGCCCCATGGTGGCGCCGATCGGCCAGCCGAGCTTCACCATTGCCATCGTCCGCTGGCGGTCGAACCGCCACCAGTTCCCGAACAGATGGAAGCGCCGAAACTGGCGGTCGAGGGAAGTGACGGCGATTAGCGCGGCGCACAGCAGCGACCATGTGATCGTGCTTCCCAGCCCGCCGCCGACCAGCCCAAGAGCGGGAAGACCGAAGTGACCGAAGATCAGTGACCAGCTGATCAGCGCGTTCACCAGGATGCCCGCGATGCTTAGCCAGAGGATGATCCGTGGCCTCTCGAGACTGGAGACGAAGTTGCGGAGCAGCTGGAACAGCAGCCACGGCGCCACCAGCCACATGTAGGCCCTAAGGAAGCTCTGGCCCATGCGCGCCAATTCCTCGGACTCGCCGAACGCACGCATGATGTCCCCGACGTGCCACATCAGCAGCCAATAGGGCGGCATGACGATCGCGATCAGCCACAGTCCGGCCCGGAAGGTCCGCCGGACATCGCGCACCGCATTGGCCCGGCGGCCGAGCGCCGTCGCCATCATCGGCGAAGATGCGGTGATCAGGCCGAGCAGGAATATGCTGAACGTCCAGGTGAGGTTGAGAGCAAGCGTGGCAGCGGCCAGCGGCGCCGCGCCCAACCGCCCCATGAGCAGCACGTCCGTCGCCTGGATCACCTGCTGGGTGACATTTGCGAGGATCAGCGGCCAGGCGAGCCCCAGCATGGCGCGAAGCTCCTGCAGCCAGCGGCCGCGCTCCTTGGCAGGTGAAAGGTTCGCACGAGGGTTCACGACGCCAGCGCCTAACTGCAAGGCTGCCCGTCGAAAAGGTTTGGCTCCCCGGCCAGGCGTCCGCTAGCCAAGCGGCGCACAATCGAAGGCTGATGAGATGAAGTTCGTTCGCGCCGTCTGGAAGCTGCTGGTCGGGATCAAGGACGCGCTTGTCCTGATCTTCATGCTGCTGTTTTTCGGAGTGCTCTATGCGGCGCTCTCGGCACGGCCGACGCCCGTGACGGACGGTGTGCTCGCGCTCGATCTCAACGGCGCCGTGGTCGAACAGCCTTCCAAGGCGAGCTTCTCCGAACTCGCCGGCGGCAGCCGAATTCAGGAATATCGCCTCCGCGACCTGATCGGCGCGCTCGACCAGGCCCGCGGCGACGACCGCGTCAAGGCCGTGGCGCTGGACCTCGATGGGTTCACTGGCGGCGGACACACGGCCATGGCCGACCTGTCGGACGCAGTCCTGCGCGTCCGCGCATCCGGCAAGCCGGTGATTGCCTATGGCGTCGGCTACACCAACGACGGCTATGAGCTCGCCTCGGCCGCTTCGGAGGTCTGGCTCCATCCATTGGGCACAGTCGCGATCGCCGGACCGGGCGGCACGAACCTCTATTACAAGGGCCTGCTCGACAAGCTGGGCGTCACCGCCAACGTCTACCGCGTCGGCACCTACAAGTCGGCGGTCGAGCCTTACATCCGCAACGATATGTCGCCGGCAGCGAAGGAGAACTATCTCGCGCTCGGCCAGGCGATGCTGGAAAGCTGGCGCCAGGAAATCCACCGCGCTCGTCCGAAGGCCAATGTCGACCTGTTCCTCAAGGATATGCCGGGTGCAGTCGATGCGGCCGGCGGCGACATGGCGAAGGCGGCGCTTAATGCCGGCCTCGTCGATCACGTCGGTGACCGCAGCCAGTTCGAAGAGCGGCTGAAGGCGCTTGGCGGCACCGACAAGAACGCCGTCGGCGGCTACCGGCAGATCAAGCTCGCTTCCTATGTCGCGGAGAAAGTCCCGAACAAGGCGCGCGGGCCGATCGGCATCGTGACGGTCGCAGGCATGATCGTGGACGGCAAGGCGTCGGCGGGAACAGCCGGCGGCGACACGATCGCACAGGAAATCGACGACGGCGTCGAAAAGGGCATCAAGGCGCTCGTCGTGCGCGTCGACAGCCCCGGCGGATCGGTGCTTGCCTCCGAGCGCATCCGCGAAGCAATCCTCCACGCGAAGGCGAAGGGCATCCCCGTCGTCGTCTCCATGGGCAGCGTGGCGGCATCGGGCGGCTACTGGGTCTCGACGCCCGCCAACTTCATCTACGCCGAGCCGTCGACCATCACCGGCTCGATCGGCGTGTTCGGCGTTCTGCCGAGCTTCCAGGGAACGCTCCAGAAGCTCGGCGTCGGCGCCGACGGCGTAAAGACGACTCCGCTGTCGGGCGAGCCCGACCTGTTGCGCGGACCGTCGCCCGAAGCGGGCCGGCTCATCCAGACCGGAGTCGAATCCACGTATCGCCGCTTCCTCACGATTGTCGCGGCTTCACGGCACAAGACCCCTGCCGACGTCGACAAGATCGCCCAAGGCCGCGTCTGGGACGGCGGCACCGCCCGGCAGCTCGGTTTGGTGGACGGGTTCGGCAGGATGTCCGACGCAGTCGCAAAGGCTGCCCAACTCGCGCATCTCGACAGCAACAATCGCGACCTTCGCTACCTCGAGCCGCCCGTCAGCATGAAGCAGCAGCTGCTCGAGGCGCTTGCCGCCGGCAACAGCAATACGTCGAGCCCGGACGATGCGTTCTCGATGCTCGCTGCTCAGCCGCAGCAGCAGCTGGCGCAGGTCATCAGCGACATCCGCATGATCATGTCGGGCCCGAGCATTCAGGCGCGCTGTCTTGAGTGCCCGGCCGTTGCTCCGGCGCGCATCACCGGCCAGGACCGCAGCCTGCTTCAACTATTCGAGGCATGGCTGTCCTGATCCGCCTGGCCGCTGCCGCCGACGCGGCCGCGATCGCCCGCATCTACCGGCCGTTCGTCGAGACCAGCCGGATCAGTTTCGAGGAAGTTGCGCCGGACGCGGCGGAAATCGGGCGCCGCATGGTGGATCCGCTGCTGCCGTGGCTGCTGCTCGAGACGGACGGCAAGGTCCTCGGCTATGCGTCGACGTCACCACTGCGAGGACGGCGGGCCTACCGGTGGAGCGTCGAGAGCGGATTATATCTCGAGCAGGCGGCACAGGGGCGTGGGCTCGGGCGCCAGCTTCTGACCGCGCACCTCGCATTGCTGGAGCGACAAGGATTCGTCACCGCGGTCGCCGGCATCTCTCTCCCCAACCCGGCCAGCGTCGCTCTTCACGAGGGGCTCGGGTTCAGCCCCATCGGCGTCGAACGCGGAGTGGGGTTCAAGCTCGGCGAATGGGTAGACGTCGGACGCTGGCAGAAAGACTTGGCTCCGCGACGATCGGCGCCGCGTGAACCCCTGCCCGCGTCCGTCCTCGGCTAGGCGGCTGCTGGAACCAACTCGGGCACTTCCTCGCTGCGCGTCGCACCCGCGTTCAGATAGACGCCCGCGCCCCACCAGATCAGGCCCATGCCCGCCCAGGCGACGATCCCGTCCGCGATATAGTGCCAGCCAAGGTGAACCGAACCGATCAGGATCGTCACCGCGAACAGCCACACCACGGCGCGCACCAGCGGCCGGGTGCGAAGCGCCGCGAGGCCGTAGAGGAATGCAATCGCATTGTGCATCGAGGGCATGGCCGAGATGCCGAGCCCGAAACCGTAGCGATGCTCGGCTTGCGCCTTCCACAGCATCTCCTGCCACTCGAGAGCGCCAAGGTGATACCCGGCAGCATCGATCGAACGAAGACGAGCCATGAGTTCACCGAAGTCTTCGGCCGCTGGACCACCCAGGTGCGGCACGAAGCACGGCCCGGCTGACGACAGAAGGAAAGCGCCGACGATCCCAAGCAGCACCCATGCGGCTGCAAAGGAAAGGAAAAAGCGGGCTCGCAGCTCAGGCGCCGCGAACACAGCGAAGAACAGCACCGCTATCGACAGGATCGGCACCCACGCCGTGTAGACCCGGTCGATAATCATGGTCGGAAGCGGGCCTCCGAAGATGGCGTGCGTGAAATGCCACGCCCGCGTCCCGCCGAACATGACACGGCCCACCTCTGCGATGCCGTTGTCCCAGGCGAAAGGGCTGATCAGCGGCATGATCTGCTTGAGAGTGCCGAACGCGCCGAGGATCACCGGCACGATCAGGATTGGGCCCAGAGTTGCTGCCGCGGCCTCAACCGACCCGAGCCTGCTCGCGACGAACGGCCGCAAGTCTTCGAAGGGGCTCGGCCGACGGAGCACCATCGAGCGTACGAAGAAGATGACGAGGGCAAGGAAGAGTGTCGGCGCGCTCAGCCACCAGATCCTGCCAGCGTAGCGGGCGAGGACTTGCAGAGCCGGGACCCCGACGGATACTCCAAGGGCAATTGCGATCGTCGCGGTAACCAGCGCCATTCCGACGAGCGCACGCAACCATCGATACTCGAAACCAGCTACTTCAGGCACGCGCGCCCTCCCCCAAAGGCAAACAACACGAGAGCCGACGGTTAAATCGAACTGGTTAATGAAATGTGGAGCCGCCTAGTCGAGCTCGTCAGCGAGGCGACGCAGCACGGGTCCGGGGTCCGCGATGATTTCGCCGTGCGAGGGGATGATCCGCTCAAGTCCCTCGATCTCCGCCCACAGCCGGAACTGTGTGGCAAGCGCCTCTTTGTCGTTGATGAGGAGGCCGCGGACGTCACGCGGCACGTGGGGCTTCGGACCGAATCGAAGGATGCGGTTGATCAGCCACCCGCCGATCCCACGTGGCGAGCGGACGTTGCCGATGATGTCGTTGGTGATGAGCGAAGACCTTTCGCCGCCGACGAGCAGCGCCACTTCGCGCTCGCCGGTGCCCGCTACTACGATCAGGCTTGCCGATTTGCCCAGCCGCGCGCTCGTCTGCGCCGGCTTCACCGCTTCTTCGACCCGCGACTTGGCGCCCGGCGCGGTCACCACCTTGGCGCGCGGGTACCGGTGGTGGAAGGCGCGGATGTCCAGCCTATGCGCCGGATTCGGTACGATCAGGTAAGCCGGTTCACCGAGCGCTTCGATCCGCTTCATGTCGGGTTCTCGAAGCGGGATGGGCGAGTAGAGGGCCGTTCCGCCGCGCTCCAGCGCGATTACCGTCATACGGCGCGGGAAAGCGCCGAGCGGCATCTTGATCTCGCCCACCACCGTCAGCAGCCCGGGCTCGATCTCTCGCAGCGGGCCGTGCGGCGCAACGACCCATTCGTCATGAAGCTTCGCCATCGCGACGCCCAACGCGTCAGATGTGGATGGGCTTCCCAGTCACCGCCATGGCGGCTTCCTTGAGCGCCTCGCTGTGCGTCGGGTGCGCGTGGCAGGTGTAGGCGATGTCCTCGCTGGTCGCGCCGAACTCCATCGCCAGCGCCGCTTCAGCAATCATCGTCCCGGCAACGGTCGCGATGATCCAGACGCCGAGCACGCGATCGCTCTTCGCATCCGCGATCACCTTCACGAAGCCATCCGGCTCGCGATTGGTCTTGGCGCGGCTGTTGGCCATCATCGGGAACTTGCCGACCTTGATCTCGCCATGCTCGCGGGCCTGCTCCTCCGTCAGGCCGACGCCGGCGATCTCGGGCGTCGTATAGACCACGCTCGGGATGACATCGTGGTTCACGATGCCGGTTTGCCCCGCGATGTTCTCCGCAACGGCGATGCCTTCGTCCTCGGCCTTGTGCGCGAGCATCGGCCCGGGAATCACGTCGCCGATCGCCCACACGCCCGGCACGCTGGTGCGGAACTGGTGGTCGGTCTCGACCTGCCCGCGCTGGTTCGTGGCGAGACCCGCCTTCTCGATCGCGAGCCCTTCGGTGTTGGCGCGACGACCGACCGAGACGAGCACGACGTCTGCCTCGATGCTCTCTGCCGCGCCGCCAGCAGCGGGTTCAAGCGTCAGGGTGACCGTATCGCCGTTGCGATCCGCCTTCGTTACCTTGGTCGAGAGGCGGAACTCGAAGCCCTGCTTCTTGAATATCTTGTTCGATTCCTTGCGGACGTCGGCATCGAAGCCGGGCAGGATCTGGTCGAGGAACTCGACGACGGTGACCTGTGCGCCAAGCCGTCGCCACACGGATCCGAGTTCGAGTCCGATCACGCCGCCGCCGATCACGATCATGCGCCCGGGCACTTCAGGAAGCTCAAGGGCGCCCGTAGAATCGACGATCCGCTCCTGGTCGATCGTGATTCCCGGGAGCGGCGTGACCGACGAGCCGGTTGCGATGACGATGTTCTTCGCCCGGACGGTGCGGTCGCCGACCTTCACGGTGTCGGCGCTTTCGAAGCTGGCGCGGCCCTTCAGCCATTCGACCTTGTTCTTCTTGAACAGGAACTCGATGCCCTGCGTCAGGCCCTTCACGGCTTCCTTGCGCGCGGCGTGCATCGTGCCGAGGTCGAGCTCGACGCCCTGCGGCTTAATGCCCCATTTGGCGAGCGTGCCGTCATGAGCTTCTTCGAACAGCTCCGACGCATGCAGCAGCGCCTTGGAAGGGATACAGCCGACGTTGAGACAAGTGCCACCGAGCGTCTCGCGGCTCTCGGCGCAGGCGGTCTTCAGGCCGAGCTGCGCGGCGCGGATCGCGGCCACATAGCCGCCCGGGCCAGAGCCGATCACGAGCACGTCGAAGTCGAAATTGTCAGCCATTCAAACGCTCCGGAGCGGGAAGGATTGCGCGCGCCTTAGACTTGGCCGCGGCAACCCGTCGAGAGGTAACCCAAGCTTAAGTGGTGCGTGTTAGCGCTATCACCAGGGGTGAGAGTGGTATGATGAGCTCGAGTTTGCCGGACGCCCGGCCGTGGTTGCTTGTCGAAGCGTCGGCGCAGGGCGTCCTGCGGGTGGCGACGGCCACGCCGTCGCCGCGACCGCGGCTGCAGGCTGTCCGTGAGATCGACATCACGGGGGTGCCGACCTTCACCGACGGGCTGCAGCGCGTCGAGCGCGAGCAGGGCGTGACGCTGCACGGCACGCGCTGCGTCATCGCCATGGCGGGGGCGACGAGCGGCGAGGCGCTGTCGCTGGTGCGCTCGCGCTGGACGATCACCCGCTCCGGACTGGCAGCGATTTTCGAGCACCCGGTCATGGTGCTCAATGATGTCGCTGCGCGCGCGTGGGCCGTGCGGTCCGGCTCGGCGACGGTCGGCAATCTCCGCGGCATCGGCGCTCCGGCATTCGACAAGCCGGCGCGCTTCGTCATGATCATGGTCGAGGAGGGTGTTGGCGCTGCCATCGTCGACGTCGACCGAACCGGTCACATGCGCGTGCTCGAAACCGAGGCCGGGCACATGGATTTCGCGCCGCTGAGTCAGGCCGAGTTCCAGCTGTCGCAAGCGCTCAAGGGCAATTCTCCCGCGGCAAGCTGGGAACGGCTGCTGATGGTCGACCGCAACGATCCCCTGTGGGCGAGCGCCTGCCCGCAGATGCTCGATCCCGAGCGGCCGCGCCTGCAGTCGGAACTCCTCGGTCGGTTCGCGGTGAACCTGGTCCACGCCTATGGCGCCTGGAATGGGGTGATGCTGACGGGATCGCGAGTGAACCGCATCCTGGAGGCGGGCGGCCGCAGCGCATTCGACTCCAGTTTCGCCGGGCGCAGGAACTTCGCGCGGCTGATTGGCGCCTGCCCTGTGTGGCGGGTAGACCAGCACGAGGCCGTGCTCACCGGCACTGCGGAGCGGCTCGCCTACAACATGCAGTCGCAGGCGAGAGCGGCAGCCTAGTTTCTATAGGTCGATGAGGAGCCGGGTCGGGTCCTCGATCGCTTCCTTCACCCGCACCAGGAAGGTCACCGCCTCGCGGCCGTCAACCAAGCGATGGTCGTAGCTGAGCGCCAGGTACATCATGGGCCGGGCAACGATCTGCCCGTCGCGGACGACCGGCCGCTCCTCGATGCGGTGCATACCGAGCACGCCCGACTGACCCGCGTTCAGGATCGGCGTCGACAGCAGCGAGCCGAACACGCCGCCGTTCGAGATGGTGAACGTGCCGCCGGCCATGTCGTCCATGGTCAGCGTGCCGTCCTTGGCTCGCTTGCCGAAGTCCGCGATTGTTTTCTCGATCTCGGCGAAACCCATCGCCTGGGCGTTGCGAACGACCGGAACGACCAGGCCCTTGGGCGCGGAGACGGCGACCGAGACGTCGAGGTAGTCGCGATAGACGATCTCATCGCCATCGATCATAGCGTTGACCGACGGCACGTCCCGGGCTGCAAGTGCACAGGCTTTCACGAAGAAGCCCATGAAGCCAAGCCGGATGCCGTGCTTCTTCTCGAACAAGTCCTTGTAGCGCGCCCGCGCCTCGATGACGGCGGTCATGTCGACGTCGTTGAAGGTCGTCAGGATCGCCGCGGTGTTCTGCGATTCCTTCAGGCGCGTGGCGATGGTCTGGCGCAGGCGCGAAAGGCGCACGCGCTCTTCCTTGCGCTCGCCGGAGACCGTCGCTGGCCGCTGAGCGGCGGCCGCCGGGGCAGGTGCGGAAGGCGCCTTGAGTTCAGGCTGCGGCGCTGGAGGAGTCTTCTGAGCCTGCGCCGCCGCGATCACATCGTCCTTGGTCAGGCGTCCGTCCTTGCCGCTGCCCCGGATCTTCGTCGGATCGACGTGATATTCGAGAACCGCGCGGCGAACCGCCGGCGACATGGTGGAGATGCCATCGTCCGCCGACGATGCCTCGGCGTTGTTGGTGACCGCATCAGGCGCGTGCTCGCTGCCGCGCAACTGCGGGTTCTCCCCGGCACCGGCGGGGTTGGTCGCGGTGCTCGCAGGCACTGGAGCAGGACTGGACGCCGGAACTGCAGCGCCTGCCGTCGCACTCTGGTCGATGCGCGCAATCACTGCTCCGACCGCGACATTGTCGCCTTCGTGGACCAGCTGCTCGGTCAATACACCGGCGACGGGTGACGGCACGTCGACGCTGACCTTGTCCGTCTCCAGGCTCGCGATCGGCTCGTCGGCCGCAACTGCTTCACCGGGCTTCTTCAACCACTGGGCGAGCGTGCCTTCGGTGATCGATTCCCCGAGGGCCGGGACCTGAACGTCAGTCGCCATGATGATCCTTCACTCTGCCGCGACCGCGGCGGACTCGACGGGGCTGCTATGGCCGAGCGCGGCTGCAATCAAGGCCGCCTGCTCTGCGGCGTGCCGCTTGGCAAGGCCGGTCGCCGGCGAAGCAGCAGCGTCGCGACCCGCATATTGCGGCCGCATGTTGCCGAACCCCGTTTCCACCAGGCAAGCCTCGAGCAGCGGCTCGACGAACGTCCAGGCGCCGTTGTTCTTTGGTTCTTCCTGCGCCCAGATCACGTCCTGCAGCTTCGGCATGGCGCGAAGCCGCTTCACCAGGGGCTCCGACGGGAACGGATAGAGCTGCTCCATGCGCAGGATCTCCACGCCGCTGTCCCCCGCCTGGTCGCGCTGCTCGATCAGGTCGTAGGCGACCTTGCCCGAGCACAGCACCAGCCGGCGCGTCTCGCCTTCCGCCGGCGGACTCAGGTCGGAGACAATCCTCCGGAAGTGGCTGTCACCCGTGAAGTCGGCGATGCTCGATACCGCAAGCTTGTGCCGAAGCAGCGACTTGGGAGTCATCAGGATCAGCGGCTTGCGGAAGTCGCGACGCATCTGCCGGCGCAGGATGTGGAAGTAGTTCGCCGGAGTCGTGCAGTTCGCGACCTGGAGATTGTCCTCCGCGCAGAGCTGGAGGTAACGCTCCAGCCGCGCCGAGCTGTGCTCCGGCCCCTGTCCTTCGAAGCCGTGCGGCAGCAGCATGACCAGGCCGCTCGCGCGAAGCCACTTCGCTTCGCCCGACGCGATGAACTGGTCGATGATGGTCTCCGCGCCATTCGCGAAGTCGCCGAACTGCGCTTCCCACAGCACCAGCGTCCGCGGGTCGGCGATCGAATAGCCATATTCAAAGCCAAGCACGCCGAACTCGGAAAGCGGGCTGTCGCGCACTTCGAAGCGACCGGGCTCCACGCTGCACAGCGGGATGTACTTGTCCCCGTTCTGCTGGTTCACCCACACCGAGTGGCGCTGGCTGAAGGTGCCGCGGCCGCTGTCCTGCCCGGACAACCGGACGCCGTGCCCTTCCGCAATCAGACTTCCGAACGCCAGCGCTTCCGCGGTCGCCCAGTCGACTCCCGCGCCGCTCTGGAACATCTCGCGCTTGGCATCGAGGATGCGCTGCAAGGTGCGGTGAACCTGGAAGCCTTCCGGAACGTGGGTCAGGACCTCGCCGAGGCGGCGGAATTCGCCCTCGTCGATCGCCGTCGCCGTGTTGCGCCGGCCGAGCACCGGCTCGCCAGGACGGCCGAGACCCGCCCAGCGCCCCTCGAACCAGTCCGCCTTGTTGGGCAGGTAGGAAATGGCTGCCTGGAAGTCAGCTTCCAGGTGGGCGACATGCTCCTGCGTCTGCTGGTCAATCCAGGCCTGGTCGACGACACCTTCCGCAATCAGCCGCTTGCCGTAGATCTCGCTGATCGGCGGGTGACCCTTGATTGCCGCATACATCAGCGGCTGCGTGAAGCTCGGCTCGTCGCCCTCGTTGTGGCCGAAGCGGCGATAGCACCACATGTCGATCACGATGTCGCGGCCGAACCGCTGGCGGAACTCGATGGCCAGCTTGCAGCAGAAGGTGACCGCTTCCGGATCGTCGCCGTTGACGTGCAGGATCGGCGCCTGGATGCCCTTGGCGACGTCCGACGGGTAAGGCGACGATCGCGCGAACTGCGGACTGGTCGTGAAGCCGACCTGGTTGTTGATGATGAAATGGATCGTGCCGCCGGTTGCGTAACCTGGCAGGCCCGAGAAGCTCAGGCATTCCCAGACGACGCCCTGCGCCGCGAAGGCCGCGTCGCCGTGCAGCAGGATCGGCAATACGCTCTTGCCGTGCGGGTCGCCCTTCAGCGTCAGCACCGCGCGCGCCTTGCCGAGCACGACCGGGTCGACGGCTTCGAGGTGCGACGGGTTCGGCAGCAAGGACAGGTGCACCTTGTTGCCGTCGAACTCGCGGTCCGACGAGGTGCCGAGGTGGTACTTCACGTCGCCCGAACCGCCGACGTCGGCCGGGTTGGTCGCGCCGCCCGCGAACTCGTGGAAGATCGCCTGCGCGGGCTTGCCCATGACGTTCGACAGGATGTTCAGCCGGCCCCGGTGGGCCATGCCAACGTCGATCTCCTGGACGCCCATCTGTCCGCCGTACTTAATGACCGCCTCAAGCGCCGGGACCGCACTCTCGCCGCCGTCGAGGCCGAAGCGCTTGGTGCCGACATATTTGCGGGCGAGGAACTTCTCCCACTGCTCCGCCTGAATGACCTTGACGAGGATCGCCTGCTTGCCTTCGGGCGTGAACTGGATTTCGGCGTCCTTGCCTTCCATCCGCTCCTGGAGGAAGCGCCGCTCCTCGACCTCGTTGATGTGCATGTACTCGAGGCCGACGTGCCCGCAGTAGTTGGCCTGCAGCACGTCGACGATCTGGCGCACCGTCGCGCTCTGGAAGCCAAGCGTGCCGCCGATCCAGATCGGCCGATCGAGGTCGGCGTCGCTGAAGCCATGGTAAGCCGGGGTAAGGTCCGCCGGAACCTCACGGCGCGTGAGGCCGAGTGGGTCCAGGTTGGCCGCGAGGTGCCCCCGCACCCGATAGGTGCGGATCAGCATCATGGCGCGGATGCTGTCGTCTGCGGCGCGCCTGATCTCGTCCGGGCTGGCGCCGGCCTTTGCGGCCTTGTCCGATGCGGCCGCGCGAACCTTTTCGATCACCGCTTGCGTGGGATCGAGGCCAAGGTTCACATCGTCCAGTTCGGCAAGCGGCCAGTTCTCCCGCTCCCAGCTGGGGCCGGCCTCATGTTCGAAGTTCAGGTTCTGGTGGTCCAAGTGTCACTCCGTCCCCGTGCGAACGCACGGGGTCCAGTTACGCTGCCAGCAATGCCTTGAGCGTCTTGCCGAGCTCAGATGGGCTTGGAGATACGGTAATTCCAGCCGCTTCCATGGCAGCGATCTTGCTTTCCGCGTCGCCCTTGCCGCCCGAAACGATGGCGCCGGCGTGACCCATCCGGCGCCCGGGAGGCGCGGTGCGGCCCGCGATGAAGCCGACCGTCGGCTTCTTGCGACCACGCCTCGCTTCGTCCGCGAGGAACTGGGCAGCGTCTTCTTCCGCGCTGCCGCCGATCTCGCCGATCATGATGATCGACCTGGTTTCGTCGTCGGCAAGGAACATCTCGAGCATGTCGATGAACTCGGTGCCCTTGACGGGATCGCCGCCGATGCCGACGGCGGTCGACTGGCCAAGCCCCTCGTTGGTCGTCTGGAACACCGCCTCGTAGGTCAGCGTGCCGGAGCGGCTGACGACGCCGACGCTGCCCTTCGAGAAGATATTGCCCGGCATGATGCCGATCTTGCACTCGTTTGGCGTGAGGACGCCCGGGCAGTTGGGCCCGATCAGCCGCGACTTCGAACCGTCGAGTGCCCGTTTGACCTTGACCATGTCGAGGACCGGGATGCCCTCCGTGATGGTGACGATCAGCGGCACTTCCGCGTCGATCGCCTCGAGGATCGAGTCCGCGGCGAAAGGCGGTGGGACGTAGATGACGGAGGCCGTCGCGCCGGTCTTGGCGACGGCGTCAGCGACAGTGTCGAACACGGGCAATCCGAGGTGCTCGGTCCCACCCTTACCGGGCGTGACTCCGGCAACCATCTGCGTGCCGTAGACCAGCGCCTGCTCGGTGTGGAAGGTGCCGGTTTCCCCGGTCATCCCCTGCGTGATGACCTTGGTGTTCTTGTCAACGAGGATCGACATTCAAGAGTCCTTTGTGGGCGACGGAATTGCCCCTAATCGTTTCAAGAGGATCAAGTTTCCGAGACCCAGAACGGCAGCTGCGGGGATCGAAAAGAGTCCCGACAAGAAGATCGCGAGCGCCCAGAAGCCGAAAGAGCTACCGTAGGCTGCAGCTCCCAAAACGGCCCCAGCTGCTACTGACACAATGCCGAAGGTGAGAAGATTGCGCGCCACGCAGTACCTGATCTCGCTCGATGCACCGGATGCCCTTTGCACTTGAAAGATCCACCAAAGACTCGCCGAGACGGGCACGATTGCAGCTAACGCAAAGGCAAATCCTTCATCCATCAGTCAAGCGAACTGTCGATCTGCTTGCAGGCGGCGAGCAGCTCCTTGACCGCGTCGACGCTGACCTGGAAGTTGGCCTTCGCCTCGTCCTTCAGCTCGATTTCGACGATGCGCTCGACGCCGCCGGCGCCGATCACGACGGGGACGCCGACGTAGAGGTTGTCCACGCCGTACTGCCCGGTGAGGTTCGCAGCGGCGGGGAGGACCCGCTTCTTGTCCTTGAGGAAGCTCTCGGCCATCGCGATGGCGCTGGTCGCCGGAGCGTAGAAGGCCGAGCCGGTCTTCAGGAGGGCGACGATCTCGCCGCCGCCGCCGCGGGTGCGCTTGACGATCGCGTCGATCTTGTCCTGCGTCGACCAGCCCATCTTGACCAGGTCGGGGATCGGGATGCCGGCGACGGTCGAATATTCGACCACCGGGACCATGGTGTCGCCGTGGCCGCCGAGCACGAAGGCGGTGACGTCCTCGACGCTGACGTTGAATTCCTCGGCCAGGAAGTGGCGGAAGCGGGCGCTGTCGAGCACGCCGGCCATGCCGACCACCATGTGGTGCGGAAGCCCGGAGAACTCCCGAAGTGCCCAGACCATAGCGTCGAGCGGATTGGTGATGCAGATAACGAATGCATTCGGGGCATTGGCTTTGATCCCCTCGCCGACCGCCTTCATCACCTTGAGGTTGATGCCGAGCAGGTCGTCGCGGCTCATGCCCGGCTTGCGGGCGACGCCAGCCGTGACGATGCAGACGTCAGCGTCGGCAATGTCCGCGTAGTTCGACGTGCCCTTCAGGTTCACGTCGAAGTCGTCGACCGGACCAGCCTGGGCGATGTCCAGGGCCTTTCCTTCAGGCACGCCCTCGACCACGTCGAACAGGACTATGTCGCCAAGCTCCCGAATTGCGGCGAGGTGAGCCAGGGTGCCGCCGATCATTCCGGCGCCGATGAGCGCGATTTTCTTCCGAGCCATGAGCCGGGCTTCGAACCTTTCTGCTTTGTTGTCGCGGCGGCCGCGAAAGGGAGTCGCCACGTGACGAGCGCGGCGCCCGATTAGCGAGGTGCCTCCAACCCCGCAACCACGACGGGGCAAGCCAGCAACAAGATTAAAAGGGTGTAACCTTCGGCGAACCGCGCAACTGGCCCGACGCGCCGCTCGTTTGCTCCAAGTCAATTTCAGGAGAAAACCTATGACGAAATTCTTCCTTGCACTCGGCGCGGCAGCGGTCGCGTTGAGCGCGGCTCCGGCCGACGCCAAGCGCTATACGAACCACACGACATGCTCGAAGTGGCGGCACGGCCGCTGTGTTGCCTGGCATCGGCTCACCCGCCCCCAGGCAAGGCGGGCAGGTTACGCGGTCGGCTATCGCTTCGCGCCGACCTATTCCTACACCCAGTACAGCGCGCTGCCGGCGCCGCTGGTCCGCCGCTACAATCTGCGTCGCGACTGGCGCTACGTGAACCAGGGCGGCCGCGTCTACGTCGTTAATCCGCGCACCTACCGGGTTACCCGCGTTATCAGCGTCCGGTAGTTACGGCGAACCGTTAGCTGGCGGCGCCCGGTTCTGCCGGGCGCCGTTCGCCTGACGTAACAATTGCTGTTGGCGAGCGTTCGTCGCGCAACAACCTTGGAAGGATTCACGATGAAGATGTTCCTGATGCTAGCCAGCGTAGCAGCGCTCGGCATCTCCGCTCCCGCTGCGGCGCAGCGGCACGGCCACCACAACGCCCATGAGGGAAGGCACGACAACGGCCATCATTATGGGCAGAGCCGTTCGCACCATCAGCGGTTCACGCGCGGGCAGCGTTACCAACGCGGCTACGGCACCTACTATAGCTACAACCGCATTCCCTACAGCGTGCGGCACCGGTACAACCTGAACTCGCGCTACCGCTACTACTATAACAACGGCTATTATTACGGGGTCGATCCGACCACGATGGTCGTTCAGCAGGTGATCTCTGCGCTGCTGCGCTAGTCACCGGCGAAATCGAACGGAGGCCGTGGGCAGATCGCCCGCGGCCTTCGTTTTTGCCCTTCGTAGCTTTTGAAAACGCCCGGCTCACGTGCTAGCGGCTCGCCCAAGCAAGGAGCATTCAGCTTGGCCGAGTTCACGCTTCCAAAGAACAGCAAGATCCAGAAGGGTCGTCAGCATCCGGCAGAGACCGGCAAGCGCCTGAAGACCTTCAAGGTCTATCGCTACGACCCCGACAGCGGGGCCAACCCGCGGTTCGACCGCTACACCATCGACCTCGACAAGACGGGTCCGATGGTCCTCGACGCGCTTATCAAGATCAAGAACGAGATCGACCCGACGCTGACCTTCCGCCGCTCGTGCCGAGAGGGCATTTGCGGATCGTGCGCGATGAACATGGAGGGTCGCAACGGGCTCGCCTGCACGACGGCGATCGAGGACATCAAGGGCGAGGTGCAAATCACCCCCCTCCCGCACATGGAAGTCGTCAAGGACCTCGTGCCCGACCTCACCCACGTCTACGCGCAATATGCGTCGATCCAACCCTGGCTGAAGTCGGCCACACCCGCTCCGTCCCGTGAGCGGCTGCAGTCGCCCGAGGACCGCGAGCAGCTGGACGGCCTCTACGAGTGCATCCTGTGCTTCTGCTGCTCGACGAGCTGCCCGAGCTATTGGTGGAACGCAGACAAGTTCCTGGGGCCCGCGATCCTGCTTCAGGCCTATCGCTTCCTCGCCGACAGCCGCGACGAAGCGACCGGCGAGCGGCTCGACCAGCTCGAGGACCCGTATCGGCTCTATCGCTGCCACACGATCATGAACTGCGCGAACGTCTGCCCGAAGGGTCTCAACCCCGCCAAGGCGATCGCCGAGACCAAGAAGCTGATCGCCGAACGAACGGCGTGAGCGAGGACCCTGCCGCGCCGTCTGAGCTGATGGAAGACGTCGGCATCCCGACCGGCGCCACGCGCGACGACGAACATCCCGGCTGGTTCAGCTGGGGCGATTTCCCGCGCGGCAGCTTCGCCGGCGCCACCGGCCGCCTGCTGTTCAAGCCCGACGGGTCAGGCCGCGCGCTCACCCGCATGTTCCCGACCGAGGCCCACATGAACATGGGCGGATCGATCCACGGTGGCGCCGTCATGAGCTTCATCGACATGTCGCTCTTCGCCGGCGGCCACTGCGCCGGCATGCAGCCCGGACACTACGTGACCCTCGACCTCACGACCCACTTCGTTGCGCGCGGCCGGGCGGGCACACCGCTCGAAGCACACGTTGAGCTGGTCCGGCAAACCCGCGGGCACGCCTTTCTGCAGGGCATCGTTCGCCAGAACGGCGAGCCCTGTTACAGTTTCAGCGGCACGCTGAAGCGCATCCGCGAGCGTAACGCGCCGGCATGACCGGGCCGGTCCGGGCCGCCTACGACCGGCTCCTGAAAGCGGGCGAGCTCAAGCCCGACGCTGCGCAACAGCGCGCGGTTGCAGCGCTCGACCGCCTCGCTGCGGCGCTGACCCGCAAGCCTGGATTGCTCTCGCGCCTCATGCGCTCGGACGCGCCGGGCCCCGCGGGCGCCTACCTTTGGGGCGGCGTGGGGCGCGGCAAATCGATGCTGATGGACCTCGCCTTCGTGCACATCGACGTGCTCCCCAAGCGCCGCGTCCACTTTCACGAGTTCATGCTCGAGACCCACGAGCGGCTACGCAAGGCGCGCGAGAGCGAAAGCGGCGACCCGATCGAGCCCGTGGCCGAGCAGATCGCCGGCGAAGCGAAACTGCTCTGCTTCGACGAGATGCAGGTCACGAACCCGGCCGATGCGATGATCCTGTCGCGCCTGTTCGGAAAGCTCCTCGAGGAAGGCGTCCGGGTCGTCACCACCTCCAACCGGCCGCCACGCGACCTCTATAAGGACGGCCTCAACCGTGAGCTGTTCCTGCCGTTCATTGACCTCATCGAGCAGCGCATGCTCGTGGTGGAAGTGAACGGCCCCACCGACTATCGGCTCGAACGATTAAGCGGCGTCAATGTCTGGCACGTTCCGAACGGGCCTGAAGCGACCGCGGCGCTGAGCCGAGCCTTCTTTCAACTGACCGACTATCCGGTCGAAGACCGCGCCAAGGTCCCATCTGAAGAGCTGGATGTCGGCGGCGGGCGAACGCTGCACGTCCCCAAAAGCCTGAAAGGTGTCGCCGTTTTCTCATTCAAGCGGCTGTGCGGCGAAGCGCGCGGCGCGGCCGATTATCTGGCGATCGCCCGGCGCTTTCATACGGTCATCATCGTCGGCATCCCGGTGATGGGCCCCGACATGCGCAACGAGGCGGCACGTTTCGTCACCCTGATCGACGCCTTGTACGAGCATAAGGTGAAGCTGCTTGCGGCGGCGGACGCGGAGCCATCCGGCCTTTATCCGCGCGGCGACGGAAGCTTCGAGTTCGAGCGGACCGCGAGCCGCCTCGAGGAAATGCGGAGCGCCGATTATCTGGCGGAAGGCCACGGCCTCATTCATCAGCAGGACAGCGAGCTTATTTAGGTACGGCCTCGCAACAATCTGGACGCGACGTGCGCAAGCTCATTTTTTCCATTGCCGGCCTTTGGGCCATGGCTGTCCCGAGCTTCGCGGCCGCCGTCGAGCCGACGGTGCTGAAGCTGGAGCCGTTTCGGAAATCCGTGGCCTTGAAGGTCGAGGTTGGCGGCAAGCTACGACTGTTCCAGCTCGACACCGGCGGAGGCATCAGCTTCATTTCGCCCGAGCTCGCCAAGAGCCTAGGCTGCGAGAAGGGCCTGCGAGTCAGCGGCTTCCGGATGACTGGCGAGAAGCTGGACGCCCCGCGCTGCGACGACGTCGCGCTGAAAATCGGAGGTCGCGAGTTCAAGGTTCCGGTGGCGGGCGTCTACCAGGTCGGTGAGTTCAACGCGAAGGGAGTAACCGTCGATGGGTTGCTCGCGCTGGACGCCTTCGCAGGACAAACGATCACTCTGGATTCCGCCGGGCTCCGACTCATCGTCGAGACACCCGAAAGTGCCAGGCAGGCCATCAACGGTGCGACAGAATTGCCCGCACTCACCGTGCGGGAAATCGGTGGGCATGGCCTGGCCGTGGATGTCCAGGTGCCGACATCCGCAGGGCCGCTGGGCTTCCAGATCGATAGCGGGAATGGCGGCACGATCCTGGTCGCCAAAGACTATGCCAAGCTGTTCGGAATCAGTCCCGACAAGGGTCCGCAGAAGGGCTCCATCCCAGTCGGGCAGGGGATCGAGGCCAATGGGCTGATCTTTCCCGCCGGGATCACGATCGACGGCAACCTCGGAATGCCGTTCCTGAAAAACTATCTGGTGACGATCGATCTTGCGAGGGGCCGCCTGTGGCTGAAGCCCAATCCGACCCCTCCCCCCGCGGGGATGGGCGTTCCTCCGGAAATGCCGCCGCCACCGGTCAAGCGATAAGCGCACGCTTGACCATCACATTGCCGCGCCTAGTCCTATGCGGGATCGGGAGGCATTCATGCGCAACATCATCGCCGGCTTATTCGCCCTTGGGACTGCAACCGTGGCCACGGCCGCGACGGATCCGCGAACGGTTCCGAGCGAATTGCCGAAGCAATGGCAGGCACGTACCCGGGATGTGTTCAAGCAGGCGATCGAGATCCCGACGGTCCACAACCGCGGCCAGATGCACAAGATGGCGACCCTCCTTGCCGACCAGTTCCGCAAGGCGGGCATCCCCGCCGCCGACATTCACTTCATGCCTTATGAGGCACTGCCGGGCGACAAGACCGAAGCGCTGATCGTCCGCTGGCGCTCACCGAAAGCGACCAGGAAGCCGATGCTTATCCTTGGCCACATGGATGTGGTCGAAGCCAAGCGCGAAGACTGGAAATATGATCCGTTCGTGTTCCGCGAAGAGGGCAATTACTTCCTTGGCCGCGGCACCAGCGACATGAAGAACGGCGACGTCGCGACGACCATGGCGGCGGTCAAGCTGATGTCCGAGGGTTTCAAGCCGAACCGTGACATCATCTTCTTCTACAGCGGCGACGAAGAAACGCAGGGCATGGGCGCAACCCTGGGGGCATCCAAGTGGCGCGACCTGACGGATGCGGAGTTTGGCCTCAATGCCGACGGCGGCTGCGCCTCTTACGATCGGCAGTTCCGGCCGCTTGGCTGCGGCGTGTCGATCGCCGAGAAGACCTTCCAGACCTACTTGTTCACCACCCATAACCCCGGTGGCCACAGCTCACGGCCGCGCCCCGACAACGCGATCTATGAGCTTGCCGATGCGCTGAAGGCCCTCCAGGCACACCGCTTCACGCCGGTCCTGAACGATGCCAGCCGCGGCTACTTCGAGGAGCGCGCACGCCAGGAAGGCAACAGTCCGCTCGGCCAGGCAATCCGCCGCTGGCTTGCCAATCCGAACGACGGCGCAGCTGCCGATGCAATCGAAGCCGACCCGCTCGAAGTTGGCCTGACCCGCACCCGCTGCGTCGCCACGATGCTGCAGGGCGGCCATGCCGACAACGCGCTCCCGCAGAGCGCCCAGGCAACCGTCAACTGCCGTATCATGCCTGGCGTCGAGCCGAAGGTCATCCAGGCGGAACTGCAGCAGGTCGTCGGTTCGAAGGTCGAGGTCACGCCCGATCCCAACTACATCGGTGTGCCGACGCCGACCTCGCCTCTCCGCTCCGACGTGCTCAAGGCAGTGACGGCGTCGATCCAGCGCTTCCACGGCCCGGAGATGCACGTTTATCCGATGATGCAGACAGGCGCCAGCGACGGCAGCTTCTTCCGGGCGAAGGGTATTCCGGTCTACGACGTGGACGGTAGCTGGGGCATCTCACCCGACGACGAGCGCGCCCACGGGCTCGACGAGAGACTCCCGGTCCGCGCGATGTACGACGACGTCCTGCATTGGGAGATGCTGATCCGCAGCCTGGCCAGCTAGGCCCTCGCCGCCTCCAGCACTTCCTGCGCGTGGTTCGGCACCTTGACTTTGTGCCACGCCTTCAGGACCTCGCCGTCGGCGCCAATCAGGAACGTCGCGCGCTCCATTCCCATGTACTTGCGGCCGTACATCGACTTCTGGACCCAGGTGCCGAACGCTTCGGAGATGCGGCCGTCCTCGTCGGACACGAGCGGCACGGAGAGGCTGTACTTGTCGATGAACTTCTCGTGCTTCTTCATCGGGTCGCGCGACACGCCGAGCACCGCGACGCCAGCCTGCCGGTAATCGTCGGCAAGAGCCGTGAAATCCTGCGCCTCCCGGGTGCAGCCCGACGTGTCATCCTTGGGATAGAAATAAAGCACCACCGGCCGTCCCGGCGCGGAGAGGTCGACGCTGCTCCCGTCGCTCGCGCTCACCGTGATTGCCGGTGCCTGGTCGCCTTCGCCGATCATCTCAGCCCTCCCTGACTTGTCGCCACAGTTCAGCGATCCTCTGCCGCGCCGCGCCATGGGCGGCAAGCAGGTCGTCCCAGCTTGCGTGCCCGCACAGGCTCGCCACCAGTGGCCGAGATCGCTCCGGCGGCTCGTTGCTGCCGGGCGCAAGCAGACGCATCACCACGAGCATCCGACTTAACAGCCGCAAATCCGGGTCGAACGAGGGATCGATCAAGCCGGCGGAGGCGAGACCCGCAATTCCAAATTCGAGCCGCGGATCGAGACCGGAGCCGTTGATGAGCTGCAGCGTGTGCACGGCAAACTCGAGGTCGACGAGCCCGCCCGGCCCCAGCTTGATGTCCAGCGGCCCCGAGGGCGCCTTGTGGCGCGCCATCTCTGCCCGCATTCCCGCCGCATCCGACCGGGTTTTCGCGGCGTCGCGCGGCGCTCGCAAGATCGTCTCGATGCCTGCGAACAGCGTCGTCATTCGCTCCGGCGACGCGTAGACCGGGCGCGCGCGGCACATCGCCATATGCTCCCAGGTCCACGCCTCGCTACGCTGGTATTCGAGGAAGCCCTGCAGGGAGACGGCGAGCATCCCCTGCGCCCCCTGCGGCCGAAGCCGCGTGTCGATATCGTAGAGCGGCCCTGCCGCCGTCGGCACGCTCAGCGCCGCGCTCACGCGATTGGCGAGCCGATTGTAATAGTCCGTCGCCGTCAGCCGCTTGGCGCCGTCGGAGACCGCCCCCGGCGGCGCGTCGAACAGATAGATGATGTCGAGATCGGACGCGTGCGTAAGTGCGCGCCCGCCAAGCCGCCCGAGCGCCAGGATCATCAGCTCGCCGCCATGGATACGCCCATGGCTGCGCGCGAACTCCTCAGTGGCAGCGTCCGCAAGGGCGACTACCGTCCCTTCCGCGACGTTGCTGTAGCCGAGCGCCAGTTCGAGCGGGTCAGCGTGGCCGGAAATGAGCTGGACCCCGAGCGCGAACCGGCGCTCATTGATGACGCGCCGCGCGCGGTCGAGTGCGTGGTCGTAGCTTTCGCCCGCCATCGCCGTCTTCAGCCGCTTCGCCATGACCTCCGGCTCCGGCCGTAGCGCGAAGCTCGACTCGTCGATCAGGCCGTCGAGCAGGTCGGGGCGGCGCGCGAGCATGTCGGCGAGCGGCGGCGCAAAGGTCAGGATCAGCGCCAGTCGCTCGGCCAGCGGCGGCCGCGCTTCCAAGAGTCGGTAGAGGTTGATCCCGCTCGAAAGCTTTTCGACGATATCGCTGAAGCGGTTGAGAGCGCGTTCCGGATCAGGCCCGCCGGCAATCGCCCGAAGTAGAGCGGGCAGCATCGCCTCGAACGCGTTTCGCGCGGGCGGGGAGCGCAGCGACCGCGCCTTGCCCGACCGCCAGTCGGCGATCCTGCGAATGGCAGGCTGCGGATCGGTGAAGCCGAGCGTGCGCAGCTCATCGCCGAGGATCGCCGCGTCGTTGGACAAGCGGCCTTCACGGTCCGGCGCGAGCGAGTCGAACAGCGCTTCCGCGCGATCCACGGGTGGCCGCAGCAGACCGATCAGCGCGTGCCCGTCCTCCAGGCCATGCAACGCTCCCAGCGCGTCGAGGCTCTCCCACTGCTGCGGCAGCAGGTGGGTCTGGGCATCTTCGACCATCTGCACCCGGTGCTCGATCGTCCGCAGCAGGCGGTAGCTTTGACCCAGCGCCGCGACGTCCTTGGCTGGCAGCCTGCCGGCAGACTCGAGCGCGGCGAGCGCGTCGAGCGTCGCGGGTGCCCGCACGGAGGCATCACGGCCGCCGTGGATCATCTGCTGGATCTGCGTGAAGAACTCGACTTCGCGGATGCCGCCACGACCACGCTTGAGATCGTACCCAGGACCAAGCCTGGCTCCCTGCGCATAATGGTCGCGGATGCGGGCGGAGATCTCCCGTATTTCCTCGATCACGCCGAAGTCGAGCGACCGCCGCCACACGAACGGCTCGACGGCCTTCAGGAAGCGCTGGCCCAAAGCGATGTCGCCGGCGCAGGCCCGGGCCCGGATAAAGGCTGCCCTCTCCCAGGACAGAGCGCTCGATTCGTAGTGGGAGATGGCGGCGTTGACCGACAGGGCAATCGGCGTGACTTCGGGAGATGGCCGCAGCCGGAGGTCGACACGCGCGACATAGCCGTCAGCAGTCCGCTTCTGCAGGATCTCGATGATGCGCCGCCCCACGCGTACCGCCGCTTCGGCCGGCTCGTCGCGCCCGCGGCGCGGCAGCCGCTCAGGATCGAACAGCAGCAACAGGTCCACGTCGGAAGAATAATTGAGCTCGTGACTGCCGAGCTTGCCCATGGCGATGACCGCGAACCCTTCACTCGGCGCGCCCGGAACGCGCTCTTCGATGGCTGCGGCGACTGCGCGGTGGATCGCCCGGTCGGCGAAGTCCGACAGCAGGCGCGTGACCTCCTCAAGCGGCAGCTCTCCGCACAGGTCGCCTAATGCCACCGCGAGCGCCAGGCCCTGCCGCTGGCGCCGCAGCTCCACGTCGATTGAGTCAGCCCGTTCGGCAAGCGCCGCATCCGAGGCAGCGATGGCGCCCTCCGCCAGGAACGTCTCGACGATCCGGGGCGCGGCATCGATCGCGCTCCGCAGGAAGGGCGAAAAGCGGATCGCCCGGTCAACCGCGGCCGGTCTGCTGCTTGCTGGTGATTCTGCGCTCATTGGCGCCGGTTCATTGCCAAATTTACCCGCGGCGCGAAACTTCGAGCCCCAGTCGCTCGTTTGCACCTCGAATGAAGGCCGAACATGATTCCAACCAGGAATCCGACGTCAATTGTCTGGATCGCCGCATGATCCGCGTCGACTTCCCGCCCGCGCACGCCGGGATCACGGCTGCGCTCCGTCGCGCCTTTGAGGCTGCGGCGTCCGAGCCGTGTGAGCGCGATTTTGCGGAATTGCTGCGTCAGCTGAACTGACCGGCGCCGCTGGGCGGCACCTTCTGCTTGATCGCAACTAGCCGTGGTCGCGACTAAGTTCGTCGACTTCACCCATGATCGTCTGAAGCGCCGACTTGTCCGGATCGCTCTTGTGCTGACGCCGTGACGGGAGCTTTCCGCTCGACAGCAGCTGCTCGAGCGCGACGCGCCCGCGCGCCACGCGACTCTTGATCGTGCCGACCGCGCAACCGCAGATTTCGGCCGCTTCCTCGTAAGCGAAGCCGCCCGCACCGACGAGGATCAGCGCCTCGCGCTGCGGCTGCGGCAGGTGGAGAAGCGCCCGCTGCATATCGGCGAGCTCGACGTGCCGGTCCTGGCTCGCAGGCGCGGCCAGGATCTTCGACGCGGTGATGTCGTCCCATTCGCCCTTAAAGCGCGCTCGCCGCATCTGGCTGAGGAACAGGTTGCGCAGGATGATGAAGGTCCAGGCGCGCATGTTGGTGCCGGCCTGGAACCGCTTGCGGGCTGCCCATGCCTTGAGCAGCGTCTCCTGCACGAGGTCGTCGGCGAGGTCCCGGCTGCCCGAAAGCGAACGGCCGAAAGCGCGCAGATGCGGAATGACGGAAGCCAGCTGATCCTTGAACTCGGGGTCCGAAAGCGGGACCGGCTCAGGCCGTGGGCCCTCTTCCGGGCCGTCGTCGTCTTCGCTGTCTTCGCTCAAAATCCCACCCCTGACGGCGGCCCGGATGAAGGGCCGCTGCTAAACCAACCATGAACAGCGAGCGTTAGAGAAGATAGGTGCTCAGGAGCGCCCAACCAAGACGATGATCGTAAACAACACGATCACCAGGAGGGTGCCGATCACGAGGACGTTCCGGGCAACGCCCGGCGTCGAACCGGCCCGAGCCTCCGTAGTCGTCGTGTGGATCGGGGATTCGGACTGCTGATCAACCATTATGTTCTCGTCACAAAATCACTGTTCCCAAGGGCAACGCCCCGACCTGAGTCGTGTTCCGCCCGGTCTTGGCGATCAGCCGGCAGGGACGGTCGCCGCATCGAAGAACAGCGCCTGTGCAATCGCCGCCTTCACGGTCGACCGCTGGAACGGCTTCGTGATGAGGAAGGTCGGCTCCGGCCGAGTGCCGGTCAGCAGACGCTCGGGGAACGCCGTGATGAAGATCACCGGCACCGAGAATTCGGCGAGGATGTCGCGCACCGCGTCGATGCCGCTCGAATCGTCGGCAAGCTGGATGTCGGCGAGAACCAGGCCCGGCGGGCTCTGGCGCGCCTGCGAAACGGCCTCATCGCGCGTGACTGCAACCCCCGTGACATTGTGACCGAGGTCGCGGACGATGGTTTCGATATCCATCGCGATGATCGGCTCATCCTCGATGATCAGGACGTCAGCGAGAGTCTGGCGCTCGATCTCCTCGAGTGCTTCGGCGACCAGGGAGTCGACGTCGTTGGGGCTGGCCCCGATCAGGTAGGCGGTGTCCTCCGACGAGAATCCCTCGAGCGATGTCAGCAGCAGCGCCTGGCGTGAAAGCGGCGTGATGCGCGAAAGCCGTGCGTGGGCGATGCTCTCCGCACCCGCTAGGTTGTTGGTGGGCTCTTCACCCTCTTCGATGTTGGCGGTCGACCAGATCGCGTGGAAAGTCTTGTAGAGGCCAAGGCGCGGATCGACGTCGCGCGGGAACTCGTCCGGCTTGGCGACGATTGCTTCGAGGGTCGCGCGGACGAATGCGTCGCCGTGGGCCTGACTGCCCGTGAGAGCGCGTGCGTACCGACGCAGAAATGGCAGATGCGGAGCAAGTTCCTGGCCAAGCGACATGAGTTAAGGCTCTCCCGATGGAATTGCGGCGTCAATGACGGCGCACCCGAATTGTTGCAACCCTGGAAGGGTCGTTCCGCGCTCGGCTTTCCTGCGCCCCCCAAGGATGTGAAGTGCGTCTGGAACAAAGGACCGGCCATTTGGTTTCCCCGCCAGGGCCGGCAAGCTGCATTGCTACAGGCAGCAGCCGGCTCCTGCATATCTGCGCCATGTGGCGGCGTGTGAAATGGCGTTGCGCGTGCGGTGCAGCTTTGTATGACGCGCCGTTGCCCGCGCGAGGGGGGACGAGAGGTTGAGTGGCAAGGATCGAGGCAAGCCGGAACGGGCCCGAAATTCGGACAAGCCCGCCGCAGCGAGTCCCGGAAAAAAAGGTGGAAAACAGCGTCCGGCTGATGTCGGGCGTGCGTTGCGTACTGTCTATGACGATACGCTGCGCGAAAGCGTCCCCAACGAATTCCTGGACCTGCTGGGCAAGCTCAGCTGATTCGGGCTGCCGTCCGGCGGCTCGCCGGTGAACGGCCTCACGACCCGCGCTGAGGGTCTGCCGACAGCGGCCAAACTGCTTCTAATCCTGACCGCAGTGCTGCTGCCCATCGGCATGCTGCTGACCTGGTTCGCTGCGAGCGGGATCAACCAGGCAAACAACGCGCTGCGCGGCCGCGTCGAAGACCAGGAGCGCATCGCAGCCCGCAACGTCCAAAGCCTGCTCGCCCGCAACGCCCTCGCGCTAAGGATCGCCGCCAACGGCGCACTCGTTGACGGGCAGCACGGCGCTTGCGAGCGCGCCCGCCGTTCGCTCGCCATTGCCCCCGCCGTCTCGCAGCATTTCGAGCTGGAGACCTCCGACGGGAAACCTCTCTGTTCGGATAGCGACATCGGCGACAATGCCCGCCTGCCGCTCGTCGCTCCCGGCGACATCCGCGTCAGCATCGCCGCACACGGCGACGGCGTCGCAGTGCGCGCCGGAGTCATCGGCGGGATGGCGACGGCCGTGGTGCCGATTTCCGAGCTTCGGACAGCAGCGCTGGAAACCGGCGGCATTGAATCGTTCATCCTGGCGGAAGATGGCCGAGAGCTGCGCGTGCTCGGTTCGCCCCAGGTCGGCCATGTCAGCATGGCCATCACGCAGTGGCCGATCGCCAGCGGTGGCCTGGTTGCCCGCGTCGGCTCGCCGATGAAGCGGATCACGACGGCCGACCGCCTGGTCCTGCTGCTTCCGGTGTTGATGTGGATCTTCGCCGCGCTGATCACCTGGCTGCTCGTCACCCGTCTGCTGATCCGCCCGCTCCGCCACCTTCAGCGCGCGGTGAGCCGCTACAAGCCGGGCGCGGACCTTCATTTGCCCCAAAAGCTCGGCCCGTCCCGCGAGATCCAGGAGCTTCGCGACTCATTCGGACGCGCGACCGCCCGCGTCGATGAATCGGAGCGCGACATGGCCGCCGCCCTCGATGGTCAGCGCCGGCTCGTCCGCGAGGTCCACCACCGGGTGAAGAACAACCTTCAGGTGGTCGCCTCGCTGCTCAACATCCACGGCCGCAGTGCCGGCACCGCGGAGGCCCGAGCCGCCTATGCCGGCATCGGCCGCCGCGTCGGCGCACTGTCGATCGTCCATCGCAACCACTTCGCCGAGATGGAGGAGAACCGCGGCGTCGCCTTGCGCACCCTCGTCACCGAACTCGCCGCCGAGCTACGCTCTGGCGCCCCCGAGAGCGCGCGCGGCCTGCAGATCGAATTGTCCGTCGATGGCGTCTTCACCACCCAGGACGTCGCCGTCGCCGTCGCCTTCCTGATGACGGAGATCATCGAGTTCGCAATGCTTCGCTGTCCGGAAGAGCCGGTCGAAGTTTCGCTGAAGCGTGCAAGCGAGCTGACGGCACGGCTGGCGATCAGCAGTCCGGTGCTCGTGCCCGACGAAGAGGGCGATCCGGCCAAGGCCCAGTTCGAGCGCATCGTCGGCGGTCTTGCGAAGCAGCTTCGCTCACCGCTCGACCGGCGCTTCGGAAGGTACAGCGTTGATCTGCCGGTGTTTCCCGAAAACTGACAGCGAGCCCACGGTCGTTACGGCGTTGACCAAAAAAGATGAATTAATTGGGAAATGCGCCGGAACTCTTCGCGAAAATGCTGCGTTGTGCTCTTCGGATAGTGACCTTTTGCCCCCCCGCTCTCGCTATCCGCTCAAATGGGCCCGGAACCGCCAACCCTCCCCCCCCCCGGTGGCGCTTCCGGGCCCTCTTCTGTCCGGGGCCCCTCTCCAACCGAGTTTGAGTTCGAACGCGCAGCGCGTCGCGCCGCACGCCAGTGCGTGATCCGGATCGCCAGGATCGCGAATTCGTAGAGGCCGTAGAGCGGCACCAGCAGCAACAGCATCGAGATGACGTCCGGCGGGGTCAGCACCGCCGCGACGGCCGCCGAGCCGACGATCGCGTAGCGCCGCGACTTGGCCAGCTGCTCGCGCGTGACGATGCCGGCGCGTTCCAGGACCATCAGCAGGATCGGCAGCAGGAACGCCGCGCCGAACCCGAAGATGAAACGGGTGCAGAAGGTCAGGTAATTGCCGACGCCGGGCAGCGCCTCCTGATGGATCCCGCCGACGTCACCCTGGTAGCTCAGCAGGAAGTGCAGCGCCCAAGGCATAGCCACGTAGAATGAGAAGGCTGCTCCGGTCGCGAAGAAGACCGGCGTCATGAACAGGAACGGCAGGAAAGCCCTTTTCTCCTTTGCGTAGAGGCCTGGCGCAACGAACCGCCAGATCTGCGTCGCAAGCACCGGGAAGCTCAGCATCAGGGCAGCGAAGATCGCGACCTTCACCTGCGTGAAGAATGCCTCGAAGATGTCGGTGTAGATGAGCTTGCCCTGGCCAGCGCGGATCAGCGGCTGGACCAGAATCGCGAAGATGTCCTGCGCGAACGAGAAGCAGATGAAGAAGGCGACGACCAACGTCGCAAAGCACCACAGGAGCCTGCGCCGAAGCTCGATCAGGTGCGCGAGCAGCGGCTGCTTGGTGTCGTCAATGTCTTTCAAGGCAGTGGCCGCTGCTCGACGGGGAGCTGCTCGTCGCCGGTGCCAGGCGGCCCTGTCGGCCCGGTCTGGCCAGGCTCGGGATAATGCGCCTCGGGCGGATGCACCCGCATGATGCGCTCATTGTCTTCGCGCCACTTGCGCTCGAGTTCCTCGAGCTCCGCCTCGCGGACCATGTTCTCGATTCCCGAAGTGAAATGACGCGCGATCCCGCGGACCTTGGCGACCCACTGCCCGACGGTACGCATCACCCTCGGCAGATCCTTGGGGCCGATGAAGATCAGCGCCAGGATCGCGACGACGGCGAGCTCTGAAGAATCAACGCCGAACATGGCGCTTCCTGCTGTCTAGCGGACTTCGTCGTCCCGTGACGGACGAACCACGCTGTCCTCGGGCCGCGGCGTCACGTCGATCGGCTCCTGCGGCCGCACCTGGTCGCGCGGCAGTTGGCGCGGGGGGTCGGACCGGCGCTGCTCGTCATAATTGCGACGTTTTTCTTCGTCCTCGTCAGCCATGCCCTGCTTGAAGCTTTTCAGCCCCTTCGCAACGTCGCCCATCATCGCCGAGAAACGACTGCCGCCGAACAGCAGGAGGACGAAGATCGCCACGATCAGGATGTGCCAGATGCTCAGACCGCCCATTGGGAAACTCCTTTGGCGAGCTATCTAGCCGTCCTCGTCTTCGCTTTCCAGCTGTAGCTGGAGAAGACTGTCCTCAAACGGGTCGAGCAGCCCGGCCGCCTTGAGGTCGTCGATGCCAGGAAGGTCGCGGCGAGACCCGAGTCCGAAGTGGGTCAGGAACTCCTGCGTCGTCGCATAGAGCAGCGGGCGGCCAGGGCCCTCACGGCGGCCCGCCGGTCTCACCCAGCCGGCATCCATCAGCACGTCCAGCGTGCCCTTGGAGATCTGGACGCCGCGGATGGCCTCGATCTCCGCCCGGCTGACCGGCTCGTGATAGGCGATGATTGCCAGCGTCTCGGTTGCCGCCCGCGACAATCGCCGCGGCTCCTCCCGCGTGCGGCGAAGCAGGTAGGCGAGGTCCGGCGCTGTCTGGAAGTGCCATCGCCCTGCGCGCTCGACGAGCTCAACTCCGCGGCCTTCGTAATGGGCGGCGAGCTGCGCGAGCGCGGCTGCGATGTCCCCTTCGCCGACATGCTCGGCAAGTTCATCGAGGCTGAGCGGCGCAGTCGAAGCAAACAGGGTCGCCTCGATCGCGCGCGCCAGCTCGTTCATCAGGCCGCCTTCACCCGGATGGGGGCAAACGCCTCTTCCTGTGCGATCTCCAGCCGTCCGCGCCGGGCAAGCTCGAGAGCGGCGACGAAGCTGGACGCAAGCGCGGAGCGGCGGAACTGCGGGTCCTGGGTCGAGGGGAGAAAAGTCTCGAGGAACGTCCAGTTGATGGCCGCTCCGATCATCCGCTCCACCCGCTCGATCGCTTCCTCCAGCGTCATCACCGCGCGGGCGTGCACCACGTGCATCGCCGGAGCGGTCCGCGCGCGGATGGCGCCGTAGGCTGCGAACAGGTCGAAGTCGCGGACCTGCCAGGAAGCGCGGCGAACGAGCCGCAGCCCCTCCGGATTGCCGCGCAGGAACACGTCGCGGCCAACGCGATCGCGTCCGAGCAGCCGCGCACCCGCGTCACGCATCGCGTCGAGGCGCTGAAGCCGCATCTGCAAGCGCAGCGCGATCTCTTCCGGGCTCGGGTCCTGCTCGGGGTCCTTTGGAAGCAGCAGGCAGGACTTCAGGTAGGCTAGCCACGCCGCCATCACGAGATAGTCGGCAGCGATCTCCAGCTTCAGCGACCGAGCTTCGTTGAGATAGCTCAGATACTGCTCGACGAGTTCGAGAATCGAGATCTGCGCGAGATCGACTTTCTGCGACCGGGCGAGGTTGAGCAGCAGGTCGAGCGGGCCTTCCCAGCCGTCCAGCGACAGCGTCAGCTCGTCCGAGTGGCGGACCGCGGGAAGATCGAACTCGGCATCGATGACCATCGTCCCGGCTAGACCAGCGCCAGCAGCTCGTCGCGGATCGCAAGCGAGGCCGTCAGGTCGGGTCCGTCGGGCTCGATCCCGGTGCCGGCCATTGCGCGGGCGAGCCGGGCTTCGGAGTCCGCGCTCATCTCCGGCGCTGCACCGGCAACTGCGATCATCTCGTCCATCTTGCCCGAACAGTGCAAGGCCACGTCGCAGCCGGCGGCGACCACGCCGGCGGCACGGGTGCCGAAGTCACCCTCAAGCGCCTCCATCCCCAGATCGTCACTCATCAACCAGCCGTCGAAGCCGATGCGGCCGCGGATGATTTCCGAGATCACGGTCGGCGAAAGGCTCGCCGGCCGCTGGTCGTCCCAAGCCGTATAGATGACGTGAGCGGTCATCCCCATCGGCGCCCGGGCAAGCCGCTCGAATGGCTCCAGATCGCTTGCGAGCTCGTCCGCACTAGCCGTGACGATCGGCAGCTCCTTGTGACTGTCGACCAGCGCTCGTCCGTGGCCGGGCATATGCTTGATCACGCCGGCGACGCCTGCCGACGCCATGCCGTCGAGAATGGCGCGGCCCAGCGCAGCGACCTGCATCGGCACCGAGCCGAGCGCGCGATCGCCGATGATGTCGCTTGCACCCTCCTGCCGGACGTCGAGCATCGGCAGGCAGTTCACGTTGATCCCGCTTGCATGCAGCGTCAGTGCGATCGCCCGCGCATTTGCGCGCGCAGCCTCGATCGCAGAGGAGGGCGCCGTCGCATAAAGGGCGGCGAAGCGCTCGCCAGCCGGGAACGCAGGCCAGTGCGGCGGCTTCATCCGCGCGACACGCCCGCCCTCCTGATCGATCAGGATCGGCACATCGTCGCGGCCGGCAATCTCGCGGAGTGAATCGGTCAGGCGCAGCACCTGCTCGGCAGTCTCGCAATTGCGCTTGAACAGGATGTACCCGGCGGCGTCGGCTTCGCGAAAGAACGCGTGCTCCTCGCCCGTAAGTTCTAGCCCGGCAAGGCCGTAGATCGCGGCCCGTGTCACTGGGCGATGAAGCAGTTCTCGCCCGACCCCTTCAAGGTCTGGCAGACCTGCCTGGCGTCCGCGGGCGAGGCAGCGCCGGCGCGAAGCCGGATGCCGCCCGGAAACGGAACGATCATCTTGTTGAGCGCCGCGACGCTCGGGAACTGCGCGGACAAGGCGGTCCATGCCCGCTCGGCCTGCGCCCGGTTCTGGAACGCTCCGAGCTGGACGACGCTGCCGGTGCCGCCAGTGGCCTTGGGCTGCGGCGCGGCCTCGGGCTGCGGCGTGACCGCGGCAGGCTCGGGCTGCTTGGTTCCTGCCGCGGGCGTCTGCGTTTGCGGCGGCGCCGGCTGGGCCGCTCCATGCGGGACCTTGCTCATGTCTAGCTGCGCGTCCGTGTCCTGGCCCGCGCTCGTCTCGAATGCGGTCTCGCTCTCGCCGGCGATGTCGAGACCGCCGGGGTTGGGCGGCCGGACTTTGTAGGGCGCCGGATCAGCCTTGATAAGCTCGGGTGGACCGTTCACCGCAGCATCGCGGCGCCCGATCCAGAAGAACGTGCCCGCGACCAGCAGCCCGGCGATCATCACCACGAACAGCGCCGCGAGCATCTTGCGGGCCGAAACGCCGCGCGGCTCGTCCTCGTCATCGACGGACTGCAGCCAGGGAAGCTCTTCGTAGGAGGACCGGCGATCGCTCACACCGCCTCCGCAACAGCAAGGCTGGCGTCCAGCAGGGCCGGGCCGATCGCCATCTCGGCTTCGGTCATTGTCAGCGCATCTCCTCGGTCGCGGTGACCCCCATCAGCGCGAGACCGCTACGGATGATCTGCCCGATCCCAAATGCGAGTTCCAGCCGGGCCCGAGAAAGTTGTGGATTGTTGTCGATCAGGAATCGGCGGCCTGGATCGTCGTTGCCGCGATTCCAAAGCGCGTGGAACTCGGACGCAAGATCATAGAGGTAAAAAGCGATCCGGTGCGGCTCGTGCGCCATCGCCGCGCTTTCGAGCACGCGCGGATACTGGGCCGCGCGCTTGACCAGCCCCAGTTCCTCGTCGTCGAGCAGCGACAGGTCCGCGTCGGTGCTTGAATCGACGCCGGCATCCGCCGCCTTCCGCCGGAGCGAGCTGATCCGCGCGTGCGCATACTGGACGTAGAAGACGGGATTGTCCTTCGACGCCTCGACGACCTTGGCGAAGTCGAAGTCGAGCGGAGCGTCCGCGCGCCGCGTCAGCATCATGAAGCGCACGACGTCCTTGCCGACTTCACCGACGACATCGGCAAGCGTGACGAAGTCGCCTGCCCGCTTCGACATCTTTACGGGCTCCCCCGCGCGAAACAGCCGCACCATCTGGACCAGCTTCACGTCGAGATCGACGCGGCCGTCGGTCAGCGCCGATACCGCGGCCTGCACCCGCTTCACCGTCCCCGCGTGGTCCGCGCCCCAGATGTTGACCAGATGGTCGGCGCTGTGCGCTTTTTGCCAGTGATAAGCCGCATCTGAGCCGAAATAAGTCCAGCTACCGTCGGATTTCTTGATCGGACGGTCCTGATCGTCGCCGAATTGCGTCGATCGGAACAGCGTCAGCTCCACCGGCTCCCACTCGTCCTGCTCGTCCAGGCTCTTGGGCCGCTCCAGCGTCCCCTCGTAGATCAGACCCTTGTCCCGCAGCACCTCTGCCGCCCGCTCTACCGCGCCCGTCGTCTGAAGCTCTGCTTCCGAAGCGAACTTGTCGTGATGAATGCCGAGCAGTCCGAGGTCGTGCCGGATCAGCTCCAGCATCGCGGCGATTGCCGCCTTCCGGAACAGGGGCAGCCATTCTCCTTCCGGTGCTTCGGCGAACTTGCTGCCGTGCTCCGACGCGAGGAGGACTCCGACCGGCTTCAGGTAATCACCCGGGTACATGCCTTCGGGAATGTCGCCGATCTCGTCACCGAGCGCTTCGCGATACCTGAGGTGCACCGAGCGGGCGAGCGTATCGACCTGTGCGCCGGCATCGTTGACGTAATATTCCTTTGTCACCCGGAAGCCGGCCGCTTCGAGCAGCCGCGCTAGGCTGTCCCCGACCACCGCGCCGCGGCAGTGGCCCATGTGCAGAGGCCCGGTCGGGTTCGCCGAAACATATTCGACGTTGACCCGCTCGTCGGCGCCGGCCCTCGAGAGCCCGTACTCGTCGCCTTGCCGGATGATCGTGCGGAGCTCGTCGCGCCAGGCGTCCTGCGTCAGCCGCAGGTTGATGAATCCCGGGCCGGCAACCTCAACCGACGTAACCGGCGGCAATGCTTCGAGCTTCGGCTTGATCGCTCCGGCAAGCGCCCGCGGGTTCGTTTTGGCGGCCTTCGACAGCACCATCGCGGCGTTCGTCGCCAGGTCGCCATGCGCCGGATCCCGGGGCGGCTCGACGGTCACGTTACGGCGGTCGAGGGCTGCAGGCAGGGCCCCTTCGGCAACGAGTTCGTCGAGCACTCCGTTCAGAAGCGCGGCATATTGGGCGTAGAGGCTCAAGTTGCGTTCACCAAAGCTGGAATAGGAGCGCGCCTCTATCTCACCAACACCGCCGCGTCACGAGTGCTTGCCCAAAGCATAGCACTCGCTAGAGAACGCCGCTGCTAAGGAGACTGTCCGATGTTCAGCCTGTTCACCGCGCTTGCCGCCCTTGCCGTTCAAGCTCCAGCCGCGACAACGCCGCACACACTGCAGAACCTGCCGGGAACGACCGTCCAATATTATGACGTCGCCGGCCGCGAGTCCGACGATATCCAGAAGTCCCTCAGCGCCATTCTGAAGGCGCCGGCCCCGAACACGGCCGCGCAGGTTTACACCTGGTCAGCGGGTGTCTCGATCAACAAGCGCACCGTGGGCACGACGTGCACCGTCACGGAAGCCAAGGCGACACTCAAGGGCAATGTCTATCTGCCCCGTCTCGCCGAGGAGCAGAAGGTCGACAAGGAAGTGCGCGACAGCTTCAATGGCTATGAGAAGGGCCTTGAGAAGACCGCCAACGACAACCTCTGGTTCGTGGCCGAGCGCCTGCCCGCGGTAGAACAATCGCTCGTCGGAAAGCCGTGCGACAGCGTTCAAGGTGTCTGGAACCAGGCAATGGAGAACCTGATCCAGCAGCAGAAGGCATTCAACGCGCAGAACGCGAAGCGGAAGTAACGGTCAGAAACGGTCGGCCGGTAGATTGACCGGCCCGACCAGTTCTTCGTGACGCGCGATCGCAAAGCGGTCCGTCATCCCGGCGATAAAGTCGCCGATCGTTCGCAGCTGATCGGTTTGGTCGCCGACTTCGCGCCAATCCTCCGGCAGCAGCGTGCCATCGCCCCGATAGGCGCTTGCGAGGTTTGCAACGACGCGCTGGGCCTCCTGCCGCACGTCGTCCAGTTCCGGGGCACCGTAGAGCGTCGCGTATAGAAAGCGCTTCAGCTCCCTTTCCTTGGCTGCAAGCTCTTGCGCGAAGCCTACGAGTTGGCTTCCGGCGCCGCGCACGTTCGCGATGGTTTGCACACCCGCGTCGCGGACTCGCGTCCGCGTTTCTGCGAGCACGTCGGCGACCATGGTTCCGATCATGTCACGCACCAGGGCTCGCTGGCGCTTTTCGATGGCAACGTCGGGGTAGCGGACGCCGATCTGCCGCCAGTGCTCCGCCACGACAGGCACTTCGACAAGCTCGTCGATTTGCAGGATGCCCGACCGAAGCCCGTCGTCGATGTCGTGGTTGTCGTAGGCGATGTCGTCAGCAATCGCCGCCACTTGCGCCTCAAGGCTCGGCCAGGTGCCTAGCTCCAGCGGCCACTCGGTGTCGGCCTCGATCATGGCCCATGTCGGTGCAGTAACCGGCCCGTTGTGCTTCGCGAGCCCCTCAAGCATCTCCCAACTGAGATTAAGCCCGTCGAAGCCGGGATAGGGAGTTTCAAGCCGCGTCACGAGGCGGATGGCGTGAGCATTGTGGTCGAACCCGCCAGCGTCGCTCAGCGCCTCGTCCAGCGCCGTTTCTCCGGCATGCCCAAAGGGCGGGTGGCCAAGGTCATGCGCCAGGCAAAGCGCTTCCGTGAGGTCCTCGTTGAGCCCAAGCGCCCGAGCGATGGTGCGGCCGATCTGCGCCACTTCGAGGCTGTGGGTCAGGCGAACCCGGAAGTGGTCGCCGTCCGGAGCGACGAAGACCTGCGTCTTGTGCCGCAACCTCCGGAAAGCGACGGAGTGGATGATCCGGTCGCGGTCACGCTGGAATATGTCACGCGGGCCGCGGGGGCCGGAGTCCGTTTCTTCGTGGAGCCGTCCACGCGATCGTGAGGGATGCGCAGCGAGCGCGTCAGCTAGCTTCATTGAGCGGCACGATGGTGTCGCTCGGGGAATTCGTCCAGCTGAAAGCGTTGATATGCAGATACTCGAGATTCGACGCGAAAGTCTTGGCGTCCTCGTCGTTGCGGAATGGCCCGATCAACAGGCGCGAACGGTTGCTGGTTTGCGCGACGAACCCGTGGATCCCTTCGAACACCTCTGGATCCCTGGTCTTCATCCTGCGGAATTGAGTCGCGAACGCGGCAGGATTGGCGGCCGCGGCGAGTTGGAGCCAGATCCTCGGCTTGGACGGAGCTGCAGGTGTTCGCACCGGTTGCTGACGGGCCGCAGGAATCGAATAAGCGATCTGCGGTGGCCGAGCGGGGGGACTCTGGACCGCTGGCTGCGAAGTCACTGCGGGCGTGGGATCGCGCAGCAGCTGATCGATCCCCGCCAGCCGGTCCGTAACAGCAGGCGGGCTTGCCGCACGCGGTGCCGTGTAGACCGGCGCGGTCGACGCTGTCGCGTAGGACACACCGCCGCCGACATCGGGGAATATGCCGAGGTTCACCGCGGCAGCCTTCTGCGCGGCCTGAAGCCCCGGCAGGCGCTGAAGGAACGGACCAACGCTAGCCCAGCTTCCCGGCATCGCAGCATTGGTCGCGGCCATTGCTCCATTCGGATCGCCGGTCAGCGCGAGAATAAACGCGCGGATGCGGCCGGTCGCCGTATCGCTTCGCGCCTGCAGCGGTGCGAGCGTCTGTAGCGCGCCTGCACGGTCGCCGCTGATTGCCAGGCTAAGAGCAAGCCGCCGTCGCGCTTCATCGCCGTCAGTGCCGCCCAGGGCCGCGCGGTAATCGGCCTGGGCTTGCTGCTGCATGCCCATGAGATCATAAGCGAGTCCCCGGTCGGCTCCGATCATTCCGACCGTTGCGCCAAGCTGCATCGCCCGCGCGAAATAGGGCATCGCGGCGCGGGCCTCTCCATTCGCGACCGCGACCGCACCCATCCCTGCCTGCGGCAAGGGGCTGCGAGGATTGACCTCGTCAGCGCGGGCGAAGAACCCGGCTGCGGCCTGCGCATCGCCGATCGCCACTGCGGCCTTGCCGGCGCTGATCAGTGAGCCGAAGTCCTTGGGGTTCGCAGCGAGCGCGCGAAGGCAGCGGTCGAGCGTTGCGGCCGGCGTACCCGGCTGCTGGGCGGCATAGCCCGAAACCTGCTGCGCAGCGGCCGTCGATGGCATCGCCATCCCCGCCGCGCACAAGACTCCCAAAGCAGCCAAGCGCATCGAATTGCTGTATTTTCCCCGCATCACTCTCCCCTTAAGCGAAGAGAATCTTGCGCGAAGCTTTCTGCCTAGACGCTTTACGCCGAGCTGTGCAGCGCGGCGGACGAGCCGGGCTTACTGGTTGCTCTGGCGGTTGAGAAAACGCGGGATGTCGATCGGCTCGCGCTTTGCGCCGAGGTCCGATTCATCCTCGTCGAGCTGCGCCTTTGGAGCGCCTCGGGCAATGTTCGACATGCGCTCGAACAGCGTACCGCCGCCCGTCGTGCCGCCAGTTGCCGTCGTGCCGGTGTCTTCGTCGGCAGGTGGTGCGATCGGCGGCTTGCCGACCGGCTGCGTCAGGATGTCGTCGCTGTCGAGCAGCAGCTCTTCGCCGCCCTCGTCGGTGCCGAGCTCGAGCGGTGTGTCGTTCTGATCGGTCGCGACCGTGGGTTCCGGAGCGGCCTTGGGCGTCGGCGGCGCAGCCTTCGGGAAACTGAATACCTTTGCCGGCGCCGGCTGCGTCACTGCGTCGGCTTCAATCCCCGTCGCGACCACGGAGACGCGGATCTTGCCGCCCAGGTCGTTGTTGAACGCCGAGCCCCAGATGATGTTGGCGTCGGGGTCGACCAGTTCCTTGATGTGGCTGGCCGCCTCGTCGACTTCCATCAGGCGCATGTCGTCGCCGCCGGTGATCGAGATGATGACGCCCTTGGCGCCCTTCATGCTGACGCCGTCGAGCAGCGGGTTGGAGATCGCCTTTTCCGCGGCCTCGATGGCGCGGTTGTCGCCGTCGGCCTCGCCGGTCCCCATCATCGCCTTGCCCATCTCGCTCATGACCGAGCGGACGTCGGCGAAGTCGAGGTTGATGAGGCCGGGCATCACCATCAGGTCGGTGATACCGCGGACGCCCTGCTGGAGCACCTCGTCGGCCATCTCGAACGCTTCCTTGAAGGTCGTGTCCGAATTGGCGAGGCGGAACAGATTCTGGTTCGGGATGACGATGAGCGTGTCGACGTGCTGCTGAAGCTCGGCAATGCCGGCATCGGCGGAACGGCCACGGCGAGCACCCTCGAAGGCGAACGGCTTGGTGACAACACCGACCGTCAGGATGCCCTTGTCACGCGCCGTCTTGGCGATGACCGGCGCAGCGCCCGTTCCCGTGCCGCCGCCCATACCGGCAGCGATGAAGCACATGTGGGCGCCTTCGATCGCCTGTTCGATCTCGGCGATCGTCTCTTCGGCGGCAGCGCGGCCAATTTCGGGGCGCGAACCGGCGCCGAGCCCTTGCGTGATCTTGAGGCCGAGCTGGATACGGCGATCGGCAGCCGAGGCGTTCAGCGCCTGGGCATCGGTGTTCGCGACGATGAAATCGACGCCCTGGACATCCGCCTGCATCATGTTGGCGATTGCGTTGCCGCCCGCGCCTCCGACGCCGATGACGCTGATCCGCGGACGAAGCTCGTCGACTTCCGGACGCATGAAATCGATGCTCATGACCTAAATCCCCCTCAAGCAGGCAACGCGTTGAGCCTTCACGCTGAATCTTTGAATCATCCCGAGTCGCAAGCCAAGTGAAAATATTAACATTCGCGAAAAAACTGGGGATGACTGTCGCTTCAAGGACTCAGTTCTGCGGCACCGGTGAGCGACCGCTGTCTGTCTCCAGGCGCATCGGCGCATCGAGGCTCCTGCGCGCGAGCATCATAGCTCCAACCACACAGGCCGCGAACAAGGCTCCCTCCAGCGCCGCTGTGACCGCTTGACTGACTGGACCGAAGGCCGCTTCGCCAAACAAGGCGCCCAGTCGATCCAGATGGAGGCGTGAACCGGCGAAGTGCGTCGCCAGCAGATCGAGACTGCCGCCCATCATCCTGCCGCCAAGGAGAACGATCAGCACACCGGCCCCCGCCCCGGCCACAGCAGCAATGGCGAGCGCCCGGCGAAGCGTCGCGACGCGCGTCGCCAGCCAGCTCGCGAGCCCCACCCCGCCGCCGAGCACAAGGCCCTCGAGCGGGCCCGTAATGTCTCCCGGCGACTGGCCGATCAGCAGGTTGAACGCGTCGATGCCCAGCAGCTTTACGATGGCGCCGATGATGAGGCCGCCCACTGCTCCGCCAACGATGCGCCAGTGCCGGCCCGGCGCTAGGGCGGCTGCGGCAATTCCGAACGCGACGCCTGCGCCGCCGATCACTGCGACGAGGATCGTCACGCAGAGCAGCACCAGAAGCACTGAAATCGCTCCCATGCCGGGTGCAAGCGGCTGTGACGCCCCGGCGAACCCATAGAAAAGTCCTCCGACGAACCCCGCCACGCCGCCGCCGATGGTTCCTCCAGCGCCAACGAGGATGATCTCGCGAGCCGACGAAGCACGTGCGCCCGTGCGAACCGGCGCTGCGGCCGCCTCCTCTACGTTGGCGACGAAACGATAGCCGTGCTTCGGCACAGTCTCGATGAAGCGCGGGCGCGCGGCGTCATCGCCCAGCAATCTCCGCAACGTGCGGATGCACTGGGTCAGCGCTTCGTCCGTTACGGGCACTCCGCGCCAGACCTCGTCCATGAAACGATCCTTGGTGACCAGACGTCCTTGTTCGCTAACGAGTAGCGTCAGAGCATCCAGGTAGCGGGCGTTGATCTCCACGGGCGCTTCGTCGCAGCACAGGAGTCGGTCGGCAGGATCGAGCACGAAGCGGTCGAAGCGGAACCTGCCGGACGTCACCTTTTCAGACATTCCTCAGCCGTTGCTCATGCCGCTCACCACCCATGTGGCGCAGGGTAGCGCCTCAATGATGCATGGAGGCACGACATGGCAAGCAACGCTGGCGAGGCTCAAGGACGAAGATTCCCGTGGCGGATTATCGGCTGGGGAGGCGCAGTCGCACTTCTCGCGCTGCCTTTTGTGGCGATGCAATTCCACACGGACGTGAACTGGACGCTGGGCGACTTCATCGTCTTCGGTGTCATGCTCGGCACCGTTGGCGCCGGCGTGGAACTAGCCGTCCGGGCAAGCGGCAGTTGGGCGTATCGCGGCGGTGCAGTGCTGGGCCTTGCGGCGACTTTCCTGGTCGTCTGGGCGAATCTCGCCGTGGGCATTGTCGGGAACGAGCACAATCCGGCAAACCAGTTCTTCTTCCTCGCTCTCCTGATCGGCCTGGTGTCCGCAGCCGCGGCGCGATTCCGCGCCCACGGAATGGCGCTCGCGATGCTGGTGACTGCAGGCGGACTGATGGCCGCGTTCGCTGCTGCGATGATCGACAGGCCTGAAGAGCCGGGCGTGCATGTCACCGTCGAGTTCGCGGGAACAAGTGTCTTCGCAATGCTCTTCGTCGGAGCCGCCGCGCTCTTCCGGAAGGCGGCGCGTGCGCCGGTCAGCGGAGATCGACCGGCCTGATCCGCGGCACCGCAACCAGCCACCAGATCGCGCCGGCGACGGTAACGGCGGCCGTGACCATGAACGCGGCCGAGAAGCCGGCGCGATCAACGATCCAGCCGGTGATGATCGGTCCGACAATTCCGGATACGTTTCCGAGCGCGTTCTGAAAGCCGATCCAGGTTCCTGCGGCGCGGGGGCCGGCGAACATCTGGCCGACCGCATAGATGTTGAGCGACAAAGCCGCAGTTGCCACGCCCGCAACACACAGCAGTGCTCCGATGAGCGCCGGTGAGTGCGCGGAGGCGAGTCCGAACACGGCTGCCGCGGCTGCCACCTGCCCACTGATGAGCATCCCGCGCCGGATCGTCGCTTCCGCTCTGCCCGATCCCGTCCAGCGGTCCGAGAACCAGCCGAACAGGAACACCGCGGCCGCTTGGGCGAGGTAGCCAAGTGTCGCAAGATAGGTCATTTCGCGCACCGAGAGCCCGCGCGTTTTGGTCAGGAACAGTGGCAGCCAGGTGAGCACGAAGTAGAAGACGTAATTGCTCGCGAAATGGGCGATCGACATCGCCCAGAGCGACCAATGCCGCGTCAGCTCGCGGAGCGGAACGCGGGGCTCGGCGGCGGTCTCGGGCGTCTCCATGCCGCGCGTGGTCCGCTGCCACGGCAGCAGCCACAAAAGCGTGACCACCCCGAAAGCGAAGAAAATCGCTCGCCACCCAAAGGAAGCGAGGATCAGTCCGCCCGCGAATGTCCCCGCAGCCGGTCCAAGCGCAATTCCGAGAGCCATCGCCGCATTGGCCATCCCGCGCCGCTCGGCCGGCACGTGGCGCGCGATGATCTTGCTGCCACCCGGGAACGCGATGGTCTCACCAATGCCGAGAATGATGCGCAAGAGAAGCAGGGAAACGAAGCCCGCTGCGAAGCCCATTCCCAGGGTGGCGGCGGCCCACAGCAGAAGGCCGGCAGCCATCAGCCGATAGACGGAGAAACGATCGACCAGCCAGCCGACCGCGAGCTGCACCGGCGCGTAGACCCAGAAGAACGCAGAGGCGATCAGCCCGAACTGGGTCGCCGTCAGGCCCAGCTGCGACTTCATCAGCGGAGCCGCAATCCCGATCGCTCCCCGGTCGACGTAGTTGAGAAAAACCGCAGCGCCCAGCAGCGGCACCAGCAGGGCTGAAGCGCCCCGCTGCCCGGACGGGCTCAGAAGCCGCCCTTCATTGCCGAGATCAGGCGCCCGACCATCCCGTTCGCAGCCTTCTTCGGGCCCGTCGGGATAGCGATATCGCGAATGTCGCCGCCGCCGGAGCCGGCCAGTAGAGCGAGGCCGACCAAGGTCGCGAACGCCGGTCCGCTATGCGCGTCGGGAAGGCCGGCGATCTGCTTCGGCCGGCCGATGCGGACGGCACGGCCCAGCACGCCTTGCATATAGTCCGCGATGTTCTTGAGCTCCGCTCCGCCGCCGGTCAGCACGACCTGGCGACCGACCGGTCCGGTGAAACCGAGCCCCTTCAGCATTGCCTCAACCTGGTTGGTCAGCTCCTCCACCCGCTGGCGGATGACCATCATGAGCTGAGCACGGGTGATCTTCATCGGCTCGGCGGCGGGATCGGCACCGATCTGCGTCGCCTCGATCATCTCATGGTTGTCGCGCGGGCTGGTCATGGCCGAGCCGTAGAAGCACTTCAGGCGCTCGGCGTCGCGTCGCTGCACCGCGAAGGCACCGGCGATGTCGTTCGTGATGTCGTGGGCGCCCAGGGGGATCGAACCCAGACCGACCAGCATTCCTCCGAAGTGCACCGATACATTTGTGACGTCCGCACCGAGCTCGACCAGCGCAACGCCGAGCTCGCGCTCCTCGTCGCTCAGGCACGCCAACGCCGCCGCGATGGGCGAGGCGACAATGGCCTTCACACCGAGGTGCGCGGAGCGGATCACCGTGTCGATGTTGCGCAGCGGCGAAGGGTCGGCGGCGATGACGTGGATGTCCACGCCGAGCCGGTTCGCGAAGAGACCGATCGGCTGCTGCACGCCCTGGGCGCGGTCGATCGTGTAGAGCGCAGGATGGGCGTGAAGCACGACCTGTCCATTACGGTCGATGGCATTGCGCCCGGCGCTCAGCAGCTCGTCGATATCTGCCTGCTCGATCTGATGCCCGCCGAGTTCGACCTCCACATTCGCTACGTCGCTGACGATCCCGCCGGCCCCGTAGCTTGCCCAGACCTCTTCGACGGTCAGCCCCGACATGCGCTCGGCAAGCTCGACCGCTTCACGGACGGCGAACTCGCTTGCCGTCATGTCGGTGATGTAGCCGCGCTTCACGCCGCGGCTTTCCCGCTGCCCGGTTCCGAGAACCGTCAGCCGGCCGTCCTGGCCACGCGACGCAATCAGCGCGCTGACCTTGGACGAGCCGATGTCGAGCGCGGCAATCAGCGGTTGGTCGGCCGTCTGCGCCACTAACTCTCCTGCGGCCTTTCGCCCGTGATGGACTCCCCCGCGCCGCGCGGCAGACGGACGATCATCTTGCCGGCGAGGCGAAGGTCGAAGCGCAGGATCCCGCGGCCCAGCAGCCCAGTGGACTTGTCGAGCTTGGCGAACTTCGTCAGCGCGACGCGCGCGGCGTCCTCACCCTCCGGCAGGGCGACGGTTTCACCCGTCTGGAAGTTGAGGTCCCACCTGCGCCCCCCGACCCAGGTCGCCGAAGCGAGCTGCGGCTTTAACGTCGGCACCGCCGCCATCAATCGGCCGAGCTCCACCGCCTCACCGTTCGCGCCAGGGCCGATCAGCAAAGGCAGGTCCGGCATCTTGTCGACCGGCACGCGGTCAAGAACGACCCCGTTCGCATCGACCAGCGCAAGGCGGCCGCGGTCCTGCCACAGCGCCGCAGGGTTCCGCTCGACGATGTCGATCACGAGCGTGTCGGGCAACCGCCGCGACACTCGGGCGTCCTTGACCCAGCCGAACTGGAGCAGCCGCTCGCGGAGGCGGCCGACGCTTACCAGCGTCTGCGGTGCGCTGCCGGTGCCGGCCGCTTCCGCCGCCTGGCGAAGCTCGTCGGCGACGACGGCGTCGATCGGCGCGCGCGCCATGTGCTTGAGACCGGTGATCTGATAGCCGCTCACGGTGAATCCGGCGTTGCCCATTGCTGCGCCAGCGGACCGCTCCGCTCGCGCCGGGACGTCGAGCGCGAGCAGGACGACCACTCCGATCGCCAGCATGAACACGGCAAGAGCGAGCCCTGCAATCTTGTTGACGCGTCCCCTGTTGTTCGTCCGCTTGCCCGACGGCTTCGCGGCGGCGGGCTTGCTGTTCTTGCGCGACTTCGACTGTGCCGAAGCTCCGCGCCGGACATGCGACGCACTCATGAAAGCGCCTCCTCGATCAGCCGCTCGACCAACTCGCCGTAACTGATGCCTCTCAGCTTCGCCTGCTCCGGGACCAGGCTCAAGGGGGTCATGCCGGGCTGCGTGTTGACCTCGAGCAGATAGATGCCGGCCTCGCCTTGCTCGTCATCCCAGCGGAAGTCCGAGCGGGAGGCGCCCTCGCAGCCGAGCAGCCGGTGCGACCGGGCCGCCATGTCCATCATCGTCGCGGCAATGTCCTCCGGGACCTCCGCGGGGCAAACATGGACGGTCATGCCGTCGGTGTATTTCGCCGCATAGTCATAGAAGCCGGCGTTCGGCTTCAGCTCCGTGACCGCAAGCGCTTCGTCGCCGAGCACTGCCACCGTGAGTTCGCGGCCCTTGATGAACGGCTCGGCGAGAAGCTCTTCGAACTCCTGCCACGGACCGGCCGCCTGCCGCCCGATCGGATTGCCGTAGTTGCTTTCATCGGTGACGATGGCGACGCCGACGGACGAGCCCTCGTTGACCGGCTTCAGCACGTATGGCCGGGCGATGGGGTCGGCGCTGTAGATGCTTTCGCTCTCGACGATCGTGCCGGCGGGCATCCGGATGCCGTGTGGCACCAGCACCATCTTGGTCAGCTCCTTGTCGATTGCGATGACCGAGGTCTCGACCCCGCTGTGGGTGTAGCGGAGGCCCATCAGGTCCATCATGCCCTGGACGGTGCCGTCCTCCCCCGGCGTGCCATGGAGCGCGTTGAAAACCACGTCCGGCTTCAGCTCCGCAAGCCGCTGGGCGACGTTGCGGTCCATGTCGAGCTCGGTCACGTTCGACCAGCCCCGTTCACGCAAGGCGTTGGCGACGCCCTCGCCGCTGGTCAGCGAGACTTCGCGCTCGTTCGACCAGCCGCCCATGAGGACGACGACGTGAATGTCGCGACTGGCTGCGCTCACGCTTCGGCCCCCACGCGCTGGATCTCCCACTCAAGATTGATGTTGGCTTTCGCGGCGACGCGGCGGCGGACTTCCTCGCCCAGCGCCTCGATCTCCGCGCTTGTCGCGCTACCGAGGTTGAGGAGGAAGTTGCAATGCTTTTCCGAGACTTGCGCGCCGCCGATGGTCAGTCCGCGGCAGCCGGCGGCGTCGACCAGCGCCCAGGCCTTGTGGCCGGGCGGATTCTTGAAGGTCGAGCCGCCCGTGCGGCTGCGGAGCGGCTGAGATTCCTCGCGGGCGCGGGCGATGGCGTCCATCTCGGCGCCGATCGCTTCGGGATCGCCCGGAGTGCCGCGGAACGTCGCCTCGATGACCACGGCGCCATCCGGCACTTCACTGTGGCGATAGGTGTAGCCAAGCTTGTCGACCGGCCACTCGACCAGCTCGCCGGAACGGAGGACCAGCCGGGCGGAAAGCAGGATGTCCTTCACCTCACGGCCGTAAGCGCCGCCGTTCATCCGGACGAAGCCGCCAACCGTGCCGGGAATCCCTCGGAGGAATTCCATGCCCGCCATGCCGTGATCGCGGGCGGTGGATGACACCAGGATGCCGCTTGCACCTCCGCCGCAGCGCAGAGTGGTCTCGTCCACCTTCTCGATTTTCGCGAACGCCTTGCCGAGACGGACGACCACGCCGCGGACTCCCCCATCGCGAACGATGAGGTTGGAGCCGAGACCGAGCGCCATCAGCGGCACTTCCGGATCGAGCTCCTCGATGAACTTCACGAGGTCAGCTTCGTCCGCCGGCTCGAACAGCAATTCGGCCCTGCCGCCACTCTTGAACCACACGAGCGGAGCAAGCGGAGCGGCGGGCGTCAGTCGCCCGCGGACCGCCGGAACGGTCGCTACCGCGCTCACTTGTTTGCCCTTGCCTGGCAAATCCCGTCGCCAAGCGCCGCGGCCCAGCGGGTGATGTCGCCGGCGCCCATGCAGATGAGCATGTCCCCGTCCGCAGCGAGGTCACGCAGGTTGCGACAGAGGTCGTCGAGATCGGCGACTTCACGCACCATGCGGTGACCGCGGGCGCGCAGGCCTTCGACGAGAGCGGCAGAATCGACTCCCTGGATCGGCTCTTCGCCAGCCGCATAGACTGGCGCGACGAACACGATGTCGGCGTCGTTGAACGCGCTCTGGAAGTCTTCCATCAGTGCCTCAAGCCGCGAGTAGCGGTGCGGCTGCATGACCGCGATCACGCGGCCCTGCGCGCCCTCGCGAGCGGCAGACAGTACGGCACGGATTTCAGTGGGGTGGTGGGCATAGTCGTCGATGACGGTGGCGCCGTCGACTTCGCCAACCTTGGTGAAGCGGCGTTTCACCCCATCGAAACGTTCGAATGCGGCAACTATTGCGTCGTCCGCCACACCGAGTTCCAAAGCGACGGAAATTGCGGCCAGGGCATTCTGGACGTTGTGTCGGCCGGGGATGGGGATCTGCACCCCTTCGATCGCCCGCCGGGTCCCGTCACGGTCGAGGATCATGACGTCGAAGCGAGTCCCGCCGGAGACCGGGGTGACGTTGTCCGCGCGCACGTCAGCGAGTGCGGAGAAGCCGTAGGTTACGATCCTGCGGTCGCGGATACGGCCGATGATGTTCTGGACCTCGGGGTGATCGACGCACAAAACCGCCAGGCCGTAGAAGGGCACGTTCTCGATGAACTCGACGAACGAGTCCTTAACCCGCTCGAACGTTCCGTAATGCTCGAGATGCTCCGGATCGATGTTGGTGACGACCGCGATGGTGCCGTCGAGGCGCAGGAAGCTGCCGTCGCTCTCGTCCGCCTCGATCACCCACCAGTCGCTCTTGCCGAGACGGGCGTTCGACCCGTAGCTGTTGATGATCCCGCCGTTGATGACGGTCGGGTCCATGCCGCCGCTGTCGAGCAGCGCGGCAACCATCGAGGTCGTCGTCGTCTTGCCGTGCGTGCCCGCGACCGCAACCGTCTTCTGCATCCGCATCAGCTCGGCGAGCATTTCGGCGCGGCGAACCCGGGGAAGGCGGCGCTCGGCGGCGGCCGCGACTTCCGGGTTGCTGTCCTTGATGGCCGAGGAGCACACGACGACAGCCGCTTCACCGAGATTGTCGGCGGAATGGCCGATGCTGACCGGGATGCCGCGCTTGCGCAGCTTCTCGACGACATAGCCTTCGGACACGTCCGAGCCCTGCACGCGATAGCCGAGCTGGTGCATCACTTCGGCGATGCCGGACATGCCGATGCCGCCAATGCCGACGAAGTGAATGGTGCCGATGTCGGTGCCCAGCGCCTTCATCTACGCAAGAGCCCCGAGATCATGCCGGTACGCTGCGGCCGCGGATCGCCGCCGCGCGGCGGTTTACTGCGGGACCGACCTGGACCGGCGCGACGCCGCCGCCAATCCGCTCGACAAGGTCTGCAAGGTCGCGCGCAGCATGCGGACGGCCGACGGAGAGAGCACGCGCGGCGGCATTGTTCAGCGCCATCGGATCGATCGCCATCGCTCCAACCTGGCGGGCGAGAACTGCCGGCGTGAAATCGTCCTGCTGGATGGTGCGCGCGCCGCCCGCCTCGGTCATCTCGCGCGAGTTGGCGGTCTGGTGGTCGTCCGTCGCGGAAGGATAGGGTATGAGGATCGCCGGCCGGCCTGCGGCGGTGAGCTCGGCGATGGTCGAGGCGCCGGCGCGGGCAATGACGAGGTGCGCGTCGGCGAGCTTCTCCGGCATGTCCTCGATATAGGTCATCAGCTCGGCGGGGATTTCCAGTTCGGCATAGCGCTTGCGGACGTCGCTGATGTCGTCCGGCCGGCATTGTTGAACGACCTGGAGCCGCCGCCGAAGCGACGGCTCGAGCATTCCCAGCCCGAGCGGCACGACCGTCGCAAGAATGCTCGCGCCCTGGCTGCCGCCGGTGACGAGAAGCTTCAGCGGTGCAAAATCGTCGACGGTGGGAAACGGCATTTCGCCAAGCTTTGCGACGCTCTCGCGCACCGGATTGCCGACCAGGACGGCCTTACCGGCGTTCTTCGGATTGAGCCGCTCGACCTTGTCGTAAGCGGTGGCGATCGCAGCAGCCTTGCTGGCCAGCAACCGGTTGACCCGGCCGAGCACTGCGTTCTGCTCATGGAGCACGGTCGGGATGTTCAGCGAGTCCGCCGCCAGCAGCGCGGGAAATGCGGGATACCCGCCGAAGCCGATGACGGCGTCCGGCTTGTGCTTGCGGTACAGGCGCATGGCCTGAGTCCGGCCGCGCGAAACGGACCGCGCCGCCTTCAGCCAGCCGATCGGGCCGCCGCCGAGACGGCCGGCGGGGAGGATGTGCACCGGCACGTCCTTGAACAGACCGGGGAAGCGGGCGCCGCGATCGTCGGTGATCAGCATCACGCCGTGGCCGCGGCTCTTGAGCTCCGCGGCGAGGGCGTGGGCGGGGACCATGTGACCGCCGGTTCCCCCGGCAGCGAGCACGAAATTCATGCCGTCAGCGACTCCCCGCTCCACTTCACCACATAAGGCGAGCGCGTGAGATACGGGTTCCGGCGCGTGAAGGCGAGTAGCAAGCCCATCGCAATCGACAGGGCCAGCATCGAGCTTCCGCCGTAGCTGATGAACGGCAGCGTCATGCCCTTGGACGGAGCAAGCTGGACGTTGACCATCATGTTGATGAGCGCCTGGACGCCGAACTGGATCGCGAGACCGGCCGCTGCGAGGATCGAGAAGCTCGACTCCTCATCGAGGAGCTTGACCAGCACGCGCGCGACGATGCCGAGGTAGAGGCAGGCGATGGCGAGGCAGGCGATCAGCCCGAATTCCTCCCCGATCACCGAGAAGATGTAGTCGGTGTGCGGTTCGGGCAGCCCGAACTTGCGGGTCCCGCCGCCCGGTCCCATCCCAAACAGCCCACCCGCAGTCAGCGTCCGCATCGCGTTCTGGACCTGGAAGTTGTCGCCGGTGCCGAACAGGAATTCGTCGATCCGCTGGGTGGCCACGTCATAGAAGAAATACGCCAGGATGACGCCGCCGAGGCCGGCAACGCCGAGCCCGACGAGGATGCGCATGTTGACGCCGGCAAGCGCCAGCATCGCCAGCCACACCGAGCAGAAGATGATCGTGCTTCCGAAGTCCGGCTGCTTCATCAGCAGCACGGCAACCGCGCCCGTCAACAGCGCCGAAAGCGGAAACACGGGCAGCGACTTGTCACTGTCGCGAAGCGACAACAGCCAGGCCATCGCGACGACGAAGAAAGGCTTCAGGAACTCCGACGGCTGGACCTGGCCGAGCCCGAAATTGATCCAGCGCCGGGCGCCGTTCACTTCGGGGCCGAAGATCGGGACGAAGACGAGCAGGACGAAGAACACCGCGGCACCGAACAGGGAAATCCGCCGCGCGCGTTCGTGCGACATCATCGAAATGCCGATCATCACGGGGATGCCGAGAGCGATCCACGCGATCTGGCGATAGAAGTAATAGAGTTCGGAGAAGTGGACGTTTCCGCCCGAGTAACGGTGCGCCGCCGCAGGAGACGCTGCCGCAACGGCGATGAGGCCGATCGCGATCAGGACCGTGATCAGCAGCAGCAGGACCTTGTCGATCTCCCAGAACCAGCGGCCGATCGCCGAGGTGTCGGACCGCCCGTAGCGGTCCGGGTCCATGAACGACGTCCTGGCTTTGATCTTTCCCGAGATGCTGCCGATCATAATGCCCCCACTAGATCCCGGAACTGATCCCCCCGGTCCTCGAAGTCGCGAAACTGGTCGAAGCTTGCGCAAGCCGGCGACAGGAGCACCGTATCACCGGCTTGGGAATCCGCAGCCGCCTGACGTACCGCCTCGTCCAGTTTTCCACAGTTTTTCACAGGGATGTGAGGACTTAACAACCGCTCGAACAGGTCCGCTGCCTCGCCGATCGTGTAGGCGGAGCGGACGTGCCGGAAATGAGGCGCGCATTCGTCGAGATTGTCGGTCTTGGCCTGGCCGCCGCAGATCCAGCGGATGCGGTCAAACGCGGCGAGAGCGGGAGCGGTCGCGGTCGGGTTCGTCGCCTTGCTGTCGTTGACGAAGAGGACGCCGTTCAGGTCACGGACGCGCTCCATGCGGTGCGGCAGGCCGCCATAGGTGCGGAGTGCGACTTCAATCGTAGGCCAGCCTACGCCTAATTCCTTCGCCGCAGCGATTGCTGTCGCCGCGTTCTGTCGATTGTGAGGACCTTGGAGCGTTGGCCATTGTCGCTGCCACTTGGTGTAGTCGAACCCAGTTGCACGTGTGACCTGCGATCGCTGCGCTGCAATTTTCGTGGTCTCCGGATAATCTGTCGCGATTACGGCCCAACCATTGGACTGCATTTGGAACAAGCGCGCCTTCGAAGCTGCGTAAGCGTCGAAGCTGTCGTACCTATCGAGATGGTCCGGCGTGATGTTGAGTAACACGGCGACATCGCAGTCGAGGCTTCGCGTCAGGTCGATCTGGTAGCTCGACAGCTCGAGGACGTAGACGCCCCCCTCGGGAAGCGGGTCCTGGGCAAGGATGGGCAGGCCGATGTTGCCGCCCATGGTCGTCGGAATGCCGGCCGTCTTGAGGATATGGTGAACGAGTGCGGTGGTGGTCGACTTGCCGTTGGTGCCGGTGATGCCGACGACCTTGTGCAGCGGCAGCTCGGGCCGAGCGCGGGAGAACAGTTCGATGTCACCGATGATCTCGACGCCGGCCTCGCGGGCGCGCTGCGCGATCGGGTGGCGGTTGAGCGGGAGGCCGGGCGTCACGACCAGACTATCGAATTGCGCCAGGTCCGCTTCATCTAGATCTGCGATCGTGGTCCGGGCAGGAGCGCTGGCCCTCGCCTCCTCCTTCGCGTCCCACGCAGTGACTCGGGCGCCGCTCGCGAGCAGCGCCTTCGCCGTAGCGAGTCCGGATCGCGCCAAACCGTAAACCGCGTAATACTTGCCGGCGAAAGCGCGTGCCGTGATCACCGCAGCTTCAGCGTCGCGAGGCCGGCCAGCGCGAGCACGAAGCTGATGATCCAGAACCGGATGACTACCGTCGGCTCCGACCAGCCGAGGTGCTCGAAATGGTGGTGGATTGGCGCCATCAGGAAGACGCGCTTGCCGGTCCGCTTGTAGACCAGCACCTGGATCACGACCGATAGCGCCTCGACGACGAAGATGCCGCCGACGATGACCAGCGCAAATTCGTGGTGCGTCGCGACGGCGACGGCGCCGAGCGCACCGCCGAGCGCCAGGCTCCCCGTGTCGCCCATGAACACCGCTGCGGGCGGCGCATTGAACCACAGAAAGGCGAGTCCCGCCCCGATGATTGCCAGCAGCAGAACGGTCAGGTCGCCGGCGCCCGCGACGTGTGGAATTCCGAGATAGGCCGCGAACTTCGCGTTGCCGACCAGATAGGCGAACAGGACGAAAGCGAGGCTGGCGATGATCACCGGCATCGTCGCCAGGCCGTCGAGCCCGTCGGTGAGATTCACAGCGTTGCCGAATGCGACAATCACGAACGCGCCGAAGACGATGTAGAACCAGCCGAGATCGACCACGGTCTCTTTCACGAACGGCAGGTGGAGCGCGGTGCCGGTCGACCGCACGATCAGCCAGGTTGCGAAGCCGGCGATCAGGAACTCCAGGGCCAGGCGCGTCTTGCCGGAGAGGCCCGCGTGGTGCGCCTTCTTCACCTTGTCGTAGTCGTCGAGGAAGCCGATCAGCCCGAACCCTGCCGTGACCAGAAGGCATGCCCACACGTAGGGATTACGAAGGTCCATCCACAGCAGAACGGAAACAGACACGGAAATCAGGATCAGCAGCCCGCCCATGGTTGGCGTGCCGCGCTTGGCAAGGTGGGTTTGCGGACCGTCCTCCCGGATCGGCTGCCCCTTGCCCTGCCGGACGCGCAGCCAGCTGATGAAACTGGGACCAAGGAGAAGCCCGATCAGCAGCGCAGTCGCGCTCGCCGCGCCGGCCCGGAAGCTGATGTAGCGGATGAGGTTGAGGACGCCCGGGAAGCCGAGCTGATCGGCGATCAGGTAGAGCATGCGAGCTCCTTCGCCACACGCTCCACCAGTTTGGCAAGCCCCACGGAATTGGACGCCTTGACCAGCACCGCATCGCCGGGACGAAGCTGCGAAAGCAGTGTCTGCGCTGCATCGTCGACGTTTTCGGCGGTCTTCACGTCTGTCGATGCGCCGAGCGCCCGCGCCAGCGGCGCCATCTCGTCGCCGATCAGGATCGCTTGGTCGACCGTCGCTCCGAGAACAGCCGGAGCCAGCCCCTCGTGCAGGGCTTCACTATGTTCGCCAAGCTCCCGCATCGGTCCGAGCACGGCGATCCGGCGCGATACCTCCCGCTCCTGCCCGAGGCTCTTGAGCGTTGCCATCATCGACGCCGGATTAGCGTTGTAGCTTTCGTCGATGAGCAGCACTTCGCCGCCATCGAGGCACAGCAGATGACGCTGGCCGCGGCCCTTGAGCCCGCCCATGTCTGCGAGCGCGAGGCCGGCAACTGCAACGTCCATGCCCACCACTTCGACAGCGCCGAGGACGGCGAGCGCGTTGGAGACCCAGTGGTCGCCCGGCTGCGAGATCGTGAAGGTGAGTTCCCGCTCCAGCAAAGCGGCACTGATCAGGCTACCACCGCCGTCAGCGGTGACCGCGTGGACGGCGTGAATGTCGGCATCGCCGCTGCCGAACGTGATGATGCGAGCAGCTCTCTTCCGGGCTGCTTTCACGAGGCGGTCGCGCTGAGGCGTATCGTTCGGGACGATTGCAACGCCCTCCGGCTCAAGCCCCTGGAAGATTTCCGCCTTGGCATCCGCGATGGCTTCTTCCGAGCCGAGGTTCTCGATGTGCGCCGGCGCGATCGCGGTGATGACGGTGACGTGCGGCCGCACCTGCTGGGTGAGCGCGGCAATCTCCCCGGCATTGTTCATGCCCATTTCCAGGATCGCGAACTCGGTGTCCCTGGGCATGCGCGCGAGGCTGAGCGGCACGCCGGTGTGGTTGTTGTAGCTCTTCTCCGAACGATGGACCTTGCCTGGGCGGCAGCGATCGAGCGCGGCGAACAGCGCTTCCTTGGTGCTGGTCTTCCCCACCGATCCGGTGACGCCGATCACTTTCGCTGCGGACCGCTCGCGGGCTGCGCGGCCCATCGCCTGAAGCGCGGCGAAGGTGTCGTCGACAAGGACGTGCGGGCCGTGGATATGCTGGGAAACGAGCGCTCCGGCCGCGCCCGCTGCCAGTGCACCCTCGACGAACTGGTGGCCGTCATGGGCAGTCCCGGGCATCGCCACGAACAGGTCGCCGGGCTGCACTTCACGGCTGTCGAAGGTCACGCCGCTGACTTCGAACAGGTCGTTCGCAACGCCGCCGGTGACCCGCGCGATCTCGTATGCGGTCCACAACGCGCTCACGCGGCGCACTCCCTGGCCACCAGCGCGTCATCGAACGGAAGCACGCGGTCGCCGATGACCTGTCCGGTCTCGTGCCCCTTGCCGGCAACCAGGATTATGTCGCCGGCGTGAGCGATGCGGATGGCTTCGGCGATCGCTTCGCGGCGGCCCGGCACTTCCCTGGCATCGGGAGCGCCGGCGAGAATGTCGGCGCGAATACGCCGCGGGTCTTCGCTACGGGGATTGTCGTCGGTGACGATCGCGACATCGGAGAGGCGCGCCGCGACGGCCCCCATCGCCGGCCGCTTGCCTTGGTCGCGGTCGCCGCCGGCGCCGAACACGGTAATCAGGCGCGCCTCGACGTGGGGGCGGAGCGCAGCGATCGCGGCTTCCAGCGCGTCCGGAGTGTGGGCGTAGTCGATATAGACCGGCGCTCCGCCTCGGCTGATCACCGCGCGCTCGAGGCGCCCGCGCACCGGCGCAACCCGCTGCATCGCAGAGAAGGTGGACGCCCACTCGCCGCCCGTTGCGAGGACCAGCCCGGCCGCAGTCAGTACGTTCGATGCCTGGTAAGCACCGATCAGCGGCAGGGCGAGACGCTCGCACTTGCCGGCATGCTCAAGAATGAGGGTCTGTCCGAGAGACGTGGGAGTCTGTTCGATGAGCCGTATGGCGTTCCCAGCCCGGCCGACCGTCAGCAGGCGATGGCCGCGCGCCGTTGCCCGGTCGATGACTTCGCCGGACTTCGGATCGTCCGTCCACACGACCGCGGGCGCGCCCGCCGGAAGCACCGCGTCGAACAGCCGCATCTTGGCCTCGAAGTAGGCCTCCATCGTCTCGTGATAATCGAGGTGGTCGCGACTGAAGTTGGTGAAGGCCGCTGCCGCCAGCGGCACCCCCTCCGCGCGATGCTGGTCGAGGCCGTGCGACGAAGCCTCGTAGGCGACATGGCTGATGCCCATGCGCTTCAGGCCGGCCATGTTGTTGAGGAAGGTGACAATGTCGGGCGTCGTCAGTCCGGTCTTCACCTGGTCGTCGGACGTCGTCACCCCAAGCGTGCCGATGGATGCCGAGCGATAACCCGACATCCGCCAGATCTGGCGGGTCATCTCGACGATCGAAGTCTTTCCGTTCGTGCCTGTCACGGCAACGACCGTCTCCGGGTATGGAGCGTAAAATTGGGCAGCAAGCTCCGCGAACAGGCGCCGCGGCTCCGGATCGGCAAGGTGCGGCACACGCTCAACCTGCGCGCTATCGCGGGCGACGACGGCGACCGCCCCCCGATCGACCGCTTGGCCGATGAAATCCTCGCCGTTTGAGACCGCGCCCCTGAACGCGCCGAAGATGCTTCCTGCCGCGACCTTGCGATGGTCGATCGCGAAGCCGGTCACTTCAGAATCGCTATCGACCGCGGCGATGTCGCGCAACTTCAAGGCGGTCAGTCCTTCTTCGCGTCTTGGTTCGCACCCTCGACGAAGGGCAGCACCTCGCCCATGTTCGGCTCCCGCTTCATGTCGGGCGTCACACCCAGCATCGGAGCAATCCGGCTGACGGTCTTGCTGACGACCGGCGCAACGTTCCACCCGGCCGTCGTGAAGCCATAGGTCTCCGGAGTCGCCTTCGGTTCGTCGAGCATGACGACGATCACATAGCGCGGGTCGTCCATCGGGAACACACCGGCGAAGCTCGTGATGTTGATGGTCTGGCTGTAGTGGCCGTTGATCAGCTTCTGCGCGGTGCCGGTCTTGCCGCCGACGCGATAGCCTGGCGCGTCGGCCTTCTTGCCGGTGCCCTTCATGACCACCAGTCGAAGCAGCGAGCGCATGCGATAGCTGGTGTCGGCAGTGAACACGCGGCGGCCAGCAGGCAGCGGATGGCCGGGACCGACCTTCAGGATAGTCGGCGGATGATAGATGCCGCCGTCGAACAGGGTCGCGTAACCCATCGCCAGCTGCAGTGGAGCAACGGCGATGCCCTGGCCGAAGCCGATGGTCATGGTTTCAAACGGACCCCAGCGAACGCCTGGGGTGAGCGGCCGGCCGCGTTCCCTGAGTTCGATCTCCGCCTTGTCGAGGAAACCCATTTTCTTGAGCCAGGCTTTCTGCCGCGCCGTGCCGAGATGGTCGGCCATCTGGGCCATGCCGATGTTCGAGCTTTCCATCATGATTTCGGCGACGGAGCAGCGGCGGCCGAACGGATGGGTGTCATGAACGAGGTGACCGTAGGCCGGCAGCACCTGCGGGCAGTTGTAGATTTGCCCAGGCCCGGTGACCACGCCGGAGTCCATGGCCATTGCCAGTGTGAACGGCTTGAAGGTCGAGCCCAGCTCGAACACGCCCAGCGTCGCCCGGTTGAACATCTGGTCCGGCGTTCCCTGGCCGGGGACGTTGGGGTTCATCGCCGGCAGCGACGTCATGGCGAGCACTTCGCCGGTGTGAACGTCCATCACGACGCCCGCAGCGCCGATCGCCGAGAAGTGGGTCTTCGCCTCCAGCAACTCATGCTCGAGCGCCTGCTGGACTCGGCTGGAGATGGACAGTGCGAGCGGCTGACCGCGGGTCGCAGGATCCGACAGATATTTGTCGAAGGCCCGCTCGATGCCTGCGGCGCCGTGCCCGTCGATGTCGGTGTAGCCGAGCACGTGCGCGGCAAGGCTGGTCTGCGGATAGAGTCGGTCCGCTTCGCGGTCGATCGCCAGGCCAGGCTCGCCAAGCGCATTGACCGCCTCGACCAGTGCCGGAGAGGCGCGGCGGCGCAGGTAGAAGAACGGCTTGTTGGAGCGCAGAAGGTCGAAATACTGCTCTTCGCTATGCTCCGGCATCAGACGCGCCAGCGATCGCGCCAGCGCCAGCTTGTCCCCGATCACTTTCGACGGGTGCACGGCAATGGTCCACGCGTCGATCGTCCGGGCAAGCGGCTCACCGTCGCGATCGACGATGTCGCCGCGCTCCGGGATCAGTGCGAGCAGGCCTTCCTTGCGGCCCGCGTGGTCACCGAAAGCGGCCAGCCACATGATCCTCAAGGCGATGATGGCGACGATGCCGGCGTACACCAGCAGCCCGAACATCAGCCGCTGGTGCATGACCGCGAGAAACTGGCGCCGTTGCCCGACCAATCGGAGCCGCTCGGGCCGGGCTGCGACGAGAGCGGGCGACGGTGCGTTCATCGGGCGGAGCCGGTGTCCTTGGCAGTTTTCTTGGCGAGCTTGCCCGGGAGCGGTGCAAGCGGGTCGTTTCTCGCAAGCCGGGGTGTCTTTGTCACCGGTTTGGCGGCCGCGAGGTCCGGCTTATCCACGGATTTCTTCGGAACCGGTTTTGCCGCCGCAACCGGTTTTTCCATGGACTTCTTGGCAGCGGGGGGACGAACCACCGCTGCCGCTTGCGCCGGAACCTCGCGCGTCTCAGTCTTCAGGCTTGCGATGTGGAGCAGTGCGCGCGGGCCAACCGATTCCTGCGTCGGTGCCGTAGCGGTCGTTGCACCGGAGTCGTCACGCGACTCCTGCCCGATCTGCGTCGGAGAGCGCTGTGGCGCTGGCGCGGAAGCCAGCACGACCGGACCTTCGAAATCAACCTTTGGCTGCGTGCGGGTGAGCTTGGCGAGCTCGTAGCCGCCGTTGACGAACTGCTGTGCCGCAGGAGCGGACAACGCCAGAACCTTCACGTTCCAGCGCTCGAGCTGGGCCAGGCGGCCGCGGGTGCCGATCTCGGTTTGCAGCACGCGCAGGTTGCGCTGGGCGAGCACGATCTTCGTCTCGACGCTTTCGAGCTGCGAGCGTTCGGACGCTACGCGGAGGGACACGAGGTAGCAGCCGAGCGCGGCGCCCGCGCAGCTTGCAACCATGAATACAGAGCGGAAGCTTCGCGCGCTCATTGAAGGCCTCCTTTCCAGGCTGGGGCTGACGTACGAATTGCACTGCGCAGACGCGCCGAGCGGGACCGGGGATTGGCGGCCAGCTCGCGCTCCGTCGGGGAAACCGGCTTGGCGACCCGTTCGAACGTGGGTTCGTTCGGATCGGCAAGCACAGGACGGTGGCGCGAGCCGGCCGGCGTTCCCCCGCTACGTTCGCGGAAGAAGCGCTTCACGATCCGGTCCTCGAGACTGTGAAAGGTGACGACGGCGAGCCGTCCGCCGGGCTTGAGCGCCCGTTCCGCGGCCTCCAGCCCCTGCTCGAGCTCTTCGAGTTCGGCGTTGAGGTGGATGCGGATGGCCTGAAAGGTGCGGGTCGCCGGATCGCTTTTCTGGCCGGGGCGAAAGCCGGCCGCACGGCGAACGATCGCGGCAAGCTCGCCGGTACGCTCGACAGGGCGAGCGGCAACGATGGCGCGAGCGATGGAGCGTGCGCGGGGCTCCTCGCCATATTCGCGAAGCACGCGGGCGATCTCGCCCTCGTCGGCCTCGTTGAGGAATTCGGCAGCGCTCTGGCCGGCGCGCTCCATGCGCATGTCCAGCGGACCGTCGTTGGAGAAGGAGAAGCCGCGATCGGCGCGGTCGAGCTGCATGGAGCTCACGCCGATATCGAGAGCGATGGCGTCGACGGTCCCCACGCCGTGATCGGCGAGGACGCGCTCCATCTGGCTGAAGCGATTGTTGACCAGGGTCAGGCGCGGATCCGGGACGAGCGACCGGCCTTCCTCGATCGCATCGGGGTCGCGATCGAAGGCGATCACTCGTCCCGCCCCCGCCCGAAGCATGGCGCGCGTGTAGCCGCCCGCTCCGAATGTGCCATCGACCGCTGTCGCGCCGTCGTCGAGCGTGAGCGCGGCGATCACTTCGTTGACCAGCACCGGCACATGCGGGTGCTCATTTGTGACGGTGCTGGTCATGAAACGCCTCGCTCTTCGAGGCGGAATTTGGCGATGTCCTTGAGGTCGTCGGGAATGCGAGCGTCGTCGAGCAGAAGCTGCGGGTTCCAGACCTGGAAGGTCTCGCCCGTTCCCAGGAACAGGGCGAGCTCGCCGATCTGGCCCTTCCGGCGCATCATCGGCGGAAACAGGATCCGCCCCGAGCTGTCGTACGGGACTTCTTCGGTGGCGGCGAAGGCCATGAGGTTGCGCTGCTGATATTCCAGCTGCGCGTCGGGGTTCGTCTCTTCCTTCTCGAGCAGGCGCTCGAGCTTGACGTGCTTCAGCGCCGCGTAGGCGGGGTCATAGGCGCTGAGGCAGGGGAAGGACTCGTGCTTGGCAAGGACGATCGTGCGGGCATCGCCGCGGCGCTCGATGACGGTGCGAAGGAATGCGGGAATGGAGACGCGGCCCTTTGCATCGACCGCGTTCAGCGCGCTGCCCTGAAACAGATGCTCTAGCGCCACGTGCACTCCCCGTTCGCGCGCAGACCACCGTTCGCGGAGGCACGTCGTCACGCACCGTCCGCGTCAGGGTTCGAATCAAAGGGTCGGCCCCCGCGCTACAGCCAATGTTGGTAACTCAACAGCTTATGGGATACAATGGGATTTCGTGGGATATGATGGGAAATGTTGGAGAATGGCGGAAATCCGGGGGTTCTTGCCTCCCCCTCATGGGCTCACGATCGGCCTGCAGCGCACCTCCAGGGCTGTGGATAAGTCTGTGACTTCAACGTGCAGGAGAGAATCACTTGCGCTCCAGTCGCGCAAGCTCCGCAAGCAATCCGTCCAGGTTATGTCCGCCGTCCAACTCCGAGTGCCCGACATCGAGGAAGTCCGCGTCGGCGACGATGATGGCGCGCCCAGCACCCGGACGGCATTCGGCCACGACCGCCCGCGACGAGATCTCGCACTCTCCCCCCAACACTCCCGGCGACACCATGATGACGCGGTAGCCCGCGATGTTGCGTTCCTCAGGGCCGCGCTCGTCCGGTGCGTCGAGGCGCAGTCCCCAGTGGCCGAGCAGCCCGGTATCGGGGAACATGATCGGCGGTCGCAGCGGGTCGCCGAGCGGCCGCCGGCTCGGCCACTCGAGCATGGGGTCGGCAAGCAGGAGCACACGGCCGCCTGCGCGGACCCACGCATCCAGTGCAACCAGGTCTTCGGCAGGTTGCGCCCGGGGCTGAACCATCAGCAGCAGCTTGCCGCGGCGCAGCTCTTCGGGAGAGCTGACGCTGATCAGGACGACGTCGTAGCGGCTCTTGAGCGCCTTTAAGGCCGGGGAACCGCTACCGGCCAACGAAAAGTCCTCGCTGAACACCAGCGGCAGGCTCGTCAGCAGAAGTAAGGTCGGTCGGGAGCCGCGCGGCCTTGCAGGCATCGGCTCGGCGCGAGAGTGAAGCCAGGCTGCCATGGCGAGCGCTGCCGCGACGATCATCGCGGCGACGAGCAGGGCGCGCCGCCGCGCGCGGCTCATTTCTTCGCGGCGGCGGTGTTGTTGACTGCGTCGGAGTTGGTCGCGCCCGGAGCCACGCCGAGTTCGGCCAGCGGCTCGCTTGTGTCGTTCGAGGTCGCCTGCTGGACGCCGTTGGCGCCTTCTTCGCGGCTCCACCGGCTAACCGTTGAGCCAAGCAGGACAAGGATGAACGCGAACGCCAGGCCGGTCAGCCCGATGCGGATTCGCTGCGCGCTGCTGCCGGGCTGGTAAGGCATTGCGGCGGAAAGCTATGGCCCCATGCGCCAAGATGCAAGCGCCGCCCTTGACGCGTGCCCCAGCGCCAGCAATGGGCGCGATATATGACTCGCACCCCACTCGCACTCTGCGCATTGGCAGCCGCGGCGCTAGCCGGCTGCAAGCCGCAAACCATCGACCCCAACAAGGACGCCAACGGCGATCAGTCGAACGTCGCCGTCAACACCGACGTGGCCCTGCCGCCGTCGATCGTGGCCTCCAAGATCTACCGCTGTGCCGACAACAAGGTCATCTATGTCGACTACCTGTCGGACAACAAGTCGGCGAACATCCGCACCGAGCAGGGCGGCACGCCGACCCAGGTCACTGCACCGGAAACCGGCAAGGAAATGACCGGCGCCGGCGGCTACTCGCTGACCGGAAATGCTAATGCGGCGACCGCCACCATCGCAGTCCCGGGCCATTCCGCGCAGTCCTGTAAGGCCTGAGCCCCGGTTGGATCACACTCCGCGGCCCGGCACTCGCCCGGGCCGCGGAAGCAACGCAATGATGCTTTCCCGCCGCCAATTCGGCGCAGCGACGATGAGCGGCCTGGTCGCGCCGCTGGTCTCGCGCCCTGCTTTCGCGCAGGCTTCCAAGAACCTGTCCGGCGCCATCGAGGCGATCCGCGCGTACGGCGGCCAGCACCTCGCGCATTTCGGGCTTCCCGGAATGACGCTCGGCCTGACGACGCCGTACGGGCTCTCCACCGTCCTCAACTTCGGATTCGCAGACCGCAGCCCGCCACGGCTGATTGGCCCCGAGACGCTGTTCCAGGTCGGGTCGATCACGAAAGTAATGACCGGCGCGGTGCTACACCAACTGGCTGCAGAGGGTCGTTTCCGGCTCACCGACCGGATCAGCGCCCTGCTGCCATCCATTCCCCTGCCTCCCGGCAACCTCGTGACCGTGCAGGACCTGCTGGACCATGTCAGCGGCCTCCCGGCCGACGCGCCGGTCTCGCCGCCGGGCGGGCTGTGGACGGGCTTCGCTCCGGGCAGTCACTGGCATTATTCGAACACGGGTTATGACATCCTCGGCATGCTCGCCGAGCAGATCGGAGGCGAGCCGCTGGCACGCCTGTTCGAGAAGCGGATCTTTGCCCCCGCAGGGATGAGCCGCAGCCGCGGGGCGATCTTGGCTGCCGACAAGGCGCTCTACGCCCAAGGTTACCAGGCCGCCGATCCGATGACCCCGTTCGCGATCGGAACGCCGCTCGTTCCAGCTCCCTGGGTCGACGTTACTTCAGGGGCGATCAGCGTCGGCGCCACGGCCATCGACATGATACGTTTCATGCGGTCGCTTGGGGAGGTCGCGAACGGCCGCGGCGGACTTGGACTCCCGCCCGCCGCAGGCATGGCCTTCGCGCAGCACGCGGTGTCGACGGACACTCCGGCGACCACCTACGGCAACGGCTTGATGCACGTGGCGAGCGGCGGCCGGAAATACCTCCACCACACCGGCGGAATGGTCAGCTTTTCCTCTTCGTTCCACCTTGACGTTGTCAGCGGCGCCGGCGCCTTTGCCTGCTCGAACATCAGCGCATTCGCCGAATACCGGCCGCGACTGCTCACCCAATTCGCGGTGGACACGCTCACGGCGGTAACCGCCGGTCGACCTGTTCCACGGGCTCCGTCGCTCACGACGCGCCTCGCCAACGCGACCAGCTACGTCGGCAGCTACACGGGGCCGACGGGCGGATTCGAGGTGCGCCGGGGATCGCCGCTGACCATCGTCGCAAACGGCAGGTCGGCCGACTTGCAGCCCTGGGGTGGCGAGCTGTTCCGGACGACGCACCCGGACTTCCATCCCTTCACCCTGATGTTCGACCGACGGGGGCCTGCAATCGCCGGCGCCAGCTGGGGCGCGGCCAGCTTCGCCCACGCCGGTTTTCCTCACGCTTCTCCGCCAGCGGAAGCGGCGCTCGCGCCTCTCACGGGCAGCTATGTGAACGACAGCCCCTGGTGGGGGACACTGAAGGTCGTGCAGCGCGACGGCCGGCTCTGGCTCGGCACCGAGACTCCGCTGACGCTGATCTCCGGCAATCTTTGGCGCGTCGGCGGGGAACCCTGGTCGCCGGAGCGTGCCGAGTTCGCGGACTTCGTGAACGGGCGCCCCAACACGTTCATCCTGTCAGGCGAGCGCTTCGTCCGCGGCGACGGCTAGGCTTGCGCGGCTGGCGCGGTTAGGGAGCCGCCATGATCACTCCCGAGATCGTTGCCGAACACGGCCTCAGCCCCGACGAATACGACCGCATCCTGAAGGCGCTCGGCCGCGAGCCCAACCTCGTCGAGCTCGGCATCTTCTCCGTCATGTGGTCCGAGCATTGCAGCTACAAGAGCTCGCGCGTGCACCTGAAGAAGCTTCCGACGGAGGCGCCGTGGGTCATCTGCGGGCCGGGCGAGAATGCGGGCGTCATCGACATCGGCGATGGCGACGCGGCGATCTTCAAGATGGAGAGCCACAACCACCCGTCCTACATCGAGCCCTATCAGGGCGCGGCTACCGGGGTGGGCGGCATCCTTCGCGACGTGTTCACCATGGGCGCCCGGCCGGTGGCAAACCTGAATGCGCTGCGCTTCGGCAATCCCGAGCACCCGAAGATGCGCCATCTGATCAGCGGCGTGGTTCACGGCATCGGCGGTTACGGCAATTGCGTCGGCGTGCCGACGGTGGGCGGCGAGGTGAACTTCGACCCGGCCTACGACGGGAACATCCTGGTCAACGCCATGACCGTGGGCGTGGCCAAGAGCGACAAGATTTTCTACTCGGCGGCGACGGGTATCGGCAATCCGATCGTCTACGTCGGGTCGAAGACGGGCCGTGACGGCATCCACGGCGCGACCATGGCCAGCGCCGACTTCGACGAGAAGAGCGACGAGAAGCGCCCGACGGTGCAGGTCGGTGATCCGTTCACGGAGAAACTGCTGATCGAGGCGTGCCTCGAATTGATGGCTACCGACGCGATCGTCGCCATTCAGGACATGGGTGCGGCCGGCCTCACCTCCTCCTCCGTGGAAATGGCAAGCAAGGGCGGCGCCGGCATCCGCCTCGACATGAACAAGGTGCCGTGCCGCGAAGCAGGCATGACGCCCTATGAAATGATGCTCTCCGAAAGCCAGGAGCGCATGCTGATCGTCCTCAAACCCGGCCGCGAAGCCGAGGCCGAGGCGATCTTCCACAAATGGGAGCTCGACTTCGCCGTCATCGGCGAGGTCACCGACACGGGGCACATGGTGCTCGAATTCAACGGCGAGGTCGTGTGCGACATCCCGCTCGATCCCCTCGCCGACGAAGCTCCGCTTTACGATCGCCCCCATCTTAGCCTCGAGCAGTACAAGGCCTGGGCCGGCGTCAAACCGCTCAAGGACGTCCCCGAAGGCAAGGACATCGCCGGCGACCTTCTGAAGCTGATGGCCTCGCCGAACCTCGCCAGCCGCCGCTGGGTCTGGGAACAATATGACACCCAGGTCGGCGGCGACACGGTCCAGCGTCCCGGCGGCGACGCGGCAGTCGTCCGCGTCCACGGGGCGGACAAGGCGCTGGCGATGACCACCGACGTCACGCCCCGCTACTGCTACGCCGACCCCTATGAGGGCGGGAAGCAGGCAATCGCTGAGGCTTACCGAAATCTCTGCGCCGTTGGCGCGAAGCCGCTCGCCGTCACCAACTGCCTCAACTTTGGCAATCCACAGCGGCCCGAGATCATGGCACAGTTCGTCGAGTGCCTCCGCGGCATGGGCGATGCGTGCCGCGCACTCGACTTCCCGATCGTGAGCGGCAACGTCAGCCTCTACAACGAGAGCAAGGCAACCGGCGGCGGCAGCGCGATCCTGCCGACGCCCGCCATCGGCGGCGTCGGGCTGCTCGATGACTGGCAGAACAGCGCGACCACCGCCTTCAAGGCTGCGGCAGAACGCATCCTTCTCATCGGCGCCGACGCTCGTGGCGCGCCGGAGATGGGCCAGTCGCTATGGCTCGACGTAATTCACGGCCGCCGCGCCGGGCCGCCGCCGCGAGTCAACCTTGCCGCCGAGCGCCGCAACGGCGAATTCGTCCGGCGGCTCATCGCGGAAGGGCTGGTCACCGCCGTTCACGACGTCGCTGACGGCGGCATTCTGGTGGCCGTTGCCGAGATGGCGCTCGCCGGCAACGTGGGCGCTCGCCTCGTTGTCGAGACCTTCGAAGACAGGGTCGACCGCGAGAAAATCCAGCACGCCTGGTCGATGTTCGGCGAGACCCAGTCCCGCTTCGTGGTCACGGAACCGTACGACCAGCACCTCATCGAGAAGCTCGCGAGCGAAAGCGGTGTCGGATGCTGCTTCATCGGCTGGACGGGCGGGGACTCGGTTGCACTCGACTCCAACCGGGAGCGATCGCTGTGCGAAGTGCCGCTTGCGGACCTTCGCAAGGCGCATGAAGGCTTCTTCCCGGCGCTGATGGGCAGCGAAGTGCCGCTGGAGTCCTGATCGTGGGCCGGCGGAAGAAATCGCATCAGGGCCACGGAACGGCGAATCGGCCGCGCTTCTGGGGCAAGCATGCGGTCGCCGCCGCGCTCGACAATCCCGATCGCAAGGTGTTGCGCGCGTGGGCGACGCGCGAAGCCATGACGTTCATGCAATTCCCGGCGGATGTCGCAGTTACAATCGCGGAGGCGCCGGATCTCGGCCGCTTCGTTCCCGCCGACGCTCCGCACCAGGGTGTCGTCATCGAAGTCGAGCCGCTTGAGGATGCGTGGCTGGACGAACTGCTCACGGAGCCGCCCGAGCGCGCCGTCCTCCTTGTCCTCGATCAGGTCACCGATCCGCACAACATCGGTGCCATCCTGCGTTCCGCCGCTGCCTTCGGCGCGCTCGGCATCGTCACCCAGGATCGTCACTCCCCACCCGAAAGCGGAGTCATCGCGAAGGCCGCGTCTGGCGCGCTTGAGCGGGTGCCGTGGGTTCGCGTCGTCAATCTGGCCCGGGCGCTGGAGGAGATCGCCGAAGCACGCTTCTGGCGCATCGGCCTTGCGGGTGACGCCGAGTCCGACCTGAAGGACGCGCTCGGGCCTGAGCGGGTTGCGCTTGTGCTTGGCGCGGAAGGCGCTGGCCTCCGGCACAATAGCCGCGAGCATTGCGACGCACTGGCACGCCTGCCGATCACCGACGCCATCGAAAGCTTGAACGTGTCCAACGCCGCCGCCGTCGCGCTCTACGCAGCGACGGCGCGCTGATGGTCCGGACGCGCGAGAGCATCGGCGCTGCGATCGCGGCGCTCGCCGAGCGCGAGCCCCCCTTCGCCAGGGTCGTCGAAAAATTTGGCGTTCCCGAGCCGCGATCGAGCGAACCGGGACCGCAAACCCTCCTCCGGACCATCGTCGGCCAGCAGGTCAGTGTCGCGGCGGCGCGGTCGATGTGGGCGAAGCTCGAAGCGGCGTTCGGCACTCCGCCCGACCTGGCCCGGCTCCTTGCCGCGACAGACGAAGAGATGCGCGCAGCCGGGATGTCGCGGCAGAAAGCGGGTTACATCCGCAGCCTTGCCGAACTGGTCCTCTCGGGCGAGCTGGTTCTCGACAATCTGCCCCCGGATGACGAGGAAGCGATCGCGCTGCTCAGCCGAATCAAGGGCATCGGCCGGTGGTCGGCGGAAATCTACCTGCTGTTCGCGGAAGGACGAGCCGACATCTGGCCCGCGGGCGACCTCGCCGTGCAGATCGAGATCGGACGGCTGTTTGGCCTCGGCGAAAAGCCGAGCGAGAAAGCGGTTCGCGAAATCGCGGAACGCTGGCGTCCATACCGTGGAGCGGCGGCCGTTCTTGCCTGGCATCATCGCGGCGCGCAGGCCCGGAAGCCGCAGTAGCCGGTCTAGTGCTTCCTAGTCGCTGAGGCGCTTCAGCAGCCGGTCGACCGAATCGTCCGCTGTCTGCTGCTTGCCCTGCAGGTTCTTCGCGTTCCGCTCCAGCGCGGTCCGGATTAGCTCGATCTGCCGGTCGGTGAGATGCTCGATGCCGATGAATTGCTCACGGGCCTTGTCGACGGCGCGAAGCAACTCGTCGAGCTTTGCCTGCATGGCCGCGCCATCACGGTTCTGGCTGTTCTGAATCAGGAACACCATCAAGAAGGTGACGACCGTCGTGCCCGTATTCACGACAAGCTGCCACGTGTCAGAGTAATGGAAGAAAGGCCCCGTCACGGCCCACACCAAAATGATCAAGACGGCGAGGACGAAACTCATCGGCTGACCAGCCGCAGTCGAGATCATCGTCGCTACGCGAGTGAACATCTTGTGCATGGCGGGTGATAACGCCCCTGCAATGAGTTGGTGCCGAACTGCAGTGCTTTTTTAACCTGCGTCAATTCGATGCAACGGCGAAACTTTAGGCACCGCAGCCGTTTGCGCGCGTTGGGAGCCCAGTTGCGTAACATTCGAACAGGCAAGAATCGGAAGAAAAGTCATGAGTTTCGAAGGTGTTGTCGCGGTGGGGCTACTGACCAGGAACGATCTCGACGTTCTCGGACCGGGGTTCACGCGCGCGTGGCCGGTGGACGAGACCCCATGCTTTTCTGGGCTGTTGCAAGCGATCGACGACGCGGAGCGCGAGATGCATCGCAGATCGTGCAAGCGGAGCGATAACTAGCGCCTACTTGCGCACGCCCGTCGGCAGCGGCCGCGCGCCGAGCCCCCGGAACGCGCTAGGGCCTGCATCTGCACGCAGCGGCGCAAGCTTTTCCGAGCCCGTGTCGCGACCGATCAGATAGCTTCCGGACGTCTGCCCCTCGCCGCCGCTCCAGCGGTACATGGCGTTGAATGCGAGCACGGGCACGAACACGTGGCGCCCACCCATCTCGAACAGCTGCAGGTTCGCACGGGGCGCGATCAGGGACGTACGGAAGTTGATCCGTTGAAGCGGCGGAATCGCCGCTAGCGGCTCACCTTCGGGGCGCGGCTTGGCCATGAAGGCGCCGATGTCCTGTTCCTGGGTCGGACCCGCATTGAACAGGGTCGCTTCGACGAGGATGTCGCGCGCGGGCGCTCCGCCGGAATTCAGCAAGTCGATCTCGAACTCGATCGCCACCTGCTCGCCGTCCAGGCGGCATTCAGTGGGGACCAGCGTAACCTCAAGCCAGGGCCGCAGTCGCGACGAGACGATCCCGACAGAGTTCGGCGGTTCCGGCCTGGGCGGCGCCAACGGCGCGGAAGCGCCCGGCCCCGGTATCGGCGTAGGCGCCGCTCGAGGCGCTGGCGCAGGGTTTGGCACCCGCGGCGAGGGCACCGGGCGCGGCGCGGGAGGCTCCGGACGCACATAGGCGTCGACCTGCGGGCCACCGGCGAAGGCCTCGCGCGGCCGTCGCCGCCACCACAGGAACACGGCACCTCCGGCGAGCGCGACAGCGGCGAGCAACCACGGCAGCAGCGAGGGACCACGCGAACTCGTGCTGACCGGAGCAGAGTCCGTTTCCGGCACGAAGGCTGGCGGCGAGTTGGACTCCGGGGTTGTCGAAGATGGCGTGGGAAACGTCGTCCCCGGCGTCGTGGTGAAGTCAGGCGCAGGCGTCAGCGTAGCGGAGGGCGACGGGCGCGGAGCCTCGCTGCGAGGCGCGGCTGGAGCAGTACGACGCGGCGTTGCGCCCGCGTCCGGCCCCTCAGGCGGTGCCGCCGACCCTGCGGCCGGAGCGCTGCGGCTGGCCGCGTTCCTTCTGGCCGGCGCAGTTCCGGGCGCCGGTCCGTCGGCCGGCCGCGTCACCGTCCCCCCCAGGCTGAAGTTCTGGAGTTCGCGCGGCCCGACCGTATTGGGTGCCGGCGTGTTCGTCGTGGCAGGCGGCGGCGTCTGGGGAGTCGCGGTGGTGTTCGTGGCCGGCGGGTTTTGCGTTGGCGTGCTCTGGCCAAGCGCCTGCGAGCCGAGCGCAAGCCCCGCTGCGAACGTCAGCATTCCCAAGCGCAATCCCGCTCTCATCCGCTCCCGCTCTGCCATGAGGCGCGCTGCTGTCGAGCGCGCTGCGTGCCATGCCTGCGTCGTTGTGGTGTTTCAAGCACTGAGCCGATGAACCGCTCCGGACTCAAGGGAGACGCCCCTAGCGCGCGTCGACCAGCACCACTTCAGCCTCGTCGGTCGCTTCGATGCGGATCTTGTCCTCGCCGGTGATCGCGACTCCGTCGCGTGGACCGGCTTCGACGCCGTTCACTCGCACTCGCCCGCTCGGCACGAGGTACAGGTGACGGCGCGGATCGGCGTCGCTCTCGATCGTCTCGCCGGCCGGCACCGTCGCGCCGAGCACCTTCGCATTGGCGTTGATCGTCAGCGCGCCATCCTCGGCGTCGCCGCTGGCGAGGAGCTGGAAATTGCCCTGGCGGCTCTCCTTCGGGAAGGGCATCGCGCCCCAGCTCGGCTCGGCATTCGGCTTGTCCGTCTCGATCCAGATCTGGAACAAGGTCGTCTGCTCGTCCTCGAGATTATACTCGGCGTGCGTGACGCCGGTCCCGGCGCTCATCACCTGGACGTCGCCCGCTCCGGTGCGGCCCTTATTGCCCATCGAATCCTGATGCGTGATTGCTCCGGTGCGGACGTAAGTAACGATCTCCATGTCGCGGTGCGGGTGCGGCGGGAAGCCGCTCTTTGCCCCGATCTGGTCGTCGTTCCAGACGCGGATGGCGCCCCAGCCCATGCGGCGGGGATCGTAATAGCTGGCAAAGGAGAAGTGATGGCGGGCGTTTAGCCAGCCGTGGTCGGCGTGGCCGAGCGAGTCGAATTTGCGGATTTCAATCATGGTTCGAAGATGGGCCGGCGGTCAGCGGCCTTTCAAGTGTCAGCCATGTGACTTCAGCGCGCTGGCGTAGCGAGCGGCTTTTTCCGCATAATGAGCAGCGGAGACCCGCAGCCCAGCCTTCTCCTCGGCGGTGAGCTGACGGACTGCGCGCGCCGGAGCGCCGACGATCAGGCTCCCGCTAGCGAAGCGCTTGCCCTCCGTGATCAGCGCGCCGGCGCCGACCAGGCATTCCGGCTCGATCACTGCGCCGTTCAGTATCCGTGCGCCCATGCCGACGAGGCAGTCGTTCCCGACAGTGCAGCCGTGTAGAATGGCCTGATGGCCAACCGTGACCCTAGCTCCGATGATCAGCGGCGCTCCAGGATCGGAATGGCAGACGGCGCCGTCCTGGATGTTGGTTTCCTCACCGATGGCGATGGCGGTGTTGTCGGCCCGGATGACCGCTCCAAACCAGACGCTCGCCCGGGCCCCCAGCCGAACGTCCCCAACCAGGTCGGCCGACGGCGCCACCCATGCACCTTCTCCAAGCTGGGGAGAGAGATCGCCAAGGCTGTAGAATGTCATCCGTGTTTCCTCGTGCCGGGCAATCCGCTGGATCGCCAAGCGGGGGATGGTGCCCAGGAGAGGACTCGAACCTCCACGCCCTTGCGAGCGCCAGCACCTGAAGCTGGTGCGTCTACCAATTCCGCCACCTGGGCAGGCCACACGAATTTAGGTGGTAGGCGGCGGCCCCTAAAGGTGACCCTCGCGCCTTGTCAACGCTCATGGCACGACGCTAGGGCGCTGCGATGATCGAGCACGCAGAAGAGCTTGTCACCATATTCGGAGGCGGCGGCTTCATCGGCCGCTACGTCTGCGAATTCCTGATGAAGAGCGGAGTGCGGGTGCGCGTCGCGCAACGCGACCCGCGCAAGGCCTACATCATCCAGCCGCTTGGCCAAGTGGGCCAGTACGGGTTCGCCAAGGCGGAAGTCACCGATCCCGTCAGCGTCGGGGAAGCGGTCAAGGGCGCCACTGCCGTCGTGAACCTCTGCGGCGTCTTCGGCCGCGCAATGCACTCGGTGCACGTCGAAGGCGCTCGCAACGTCGCCACGGCTGCTCGGGATGCTGGTGCCGGCGCTCTGGTGCAGATTTCGGCAATCGGGGCGGACCTGGGTTCGCAGTCGATATATGGCCGCACCAAAGGCGAGGGCGAGCAGGCCGTCCGCGAGGGCTTCCGGACCGCGACCATCATCCGGCCCTCGCTGGTGTTCGGGCCGGAGGACGATCTGACCAACCGCTTCGCGTCGATGGCTCGACTGCCGTTCCTGCCGGTGATTGCCGGGCGACGGAATTTCCAGCCCGTCTATGTCCGTGACCTCGCCCGCGCGATCGCCAAAGCAGCGCTTGAGCCCCGCACCTACGGCGGCAAGACCTTCGAGATCGGTGGCCCGCAGGTCATGAGCATGACCGAGCTTCACCAGGCGATCCTGGAGCTCACCGGCCAGACGCCTGAGGTCGTGCACATGCCCGACTTCGTCGCAAGCGCCCTTGCCCGCTTCGGCTGGCTTCCGGGCGCGCCACTCACCAAGGACCAGTGGCTGATGCTGCAGCGGGACAACGTCCCCGCCAAGGACGCTCCCGGCCTTCAGGCGTTTGGGATCAATCCGACGCCGCTCGCTGCCGTCGGTTATGAGTGGCTCGGCCGCTTCCATCGCGGTGGCAAGTTCGCGGGCCGGCGGATCAACATGACCGGCACGTCGTAGCGCCCCTTCCAGTCCATGCCGATACTGATCATCGCCGTGATCCTCGGCATCGTCGAGGGCGTCACTGAGTTCCTTCCCGTCTCCTCGACCGGGCACCTGATTCTCGCCACCGAACTGCTCGGCTTCGACGCAAACAAGTGGGCGGCGTTCAACGTCATCATCCAGCTTGGCGCGATCCTGGCCATCGTCGTCCTTTACTGGCGAACCTTCTGGACGGTCATCGCGGGGCTCCTGAAGGCAGACCGGATGTCGGTACGCTTCGTCCGCAACATCCTGATCGGCTTCCTGCCTTCGGCCGTTCTCGGCCTAATCCTGATCAAGCATATCGAAGCGCTGCTCGGAAATGCGAAGGTCGTGGCCGTCGCGCTGATCATTGGCGGCATCGCCATTCTCGTGATCGAGAAGATGGCCAGGCGCAGCGATGCCGCAGGGGTGGCGGAGATGCCGATGCGGACAGCGGCCGGCATCGGTCTCGTGCAGTGTCTTGCCATGATCCCGGGCGTCAGCCGCTCCGGGGCAACGATCCTCGGTGGGCTCAGCCTCGGAGTGGAGCGCCGCACGGCCGCCGAGTTCAGCTTTTTCCTTGCGATCCCGACAATGGTCGGGGCGACCACGCTGGAGCTCGTCAAACACCATGATGACATCGTCGCCGGCGCAAGCGGCGTTGGCTTCGGCGCGGTCGCCGTCGGCTTCGCAGTCAGCTTCGTGGTCGCGATCGTGGTCGTTAAGGCGTTTGTGCACTACATCTCCCGCCACGGCTTCGCGCCCTTCGCCTGGTACCGGATTATTGCCGGTGCAGCCGCCCTCGTCTGGCTGACCATGCGCTGATTGACGCTCGACCGGAGTGGCTTACCCTGTGGGCGCCGAACGCCAAGGGGGACCGAAATGCTACTATTCCTTGTTTCCGCGGCTATTTCTGCAGCCGCCAGGCCGAGCCTGCTGACTGCCACCGCAGCGGCGCCGGCAGCTTCCTCCGTCAGGCACGCGAACGCGAAGGGTGCACCTCATCCCGACGAAGCGACGATCGCCGAAGCCATGCGCTATCTTGATCTCGTCGAGTTCGAGAAGAACGCGTTGCGCTCCACCGAACTCACGCTGGGCGCCTCCTTCGCAGCGATGGCCGACGCGCTGCACAAGCGTTTCGGTGACAAGGTGCCCGAGGACCTCCTCGAGCAAATGCGGATCACTGTGCACGATCACGCACTGACGGCAATGCGCGCCGACCTGCCGGACCTGAAGCGCCAGACGGCGATCATCTATGCCACCGAGTTCACAAAGGCCGAACTCGTCCGCCTTGAGGAACTGCAATCCGATCCAGTGGCAATCAAAGCCCACGAGCGTGCCAAAGAGATGCAGCCCAAGCTGATGATGATCGGCATGAACGCGATGCGAGCGGCCCAGCCCGAGCTCGACGCTAAGCTCGAAAAGATCGTCACCGACTATGTGGCGGCGCATGGTGGTGCTCCCTCGGGGAGCAGCCCGAGCTAAGCGGGCTGCTACTGAACGATTTATCTGGCGTTCACGTTCGGCTAAGCTGTTCCGGCTGACAATTCAGCGGCTTGCGAGGGCCCGGACAATGCGTGCATCGATTCTTGTTCTTCCGCTGCTGCTGGTCGCGGCGCCGGTGCGGGCGCAACCGCTGCCGCCGCTTGAACCGCAGTCGATGCATATCCCGCCTGCCGCGGCCGACCGCGTGGCCGACGCGCTCGACGCGGTGACGGACGCGCTTCTCGACCTCCCCGTTGGAAGACTTCAGGCTGCGGTCGAAGGGCGTCCCCCCTCGCCAGCCGATCGGCACGTCACCGTTCGCGACATCGAACGCCGCAACGATCCGGATTTCGACCGCAAGCTCCACCGGCATATCGCCGACGCGCGACCCCTCGTCCGGCAAAGCATTAGGGCCGTGGACGACGCGCTTCCCGAGATGATGCATGGTCTTCAGCAGGCCAGTCGCGCGCTGGAGCGGGCAACCGCAAATCTCCCCGATCCAACTTATCCCAAGCGCTAGACGCTAGCCCCGCACACGCTAAAGCTGCCGGCGCATGTGGCAGCTCTTTCAATTTCCGCTTTGCCCGTTCTCGCGCAAGGTGCGGCTCGTCCTCGCCGAGAAGGGGGTCGGGCATGAGCTGGTGCGCGAGAACCCGTGGGAGAAGCGGGACGAGTTCATCGACCTCAACCCTGCCGGCGAGACGCCCGTGCTCGTGGAGCCGGACCAGGGCATCACCCTGATCGGATCGCAACCGATCGTCGAATATTTCGACGAGACAGTCGACCGCATGCCGATGATCCACGGCAATGCGGCTCTGCGCGCCGAGATCCGCCGCATGACCGAGTGGTTCGACCTCAAGCTGTATCGGGAAGCCGTCGAGCCGCTGATGAACGAGCGGATGCGCAAGCGCCTGGTTACGCGCGAGAGCCCGGACACCAGCGTCCTGCGTCACGCGATGCGAGTTGCCGGCGAGCATCTCGACTACCTCGATTACCTGCTCGACCACCGACGCTGGCTGGCCGGTCCAGGGCTAAGTCTCGCGGACTTCACCGCAGCCGCGCATCTCAGCGTTATCGACTATCTCGGGGCCCTCGACTGGCGCGGGCACAAGCAGACCAAGGACTGGTATGCCGTGATGAAGTCCCGGCCAGGCTTCCGGCCGCTGCTGGGCGAGCGGATGGAAGTGATCGTCCCGCCAGGGCATTACGACAAGGTCGACTTCTGAGAGGGTTCAGATTGGATCGCGACCGCCTTGCGGCTACAATCAGCACTGCACTTGAGGCTGACATCACGGATACCGGACTTGCGTCTGCCAGCCCTGTCCAAAAGCGTTGACCAGATTGCGCGCGACCTGATCGGTGCAATCGAAAGCGCTGGCTACGTAATCGTCCCGACTGGCGAACCGCAGCGAGACGCAGCGAATCAGTAAACCCGCTTCTTCGGCTGAATGTACTGGATGTCGTCGGTCAGCGTGTAGTTGTGCACCGGGCGGTAATCGATCTTGACGCCGCCGGCGGGCGCCTTGCCGCCCCAGCCGTCGAACCAGGCGATGGTGTGCTTCATCCAGTTGGCGTCGTCGCGCTCGGGATAGTCTTCCTGCATGTGGGCGCCGCGGCTTTCCTTGCGGTTGGCGGCGCAGTGCATGGTGACGACCGCCTGCGCGAGGAGGTTGTCGAGTTCGAGCGTCTCGACCAGGTCGCTGTTCCAGATGAGGCTGCGATCGGAGACCTTCACGTCCTGCATGCGGCTGTAGATGCCGTCGATCTTCTCGACGCCCTCCGCGAGCGTCTTGTCGGTGCGGAACACGGCGCAGTCGGACTGCATGGTGCGCTGCATGTTGATGCGGATGTCCGCGGTCGGGCTGCCGCCGTCGGCATTGCGGAAGTGGTCGAGGCGGGCCAGCGCGAGGTCCGCCGAGTCCTTGGGCAACTCGTTCTGCAGGGCGTTCGGCTTGATGATCTCGCCCAGCCGCATGCCCGTCGCGCGGCCGAATACCACCAGGTCGATCAGGCTGTTGGAGCCGAGGCGGTTGGCGCCGTGAACCGACACGCAGGCCGCTTCGCCGACCGCGAACAGGCCGGGCACCACCGCGTCCGGGTTGCCGTCCTTCAGAGTGACGACCTCGCCGTGATAGTTGGTCGGGATGCCGCCCATGTTGTAGTGGACGGTCGGCACCACCGGGATCGGCTGCCGGGTGACGTCGACACCGGCGAAGACCATCGCCGTCTCACTGATGCCCGGAAGCCGCTCGGCCAGGATCTTGGGGTCGATATGATCGAGGTGAAGGAAGATGTGGTCCTTGTGCTCGCCGACGCCGCGGCCCTCGCGGATCTCCATCGCCTCGGCACGTGAGACGACGTCGCGGCTGGCGAGGTCCTTGGCCGAGGGAGCGTAGCGCTCCATGAAGCGCTCGCCACTGGCGTTGGTGAGGTAACCGCCCTCGCCCCGCGCACCCTCGGTGATCAGGACTCCGGCGCCGTAGATGCCGGTCGGGTGGAACTGCACGAACTCCATGTCCTGGAGCGGAAGCCCGGCCCGCAGGACCATTGCGTTGCCGTCACCGGTGCAGGTGTGCGCGGAGGTCGCCGAGAAATAGACACGGCCGTAGCCGCCGGTCGCAAGCACCACGGCCTGTGCGCGGAAGCGGTGGATCGAGCCGTCGTCCAGGCACAGGGCGATGACGCCGCGGCAGGCGCCGTTTTCCATGATCAGGTCGATCGCGAAATATTCGACGAAGAAGTCGGCGTCATACTTCAGGCTCTGCTGGTAGAGCGTGTGAAGCATCGCGTGGCCGGTGCGGTCGGCGGCGGCGCAAGTGCGCTGCGCGGCGGGGCCTTCGCCCATGTTCTGCGTCATGCCGCCGAACGCCCGCTGGTAGATCTTTCCTTCCGCAGTACGGCTGAACGGGAGTCCGGCATGCTCGAGCTCGATGACGGCCGCCGGAGCCTCGCGGGTCAGATATTCGATCGCATCCTGGTCGCCGAGCCAGTCCGATCCTTTCACGGTATCGTACATGTGCCAGGTCCAGTGGTCCGGGCCCATGTTGCCGAGGCTTGCGGCAATGCCGCCCTGCGCAGCGACGGTGTGGCTGCGCGTCGGGAAAACCTTGGTGACGCAGGCCGTTTTCAGCCCGGCGCCTGCCGCGCCCATCGTAGCACGAAGCCCTGCGCCGCCCGCCCCGACCACGATCACGTCATAGGTGTGGTCGATGATTGGATAAGCGCTCACGCGGCGCCTCCGAACGCGATGCGGCCGAGCGCGAACAGAGCCAGCGCGCCGCCCGCGACGGCAAGGAACAGCAGTAGCGTGTTCAGGGCAAAGCGGTTGCCCTCTTCGTGCACATAATCGTCGACCACGACCTTCATTCCTTCGAGGCCGTGGCGGAAGCTGACGACGATCAGGAGGGCCATCGGCACCGCGGCGCTCGGCATTCGCAGCCACTCGACGAAGGTCCGCTGGTCGAGCGACGGCAGCAGCAGGAGCGATGCGATCAGCCACAGGCCGAGCAGGACCAGAGCGATGCTCGTCACCCGCTCGCTCAGCCAATGCTCGCCGCCTTCGCGCGCGGAACCGAGTCCCCGCACCTTGCCGAGCGGCGTTGCGCTCTCGCCCAGGCTCATGAACGGCCTCCCAGCAGATAGACCCACAGGGCAGCGGTGAGCAGCAGCGAGCCGACGATGGTTGCGATCGCGAACCTCTTGTTGGTGTTGAGCTCGAAGCCGGAGCCGCTGTCCATGACGAGGTGGCGGATGCCGGAGAGCAGGTGCTGGAAGAACGACCAGGTGAGACCGATGAGGACGATCAGGCCAAGGGGATGGCCGGCCGCCTTGCCGAACGTCGCGAAGCCGTTGGCGTCGCCGGCAATCGCCATCAGCCACCAGGTCAGCACGGCCAAGCCGCCGATGGTCAGCGCGATGCCGGTCGCGCGATGCAGGACGGAAACGACCATGTGCGGTCCCCATCGCCAGATTCCGAGATGGGGCGACAAGGGTCGGGATTGGTTGGCAGCCATGAACAGCCCGCTTTCGATTATTGCTTTGTCCGCGCGCCAAGGACCTGCGCCGGTCGCGACCGCTTAGGGCGGCGCACCCGCAGAGGCAAGATTCGAAGGCCGCCGGGTCCTGAAACGGCGCGGCCTAACCCCGTCTTAACCATTGTCTGCAAGAGCAGTGGAAACCGCTTGGGCGGCACGGGCAAGACCAGGTTACGGAGAGCGATCGATGGGTGCGGACACGGGACAGCTGCAGAAGCTGAGCGACGATCAGGTGAAGGCCCGCCTCGCCGCCTACAATCAGGACGGCTCGTTGGACCGGGACGCCAAGCTGCTGCGCGACAATTGCACCGATGTCATCGCCGCCGAGATTATCAGCCAGTTCGGTCCCGAGCGCGCCCAGCGCTATGCCGAGAGCCATTCCGGCGCCGTCGACATGAACTGGGTCCAGTCCGTTGCCGAATATGGTCGCGAGATCCATCGCGACGGAACACCGGTTCCTTCGTACATTGCCGCCCGCGTCCAGACCGCCTCGCGGATTGCCGCCCGGATGGTCGAGAAGTTCGCCGGCAACACCGACCTCCTTCAAGGCTGCATGGCTGCCTTCGTGCGGATGCACACATTCGAGACGGACATCATCCTTGCGCAAATCGCGTTGCTTCAGGCGATCGACGCCGCCGAGGACCGCGACCGTGAAAGCGAACAGTTCGAGCGCCGCGTCGCCGAACTGGTCCGCGCCAGCACCGACCAGTCCAAGGTCCTGACCGACCGCACCCGCGCAACCGCGTCGTCCGCGCGCGGGATGCTGGGCAAGACCAGCGAAGTCGCCGCCGCAGCCGAGCAGTCGGCCGTCGCGATGCGCGAAGCGGCCCAGACTGCAGCCGGACTGATCCGGGCCATCGAGGACGCCCGTTCCGAAGTCGAAGTGGCGGCGGACGTTGCCACCCGTGCCGGCGGCCAGGCGAGCCAGGCCGTGAAGGTCAGCCAGGCGCTGTCGGACCACGTCGAGGCCATCGAATCCATCCTGAGCCTGATCCGCGACATTGCGGGTCAGACGAACCTGCTCGCCCTCAACGCCACCATCGAGGCCGCGCGCGCCGGTGACGCTGGCCGCGGCTTCGCCGTCGTCGCTCAGGAGGTGAAGAGCCTCGCTTCCCAGACCGCGCGTGCAACCGACGACATCACCGCGAAGATCACTGCCATCCAGCAGGCAACTCGCCAGACCGTCGACGCTAACGGATCGATCCAGGGGACCGTCGAAGAGGTCCAGTCCTCCGCCGACCGCATCCGCCAGGCGATGGAGCTTCAGGCGCAGACCGTGACCATGATCACGGCAGCCGTCGACGAGACCGCACTTGCCGCCGACTCGATGAGCTCGACGATCGCCGCCATCCGCAGCGACACCGAGAGCGTCGCCAAGGACATCGACGAAGTCGAGCAGGGCTTCGGCCGCTTCAGCGAGCAGATCGCCAACTTTCGCGCCAGCGCGAAGGCGTTCGTGAGCGGTCTCGCCGCCTGACTTCTTTCCCCGCCGCTGCCGTGAGGCTAGGCGGGGACGATGAACATCCTGATCACTGGCGCGAGCCGCGGCATCGGCGCTGCGGCCTACGCGCTCCTCAAGTCCCGCGGCCACGACGTCGTCGGTCATTGTACCCGCGGCAGCGAAGAGCTGGTCGCCGGCGACCTCGAGGATTCGGCCGCCCCTCCCCTCGTCTGGAAAGCCGCGCTCGAACGGCTCGGCGGCCGCATCGACGCGCTGGTCAACAATGCCGGCATCTACGAGACCGCCGACGAGACCGCGTCCGACGCAGAGTGGCAGGCGGCCTGGGCACGTACGATGACCATCAACTTGCAGTCCGCAGCTGATTTGTCGCGCCTCGCAATCCGCCACTTCCGCGAGATCGGTGGCGGGCGCATCGTCAACGTCGCCAGTCGGGCTGCCTACCGTGGCGATTCGCCGCAGCACTGGCATTACGCTGCCTCAAAGGCTGGGATGATCGGCATGACGAAGTCGATCGCGCGCGGCTACGCAGCCGACGGCATATTGTGCTTCGCCGTCACTCCCGGATTCACCGTGTCCGAGATGACGGAGGAATATCTGCAGGGCCGCGGCGGCGCCAAGATCATCGCCGAGATCCCGCTCGGGCGGGTGGCGAGTACAAACGAGGTGGCCGAGGTAATCCGCTGGACCGCGACCGAAGCGCCGCCGTCAGCGACTGGCAGCGCGATCGACGTCAATGGAGCCAGCTATGTTCGCTAGTCTCGTGTCCGCTCCCCTGATCCTTGCCGCGGCGCAGCTCTCGTTTGCGCTCGGCCATCCGCGCCAGGTCGAAGCCGCCCGCGCGCCAATCGAAACCGAAGGGCCGTTGTGGGCTTCGCGCTGCAATGACAATGACGAATGGGCCAAGCCGGCACCGCCGGTCCGCATCCACGGGAACACCTACCTCGTCGGCACTTGCGGGATCTCGGCCATCCTGATCACCGGAACGGACGGCAACATCCTGATCGACGGTGGACCAGAAGAAGCGGCTGACCTGATCGCGGCCAACATCCGCGCGCTCGGCTTCCGCGTCGGCGATACGCGGCTGATCCTCCACAGCCACGAGCATTTCGACCATGTCGGCGGTATCGCCGAGCTGCAGCGGCTCAGCGGCGCCACCGTCATCGCGTCGGTGCCCGCAGCAAAGGTGCTGGCAAGCGGACTTGCGAGTGCCGATGACCCGCAGTTCGGCATCAACAAGCCGTTCCCGGCTGTGAGCGTCGGCCGCACTGTCGGCGACGGCGGCGAGATCCGGCTCGGCAACCTGATGCTGACTGCGATGGCGACGCCCGGCCACACCTCCGGCGCTCTGAGCTGGCGCTGGGTGAGTTGCGACGGCGGCGTGTGCCGGACGATCGTCTACGCCGACAGCCTGTCGCCGGTCAGCCGCGACGACTACCGGTTCAGCGATCACCCTGCCCGGTTGGCCGCGTTCCGCTCTTCGATCGCGAAGGTTGCGGCCAGCCCGTGCGAAATCGTTCTCACTCCGCACCCGTCGGCGAGCCACATGCGGGACCGCCTCGCGCTCGGGCGGCCGCTGCTCGATCCCGAAGGCTGCCGCTCCTACGCGGCCGAACTGACCGAGCACCTGGATGCCCGCCTCGCAAAGGAAGCCGCGGCCAAGTGAGCGTCCGGGTCACGGTGCCCTGCAGCCGGGCGCAGGGCGAGGCGATCGCGCAAGCCGGCGAACTCTTCCCGGACAGCATCGACCCACCCGTCGTGGTCGCCGACGAGCCCGATGAAAGCCGACCGGACGACTGGCTGATCCACGCCTATTTCGAGCACGCGCCGACCTCGGATGAAATCGCGGTGGTGGGCAGACTCGGCTCCGGGTCGCCGCAGGTCGAACAGCTCGGCGAAGCGGACTGGGTGACGATGAGCCAGGCCGGGTTGCAGCCAATCCGAGCCGGCCGCTTTACCGTCCACACGCCGACTTACCGCCCTGACCCGGACCGCATCAATTTCGAGATCGACGCCGGGCTGGCCTTCGGCACCGGCCAGCACGCAACCACGTCGGGATGCCTCGAAGCCCTGGATGCGCTGGAGCGATCCGGGGCATCGTTCAGCAACGTCGCCGATATCGGTACCGGGACCGGTCTCCTCGCCTTCGCAGCGCTCGCTCTGTGGCCGCCGGCGAAGTGCATCGCCACCGACATCGACTCAGTCGCCGTGGCCGTCGCCCGCGAGAACGCCGCAATCAATCGCGTGAAGCTTGGCCATGGCCGCGGCGAACTGCTGCTCGGGGTCGCGGACGGGATGGACTCGCCGCTTCTCACGGCGCGCGCACCGTTCGACCTGCTCATCGCCAACATCCTCGCCGGCCCGCTGATCGAACTGGCACCGGAATTCGCGAAGGCGGTTGCGCCCGGCGGCACCATCATCCTCGCCGGCCTGCTCGACACGCAGGCCGAAACGGTCGCCGCCGCCTATGCTGCCGAGGGGCTGACCTTGCGCGAGCAGGGCTCAGCGCAATGGCCGGTGATTGTGCTTAGCTCGTCACCGCAAGCTGCTCGAGCATGAACGCGTGATATTCGGCGATCGAGTGGAAGCGTTCGAAGCGGCCCGACTTGCCGCCGTGCCCCGCCTCGATATCGACCCGGAAGACCGTCGTTCTCTCTCTATGCGGCCGCTTCCGCGACGATCTTTGCCCAATCTTCCTCGCCGATGACTCGTATCCCAAGCTCCTCGGCCCTCTTCAGCTTGGAGCCTGCGCCCGGACCGGCAACAACCAGGTCGGTCTTTGCGCTGACGGAACCGGCCGAGCGAGCGCCGAGGCGCTCGGCCTGGGCCTTGGCTTCGTCGCGGCTCATGGTTTCCAGGCTGCCGGTGAAGACGATCGTCTTGCCGCTCCACTCCGTTTGGCGAGCATCGCTGACGAACGGCTGCGGCGTGACCTCGGACAGCAGGTCGTCGAGCGCCTCCCGGTTGTGCGACTCATGGAAGAAGTCGACGACCGCTTCAGCGACGACCGGCCCGACGCCTTGAACGGACGATAGTTCGGCCTCGCCTCCCTCGGAGGCTGCTGCGCGGCGAAGCTCCTCGACCGTCCCGAAGCACTTCAGCAGGTCGCGGGCGGTGACGATGCCGACGTGGCGGATGCCCAGGCCGAACAGCAGGCGCGGCCCGTCGGGCGATCGCTTCGCCTCGATCGCGGCCAGCAGGCTGTCGACGGATTTGTCCTTCCACCCGTCGCGGCCGAGTAGGGCGCCGCGGTGCTTGTGGAGCCGGAAAATGTCGGCGGGCGAGTGAAGCCAGCCCAGCTCGATGAACTCGACAATCGACTTCTCGCCGAGGCCCTCGATATCGAGCGCGCCCCGCGAGACGAAGTGCCGCAACCGCTCGAAGCGCTGCGCCGGGCAGATCAGGCCACCGGTACAGCGGACGTCGACCTCACCATCCTCCGCCACCGCCTCGCTGCCGCACTGGGGGCAATGGTCCGGGAAGACATAGGGATCACGCGGCTCGTCGCGCGTGAGGTTCTCGACCACCTGCGGGATTACGTCGCCAGCGCGCTGAATACGGACGCGGTCGCCGACGCGGAGCCCGAGCCGCTCGATCTCGTCGCGGTTGTGGAGGGTGACGTTGGCGACGATGACGCCGCCCACTCCGACGGGTTTCAGGCGCCCAACGGGAGTCAGCTTGCCGGTGCGGCCGACCTGGATGTCGATCGCCTCCAGCGTCGTCTCTGCCTTCTCGGCGGGAAATTTGTGCGCGAGCCCCCAGCGCGGCGCACGAGCGACCTGCCCCAGCCGTTCCTGCCAGTCGAGCCTGTCCACCTTGTAGACCACCCCGTCGATGTCGAACGGCAGGTCCGCGCGGGCCGTCTCGATGGCGCGGTAGTGGGCGAGCATCGCATCCGTACCGTCACAGCGGATCAGACGATCGCTGACCGGCACACCGAAGCCCTCAATGCGCTTCATCGCGGTGAACTGGGTCTCGCCGAGCGGTTCGGACAGCTCGCCCCAGCCATGCGCGAGGAAGCGCAGCGGCCGCGCCGCAGTGATCGTCGCGTCCTTTTGGCGAAGCGATCCTGCCGCAGCATTGCGCGGGTTGGCGAAGATCTTGCCGCCCGAAGCTTCCTGGCGGCCGTTCAGAGCCTCGAAGTCCGCCTTCGACATGTACACTTCGCCGCGGACCTCCAGCACGTCCGGTGCGCCGGCGATGTTCTGCGGAATGTCGGAAATTGTCCGCACGTTCGGAGTGACATCCTCCCCGACAGCGCCGTCGCCGCGGGTTGCGGCAAGCACCAGCTCGCCGCGCTCGTAGCGAAGCGAGCAGCTCAGCCCGTCGATCTTGGGCTCCGCCGTCATCACCACCGCAGCGTCAGAAGACAGTGAAAGGAAGCGCTTCACGCGGGCAACGAACTCCGCGACTTCCCCCGCGGAAAATGCATTCTCGAGGCTGAGCATCGGCCGCGAGTGAGCGACCTTGGCAAGCGCGGTCGTCGGCGCCGCGCCCAGCCGCTTGGACGGTGAGTCCGCCCGCACCAGTTGCGGGAAGCGCTCCTCGATCTCGCGGTTCTCGCGGACCAGCGCGTCATAGTCCGCGTCCGAAATCTCCGGCGCGTCCTGGTCGTGGTAGAGCTTGTCGTGCCGGGCGATCTCCTTCGCCAACCGCATCAGCCGGTTGGCGGCTTCCGCCTCGGTCAGCCCGTCAGTCATGCGATGCGAACAATTCCTCGAGCAGGTTGATGAAGCTCGTCCAGGAACGCTCGGCGGCGAGGGCGTTGTACGCAACCCCGTCGATCTGGAGCTGGCTGGCGTGCGGATTGGTGAAGCCGTGGCCGACATGGCCGTAGGCGTGGATCTGCCAATCGGCGCCGGCTTCCGTCAGCTCCTGCCCCAGCGCGACGACCTTGTCAGGCGGCACCATCGGATCGTCCCAGCCATGGAAGGCAACGACCTTGCACTTGATCTTTTCAGGCGGGAGGCCTGGTGGATCGAACAGCCCGTGGAAGCTGACCGCCGCTGCAATGTCGGCGCCGCTGCGGGCGAGGTCGAGCGCGCACTGCCCGCCGAAGCAATAGCCAGCGACGACCATCTGATGCGCGTTCACTTCGTCCAGCCCCTGCGCGACCTGGAGGATCGACTGCATGCGCCGCCGCAGCGCACCGCGGTCGCCGCGTAACCGCCCCATTTCGCCGAACATCGTGTCGCGCAGAGCGCCGTGCAGGTGCTTGCCGAACAGGTCGGCCACCATCGCGTTGTAGCCAAGCTCCACCAGCTGCCGGCCAAAGCCAATTTCCAGGTCGGAGACGCCCATCACGGTCGGCACAAGGACGATCGTCGGCCGCGCCTGGCTGTCGCGCCTGCCGACGAACACGCTCTCCAGCTGCTCGCCCTCGAACTCGTGCGCGATCCGGCTTTCCTTGCTCATGCCATTTCCTTCGCCAACTCGGCCAGCTTGGCCACGGTGTTCATGTTGCGGGCAGTGCCTGCCTCGGCGTCGGGAATCCGCAGCCGCGAGCGGCCCATACCCTTCTCGCCGTAAGCGACATAGACCTCACGTTTGCCGAGCTCGACACGCTCGTCATCGACGTTGCGCGCGGTTTGGAGGGTGCCGTCCGCAGGCGGTCCGTCGAGAAAGATCGCCGCGACCTTGTTGCCGGGCTCGCTCGTGAACGGGTTGACCTTCACCACGGCGGCCAGTTCATTCGCGGTTCGTACCATCACGGGTACGGGCGCTTGCATGTGGGCAGCCAGGCGCTCCTCGAGCGCGGCCTTCACCTGCTTCTCGGAGAGTGTGCTGGTGAACAGCAAATTGCCGCTCCCGATGTAGGTCCGCGCCTTCTCGAAACGGAGCTCTTCGGCAATCGCTTGGAGGTCGGTCATGAGGAGCTTGCGCCCGCCCACGTTCACCGCCCGGAGCAGTGCGACGAAGGCGGTCACGCAGCGTCGAGCAGCCGCGTCGCCTGCGCCCTCGCCTCCTCGGTCACCGACACCCCCGACAGCATGCGCGCGATCTCCTCGCGGCGTTCGGACTCGCCGAGCTTGCGGACGGTGGTCCGCGTGCCGCCATCCCCGTGCGACTTCTCGATCCGGTAATGGTGCGATGCCCGGGCCGCGACCTGGGGCGAGTGCGTCACGACGAGCACCTGCGACTGCTGCGCCAACCGCGCGAGCCGCTCACCGATGGCGCTTGCGACAGCACCGCCGACGCCGCGATCGACTTCGTCGAAGATCATCGTTGCTGCCGAGCCGGCCTCCGCAAGCGCGACCTTCAGTGCGAGAATGAAGCGCGACATCTCACCGCCCGAAGCGATGCGGGTCAGCGCCCCGAAGGGCGCGCCGGGATTGGTCGAGACCTCGAACTCGACGCGATCCGTTCCCCAGGTGCCAGGCTCGGCCTCTCCGATCGCGGTGCGGAAGCGGGCAGCGTCGAGCTTCAGAGGCGCCAGTTCTCCGGCGACTGCACGGTCCAGTAACTGTGCGGCCGCCTGCCGCTGCGCGCTTAGTTCTTCTGCAGCCGCGGCATAGACCCGGCGGGCGGCGGCAAGCTCCTGCTCCAAAGCCGCGATTCTCTGTCCGCCGGCCTGAATGGCGGCGAGCTGCGCCTGCATCTGCTCTCCGAGCGCTGCAAGCGCATCCGGCTCGACCCGGTGCTTGCGGGCAAGCGCGCGGATGTCGAACAGCCGGGATTCAACCTGTTCAAGGCGGTTCGGGTCGAACGACAGCGCGTCCGCGGCCCGGGCGATCTTGTCCTCGGCGTCCGCGGCTTCGATCACCGCGCGGTCGAGTGCGGCGAGTGCTTCCGTAAGCAGCGGATGGTCCGCCGCCCCGCGCTCGATACGCCGCGCAGCCTGGCGGAGCGTCGCCAGCGCACCGTCGGATCCGCCGAGCAGCTCGTCCAGGCCGGACAAGGACTCGCCCGCCTTGACCCCGGCCTGCATGGCCGCGCGGTCTTCCGCCAGCCGGGTCTCTTCTCCGGGCTGCGGCGCCAGCGCCGCGATCTCGCTGCTGGCATGTTCCAGATATTCGCGGTCGCGTTCTGCCGCCGCCGCTGCCGCCCGCGCTTCGCCAAGTCCGGCTTCGATCCGGACGACCTCGCCCCAGGCCCGCTGAACGGGCGCCGTGTCGAGCTTGCCGAAGGCGTCGAGGAGGGCGCGGTGCCCCTTCGGATTGAGTAGGCCGCGATCGTCATGCTGGCCATGAATCTCGATCGCCAGCGCGCCGATATCGCGAAGCACTCCGGCGGGGACTGCCGTCCCCGCCGCAAACGCCCGGCTCGCACCGTCGGCCTTGAGCGTCCGCCGCAGGATCAGCGGCTCCTGCGGCTCGTAATCGATCCCTTGCTCCGTCAGAACACCCGCCACTGGATGGCCGCCGGGCAGGTCCAGTTCTGCCGAAACGGCCGCAGCATCGGCGCCTGCCCGCACCAGCCCGTTGTCCGAACGCGATCCAAGGGCCAGCCCAAGCGCGTCCAGCAGGATCGACTTGCCCGCTCCGGTCTCGCCGGTGAGCACGCCAAGGCCCGGCTCGAAATCGATCTCGAGCCGCTCGACGAGCACGATATTGTGGATGGCGAGCTGCCTCAGCACCGGATGAGGCCGCGATCGCCGGGAATCACCCGCGCGTTGGCGGCGGGTTGGCAGCCTCGCGAGCTGCCCGCGGCGTCTTGCGCGCGATCAGCGTGTAGGCCTGCTTGTACCAGTAGGTGCCCGGATAATTCTTGCCGAGCACGGCCGCCGCCTTCTCTGCCTCGGCCGGCACGCCGAGCGCGAGGTAGCACTCGACCAGCCGCTCGAGCGCTTCGGGCGTGTGGCTGGTCGTCTGGTACTGGTCGACGACCGTCCGGAAACGCAGGCTCGCGGCGAGCCAGTTCGACGAACGCTCGTAGAAGCGGCCGACCTCCATCTCCTTGCCTGCGAGGTGATCGCGGATGAGGTCCAGCTTGAGCCGCGCATCCGAAGCGTAGCGGCTCTCCGGATAGCGGCGGATCAGTTCGTCGAATGCCTGCTGGGCCTGCTGGCTGATCGCCTGGTCGCGAGAGACGTCCTCGATCTGTTGATAATAGCTCATCGCGACCAAATAGTGGGCGTAGGGCGCTTCTTTGTTGCCAGGGTGGATCGTGAGGAAGCGCTGCGCCGAGCTGATCGACTCCGGATACTTCTTCGCCAGGTAGTAATTGAACGCGCTCATGATCTGCGCCCGGCGGGCCCAGACGGAATAGGGATGCTGGCGCTCCACCTCGTCGAAGATCTTGGCGGCGGTCTGATAGTCGCCTTGGTCCATCGTCCGCTTTGCGGCCGCGTAGAGCGTGTTCACGTCCCGCGCCACATAGGCGGTGTCGCTGCCCTTCTTCCCGCCATGTGCGCAGGCGGCGAGCGGAAGGGCGAGGGCACAGCCGGCGAGGAGGGCGGCAAGGCGGTTAAACTTGGGCATCGGGAGTCCTCTTAGCGTGCGGCCGTGGGCTGGCCAAGCGTGGCATGCGAAGGCGCGCATGAACGGCATATGACAGGCGGCAGGCGCGGCGTTCAGGCTGTCTGCGGTGCGCCCGCGTCCTTCCCTTCCTTGTCGTCACCGCGAACGAAACTGTCCGGCGTGACCTTAAGCCAGACCAGCACCGGCGCCGAGATATAGATCGACGAGTAAGTGCCAATCAGCACGCCGAGGAAGATCGCAATGGCCAGGCCGAAGATAACTTCGGGCCCGATCAGCATCAGCACTCCCAATGCGATCAGCACCGTCAGCGATGTGACCACGGTGCGGGCGAGAGTCTCGTTCAGCGACAGGTTGAGCAGCGGCAGGATCGCCATCTTGCGATACTTGCGCAGGTTCTCGCGGATGCGATCGTAGATCACCACCGTATCGTTGAGCGAGTAGCCGACGATGGTCAGGAACGCGGCGACGACGTTGAGGTCGACCTGAAGCCTGGTGAAGGCGAAGAAGCCGATCGTCATTGCGACGTCATGCCCGAGCGTCAGCAGCGCACCCACGCCGAACTGCCATTCGAACCGGAACCAGATGTAGACCGCAATGCCCAGCATCGCGAGGCCAAGCGCCATGGCGCTGTCCTGCGCCAGTTCCTCGCTCACCTTGCCCGACACCGACTCACCGGCATCCACCCGGGCGCCCGGATATTCCTGCGGGATGGTCGCGCGGAGCTTGGAAACAACGACGTTGGACGCTGACTCGGGACCCTGCGGCTTCTTCAAGCGAAACTGATAGGTTCGGTCATTGCCGAGCGCCTGGATGCTGGCATCGCCAACGCCAAGCTGGTCGATGCGGCTCCGCAGCGCTTCAATGTGGACTGGCTTCGTGAATTCGACGCGCACCACCTGTCCGCCGACGAAATCGATGCCGAGGTTCAGGCCCCGGTAGAAGGTGAAGGCGATCGAAATGACCGTCGCCATCAGCGACAGCACCAGCGCAAGGTTGCGCCATCGCATGAAGTCGAGGTTGGTGTGGTCGGGAACGAGCTTCAGGAGCTTCATCGCACAGGCCTCAAATATGCAGTTCGCGCGGGCGCGCCCGGCGAATCCAGAGCGCAACCAGCATCCGGGTGAAATAAACGGCGGTGAACACCGAACTGACGACACCGATCATCAGAACCACGGCGAAGCCGCGCACCGGTCCCGAACCGAAGTAGGCCATGATCGCGGCCGAGATGACGTGGGTCACGTTCGCGTCGAAGATCGCCCGGAACGCTTCGTGATAGCCGGTCTGGACCGCGTCGATCAGTCGTCGCCCACGCCGGATTTCCTCGCGTATGCGCTCGTTGATCAACACGTTGGCATCGACGGCAGCACCGATCGTCAGGATGAACCCCGCGATGCCCGGCAGCGTTAGCGTCGCGTTGAAAATCGCCATGACGGCGAGAATCAGGAAAGCGTTCACGACCAGCGCGATGTTCGCGTAGACACCGAACCGACCGTAGGTCACGAGCATGAAGATCATGACGCCGATCGTGCCGATCACGCTGGCGATGACGCCCTTGCGAATTGAGTCCTGCCCGAGCTCGGCACTGACCGTGCGCTCCTCGATCGGGACCAGCTTCACCGGCAACTTGCCCGACGCGAGGCTGACGGCGAGATCGTGGGCGCTCTGGACGGTGAACCCGCCGTTGATCGAGGCAGTGCCGCCCAGGATCGGTTCATTGATGTTCGGGGCCGACAGCACCTTGTCGTCAAGGATGATCGCGAACGGCTTGCCGACATTCTCCTGCGTCGCCCGGCCGAAGCGGCGGGCGCCCGCCGTGTTGAACTTGATGTTGATGTCGGGGCGTCCGTCCTGGTCGAAGCCCTGCTGCGCATCGGTCAGCTGATCGCCGGAAACCATGACGCGCCGCTTTACGGCGATGAAGCCACTGCCGTCGGCCATCGGCAGCACCTGGCTACCCGGGGGTGCGCGGCCCTGCTGCACGTCCTGGGGATTGGCCGACAAGTCGACCAGCTTGAACTCGAGCCGGGCAGTCTGACCGATCAGATTCTTGAGCGCTTCGGGATCTTCGACATCCGGCACCTCGACGAGAATGCGGTTGCCGCCCTCGGTTATAACGGTGATTTCCTTGGTTCCGCCCGGATCGATGCGGCGCCGGACGACGTCGCGGGCGACTCCCATCGCGTCCTTCAGTGCTCTGGTCGTGCCGGCTGGCGTCGGCGTCAGGACGATCCTGGTGGAATCGACGACCTGCACGTCCCAGTCGCGGCTGCCCGTCATCGCGACCGGCTGGCTGAGCGCCCGCAGCCGCTCGACGGCGGCATCGACCTGCGCCGGGTTGCGCACCATGAAAGAGAGCCGTCCGCCGGCCGTCGAGATGTCGCCGATATCGATCCTCGGGTTGCGCCGAAGTTCGGTCGAAACTTCGTCTTCCTTGGCTTGCAGTCGCTGCTTCAGCGCGTCGCGCTGGTCCGCTTCTAGCAGCAGGTGGCTGCCGCCGGCGAGGTCGAGCCCGAGGTTGATTTTCGAGTGAGGAAGCCAGGCCGGCCAGCGCGACGCCAGCGGCGTGTGGTTGATGATGCTCGGGATCGACCACAGCACGCCGAGCGCCACCACGAGCGAGACGAGCCAGACCTTCCATTTCGGGAATTCGAGCATGGCAGCCTCAGTCGTTCGCCGGCTTCGCGCCGGTCGAGAGCACCTGGCTTAGCGTCGACTTCACGACCCGGACCTTGACGCCGCTTGCAATCTCGACCTCCGCCTCGTCGTCGGCGACCTTGGTGACCCGGCCCCGGATGCCGCCCGCGGTAACCACTTCGTCGCCCTTCTTCACCGAAGCGATGCTCGCCTGATGCTCCTTCACACGCCGCTGCTGCGGGCGAATCATCAGCAGGTAGAAAATGCCGAAGATCAGCACCCATGGCAGGACGCCGACCAGCATCTGCATGGTGCCGCTGGCCTGCCCGTCGGCGGGCGCTGCCTGCATCATCGTCATCAACATTGGCGCGGTGGTCATCGGCGGGAACAGACTTTCGAGTGAATGGCTGGGCGTGCCCTAACGGCCGTCGGCCCGAGCGTCCATGGCAAGGCCGTTACGTCTCGCCGACGTGGCGCTGCCCTCCGGACGGCGCAACGTAAGCGATGGTCGGGGCGACTGGATTCGAACCAGCGACCTCCACACCCCCAGTGTGATGCGCTACCAGGCTGCGCTACGCCCCGACGGCTGGCGCATCTAGGCAGGCGGGCCATGCAAGGCAAGGTGCAGTGGGAGTCGGGGTGGCGCGGCGAAGGCGGAAATCGCGGGCAAGGCTGGCGGGGCAGCTCATCACGCTGCTTCTGGCGCTCCCCGCCGTCTATGTGACGGCAGCGCTTGCGGGCTCGCTGATCCCGGTGAACCGCAGCTGGAAAGAACCCGCTCGCGGCACGACGGTCTACCTGGCGGACAACGGTGTGCATGCCGATCTGATCATGCCGGTGAGCGCGAACGGCCTCGACTGGCGCCCGCTGCTGCCGCCCGGCGATTTCGCCGCGGCGGATCCGCGAGCGCGCTGGGTTGCATTCGGCGCCGGTGAGAAGAACGTCTATCTGAACACGCCGACCTGGTCGGACCTTACGCCGCATACAATATGGTCGGCGCTGACTGGCGGCGCCACCGTCATGCACGTCGAATATGTGCCGACGCGGACCTCCGTCGTCCGACAGATCCGGCTCCGCCCGGAGGAATATCGGCGGCTCTGGGCTGCCGTTCGCGCCGACTTCACGCTCGACCGCCACGGTAAGCCGCAGCGGATTGCCCACGCCGGCTACGGGTGCTGCGACGCTTTCTATCGCGCGTCCGGCAAGGCAAGCATCGTCCACACCTGCAACAGCTGGATCGCGGGCCGGCTGCGGCTCGCTGGCGTAAACGCGAGCGCGTGGCCGCCATTCGTCCAAGGGCTGGTGTGGCGTTATCGGAAATACTCGGCCTAGAGACCGCCGCCGAACAGGTCGCGCTTGCCGATCGGAACGCCCTTCGACCGCAGGATCGCGTAGGCGATGCTGAGATGAAAGACGATGTTGGTGGTCGCAAAGCTCGTCACCCATTGACCGATCGGCATCGTCGGCTCGATCACGCCCAGGTTGACGGTGACCGGCACGTCGTCGCGGCCTTTCAGTCGGTCCGGTGAGATCGAGCTGACGAAAGCCCGAGCCGCCGCAATCATGGCGCGCAGCTCGGCAACGTCCATGTCGCCCTTCGGCTCGGGCGGCACCTCGACGTCGGCCGGCCGCGCGGACCATTGCTGGACGAGGTTACAGACGATCTGAAACTGCTGGCGCAGCGGGAACATGTCCGGCGCAAGCCGCCATTCAAGCATTTCGGCCTCGGCGATGCCGTTGCTCATTGCATGCTCCTCGGCGCGCGTGAGCAGATGATCGGCGGTGCCGAGCGTCTTGTTCCACCCAAAGATGATGGTCGCCAGATCGACGTTCATTCGGCCCCTCCCCCTGCGATCAGCTCTTACAGCACGTAGCGGCTGAGGTCCGCGTTGCGCGCGATGCTCGACAGTTGCTGGTCCACGAATGCGCCGTCGACGACCAGCGTCTCGCCCGAGCGCTCCTCGGCGTGGAAGCTGACGTCCTCGAGCAGCTTCTCCATCACGGTCTGCAGCCGCCGCGCGCCGATATTCTCGACGGCCTCGTTCACTTCCGCGGCGATGCGCGCCAGAGCGGCAATTCCGTCCTCCGCAAACTCGATGCGAACCCCCTCGGTGCCGAGCAGCGCCTGATACTGCTCCGTGAGGCTCGCCCGCGTGGATGACAGGATGCGCACGAAATCCGCCTGGGTCAGTGCCTTCAGTTCAACGCGGATCGGCAGACGCCCCTGAAGCTCGGGCAGGAGATCCGCCGGCTTGGCGATGTGGAACGCGCCACTGGCAATGAACAGGATATGGTCGGTCTTGAGCGGACCGTATTTGGTCGCGACGGTTGTGCCCTCGATCAGCGGCAGCAGGTCGCGCTGAACACCTTCGCGACTGATGGAGCCGCCACGCACGTCGCTGACCGCGATCTTGTCGATCTCGTCGAGGAAAACGATGCCGTTCGCTTCGGCATCGGCGAGCGCCGCGCGGTTGATGTCGTCGGGATCGAGGCGCTTGTCCGCTTCCTCTTCGGTCAGGCGCGCGAAAGCGTCCGGCACCTTGAGCTTGCGCTTCTTCTTGGGCGGCCCGCCCATCGCCTTTTGCATCATCTCCGAGATGTTGATCATGCTGACGCCATTTCCGGGCAGGTCGAACGGCATGGCCTGGGCTTCGGCCACGTCGATCTCGACCTCGGCGCTGTCGAGGCTGCCGTCTGCGAACCGCTGGCGGAAACTCTGCCGCGTCGCTTCGCTTGAGCCCTTGCCGGTGAGCGCATCCAGCAGCCGGTCCATCGCGGTCTCCTCGGCAGTCGCCCGGACCTTGGCCCGGCGCCGCTCGCGCTCCAGCCGAACGGCTTCCTCGACGAGATCGCGGGCAATCTGCTCGACGTCGCGGCCGACGTATCCGACCTCGGTGAACTTGGTTGCTTCAACCTTGACGAACGGAGCGTCCGCGAGGCGGGCAAGCCGCCGACTGATCTCGGTCTTTCCGCACCCGGTGGGCCCGATCATCAGGATGTTCTTCGGCGTGACTTCGTCGCGCAGTTCGGGGCCAAGCTGCTGCCGCCGCCAGCGGTTGCGCAGCGCAACCGCGACCGCTCGCTTGGCGTCGTCCTGACCGATGATATGCGCGTCGAGTGCCGCGACGATCGCCTTGGGGGTCAGCTTGTCCTTGAGCACTTGCGATGATTCCCCGCCGCTCGGGGGAGTGGGCGAATGATAGTTCATTTCACCCGGCTATGTTGGACGCGGCGCGACGCCGTTCAAGCGCGGCAGCGGAAGCTGCTGAAAAAGCGCTTATGGCTCGCAACGATGCGGGCGATGTCGTCCGGCTGCGGATTAGCGTTCCATTCGCCCATTTCGTAGCTGCCGCCGAGCAGGATGCCGTCCGCACGCGGGAACATGTACCCGGCCTCACCGGTGAACGCGTAGCGGACCTCCGGTTGCGGCTCCAGGATGGCGAGCTGTCCACGCACCGGCCGCAGCTCGGTGTCGCCAAACAGGTCGCGGCTGCCGAGGCCGGTGCAGTTGAAGACCAGCGTTTCCGGCAGCGCAGTGATGTCCGCTGGCGAAGCGAAGCGCCGGACCTCGATCTCGCCGCCGGCAACCTGCACGTCCCGGACCATCTGGCGCAGGTAGCGTCCAGTCTCGACATACATGGTGTCATAGCGAAGGACGCTTGTGACCGGGAATGGGTGTTCAGCAACGGTCAGCAGGCGGTTCACCGGCGGGAAGGTCTCGAGCAGCCGCGCCTCTGGTGTGCCGGTCTCGACGTAGGTTGGCAGCCAGTGAATGCCGTAGTCGTCCCCGACCATAATCTGGAAGCGCCGCCAGCTATAATCGAGCGCGCGGGTGAACTGCGCCTTCCATGCCGGCGTCACCGCGCTTTCACGGAACAGGCCGAACGGGTGAAACTGCCCTCCGGCGACGTTCGACGTCGTGTCCGGCGGAAGTGCAGCTGCGTAGATGGTGACCGGGAACCCTGCCTCCTGCACCAGCCGCGCCATCGCGAGGCCGACCGCTCCCGAACCGAGCACCGCGACGGGCCCGCTATGCCCCGCCAAGCCGATCTCGGCCGCGAGCTTGGACGTCCCCCAGCTCATCGTGATGCCGGAGCCGCCGTGGCCGTAATTGTGGACCAGCCGCTTGTCACCGAGCGGGTCGGCGCGGACGACAAAACCGGAGCGGCGGAACGGCCGCAGCCCCGCAACCGTGCGAATGACGCGGCTCTCGTCCACGTCGACGGGCACCAGCGGCGTGCAACCGGAGGCGGAGCGGCTTCCGACCGTAGCGCAGCCCGACAGCAGAGCCGCCGAGGCGGCGGAGAATGTTCGACGGTCCAACAACATGCGCGCGAGCCTAGCCGCGCAGCGGGTCAGCCTTCAATCGTCTCGACGGTCAGCCGGTCATTGGTGAACACGCACACTTCCGAAGCGATCTGCATCGCGCGTCGGGCGAGCACTTCCGGGTCCTGCTCGTAGTCGGCGAGCGCCTTGGCCGCCGACAGCGCGTAGTTGCCGCCCGATCCGATCGCGGCAATCCCGCCCTCCGGCTCAAGCACGTCGCCGTTGCCGGTGAGGATCAGCATGATGTCCTTGTCGGCGACGATCATCAGCGCTTCCAGGTTGCGCAGATACTTGTCGGTGCGCCAGTCCTTGGCGAGCTCGACCGCGGCGCGCATCAGCTGGCCGTTATACTGCTCCAGCTTGCGCTCCAGCCGCTCGAACAGGGTGAAGGCGTCGGCAGTCGCGCCGGCAAAGCCGCCGATCACCTCGCCCTTCTCGCCGATCCGCCGGACCTTGCGGGCGTTGGGCTTCATCACCGTATTGCCCATCGACACCTGGCCGTCGCCGGCAATCACCGTCCGGTTGCCCTTCTTGACGCCAAGGATCGTAGTTCCGTGCCAGCTTTCCAACTTGCTCTCCGCTTGAGTTCAAACGGCAGGTGGGTCGCCGCCCGGCGCCTTACAAGCGCCGTTCGAACCGCCGGTCCGGGATGAGCCACATGATCGCGACCGCGACGTAGAGCGCCACGGCGACGTACGGCGACACCAGGAACGCAGCCACCAGCCCGAGCGCATAGATCACGATACTGAGCCACTCCTTCATCTTGCCGCCGACCGCCTTGGCGATCGTGGGGGACTGGTCCTCCACGGCAATCAGCGCCTTTTCGAGAATCAGGTAGGAGATTGCGGCCATGATGAGCACGCCGAACGCGGCGGTGGGGATGCTGGTGATGCCGCGCTCGCCGACCCAGCGGATCACGAACGGGAACAGGCTAAGCCAGAACAAGAGTCCCAGGTTCGACCACAGCACACGTCCGTCGACCCGCTTCGCCGTCTGCATCATGTGGTGGTGATTGTTCCAGTAGATCCCGACATAGATGAACGAGAGCAGGTACGCGCCGAAGATCGGCAGCTCTGGCCGCAACGCCGCGAACCCGGAGCCTGCAGGCACCCGAAGCTCCAGCACCATGATAGTGATGATGATGGCGATCACGCCGTCCGTGAAGGCGTTCAGCCGTTCCGAACCCATGCGCCCTCCCCGATGCCCGCGTTGACGCTAGCGAGCTCGTGCGCAGGCGCAAAGCTATTGAAGCGCGAGGTCCTGCTTGAGCAGCTTCTGAAGCGCCTCGCTCAGCGAATCGAACTCGTACGGCTTCTGCAGCACCGGGAAGCCGTGGGTGCCGCTCACCTGCTCGCTGTAGCCGGTCGTCAGGAGGATCGGCAGTTCCGGGAAGCGGTCACGGACCTTGCGCGCAAGCTCGAGCCCGCTGATCCCGCCTGGCATGATGATGTCGGAAAAGATCAGCTTGGGCTTCTCGCCGGAAGCGAGCCGGTCGAGCGCTTCTTTCGCGCTGTGGACGATCGTCGGCTCGAACCCCAGCTCGTCGAGCATGCCGGCCGCAAGCTCGGCGACCATATCGTCGTCCTCGACGATCAGGACGCGCCCGAGCGTCAGCTTGTCCGGAGCATGCCCGCGCCCGCCGGAAAGCTCCCCGCCGCGGCTGGCCGGAACATAGATCGTGAAGATCGAGCCTTTGCCGACTTCGGAACTGACGGCGACGGTGCCGCCGAGCTGCTTCACGAAGCCGAACACCTGGCTGAGCCCGAGTCCAGTGCCTTCGCCGAACGTCTTGGTGGTGAAGAACGGCTCGAACACCCGCTCCATGGTCTCGCGACTCATCCCCGTGCCGGTGTCGGAGACGCGCAGCGCCACGTGCTCGCCGTGCAGTCCGTCGGGGTCGCCGCTCAGCACCTCGTTGCTGGCGCTGACCTTCAGCTTGCCGCCGTTCTTCATCGCGTCGCGAGCGTTGAAGGTGAGGTTCAGAAGCGCAAGCTCCAGCGCCCCGGCGTCCGCATCGACGTTCCACAACTGGTCGGACATCTCCAGCACGACCTCAATGTCCGAACGGAGCGAGGGCCGCAGCAGCGTCGTCACTTCGCTCAGGAACGACTTCAGTTCGATCTGGTGAATCTCCAACGGCTGCGCGCGGGCAAATGCGAGCAGCTGCTTGGTCAGGCCAGCGCCCCGCTGCGCGGAGTTGCGGATCCCGTCGATCATGCGCCGGAGCTTGGCCTCGTTGTCGAGGTTGCGCAGCGCAAGGTCCGACGCGCCGAGGATCGCCGTCAGCAGGTTGTTGAAGTCGTGCGCGAGGCCGCCGGTCAGCTGGCCGAGCGCTTCCATCTTCTGCGAGCGGAACAGCTGCTCGCGCGATTCTTCGAGCCGTAGCTGCGCCTCCCGCTTGTCGGTCATGTCGCGGGTGATCTTGGCGAAGCCGAGCAGCTCGCCCTGGTCGTCGCGGATTGCGTCCAGCACCACGCTTGCCCAGAAGCGGGTGCCGTCCTTGCGAACGCGCCAGCCTTCCGCCTCATAGCGCCCCACCTGGCGGGCGGTCTCGATCGCCCTGAACGGCACACCCGCATCGACGTCTTCGGCAGCGTAGAAGCGGCTGAAATGCTCGCCGACTATCTCTTCGGGCGTATAGCCCTTGATGCGTTGGGCGCCGGCGTTCCAGTTCGTCACCTTCCCATCTGGGTCGAGCATGAAGATCGCGTAGTCCGTCACGCCCTGGACAAGGATCCGGAACCGCTGCTCTGCCTCCAACAGCGCCTGCTGCGCCTGCCGCTTCTCGGTCATGTCGCGGGTGATCTTGGCGAAGCCGACCAGCTTGCCGCTGTCGTCCTTGATCGCGTCAATGACTACGCTTGCCCAGAACCGCGTCCCGTCCTTGCGAACGCGCCAGCCGTCGGCCTCGTATTTGCCCTCGCTGCGCGCGGTTTGCAGGGCGCGATAAGGGACGCCAGCCTCCCGGTCTTCATCGGTGTAGAATTTCGAGAAGTGTTGGCCGACGATCTCGTCCGTCAGGAAGCCCTTGATCCGCTCCGCACCTGCGTTCCAGCTGGTCACGTGCCCGTTGATATCGAGCATGTAGATCGCATAATCGACCACCGACTGCACAAGCAGCCGGAACGGGTCATCCGAAATTGGTGTCACTAAAACTCGGCTCCCCTCGCGGCCCAAACGCAACCAGCCCGGATCCTTAACACCCGAAATCGTGACGGGTTCAATTCGAAACGTCGTCACTCGCCCGTTGTGGCACAATCGCCACGTGCCGGACGCGATCGTGCCTTGCCATGATCGAGCGCCAGATCGCCGATGCTTACCTCAAGCTTCAGGACTCCAACGAACCCGCCGGCAGACTAAACAGCAATTTCGTTCCGCTGTTCAATCTGTGCTAACCACGTCCTGCTGCGGGGGTGGCGGATGCAGAATTACAGGGTCTACTGTCTGGACGGGGCCAGCAAGTTCGTCACCGCGGAAGTCATATTTGCGGAAAACGACGAAGAAGCCGTGATGCTCGCCCGCAAGCTCGAGACCGGGTTGCGGCGCGAGATCTGGGACCGCAACCGCCACGTCAGCACCATTGAAATCGACCCCGGTCCCGGTCCCGCAGAAACGGACCCCGTATAGCGTCGAGCTTGTAGGTCCGGCGACACTCACCTGCTCGCGATGCCTGGTGTTCGTGATGCGCCGACCGACCGGCCCTTTCCTACAGCACACCTATTTGGTTAGTTCTCGGCGTTGTTATACTTGACATACCCAAGCTAGAGGCGTAGGTCTGTTTCCACAGAGGGAAACGACCATGACCAGCGCACTTTCAGCCAAGCACTTTCACGACGAAGATGCGGCCTTCGCATACGTCGAAGCGCGGGTTTGGCCGCAAGGTCCGGTCTGCCCGCATTGTGGCGGCGTCGAGCGCCTGTCGAAGATGCAGGGCAAGAGCACCCGTAAGGGCCTCTACAAGTGCTACCAGTGCCGCAAGCCGTTCACCGTTCGCATGGGCACCATCTTTGAGAGCAGCCACGTTGCGCTGCATATCTGGCTGCAAGCCATGTATCTCATTGCTGGTTCAAAGAAGGGCATCAGTTCGAACCAGCTTCACCGCACTTTGGGCGTCACTCTCAAGACCGCATGGTTCATGTCGCACCGCATCCGTGAGGCAATGCGCTCTGGCGATCTCGCGCCGATGACTGGCACCGTTGAGGCCGACGAAACCTACATCGGCAAGAAGACCGGTGTCGTGAAAGGACCGAAGGACGTTGGCTTCCGTCACAAGCTGCGCGTTGTCGCGCTCGTGAGCCGCGACAGTGGCGAAGTTCGTTCGTTCCACAGCGAGCGGATCAGCGGCGGTGAAGTCGCCAACATCGTTCGTGCCAACGTTGATCGTGAAGCCCGCCTGATGACCGACGAGGCCCGCCACTACTGGTCGGTTGGCCGTGAGTTCGCCAAGCACGAGCGCGTCATGCACGCTGGCGGTGAGTATGTCCGTGGCGATGCCTACACCAATACCATCGAAGGCGTGTTCAGCATCTTCAAGCGCGGCATGCGTGGCATCTACCAGCATTGCAGCGAGAAGCATTTGCACCGTTATCTGGCAGAGTTTGATTTCCGCTACAGCAACCGCATCGCACTCGGCTGCAATGACGAAGATCGTGCAAGCCGCCTGTTGACTGGCATCGTTGGCAAGCGTCTCACCTATCAAACAGCTAGTGCGAGGGCCTGATGCGGTACAAAAAACTAACGCCGAGAATGACTCCGGAAGAGCAGAGCGAAGCGTTCAAGCAGGAAGCTCAAAGGCGTATCGACGCTGGCGAACTAAACCCCACCGACGCAGATGCCGCGATGGATGCTCTAGTTAGAAAGAGCATCAAGGATCACGGCGCTTAGCTGCGAGGGACTCCCGCATCCGTGAGTATCTGTTGGACGACGGCATTCCACTCGCGTTTCGTTCGAATATCACTCGTGCCCGGGATGCTCTTCATGCCCTCGCCCAGATACTCCAGCACGTCGTTGGGTATCTCCACAGAGTAGCTCAATCCGGGGATGCGGATCAGGTCGCGAAGCTGCTCGTACTGGGCTGGGTAGGTGCCTTCGAGATCTCGCCGCGTGTGCCAAGCCAGCATGTCAGCGGCTTGAAGCGCAACGAAGTCCTTGTCGTCTCGAAAGATCGGTGACGGGTTGATGAGCCTTGCCCACTCCGGTGGCTGCTGGGAGATCGTGTGATCCCAAAAGAGCAGAACTTGCTTGCTGACGTTGTCCTGCCTGTCGAAGATGAAGTCGCACGGAAGATGCACACCAAGCGAATGACATATCCTGGCAACGCCACAAGTAAGAGCGAAGACTAGAGGGTAGTACGGAGTTGCCAATCCATAAGGTGCGTATGGCTTCAGAACCTTCTTCTGGTGAGCGGTGCTCATGGAGCAATCCACGCTCAAGGGACTGAAAGCACTTATCACTCGTGCCAGATCAACTAGCTTGGCCGTGCGCTTGCTCTCCGACCAACCCTCGAACTGGTCGCGGCGATTCTGAGCCTCTGCCATTTTGAAGTATTCAATGCGCGGCTCTCGATGGAGAGCAGCTTCCCAAGCATCTGAGAACTCAGCCCACTCCTGCGCGGGGGCGACATATGCCGCCAAGACCAAGCGGCGCTCTCCCGTATTGCTCTCGGAGTCGTCGATGAACGCTTGGAGCATGACGAGCGTCTTGGCACTGCGAAGGCGGCTCGGATACCCACTGACGAGTGCCCATATTGCATTAGCGCTCATCTACTTGGGTATCCCAAGTATAACAACGCCTAGTTCTCGCTCGACTCGAAAGGAGTGGCGGGAATGGATGACAGAATCGATGTCGACGGGCTGATCGACGAACTTCTGCAACGCGAGGGCGGGTTCGTTGATCATCCCGCCGACAAGGGCGGGCCGACGTGCTTCGGCATCACGGAGGCCGTGGCCCGCGCGCACGGCTATGCCGGGACAATGCGAAAGCTGCCGCGCTCGGAGGCCGCCGCGATCTACCGCCGCCTTTACTGGCTGCGCCCGCGCTTCGACGAAGTCGCCAGGCGAGCGCCGCGGGTCGGCGCCGAGCTGTTCGACACCGGCGTGAACATGGGCCCGGCGGTCGCCGCCACCTTCCTGCAGCGCGCACTGACTGCGCTCAATCGCAATGGCGCCGACTACGCCGACGTCCTGCCCGACGGCCGCATCGGCGAGCGCACGCTTGACGCCCTCGACGCCTTCCTTGCCGCCCGGGGCTCGCGCGGCGGCGAGACGGTGCTCATGCGGGCGCTCGAAGCGCTCCAGGGCGAACGCTACCTGCGCCTCGCCGAGCGCCGCCCCGCCAACGAGGCGTTTCTCTACGGATGGCTTGCGAACCGCATCGGTGAGCTATGAGCCTCGCGCGGGCGCACGCGTAGCACTGGGAACTTTGGGAACATTCGAACTGGAGAATGGTATGAACCAGCTTCCGCCCCCGGGCACTTTCGCTGAAGGCCAGCGTCTCGTTTACGGCCTGCTCGCCGCAGCCGGCGGCATGTTTTCCGGCAGTTGCGCCGTCGGCACCATCGCCCTGCTGATGTGGGGCGGCTGGACGCTGCAGGAGCAGCACAGCATCGTCGTCATCTTCGGCTGGTCGCTCGGCGGGTTCATCGCTGCGATGATCGCCGTCATCGTCGGCCTGCTCGCCGGCGGACCCGTCGGCCGGCTCCGCCTGTCGGCAAGCCGCGACGGCGCCAGCATCGAAGCCGAGTGCAACGAGGTGCAGGCATGATCCTCCGCTCGCTCAACGGCCAGGGCATCGCCGGGCTTGCCGCTGCGATCGCGCTGCTTGGCTTGCTCATCGTGCAGCACCTGGATGCCCAGCACTGGCGCAAGGAGAGCGACCGCTTCGAGAAGCTCTACGGCGACGAGCAACTGGCATTTGCAAAGACGACTGCCGCCTACCGCGAGGCAGCCGAGACTGCCCGCGCCGAGGACCGCGCGAACGCGGAGCGAGTCGCCTCCGAACAGAGCGCCATCAACGAAAGGACCGAAGATGATTTCGAAACGCGCCTTGCCGCCGCTCGCCTTGCTGCTGACCGCCTGCGCCGGAACTCCCCCGCCGGTCCAGCCGATCGCGGCGCTGGCGGAGCAGCACCAATGCCCGGCCTACCCGCTGCCGCCACAAGCGCTACTGAAAGCGCCGGTCGTGACGGACTTCCTGCCACCAGCCTCGACGACGACGACGCACTGATCGCGACGGAGCAGGCGATCCAGCTCGACGAGCTTATCAAATGGGTGAAGCGCCAGGCTGCCGTCGACCCGAATTCCGCCGCGGAGTCTGCCTCGCACTGACGCCCAGGACTTCTGAGCGCCGATGCATCCTTAACTGCTGTCCGAACGTTTAGAGCGCGAGCAAAGGAGGCACTGCCATGACGACAGCATTCGACCAGATCCGCGAGCACATGAGCGTGATCGGCGCAGACGGCGCACCGATCGGCACCGTCGACCGTGTTGAAGGCGACCGCATCAAGCTGATCCGTCATGACAGCGGCGCCGGCCACGAACAGCACCATCATTACCTGCCGAAGGGTCTCGTTGCCGACATCGAGGGTGACACGGTCCGCCTGAGCGCGCGCGGCGATGTCGTTGCCGACCTGTTCGAGCAGGAAGAGTCCGGCCAGCCGATCGGCTGAGCCGGGTGCGGCTTACGGACGCGCCGGGGCCTCGGCTGGACGGAAGTCCTGCTCCAGGTGATTGCATCGGGCCGAGAGGCGTCCGACATATGCACATATGAAGAAGGACGGACTCGCGCCGCCGCCCGCCGAACGGGCGTGGACGCGCATCGACGATTATCTCGTGCATATGCGGCGTCGGGACGCGGCAGCGCGCCGCCGCCGCAAGCTCGCGCCGCGGACCGAACCGGAAACGCCGCGGTTCATGCTGAGCACCCTGCCCTTCCTCGCGCTGCTGTCGGTGCTTGGCGTGATGAGCATTGCGATGATGATCGTCGCCTGGCCCGGCCGTGAGCGGGTGGTGCAAGCCCGTCCGGCCGCGCACGAGGTCGGCACCGCGCCCAAGGGCTGGCTCCAAGAAGCGCAACGGGAAATGCGCTAAGCCGCGGTGCGGCGCGCGTCATGTTCATCGGTGGGCAATCTCCCCGCCCCGAGGGTCGCGCGATGCTGATCGGCGCGCCCGTCCTCCTGTTCGCCCTTGCCCAAACGGCGAGCGCGGCAGCGGGAGCGCCGAACACGGCACCTCCCTCTGCAACGGTCGCCAACCCCGCGGACCCGTGCCGTTCGTCGGTGCCGGGCAGCGACACGAACGCCATCATCGTTTGCGCGCCCAAACCGCAAGGCTATCGCATTGATCCGGACATTCTCAAGGCACGGCGCGAAGCACATAACAATCGCGTCCACCCGAAAGGGCGCGAGATGATGAAGGACAATCCCTGCGCGACCGTCGGGCCGATGGGCTGCCGCGGCAATGCCGGCATCGACCTCGTCAATGCAGCGGGCGTCCTCGCGCAGATGGCCGGCAAGCTGAGCCGCGGCGAGAACGTCGGCAAGATGTTCGAGACCGATCCGCAGCCGAGCGAATATCAGCTGTACGTCGAGGCCAAGAAGCGCCGCGAGGCCGAGGAAGCGCAAGCGGCTGCCAAGGCGACCGCCAGAGCTGCCCGGTCCGCAGCAGCGCAACCCGCTGCTCCTGCAGCGTCGGCACCATAGCGTCGGGCCAAGCTGTGGTCCGGCCGCGATAGTCGGCCGGCCGAAATTGGTTCGCGGAGGCGAACGGGTGTAAGGAGCCCCATCATCGCGCCTTGTCTCAGCGCAGCGGTGACCGAGAGACCTCCTGAGAGCTCCCGCTGTTCAAGGAGCGTTTCATGTTCGATCCTGGAAAACCGTACCGCGTCTACTGCTTCGACGGCTCGTCGATGACCGTGTCCGGCGACCTCATCGAAGCCGCCGAGGATGCCGAGGCGATCGCCAAGGTCGAAACACGCGGTTTCGGGTCGAAGTGCGAGATCTGGGAAGGCCACCGGCTTGTCGCCGAGCTCGAGGGCGAGCGCCGCCAAGCCTAGGCCTTTGCCCTGCCGCCATTGCTGCTAGATTGGCGGCGAACAGGGGGGCGGATGGCAAAGCGGGCAGTATCTGGGCGAGCGGCGAATGCGCGCGCGGCAAGCGCCGGCGATGATGTCCATGCGCACACGCCCGCTCACCCGCTGGAGCGCCTGATCTTTTTTTCCGACGCAGTGTTCGCGATCGCGATCACCTTGCTGATCATCGAAGTCACGCCGCCGCATCTCGGCAGTCATGCCACCGATGGCGACCATTTGATCGCGCTGGTGAACCTCAGTTCGAGCTTCGTCGCCTTCTTCATCAGCTTCTTCGTGATCGGCGCGTTCTGGGCCGGCCACCACCGGGCGTTCAGCCTGGCACGCCACTGGTCGCCCGGCCTCGTGATGCCGAACACGCTGATGCTCGCGGCGATCGTCTTCATGCCTTTCGCAACCGCCTACATGGGCCTGAACATGGGGCAGCGGGTGCCCACCGTGTTCTATGACCTGGTGCTGATGACGACGGGGCTGCTGAACATCCAGCTGGTTCGCCGCGCAACGGCGCCGCCGGTCGTCGACGAACAGGCGGATCCGCTGGTAGTTGCCAGGACCCGGGCGCGCGGCTGGGGCGTGACGCTCGGCGCGGCCATCGCGCTGGCGCTGGCCCTGTTCGTTCCGCGCTACAGCCAGTTCGGACTACTGACGATCCCGCTGTGGCTGCGGCTTGCGGTCGGCCGTGCCGAGAAGCGCCTGCAGCAGTAGCTGCTGCGTGCACGGAAAAGCCCGGCGGAATCGCTCCCGCCGGGCCGTCCGATCAAACCGAAGGGTTACTTGGTCTGGGTCAGGTTCTGCTTGGCGAACGCGTTCGCGAGCGCCTTCGAACCGTTCTTGGCGGTGCAGGTGACGGGATCGTCGCCCTTGCGCTGCGAAGCCAGCACGTTGGCGTTCACGCCGCAGACGTTGGCGGCGACGCCGATCGGCACCTGGACGGCAACCGGAACCGACACGTTGTTGAGCAACGCGATCTGGTCGTTGTTCAGGAAGTTCTTGAGAATGTCGACGTTCTGGACGTTGACGGCGACGAGGCCGTTGCCGCTGCCGGTGTTGACCTGGCCGAGCGCCGGAGTGGCGAGCGCGGCGACGGCGGCAGTAGCGATCAGGATGTTACGCATGTTCTTACTCCATTCGATTGAGTGCATGAAATTCGGGGCGCGGGCCGCGGTCGACAGGACCCCAGGCGCACCCTCCCTTTCCCGCCTCGTGTCGGACGGGTCGGATTGCTCAACGCACTCAAGCCGTTGTTTTCCCCATGGATTGCGGCAGGTGGAGCAATGCACGGGGCAGGATGTGTCGGCTGCCAGACGCTCGGAAAAAGCACAGGCGAGCAGTTGTCGCCGAGGGCAAGTTGGCTGCGCGGATGCGTGGCAAATAATTTACCGAATATCCCTCTAGGCAAACTCAACGGCGTTCGGCATCTTCCGCAAATTCTTGCTCGGGGGAGCAAGTAGAAGGGGGAAAATCCATTGTTCCAGCTTATCGCATTCGCCGCGCTCGCAGCGGCTCAGACTTCGACGTCCATCGCACCTGCCCAGCAAGCGGCAATCCTCTCGTCCTCGACCGACAACGTGCTTCGCGCCGGCGTCGAAGTGCCGCTCAAGCTCGAGGAGGGTCTCGACTCCAACAACAAGACCCTGCGTGAAGGCCAGCAGTTCCGCCTGACCGTCGCCAACGCGGTCATGCTCGGCAACGCTGTCGTCATCCCGGCAGGCAGTCCGGCGACCGGCGAGATCACCGACATCCGCCACAAGGGCATGTGGGGCAAGTCCGGCCGTATTGCGGCGCGCGTGCTCAACGTCCGCGTCGGCGATCGCCTCGTCCGGCTGAGCGGAACGTTCGACGACAAGGGCACCACCGGCACTGCCGGCGTGGTCGGCGCCGTCGTGCTCCTTCCGGTCGCGGGCTTTTTCATGACCGGCACCAGCGCCAAGATCCCGGCAGGATCGGGCATCAAGGCGTTCCTCGACGAAGACCTGAAGATCGGCGCTCCGGCGCACTAAGCCCCGCTTCTTGCGGCACTCACGCCGCTGGCAGTCGCAGTTAAACAGGAGGCAGCACGACCAGTCGTGCTGCCTTTTTGTTGCAGCGCTCGCATTTGAGGCGGCGGCGGATGCGTTCGAGATCGCCGGGTCCGCAGCGGCTGACGACCTCGGCTCCGGTCAGCGTGTGGGCGGCGGCGCACATCCCGCACTCGATGCGCAGGCTGGCGCGGAAGCGGACGAGATCGGCGGCCGTGCCGACATGCTTGTAGGACATGCCGCCGCCGTACCCGCATGAGAACGATTCGTGAACACCGGAATGGTGGCAAGCGGCGCGCGCGGCGAATAAACGGCGGCTCACGCAATTCGAAGGAGAGGCTGGTGCTGGGCGTTCGCAAGGTGGCCGCGCGATTGCCGGTAAAGGACCTGGACAGGGCGCGCGCCTGGTATGGCGAGAAGCTTGGCCTGCAGCCGGTCGAGGAGCGGCCGGGCGGGGTTCGCTACGTGGTCGGCGGGTGCGAGTTCGCGCTGTTCACGTCGGCCGGCCAGTCGAGCGGCAGCTTCACGCAGATGGGGTTCGAGGTCGCCGACCTGCGCGCCACGGTCGCCGAGCTCAAGCGGCGCGGAGTCGTGTTCGAGGACTATGACCAGGGACCGCTCGTCACCGTCGACGGCATCGCGACGATCAAAGGCAATTACCCGAGCAAGGGCACCGGCGAGCTCGCCGCCTGGTTCCGCGACTGCGACGGCAACATGCTGGGGATCGGACAGCCGATAAACGAGGAGCCAGATGGCGGTTGAAGGATCATGCCATTGCGGTGCGATGCGGGCGTCGGTGCCGGAGCGTCCCGAGCGTCGTGCCAAGCTGTGGGCTGGCGCGGCCGCGGCTCTCGGAACTGCGCAAAACGGCAGTGCGTTGCCCGAGCCATGACGCCGCAAATTTTGTTCATTCAGGGGGGCGGCGACGACGTCCACGACCAGTGGGACAACAAGCTTGTCGACAGCCTGGCGGCCGGGCTCGACATCGACCCTGGAGCGATCATCTATCCCCGCATGCCGGACGAGGGCGATCCGCACTACGCCCCCTGGAAGGTGGCGATGGTGAACGAAATCAACGCGCTCGACGAAGGCGCGATCCTGATTGGCCACTCGCTAGGCGGCGCGATCATGATCAACGCCATCGCCGAGAACCCGCCGACCGCAAAACCTTCCGCCATCATCCTGGCGTCGGCCCCGTTCATCGGCCAGGGCGGTTGGCCGAGCGACGAGATCGAGGCGAAGCCCAATCTCGGTGAGCAGTTGCCGCAGGGCGTGCCGGTTTTCCTGTTTCAGGGAAGTGCCGATGAAACCGCGCCGCCGGCGCATGCCGAGCTCTATGCCAAGGCCATCGCCCAAGCGCGGGTGCACCGCCTCGAGGGCCGCGACCACCAATTGAATAACGACCTGAGCGAGGTCGCCGCGTTGATCCGCCGGATCTCAGGGGCTTAGAATCGCCCGCCGGCTGCTTCGAGGTACGCGCCTGAGATCGACGAGAAGCGCTGCATCGGCCAGCTCAGGGCACAAGAGGCGCGGTGCAGGACAGCAAAGATCGCCGAGCGCAGCTGAGCGATCGCGAAGCAATAGGGAGCACCGCGTAGAGCCGATCTTTGCCGGCCGGCGGGGCGGCGCACAACCGCGCCGAACCCGTCCGACGTCACGGAATTTACTCCGTGACGCCCCTCTCCTGCCCGCGAATGTTCCCAAAGTTCGCAGTGACGGCGCAGAATCGACGCCGCAGTTGAGAGTGCCGAGTGCCGACGCGGCGGCAATGCTGGCGGAAATCGACGGTCGAAAGAGCCGCCCCAACCCAAGCACATCGATCCACGTGTAGGACAGCAAGAATCGCCGAGCGCAGCGCCGCCGACGCAGCGCGAAGAGCCGATCATTGCCCGGCCCGCGCGGCGCGATCCCCGACGTGATCCGGGGGAGCGAACCCGTCCGACGAGCAGCCGCACGCCGCCATGCCGGGGCATTGCGGACCGGCTGCTGATTTACTCCGTGACGGCCTCCGCCCTAGTCCTCCGACCGGCCCGTGCCCTCGCGGTTGTGGGCGTAGTGGTGCGCGAGCGGAAATGGCGGCAGCCAGGATTCGCGGCGGACGGTCCAACATTCGTAGGTGGGCGTCAGCTGATCCGGCGAGTTGAGTGCGCCGAGGTGCACTTCGACCTCGTCGCCGAAGCGGTTGAAGACGGAGGAGCCGCAGCGTGGGCAGAAGTGACGGCCGTTGAACTCACGGGTCTCGCCGGTGATGGTCACCGCAGCCTGCGGGTACATGGCGGCGGCGAAGAACAAGGCGCCGTGGTGCTTGCGGCAGTCGAGGCAGTGGCAGAGGCCGACGCGCCAAGGCTCGCCCGAGGCGGCGATGCGGACGTCGCCGCAGAGGCAGGAGCCGGTGATTGCGCGCATGGTGCCAGTCCTCCGATTGAGTCCCAGGTGCCTCTAGCGAGCTATGCAGAGATCGCCGAACGCAGGTGAGCGATTGCGGAGCAATCGGCAGGCAGCGCGAAGACCCGATGTTTACCGGTCGGCGGGGCGGTGCGCCTCAAGCGAGCCGGGCCCGTCCCACGTTACGGATTTACTCCGTGACGGCTACAGCGTGCGTAGTGTCGCGGCGTATCTCACCAGCTTTTGGCGATCACCTCGATCAAGCTCCCGCACGGCCGCGCCGCCTTGGAATGATCGGCCAAGTACGGGACTCGCAGTGCTAATGCCTAATGAACGCACGATCCGTTCTGCGTCGTTGCCATTTAACTCAAAGTAGGTGCTGAGTGCTGGGGCGGAGCGCATGAACTCAGCGCCATATCTCGACCGATCCTGCGACCCCAGTGGATTTGTGCCGGTCTCGACAACGGTAAACCGAGCAACCAACGGATAGCTGCCGTTTGCACGACCGATCGCCCAGACATCATCGCCAGCTTCGAGGTTCCGCATGACCGGGCTATTTTGATTAAGCTTGTAAATGGGGCCATTCGCGGTGTCGGAGGCGTACAATTTCCAATAGTACAGATAATCCATCTCTCGGACTCCACTAGCCAACCTCGGCGGGTACTAGACTTAGCCACAATGTCGGGGCAGCTAAACGTCGCCGGATCGAACGTTTAGCTGATGGGGGTTGCGTTGGCGTGGGACACTGATCTCGATCCGGAATCTGAAGCTTACTCAATTGCTGCTTCAGAGAATAACCGCATCCGTGTGGTGGCAGGCCCCGGTACTGGCAAATCTTTCGCAATGAAGCGGCGTGTGGCTAGGCTTCTTGAGACTGGGGTCGATCCAAGTTCTGTCCTCCCCGTAACGTTTACGAGAGTAGCGGCCGAAGATTTGCATCGCGAGCTAGTCGCGATGGATACTCCGGGTGCTGACCGGCTGAAGGCAACGACACTCCACAGTCTTGCACTACGCATCCTAGCGCGAAACCACGTGCTAGCGACCACAGGTCGCACACCTCGCCCCCTGAACGAGTTCGAACTAGAGCCGTTGTATGCTGATCTGCACGAGTTCGGCGGCAAGAGAGCGATCTCCAAAAAGATTCAGGCTTATCACGCTGCTTGGGCTCGATTGCAGGATGACGATCCCGCAGATGTTGAGGAATTTCGTGACGCTGCATTTGAAATTGCGCTGATCGACTGGCTGGTCTTTCATCGTGGCATGCTGATTGGGGAAGTAATTCCATACTTGTACGATTATCTACGTAACAATCCTGCAACACCGGAACGCGTAGAATTCGCACATATCCTCGTAGACGAATACCAAGACCTAAACCGCGTCGAGCAGGAAATCGTAGGCATGCTTTCCGACGCGGCACACGTATGCATCGTCGGCGATGATGATCAATCGATCTACAGCTTCAAGTACGCTCACCCTGAAGGTATACAAAACTGGTGTGAAGAGCATGAGGAAGCAGACGATCTAGAACTCACGGACTGCAGGCGTTGCCCTGGCCGGGTTGTGAGGATTGCCAATCATCTGATCGCCGAGAGTCCAACTCGCGAGAATGACCGGGACCTCGTCGAGTGGCCCCCCAATGGGGACGGCATAGTTCGCGTCATTCAGTATGCTGATCTGCAACGCGAAGTCCGAGGCATTGTGGATATTGTCGAAGGACTGATGGGTGAGGAAACACACCCAGGCGACATAATCATATTAGCTCAGCGTAAGAAGATCGGAACTTACATATACGAAGAGTTGGTGAACCGCGGCATTCCGGCCAAATCCTACTATCAAGAAGCCGAACTAGAGGATGAAGAGACACAAGAGAGATTTGCGTTCTTGAAACTCGCTGCCGAGCGGGACGATAGGGTCGCTCTTAGATGGCTGCTGGGAAAAGGCAGCGCTTCTTGGCTGCGCGGCGGTTATGCCCGCGTGAGAGCAAATTCCGCGCAAACCGGGCTTTCTCCTTGGCAGATACTGGAGGCCTTGCGAGATGAAGATATTGCATTGCCGCACACCGGACCGCTAGTTGATCGGTTTGCGGAGATCTGCAACCGCACCGAAGAGCTTCAAGAGCTTTTCGACGACGACGGTATCGGCCCCTTAATTGAAAAACTCTTCCCAGAGGATGATGATCGCTGGCGGGACTTGCGGGGCCTAGCTCTCGAAATCTTAGAGAGCGATGAGGTCGATGACGAAACCTCTCTCTCGGAATTTGTTTCACAACTGAGCTACGCAATTGCCCAGCCTGAAATCCCGTCAGAGATTCAGGACGTGCGAGTGATGAGCCTTCACAAGAGCAAAGGATTGTCCTCGCCGGCCACTATCATCGCGGCCTGTGTCGAGGGCGTGCTCCCCGGACGACCTGATGAGAACGCCACCCACGACGAAGTACTCGCGCATATCGAAGAGCAGCGACGCTTATTGTTCGTGGGAATCACCAGGGTGAAGGCGTCTCCAGCAAATGGCCACCCCGGGCGGTTGTATCTGACCTACTCTCGCCGAATGGGCGCTGGGGATGCGCGCCAGTCAGGAATCCAACCAGCGGCTTTTGATTATGGTGAGGCAGTTCTGCATGCGAGCCGATTTCTGCAGGATTTGGGCGCAGCGGCTCCTGCGCCGGAACGTGGGTAGCCTTTCGAATACTACTTGGCCCCAATCAAATCCGGCTCTTCGACCCCAATCTTGCGCGCCCGCTTCACCCGCGCCGGTTTCACCTCCACCACCTCGGGTTTGACGCTGGCCCTCTCCAGCAGCGGCCCGAGATACTGACCCGTCGCTGACGCCTCGCACGCCGCGACCGTCTCCGGCGTGCCCTCGACCACGATCTTCCCGCCGTTGACGCCGCCGCCCGGCCCCAGGTCGATCACCCAGTCCGCCGTCTTGATGACGTCGAGGTTGTGTTCGATGACGACGACGGTGTTGCCGGTCTCGACCAGGCGGTGGAGGACTTCGAGGAGCTTGCGGACGTCTTCGAAGTGGAGGCCGGTGGTGGGCTCGTCGAGGATGTAGAGGGTCTTGCCGGTGGCTCGGCGGCTGAGCTCCTTGGCGAGCTTGACGCGCTGGGCCTCACCGCCGCTGAGCGTCGTCGCCGGCTGGCCGACCTTGACGTAGCCCAGGCCGACCTCGAGCAGCATCAGCATCTTGTCGCGGATGCCGGGGACCGCCTTGAAGAATTCGGCGGCGTCCTCGACCGTCATGTCGAGCACGTCGGCGATGCTGCGGCCCTTGAACTTCACCTCCAGAGTCTCGCGGTTGTAGCGGGCGCCGTGGCAGACGTCGCAGGTGACGTAGACGTCGGGCAGGAAGTGCATCTCGATCTTCAGCAGGCCGTCGCCCTGGCACGCCTCGCAGCGGCCGCCCTTGACGTTGAAGGAGAAGCGGCCGGGCTTGTAGCCGCGGGCCTGGCTTTCCGGCAGGCCGGCGAACCAGTCGCGGATCTGGGTGAAGGCGCCGGTGTAGGTCGCGGGGTTGGAGCGCGGGGTGCGGCCGATCGGCGACTGGTCGATGTCGATGACCTTGTCGAGCTGCTCCAGGCCCTTGATCGACTGGCACGGGCCGCAGACGATGCGGGCGCCGTTCAGCGCGCGGGCGGCGCCGGCGTAGAGCGTGTCGATGGTGAGCGAGGACTTGCCGCTGCCGCTGACCCCGGTGACGCAGGTGAAGGTGCCGAGCGGGAACTTCACCGTGACGTCCTGGAGGTTGTTGGCGGTGGCGCCGGCGACGGTCAGGTGCTTGCCGTTGCCCTTGCGGCGGCGCGGCGGGACCGGAATCTCGCGGCGGCCGGAGAGATAGTCGGCGGTGATGCTGCTTTCGCAGGCGAGCAGGCCGGCGAGGTCGCCCGAGTAGATGACCTCGCCGCCGTGGACTCCGGCGCCGGGGCCCATGTCGATGACCTGGTCGGCGTGGCGGATCGCGTCCTCGTCATGCTCGACGACGAGCACGGTGTTGCCGAGCGACTTGAGGCGCTTGAGGGTTTCGAGGAGGCGGTCGTTGTCCTTCTGGTGAAGGCCGATCGACGGCTCGTCGAGGACGTAGAGGACTCCCGAGAGGCCGGAGCCGATCTGCGAGGCGAGGCGGATGCGCTGGGACTCGCCGCCGCTCAGCGTGCCGCTGGTGCGGTCGAGGTGGAGATAGTCGAGGCCGACATTGTGGAGGAAGCCGAGGCGCTCGTTGATCTCCTTGAGGATGGCTTTCGAGATTTCCTGATGCTGGGGGGAGAGCTTGTCGGTGAGACTGCCGAACCAGGCGTGGGCGTCGGCGACGCTGCGGCGCGACGACATGGAGATGTCCTCGCCGGCGATCTTCACCGCAAGGGCTTCGGGCTTGAGGCGGGCGCCGTGGCAGACTTCGCAGGGGAGCGAGGACTGGTAGCGTGACAGCTCCTCGCGCATCCACGCGCTCTCGGTCTGGAGCATCCGGCGGTTGAGGTTGCCGATGACGCCTTCGAACGGCTTCTTGACCTCGTAGCTCTTGCGGCCGTCGACGAAGCGCAGGGTGACCGGTTTGCCGGCGGTGCCGGTCAGGATGACCTGGCGCGCCTCTTCCGGCAGGTCTTTCCACGGCGTCTGGAGGTCGAAACCGTAGGCGCGGGCGAGGCTGGACAGCACCTGCATGTAGTAGGGCGACGGGGGGTTGGACTTGGCCCAGGGGACGACGGCGCCCTTGGCGATTGAGAGATTGTGGTTGGGGACGACGAGGTCCTCGTCGAACACCAGCTTCTCGCCGAGACCGTCGCACGCCGGGCAGGCGCCCTGCGGTGCGTTGAAGGAGAACAGCCGCGGCTCGATCTCGGCGATGGTGAAGCCGGAGACCGGGCATGCGAACTTCTCGGAGAAGATGATGCGGCCGGGCGCGCCATAGTCGAGCTTCATGCCGCCGCTTGCGGTTTCGGTCTCGGGCGTCGGATCGGCGGGGTCGAGGTAGGCCAAGCCTTCGGCGAGCTTCAGGGCGGTCTCGAAGCTGTCGGCAAGGCGGCTCTGAATGCCGTCGCGAATGGCCACCCGGTCGACGACGACTTCGATGTCGTGCTTGTACTTCTTGTCGAGAGCGGGTGCTTCCTCGATCGCGTAGAAGACCCCGTCGATGCGGACGCGCGTGAAGCCGGCCTTCTGCCACTCGGCGAGTTCCTTGCGGTACTCGCCCTTGCGGCCGCGGACGACGGGCGCGAGCAGATAGTGCCGCGAGCCCTCCGGTAGAGCCATGGTGCGGTCGACCATCTGGCTGACGGTCTGGGCGCTGATCGGCAGGCCCGTCGCGGGCGAATAGGGCACCCCGACGCGCGCCCACAGCAGGCGCATGTAGTCGTAGATTTCGGTGACGGTGGCGACGGTCGAGCGCGGGTTGCGGCTGGTCGTCTTCTGCTCGATCGAGATGGCCGGCGACAGGCCGTCGATATGCTCGACATCCGGCTTCTGCATCATCTCGAGGAACTGGCGCGCATAGGCCGACAGGGACTCGACGTAGCGGCGCTGACCTTCGGCATAGATGGTGTCGAAGGCGAGGCTCGACTTGCCGGAGCCGGAGAGGCCGGTGATCACGGTCAGGCTCTCGCGTGTGATGTCGACGTCAACGCCCTTGAGGTTGTGCTCGCGCGCGCCGCGCACGGAAATATGGGTCAGCATAGGTGCGTCATGTTCCGTTTATGTTCCGAAGCTACGCGCGAGGCTTCCCCCGGTCAACGCGGCACTGCCGATGTGGGTGCGAAGCGGCTGTTTGCAACTGCTGCGGGAAAAGCGCGCGTCGGCCGACGGACGCGTGTTCGTCGAACGGACCGCCGCGCTCGTCGATGAGCCGTGGAACCTTCTTGCGGGCGCGCGCGGGCCGCAGTATCGCGCTGTTCTTCCATTCTATCTTGTTGCCTTTGCGGGGAAATTCATGACGTATCGCTATTCGAAGCTGGTCCGCGTCGCGGCCGTATTGCTGGCTGCCACATCGTTGCAGGGGACGTCGGTCCTGGCCCAGGACGCTGCGGGGGCGGCGCCCACCACCGCCGCAGGAACCGCCAAGCCGCACCTCGGCGCGTGGGGCGTTGACCTGACATCGCGCGATCCGTCGGTGAACCCGGGCGACGACTTCCAGAAATATGCTTCGGGCAGCTGGCTGGCCAAGACCGAGATCCCGGCCGACAAGCCGGAGGTCGGCTCCTTCTACGAGCTCTTCGACCTGACTCAGGACCAGATGAAGACGCTGGTCACCAATGCGCCGGCCGGCAGCAAGTACGGCGCGATGTACCAGAGCATGATGGACGAGAACCGGCTCGAGACGCTCGGCCTGGCGCCGCTCAAGGCGGACCTGGCACAGGTTGCCGCGCTCAAGACCAAGTCGGACTTCGCGCGCCACATGGGCGAGACCGATCGCGGCTTTGGAAGCTCGATCTTCTTCTTTGACCTGGAGCCCGACACCGCGAACGCCAAGATGAACGCCGTCTACCTGTACCAGGCCGGCCTCGGCATGCCGAACCGCGACTATTACCTGAAGCCCCAGTTCAAGCCGCAGCGGGACGCCTACCGCGCCTATGTCGAGCGCACCTTCCGCGCGATCGGACAGCCCAACCCGGGCGCCGCAGCGGACCGGCTGCTCGCCTTCGAGACGGCAATTGCCGAGAAGAGCTGGGCGAGCGCCGATCGTCGCGATATCGACAAGACCAACAATCCGATGAGCAGCGCCAAGCTCGCGGCCTATGCCCCTGGCATCGACTGGTCCGCATATTTCGCCGGGGCTCAAATTCCGCCGCAGCAGCGGATGATCGTCAACGAGAACAGCGCCATTCGCGACCTCGCGGCGATCTACGCGCGCACGCCGCTTTCGACGCTGAAGGAGTGGGAAGCATTCCACACTGCCGACGACGCCGCCCCGTACCTCAACAAGGCGATGGTCGACAGCCGCTTCCAGTACGTGAAGACGATCAGCGGCGTTGCGCAGAACCTGCCGCAGTGGAAACGGTCGATCCGCCTCGTCGACGGCTCGCTCGGTGAGCTGGTCGGGCAGGATTATGTCCAGCGCTACTTCCCGGCAGCCTCGAAGGCCAAGATGGTCGAGCTGGTCGCGAATCTGAAGGCCGCGATGGCTGACCGTATCCGCGGCAACAGCTGGATGAGCGCGCCGACCAAGACGGCAGCACTGGAGAAGCTGTCGCGCATGGACGTGATGGTCGGCTATCCGGACAAGTTCCGCGACTACAGCGCCCTCGATGTGCGGCCGGACGATCTCTACGGCAACGTGAAGCGGGCCAGACGCTTCAACGCCGACTATGACATGGAAGATCTCGGCAAGCCGGTGAACCACAAGAAGTGGGGCATGAACCCGCAGACGGTGAACGCCTACAATGGCGGCGGCGAGAACAAGATCGTGTTCCCTGCCGGCATCCTGCAACCGCCTTTCTTCGATCCCGCAGCAGACGACGCCGTCAACTACGGCGCGATCGGCGCGGTAATCGGCCACGAGATCAGCCACGGCTTCGACGACCAGGGCCGCAAGATCGATGCCAGCGGCACGGTCCGCGACTGGTGGACCGCCGAGGACAGCAAGCGCTTCGACGCTGAAGCCAAGGTGTTCGGTGACCAGTATGCGAAGTTTGAGGCCGTGCCCGGCGCATTCCTCAACCCGAAGCTGACGATGGGCGAGAACATCGCCGACTTCGCCGGCATCCAGGTTGCGCTCGACGCCTATCACCGGTCACTTGCCGGCAAGACGCCACCGGTGATCGACGGATTGACTGGCGACCAGCGCTTCTTCCTCGCCTATGCCCAGGTGTGGCGCGAGAAGCAGCGTGACGACGCGCTGCGCAGCCAGGTCACGACCGACCCGCACAGCCCGGGCCGCTTCCGGGTGCTCGGTCCGATCCGCAACGTCGACGCATGGTACCAGGCATTCGGGATTACGCCGCAGAACACGATGTACATTCCGCCCGAGAAGCGCGCGCGAATCTGGTGAGCTGCCGGGATCGCGGACGCTGGGGAGTCGCCTTCGGGCGACTCCCCTTTTTTATTCACGGTCGCCTTATCGGCGAGGGCCCGCTCCTCCGGACCGGCTGACGAACGAGGGTTTTCAGCTTCTCTGCCGAGGTCTTGCGCGGATCGCTTAGATAGACTTCGTGGTGCCTGCCTGCGAACTCGTAACCGCCTTCCGGCATGATCTGGTGGTGAAGTCGGGCAAGCAGCGGGCCTTCATCGTCGTAGCTGCCGACATGCAGCGCCTGCACGCATAGCCCCTCCTCCAGCGTGTCGAGCCGGAGGTTCCCGGCCAGTGCGCCGAGCTTCTGCCGAGCCTTCGACGCCGCGGCGTGGAAATCTTGCTGGGCGACGAAGTCGGGGACCATGATCATCATCGTCCAGTCCCACTCGTGCTTCCGGCGAGCAGTGAAACTTTGCGGATCGGGAGCGGACCATAGTCCTTCGAGTGGTGCGACGACGAAATCGCGGCCGTTCGCCTTCGCCGCGAACTTGAGTCCGTAAGCCGTCGCGTAGAGGCTTTCGACGACACGCCTGTATTCGGGAACTACATTCGGATCACCGTGACCATCAGCCATCAGGTAAGCGACAGGCGGCACCTCGATGGCCGTGAAGTGGTCGCGCCGAGCCGAGAAGAGGGCCTTACGGGTTTTCTTGAGGTCGAGTTTTCCCATGGCTGTTCTCGATGGCAACAGATCACACGAGCAGGTCTGTGGCTTCCACACCGCCGGGTCAAAAAGTTCGTCGCGGCTGTGCAATAATCCAAGAAGCGACATATAACCTATGTTATAAGCGCACTTGTGAGGGATTTTAGAGACCGGCAGAACCCGCCTTCCCCCGCTCAGCACGAGCGGCGCGAGGAGCTTGCAGCGAGCTTGCGGCGAGCATTCCCGCTCGACGACGCGGGCTCATTCACGTCGCTTCTGCGGGCGCTGGACGGCACCGGTCGTTAGCCGACCGTCCGCTCGAGCGGATAGGAGGCGACTTCCTCGTAATGCGCCCCGTGCCGCGAAAGCTGGCTTTCGAACAGTAGGAAACTCTCGACCGCGAACGGCTCGGATGCGAGTCCGCGTGTGCGCTCGAGGAAGTCCGCAACCTCCCGGGTCCGTCTGCCCTTCCACCGCGCAAGCGTGATGTGCGGGTGAAAAGCCCGGCGTTCCGGCTCCACGCCGGGGCCCTGGCAGGCGCGGTCCACTTTGGCCGCGAGGGCCGCGACGGGCTCCCGGGGCTCGACACCGGCCCATAGAGCACCGGCGCTGCGCTGCTCGAACCGGCCGGCGCCGGCAACCCGCAACTCGAACGCAGGCGAGCGTACCCGCCCAAGCGCGTCGGCAATGTCGCCTGCCACCGGCCGATCGACCTCTCCGATGAACTTGAGGGTGACGTGAAGCTGTTCCTCCGATTGCCAGCGGAAGTCGGCGCTGTCGTCCATCGCGTCGATCAGCAGATCACGGATGTGCTCGGGCGGGCGAATGGCGACGAACAGGCGGTGCATCGGACATCCGCTAACACATCAGACAGCCAAGCTTTCCATTGCAGGTGATTGGTGCATAGTCGCGTCGGCGACGAGTACAGGGGGGAATGCGATGATTGCTGTCGGCTTGCTTTATCTGGCGCTGATTTCCGGCCAGGCGACGCCCAAGGACTACCCTCATCAGACCCCGAACCTCGGCGGCCCTGATACCCTGATGGTTCATCAGACGCAGGATAAAGAGGACGACGCTCGGCGCTTTGTCGACGAGTTCGCGCGCTGCGCTGCATCCTTGCGCCGCAAGGATGCCGTCGCGGCGCTGGCGCTCAATTACGACAGCCAGGCGCAATCGCAGGCCGTGCACAGCCTGCTGAGCCTTGCCCAGACCTGCTGGGGGCCGATGATTTCCGCCGCGTCGATGCAGTTGAGCGCTGGTGTGGTCGCCGGCGGCATGTCGGAATATTTTGTGCTCCACCCCAAGGTCATCGAGCAGCTTCGCCAGCGCAGTCCCGCGTCGTTCGTCTGGCCGGCGCGCAATGCGATGGAGTCTTTCGGTGACTGCGTCGTCGCGCAAGGCGACGGCGCCGTCTTGGCGCTGGTACGAAGCCGCGTCGCGTCGGCTGACGAGGCCACTGCGGTGCAAGCTCTCACCCCCGCGCTCGGCCAGTGCGTCGCCGAGGGTGACACGGTTGAACTGGACGTCGGGACCATCCGCCAAGTGCTTGCCTTCGGCCTCTACCGGCACATGGCCGTTCCGCCTGCAGCCGTTCCGGCGGTCGCGAGTCCGGGCAACTAGGCGCGGGCTTCGGCCTCCAGCCGCTGCCGCTGACGATTGAGTTCGGCGTTCAGCCGGCTATCGACGCGGCGGGTGCCGTCCGAATGCGGCGTGCTGAACAGGCCGACTTCGGCGTGGCGGCTGTCGTCCCAGCCGGGGAAGCTGGTCACGGGATAAATGCAGACACCCTCTACCGCGACGCCGCGCGAGCGCGCCTCGGCGACCTCCTCGCAGACGTAGTGGAACCAGGCGCTGCGGGCGGAGCGTTCCGAGCCGGTTTCGGAGATGAAGATGGGGCGCCCGAACCGCTCGTAGGCTTCCACCAGCATGTCGGCGAGCGGCCGGTACTCGTGATGGCCCAGGGGGATGGTTGAACCTCCCTCGATCCACTGGTTGTCGGGGTAGAAGTTGAAGCCAAGTGCGTCCGCCGCCCAATCGCCGCCGCCGAGCTCGGGCGCGGTACGGCCCAGCAGCATGTCGTAAGCTTCGAACTGGGCGAGGCGCAGGCCTTCGGCGCTCTGGATGTCTTCCGGCGCGCTGCTTCGCGGCAGAATGTTGATCAGCGGCTCGGCCCAGAAGAAGCGGGTGTCGGGCTCGGCCGCGCGGACCGCTCCCGCCGCTCCAAGCGCCGCCTGCACGAGGCGCTGCTTGAGCCAGCCGCGCTTCTCCTGCTCCAGCCGCGGGAAGTAGCCGGTGTTCACCGCCCAGGTGAAATAGGAGATCTCGTTCATCGGGCAGACCAGCGGCGCCCGGCCCGTGACGCTGCGGTGGACGCGGACAGCTTCCGCTGCGAACGCGGCGAAGGCCGCGATGAATTCGTCACTGCCGAGCGTCAGGTGGTCCGGGAAGCCGTAATGGCAAAGATCCCAGATGATGCGCACGCCCGCGTCTTCTGCGGCCTCAACCATCGGCAGCCAGCTCGACCAGTCGTAGCGGCCCGGCTCACTCTCGATGAGGTGCCAGCGCAGGCCGTCGCGCACGGTCAGCAGGTCGAGGCCGGCACAAGCGCGGTAGTCTTCGAGGGTGCAGCCTTCATGACCGGTGCTGCGGATGAGGTCGAGACGCAGCCCGTCGGAACGCCGGTGCGACGAGCATTCGAAGCCGGCCATGAAAAAGCTCGGGAAAATGCGGGAGATGGGCACGCGATGCCTCGTGAATGCCTGCGGGAATCCGACGCGCCTAGCTGGTGACGCGTGGCCGGACATCAACCCATGTGAGCCCGGGATATGTCCGTTCCGCGGACTTGTGACATCGAGACAACAGGAAGTCCCGATTCAGAACGGCCCCGCGAAGAGCCCAACTGTTGTAAGTCATTCCGGACTCGACACTGCAGGACATGCGCAGTTAAGTTCGAATTAGGAGACTGCGTATGAAGGTAATTCTCGAGGGTGGAGCACTGTTGATCCTCCTGGGAATTGCTGTTGCCGCAGTAATGCAGTTTCCTGCGCGCCGTTAACTTCTGGTCCTGGTTACCGGCACGGCCGTTGGCGCGTGGGTGATCGGCTATGCCTTCGGTGCGCGCGATGTAGCCGACACCCTTTATCCACTGGTCCAGAGCAGCGACGTGCCGCAGGCGGCGGCAGTGGTGCACGACAATGTACTCAGCCCCTTGTGGGGTCTCGCTTTCGGGGCGTTGTTCATCATGATGGACGTCCTCGTGTTCAGGAAAGATCTCGGGGCCACTCCGAAGTCGCCTCCACCCGAAGAACGTCAGGAGTAGATCCGTCTTGGTCAATGCAGGCGCGCCGGCGGATCGGCCCCTTTCCAGCAATCTGTCGTCAAGCAGCGAACTCGGCGACGCCGCGCTGAAGCAGTCGGTCAGGACCCTGTGGTTGCTGCCGCTGGCCGCGCTGATCCTCTATTCCATCACCATGGTCTACATCGAGGCGACCACCTCGCAGGACCACGTCCGCTTGTACTTCACGGACATCGGGATGCCGTTCAAGCACGGCTTCTTCGCAGCCGCGGACGGGCGGTTCGGCTACGGCATCAACACCAGCCTGTCGTCATTACTGCTTGGCTGCTCGGGCGTATTGATGTTCCTCGCTGCCTTCGCGGACCGCCAGCATGTGTCGCGGCAGGCATCGCTCTTCGCGATCCAGGGTGCCATCTTCATCTATCTGTCGTTCGACGACCGCCTGATGCTTCACGAGCGGCTCGGCGGGATACTGCACACCTACTCCTCGCTGCTCCTGATCCTCGTCTTCGTGATGAACATCGGCTTCTACCTGTGGCTGTTCCGCCCGTCCTTCTTCAACGCCCGCATGGTCTACTGGTTCGCGGCCGCCAGCGTCCTCTTCGTGGTCATGATGATCTTCGACGACGTGATGCCGCACTACATGCCGTGCCGGCTTTCGCTCGAGGATCTGATGAAGACGTGGGCGGGTTTCAGCTTCCTCAACTTCGCCTGGGAAGCCGTGCGCTTCCGCCTTGTCGGACAGCCTCGCGGCGAGCAGGGCTATCGCGTTCCCCGCCCGATCCTGAAGCTCACGCCAAAGTGGTTGCGACCCCGCCTTACCTCGTAGGTTCGAAGCCCTTCGTAAGGCTTAGGTGGAGGATGGTGGAGCCGAGGGGGATCGAACCCCTGACCTTCGCAATGCCATTGCGACGCTCTCCCAGCTGAGCTACGGCCCCGATCCGGTCCGCGCCTTAGGCGAAACCGGCAATCCTGCAAATGGGAAAATCCGCTGTTCCGGTCAATGCCGGAGCGGCGCCTCGCTGCGGAAATCGCTTGCGTGCCATGGTTGTTCGGCGACACATCCCCCGCCACTGGATGGCCATTGGGGAATGAGCATGCGGACCGTCATTGCGATTCTGGCGCTTGGGCTGACTGCTGCGGCGGCACCGCCGGTCGAAGTACCGGTCAGGCTCGATGTTGCGCAAAAGGCCCCGATTGGCGGTCGCCTGATCGTCTTCGCGGAGCCTGCCAAGGCAGGCGAGCCCGCTCCCAAGTCGGTCGATGCCAATCCATTCGCCGGCACGCCGACAGCAGTCGCGGCCCGTGACATCGCGTCCCTCTCCACCGGACAAGTCGCGGTGCTGGACACCAATGCCGACGCGGTTCCGGAGGCCTGGTCGAAGCTGAAACCGGGGCGGTATCATCTTCAGGCCGTGCTCGACGTCGACGGCAACTACAATTACGCAGGCCGCGGCGCGGGCGATGTGGTTTCGAAAGTGACCGACGTTACCCTTCCTGGCCCGGTGCCGCCGCTTGCTCTCTCGGACGTTCTGCCGGCGGAGGATCCGTTCGCCGTGCACAGTCCAAGGCAGCAGGCGCTCGCCGCGTACCTGCCGAAGGTCGTGGCGGTCGATTTCGTGAGTCCCAAGCTCTCCGCGTTCTGGGGCCGGCCAGTGCACATGCGGGGCTCGGTCGCACTGCCGCCAGGTTACGACGCGAAGTCGGGCAGCACATGGCCAACGGTGTACCAGACCCACGGCTTCGGCGGAGACGCGAACTCGTCGCGGTGGTCAGCCGCAAGCTATCTCAGCCTGATGAGCGACAGGCGCATCCCGTCGATGATCTGGGTGGCGCTGGACGAGAGCTCCCCCACCGGGACCCACGAGTTTGCGGACTCGGTGAACAACGGACCGTGGGGCGAAGCGCTGACGACAGAGCTGATCCCATATCTGGAACAGCAATACCGAATGGATGCGCGACCATCAGGCCGCTTCCTGACCGGGCACTCGTCCGGCGGCTGGGCGACCTTGTGGCTGCAGACGCGCTACCCGCGCGTGTTCGGCGGCACCTGGTCCACTTCGCCCGATCCGAGCGACTTCCACGACTTCACCGGGGCGGACATCTACCGGGCGAACGCCAACGTCTACGTCGACGCGAACGGCAGGCCGGTGCCACTGGTGCGGATGAACGGCCACGAGGTCGCCAACCTGCAGGAGTTCGCGCGGCTCGAAAGCGTGCTCGGGCCGATCGGCGGTCAGATGGCGTCGTTCGACTGGGTCTTCTCGCCCAAGGGGCCAGACGGACGGCCGATGCAGCTCTTCGATCGCAGGACGGGCGCTGTAGATCCTGCCGTGGCGGCCTACTGGCGCGACAATTACGACATCGCCTATCGACTGAAGCGGGACTGGCCCTCTGTCGGCAAGGACCTCGACGGCAAGATCCACGTCATCGTCGGAACTGCCGACACCTTCCACCTCGATGGCCCGGCGCACCGGCTGCAGGCCGTGCTGCAGGGGCTCGGCGCCAAGGCGGACGTGCGCTTCCTGCCAGGGAAGACGCACGGCGACCTCTATGAAGCAAATGGCGATCCGAACGCGCTAACGGTCCAGATCGCCAGGGAAATGTACGCAGTCGCCCGGCCAGCGGGCGGCGCCGGAGCGAATTAGCCCTCGTCGTCCTCCGACGGCTTCTCGACGCCAATGTCGTCATCGCCCGTGTCGAGATCGACTTCCTCGTCGGCGCTGACTTCAGCGTCCTCGTCGATCGCCAGATCCTCGGCGGCGAGCTCGTCGTCCGGCGCGGGCTCCTTGGCAACCGGGGCGGCAACCTCAAACGCGAGCGGCTGCTTGGACTTCAGCACCGGCTCGGGAACCCACTCGTTATCGCAGGTGATGCAGTGCACGGGATTGTCGTTCGCGAGGTCGTAGAAACGGGTCGAGCACTTGGGGCAAGTGCGCTTGGTGCCCCATTCGGGCTTCACCATGTGAGATATCTCCAATTCGAATTCCAGGAGCCACAGCGGCTGTCGCGCGGCGTTCGGCGGGGCGCCTTGCCATAGGCATATGGCCCTGTCAAAGCGCCGCTTCCAGACCCCCTGGAAGCCCACCGGAGTAGTAGCGCATGATCATCGCCGTGGACGGTCCGGCCGCCAGCGGCAAGGGAACCATAGCGCGTGCACTGGCCGAGCATTTCCGCCTGCCGCACATGGACACCGGCCTGCTCTATCGCGCCGTGGCCCTGAACCTGTGGCGGTGGGGTGGCGACCCCTCAAGCGAGTTCGAAGCGCTGCGTGCCTGCGACATGTTGAGCATCGACCCGGAGGACGAGGAGCTACGCAGCGAGCCCGTTTCCCGCATCGCTTCTTCGATCTCCGCCTACCCCGCGGTGCGCGCCGCGCTTCGCGAGCGGCAGCAGGAGTTTGCCGGCCAGCCGGGGGGAGCAGTGCTCGACGGACGCGACATCGGGACAATCATCGCGCCCCAGGCCGACGTGAAGCTGTTCGTCACGGCAACACCGGAAGTCCGTGCCCGGCGGCGGACGAAGGAACTCGAAGCCCGCGGCATGCCCGCCCATTACGACGACGTGCTTGCGGACATCCTTGCCCGGGACGAGCGCGACAGCGGGCGGGAAACGGCCCCGCTGCGGCAGGGCGAGGACGCGATCCTCCTTGACACCAGCGAAATGGACGCTGGGACCGCCGCTGCGGAGGCGATCCGCATCGTCGAGGACCTCCTTACCAAGCACTGAAATCCCCGCGTTCGGTAGGACTATCTTCACGTATGTTAGCCATAGCGCAGGTGGGGACACGCGTGGATGGGACATTCAGTGCCGAGGGGAACGAGCAAGACTGTTCGGCTGGCAAGCAGCCATCTGATCACGACGTTGGCTACGGTCGCGGCGATATTGCTGTTCGTCGGAATCGGCAGCCGTGTGGTGCCGGCGGCGTTCGGGGCGACGACCCTGCCCCCATCGGCCTCAATGCTGAAAGTCGCGCTGGTCCTGAACGTCGCGATCATCCTGTTCGGTTGGCGCCGCTCCAAGGACCTGAAAGAGGCGCTGTCCGATTATGAAGATGCGGAACGTCTCGCGCTTCGCAACGCCAATACCGACCCGGCCACCGGCCTCGCCAATCGGCGGGAGCTGGTCAACGCGCTGACCGACGCGCTTGAAGCAGGCACCTCCGGCGTCCTGCTCCTCGTCGATCTCGACCATTTCAAGCGCGTCAACGACCTTCACGGGCACCACGCTGGTGACGAGCTGCTGCGCCACACGGCGAAGGTGCTCAGCAATGCGGCACCCAAGGCCTCGTGCCATGCGCGCATCGGCGGGGACGAGTTCGCGGTGGTGCTCCCCGGCGTGACGGCACTCGAAGCGGAAGAGATCGCCCGCTCGATCGTGTCGCTGATCTCGACGCCGCTGTTCGTGGGCGCCGCTCAGGCCCAGGTTTCAGCGTCGCTCGGCCTTGCCGCATTCGAACGCGGTGGCACGCAGGAGACTGTCCTGCGGCAAAGCGATGTCGCGCTCTACGCAGCCAAGGCCGCGGGCCGCGACGGTTTCGCCTGGTTCGACGAAGAACTGGAGCGCGAGCTGTCCGAGCGGCTCTCGCTCGAGGAAGACATCCGCCGCGGCATCCTCAACGGCGAGTTCGTTCCCTTCTTCCAGCCGCTGATCGACCTGTCGACGCGCGAGCTGGTGGGCTTCGAAACGCTCGCTCGCTGGCGGTCGCCGACGCGCGGTTTCCTGGAAGCGCACGTGTTCATCGACGCCGCCGAGCGAACCGGCCTAATTGCACCGCTGACCATGACGATCATGGAGCAGGCGCTTCGCGAGGCCCGCAACTGGCCCGCGCACCTCAAGGTCGCAGTCAACATTTCGCCCATCCAGTTCCGCGACCGCACGCTCGCCGAGCAGGTCCTTCAGGTCCTCGCCCGCACCGGCTTCCCGGCCAAGCGGCTTGAGGTCGAGATTACCGAAGGCTCGCTGCTCGAGAACCGCGAGCAGGTCCTTGCAACCATCCAGAGCCTGAAGAACGTCGGCATCAGCATCTCGCTGGACGATTTCGGCACCGGCTATGCCTCCCTCGCCCAGGTCAACAGCCTGCCACTGGACCGCATCAAGATCGACAAGAGCTTCATCAGCACCATCGTGAAGAGCGAGCAGACGGCCGCGATCGTCAACACGATCGCCAGCCTGGGCCATACGCTGAGCGTGCCGATTACTGCCGAGGGCGTCGAATCGGAGCAGATCCGGAGCGAGCTCAAGAAGATCGGCTGCTCGGAGGCGCAGGGGTGGCTCTTCGGCCGCGCCGTATCCGCGGGATCGGTCCGCACGTTCCTCGACATGAAGGACGGGAAAGCCACCGACTTCGGCCGCGACGACAGTCAGCCGGCGCCGCGCTCGGCAAAGCGCCGCTGGTAAGCGCCTAACGGCGGACCGGGGGCAGCGGCCTGACCCGCGCTGCGAAGACCGGCTGACCGTCAACATTGCCCGGCGGCGAGTAGCGGCAGATCAGATAATCCCAGTCCGCCTGGTACAAGGCGCAGCCGACGCGAGTCGTCGTCGGCCAGACCATCTGCGTATAGTGCGCGACGTCCATCCAGTTGCCGGTCGCGCTTACCGCAGGGAAGAGTCCCGGGCGCATGAAGCGCTTTTCCGCCACCCAGATGCCGACGAGCTGCTCCGGAGTCAGACTGGCGTGAAGAGCCCTCGCGAGGTTCTCGCGCTGTCCCGGCCGGATCTGACGCGGCGAGTGAACGAGTTGGTGGAGCCTTGCCAGCGTTGGCCCGTAGGCAGCGGCAGAAGCCGCCAGCGTGGGATCCCAGATCATGAGCGGGTTGCCGACGAGTTGCCGTTCCCGGTTGTGCGCAGCGAGGATCCGGACGGCGAGTTGTCCGGTCGCAGTTCCATAAGGGACTGCATAACGCGGCGGCTGAGGCGGCAGTGGCCTTGGTGCGGCAACGGCCGATGAAGCAAGGATCGCGAGGGCGAACTTAAGCATGTTCGAAAGCTGCCACAGAAGTGTTGCGGGTTCATCCGGTAACTGCCCGCTGTTCGCCGTTCACGCCAAAGCGGGGCACAGCTGCGACCAATACAGGAACATGGGACAAACAGCCGTAAAATGAGCGATTGCATTTAACCCGGCACCTGTCAGCTTCTCTGCTCCTCCCGTCCCGGGAGCTTGGAGGGCCAGTTATGAGTCTGAAAACATGGGGATTAGTTGCGTTCGGAGCCACCTTCGGAATGGCGGGAGCGGCACCTGTTGCGGCCCAGAGCGCACAAGCGATCGAACATAGCGGACGCGCTTTCCACGTCGCGGTCTGCGCGCGCGGAAACCCCCGTGGAACGGCCCGCTGTTTCGCTCATGTGGTCACTGACGCCCGTGGCAATCCGCTCAACGGAAAGCTGTCGCCAGGCGCCACTGCCGCGCCGAGCGGTTATGGTCCGAACGATCTTCGCGGCGCCTATAAAATTACCACCAACGGCTCGACGACGATCGCGATCGTCGACGCCGGCGGTTACTCCGGTGCCGAGTCCGACCTTGCCGTTTATCGGGCCCAGTACGGGCTACCGGCCTGCACCACGGCCAATGGCTGCTTCAAGAAGGTCAATCAGAACGGCGTCCAGGGCAGCTACCCGCGTGATGACACCGGCTGGGCTCAGGAGTCGGCGCTCGACCTTGATATGGCCAGCGCAATGTGCCCGGGCTGCAAGCTGCTGCTGGTCGAAGCGAACAGCGCGACGCTCGCGAATCTGGCAGCCGCTGTCCGCACGGCCGCTGCCACTCCTGGCGTGACCGTCATCTCGAACAGCTACGGCGGCAGCGAGAGTGGCTCGACGTCGTACGAATCCGCCTACAACCAGCCGGGCAAGGCCGTGACGGTCTCGACCGGCGATAGTGGCTACGGGACGCAGTTCCCGGCATCCTCCCCGCACGTCATCGCGGTCGGTGGAACGCACCTCGTAAAGGCTGCCAATACGCGCGGCTGGTCGGAAACGGCATGGAGCTCGGGCGGCAGTGGCTGCAGCACAGTCTACGGGAAGCCCGGCTTCCAGAGCGATTCGCTTTGCACGATGCGCATGGAGGCTGACGTGTCGGCCGTCGGCGATCCGGCGACGGGAGTCGCCGTTTACGGTCCGAGCAGCCGCAATCGCTCGGCCTGGATGGTCTTCGGCGGAACGAGCGTTTCGGCTCCGCTGATCGGTGGCATCTACGGCGTGACCGGACATACTCCGACAGGAGCTGCCGGGATCTACACCAACAAGTCACAGCTGAACGACGTCACCAGCGGCACCAACGGCAGCTGTGGCGGCACCTACTTCTGCACTGCCGGTGCAGGCTACGACGGGCCGACGGGCAACGGCACGCCGAACGGTCCGGGCGCCTTCTAAACGCCGGGCTCGACTGGAACAGCACGGGCCGCGCTTGCCGCGGTCCGTGCTTTCGCTTACCATCGGCTCACGCTTGCGATCGCGATAGAATCGTTAGATTCCAGCCGGATGCCCACATTGACGAGACTGTTTTTCGACACTGCGGCGATTCGGTACCTGCTGTCGTTCGTGTTCGCCTTCGTCCTGCTGACCGGAAGCACCGCCGCGATGGCCCAGGATGACGACAATGTCGTCGTTCCGCGGACGGTTCTGACCAAGGTCACTCTCCTGACGGACTCGCCGTCGGAGACTCGGCTGCAGCTTCACTTCGAACCGAAGGCCAACGGCTTCGCTCCGGTTGGCAATGACGTGAACCGGCCGGCGCTGGGTCTCGCGCTGACGAGCCGCGGCTCGAGTGCAGTCACGCCTGCGGGCCTCAAGGGCCTCGTCCGCCAGATCAGCTTCGATCAGGTCGAGACGGTGCTGATTATGCGCTTCTCGGTGACCGCGGCGGCAAGCGTCACCGCGTCTCCGAGCGGGCCCAAGACCATCGACGTGACGATCTCGACCGGGGCACCGGCGATGACCGTCGAGGGCGACGAGCCCGGCGCCGTGGCGTCCGACGTTCCGCCGCCCATGGGCTATCTGCCCGGCGACACGTTCGAGCTCGTCCAGCTCAAATACGCGGACGTCAGCGAGATTGTCGGCCTGCTCAGCCAGGGCGCGAGCGTGAAGTCGAACGACCTCTTCATCCCGCGCGAGCCGGCATTCGGGTCGAACAGCTTGACCGGAAGCAGCTACAACCCGGGACCGAGCACGCAGGCGCCAGGCAGTGATGACACGCCGCTCGGGCAATCGATCGACTCCGGAATGGCCATCGATCGGCGGCTCAATGCCGTCTGGCTGCGCGGCTCGCCCGATTACATCGCCCGCATGAAGGCGATGATCAACGCGATCGACGTGCCGCTCGAAAGCGTTGTGCTCGAGACGCAGTTCGTGGAGCTGACGGAGTCAGGTGCACGGTCGATCGGCATCGACTTCACCAATGCCAACGGCCAAATCGGCCTCGTTACCTTCCACTCCGGCGAGGCGGCCCTACCCGGCTTCGCGCAGGGCTGTTCCGGGGACCCGGTCACCTGCTCCGGCCATGTCACCAGCGCTGGCTTCCAGGCGGCACTCTATGCGCAGATCCAGCGCGGCAACGGCCGCATCATTTCCAAGCCGCGGATTGCAGCGCAGAGCGGCTCGACGGCGAAGATCATTACCGGCGACGCGCTGCCGATCCTCACCGCGATCACGCTTTCCGGCGTGAACGGCGTTTCCCAGCAGGTTCAATATGTGAACGTCGGCGTCACGCTGCAGATCGCACCGCGGGTCAGCAACGACGGTTATGTGTCGAGCCACGTCTTCGCCGTGGTTTCGAGCGTCACCGGCTTCAGCCAGGGCTATCCGACGATCAGCCAACGGGAGGCGGAGACTTCGGCGACGGTTCGCGATGGCGACAGCTTCGTGATCGGCGGGCTGAGCCAGGAAGACGTGATCAACACCAAGACCAAGGTGCCGCTGCTCGGCGACATTCCGCTAATCGGACAAGCGTTCCGCACCGACAAGTCAACGAACAGCAAGACCGAGCTCTACATCATCGTCACGCCGCACATCGTGCACCGCGCTGGTAGAGGTATGACGCGAAGCCGGACGATCCAGACCTACCCGGGAGCGGTCCCGCCGCCTCTGCCGCCGCGCTAAGAGCTCGCCGGCGAGATCGCTTCGGACAAAGAAAAAGGCGGCAGCGCCTGAGCGCCACCGCCTTAATCTGAGTTCGAGTGCGCTTAGAGAGCGTTCGAAACGTTGTTGAACGTCGTGCTCAGGTGCGTACCGATGCTGCTCATCGCACCGATCGCGGCAACCGCGATCAGAGCGGCGATGAGGCCGTATTCAATGGCGGTCGCGCCCTGCTCGTTCTTGATCAGCTTAAAAATCTTGGCCATCTCTGGTCTCCCTTGGTTCCATCCCGGGAAGCAGCTTCCCCACCTGCGCTGGGCATTCCCGCGTAGGATGAGCATGGAAATAAGGGTCACTGGTTGAGAAAGGCTTAAAGCCTCGGGTTCTCAGACGTTAACTATCTCAAGCAGTTGACTGGCTCCGCGAGGGCCTTGCATCCGCCCCTCACTTGTCCTCGCCGAACAAGTCCGCAAGCACCCCGGCGAGGTCGCGCAAATCCTTGGTGCTGTCGCTCCAATCGGCGGGTAGCGGGCTCTTGCGCTGCTTGTCTGGAGAGGGCTGGCGCTGCGGCACCCGGAACTCCGGCGGAAGCGGCGGGCCGGCTCGGTGATCGATCGCGAGCGCCGACGTCATGAAATTGTGCCAGATCTCCGCCGGCAGAGTGCCGCCGCTGACCTTGCCCAGGGATCCATTGTCGTCACGGCCGATCCAGACGCCGACCACGAGGTCGCCTGCAAAGCCGATGAACACGGCGTCGCGGTTCTCCTGCGTGGTGCCGGTCTTTCCAAATGTCGGAACCGCGAGCGCGGCGCGGCGGCCGGTGCCGCTATTGGCGGCGGCGTAGAGCAAGTCGAACATGGGCGCCTGGTCGCGGCTGCTGCTGAGCTTGCCGCGTCCGCGGAAAAAGGATGACAGGCCCTCGTCCTCGGGAAGTTGCGGCAGGCCCCGGGCGACGATCGGATAGCGGCCGCTCGCCACCGCGGCGTAGGCCGAGGTCAGCTCCAGCAGGCTCATGCCCGACGTGCCGAGTGCGAGGCTCGGGTTGTTGGGCAGCGGCGTTGTGACGCCGAGGTCGCGCGCGACACGGATCACGTTGTTGCGGCCGACAGTCTCCTCAAGGCGGACCGTCGCCGCATTGCTCGAGCGGGCGAAGGCTTCGCGCAGCGTGATCGGCCCGCGGTAGACGCGGTCGCTGTTTGCCGGACTCCAGCCGTCGATCGTGATCGGCTTGTCCTGGATGATGCTGTCGGGGGTCCAGCCGGCGCGCAGTGCGGCGAGGTAGACGAAGAGCTTGAATGCCGAGCCTGGCTGCCGCCGCGCCTGGGTGACGCGGTTGAACGGGGACTCGCGATAGCTTCTGCCGCCGACCATCGCGACGACGCGCCCGTCCGGCCGCATTGCGACCAGCGCCGCCTGAGCCTTGCCGAGGTCGCCGCGATTGATGGCGCGAATGGCGAGACGCTGCAGGTCTGAGTCGAGCGTCGTGCGGACCTTCACCACGCCGAAGTCCGGCGCCTGCGCCTGCTGTGCAGAAGGCGTCACCCAGTCGGCGAAGTAAGAACCGGTCGGCACCTTGTACGCCTGCCCGACGGGCCGCGCAGGTACCGTCGCACGCGCTCGGCCGCTGCTGATGACGTCGGTGTCGGCCATGGCCGAGAGCACGAGCCGGCTGCGCTTCTGGGCGCCGGCCAGGTTGTGCGTCGGGGCGAGCCGCGAGGGCGCTTGCACCATGCCGGCGAGCATCGCCGACTGAGCTAGCGTCAGCTGCTCGGGATCGCGATTGAAATAATGGTGGGCCGCGGCGCGCAAGCCGTACACGCCATCTCCGAAATAGACGCTCGAGAGATAGCGCGAGAGGATTTCCTTCTTGGTCAGCCAGGCTTCGAGCCAGAAGGCGATGATGACCTCCTGCGCCTTGCGCTTGATGGTGCGGTCACCGTTGAGGAAGGCCGTCTTGGCGAGCTGCTGCGTGATCGTGCTGCCGCCCTGGCGGACGCCGCCACCGTGGAGATCGGCAACCAACGCACGGGCGATGCCACGGGGGTCGATGCCCCAATGGCGATAGAAGCGGCGGTCCTCGATCGCGACGAACGCCGCGGGCGTGATCCGATTGAGCTTGTCGACGTCGACCGGCGACTCCTTGAGCGCACCGTGCCGGGCGATCGGGTGGCCCTCGTCGGAAAGCAGCAGGAGAGCTGGATCGTCCAGCGGCTCTAAAGCCCTCGACAATGGCGCGGTGATGACCAGCCAGACGAGCGTGACGAGGATGATCGCCGAGAATGCGTAGAGCACCAAAGGCCAGCGGCGGCGGCGCGGAGGCGGCGGCGACTCGGGCTCTGCGACCGGCGGCTCGGGGCTGAACGGGTCGGGCAGTTCCTCGACGGGGTGCCCGTCCCTGCTCCACACGTCGCCGCCCCAGATTGCGTCCCTTTCGGCCAACTCCGTCGAACTCCGTGCGCCAACAACTGCTTTAGTCTAGTAAAACAGTGGCCGCGATATATCCAGACGCTTGCTGAACTGCGGCTTGCGATTAAAGGCGAGGAATGGCCCGGTCGTTCCTCCGGCGTGCTCTAGCCGCGGCGCTGGTGATGGCGCCCGCGCTGTTGTCGGCGAGCTGCCGCGACAAGCCGCAGGGGACGACCCGCGTGCTCGTCATCGGTGGTCAGCCGCAGATACGTGACCCCGCACTTGGGCCGCTCTCCACGCCTGACGAGGTCTTGCTCAGCAACGTCGCGCAAGGCTTGGTGCGGTTCGACGCGACTGGGCAGATCGTCCCGGGCCTCGCCGAGCGCTGGAACGTCAGCGACGACGGCCTGAGCTACATTTTCCGGATCGCCAACACGAACTGGCCGGGTGGGCGCAAGGTCACCGCCCAGCAGGTCGCGCGCATCCTCAAGCGGCTGGTCGCGACCTCCAGCAGCAATACGCTCAAGGACACGCTCGGAGCAGTCAACGAAATCGTCGCGATGACCGACCGCGTCGTCGAGATCGAGCTGCGAGCGCCCCGCCCCAATTTGCTTGCCCTCCTCGCGCAGCCGGAACTGGCGATCAGCCGCGGCAGTCTCGGCACAGGTCCCTTCGTGCTCGGCGACAAGCGCGGACCCGCGGGCGAGCTGCACCTGATCCGTGACGAGCTTGGCGTCGACGACGAGCAGTCCCGGCGCGAAGAGGTGGTGCTCGCTGGAGCGAGCGTCGAGCAGGCCGTGCGCGCTTTCGCGAACGGAAAGACCGATGTCGTGCTCGGCGGGACGTTCGCCGACCTCTCCTACCCTCTGGCCCAGAAGATGACATCGAAGGCACTGCGCTTCGACCCGGCCTCCGGCTTGTTCGGCCTGGTGCCGGCTCGGGCGGACGGACTGCTTGAAAATGCCGAAGTGCGATCGCTCCTCAGCCAATCGATCGACCGAGCGGCGCTTGTCGACTCTTTCCGGGTGCCGGGGCTGGCGGCGCGGGCAACGGTGCTCGAACCCAACCTCGACGGGCTGCCGACTGCGCCGCAGCCTGCCTGGTTCGCGACCGCTCTCGCGGATCGGCGGCCGGCTCTGACTGCGGCGGCTGCCCGGCTGCTGCCGGTGGGGCAGGAGCAGACACCGACATTGCGGATATTCCTGCCGGACGGCCCCGGAGCACGGATCCTGCTTCAGCGACTGACTGCCGACTGGGGTGCGATCGGCATCACCGTCGAGCGCGCCGACCGTCTTCGCGGTGCCGACCTGGCGCTTATCGACGAGGTTGCGCCGTCCTCCGCTGCCGCCTGGTTCCTGCGCCGCTTCCGGTGTCAGGAGGTGCCGGTTTGCGATCCCGCTGCCGACGAGTTGCTGGACGCCGCCCGCGAGACGGCAATCCCGGCGCAACGTTACGCGCTCCTCGCCCAGGCTGCGGCGGCAATAGACGCAGCACAGCTGTTCATGCCGCTTGCTGCTCCGGTCCGCTGGTCTCTCGTCGGCGACCGAGTCACCGGCTTCGCCGGGAACCGCTACGCGCGTCACACGCTCACCGACCTGGAACAACGGTTGAATCCAGGAGGAAGCTGACGCCATGGCCGCCCAATCGCGACTGAGCTTGCCGGTCGGCACCGACCCCGCATCCGTCCGGCAGCGGGTCGACGCGATGGAGCGCATCCTGGAGCGACTAATCGTAATCCCCGGCACCAAGCAGTCCGTCGGCCTGGATGTGATCCTCGACTTCGTGCCCATTGCGGGTGACATCGCTGCCGCGGCGCTCGGTGCCTACATAGTCTGGGAAGCGAAGAACCTGGGCATGAAGAAGAGCCAGATCGCCCGGATGGCCGGGAACGTCGGCTTCGACTGGGTGCTCGGGCTCATCCCGTTCGTTGGCGCTGTGCCGGACTTCTTCTTCCGGTCGAACACGCGCAACCTGCGGATCATCAAGCGCCACCTCGACAAACATCATCCGGAAACGGCAATCGTGGATGGGGAACTCGGCCGGCTTCAGTAGCGCGAAGACGACCAGACGTGCTCGCCTTCGACCTCGTCCTCGATTGGCCGCCCCGCGGAGTTGGTGCTGGGACGGTAGCGGAAGCGCTGGACAATCAACCGGCAGGTCAGCCCGTCCAGTTGCGGAACGCCGCTTGAGCGGGTGACTGCACAGCGCGTCACCCGGCCGCTCACGCCCACCGTGAAGACAAAGCCCACGCGGCCGCCCACGCCTGCCCTGCCGAGCCCCTTGGGATAGTCGGATGGCAGGATTTCACCGGCGATCTGCTCCAGCTCGACCCCGCCGTCGTCTTCATCATCCGCCCCATAGCCATTGCCACCGGTCCCTCCACCGGCGCCGGCGCCTTGAGCAGGCCCGGAGCCGGTACCCCCGCCAGCAGGCGGTGCGCTCGGCTGGAGCGCAATGACGGGCGTAACCGCAGGCGGCGCGTGGGATGGCCGCGGTCCGGGAGTGCCGCCGGGCGGTGCCGGGGCGGCCTTTGGAGCAGCCTGCGCCCGCCGTTCACGAGGGGCGGCCTTTGGCGGCAGCGGAGGTATTAGGCGCGGGGGCGGCGACTGCAGCGTGATGTCGATCAGCCGTTCAACCGAGTCCCGCGTCCGACCGACATCGACGTGAAAGCCGTTCAGTAGAACGAGGATCAGGCCGGCCTGAATGAGGGCGACCGCGGCAAGCGCCGTGAAGCGCTCCCGCGGCCGAACCTGTACTGGAGCGGGCATGTCCCGCTCGCGTCAGTGCTTAGCGCGTGTAGTAGCAGCGCCGATGCGCGGTCGTGCTGCGGTCGATCGCACGGCCGGCAATGGCTCCACCCACTGCACCTGCGGCTGCCCCGAGAAGGCCGTGACCAACGATGCTCGGACCCGCAACAGCGCCGACGACGCCGCCCGCAAGGAGGCCGGTGCGGCCGCGCGAGTACCGGCAAACCTTGTGACGGTACGTCGTGTGGCCGTAGTAACGATGGTGCCGGGTGCGCCTCGCATCTGCCGGAGCGGCAAAGGAAGTCGCCGTCGTCGCGGCAATGGCAATCGCCGTCGCAAGTTTGGAAAAGCTGTTCATAGAATAAACCCCATTGGTCTGTTTCGCCACGTCAACGGATGGAGGCCGCTGCTGTTTCCATCCGCAAGCCGGTAACGGTGAGTTGCTCCGTTGAAGCGACGGTGTGAGCTCGTTACTTGCGGGCGTGTGAACAGGCGGGGCGGTCAGTCGCCGCTGATGGCCGGATCGATGTTCTTAGGCTGGTCGACGATGGGGCGACCGACATCGCCCTGGCCGACCGTTTGGCTGGCCATTTCCAGCATCCGCTCGAGCGGAACGCGGGCGCGTTCCATCACATCGGCAGACAGCTCGATGCGCGGCTCGAGATCGCGAAGCGCGACGTACAGCTTCTCGAGCGTGTTCAGGGCCATGTACGGGCACATGTTGCAGTTGCAGTTACCGTCGCCGCCAGGAACCCCGATGAAGGTCTTGGCCGGCGCCGCCTTCTCCATCTGGTGAATGATGTGCGGCTCGGTCGCGACGAGGATGGTGTCGGCGTCGCTGGTCAGCGCGAAGTCGAGGATCGCCTTGGTCGAGCCGACGAGGTCCGCATGGTCGACAATGTGCGGCGGGCATTCCGGATGGGCAGCGACGGGTGCACCGGGGTGCTCGGCCTTCAACTTCAGGAGTTCGGTCTCGCTGAAGGCCTGGTGGACGATGCATACGCCCGGCCACAGCAGCATCTCCCGGCCAAGCTTGCGGGCGAGATAACCGCCAAGGTGGCGGTCTGGGCCGAAGATGATCTTCTGGTCCTTCGGGATCTGGTCGAGGATTACCTGCGCGCTCGACGAAGTGACGATGATATCGCTCAGCGCCTTCACGGCCGCCGAACAGTTGATGTACGTGAGCGCGATATGATCGGGGTGCGCGGCGCGGAAGGCGGCGAACTGATCGGGGGGGCAACTGTCCTCCAGGCTGCAGCCGGCGTCCATGTCCGGCAGGATGACGGTCTTCTGAGGAGACAGGATCTTTGCCGTCTCTGCCATGAAGCGAACGCCGCAGAAGGCGATTACATCAGCATCCGTCTCTGCCGCCTTGCGCGAAAGATCGAGGCTGTCACCGACGAAGTCGGCGAGGTCCTGGATCTCCGGCTTCTGGTAGTAATGCGCGAGGATCACCGCATTGCGTTCGCGCTTCAGACGCTCGATCTCGGCGAGGAGGTCGAGCCCTTTCAGGCTAGGCGTAAAGGCGGTCATCGCATGCTCCGGTGAGGGCAGCCCGGCGCCGCCCACTCACCAGAAGAGATATGGTCCCCGTCAGGTCCCTGCAACCGCAGCCGCAAAGGTCGCGACCGGCGGAAGCATGGCGACGAGCGACACGAGGGTGTGCGCGCCGATGAGGATTGCGGCAGCCGCGAACGTCGCCGGATGCACGGAACCGAGCACCTTGCGGTCGTGGCGGGCGATCACAGCGACGAAGCCAAGCTGGACGATGAGCGCGATCCACTCGCCGTAGCCGCCCAGCAGCGGCATCGGCAGCAGTCGGCCGAGTGCCGGCTCAAGCAGCAGGAAGGTTGCGCCGAACATGATCCGGCGGTGCCATTCCGTCTTGCGGCGAAGACTGACCGCCCACGCAACAACGGCTGCGAAGAGGAGGGATTCCACAAACGTCAGTGACAGGAAATAAGGCGCGGTGAAGAACGGCGGTACCATGTGCACCGCAAGTGCCGTGTAACCCACCGCGCATCCAAGCACCGCGACGGCGGCAACGACGACGGCCGAAGCCCAGCCGACCTTGCGGTGAAGCGGCAGCTCACCGCGGTGGACAAGCTGGTTCTGAAGCACGAACAGACCGAGCCAGCCGAGCATGACGACGGCATGGGCGTGGACCACCGGTGGCACGGTCCGAATGTCGACGAAGCCGCGCATCGAGAATTGCGCAAAGGCGACGACGATGAAGAGTGCGAGCACGATGGCGTACCGCGCAAAGAACGCCTGGTCGGCCATGAACCCACGCAGCGGCGTTCGTGGTCCGGCGCCCGCATTGGCATTGGTGGCCATGCGAAATCCCCCTTGTTTCCCCGAGTTGCTTATACCAGCGGAGAGGTCGCCGGTGAAGTGCCCTCGCCGCTATTTGGCGGGCTGCGCGGACCGCCTGCGCTCCGCCTCGGCGATCGCTTCGTTGTAGGGAGTAGAAAGGTCGAGATAGGAGGTTTCGTCCGTCCCTTCGGTGGGAAAGCGTGCGACCACGTGGGCGTCCTTGAAGCCCGCGGCCATGAGCGGCATCGCAAAGCTCCGCTCGATGGCCGCGCGCGCGGCCTGGTGCGCAAGCCGCATCTGGACCGCACCTTGCGCTTGCTTGCGGAGGTCGGCGACAGCCTTTGCGCGGTTCGCCGAGTCGAGCTGCTGGTTGGCGTTCGTGAGCGTCGAAAGCACGCCGCCCTGGCCATATTCCTGTGCTGCGGCGAGATCGACGTCCGGACCTGCGATCTCGACTTCGGGAAGCTGGACGCGCAGCGTGTGCGAAGAGCCGTCCCAGGTCACGTCCTTCGGCTGCAGCTTCGACAGGTCGAGCTCGTAGCGAACGTCGCCGGGCAAGATGAGTGTGCGCTTGGCGGAGAAGCCGAAGCGGTCGACCGTCGATGTGGTCACCGAAACATATCGGGCGGTGAAGGCGATCAGCCGATTCTGGGCCCGCATCGACTCAAGACTCGCGCTGGCGATCGTCTTCGGACTGGAGCCGCCGAAGATCCTGTCGGCGATGCTCGACAAACCGAGCACGACGCCCAGCACCAGGGCGATGATGATCGCGCCAATCGCGAGCGGCTTGTTCAGGCGGCTGTCCATGAGTCTCCCTGCCGTTGAACGAGGCCGCGGCGCTCAAGGTCCAGTAGGTGGGCGAGCACCGAGCCGCCGGCAGCGCCGGTGAGACGGTGGTCGAGGCCTGGATAGGCCTTCGCGACGATGTGCGGGATGTCGCAAGGCTCCTCGCCGACGAGCTTCAGAATCTGCCGCTCTCGCTGCATCCGGTGACCCATCAGGTGCCGGACATATTGCTGCGGGTTGGTCACCGCGGCGCCGTGCGCGGGATAATAGATGCGATCGTCGCGCTGCCGCAGCTTGTCGAGGCTGGCCATGTAGGCGGCCATGTCCCCGTCGGGCGGAACCACCACCGTGGTCGACCAACCCATCACATGGTCGCCGGTGAACAGTGCGTCGCCGAAGGCGAAGCAGAGGTGGTTGGAAGTGTGGCCGGGGGTGGCCACCGCAACCAGCCTTGTTCCGTCCAGTTCGATGCACTGGCCATCCTCAAGCACCCGGTCGGGGCGATAACCGCCATCGAACGAGGCGTCGGCACGCGGACCGACTGCTTCGAGCGCAAGCGGCGCGCAGCCGATGATCGGCGCACCTGTGCGCCGCGCCAGCGGCCGCGCGGCGGGGCTGTGGTCGCGGTGGGTATGCGTACAGACGATTGCAGCCAGCGAACGTCCGGCGATCGCCTCGGCGAGCGTATTCATGTGCTCGGGGAGGTCCGGCCCCGGATCTATGACGGCAACGCTATCGGTGCCGACGATGTAACTCTGCGTCCCGGTGAAGGTGAAGGCCGAAGGGTTGTGCGCGAGGAGGCGCGCAATCCCGGGCTCCAGCTGTTCCAGGCGGGCGTAAGGTGCATCCATGCTTCATCCTCTGCCATGCGGCAGCCACGTGCGCAAAACGGGGGAGCGCTTCAGGCCCGCGCGAGCTTGCGGCGGGCCACGGCGGGGCTGCTGCTGGCCATGGCTGCACGAGCGGCAAGTGCTCCAGGATAAACCCGCCCGAACAGCGCCTCCATGCTGCGTTCCCAGCTGAACTGGAGCGCATGGGCCCGCGCTTTCTCGGCCATGGCGGCGTGATCGCCCGACCATACAGCCAGGATGTTGGCAGCCATCGCATCGGCATCGCCAACAGGGCCCAGACGGCCGACGCCTGCGGGCACCCGGTCGATCATCGCTCCAGCCTCGACGCCGACCACCGGCAGTCCCGAAGCCTGCGCCTCGATGATCGAGATGCCGAACGTCTCGTCGGCCATGCCGGACGCGTAGATGTCTGCGCTTGCGAGCCACTGCGCCAGCTCCGACCGGCTGCGCACGTAGCCCGGCATGACGATCCGGCGATCGCCGATCTGCGCGATGTCGGCCTTCAGCGGCCCTTCGCCCAGCAGAACGAGGCGCGCGCCCAGCGCTTCGGGAAGCTTGCGGAAGGCTTCTACGACGACGTCGGGCTTCTTCTCGCCGTCGAGCCGTCCAGCATAGATGATCAGCGGCTCGCCATCCGCCAGGCCGAGCTTGCGGCGGAGACTTGGGCTGCGCTTGCCTGGTCCGAACTCCCCGACCTCGACGCCGAGCGGCACTACGTCGACGTTCGGCACACCGAGTGCGCGTAGCTTGGCCGCGCCGCCGTTCTCGCTCAGCGCGAACAGCGCATCGAAGCGCCGATAGAGCGCGCCAGCGTAGGCGTAAGCAAGGCGGGCGCCGGCGCTCGCCACCGGCACGCCGATGACCTTCGACAGCGGGCGTTCGCCGTACACGGTCGGGAAGTCGGTCATATAGGCGGCGACCAGGGCGGCCTCCGGGTGGCGCTTCCGATGTGCGATCGCCGCCCAGGGAAGATTGTACGCGTCCTGGCACTCAATGAGGTCGGGGCGGAACTGCTTCAGTGCCTCACGCACGGCGCCGTTGCGGAGCAGCAGCCGGTAGTTCGGACTGCCGGGAACGCGGGGGGAGCGGATCGATACCGTGATCGCCCGTCCTTCTTCGCTGACCTGGTCGCGAGTGCCGGGGATGATCATCAGGTGCCGATGAGGCGTCGCGTCGAGGATGTGACCGCGCTTGTGCAGCAGGTAGGTGCGCACGCCGCCGCCGACTTCCGACCAGCTCTGCGTCACGTCGCAGAACAGCTTCGCGGTTTCGTCCCGAAGGGGAAGGTCGTCGCGGCTCATTGCCGCTCCCAACCCAAACCGCCCGGCAAAGTGCCGGCAGTCGCCGCACGCAGCAAATTCTGTCGGAATTTTTTACGCATCGACCGCCACTGATGTCTTGGCCTTTCACAGAAAGCGGCAGAAATCCGCCACTTGTTCAGTTTGGCACGCGCGTTGCTATATTAAGCGTGTCCACTTGGTTCCACACCACGAAGGGGCGGTTCGACGGGTTCTCTGGCCTGGTCGAGCCGCCCCTTCCTCGTTGTGGGGTGGCCGACCGAGCGAAGGTTCAGGCGTCGGCGCCGACGAGCTGCTGCAGCTCACCGTTCTCGAACATCTCCATCATGATGTCGGAGCCGCCGACGAACTCTCCCCGCACGTAAAGCTGGGGAATGGTCGGCCAGTCGCTATATTCCTTGATGCCGTTGCGGATCTCCGGATCCTGGAGCACGTCAACGGTCTCGTACTTGGCTCCGAGCCGGTCGAGGATCGCGATCGCGCGGCTTGAAAAGCCGCACTGAGGGAACAGCGCGGTCCCCTTCATGAAAAGGACGACGTCATTGCTCTTGACGATGTCGCCGATGCGGGTTTGGGCGTCACTCATTGGTTGTCTCCAAAGTCGAGGGCACTGCGGTTTCGAGCTGCAGTGCGTGAAGCTCTCCCCCCATACGCCCCCCGAGCGCGGAATAGACGGCCTGATGCTGTCGCACCCGGCTCAGGCCCGCGAAGCTGCCGCTCACCACGCGCGCGGCATAATGGTCGCCGTCGCCAGCAAGATCGCGAATCGTCACTTCTGCGTCCGGAATCCCGGCTTTAATCAGCGCCTCGATCTCTTCTGCGGGCATCGGCATCGCAACGGCCTCAGAGGTTCGTGGATTCGATGATTTGGCGGCGCGCTTCGATTTCCTTGTTGCGGAGCGCCGCCTGGATCTGGGTGTCGTCGCATTCCACGCCAGCGTTCGTGAGGTCGCCAAGCACCTTGCGGATCACGTCATGGTCGCCGCCCTCCTCAAAGTCGGAGCGGATGACGTCCTTGGCATAGGCTTCGGCCTCGGCTTCCGAGAGTCCCATCTGCCGCGCTGCCCACTCGCCGAGCAGGCGGTTGCGCCTCGCGGTGATGCGGAACTTCATGTCCTCGTCGTGCGAGAACTTGGTTTCGAAGGCGCGTTCGCGATCGTCGAAGGTCGTCATGAATTCCCCATGTCCATCTGCCTCGCAGATAGGAGGAGCCGCGCTCCGGTGCAACGCGCTAGGCTTTGCCCCGCCTCCACCAGCGCACCACCAGGATGACGACCGTCGCCGCGAACGTATCGGCAAACCAGTCCAGGGGGTCGCTGTCGCGATGGATCGAGGGGACCGCCTGGGCGACTTCGATGATGGCCCCGAACACGGACAGCCCGACGATCAGGCGGAGCGCCGACACACGGGGGTACGCGTAGCTGCCGAGCACGCCGAGGACCGCGAACGCCGCCATATGCTCGATCTTGTCGGAGGGATGCCCGGGAAGCTGTGGCGGATGCGCCATCACTGCCATGACGAACGCGAACAGAGCCGCTGACCAGAACAGCGCCTTCGCTGCCCCGCTGTCGCTGTAGCGCGCGACGATCCGGACGGCCTGCACCTGAATTTCCTATTCGGAGTAGCGGGCGCTCGTTTTGTTGCGGACCTCATCGGCAGTCACGCCGGGCGCAAGCTCCGCCAGCTGGAACGGGCTCTGGTGGTCGGGCCGCTGGAACACGGCGAGATCGGTGATGATCATGTCGACGACGTTGCGGCCAGTCAGCGGAAGCGTGCATTCCGGGATGAATTTGGGATCCCCGTTCTTGCTGGTGTGCTCCATCACGACGATGATCTTCTTCACTCCGGCGACCAGGTCCATGGCGCCGCCCATGCCCTTGATCATCTTGCCTGGCACCATCCAGTTGGCGAGGTCGCCGTCCTGGCTGACCTCCATCCCGCCGAGCACGGCCAGATCAATGTGGCCGCCGCGGATCATGGCGAAGCTCTGGGCGCTATCGAAGTAACTGGTCAGCGGAAGCTCGCTAATCGTCTGCTTGCCGGCATTGATCAGGTCTGGATCTTCCTCACCAGCGAAAGGGAACGGACCGATGCCGAGCATCCCGTTCTCGCTCTGCAGCGTGACGGTGACGCCCTCGGGCACGTGATTGGCGACCAGCGTCGGAATGCCGATGCCAAGGTTGACGTAGAAGCCGTCGCGCAGCTCCTTCGCGGCGCGTGCGGCCATCTGATTGCGGTCCCAGCCCATGTCCTACTTTCTTCGCAGCATGTCGGCGGGCAGCGGGAATTGCGTTCCCTCCTCCTGCCACAGGATCGAGGCGACCAGCCACTTGCCGTCGACCTTCACCAGCTGGAAGCTGTTGATGCCGCGTTCGTGGAAGCTGCCGCTCTGCGTGCGGCCGTCGTAGGACGACCAGACGGTGGCGAGATTGCCGTAGACTTCGGTGCGGCGGCCAAGCTCGTGCTCCGTGAAGCCTTCCTTCTCGAGGATGGGACCGCTCTTGGCGATATAATCATCGAGCGTGCCGCCCCGGATCCCCTTTGGCGTGATCACGCGCAGCAGGGCATTTGGGGCGAAGAGCGAACGCATCCTGGCGAAGTCGCGCTTCTGGCCGGCGGGTCCGGAGATCACCGCATAGGTGTCGTTTATGGTGCGGTTGATGCCGGCGAGGTCCGCGGTACTCGGCTTTGCCGAAGCGGAGGTTGCCAGCAGGCCAGCCGCCGCCAACGCAATCGCGATCTTCATCATGCTGCTGCCCTTTCCCGAACCGTGCGGAACTCGATCTTCTTGTCGTAGGGCGCGCCGTCGATCAGACGGTTCACATAGATGGACGGCAAGTGGATGCAGTCGGGATCGAGCCCGCCTACCGGCACAATCTCCTCGACCTCCGCGACGCAGACCTTGCCGCAGGTCGCAGCCGGCAGGTTGAAGTTGCGCGTCGTCTTGCGGAAGATGAGGTTGCCGCTCTCGTCGGCCTTGAAGCCCTTGATGATGGCAAGGTCGGCCCGGATGCCGCGCTCGAGGATGTAGTCCTCGCCATCGAAGCTCTTCACCTCCTTGCCCTCGGCGACCTGGGTGCCGACGCCCGTCTTCGTGTAAAAGCCGGGGATTCCCGCGCCGCCTGCCCGCATCCGCTCGGCAAGCGTGCCCTGCGGGCAGAACTCGACTTCAAGCTCGCCGGCCAGGAATTGTCGTTCGAACTCCTTGTTCTCGCCGACATAGGACGAGATCATCTTCCTGACCTGCCGGGTACGCAGCAGCTTGCCGAGCCCTTCATTGTCGATGCCGGCGTTGTTCGAGGCGATCGTCAGGTCCTTGACGCCGCTCGCGACGATCGCGTCAACCAGCCGCTCCGGAATGCCGCACAGGCCGAAGCCGCCCGCGGCGATCGTCATGCCGTCGAACAGCACGCCCTCAAGTGCGGCTTCAGCGTTGGAGTAGATTTTCTGCATGGCGCCTCTCCTAGCCCGAGGCGCCGGTTAGGCAAAGTTGAACCGCCTTTCAACTTTGCTCGATGGTCCTAGCTCTTGAGCTTCGCCAGCACGCCCTGCAGCTGCATGGCGTTCGACATGTCGCCTTCGACTTTCAGCTTGCCCATCATGAAAGCGGTCATGCCGTCGAGCTCACCGGCTGCGAGCTGCTGCCAATCGTTCCAGCTGACCTTGATCGTCGTGTCGGCCGGGCCGTCCGCCTCGGTGACCTGCTGCGCCGCGCCGTCAAGCATGACACTGCCCTCGCTGCCGCCGAAGTCGACCTTGATCCGCTTGCCGGGCACCCAGGCCTGGTTGTCCGCCATCTTCGCGACCAGTTCCTGTTTCGTCATCGGTCCGGTTCTCCTTTGACGCGGCGACTACCCGCCCGTTGAAGCGCGTTCAAGCGAGGCCTATCTGGCCCGGTATGGGATATGAAACCGAGCTGAAGCTCTTCATCGATGGCGCCTGGAAATCCGGTGAGGACCGCGACCACTTCACCGTTGTAAATCCGGTTGACGCGGCGGCAATAGCCGAGCTGCCGCTGGCCACCGAAGCCGACCTCGATGAGGCGCTTGCCGCCGCACGGCGGACCTACCCGCAATGGCGGGCGCTGGGCGTCGAGAAGCGTGCGATCATCCTTCACAAGGCTGGCAAGCTGCTGCTTGAGCGCGCGTACGAAATCGGCCGCATCATGACGCAGGAGCAAGGCAAGATTTTCGCCGAAGCCCGCGCCGAGGTGATGGCCTCCGCGCAGCTTCTCCACTGGTACGCGGAAGAAGCCAAGCGCGACTATGGCCGGGTGCTGGTGCGTCCGGCAGGCCAGCTGTCGCGGGTCATGCACGAGCCGGTCGGTCCCGTCGCGACATTCACGCCATGGAACTTCCCGCTCTACCTCCTCGCCAAAAAGGTCGCTCCGGCGCTCGCCGCCGGCAACTCCGTCATTTCCAAGCCGCCGGAGGAAACGCCAGGCTGTACGCAGGCGCTGGCGCAGGCGCTCGACGACGCCGGGCTGCCCAAGGGCGTGTTCCAGGTGGTCTTTGGCGAGCCGGACATGGTCAGCCGCCACCTGATTGCGAGCCGCACCATCCGCAAGGTCAGCTTCACCGGCTCGACGGCGGTCGGCAAGCATCTGATGAAACTCTGCGCGGACAGCATGACGCGGGTGACGATGGAGCTTGGCGGCCACGCGCCAGTGCTGATTTTCGACGACTGCGATCTCGAGAAGACGCTCGACATGGTCGTGCCGCAGAAGTTCCGGAACGCCGGCCAGGTCTGCGTCTCGCCGACGCGATTCTACGTCCAGGAAGGCATCTACGAAAAGTTCATCAACGGCTTCGCCGAGCGCACCGGCAAGGTGAAGGTCGGCAGCGGCCTCGACGCAGAAAGCAAGATGGGCCCGCTCGCCAACAAGCGGCGGCCTGAGGCGATCGGCAAGCTGGTGGAGGACGCCCGCGCCAAGGGTGCCCGCGTGCTCGCCGGCGGAGAGGCCGGTGACGGCGGCTTCTTCTTCAAGCCGACGCTGCTCGCGGACGTTCCGCTTGAAGCCGAGATCATGAATACCGAGCCGTTCGGCCCGGTCGCCGTATCGCGGCCGTTCAAGGACTTCGACGAGGCGATCGAGCAGGCCAATCGCCTTCCCTACGGCTTGGCCGCATTCGCCTTCACGGAGAACGGCCGCCGTGCCAACCTGCTCAGCGACGCGATCGAAGCGGGCATGGTCGGGATAAACACTTTCGCCATTTCGGGCGCGGACACGCCATTCGGAGGCGTGAAGGATTCAGGCTTTGGCTCGGAAGGCGGCAAGGAAGGCCTGGAGAGCTATCAGGTCGTGAAGGCCATTCACCAGGCCTGAACCGGCTCGGCCGCCGCTACTTCCAGAGCTGGAGGGAGCGGATGGCGACGGGAAGCTGCGGGTTCTCGTCGGTCCGCGAGAGGATGCGCTGCATCAGCTTCCAGCTGCGGCGCACTCGACCCTTGCGCCAGATGTCGGTGAGCCAGACAGCGCCTGACCAGTCGCGGCCGTCCATCGTCGCCTTAAGCTCCATCTGGGTTGCGAAAACACAGATGCTGCCGTGATCGCGCACGTCGATGTCGCCGAAGCGGTACGACGAGCAGAAGTAACGGTTGGCGGCCGCGTCGAGCCAGCTTGGCCGGTCGAGGATGGCCGGCGGCTTCGAGCCGGTCAGCAGGATGAAGTCGCGGGCGGTGATTGCCTTCATCGCCTTGACCTCGCGGTTCACCCACGCCCGCATCCAGCGGTGCTCCAGAGTCTCGATGATCGGCGTGAGGTCAGCCATTGAGCGCGTTCAACTAAAGCAGCGCGGGCGAGAGGCAAGCCGCAGCCGTCCGATTTTACTTGGCGGCAGCGTCTGCGCTAGCTTCGGCCCCGAAGGGGAAGGCAGATGCGGAAATCACTTTTGCTGCTTGGAGGCGCGCTGCTGGTCGGCGGCTGCAACGAGGGCTCGGCTCCGGACGGCAACGCGGCGGCCAACGCTGCGGCGGCGGCCCCGGCCAAGCCGAAGGTGAGGCACTATTGCTTCTACAAGAAGGACGCACAGAAGGGCTGGAGCGCATCCCGCGACGGGCACGGCAATGTCGTGGTCAAGGGCAAGGCGCACCTCGACGACGTCCGCTACAAGGCCGAGCTTGGCCAGCCCGAGGTGTCGGGGACGGCGGCGAAGCTGTGGCTGAGCACGACGACCAACACGTCCTACGCGGCGCCCGATAATTGGTGGGACGTTAGCTTCACCATACCGGACAGCGCCGCAGTCACCGAAGTCACGGTCAACTGCGACGCCGAGCGGGTGTTCGCCGAACTGAAGGTCGCGGCGAAGAAGTAAAGGTGCGCGAGGCGGCTGCTCAGGCCGCCAAGGTCGCCTGGCTCGCGGGAGCGCGGCTCATCAGCAGGCCGAGCACCAGCGCCACTACCAGCAAGATGGGCACGTCGCCGGTGAGGTGACCCTGCATCGTCGGCGTGCGCATGGATTCCCATGCCATCACCGCCGCATGGACGACGCTCGACCAAACCACGAACCAGATCAGCGAGCGGTTGGCCTGCGGGTCCCGGGCGGCGAGGATCATGAACACGCCCAGCGTCGCGTAGACGCCGACGATCATCAGGAAATAGTCGTTCGCAGCCGGGCTTCCGTCGTGCCACGCCCAGCCCGACGGCCAGAACATCGCCAGCGGATAGATCAGGCAGAATGCGGCGCCGAACGCGACCAGCGCGGCGGACAACAGCTTGTTGGTGTCGGACATGTGCGTGCTCCCCTTCACACAGCGGCGGACAGGGACGCATCCGTCGCAACGGCAATAGCATTTCGCAGGCGCAATGTCGCTGAAAAACCCTCACCCAGCGTACGCAGGTCCATTGTTGCAGGCGAGGATAACCGGGCAGTAAGCTCTGCCGAGCTAGGTTGCTGCGATGCCGCGTCCGCTTGTCCTTACCCGCTACCTCAACCCATGGAAGTTCCGGCGCCAGGAGCGCGAGCAGCGGGTGCAGGAACTGCGCGGCCGCGACGGCGACAATTGCACTCGCTGCCGCCGGCCGATGCGCTTCGACCTGCCGGACGGACATGACCAGGCAGCGAACATCGAGCATGTGGTGCCGATTGTGAACGGCGGCGCAAGCGAGCCGGGCAACCAGTGCCTGTGCCACGGCCGCTGCGCCGGCGGCGCCGACCACACCGCGGAGGTGCAGGAACGCAGGCGCCGCGAGAACGAGGCGAAGCTGCTGTCCCGGGCGCGGCCCAGCTCGAAGGCGAAGTCGCAGGGGAGCGAAAAGCCTCTGCCTCGCTAACCGTCCGCTAACCTGCGGCGGCTAGGAATCGGGCGATGAGCAAGCCTGGCAAGGAAACCGTCAAGCTGAACCCGCCGGTCCGCGTGTCCCGCATCCGGCGCGATCCCGTTCGCACCGAGGAGCCGCAGGGCCTCGCCGGCAAGATCAACTTCAGCTCGAGCGAGTGGGAGATCACCCTGGCGATCATCGGCATGGTGGTGTTCGCCCTGGCGCTCAACGTCATCTGGCTCGCGGTCACGTCGTGGGTGGGGAAGTAAGCGGAGGCTTTGCGCGCCGCGCCGGCGCGAATGTTCCCAATGTTCCCACTGACGAGCGCGATGTTCAGGTCGCGTCGGTCACCGCCTCGAGCAGCGCCGGGAAGGCGGCAACCGCTTCGGCCTGGGGATCGCCGTCGCCGCGCTGTTCCCATGGCAAGGCAAAGCGCTTGGGGTCGAGGCGGGCGAGCAGCCAGGTCAGCAGCCGATCGCTCGGCACCCGCCGTTCGCCGACCAGTTCGCCCTGGTGATAGACCTGCTCGACACGGCCGTTGATCGCGCGGTCGAAAGCGATGGCGGAGAGGCGGCCGACGGCGAGCTGCTGCGCGGCGTTCCAGGCCTGGGCAAAGACCGGCGAGCGGGCGCGCAGACGGTAGGCGCCGCGAGCAGTGAGCCGCGCGGCGCCCGCGGCGAGATGCACCGAGCCGGTTTCCGCAAGATAGGTCAGGAACATGCGCTGGCGGTCCGCGCTCCAGCCGGCCAGCCGCTTGCGGCTGTCCTCCAGCTCGACTCCGTCGAACGGCATGGGTGGAATCGCGGTGCCGGAATCCGCGTCGGTTGCCACTTCGGCGGCCGGGACGGCAGGCGGCAGCAGATCGGTCGGCCAGGCGATGTTCTGCTCCGGCAGCGGCACCAGCGACAGCCGCGGCCCGCCTTCCTCATCCGCGGCCGCGGCAACCTCCTCAAATCGCTTGCCCGCCGCCGACCAGGCCTCGTACTCCTCGATCGTCATGTCCCTCGCCACGCGCCTTGCCATGAACCTGTTCCTCATCCTGTGAGTCGCAGGCATGAACCAGATGGGTTGGTGTAGGAAAGAGCGGAAGCACCGAGCGCAGGTGAATCAACGCTCAGGCCGCGCAGCCGGGGATCGGGTCAACTCTTCTGCAACGAGTTCAGCGGTATTCGTGAGACCATGTCAGGACCAATCAACCTCAGCACTCTTGACCGTTTGCGTGCGCGAGACGGTGACAGCTGCTGGCTCTGCGGGGAGCCCATCGACTTCAATGCGAAACCCAACTCCAGTCTAGCCTGCTCCCGCGAACACTTGCTGGCGCAACGTTTCGGTGGAACCAATGGCATGGAGAACCTCGTGCTCTGTCACACCGCCTGTAACCGGCGCCTGGCGGACCTGCCCATCGTCGAGAAGGTGCAGCGTCGAGAACAGCGGCTGCGCGAGGAATGGTTAGCCTCCGCCCGATCGAAGCTCGCGAATCTCATCTGAGAAGGGCTACTTCGCCGCTGGGCGAAGCTGAGGACTTGCGCCATTTGCCGTCGGGGCCGAACGACCCGGGCCAGCGCGAAGACGGAGATGGGCGGCTAACCTGAGACAAGCAGCAAGAGCGGCGCGCTAACGCACCGGTAAGCTCGCCAGGTTATTCGGACTCGATGTGGGATTCCGATGCTTATGTGCTCGACGCCGCGCTCCGGGTATTTGGCGACATGTTCTCGCGCGAGGGCCGACGTAACCTCGCCAAGGGCTTTCTCGTGCTGCTGAGCGCTGCGCTGGTGATGATTGCGATACTCTATCTGGTTTACGGGCGTGGGCCGCAGTGCGTCGTCCGGGCGGAGAAGGCGCGGCCACACCTGCACCACTTCCGGCACTGGTACTGGCCGTTCGAGGACCCCCAGCTGTGGCTGAGGACGTCTGCTGAGGTCCAGAAGCAAGCGCCGAATTGTCGCTGACCCGGTAGCGCGGCGCCCGAGCGGTCGATGCGGTCTGTGCCCCACCGATCTACTCCGGGGCGCCTTGCGCCCCGCAAGTTGATAGCTAGGGCGCGCGTCCCCACGGCGGATTGAGGAGGCGACCATGAAGATCACCGACACCCACGCCGACCTGCCCTGCTTTCGAGCGGACGTCGAAGCGGCGTAAGGGCTTCCCCAGCGAGACACGCGTGAAGCGCGGGCTGCGCTTCGTGCGCGGCGGCGAAAAGGAGCTGGTCGAGAAGCTCGGCCGCAACGATCCTTGCCCGTGCGGTTCGGGGAAGAGGCTTCAAGCGCTGCTGCATGAACTCGGGCCGATTTCGACGGCGCCGAGCGGGGGGAGTATTGGCGCGACTAGGCACGACAGCGCAGCAGTCCTCCATATACTTAACATTGAATATAAAGCATCCACTCCCGCCCGACTCTCATGGGAATCGTTATGCCACCGATGCAGACGGAGCAGTCAGGATCAGTCAGTGATCCCATCTTGATCGACGAGCGGTTTTTTCGTTCGCTCTCAAACATCATCGGGGAGCTACAAGAAGTTGGACTCAAAGAGGTCTCTGAGAAGAAGAATGCTCCCTTGGACATCGTCAGGAGGATAGCTGCTGGCGAAGTTCCAGAAGCATACGGCGAAGTTGCAGCCACGGCAGACCCGATTGAGGAAATCCATCGCCAATACGAACAGAAGCGGCGGGCGCAGGATCTCTCAGAGATTCAGGATGAAGTACAATATCGAAATAGAGTTATCTCAGCTTGTCCTATAACAGCGGTTATACTTTCCAGACCAATGATCTGTCTCAGTTGACAAATCTCTTGGAAACCGAAGCTGATCGCCCCGAGGAACTGATCATTAGTCTCGGGGGCTGGGGCCGTTCTAGTTTCCGACTGTCACTCGGCTCAAGCTATGGACGCACCGCGCGATACTCCATTGCTGGGGTTCGAAGCGACGTGGAGCACATCGCTTCGCTGACTCGGAATTTGCTCCGCGCGTGCGAGCCTGGAAACTCTTGGTTGCATCGACGATGGCCAGGCCACGCGATGGTTTTTGGCACTGCGGCGCTCTTTGTACTGGCCTACTGGTGGGTGCTCGCCCATCTCAACGTCTCTAAAGACGTTAGGAGCGGATTGGTTGTACTCACTTTCCTGCCAGCCTTAACCGGGGCATACCTTGGTTCGGTGCCAGCAAAGAGAGCTGAACAGGTATTCCCCCCGTGCGAATTCGACTTTGGAGCAGAGCGCAGAAGGCGAAGTGGTCACAGATCCGTTTTGTGGGCGCTGGTGTCAGTCCTCTTTGTTCCGATCATTCTAGGACTGTTTTTCGGGTGGCTGTTCTCGCGCTAATTTAGCGGCCGCAGCCTGCACTACGAAAGAGCAGTTCTCCGAGTTCGAGGCGAAACTACTCCGCCGCCACCCCGGCAGCAGCGAACATGTCCGGCCCCTCGCCGCCTTCACCCGCAGCGCCGCCGTCATTCGCAGCAGCCTCCGACTTCGCCTTCATCCGGCGGTCGAAATTGTCCCAGACGCTGTTCCAGTCGCCGCGGGTGGCGCCCTTCGAATATTCGGTCGCGCGGGTTTCGAAGAAGTTGGCGTGCTCGACGCCGTTAAGGAGCGGGGCCAGCCAGGGGAGCGGGTGCTCGTCGACCATGTAGATCGGCTTGAAGCCCAGCTGCCCCATGCGCCAGTCAGCGATGTAGCGGATGTACTTCTTGATCTCCTTGGGCGTCATGCCGGTGACCGGGCCCTGTTCGAACGCGAGGTCGATGAACGCATCCTCGAGCGCGACCGTCTGGTGGCAGGTGTCGCGGATCTCGTCCTTGACGCTCTTCGTCAGGCAGTCGCGCTCCTTCACGAAGGTGTGGAACAGCTTGATGATGCCTTCGCAGTGAAGGCTCTCGTCGCGGACCGACCAGCTGACGATCTGGCCCATGCCCTTCATCTTGTTGAAGCGCGGGAAGTTCATCAGCATCGCGAAGCTGGCGAACAGCTGCAGCCCCTCGGTGAAGCCGCCGAACATGGCGAGCGTCTTGGCGATGTCCTCGTCGGTGTCGACGCCGAACGTGCTGAGGTAGTCGTGCTTGTCCTTCATCTCCTTGTACTGGAGGAAGGCGCTGTACTCGCTCTCGGGCATCCCGATCGTGTCGAGCAGGTGCGAGTAAGCGGCGATGTGGACCGTTTCCATGTTGCTGAACGCGGTCAGCATCATCTTGATCTCGGTCGGCTTGAACACGCGGCCGTACTTGTCGTGGTAGCAGTCCTGCACCTCGACGTCGGCCTGGGTGAAGAAGCGGAAGATCTGGGTCAGCAGGCTGCGCTCGGTGTCGTTGAGCTTCTGCGCCCAGTCGCGGCAATCCTCGCCGAGCGGCACTTCCTCCGGCATCCAGTGGATCTGCTGCTGGCGCTTCCAATATTCGAACGCCCACGGGTATTCGAACGGCTTGTACTGCTTGCGGGCTTCGAGGAGGGGCATGGGTCAGTATCCCTTCATTGCGATTATGGTGGCGGCGCCGAGGATGGCGGCGCAGATGGCGACGACGATGATGAGCCAGCGCTTGCGCGCGGCGGCGAGCTCGGGAGCGGGGTCGACGTAGTCCCGACGGCGCGAAAAAATGAGGGTCTGGCCGAGGATCAGGAACGGCAAGGCAATCGACATGGTATCGAAGCCGGGGTCCCGGACCCAGCCGACCTTGGCGGCGACAAAATAGCCGTACCCCACGAGGGCGGCGACCTCCATCGCGACTCCGCACCACTGAACCCAGTTGAACGGGCGCTCTGGGCGGCCCTGGGGCGAGGGCGCGTTCAGGTCGAAGCTGTGCTCGCGGTAGCCGGTCACTGCGTCGCCCCCGAGTTGAAGTCGAGGGGCGCGGTGTGGCTGTAGACGATCGCGAAGCCGGCGAGGACGATGCCGAACGCGGTCAGCATCATCCCGGCGATCAGCATCGCGGTGCTGCGCGGGCTCTCACCGACGCGGCCGCGAAGCGCGGTGACGAGCAGGACGAGGCCCGCCAGCGCGACGATGATGCCGACGATCGCGAAGACGGTCATCGCGCGCGTGCCGCGTCGAGCTCGGACTGGCTCGGGTGATAGTCGAGGCCGCCGAGCGCGTGGATGCCGACGATCACCGCGACCGCGAACAGCAGGACTGCGCCCTGGCTGCCGTAGCGGCTGCCGTCGGTTGTGCGGCGGGTGTAGAGCCACAGGCCCCCGCCGAGCAGGAGCACTGCAAGCACCAGCTCGACAAGGCGGCCGGTGTTCACCGCCGCATGATCCCCACGAACGCGAGCGTCGCGATGGTCGCAACGAGGTCGAGCGCGATCAGGCCGAGCACGACCGCGCCGGCGCCCTTGGCGGCGTTGCGAAGCGTGAGCCCGCGCCTCACCGACACGCCAGAGTGCCTCGTTCCGATGATCCCCCGGATCATTGGCATGCCAGGCACTCGTCGTAATCGGTCGTCGGGGCGAGCTGGATTTCCTTGAGCTCGGGCGTGTTGTCGGCCTCGACGCCGCCGGCGAAACCGGCGCGCTGCACAGACTTCGAGCGGAGATAGTAGAGCGACTTGATGCCCTGCTCCCACGCGCGGAAGTGCAGCATCATCAGGTCCCACTTGTCGACGTCGGCGGGGATGAACAGGTTCAACGATTGCGCCTGGTCGATGTAGGGCGTGCGGTCGGCGGCAAGCTCGAGAAGCCAGCGCTGGTCGATCTCGAAGCTTGTCTTGAACGTGTCCTTTTCCTCCTGGGTCAGGAAGTCGAGGTGCTGGACGCTGCCGCCCTGCTCGAGGATCGAGTTCCAGACATTTGCGCTGTCCTTCGACTTCTCCTTGAGCAGCGCTTCCAGATACGGGTTCTTGATCGAGAAGCTGCCCGACAGCGTCTTGTGCGTGTAGATGTTGGCCGGGATCGGCTCGATGCAGGCGGAGGTGCCGCCGGCGATGATCGAGATCGACGCCGTCGGCGCGATTGCCATCTTGCAGCTGAAGCGCTCCATCACGCCCATGTCGGCCGCATCGGGGCACGGCCCGCGCTCCTTCGCGAGCATCATCGACGCCTGATCGACCTGGGCGCGGATGTGCTTGAACATCTTGAGGTTCCAGCTCTTCGCCATGGCCCCTTCGAACGACAGGCCGCGCTGCTGGAGGAAGGAGTGGAAGCCCATCACGCCGAGGCCGACGCTGCGCTCACGCTCGGCGCTGTACTTGGCGCGCGCCATCTCGTCCGGCGCGCGGGCGATGTAGTCGCTGAGCACGTTGTCGAGGAAACGCATGATGTCCTCGATGAACTGCTTGTCTCCGTTCCACTGGTCCCAGGTCTCAAGGTTCAGCGACGACAGGCAGCAGACGGCGGTGCGGTCGGCGCCGAGATGGTCCTTGCCGGTCGGCAGCGTGATCTCGCTGCACAGGTTCGAGGTGGTGACCTTGAGGCCGAGATCGCGGTGATGCTTCGGCATCGACCGGTTCACCTGGTCGATGAAGATGATGTAGGGCTCGCCGGTCGCAAGCCGGGTCTCGACAAGCTTCTGGAACAGCGAGCGGGCATCGACGGTGCCGCGGACGCTCTGGTCCTTGGGCGAGCGAAGGGCGAACTCGGCGCCCTCGCGCACCGCTTCCATGAACTCGTCGGTGATCAGCACGCCGTGGTGGAGGTTTAGCGCCTTGCGGTTGAAGTCGCCCGACGGTTTGCGGATCTCCAGAAACTCCTCGATCTCCGGGTGCGAGATGTCGAGGTAGCAGGCAGCGGAACCGCGGCGCAGCGAACCTTGCGAGATCGCCAGCGTGAGGCTGTCCATGACGCGGACGAAGGGGATGATCCCGCTGGTCTTGCCGTTCAGGCCGACCGGCTCGCCGATGCCGCGTACGCGGCCCCAGTAGGTGCCGATGCCGCCGCCCTTCGACGCGAGCCACACGTTCTCGTTCCAGGTGCCGACGATGCCTTCGAGGCTGTCCGACACGCTGTTGAGATAGCAGCTGATGGGAAGGCCGCGGCCGGTGCCGCCGTTGGACAGCACGGGCGTCGCCGGCATGAACCACAGGCGCGAGATATAGTCGTAGACGCGCTGCGCATGTTCGGCATCGTCGGAATAGGCAGCCGCGACGCGCGCGAACAGGTCCTGATAGCCTTCGCCCGGAAGCAGGTAGCGGTCGCGCAGCGTGTCCTTGCCGAACTCGGTCAGGAGATCGTCGCGCTTCGTGTCCACCTTGACGTCGAAGCGAGGCGCATCGACCCGCTTGCTGCCGGTCGCGGGCACCGCCGAGTCCTCCGTGGGAACTTGTGAACCGGTTGAAAAATCCATCGCGCTTCCCCGTCCTGCTTCAGCCCTCTCGAGGGCTGTTTGTTCCCCAAACGTTCGACTCGGACCCACAATGGGCGTCCCAGCCTGTTGACGCGCATTCCGGGGCTTTTCCCACCCTCACCCCTGTGGAAAACGGGGACGAGTAAGCCCGTCACCGGAATATAGTGATTCCGGCGCCGAACACCAGCGGTTGAGTGCTCCCCCAGTCGCGCTACTAGCTATAGTGCCTCAACCGTCGTGAGACGCAAGCAGGTAAATTGTCGCTAACCCAAAATCCTGTGGATTTGCCGCAACGCAGCAGGAACTGGTTACGGCGTCGCCGCGACGCTCCGGTCAAAATTGGCAAGCTCCGTCAACAAAGCGGGGATTGCACCGGATACGAACGGATGCATGAACAAGCTTCCGATCCCCCGGGCGGCTGTCGCAATCTGCAGCGGCGGTGCAGTGTGGCCGTGAGGAAACGCATCCCGCAGAGCGCGCTCGGCGACCACCTGCGCGTGCAGTTTGCCAATAACGTGAAAGAGGTCCGCCGGGCGAAGGGCATGACGCAGCTGGAGCTTGCCATGCGTGCCGGGCTCGGCCGTGTCTTCATCAACCAGATCGAACGCGGCCACAACAGTGTGACGCTGGAGACCATCGGCGCGATCGCGGCTGCGCTGGAAGTGCGCCCGGCGTCGCTGATCAGCAACCGGTCACCGGCCAGGCATCAGCACGAGGAAGCCGTAGCGCAGCGACGCGCCGCGCCCGAGAACACGCGACGGTAGGCGTAAAGCTGCTTTCCCCGCTGCTTTGAACCTCTGCACTGACCCGCTATGCTGCGAGCACACGACATAAGGCGCTCGCCATGAAACGACTGCTGATCGCCATTGCTGCGCTTGCGCTTCCAGTGCCTGCGTTTGCGGGAGCATACCGGATCGTGCTGGATCGACCGGCGACGGGCAGGCTGCTGACGGGCTATGGCGGACTGCAGGCGGCCGATCAGCGCACGCCAACGGCGCTGGTGCGGCTGATCTCACCCGGCAACGATGTCGACCGGCGCGGCACTGTGCGGGCCCTTGTAATGAACCTCGGCGATCGGCCGTTCACGTTCGGACCCGAGAATGTGACGCTTCGGCTCGGCGACGGGACGCTGCTGAAAGCGACCCCCGTCGACCAGTTCGAGGACGGACGGATGCTGGTCGAGCGGGAGTCGCGGCACGCGACGACCGTCGACATGGCCAATCGGAACACCATTTCCTCGCTCGCCAACCAGACGAATTCTGGAATGACGACCCAATCGATGCAGCCGGTGCCGGGCGGAAGTTCGGCCGACACGGGCGACCTTGCCCAGCTCGGCGGCCTCGACCGGCGGACCGACGCGCTGATGCTACCGGGCGGCCGCCTGCTGGATGCCATCTACCAGCTGCTGATTCCGGAGACCGTCGGACCGCGGCAGGCGTGGGGCGGCTATTATGTATTCGATGTGCCTGCCGACGTCCGGCGGCGGCGTGCCGACCAGCCGCTTTCCATTATCGTCCGGACCGGCGGTGAGGAGCATCGCTTTTCAGCGACGCTGCACTGGAAGTAGCTATTTGCCGGCCGGCCCGGAAGCCGGAGCAATGACCCGCAGCGCCTGCTTGCGGATGCGATAGTCGAGCGGCGGTTCGGCGCGCACGACTTCACCATCCAGCGATACCGCAAGCTTCCCGCGGTGAGACTCGACGCGAAGCCGCTGGACATCGTCCAGCCGCACCATGTCGTCCTCGCGTGAGCGATTGAGCAAGGCCCTGACGCTGGCCGCAATGAAGCCCGCGCGCGTCTTCTTGCGCATGACCAGCACGCTGAGCTCGCCATCGTCGAGGCTCTCGCGCTTGCCCGGAGCGCCGATGTCCACGCGATAGTCGTTGTTGCCGACGAACAGCAGCGGCGTGTCGACGCGTGCCTTCTCGTCGTTGACCGTAAGGGTCAGCCGCTGATGGTTGAAGCGGGCAAGCATTCGCGCGGAGGCGACGAGCATCGCCAGGCGCTTGCTCCGGCCGAGGCGGCGCTGCTGCTGGTCGCGATCCACGACCATCAACGGATAAAGGCCGATCGCGCTGTTGTTGATGAAAATCCGGCCATTCATCTCGGCGACGTCGACGCGGCGCTCCGGCGCTTCGGCGACCAAGGCCGTTGCCGCCTCGATGTCGAATGGGATGCCAAGGTCGCGCGCGAAGTGGTTGAGCGTGCCCAGCGGGAGGATTCCGAGCTTCGTCTCCGTTCCGACGAGGGCCGATGCCGCGGCGCTGATGGTGCCGTCGCCGCCGCCGACGACAAGCAGCGCATCGCCCCTCTCCGCGACTGCGCGCGACCGCACCTCGCAATCGCCGCCGGCAATGAGCTCCACCTCTGCATCGAGCCCTGCCGCCTTGAAGGCGTCGCGGACCTTGCCGGCGATCTCCGGGTCTGCGGCGACGGTGCCGCCACCGCGGTTCAGGAGGACTGTAAGAGCTGCCATTGCCTGCCGCTAACGCGCCACAGCCGTCGTCGGTGCATCACGCCGCGCGGGCCGATCGATTGAGCTCTATCGCCGCTTGCGGGTGGGAGCGTGGAAATCAGGATCCTTGTTGGCGATCCAGGCAAGGAAGCGGCCGATGTCCGGGTTGGACCTGAGCAGTGGAAGGTCCCGCCCGATCTTCGCCAGTTCCGCGTTGGTCAGTGTCTTGTGGAGCGTGCGGTGGCAGATCGGGTGTAACGGAACCGTCTCCCGCCCGCCGCGGCTCTTGGGCACGGGATGATGGTATTCCACGCGCGTGCCGAGCGGTCGCGAACAGAGCCAGCAGGTCTCATCGTCGGGATCGGGCATGCCTGCGCGCAACGCTGAAGACCGGCGTTCGGCACCCGCGGGCAGTCGCCGCTACGTTTGCGTTCGAGCCATTGCAGACATCAGCGGGCTTCCGACGAACTGGGCGCAGCACCGCCATCATCGACCGGCTTCGTGACCTCGAGACATGTGGCTGACTTGCAGTGCAACACGCCATCGATGAGCTCGCGAGTGCGCGCAACGCGTCCGGGCGCCACCTGTGAACCGTAGCTCAAGATTGTCAGCGGCTGCGGGTTCATCTGGGTTACAACGCCGAGATAGGTTCGCACGTTCGCCTCCGACACTTCCTCACCGTTCCACGTCAGGCGATTCCCACTGAGATGAATGCGATTTGATTGCCGAGCGGCGACTTCGGGCAGCGTTTTCTGCAGGCTCCAGTTCGGCAACGGACCTGACGGGTCAGTCGGTGCGAACCTTGTCGCAACCACCGCGATGATGACGGCGAGCAACATCGTGCAAACTCCTCCCACGGCTAATGCAAGGGTGTGCTTGTCACCTTTGCGGTCCTGGGACTCGGCTTCATCCGTCGGCTGGGGAACCGCCAGCCCGATTTTCTTGTGTACAAGGGAATCGGAGCCCGGCCCCTTGGAGCTTACGAGTAAACGGGCGGCCGTCCGGCTGCTGGAGACCCCAAGCTTTCTGCGCGCGCTGCGCAGCCTCTCGTTTACCGCGTGGACGGATATGCCAAGCTCGCGTGCAGTGGACTTGGCATCGTGCCCCTGGGCAAGAAGTCGCAGGACAGCTTTCTCGCGATCGCTCAGCACCTCGGGATCAAACGCGGGCATGAGCTAACGCGCAACGCGTGGATCGCGTTCGCTCACTTTGCTGAGCCCCTTCGCTGGAAGCTTCTGCACCATTTCGAAAATGAGCAAGCAATCCATGCGAATCAACAAATCCACTCACCATTCACAGCCTGCGATTGCCAAGCCGGAGATAGAGCTGCCGAGTATTCCGCAAGCAGCAGCGGAATCGTCGCAGCCAGATACGGCAGCCGGCCAATTGGTCGCGGCCGCTGACCTGAAGCTTGGACATGTCCTGCCACCACCGAAGAGTTACGCGTGGCTCCTGGGCATCACAAGCCACTCTCCCTGCGCGACTTGAGCTCACCCATTATGCCCTGCGCCGGTCATAGGTGTCGCGCAAAGGTGGCAGCCCCTGCCGATACCGGCGGTTGTTTCGTGAATTGTGGCCGGGCCATTGACGCCCCATATCGGCGCCGATGTCGATTCAGATCCGAACCACGCTTGCCGAGCCGGAAACCAGCGGCGACTTCGTGCCGCACAAGCCGGCGCGGCCGGAGAAGGCCGAAGGCGGCCGCGCGTTCAAGCTGGTTGCAGACTATGAGCCGGCCGGCGACCAGCCGACCGCCATCCGTGAGCTGACGGGTCAGGCGCTCGATGGTGAGAAGAGCCAGGTGCTGCTGGGGGTCACCGGATCGGGCAAGACCTTTACCATGGCCAAGGTCATCGAGACCCTGCAGCGCCCTGCCCTCGTCATCGCTCCGAACAAGATCCTGGCAGCGCAGCTCTATGGCGAGTTCAAGAGCTTCTTCCCCGACAATGCGGTCGAGTATTTCGTCAGCTACTACGATTATTATCAGCCCGAAGCCTACGTCCCGCGCACCGACACCTACATCGAGAAGGAAAGCTCGGTGAATGAGGCGATCGACCGAATGCGCCATTCGGCGACGCGATCGCTTCTGGAGCGCGACGACGTGATCATCGTTGCCTCGGTCTCGTGCCTCTACGGCATCGGCTCGGTCGAGACCTATTCAGCGATGGTGTTCACTCTCAAGAAGGGCGGCGTCGAGGACCAGCGCGAGGTCATCCGCAAGCTCGTCGCGCTGCAGTACAAGCGCAACGACGCCGCATTCGCGCGCGGCAATTTCCGGGTCCGCGGCGACAGCCTGGAGATCTTCCCGTCGCACTATGAGGACACGGCCTGGCGCGTGTCCTTCTTCGGCGACGAGGTCGAGAGCATCACCGAGTTCGACCCGCTGACCGGGAAGACGGTCGCCAGCCTCGACAGCATCAAGGTGTATGCGAACTCGCACTACGTGACGCCCGGCCCGACGCTCAAACAGGCGATGGAGGCGATCAAGCATGAGCTTGCGGAGCGCTTGAAAGAGCTGGTGGCGGAAGGGCGGCTGCTGGAAGCGCAGCGGCTGGAGCAGCGGACCAACTTCGACCTCGAGATGATCGCGGCTACGGGGTCATGCGCAGGCATCGAGAATTATTCGCGGTTCCTGACGGGCCGCCTGCCCGGCGAACCGCCGCCGACGTTGTTCGAATATCTGCCGGACAATGCGCTCCTGTTCATCGACGAAAGTCACCAGACGGTGCCACAGATCGGCGCCATGGCGCGCGGCGACCACCGGCGGAAGATCACGCTGGCGGAGTACGGCTTCCGGCTGCCGAGCTGCATCGACAACCGGCCGCTGCGCTTCAACGAATGGGACGCGATGCGCCCGCAGTCGGTGTTCGTATCGGCGACGCCCGGCACGTGGGAAATGACCGAGACGGGCGGTGTGTTCAGCGAGCAGGTGATCCGCCCGACCGGCCTCATCGACCCGCCGGTGGAGATCAAGCCGGTCGAGGACCAGGTCGACGACCTCGTGAACGAAGCGAAACAGACGGCGCGCAAGGGCTATCGGACGCTGGTGACGACGCTCACCAAGCGCATGGCCGAGGACCTGACGGAGTATCTGCACGAAGCGGGTCTGAAGGTCCGCTACATGCACTCCGACGTCGAGACTCTGGAGCGCATCGAGCTGATCCGCGAGCTTCGGCTCGGCGTCTACGACGTGCTCGTGGGAATCAACCTGCTGCGCGAGGGGCTGGACATTCCGGAGTGCGGATTGGTCGCGATCCTGGACGCGGACAAGGAAGGTTTCCTGCGCTCGGAAACGTCGCTGATCCAGACGATCGGCCGCGCTGCCCGCAACGTCGAAGGCCGTGTCATCCTCTACGCAGACACGGTGACCGGATCGATGGAGCGCGCGCTCGCGGAGACGGATCGGCGGCGAGAGAAGCAGCTCGCTTACAATGCCGAGCACGGCATCACGCCCGAGACCATCAAGCGACAGATCCACGACGTGATGGCGCACCTGGCGACGCGCGACGGCGTGGTCGTGGACACCGGCGACGAGGAGCGCCCGCATCTCGTGGGTCACAACCTCAAGGCCTACATCGCCGACCTCGAGGAGCGCATGCGCAAGGCCGCCGCGGACCTCGAGTTCGAGGAAGCCGCGCGGCTGCGCGACGAGATCCGGCGACTGGAGGAAGACGACCTCGGCATCCCGCAGCCGGATCGGGTGGCGCCGAGGCCGCTGGGAAACTCGACAGAGGGCAAGCCGGGCACGCGCAAGGGCCGCTACGGCAAGCAGAGCCGGACGAGGTTCGGCGGCCAGTAGGAGGCAACAGCAGGCGCCTGATAAAGCCTTCCCGCTCCGGCTGACGCACTAATTATCGGCTGTATTATTTCGATTAACTCCAAGTCATAACACGCTCGCGCGCTGTTCGAATTCCAAAGTGAGTCGGCACCGGTGCGACTGAGCGGCGGCTCGAGCCCCCGCGTAACGGGGGGCAATATGGCAGACATCTACGGCACGAACGGCAACGACAATCTCTTCGGCACTTCGGGGGACGACTTCATCGATGGTGGCTTGGGTGCCGATAGGATGGACGGCGGCACCGGCGACGATGTCTACGCCGTAGACAATCCAGGTGACCTCGTCGTCGAGGACCCGGACAGTGGAGAGGACGTCGTCTATACGACGTTGGAGACCTACACGCTTCCCGTGAACGTGGAACACCTCATCTACGAGGGTGACGAATTCGCGGCTTTCGACGGCACCGGCAATTCGCTGGATAACTATATCGAAGGCTGGGATGGAGACGACGTCCTCACCGGTCTTACGGGAGACGACATCCTGGAAGGGCTGGGAGGCGACGATCAGCTGATCGGCGGCACGGGTGACGACATCTACGGCGTCGAAGAGAGCGGTGACGTTGTCGTCGAAGCTGCGGGCGAAGGCATCGACACGGTCTCAACCACTCTCGGCGAATACACCCTCGGAGCGAACGTCGAAGCTCTCATCTTCGCTGGCGACCCCGCCGCGAGCTTTACCGGGACCGGCAATTCGCTCGATAATTACATCGAGGGCTATGATGCAAATGACACGTTGGATGGCGGAGCCGGGGCAGACGAACTCGCGGGACTCAACGGCGACGATGTCTACCTAGTCGACGACGTGAACGACACCGTCACCGAGAACGCCAGCGAAGGCTACGACGTCGTTCTCGCCTCATCCGCTACCTATACGCTCGGCGCGAATGTCGAGGCGCTCATACATGATGGCGCAACCGATTTCACCGGCTCCGGCAACGATCTCGACAACTATCTCGAAGGCGGCAGCGGCGACGACGTGCTCTCAGGCGGGGCGGGGAACGACATCCTAGACGGCGCTGGCGGCTCCGATCGCTTGAAAGGAGAGACTGGCGACGACGTCTATTACCTCGATGAACCTGGCGCTTTGGTGATCGAGAACGCAAACGAGGGCCTTGATGAAGTCTTCACGACGCTAAGTTCCTATAGCCTCACGGCCAACGTCGAATATCTGATCTACGATGGATCTGGACGGTTCACGGGCAACGGCAACAACATCGCCAACTACCTCCAGGGAAACGCCGGCGACGATTCGCTCAGCGGTGCGGGTGGCGACGACTTCCTCAGTGGGCACGCCGGCTCCGACCGGCTTTACGGCGACGCAGGCAATGACGGCCTTGATGGCGGCCTCGGCGCCGACAAGATGGTCGGCGGTACAGGGGACGACACGTTCTTCGCCGACAACAGCGGCGACATCGCCTATGAGAACGCCGGCGAAGGTTCCGACGAGGTAATTGCTTCGGTCAGCTATGCGTTGCGGGACAACGTTGAAGATCTGGTGCTCACCGGCATCCAGAACCTCACGGGTAAAGGCAACGCCGTTGATAACGACATCTTCGGCAACGCCGCCAACAATTCCCTATATGGCTATGGGGGGAATGACCGGCTCAGTGGTGATGCGGGCAATGACACGTTGGACGGCGGGACCGGCATCGATGGGCTCTACGGTGGTGCCGGCAACGACACTTACTACGTCAATAGTTCTACCGCGTACGCCTACGAGAATGCCGGCGAGGGCACAGACCGGGTTATCTCGTCGATCAGCACGCAGCTTCGCGCCAATGTCGAGAACCTGTCGCTGAGCGGCGCGTCCAACCTGACCGGCAAGGGCAACGAGCTTGCCAACACGCTGACCGGCAACACCGCCAACAATGCGCTTTACGGCTATGCTGGCGACGACAAGCTGTACGGCGGCGATGGCAACGACGTGCTGAACGGCGGCAGTGGCGTCGACCGGCTGAGCGGCGGCACCGGCAACGACACTTACTATGTCGATGACGCGACCAGCTATGCCTACGAGAATGCCGCTGAAGGCACCGACCGCGTCTATGCGACGGTCAGCCTGACGCTCCGCGCCAATATCGAGAACCTGACGCTCTCCGGCGCTTCGGCGATCAACGGCAGCGGCAACGAGATCGACAACCGCATCTGGGGCAATGGCGCCACCAACGCGCTCCACGGCGCAGCGGGCAACGACAAGCTCTACGGCCAGGCCGGTGACGACACGCTCTCTGGCGATGACGGCAACGACTGGCTCGAGGGCGGCACCGGCAAGGACGTCGCCTATGGCGGCGCCGGCAAGGACACGTTCGTGTTCCGCGACGGCGACTTTGCCGGAGCGACCACCGGCAGTGCCGACGTCATCCACGACTTCGTGCATGGCGACGACCATATCCGGCTCGACTATTTCGATGCCGACACGGTGCTCGGCGGCAACCAGGCCTTCTCGTTCATCGGCACCGCCGCGTTCGACGGCACCGCCGGCGAGCTCCGCTACGAAGCGATCGGCGGCGCCACCTACGTCTCCGGAGACACCAACGGCGACGGCACCGCCGACTTCATGCTCCGCCTCGACGGCAACCACCCCCTCACCAGCGGAGACTTCGCGCTTTAGGCGAGGAACCGGTCCGCTGGTCGAGTGTAGAGTCCCCTGAGGAGTTCTGCGTGCCGTCCAGCGTCATCCGCCGCTTCGCCTATGACATCGCCAGGAGCGAACTGTGGGTCGAGTTCGTCAGTGGACGCAGGTACGTCTATGAGGACGTGCCCGGAAGCGTGGCGAACGCGTTCCGCGGCGCTTTCGCCAAGGGAGTCTACTTCAACACGCGAATCCGCGACCTGTACCGGTTCCGGGATGTCACTCGGGACCTCGAGGCCCAGCCGGACCAGGAACGCGAGCACGCCGAGAGTGAATATTAAGGCTCGATTCGGTCGATGTGCCAGCGGCGCTGGGCATTGGTCGACCCGGGCACGTCATTGACGCGCCGCAGCGTGACGGTGCGGCGTTCACGGAATGACCGCCCGGACGAGTCCTTGCCGTAGAATGACACCGGCATGGTGATGTAGATCGAGCCCGCGGCGCCTTCGGGCTCGTTGAGATTGCCGATCGCCATGTGGGTCTCGCGGTTCGACTTCAGCTTCGCGGCGAACTTCTCCGCCGTATCGCTGCTGCCCCACAGACGGGCGGCCTGGGCCCACCTCTTTTCCTCGATCAGTGCGCCATATTGCTGGACCACCTGGCCGGCAGCCTCCGCGCTTTTGGGCGGAATTGGCCCGTTTGGCTCCGGCAAGCTCGTTTCGTGCGGAGGAACTTCGGCACGGGCCGCAGGGGCGGCGGGCGCAGGCGGCGGAGCGGGAGCGGTGGGCGCCTGGGAGGAGTGCGTCTCGGGCGGAAGGCTGTTCGTCACGGCGGGTGGCGCGCTCGGCGCCGGCAGCGTCGGCGACGTAACGTTGTTCACTGGCTCCTGCGGCTGGCTCTGCGGCCCACAGGATGCGAGCGCGCCGACGAGGCCGAGGCCAAGCTTGTGCTGCAACTTCATCCACTTTCCTCCTTACGGAACCGCACTCGTTACGGTTCGTTCGTTTCGCCAACATAACAGGTCAATACAGGGAGAGTTTCCATGGCAGACACCGATCGCGATGAAGTTGAACGCACGACCGTGGTCCAGACCGGTGACGGCGGCGGTGGCAGTGGCGGCGTCCTCGCCGTGGTGCTCCTGATCATCGTCGTCCTGGTGCTGCTGTTCCTGTTCCGCAGTCAGCTGGGCCTTGGCGGACACTCGACGAACGTCAGCATTCCCAATTCCATCGACGTCAACGTCAACAAGAGCTGATCGACACGCATTCAGCGGACGGGCTGCGAGTCCCCGTCCGCTGCGGGCGCGGCTCCCCAAGGGGCCGCGCCCGTTTGAGTTTGTGTCCCCGAGGTTCTAACCCTCCGGCATGACCGACGCGCTCCGTTACCAGACAGGCTTCGGCGGGTATTTCGAGAGCGAGGCCGTGGCAGGCGCGCTGCCCGAGGGCCGCAACGCTCCTCAGCGCCCGGCCTTCGGCCTCTACACCGAGCAGCTGTCCGGCAGCTCCTTCACTTCCCCGCGGCACGAGAACCGGCGCAGCTGGCTGTACCGGATGCGGCCGACGGCCGATCACCGGCCGTTCGAGCGTTATTCCGGCGCGCCGCTGTTCGCTCCTGGCACGGTTGACGAGCCGCTCGCCCCCAACCGGTTACGTTGGGACCCCCCGGCCGATCTCCCTGCTGGCGCGGACTTCGTGGACGGCATGGTCACAATGCTCGCCAACCGTCATCCGCATGACCTCGAAGGCGTTGCCGTCCACCTGTACTGCGCAAGCCGCTCGATGGAGCGCCGCGTGTTCGTGGACGCCGACGGCGAGTTGCTGATCATCGCACAGGCGGGCGATCTCCGCGTCGTCACGGAGCTTGGCGCGCTCGAGATCGCTCCGGGGTCAGTCGCCGTGATTCCCCGCGGCGTTCGCTTCCGCGTCGAAGTGGAGGGGGAAGCGCGCGGCTATGTTGCCGAAAACCACGGCTTGCCGCTACGCCTGCCGGAGCTCGGGCCGCTCGGCTCGAACGGCCTCGCCAATCCACGCGACTTCGAAACGCCCGCCGCCTGGTTCGAGGACAAGGACGAGCGCACCGAGGTGATCCAGAAGTCACTCGGCACCCTGTGGACGACGACACTCGACCATTCGCCGCTCGACGTTGTTGCATGGCACGGCAATTACGCGCCGTATCGTTACGATCTGTCGCGCTTCAACGCGATCGGCACGATCAGCTTCGATCATCCCGATCCATCGATCTTCACGGTGCTGACGAGCCCGAGCAACGTTCCCGGCCGGGCGAATGCGGACTTCGTGATCTTCCCGCCCAGGTGGATGGTTGCCGAGGACACCTTTCGGCCCCCCTGGTTCCACCGCAACGTGATGAGCGAGGCAATGGGCCTGATCCAGGGCGCCTACGACGCCAAGGCAGACGGGTTCGCACCCGGCGGACTATCGCTCCACAATCTGATGAGCGGGCACGGCCCCGATGTCGAAAGCTGGCGCAAGGCAAGCGAAGCGGAGCTCAAGCCCGTCAAGATCGACGGCACGCTCGCCTTCATGGTCGAGACCTGCTGGCCGTATCAGCCCACGCAATGGGCGCTGGAGCGAGCCCAGCCCGATTACGACCTGGCCTGGAACGGCTTCCCGAAGGCGAAGCTGCCGTGAACGACGACACCAACAATCCGGCGCGGATGAGCTGGGTGGACAGCGCCCACGGCAGCGATTTCCCGATCCAGAACCTCCCGCTAGGCATATTTTCAGAAGCGAAGGGCGGACGTCACCCTGGCGTGGCCATTGGCGACTATGTGCTGGACCTCGCCGCTATCGCGGACCTGCTCGATGAAGACTGGCGGCAAGACCTGTCGCAGCCCGTCCTCAACGCCTGGCTCGCCCGCGGCCATGGAGCAGAGCGGCAACTGCGCGATCGATTGGCCGAACTGCTCAGCGACGAACGTTATCGCGACGAGGTCGACCCGCACCTGATCGGCCAATCGGAGGTCCGGCTGCACGTCCCCTGCCTGGTCGGCGATTACACCGACTTCTACGTCGGGATTCACCACGCCATGAACGTCGGCAAGCAGTTCCGGCCCGACAATCCGCTGCTGCCCAACTACAAATATGTCCCGATCGGGTACCATGGGCGCGCGAGCTCGGTTCGCTCGTCCGGCGAGCCGGTTGTCCGTCCATCCGGACAGCGCAAGGCGCCCGACGCGGACGCTCCCGAATATGGCCCGAGCCGGCGGCTCGACTACGAACTCGAACTCGGCATGTGGGTGGGGCGAGGCAATGCGCTTGGCTCGCCGATCCCGATCGGTGAAGCGGGCGAGCATATCGCCGGCTACTGCCTTCTCAACGATTGGTCGGCGCGCGACCTACAGGCTTGGGAGTATCAGCCGCTGGGTCCGTTCTTGGCCAAGAACTTCCTGACGACCGTCTCGCCATGGATCGTCAGCCCGCAGGCGTTAGCGCCATTCCGCAAAGCGATGCCCAGGCGCACTGCAGGCGACCCCCGGCCGCTCCCCTACCTCAGCGATGACGAGGACAGCCGCCAGGGCGGACTCGGGATCCAGCTGGAGGTGACGCTGTCGACGCTGGCGATGCGCGCGAGCGGCGTGCCTGCGCACGTCCTGTCGCAGGGATCGGCGGATGCCGCGATGTACTGGAGTGCCGCCCAGATCGTCACCCATCACAGCTCCAACGGCTGCAATCTTCAGCCGGGCGACCTGATCGGGACGGGCACCTTGTCGACGGAGAGCGAGAATGGCCTCGGCTCGCTGCTGGAGATCAGCCGTGGCGGCAAGCAGCCGATCGAACTGCCAACGGGTGAAACGCGCCGCTTCCTCGAGGATGGTGACGAGATCACGATGCGGGCGTGGTGCGAAGGCGATGACGCCGTGCGCATCGGCTTCGGTGAATGCGTCGGACGCGTCGTGGAGTCCGCCTAGGGCGCTCCAAGGCTCGCCGCCATCAGCCGCGTCAGCCCGTAGAGCCGGTCGAGCGCCGGAGTCGCAATGCCTTGCCGCCGCGCAACCTCTCGAGGAGCGCCGAGCAGTGCTTCCAGTTCGATCGGGCGGCCGCCCTCCACGTCCTGGAGCATGGACGTCTTGAACGCACCCAGTCGCGCGGTGACCTTCATCCGGTCCTCACCGCTTTCGGTGATCGGACAGCCGATCGCCGCCCCGATATCCGCAAGTTCCGCCATGCCTTGCAGCATCCAGGCGCGGCATTCCGCGTCGGCGAGGATGCGGTCGGCCGTTGCGCGCGTGAGCGCCGACAGCGGGTTGATCGTCGCGTTGCCCCACAGCTTGTACCAGATTGCTCGGCGCACATTGTCGCTTGCCTCGCAGCGGATGCGGGCTTCGCTGAACAGACGGCAGAGCGTATCGGCGCGCGCGCCTGTTCCGCCGTTCGGCTCACCGACGATCAGCTTGTCCGCGTGCTTGACGACCACGTGATCAGCGGCGCTTCGGTAGCAGGAGGCGTGCACAACGCAGCCGACGATCTGGGCCATCGGCAGTGCCGCCGCGATGGAGCCGGCCGGATCGACGCATCGGAGCGGGTCGCCCGGCACGAACCACCAGGGCACGCCGTTCAGCATCGGCAGAATGATCGTGTCGCGGCCCACAGACTGCGCGAGCTTTCCAGCGACAGCCGGCAAGGCAGGCGCCTTCACCGCGACTATCAGCAGCTCTGGAGGCCCATCAAACAACTGCAGAGACGCCGCCTCGGTCTCACCGGCTTCGCTGATCTCGAGCCGCTCGACGCGGCCGCGGCTGCTCACCGCCATCACCTGGTGTCCGGCAAGCGCAAGCCGGGCCGCGACCCAGCCGCCGATTGCGCCGGCGCCTACGACACAGACCTTCAACGTCTCGTACCCATGTCGACCGTCTTGCGGCATGCAGCGGGCGACCTTCAACCCCGAACCGAGCGGCGCCGAGAGCGCGTCTGCCTAAAGCGCGAAGTCTCCGCTGGTGAGGGGGTGGTTGCCGTCGAGGCGGAGCATGAAGTCGGCGGTGCCGTCGCCGTTGGTGTCTCCGGAGACGTAGGTGGCGCCGCCGATCGCTTCGTAGCGGAGCTCGCCGGCGGTGCCGTCGAACGCGGCGGTGCCGATGAACGAGAAGGCCTGGTTGCCGCCGAGCACCGTGTCGGCATCGAAATAGTCGAGCCGGATGTGGTCGTCGCCATGCACGAAGTCGTGGATGACGTCGGCACTGCCGGTGGTCGCTCCGGCAAAGTCGCCGTCGCGGAACACGAACGTGTCCTTGCCGGCGCCGCCATAGGCGACGTCCTTGCCGGTGCCGCCCTCGAGCCAGTCGTTGCCGTCATCGCCAGAGAGCGTGTCGTCACCGGCCTGGCCGTAGAGCTTGTCGTTGCCCGCTGCGCCGTGGAGCGCGTTGGTGGCGCCATTGCCCCAGATGCGGTTGTCGATCTCGTTGCCGCTGCCGTTGATCGCCGAAGCGCCGGAGAGCGTCAGGTTCTCGATATTGGCGCGGAGCGTCAGGCTGACGGTCGCATAGACGCGGTCGGTGCCTTCAGCGGCATTCTCGTAGGCATAGCTGGTCGCATCATCGACATAGTAAGTGTCGTTGCCGGTGCCGCCGCTCAGCCGGTCGACACCGCTGCCGCCGTTCAGCACGTCATTGCCGTCGCCGCCGTACAGCTTGTCGTCGCCAGCATAGCCGTAAAGCGCATTGTTGGCGGTGTTGCCGGTCAGCGTGTTGGCAAGCTCGTTGCCCTTGCCGGTCAGGTTGGACGCGCCGCTCAGCGACAGGTTCTCGACATTGGCGCGAAGCTGCGTGCTGATCGACGAGATGACCCGGTCGGTGCCCTCGCCGGCATTCTCGTAGGCGTAGTCGGTCGCGTCCCGCACGACATAGATGTCGTTGCCGACACCGCCGAACATCTTGTCGAGACCAACACCGCCGTCCAGCGTGTCGTTGCCGGCGTTGCCGTACAGCAAGTCGTTGCCGCCGCTGCCCGAAATCCGGTTCGCGCCGCTGTTGCCGGTGATCAAATTGGCATCGTTGCTGCCGGTGCCGTCGATTGCCGCCGTGCCGGTGAGCGTCAGGTTTTCGACGTTGGCCGAAAGGCGGTACGTGCTCGACGCGCTGACGTTTTCCGTTCCTTCGCCCGCGCGCTCGATGATCCTGTCGCTGGCGGAGAACACGACATAGCTGTCGTTGCCGGTGCCCCCCGTCAGATCGCTGCCGCCGCCGCCCGACCCCGTCAGGCTGTCGTTGCCGGTGCCTCCGACCAGCGCCCCGCCCGCCGCCGTCGAACGCAACGTGTCATCGAACGCAGAACCGATGATCCGCTCTACCGATACCAAGGTATCGACGCCGGACGCGCCGGTGTTGTAATTGCCGGCATCGGTAACCATCGAGACGGAGCCTGAAGCGTGGCTGTAGTCGATCGTGTCGAAACCGTCGCCGCCAGAGAACCAGTCATTGGCTGCGGTCGCGCTGAAGCTGTCGTTGCCGCCGTCGCCGTAGAAGTTGGCAGCGAGTCCGCTTAGCCGGTCGTCGCCGCTACCACCATGGATAGACAAGGTTGTGGGAGCGGCCGTAAGCGTATCGCCGTAGGCGGACCCGACGAGATTTTCGAAGCTGGTAAGCGTGTCGCGGCCGGCTCCGATGGTGTTCTGCTGGCCAGAAACGCGCATGTCGACGGTGACGCCGGCGCGCGCCGCCTCATAAGATACGGTGTCGTTGCCGGCGCCGCCCTCGAGCACGTTATTCGCGGCATTGCCGACGATCGTGTCGCTTGCCGTTCCACCTTTGGCGTTCTCGATCACAGTCCCGAACGCGATCGCCATGTTGCCGATGCTGCCGGCAACGTTCGAAAAGGTGCCGGGATTGAGATTGATGACCTGATCACTGTGCGACGCAGAATAGTTCAGCGTGTCGGTGCCGCCGCTGTCGATGATCGTGTACGCAGCGTCCGGATTGGCGTTCGTATCAAAGACCGGATTGCCGGAGTTCGAGCCGTAACCGTACGTCGTGTTGCCGGTGCGGGTCGTTGTCGACAGCCCGTACAACGTCTGCATCGCGAGGATATCGCCGCTCATCGGCGTCAGCGTGAAGGCGTAGGAAAAGTCCTGGTCGCCGAAGTAGCTGCTCTCGCGTTCGCTGAAATAGGACATGACCGTCGTCGACCACGCGTCATTCGAATAGACCGCGTCGTCGGGGTAGGTAGCCGTCTCATTGTAATTGCCGGCGTGCCCGAGCCCGAGCGCATGGCCGATCTCGTGCAGATACGTCTGGAACGAGTAGGTGTTGAGCGACGTGCCGTAATCGGTCAGCCACTGGCTGGAGATGTTCACGGTCGCGGACGTGGTTACGTGGTTCGCCCAGTCGGCGTTCGTGTAGGCACCGTCCTCGCTGTCGTCGAACACGATCTGGCCGCCGGTAGTGACCTCCTTGAAGGTCACGCCGATCACGTCTGTCCACTCGGCCAGGGCGGCACGCGCAAGCGTCTGACCGTCTCCGGCGAGCGCCGTCAGGTTGACGGTGATCGTGCCGCCTTGAGTGACATTGAAATGGTGCCAGTCGCCGCCCCAGTAGCCGTTGACCAGCTGGTCGGCGATCTGGCTGTAATCGTAGACCGGCGGCGGCGTGTAGAGTTCGACCGAAACCTTGTAATCGCCGGTGTATTTGTAGGTCCCGGCGTCATCGTCCCACGCCGCAGCGTCGATGTAGTAAGTGCCGGAGCTCGTCGGCGTGAATATGACCCGGGAGTCGCGCTCGATGCCCGGGTTGATGTCGTCCTTCTCGGCAAGGACGTTGCCCGAGGAGTCCCGCAGGTAGAGGTACGGATCCTCGAGGGCGTTCGAACCGTACCCTGCAAGCGTGATGGAATATTTCTGGCCGGCCGTGAGGTTAACTGCGATCCAGTCGTGGTCGCCCGCGGTTTCAATCGATCCGACGAAGGACCCGCCCAGGCTGACGTGCGCGGTCGTGCTGGTATCTGCTGCAATGTCTGTCATCGAACGGTTCCTGGCCCCACGGATTTACTGGCGTGCCGAAGCGATCTCGGCGGCGATTGCATTCGCAAGCATCGCAACTGCTTGTGCGTTCAAAGTTCGGTCGGAAATCGCCACGCGGTGCTCGGGCAGTGGTTTGCCCGCAAGCTGCGCGGCGGCGACGAGCTTGGTCGCGGACGCAACGGTCACCACCACCGACAGTGAATCGCGCGCGAAACCGCCCTGCTGAAGTGCCGGTTCGGCCGAGCCGCGGACGGCGTCGCAAATGGTCTTGTCGGTGATGCCCTCGGGAAGGCGCTCGGCGCCTTCGACGGAGCAGCGGATGGACCCGCTCGTCGGGGGCGTCATCGCACAAGCACTCCCTCCGCTGAGAGCGGCAACCAGCCAAAGACCGCATCCAAGCGTGCGAACCATATCCCCGAAGCTCTCTCTACGACCAGCGCGCGGCGAGCCCCCAAACTTCCGCACAGCTGAATTGCTAACAGCTAAATTACGGCAAGCAAATGAAAATTTCCGTTAACGCCGCGACGCTGGTGGGTGGTCAGGCAAGTGTCGAGCCGCAATGACTTTGCGAATCACGCGCTCGACGCCGGCACGCGCAGCAGCGGCTCGGTATCGCGGAGCACTGCAGGATCGTTGCCGCCCGCCTCACGCGCTGCGAGCGCCGACTGAATGGCGAGCTCATGATGCCCAAGTTTCGCCAGCAGACGAGACTTGAGCGCAAGGGCGTGCGCATCGGTCGGCGTCAACGCGAGCAAGGCATCGACTTCTTCGAGCGCCTCGTCGAGGCGGCCGAGCCGTTCCACGGTACGGGCGAGGGTCAGGCGAGCCCAGCCATTCTCTGGCTCCGCCTGTTGCAAACGTCGCAGCGGATCGACCACCTCGGCGTGACGATGCAGCGCGAGCAGCAGCCGGGCGCGCCGGCCAAGCATGAGCACATTGTCCGGCGTTCGCTCCAGCTGTGAATCCACCAATTCAAGCGCTTCCCGCACGAGGCCGATCGCCTGCATTTTGGGCGCGACCTTGTGAACGACGACGGGCGAATTCACATCGGCTTCGACGACGATGTCCATCAGATCGCGGATAGCGGGTTGGTCGGCGCTCCTCTCCGCCTCCCCGAACATCGTCAGAAAGACTTGCGGCTGGCGGCGGCCGAAGTTGATCAAACTGTTGCGAATTTCGCTAGCCTGGCGATCGAGCTCGCCGGTACCGCCCAGCAGGCGCAGGGCGTCGAACATCCAGTCGGGGTGGTTCCTGTAGAGGAGCTCGTCGGCCGGATCCAACCGAGCCGCATGACGCTGCGCCGTCGCGAGGTCGCCGCGCTGGCGTGCCAGACGCATTCCGGCCGCGTGCACTGCGGGACTGCGCGAAGCCCAAAGCGCCTCGCCTGCGCGGTCGTAGATGTCGCCAGCCGCCGCCCATTGCGACGCCTCCACGAGGTTGGCCATCTTCATCAGGGCACGGTCGTGCCTTTGTACGCTATCAGGCACGTACGCTTCCGTGACGTGCTGCATGATCCGGGCGATGAAGTTCGGGTGGACGTGGATAAGATCGTCTTCCCACACTTCCGGCCGCCGGGTCAGCGTTGCGATCTCGTAGCTTGGGAAATAGTCCACTTCGCCGTGCTGCGCGGCGACCTCACCCGCGATCGCTCTGAGCACCGACTTCGAATGCGAGTTCGCGACGATGATGTCGGAGTCCGTGAATGTCCGCGCGAGAATCACGGGCGACGCGGTAATCAGCACGCGCCGGTTCCCTTCCACCAGCATCTGGACAGCGCGCTCGACATAGTCCCTGGCCGTCGCGAAGCTCAGCCGTTCGAACTGGAATCGGCTCCGATCCGGCCGTCGTGCCCACGATACGTCGAACTCGACATATGATTGGCTGACCTCGTCCCACCATGCCTCGATGAGGCCGAGTGTGATGATGACGACATCGGCAAAGAAGGCGCCTCGAAAGTGGCCGTAGAGTTCCTTGCGCGCGGCGATCGCCTGTTCGAGTGTCGCCGTCTGCCCCCGTTGCGACCGGCACCAGATGTCGGCCCAACGGTCAGGTCCGACTTGGAGCAGCAGCGGTTCGACGTCGCTGTCGCGAACGATGTCGTCGCGGTTCAGGATGCCGCGGACCCACTCGAGCTCCTGAAAGATGGCCGGCGGTGTGTAGCGATTGCGGCTGTTCTCTTCGCCGGCAACGCCGCCCAGGATGTTGTAGCCGTCTAGCGCCAGACGCTTGCGGATGTTCTTCGCGAAGCAGCTGCCGATCGCGAAGAATTTCTGGTCCTTGGTGAAATGGAAGCTGGGCTCGACGTGGGGCCAGCACTCCGGTTCGAGGCGATTGTCCTCACCGCGGCCGAGCATCCGACCATAGCCGTTCGCCTTGGCAGTGGCCAAAGCCTGGTCCAGCGTGATCCGTTCGCCCGTTGCCATGTTCGCGTTCTCACCAAGTGGGGCCGTCGTGCCCGTTGTCCTGAGAGCACGCCGGGCGAAGCCGTTCAAATCACGGCTTGCGAATTCCCGGTTACCCGCTGCGAAGGTACGGGTGAAGGCGCTTCCCAACTGCCGGAGCTTACTCCGCGGTTCGCGATGCGCTTGAAGGCGCACGGCTGAATTAACTTTTTGATAATTTCTCGTTAAATGATAGGGGGTACCGCTGTCTCCCGAGGCAGCATGTTCCGCGTGGGTGCTTGAGATGACCGATCTGCCTTTGAGCGATGGCGAGCAGGTCGCTCCCACTACCGCTGTCGCGAAGCCGAAGTCCCGGCAGGACAACATCGACCTGCTGCGCGCTTTGGCGATCCTGAGCGTCGTCATCTATCACTACACGAGCCGCTACAGCGCCGCCTTCTACCGCACCGATCGCGTGCCGTTCAGGTTCCCACTGGGGCATCACGGGGTCGATCTGTTCTTCACCGTCAGCGGCTTCTGCATCTTCATGACGCTCGACAGTTCGACATCTCTCGAGAACTTCTGGGCACGCCGCTTCGCGAGGATCCAGCCGGCCTATGTCGTCGGCATCATCCTCACGACCGCAGCACTGACAATCGGCGAACTTCCCAGCGAGAGCGCGACGCTCGGCATCGCGCTTTCCAACATGTTCTGGCTGAACGCGCTTTCTGGCTGGCCGCAGGTCGACGGCGCCTACTGGTCGCTCGTCGTCGAACTGAAGTTCTATTTCCTGATCGGTCTCACTTACTATCTGATGCGCGGGCGGAGCATCTCGCTTGCTTGGCTGCTGATGTGCGTCGTCGGTGCGTTCCTGCGGGTCGAGCACGCTCCGCTCCTCATCGCCGACGGAGTGTTTCTGTCCGATTATGCGCCGTCGTTCCTGTTCGGGCTGCTCGCCTGGGAGTGCCGCCGGATCGGTACCGGACCGACGATCCTGATCGCTTCGGGCGGCTGCTTCGTGCAATATATCAGCGGGCGGTTCGCGGACGGACCGGCGCTCGGGCCGATCATGGCGCTAGGCGGCCTCCTGGTGCTCCAGATGCGTTGGCTGAGGGTCCCCAGGCCGATCACCTACGTCGGCCTGGTCAGCTACTCACTGTACCTCCTACACCAAAACATCGGCTACCTGCTGATCCGCACCTTGCCGTTCGGCATCCACTTCAGACTGCTCGCGGCGTTCCTGATCGTCCTGGCGCTGGCGGGGCTGATGTACGCTTTCGTCGAGCGGCGCTGGGAGCGGCTGATGCAGCGGAGGATCGAGCTTCTGCTCTCGGGGGGACGGCAGGTTGCACGGATCCCGCGACGGTCGATTTCGCACCCCAGCCTTTCGGAAGAGATGCGCGCGTGGTGATGCGGGATTGCCGGCTTGTGGAAGGAGTGGTGCCGCTTAGGTGACTCGAACACCTGACCCCATCATTACGAATGATGTGCTCTACCAGCTGAGCTAAAGCGGCTTGGCTCCGGAGGGAAACGCGCCCCTATCAGCGCCTGCGGGCTCCGGCAAGACTGGAGGCCGCGGCCCCCATCAATCCAGATATGCTTAACCGCTTCGTAACCGTCGCTTGGCATTGTGCAGGCTGAACTGGACGAGTGGGACCCGGGGGTAAATGGACAGCTATCGGGATCATCCGAGCGATTTCGACGTGCCGAGCGCCGTCGACACAAGCGCTGCGGAGCAGGTGACGGCGGCAATCGGCAACGATGAGCGCCGCATGCACGTGCGCGCCTACAATTATTGGGTCTCGCTGCTGGACGGCCGTGGCTTCCCCTCGATCGAAGATCTCGAGCCGGGCGACGTCAAGGATTTCGCCGGGCACAGCGTGCTCCTCGACTTCACCTGCGGCGTCGACAATCCCGGCATCCCGTACATCGGCGGGGCGATCCGGGAGGAATGCGGGCTCGATGAGACCATGAGCACCATCTCCAACGTGCCCAGCCGCTCGCTGCTGTCGCGCCTGACCGACCATTACATGCAGATCATCGCCAACCGCGCGCCGGTCGGCTTCGAGGCGGAGTTCGTCAATCAACGCTCCGTCAACATCTGCTACCGCGGCATCCTGATGCCCTTCTCGTCGGACGGCGAGACGATCGATTTCATCTACGGCGTGATCAACTGGAAGTCCGTTGCGGCGGACGCCGGGGCCGAGGCACCCGCTTTCGCGAACGTGCCAGAGCTGCCGATCGATCCGCCCGCCCTTGCCGAGGACGATGCGCTGCTTCTTGACGAGCCGCTCGCCTCCACGGAGCCACTTGACCTGGTTGAGGCCTTCGAAGTCGCCGAACCGCTGCCGCCGGTTCCGCATTTTTCTTGGCAGGACGGTCCGCTGGCGGACTCTGCCGACGCCGACACAATCGCTCCTCAGATCGAACTCGACGAAGACGCCGGCCTAGCCGACCGCCTTTGGGTCGCCCGGGAAAGCGCCGAAGCGGTCAAGGGCGGCGAAGTTCGCACCCGAAGCGCGCTCTATCGCGCCTTGGCGCTCGCTTTCGATTTTGCCTTCGCCGCGCGGCAGAACCCGGAAGATTACGCCGAGCTGCTCGAGGAGTCGGGCGTGAAAGCACAGGCGCGCGCTCCCATGACGCCCGTCGTCAAGCTCGTGTTCGGCGTGGATTACGACAAGGCACGTCTGACCGAGTTCGCCGCCGCACTATCCTATGCGCAACGGCAGGACGTCGCCGTCGGTGCGTTCGAGGCCTTCATCACCAAGCAGCCCGGTGGCCTGAAGGCACTGGTCGCTCAAGAGCGCCAGGCACGGCGCCCCGAAGGCAAGCCGGATACCCGCACGGACCAGGCGCGTGCCAAGCTCCGCACGGTGCCTGCCCTGTCGCTGCAAAGCATTGTCGCCGACGATGAATTCGGTGTCGTCATCACCCGCCGCACTGCCGATGGCGGCTATGAGCCGGTGGCCGTGGTCGACGACTCCAAGCTCGTCGAAAAGGCCCTTCGTCAGGCCGCGTAAGCCGGTTCGGGCAGGTCGGGGCGGGGTTGTCGCTCCGGCGAAGGCGGGTCTATAGGCCCGCCGCATCGCCCTAATCGCGGAGCACAAGCTTTCCATGACGGCCCATACGCGCCTGGCCAAGCCCTTGGTCGAATCCCTTCGCAAGGCGCTGACGGGGAACGCCCTTCCTGGTGAAACCCAGGGCTTCAGCCGCGAAGACGAGCGCACCGCCGCCGAATTTGTCGCAGCCGTCGCTTCGAAGCGACGCCGCGGCGAGATCGCCATTGCCGTCGAGTCCACCGGCGGGGAAGCCGGGCACCGGCGAATGCAGATCGCGATCGTCAACGACGACATGCCGTTCCTGGTCGATTCCGTAGCCAACGCGATCGCAGCGCGCCAGCTGACCATCCATCGCCTGCTCCATCCGGTCGTGTGCGTGTCGCGCGACAAGAGCGGCGTGCTGGAGGAAGTGGAACCGCTGTGCGGCGATCAGGACCGCCGCGAGTCCATGATGTACATCGAACTCGACCGAGCCGATGCGCGTGGTCGCCGGGAGCTGGTCACCGAGCTGCACCGGGTGCTCGAAGACGTGCGCGCTGCAGTCCGCGACTGGCCGCAGCTTCAGGCGAAGATGCGCGCCGATGCCGCGGATATCGAGCAAGGCGAAGGCGGTGCGCTGCTGAACTGGTTCGCGGATGGCGCGATGACCCTGCTCGGCTATCACGTCGAGCGGCCGGGGCACCAGCCGTCCGAAGCGCTCGGCATCTTCAGCATTCCGGGCACGCCGACCGACGATGCCGGTCCGATCATGGCGATGCGGCATTTCGAGCAGGGTGGAGAAGTGCCGCTGATGGCGAAGGCGGAGCGCAAGTCCAGCGTCCACCGCCGGGTACCGCTCGACCTTGTCGTCTTGCCGATCCGCGAGAAGGGCAAGATCACCGGTATTGGCGTGCACGCCGGGCTGTGGACCAGCCAGGCGCTGACTGCTCCCGCCGAGGACGTGCCGCTGCTGCGAGGTCGGCTCGAAGCGCTCGACCGCGACTTCGGGTTCGATCCCAAGGGGCACAGCGGCAAGGCGCTGCGGCACGCGGTCGCCTCGCTTCCGCGCGACCTGCTGATCAACCTCAGTATTGAATCCGTGCGCGACCTGGTCATGATGGCGATGTCGCTTGCCGACCGGCCGCGTCCTGCCCTGCTGCAGGTGCGCAGCATCCTCAAGGGGCACCTGTTCACCTTCGTCTGGCTGCCGCGTGAAGAACTGACCACGGCGCGGCGCACCGCGATTGCGTCGATGCTCGAACAAGAGGTCGGTACGGATGTCACGAGCTGGTCGGTGGAGCTTGGCGACGGCGATCTGGCACTGATCCGCTACACCCAATATGTCGACAACGACGCCGACCTCCCGGACGCCGAGAAGCTCGATTCCGCGGTCGTCGAAATGGTCCGCGGCTGGGCTCCAGCCGTCGAGGCCGAACTGGTCGAGATCGTTGGATCCGCGCGGGCGACCCGCCTGGCGCTCGGCTACATCGCGCACTTCCCGGAAAGCTATCGCTCGCGCACCTCGCCCGACGACGCCGCCGCCGACATCGTCCGGCTATGGCGCCTCAACGACGAGGCGGATCGCGGCGTTCGCATCTGGCGCTCGCCCGGCGATCCGGACGGGCAGCTGCGGCTGAAGACCTATCGCCGCGCAGGCCTGATCCCGCTGTCCGAAGCTGTGCCGGTCATGGAGAATTTCGGCTTCCGCGTTCTGGAGGAGATCCCGACGGTCCTTTCCACCGGGACGCTCGGCTACATCCACGACTTCCGCGTCGAGATCAGCGGCGAGGCGGACCTCAAGTCCATTCTCTCGCGCACTGAAGAGATCGAGTCTGCAGTTGCCGAAGTCCTCTGCGGCGCGGCGGAGGACGACGAGTTCAACCAACTCGTGCTCTACGTCGGCCTGGAGACCCGCGCGGTTGTGTGGCTCCGCTCCTGGTTCCGCTACCTGCGCCAGACGGGCGTCTCATACGGACTGCTGACCATCGTCGAAGCGCTTCGCCGGGCGCCGCAAGCGACGCGTGCGCTGATCAATGTGTTCAGCGCAACGCACGATCCGTCTGGCAAGGACCGCGCATCCGAAGTGGAACGGGCGAGCGAGGCCTTCAAACGCGCGCTCGGCAGCGTCCAGTCGATCGACGACGACCGGATCCTGCGCCGCCTGCGCTCGCTCGTGGACGCCATCGTTCGCACCAACGCCTTCGCTCCGGCGGCCGCGGAAGCACTGGCATTCAAGATCAACTCTTCGCTCGTGCCGAACCTCCCTGCCCCCGTCCCGTGGCGGGAGATCTGGGTGTACAGCCCGCGGGTTGAGGGCGTTCACCTCCGCGGCGGACCGATCGCGCGCGGCGGCATCCGCTGGTCGGACCGGCGCGACGATTTCCGCACCGAAATTCTCGGCCTGATGAAGGCGCAGCTCGTCAAGAATGCCGTTATCGTCCCGACCGGCGCCAAGGGCGGATTCTATCCCAAGCAGCTCCCCGCGGCCTCGAACCGGGACGCATGGCTGGCCGAAGGAACGGAGACCTACCGGATTTTCATCCGTTCGCTGCTCTCGGTCACCGACAACCTGGTCAACGACAAGGTCGTCCATCCGCAGCGCGTCGTCATCCTGGACGGGGACGATCCGTACTTCGTCGTCGCCGCCGACAAGGGCACTGCAGCCTTCTCCGACATCGCGAACGCTATCGCGCTCGAGCGAAACTTCTGGCTCGGCGATGCCTTCGCGAGCGGCGGCTCCAACGGCTACGATCACAAGGCCATGGGCATCACCGCGAAGGGCGCATGGATTTCCGTGCAGCGCCACTTCCTGGAGATGGGCGTCGACGTTCAGTCGGACCCGGTGATCGTCGCCGGCTGCGGCGACATGTCGGGCGACGTGTTCGGGAACGGCATGCTGCTCAGCCAGACGCTGAAGCTGGTCGCCGCATTCGATCACCGGCACATCTTCATCGACCCGGATCCCGATCCGAAGGCCAGCTTCGCGGAGCGCATGCGGCTCTTCGAACTGCCGCGATCGAGCTGGGGCGACTACGACCGCCAGAAGCTGTCGAAAGGCGGCGGCATCTATCGCCGCACGGAGAAGTCGATCGAGCTCAGTCCCGAGGCGCGCAAGGCGCTCGGCTTCAGCGAGAAGTCGGTCGATCCGGCGACGCTTATCAACGCGATCCTCAAGAGCCCCGTCGACCTTCTGTGGTTCGGCGGCATCGGCACCTACATCAAGGGTTCGACGCAGACTCAGGCGGAGGTCGGCGATCCCTCGAACGACGCTTTGCGCGTAGACGGCAGCGAAGTGCGCGCCAGAGTCATCGGTGAAGGCGCCAACCTGGCGATTACGCAGGACGGCCGCATCGAGTTTGCCGAGCACGGGGGCCGGATCAACACCGACTTCATCGACAATTCGGCGGGCGTCGACTGCTCGGACAACGAAGTAAACATCAAGATCCCGCTCAACCGCGAGATGGTCGAGGGGCGGCTCACCGAGGCCAGGCGCAATAGCCTCCTGGCCAAAATGACCGAGGATGTCGCCGGCATCGTTCTGGAAGACAATCGCCTGCAAAGCCTTGCCCTCTCCATCGCTCAAAGCGGCGGACCGGAAGCGCTTGCCGGGCACGTGCGGACGATCGAAATCCTCGAGGGCACCGGTCGCCTCAACCGCAAGGTCGAGGGGCTCGAGTCGAGCGAGGAACTGCTCCGGCGCAAGCAGGACAATCGTGGGCTGACCCGACCTGAACTGGCGGTCGTTCTGTCGATCTCGAAAATCGTTCTTCAGGACGCGGCCGAGGCTTTGCACCTCGCGGACGAGAAGCTCCTTGAGCCGCAGCTGTTCGCCGCCTTCCCCAAGGCGATGGTGAAGGCGCACGCCGATGCCATCCGCAAGCATCCGCTGCGGCACGAGATCCTCGGAACGAAGGTCGCCAACCGCTTCGTCAACCGGCTTGGCCCGGGCGTCGCGTTCGACCTCATGGAAGAAGAAGGCTCGTCCCTGCAGCAGGTGATCGCCGCGTTCCTCGTCGCCGAGCGGCTGCTCGATCTCGACAAGCTGTGGACGCAGATCGAGCAGGCCGCGCTCCCGGAGAGCGTGCGCGTCGAGCTTTTCTCCATCGCGTCGCGGACCGTCCGTTCGCACCTTTCCGACATCCTTCGCTCGGTGGGCGGCGAGGCGCACGTCGGCGCACTGTGCGAGCTGCTCGAGCCGGGCGTGCGCAAGATCTCGGCCGCTGCGACGAAGCTCATCCGGTCCGAAGTCCGCAACGAAGCTGCCGCACGACGCGATCTCCTGATGGCGCTCGGCGCCAGCGACGAGATCGTGCGCGGCCTGGTTCGCCTGTTCGAGCTGGACGGCGTGTTCGGAGTCGCCGCTTTGGCTGCCCGCCGCAAGGTCGAGGAACTAGCACTGACCCGGGCCTACACCCGGCTCGGCGAAGCGCTCGGCCTCGACTGGGCGCAGCAGCAGATCGCGCGATACTCGCCGGCCGACCAGTGGGAGCGCCTGCTCACCGCCGGCCTCGCCCGCGATTTCGAACAGCTCCGGATCGAGTTCCTGGCGCGGATCGGCAGCCGGGACCCGGACGACGCGGTGGATAGCTGGATCGAGGCGCAGCGGGCCCGGATCGACCAGTTCCGCGCGCTGATTGCCCGCGCGCGCAGCGAAGGTCAGGTCAGCGCGCCGATGCTTGCGCAGATCGCCGGCCAGGCGCGCATCCTGCTGGCGCGATAGCGATGCGCATCGCGATGCTGGTGCCGGCGCCGGATTACCCGGAGCCCTGGCGCTGGGCGTTCGACGTCGAGTCTGACGTGCTGCGTTCCCGCGGCGCGGAGGTTGAGGCAGTCGCGTGGACGGAGATCGGCGAGGCCGCCGAGTTCGATCTTGTCCTCCCGCTCGTCGCCTGGGGCTATCACCTCGATTCCGCGTCGTGGCTCGCGTTCCTCGATCGTGCCACGAGGGAGCGGTGGCCGCTGTTCAATCCGCCGGCGCTGCTGCGCTGGAACAGCGACAAGGCGTATCTGGCGGAGCTCGCCGACGCCGGCGTGCCGACCGTCCCCACCGTCGCTGTCGAGCAGTGTTGCGACGAGGACCTCGAGGAAGCGCGGCGCCGCTTCGGCAGCGATTGGCTGGTGATCAAGCCTCCGGTCTCGGCGAGCGCGACCGGCACTTACCGGCTCGGCTTCAACGACGACTTGCCGGCGGATAGCCGCGGCAAGGCGATGATCATCCAGCCGCTGATCGGAGAGATCACCACCGAGGGCGAATTCTCGCTGATGCTGTTCAACGGCGACTTCAGCCACTCAGTGGTGAAGCGCCCTGCAGCCGGAGACTTCCGCGTGCAGCCGCATCTGGGTGGCACGACGGTCAAATGCACTGCACCGGCCGGCGGAATTTCGCTTGCGCGCGCTGCGCTGGCCGCTGCTCCGGCGACAGCGACTTACGCCCGCGTCGACATGGTGCCCGACGGCGACGGCAACCTGATGATCATGGAGCTGGAGCTCGTCGAGCCGGCGCTATTCCTCGATCATTCTCCCGATGGCGGCGCAGCGTTCGCCGAAGCGATCCTGTCACTTCCCCGTGGTGCGCGCGAATAGCCATTGCCGGATCGCTGATGTCAGGTTCGGCGGGCTGCGGGCATCGAGCCGCTCGGCATCGATCTCGGCGACCAGACTATTGACGGTGCACTGCCTCTCGCGAGCGGCGCGCTCCAACGCACTCCAGAACGCTGGCTCCAGACTGATCGAAGTCGCGTGCCCGGCAATGAGCACGGACCGCTTCCGCGGCGGCGCGTAGTCGGGCGCCGCCATCAGTACATGTGCTGGCCGCCGTTGATCGACAGGGTCGATCCAGTCACGAACCCCGCGTTCTCGTCGCACAGGAAGGTTACGCCGCGAGCGATTTCTTCCGCCTTGCCGAGGCGACCGACCGGGATGCGCGCGACGATCTTGCCGAGGACTTCTTCGGGGACCGCTGCGACCATGTCGGTGTCGATGTAGCCAGGAGCAATCGCGTTGACGGTAACGCCGAAGCGAGCGCCCTCTTGCGCAAGCGCCTTGGTGAAGCCGTGGATGCCCGACTTGGCGGCAGCGTAATTCACCTGCCCATACTGGCCCGCCTGGCCGTTTATCGAGCCGATGTTCACGACGCGGCCGTAGCCGCGGGTCGTCATGCCGTCGAACACCGCCTTGGCCATGTTGAAGCAGCCACCGAGATTGGTGTCGATGACCTCCTGCCACTTGGCATGATCCATCCGGCGCATTGTGCCGTCGCGTGTAATGCCGGCGTTGTTGACCAGCACATCGACCGGGCCCAGGTCCGCCTCGACCTTGCGCACGCCTTCCTGGCATGCGTCAAAATCGGCGACGTTCCACTTGTACGCCGCAATGCCGGTGCGTTCGGTGAACTGGCGCGCACGCTCTTCATTGCCCGCGTAATTGGCGGCAACCTGCAGGCCCATGTCCTTGAGCGCTATGCTGATCGCCTCGCCGATACCGCGGGTGCCTCCGGTGACGATCGCCACTCGAGCCATAAAGCCTCTCCTCTCCGCCTTACCGCTTATGTCTGCGGCAACCAGCCTGCAAGGTCACGCTCGATCAATGCTTCCAGCATGGTCATGCTCTCAGGTGAATCGTTGAGGCATTCGAGCAGCGCAAACTGCTTCCCGCCCGCTTCACGGAAGGTCTCACGGCCGCGGATGCCCATTTCCTCCAGCGTCTCCAGGCAGTCGGCGGAAAAGCCTGGCGCCGCGATGGCGACGCTCTGCACGCCTTGCGCCGGATAGGCAGCAAGCATCTTGTCCGTCGCAGGCTCGAGCCACTTGGCGCGGCCGAACCGGGACTGAAACGCGACGTCCACTTCGCGACCGAGCGCATCCGAGAGTAGGCGCGCCGTTTTCTGGCAGTGGCAATGATAGGGATCGCCGAGCTCGAGCGTCCGCTGCGGCATTCCGTGGAAGCTCAGCAGCAGGCGATCCGGCGTGAAGTCGAGCGCGGAAAGCTGGCGCGACAAATTCGCTCGCAGCGCTTCGATATAGAGCGGGTCGTCATAGTAAGGCGGCAGCGTTCGCAACGCAGGCTGCGCGCGCATGCGGGCCAAGGCACCGAACACGGCATCGTTGGCCGTCGCTGTCGTTGCCGCGCAATATTGCGGGTAGAGCGGCGCAGCAAGGATGCGGGTGCACCCTGCAGCGCTCATGCGCTCGATCGCTTCGGCGATCCCCGGATTTCCGTAGCGCATTGCATATTCGACCATCACCCGGTGACCGATGCGCGCCCTAATGGCGTGCGCCTGACGCGCCGCGATGACGGCCAGTGGCGAGCCCTCGTTGGTCCACACCTGGCGATAGGCTTCGGCCGACTTGCGGGGGCGCGTGCGGAGAATGATCCCGTGCAGGATCGGCTTCCACGCGACTGAAGGAATTTCGATCACGCGCGGGTCGCTGAGGAACTCGGCAAGGTAGCGCCGGACTGCCCGCGCGTCGGCGGCGTCAGGCGTGCCGAGATTGATCATCAGCACGCCGATGCGCGACGGCGGCACGGCGAGGTGGTCGGCTGGCCTCTTCACGCGGCGGACATCGGATCGAAGGGCAGATCGCGCATCCGTTTGCCGGTGCCCGCATAGATTGCGTTCGCAACGGCTGGCGCCACCACCGTCGTGCCGAGGCCGCTCACTCCGCCCGACGGGCTGCTGCTTGGAATGATCTGCACCACGATGTCGGGAATGTCGCCCATGCGCGGCAGGGCAATACCGCCGATGGGCCGTGCACGCGGCATTCCGGCGACCCATTCGGCCGCGGGGACAGTCGCCTGCGCCAGCGCCCAGATAAGACCACCCGCAATCTGCTGGGTGACCAAGCCGCTGTTGACCACCCTTCCGCAGTCGACCGCGGCGACGAGCTTGTGGGCGCGAACGCGCTGGTCCTCGCCGATGCTCGCGATGGCGACGAGCCCGATGTGGGATCCGAACGCCGAGCAGCCGGCGATCCCCATCGCGCTGCCGCTCCCGCCGCCGTCCCAGTCGGCAAGCTGCGCCGCCGCCTGGAGGCAACGGGCGAGGCGGGGGCTCGAGCCGAGCAGCGACATGCGGAACGCGAGAGGCTCGGTTCCGGCGGCGTGGGCAAGCTCGTCGATGAAGCTTTCCGTGAAGAAGGCGAACTCGCGCTGCGGCGAGCCGCGCGTATAGCCGGGCCGGTACGGAAGGCCGGCGGAGATTGCCTCGACCGTGACGTTCGGCACTGCGTAAGGCGGGACGGAGCCGTCCATTGCGGTAGCACTGAGCTCCGCGCCACTCCCACCTGCGAGCCGGTGGATGGAGGAGCCAAGCCCATTGGCAGTCGCGACGCGCATTGCCCAGGCGGCGGTGATCCCGCCCTGCCCCGGCAGCGCCGTCATTCGCGCCAGCGCGCCTGCGCTCGGCCGGTCGTGATTCTGGCTGGCGCTTTGCGAAAGCTGGACCTGAACCGGCTGACGCAGCTGCCGCGCGAGTTCGACGGCAATCGGAATCGCATCCGGCTCGATCGCCCTGCCGCCCGGCTCCCCCGTGGGCAATGGGTAGAACAGGACGTCACCGCCGGCGGCCTCGGATGCCATCCGCCGAGCGAGCTCCGGCGCCTGCGTTGCCGCCCAGACTTCGGTTGAATCGCCGTTGACGCGGGCGGTGGCCGAGAGCGGCTCGAGGCCAAGATGCAGCGCCGGCGCGACCCAATAAGTGGCGGCGAGCGGCCGGGAGTCGCGCGTGATTCCTTCGTAGTCGCCGCGACTGAACCAGTTCTCGGCGCTGTCCTCGGCAAGCGCACGCTCGAACAGCGGACGCGAGACCGGGCTTGAACGAGGTGCCGAGAAGCGCGCGTCGGCCGCTTTCATTGCCCGCTCCGCCGCCCACCAATTCTCGGCCACCAGCGCGACCCAGCCGTCCCGAGCCGCGACGTGGCGAACGCCGGAGACCGCCCGGACCGCGTCGGGATCATAGCCGGTCAGCCGGCCGCCCGGCGGCGCGAGACGGACCGATGCAAACAGCATCCCGGGAAGGCGCACATCGCCTGCAAAGCGCCAGCTGCCGTTGGTCTTGGCCGGTCCGTCGAGCCGCTGCAGGGGCTGGCCAATCAGCCGTCCCCGTGTCGAGGTCCGCAGCGGCGCATCAAGCCGCGGCGAGCGCTCGGCCGCTTCTTCCGCTAGCTCTCCGAACCCGAACGTCCGCAGGCCGTTGAGCACAAAGCCGTCCGCGGTGTCGCACTGGCTATCGTCGATGTTCCAGCGATCGGCGGCAGCGCCGACCAGCATCGTGCGGGCCACAGCGGCGGCCTCGCGCAGCGGCTGCTCGAAAGCGCGCACGGAAGTCGAACCGGCGGTAATCCGCAGCGCTCCGCCATGACCGAGCCGCCATTCCCGCATCCTGCCGAACCCGGCCAGCCAGCCTTCCTGCTTGGCGAGCGGGTTCGCGTAATCGCCAGTCATCGGCGCGGGCTCCACGGCCACGGTCTCCCATGCAGCCCCAAGCTCGTCGGCGACGATCTGCGGCAGGCCGGTCCAGATGCCCTGCCCCGTTTCCGTCTGCGGGACGGCCACTGTGACCCGCCCGTCGCGACCGATCTTGATATAGCTCCCAAAGCTCTGCTCGCCCGCCCGAAGCGGCAGGTCGGAGCCGAGGTGCCGGGGCCACAATGCATAGGCGACGACCAGCCCAACGCCTGCGCCCCCGCCGATCAGCAATGTGCGACGATCGACTTTCAACGTGCGTACTGCGCCTTCAGAAGTCGGCGGTCGAACTTGCCGGTGCCAAGCCGCGGCAGGGGCTCGGCCGAAAAGTGAATGTGCTCGGGCAGCTTGAAGCGGGCCAGGCGCTCTTCGAGGACGCTGCGCAGTCCCCGCTCATCTACCTGCTCGCCGTCCTTCAGGCGGATGACTGCAACGGGCACTTCGCCGAGCCGCTCGTCGGCGATCCCGAACACCGCCGCTTCCGCAACGGCGTTGCACCCGTAGATCGCTGCTTCGACCTCCGCCGTGGAGATGTTTTCGCCACCACGAATGATGATCTCCTTCTTCCGGTCGACGATGAACAGATAGCCCTCTTCGTCCAGGTAGCCGATATCCCCGGTGCGGACGTAACCGGCGGCCGTGACTGCCTCCGCCGTCGCTTCCCGGTTGCGCCAGTAGCCGCGCATGTTGCCTCCGCTGCGAATGCCGATTTCGCCCGTTTGACCGGCAGCAAGCAGTCGGTCGCCGTCGCCGAGGATGCCGATCTCGACAAAGGGTCGCTGCGGCCGCCCCGTCGACGACGGCTTATCGGCGTAGTTGCCCCAGAAGTTGCTGCACCCGACGGCGTTCGTTTCGGTCAAGCCGTAGCCGAGTGCTGGCTGAGCGTCCGGAAACTCCCGCTGCAGGCGTTCGACATGAGGGACCGGGCGCGGCGCACCGCCGGCAGTGATGTCCCGCAACGAGCTTAGGTCGTACTTGTCGCGATCCGGGTGGTTCATGAGCTCCAGGCTCATCGTCGGGACACCGACAAAGTAGGTGATACGCTCCTTCTCGATGAGCCTCAGCGCTTCAGTAGCATCCCACTTGGGCATGACCACCATGCAGCGGGAAACCACGAAGCTGTTCAGCATGACGGGCACTTCGCCGGTCACGTGAAAGAGCGGGACGCTGAGTAAGGTCCGTGGCGGCGTCGCCGGCGCTCGCCCTTCCTGCTCCAGCAAACCGCGCAGGACCATCAGCCCGGTGCCATAAGCATAAGTTGCCGTGGTCACCGCGCGGTGGGTCGACACCGCGCCCTTGGCGTCGCCTGTCGAGCCGGAGGTGAAAAGGATCGTCGCGTCGTCTTCCGGTGAGACTTCCGGAACCGCGTTGCCATCTTCGGCGAGCAGCTCGGCGAACGCTTGGCCGGTTGTCCGATCGATCGGCAAATCCAGGACGTCGCGGCCGCTGCACCTCGCAGCCACCCTCCTGGCGCGGGATGAATCTGCCAGGATCAGCTTGGGATCCGTCAGCGCAACCGCATGCTCCATCTCGTGCGCTTCCCACCAGCCGTTGAGCAGGGTGGCGATGCCCCCTGCCTTGGCGATCGCCATGTAGCTGACGACCCAGGCCGGGCAGTTGCGCATGGCAATGCCGACGCGGTCGCCCTTGGCAACGCCGCGTGCGACGAGGGCGCGAGCCACCCGCTCGGAGATGCTGTCGAGATCGGCGAAGGTCAGTCGCTCCTCGCCGGCGACGAGCGCCTCCTTGTCGGCGTTCGCGGAGCAGAAGGTGCGGAACAGGCCTGGCAGGGTCGCGGGAAGATTGCCTACGGTCGCGCGGCCGCTTTCGTCCTCGCAGATGGTCACTGGCCCGCCGGGACCGGTCACCCGCGCCAGCATTTCGTCGTAGCGGCGGTCGAGTTCGCTGCGCACCCGGTCTCCTTTGCCTTTCCGGCAGGCCGCCTTATGAGGCGCTGTCCTTTCAGGGGGAAGTCCTTGCAAGCCGCCGACGACGCACAATTCACAGCCTTTCCGGACCTTGGACTTTCGCCGGTTGCTCTGCACCTGGGGCCGTTCGACCTGCGCTGGTACAGTCTCGCCTACCTGGCCGGGATCTTCATCGGCTATTGGTACCTGCTGCGCTTGCTGCGGCAGCCCGGGGCGCCGCTCGCGCGCCGCCATGCCGACGATCTCGTCTTCTACGCCGCCCTCGGGATCATCCTGGGCGGCCGCATCGGTTATGTGCTGTTCTACAATCTCTCGAACTATCTGCGGCATCCGATCGAGATCGTGAAGCTTTGGGACGGCGGCATGTCGTTCCATGGCGGCGTGATCGGAACGTCGCTCGGGATTCTCTACTTCGCTCGCAAGGAGAAGCTCTCCTGGCTTCGCATTCACGATTACGTGGCCTGCTGCACGCCGTTCGGCTTGTTCTTCGGCCGTCTCGCGAACTTCGTGAACCAGGAATTGTGGGGGGCACCGACGCGCGTGCCCTGGGCTGTGCGGTTCGTGGAGATGACGCCGTTTGGACCGGCGTTGGGCCCGCCCCGGCACCCGAGCCAGCTCTACGAGGCGCTCCTCGAAGGCATCGTGCTGTTCTGCATCCTCGCCTTCATGTTCTGGAAGACCAAGGCGCGGTACGAGCCCGGCAAGCTCGTCGGGGCCTTCGTCTTCTCCTACGGCCTGTTCCGCTTCGCCATCGAGTTCATCCGCGAACCTGACCAGCAGCTGATCGGCTTTACCCAAGCGACGGGGCTGCACATGGGCCAATGGCTGTCGCTGCCCATGATCATCCTCGGCATCTATCTGATGGCGACTGCGAAGCGGCGCCGCGAGCGGGTCGAACCTACGGTCGGCACCGCCAGCGTCGCGTGAAGTGACTCCGCTCGAGCGGGCTCTTCGCGAGCGCATGCGCAGCGAGGGGACGATCACCGTCGAGGCCTATATGGACGCGTGCAACAGCTATTATTACGCCACCCGCGACCCGTTCGGACCGGCGGGCGACTTCGTGACCGCACCGGAGGTCAGCCAGATGTTCGGCGAGCTCGTTGGAGCAGCGCTTGCGCATTGCTGGAAGCGCGCCGGAGCGCCCGCCGATGCGATTTATGCCGAGCTCGGCCCAGGCCGCGGGACGCTTGCTGCGGATGCGCTGCGCGTGATGCGCTCGGCCGGATTTGTTGGCGAGGTGCACTTGGTGGAGACGAGCCCGCTGCTTCGTGAGGCGCAGAAGCGCGCGGTTCCGAATGCCCAGTGGCACGAAGAGATTCACGAGCTTCCGGAGCGGCCGCTGCTGCTCGTGGCAAACGAGTTCCTCGACGCATTGCCGATCCGGCAGATGGTCGGCGGGATCGAACGGCGGGTCCAGCTAGCGGCGGGCGGGCTCGCCTTCGATCGAGATGGCGAGATCATCGAGACCTCGCCCGCCCGTCATGACGCCGTCCGATCGATTTCGACACGGCTCGTGAAGCATGGTGGCGCCGCCCTCTTCATCGACTACGGGCACGAACGCAGCGCTCCCGGCGACACCCTCCAAGCCGTGTCGCGCCACCGTTTCGCCTCCGTGCTTGAGCGGCCAGGCGAGCAGGATTTGACGTCGCACGTCAACTTCGAAGCGGTTGCCGCTGTCGCCCGAGAAGCTGGCGCGGCAGTGTCGCGACCCGTCGCACAGGGCGAATGGCTGGAAACGCTGGGCATCGAGTCACGTGCACAGGCGCTGTCCCGGGCCAACCCAGAACGGCTGCAGGAGCTGAATGCCGCCATGGGACGGCTGTGCGGCTCCGACGCGATGGGTAAGCTCTTCAAGGTGATAGCTGTTCACGCGCCGCAGTGGCCGGCGCCCGCGGGGTTCGCATGAGCATTAGCTACCGCACGGCGACGCTCGCGGATGTGCCGGCGATCGATCGGATTTTCCGCGCGAGCTTCTGCGATACATTCGGACATCTCTACCGCGCCGAGGACCTCACCGCTTTCTTGGGACAGTTCACGCCGGAGGCATGGGCGGAGGAGATGACCGGCGAAGGCTATGTCTTCCGTATCGCCGAGGACGACGCCGCGCCGGTTGGTTTCGTGAAGCTTGGCCCCAGCACTCTGCCCGTCGAGCGCGGCGGCAGCGCCGTGGAACTCCGCCAGCTCTACGTGTTGTCCAGCCACATTGGCGCGGGCGTTGGTGCCGAGCTGATGGACTGGGCACTGGACGAGGCGCGGAGACGCGGCGTCAAAGATCTCTATCTCACGGTCTATACCGACAACCATCGCGCCCGCCGGTTCTACGCTCGCTACGGCTTCGAGGAGGTCGGTCCTTATTCATTCATGGTCGGGGACCAGGCTGACGAGGACATCATCATGAGGCTGCGGCTGTGAGCGAAGTTGAAGTCGTCCGCGCTCCCGCTCTAGGCGGGCTGCCCCACGGCTTCCTCGGCCGACGCGGCGGCGTGTCGAGGGGGGCCGTGGCCGGGCTCAACGTCGGCTACGGCAGCAAGGACGAGCGCGAAGCCATCGACGAGAACCGCCGCCGCGCTCTCTCAGCGCTCAAGCCAGGCGCAGAACTCGTCACGGTGCACCAGGTCCATTCGCCCGACGTGACCTATGCCGAGCAGGCGTGGCCGTCGGATGAAAGGCCGCATGTCGATGCGATGGTCACCGATCGTCCCGGACTGCTGCTAGGCATCCTGACCGCCGACTGCGCACCGGTGTTGCTTGCCGATCCTGAAGCTGGAGTGATCGGAGCGGCGCACGCCGGCTGGCGCGGCGCACTTGGCGGCGTGACCGACTCGGTGCTCGCTGCAATGGAGCGGCTCGGCGCGCGGCGGAGCCGGATTGCCGCGGCGATCGGCCCCTGCATCGCCCCCGCATCGTACGAAGTCGACACTCAGTTTCGCGATCGTTTCCTGATCGACGACCGAGACAACGAACGCTTCTTCAGCGGCGCTCCAGGCGAGAAGCCGCACTTCGATTTGGCAGGCTACGTCGCCGATCGGCTTCGGCGCGCCGAGGTTGGGACGGTCGACGCGCTGCAGATCGATACCTATTCCGAGCCGGACCGGTTCTTCAGCTTCCGGCGCGCAACGCATCGCGGCGTGTCCGATTACGGACGGCAACTCAGCGCCATCGCCTTGCCCTAGCGACCGGCGTCGTTTTGCGGCTAAGGCCCGCGCCAAGGAGAGAGATCGTGCCTGACGAAAATGAAACGAGCGGCAGCCCGCAGCGGCGCCCGCGCCCCTCGACGACGAGCATCGGCAACCACAAACTGAAGCCGTCCACGCTCATGATGGGCTACGGTTTCGATCCCGCGCTCAGCGAAGGGTCGCTGAAGCCACCGATCTTCCTCACCTCGACCTTCGTCTTCGAGAACGCCGCGGCGGGTAAGCGCTTCTTTGAAGGTGTGACCGGCAAGCGCCCCGGCGGCGCCGAGGGCCTGATCTACTCACGCTTCAACGGTCCCAACCAGGAAATCCTGGAGGACCGGCTGTGCCTGTGGGAGGAAGCGGACGACGCGCTGACCTTCTCCAGTGGCATGTCGGCGATCGCGACCCTGCTGCTGACGTTCGTCCAACCTGGAGACGTCGTCGTGCACTCCGGCCCGCTCTATGCGGCGACCGAGACGCTGATCGCCAAGATCCTCGGCCGCTTTGGCGTGTCCTGGCTCGACTTCCCCGCTGGCGCGACGCGCGAGGAGATCGACGAGGTTCTCACCCAGGCGAAAGCCAAGGGCCGGGTCTCCCTGATTTATCTCGAAAGTCCGGCGAACCCGACGAACGCTCTCGTCGATGTGGAAGGCGTCGCGGCGGCTCGCGATGCCGCTTTCGGCGCGGATGACGCTCCGCCGATTGCTATCGACAACACGTTCCTCGGTCCGCTCTGGGCCCATCCCCTGCAGAACGGCGCCGACCTCACGATCTACAGCCTGACGAAATATGCCGGCGGCCACAGCGACCTCGTCGCGGGTGCGCTCACCGGCCGGCAGAAGCTGATCGACCAGGTGCGCATGATGCGAAACACGATCGGCACGATCTGCGACCCGAACACCGCCTGGATGCTTCTCCGCAGCCTGGAAACGCTGGAACTCCGGATGGAGCGTGCCGGCGAGAATGCCGCGAAGGTGTGCGAATTCCTGCGGGGCCATCCGAAGGTCGAAACGGTCGGTTATCTCGGTTTCCTCGAGGAAGGCTCGCGACAGGCCGACATCTACAACCGCCATTGCAGCGGCGCCGGCTCGACCTTCTCGCTCTACCTCAAGGGCGGCGAGAATGAAGCTTTCGCGTTCCTCGACTCGCTGGAGATCGCCCACCTCGCGGTCAGCCTCGGCGGCACTGAAACGCTGGCAAGTGCGCCAGCGGCGATGACGCACCTGTCGGTCCCGGACGAGCGCAAGCAGGCGCTCGGCATCACCGACAATCTGGTGCGGATTTCAATCGGCGTTGAAGACGCAGACGACCTGATCGCCGACTTCGCGAATGCCCTGAACGCGGTGTAGCAGCGGCGACTTTCAGAGTTTCTCAACTTTGCTGTCGGACACTCAGGGACGCTCGGCTTCAAACCATGGGGGGCTCTGAATGAACCGCAACGCCCGGATTTTCATGTTCTTCTCGTTCGCGTTCATCAACTTCTTCCTTCTGAGAGGGATCGGTATCCACGCGCTCGGACTGGTATTTCTCATCCTCGGGATTCAGCAGGTCGTAACTAAGCCAAAGGCGAGTTCCTAAGGTTCAGGAACGGCAGGGGCAGGAAGAAGCTAACCCCAGTCCTCGATGCCCCAGCCGCGCTGTTCGGCGAGTCGGCGGAGCTTGCCGTGGGGGTTCACTGCAATCGGCTCGTCCGCCCATTCGAATGCCGGCTGGTCCGAGACGTGGTCGGAATAGAAGCGCACGTGGCCGTGAGCACTCTTGAGGCCCGAGGCGTTGATCCAGTCGTCGATCATCCGCATTTTCGCGGGGCCATAGCAGTTCTCGCCGGCGATCTTGGCCTGCACGCGCTCGTCGAGACCGATGATCGAGCCGGTGCCGATTACGTCGTCAAAGCCCAGCCGCCCGGCGATCGCATCCGCGTAGAGGCGATAGGATGCTGTCGCGAGGACTAGCCGCCTTCCTTCGGCCTTGTCGCGCGCGATGGCGCGATGGGCGCCAGGGCGAATGTTCGTTTCGAGCTGCCGCTGAGCAAAGCTGTCGACCAGCGGCGTGAGATCGCGCGGGTGAATGTGGCGGCCGAGCAGGAGGCGGTGATTGATCTCCTTCAGGCGCGCGCGGTCGATCAGCCCTGCGACGTAGGCAATCATCGAGCTGGCAACGAATGGCAGGAACAGCAAACGCCAGGGGGCTCTCCGGAGAGCACAATGCAGCAGGAACGGCGTGTAGGTCGGCCGTCGCGTGACGGTCCGGTCCATGTCGTACACGGCCAGATCGCTCATGCGCGCCCGGCGATGATTGCTTCGACCAACGCGTGATCTTCGGGCTTGTCCACGTCGACTCCGGCGAGCGGGTTGGAGAGGCGTACGGCAGCAACGCTCAAGCCCAGCTTGCGGCCGAGATGCGCAAGCACCGCATCGATTGTCAGCAGCCGAAGGGCGGCCCCGGCAAGAACCAGCGGACCGAGAAGGGAGATCAGGCGCCACCCCTTCTTGCGGTCCTGCTCGACGGATCGCCACAGCTCGATTGCGGGAGCCACCTGCGGCCCGGCAAGCGCGAACAGGTTGGCTCCGGTGTAGGCGCCGCCGCGAAACTTCAGCCATGTTCTCCTGGAGGTGGGCAGGCGCTTCATGAGAGATCCGCGCTCAACCACTCCGATCGCGAGCTCGTTGCCGCCCGCTCGGCTGCAAAACTCGTCGATGGTGGCAGGGTCGAGCAGCGCGTGATCGGCTGTCGTGACCAGCAGCGGCCACTCGAGGTCAGCGGCGTTGAAGAGTTTGAGCATTGTCGCGGCAATTGTGCTGGTCGACTCCCAGGCCCGAAGCCGCTCATCGTCTGGAAGCTCTGCCGCGATCCGCTCCGGAGCCTGGCTCAGGACGATTATCCTGCCGATGCTCTTCGACGCGAGTAGCGCAGTGACGGGACGGCGCACCATTGGCTCTCCAGCGACCGGGATGAGGGCTTTGAACTCGGCGCCGAAGCTTTCCGCGAATGGATCTCGCCCGGGACGCGATCCGGCGAGAACGATGGCCGTATGCGTCACCCTTCGAGCCAGGAGACGATCCGGCCGCCACGAGCGCTCAGTTCGCTCGCCTGCGCGAGGCGCACGGCGTGGAAGATCAGGCTGATGATCGTCCAATAGGCAACGAACACGAGACCGAGGTCCGGGCGGCCGAACGGCAGCGAGCCGACCAGCAGGATCATGTTTGGATTGCGCCGCGCCGTGACGAGACGAAACTGGCTGTCCACCGGCCGCCACACGTGGATGTGCATTCCGCCGAAGCGGCGCATGAACAATCCTTCGATGATCCGCTGCGCCACGTAGCCGCCGACGATCGCCCAGATGACCATGGTCGCCGCGAACGGCTCGAGCGGGCGGCCATACGCAGTCAGCCCCTGGAGCCACGCCCAGTACCAGAACGGCGGGTGGACGAGGTCTATGCCGTGATCGAGCAGGTTGCCGATCTTCGATGAAGCGCCGGTGCAGCGGGCGAGCTTTCCGTCCACCGTGTCCAGCACCATGAAGATGAAGCCCGCCAGGCTCCCCAGCCAATATTCGCCGCGCCAGAACAGCACGAAGGCGAGCACGCACATCACCGCACCGACCGCCGTGATTGCGTTAGGACTGATCCCGACCTGCGCCGCCCAGCGCGTGAGGTAAAAGGCGGGCCGCCGCCACAGATAGAGCGTCAGGAGGTCCGTCACGCCCTTGTATGCCGCGTCATAGGACGCGCGCTCGACTGGCTCCTGGTTGGCGGGGTCCAGCGGCAGCACGAACGGACGCTCACGCTTGCGGAGTTCGGAATAGCTGAGTTCCGCGGTTTCGGACGCGAGGACGGCATAGTGCTCCGGCAGCGGCCCGCCCTGAAGCGCCGCGGCCACGCGCTCGGAATTCTCGCCAGCGCCCACGTGCGCCATCACCGCCCTGCCACCGAGCGTCAGGAGGGTATTGGGGCGGTCACGAAGCGCCCTCAGCCATGCCGGGTCCCACGCGAACTCCGCACTTGCGAGAAGGGCTGGCCGATCCGGCTGAAGGCTGCTGACCGGCTCCAGACCGGCATTGGCTGCAAGCCGGTTGGCCCGCTCCGTCGCGCTCATCCCGAACAGCCGTGCGGGGTTCGAGCCGACAGAGACGAACTGCAGGGGAGGCTCGATTGCCATGCCGCGCGCATAAAGGTGCAGGGCTGGGCAGGGAAGAGCCGTAGCGGCGCACTTGCCCGGCGGAGTCATTTCGCGCACTAATCCGGCGCGAATGGCGCAGCTCGAGCCCACTTCCGCCGGCGACGGTACCGGCGGCACCTATCGTGCCACGGGCGCGCTTACGATCACGCGCGCCGCGTCGACCCAGCGCGAGCTCGAATCCCTGCCGGATCCGCTGACGATCGACCTCAGCGACGTGCAGCGGATGGACACGGTCGGCGCCTGGCTCGTCTATCGGGCGGTCCGGGACCGCGGCGCCAAGGTGGTCGGCGCGAGCAAGGACGAGACCAGCCTGCTCGAGCAGGTCGCCGATTATGACGTTCCCGCGCGGGTCCGGCCCGAGCAAGCCGGAGGCTTCAGCCGCCTTCTTTCCGAACTCGGCGTCTGGATCACTGGAACCGGGATTACGTTCGTTGGCCTGCTGGGCTTCTTCGGCGCGACCCTCGTAGGCTTCGCCAATCTCGTCCGGCGGCCGCGCCGCTTTCGCCTGAACGCCGTCGTCCAGCGCTTCGACGTCGTCGGTGTCCGCGCACTCGGCATCATCGGGCTGATGAGTTTCCTGATCGGCATCGTCATCGCCCAGCAGGGCTCGGTTCAGCTCGCCCAGTTCGGCGCCGAGGTCTACACGATCAACCTGATCGGCCGCATCACCGCTCGAGAGCTGGGGACGCTGATGACGGCGATCATGGTGGCGGGCCGGTCCGGCTCGGCATTCGCAGCCCAACTCGGGACAATGAAGATCACGGAGGAGATCGACGCCATGCGCACCATCGGCGTGTCGCCGATCGAGGCGCTGGTCATCCCGCGCATGATCGCGGCGATCCTAATGATGCCGCTGCTCGCCTTCTGGGCGATGGTGATGGCGCTACTCGGCGGCGGCGTGTTCGTGTGGCTCGCTCTCGGTTACGCACCGGCCACCTACATCCAGCGCCTGCAAGAGGTCGTGCCCGTCACCGACGTCTGGGTCGGCCTGATCAAGGCGCCAGTGTTCGGGTTCATCATCGCCCTGTCCGGCTGCTTCCAGGGCATGCTCGTCCAGGGCAACAGCGAGGAAGTCGGCATGCGGACCACCACTGCGGTGGTTCAGTCGATCTTCCTGGTCATCGTGCTCGACGCCGTTTTCGCGGTCTTCTTTTCCAACATCGGCTGGATATGAGCGCGCGCGACTGCGACGAGATCATCACCGTCCGCGGCCTGCGCAACAGCTTCGGCGATGCGGTGGTCCACGATGGCCTGGACCTCACCGTCTGCCGCGGGGAGATCCTCGGTGTGGTTGGCGGCTCGGGCACGGGCAAGTCCGTGCTCTTGCGCTCGATCATCGGGCTTCAGACACCCGACGAGGGCGAAATCGAGGTCCTGGGCGAGAACATGGTCGGCCGCAGCGAGGACGAGGCCAAGAACATCCGCCGCCGCTGGGGCATCCTGTTTCAGAATGGTGCCTTGTTCTCGACGCTGACGGTTGCGGAAAACGTCGAAGTGTCGATCCGCGAATACTTCCCGTACATCCAGCCACCGCTGCTGGATGAGATCGCCTCCTACAAGATCGCGATGGGCGGCCTGCCGGCAGACGCCGGGCCCAAATACCCCTCCGAATTGTCCGGAGGCATGATCAAGCGCGCCGGACTTGCGCGGGCACTCGCCCTTGATCCCGAGCTGCTGTTCCTGGACGAGCCGACCGCCGGGCTTGATCCGATCGCCGCGGCCGCCTTCGACGAACTCATCAAGACGCTGCAGCGGCGCCTCGACCTGACCGTGTTCCTGATCACCCACGACCTCGACACGCTGTACGCCATCTGTGACCGCGTTGCCGTCCTCGCGGACCGAAAGGTGATCGCGGTCGGAACGATTCCGGAACTATTGGCTTTGGATCATCCTTGGATACAAGAGTATTTTAGAGGGCCTCGCGGCCGGGCCGCGGCGGTGACCGCAGAGGAGCATACGACCGCCTGATGGAGACCCGATCCAACTACGTATTGGTCGGCGCGGTGACGATGGCGCTCCTTGTCGGGGTGTTGTTCTTCATCGTGTGGCTGGCCAAGCTCAACACGCACGAGAACAAGTGCTTCGACATCTATTTCCCGGCCGTGGGCGGCATCGACAAGGGATCGAACGTCAGCTTTTCCGGCGTTCACGTCGGTCAGGTGGACAAGATCTCGCTTCTGCCGAACCGGCCGGAGTTCGTGTGGGTGCGCATCAGCGTCGACCCGGAGACGCCGGTGCTCGAAGGCACGACGGCCCAGATCAAGAGCATCAGCCTTGCCGGCGCGAACGAGATTCAGCTGAACGGAGCGGTGAAGGGAAACCGGGCGATCACCCAGATGGGACCGCAGGGCTGCCCGGTCATTCCGGCAAGCACGGGCGGGCTTGGCGCACTCCTGAATAGCGCGCCGGAACTGCTCGAGCGCATCCAGCGGCTCACGGAGCGCCTCACCGAATTGCTGAGCGACAAGAACCAGAACTCGATTGCCGATATCCTCGAGAATATCGACCGCACCAGCAAGGTTTTGGCGGACCGCGCGCCGGATCTGGCGAATGCGATCGCAGACGCCCGCGTAGCGGTGCGCAACGCGGGCGTGGCCGCGCAGCGGGTCAGCGAATTGACGGACAACACCAATCGGCTGGTCAACGAGCAGGGCCGGCCGGCAGCGCAGGACCTCCGCAAGGCGATCGGATCCATCCAGCAGGCTGCCGACAATCTGAACTCGGCGATCGGCGACGCTCGCCCGGGCATCCAGAACTTCAGCAAGTCGACGCTTCCGCAGGCCAACCAGCTGGTGCACGAGCTTCGAGATCTCACTGTGTCCTTGAAGGGCGTGTCGGACCGCGTGAATCAGCAGGGTATCGGCGGCGCACTCGGACCCGAGAAGCTGCCCGACTACAATCCAGGAAAGAGGCGCAAATGAAGTCGTTGGTGCGTTTCGCGGTGCCGGTCGCACTCGCGGCCGCGCTGGGCGGCTGTTCGCTCGGCGGCCTGCTCGGCGGAGGCGGCAAGGTCCCGCCGACGCTGCTGACGCTAACCCCGGAAGCGCCGGACCCGGGCGCAATGACGCGGACCGCCGCCGCTGGCCAGGCCGTGACCGTGAACGCGCCGGTCCTCGCCAAGGAGCTCCGCACCGTACGCGTCGCGGCCCAGGTCAGCCCGACCGACGTGCAGTACGTCACCAACCTGCAGATGATCGATACGCCTGATCGCCTGTTCCAGAGCTTGTTGTCGGAAACCATCCGGCGGACCACGAACCGCGTCGTTCTCGACTCCGGCATCACGACGCTCGACCCCGGCCTGCTGGTCAGCGGTCAGCTTCAGCGGTTCGGCTATGACGCGCAGACCGGCCAAGTTGTTGTCGAATATGACGGCGCGCTCTCCACGGCCGGCGGCAATCGCGTCGAGACGCGGCGTTTCATCGCTCGTCAGCCGGCAGACGGCACTGCGGCTAGCGTTGGTCCAGCTCTCAACCGCGCCGCAAACCAGGTTGCCACCGAAGCAGCGCAGTGGATCGGCGGCAACTCCCTTTAGGCGAGGCTCTTGCTCGCCTGCTCGAAAACGTCCTTCGATAATCCCGCCGTCGCAGCGATCCGCTCCAGCTGCTCGCGCATTATCGCCGCGCGCTTCGGTTCGAAGCGGCGCCAGCGGCCCAGCGGCGGCACCATGCGAGCGGCAATCTGCGGGTTGAGCTTGTCGGCAGCGATGATCATGTCCGCCAGGAAGGCGTAGCCGCGGCCATCCGGACGGTGGAACGCCCAATGGTTGCCGCCGAACATTCCGGCAAGCGAGCGTAGGCGGTTCGGATTGGTCATCGTGAAGTCCGGGTGCGAGGACAGCCGGATCACCTCGTCCACGGTATCCCGCCGCTGGGCAGCGGCCTGCAGCGCAAACCACTTGTCGAGCACCAGCGCGTCGTCCTTGAAGCGGGCATAAAAGGCATCCAGCGCCTGCTGCCGCTCCGGCGTATCCAGCGACACGAGGACGCCGAGGGCGCCTTGCTGATCGGTCATGTTGTCGGCGGAATCGAACTGCGCCTTCGCGAGCTTTGCCGCCTGCGCTTCATCGGCCGCAGCAATCAGGCCAAGTGCAACGCTGCGTAAGCGCCGCACGCCCTTCGCACGCGGCGAGAGATCGTCACCCGTAACCCCGCCCAGGCGGTGGGCTGCGAGCAGGTCGTCGAGGAGCGCCTTGCCGATTGCCTCGCGCAGCCGGTCACGAGCTTCGTGGATTGCGTCGGGATCGACGACGTCCATGCGCTCGGCGACCAGCGTGTCGCTGGGCAGCAGGATGGCCTCGGCCTTGAAAGCCGCGTCGAGCGCATTCGAGCGGAGCGTTGCCGCGATGGCCCGGATCACCGGCTCGGCATCGGCCTGCTCGCCTCGAGCGCCGGCGGTCAGGGCCGACATCATCAGGTCCTGGATCGCCTCGTAGCGCGCGAACGGATCCGTATCGCTCTGCGCGAGCCGCTCGAGCTCACCGCGACGGCGATCGGCCTGGACGATGATCGGGGCCGAGAAGTTGCGGTTGATCGACAGCAGCGGCGGCTCGGCGACATTCTCGAACGTCACGGACGCGCTTGGCTGGTCGAGAACGATCAGCCGCTCCGGGGAGATCTCGGCACCTGTCTGCTCACCGATGAGCGCCGTCCGCAGCGGAATCGGCATCGGCTGCTTGTGGGGCTGGCCTGGGGTCGGGTCCTCATGCTGTTCGAGGTGGAGCGTCGCCGTCTTCGTGTCGGCATTATGCTCGAGCCGCGCGCGGACCTTGGGCGTGCCCGCCTGGCTGTACCAGATTTTGAACGGCGTCAGGTCGACGCCGCTGGCATCCTCCAGCGCCTTTACGAAGTCGTCGCACGTCGCGGCTTCGCCGTCGTGCCGGTCGAAATACAGGTCGGTGCCGGCACGGAACTTGTCCGGTCCGAGCACCGTGTGGAACATGCGGATGAGCTCGGCGCCCTTGTTGTAGACCGTCGCCGTGTAGAAGTTGGAGATCTCGATGAAGCTGTCGGGCCGGACAGGGTGCGCAAGCGGCCCCGCGTCCTCGGGAAACTGCGCTGCGCGGAGCACCCGCACATCCTCGATCCGCTTGACGGCATGGCTGCCCATGTCCGCCGAGAAGCCCTGATCGCGGAAGACGGTGAAGCCTTCCTTGAGGCTCAGCTGGAACCAGTCGCGGCAGGTGACCCGGTCCCCAGACCAGTTGTGGAAATATTCGTGAGCAACGACCCGCGCGATATTGTCGAAGTCGGCGTCCGTCGCGGTCTCCTGGTCGGCAAGCACGTAGGCCGAGTTGAAGATGTTGAGGCTCTTGTTCTCCATCGCGCCCATGTTGAAGTCGGATACGGCGACGATGTTGAACTGGTCGAGATCGTATTCGCGGCCATAGACGCGCTCGTCCCAGTCCATCGCAGCCTTGAGGCTGGACATAGCGTGAGCAGTCTTGGGCAGGTCGGCTTCGCGCACCCAGATGGCGAGATCGACCTTGCGGCCGCTAATGGTCGTGAAGCTGTCGCGGTTCGCGTGGAGGTCGCCGGCGACGAGGGCGAACAGATAGGACGGCTTCGGGAACGGATCGTCCCACTCGGCCCAATGGCGACCGTCAGCCCCCTCACCGGCTGCAACGCGGTTCCCGTTCGACAGCAGGACCGGATAACGGCGGGCGTCACCTTGCATGCGGACGTGATAGCGGGACAGCACGTCCGGCCGGTCCGGGAAGAAGGTGATGCGGCGGAAGCCCTCGGCCTCGCACTGTGTGCAGAGCATCCCGCCGGAGGCGTACAGCCCCATCAGCTTGGTGTTAGCCGCAGGGCTGATCTCGACGACGGTTTCGACAGTCGCCCTGTCGGCGCCAATGTCGATTACGAGTTGTCCGCTGTCCATTCTCGTCTCGACATCGCTCCCGTCGAGCTTGGCAGAGATCAGCTTCAAATCTGAACCGTCGAGCCGGAGCGGTCGGTCGTGGTCGTCGTTGCGTTCGACCGTCAGGGTCGCACGGACGCGGGTCCGCTCGGCATCGAGGTCGAAGTCCAGGCGGATCTCGGGTACCAGCCAGTCTGGCGGGCGGTAGTCCTCGCGATTGATCGCGACGTGGGTTGGTGACGGTGGCGCCTCGGGCGCAATCTGCGCGTCGGCTACCGGTGGAGTGCTTCGAACATCGGCCATGCCGACCCGCTTAGGCGGCGTCGGGAGCCGGGACAACCGAGCGCGGGCGGCTGAGCGCTCCAGCCATTCCGCCGAGCGCCAGGATGGCTCCCGCAATGGTAGTCGGAGTCCAGAGGTAGTGCTCCAGCCATGTCGAGAACCCCATTGCGATGATCGGTACGATGACGCTTGAGTAGGCCGCCTTGGCCGGACCGATCTTGCGCACCACGGGGTAGTAGAGACTGAACGTGAGCACCGAGGCAGCAAGCGCAAGGTACAGGACTCCGGCCCAGTAAGCCGGTCGGGGGTCGAACACCGGCGGCCCGGAAAGGACCAGCGCGACGAGAGCATCGATCAACGCGCCCGCCGCCATCGACCAGGCCAGCAGCCCGAACAGCGGGTAGCGGCGCATCTCGGGACGCGCCTGGAGCACGTTGGCAATCGAGGCGCCAATCATCCCGACCAGTGTAAGGCCAATCCCGGCCAGGACGGCGCCGGCGCTGGCCGCATGCTCGTTGATCTCGTGCACGAAGAGCAGGACGATTCCGGCGACCGCAACCAGCGAGCTCCACAGGAACCGCATCGTCGGGCGATGGCCGAGCCACGCCCACCCGAGAAGTGTCGCAGGGATCAGCAAGAGCGCGAACACCGTCGCGACGACGCCCGACGTGATGTGCCGCTCGGCCAGGTAGACGGCATTGAAGTTGATGCAGAACTGGCAGAAGCCGAGGACCAGCGCCGCCAGCACCGCGCGTCGGCCGAGCCGAAGGCTGTCGCCCTTCACCATCGCAACGGCTGCCATTGCCACGGCAGCGATGATGAAACGATAGGTGACCGACCATTGGGGCGGCACGACGCCGAGCTGGCCGCGGATTACGATCCACGTCGAGCCCCAGATTGCCGTGAAGATGATGAAGGAGATCGCCACGGTCCGCGTCTCGGACCGCTGCGCCTCCCTCACAGTCGTGCGATCGCGGCGGCGAGCCGCTCGACGGCGTCGCCTTGCTGATCCCAGCTCGTCACCAGCCGGATCTCGCCGGGCGCCCAGTCGTAGAAGTCGAAGCCAGCCGAGCGCAAGCTGGCTACCTCGTCGGGCGTCACGCGGAGGAAGATTTCATTGGCTTCGACCGGGTACACGAGCCGCTCGGGCGCAGCCTTTGCGAGCGTTTGCGCGGCGGCGTTTGCCGAACGCGCATTGTCGAGCCACAAGTCGCCCTCAAGCATGGCCAGGATCTGCGCGGCGCACATCCGGCCCTTTGAGAGCAGTTGCCCGGCCCGCTTCCGGCGGATTGCGACTTCCTCGGCGAGTTCGGTCCGGAAGAGGATCAACGCCTCGGCGTTCAGGCCCCCGTTCTTGACGAAACCGAAAGAAAGCGCGTCCACGCCCGCTCGCCAGGTGACGTCCGCCGGGCTTTCACCGGTGCTCACCAGGGCGTTCGCGAAGCGCGCACCGTCCATGTGGAAGGCGAGACCACGGCTGCGGGCAAGCTCGCCGAGTGCGCCCACTTCCGCGGACCGGTAGGCGAGGCCGTATTCGGTCGCATTGGTGATCGACAGAGCCGCCGGCTGGACCTGGTGAACGTCCTTGCGGACCCGGTCGCAGGCCCGGGCGACTGCATCCGGGCGCACCTTCGCGCCTTCGCCATCGACGAGCATCAGCTTGGCGCCGTTCGTGAAGAAGGCCGGAGCGCCCGCTTCGTCATTCTCGATGTGGGCGTCGCGGTGGCAGACGATCGCACCGAACGGTGGGCAGAGCGCCGCTAGTGCCAGACAGTTCGCCGCGGTGCCGCTCGTCACCCACAGCGCCCGCACTTCCGTTTCGAACAAGTCTGAGAAGACGCCGTCCAGCTTGTGGCTCCAGGCGTCCCCGTCATAGGCCGTGTCGATCTGGTTGGAAGCACTGATGGCCTCGATCACCTTGGGGTGAGCGGGCGCCGCGTTGTCCGAGAAAAAGCGCATGTCGCCGCCGCCCAAGCGGAAGCGGCCTCGCATGGCAAGCCAAAGGTGATAGCTTCGCACGAGAGTCGCTGGAGAGATGAAGTGAGCGTCGAAGCGCAGCAATATGACACCGCCGAAATCATGGGCGGCCTGTACGGGGACGGGATCATCGCCCTCAAAGGCGCCTTCAGCACGAGCTTCGCCGACCAGCTGCGCGAAGACGTGATGGCGCTGTTCGAGGAGGCCCAGCAGGTAGCCGGCGGCGCTTTGCCGCGCGGTCCGGAGCGCTGGTACGTGGAGGTGCAGCCCGAGCGGGTTCGCGGCTTCGTCGAGATCGCCACCCACCCCTGGTTCGTCGCCGTCTGCGAGGCCGTGCTGACGAAGGACTACAGAATCGTCGAGATCGGCTTCGACATCCCCTTCCCCGGCGCCGCCGACCAGCCGTGGCATCGCGACTTCCTGGCGCCTGAAGCGACGACCAGGGGCCGGCGCCTGAACAGCCTGGCGTTCAACCTCACGACGATCGACACCAAACAGGAGCATGGGCCATTTGAGATCGCGCCGGGAACGCAGTGGGACGAGATTCCCGGAGCCAAGGATGGCATGTTCCCGGACCGCTCCTTGTGGGATCGCTACATCTCACGAGCGCAGCAGAAGATGCCCCGGCGCGGGGACATTTCGGCGCGATCCGCGCTGACCATCCACCGCGGCACCGCGAACCGCTCCAACGAGCCGCGCCCGGTGCTGGTCGTCGGCGTCGACGCGCCTGACGCGACCAACGCGCATCATCACGATCTGCAGGTCACGCGCGCCTATCTCGACAGCCTGCCCGCCCAGGTTCGCGACCACCTCACCTGCCGGGTCGCCGACGAGCTGGAACCCGTCATCCAGCACCATGTCATCGAGGGGCTGCTCGAAGCCGATTACGGCTGATCGTCGGCCTTAGGCTCGTCCTCGGAGAGCTGCCGCGCCTGCGCCTTGCGGCGCCGGAGGTTCTCGCGCAGCGCTGCGGCGAGACGCTCCGCCCGCTCCTCGTCCCTGGCGGTCATTCGGGATCGCTGCCGGACTTGGGTTGACACATCAAGGCCCCGCCCCTCATAGGCGCGCGTCCCACGAAAAGTGCTGCCGTAGCTCAGTGGTAGAGCGCATCCTTGGTAAGGCTGAGGTCGTGAGTTCAATCCTCACCGGCAGCACCATTTTCGTCCTTGGCCTACGCTAGTCCTCGATGAGGATGGCGGCGCAAGCGCGCTGCAGCCACGCCAGCTCTTCGCCCGCCAGCCGCGGCCCGATTTTCGCCAGAACGTGCGCATGGTAGCAGTTGAGCCAGCCAAGCTCGTCGGCGCTGAGCATCTCCGCCTTGATGAGGCGCCGGTCGATCGGCGCGAAGGTCAGCGTTTCGAAGCCGAGCATCGGCTTCTCGGCGCCTTCGATCTCCCGCTCGACGACCAGCACCAGATTCTCGATGCGGATGCCGTATTCGCCCGTCTTGTAATAACCGGGCTCGTTGGAGAGGATCATGCCCGCCTGGAGCGGCTCGTCGCCGCCGCTCTGCGAGCTTCCGACCGGTGAGATGCGCTGCGGCCCTTCGTGGACGGCAAGGAAGCTGCCGACGCCGTGACCCGTGCCATGCGCGTAGTCGAGGCCGGCTTCCCACAGCGGGCGGCGGGCAAAGCTGTCGAGCTGGCTGCCGCGCGTGCCCTTCGGGAACACCGCGGTCGCAAGCGCGATGTGCCCCTTGAGAACTCGCGTGAAGCGGTCACACATCTCGTCGGTGGGTTCGCCCACGGGAACGGTCCGGGTGATGTCGGTGGTGCCGTCGACGTACTGGCCGCCGGAATCGACAAGGTACAGCGAGCCGGGCTCGAGCGTGCGATTCGTCTTCTCGCTCGACTTGTAGTGGACGATCGCGCCGTTCGGACCGGCCCCCGAGATCGTATCGAACGAGAGGTCGCGAAGCTCGCCGTTCTCGCGGCGCAGTGACTCCAGCTTGTCGGATGCGGTCAATTCGTCGATCCCACCGCTCGGGGTCTCGACGTCCAGCCAGCGCAGGAACTTCGAAATGGCAGCTCCGTCGCGCTCCTGGGCTGCCTTCTGTCCGGCAATCTCGGCCGGGTTCTTGATCGCCTTGGGCAGGATCGTCGGGTCGCGCAGCGGCACGACCTTGGCGCCTGCGCGCTCGAGTGCGTCGAAGATCGCCGCGACGGCACGCTCGGGATCCACGGCGACCGTCTTCGCGCCGAGCTGCGACAGTGCAGACTCGAACTCGGACCGCTCGTGGAGCCGCACCCCGTTGCCAAGATGCTGGCGCACGTCAGGCCCAATCTTCTCCGAAGCGACGAACAGGTCGGCGGTGCCGTCCGCATGGACCAGCGCATAAGCGAGCGCGACGGGCGTGTGGCTGACGTCGGCGCCGCGAACGTTGAACGCCCAGGCGATCGAATCGAGCGCGGACAGGACGGCGGCGTCCGCGTGCTGCTTCGTCAGCCAGTCGGCGATCTCCGTCCGCTTCTCCGCCGAAGACTTTCCGGCAAGCTCGTCGGGCTGGACGACGAGGTGAGCGTTCGACGCCTCGGGACGGTCGTTCCAGATGATGTCGATCGGGTTCTGCTCGACTGGCACCAGTTCGGCGCCGCGCGCGGCAAGCGCTTCGCGAGCCCTCTTCACCCACTCGCTTGTATGCAGCCAAGGGTCGTAGCCAATGCGGCCGCCCTGCGGCGCATGATCCTTCAGCCAGTCGGCTGCGCTAGTCTCAGGCACCGACTGGTAGCTCCACTCGGTCGGGCTGACCTGCTGCCGGACCTGAAGCGTGTAGCGCCCGTCGACGAAGATCGCCGCTTCCTCGGGCAGGACGACCGCCGACCCGGCAGAGCCCTGGAAGCCTGTCAGCCAGGCGAGCCGCTGCGCGTAGCTTCCGACATATTCGCTCATATGCTCGTCGGTCAGCGGGACGACGAAGCCGTCGAGCCGGTCGGCCTTGAGTTGTTCGCGAAGTGCCTTGAGGCGGTCGGCATAGCTGGACATCGGCAAACTCCCTTGCCTTTCAGCTAGTCCAACAGGCGGCGTTCTTAAAGAGGTCGGCGCTTGCCGGCGCGCCGCTCCGCCGAGTCACGCCTACTGCCGATACTCACGGGCCGGCCAATGCGGCAGACCCCCGGCACCTGCAACACGGTAGCACCGTGCGTATCTCGACCCGCTCCCCTTCAGAGCTGGAGCGGGAGAGGTGGATTCGACCTGCAGCGAAAACGAGGGTAGGTTATGGTTAACCGATTGTTGTTAAGCTTTTTTCTGCCCGGAGCCTGCCATGAGCCGTTTGCTCGGAGCCACGAGCCCATACGATGTCCTCGGGCTCGCGCCTGACGCGACGAGCAGCGAAATCGATTCGGCGTTCGATTGGCTGATCCATGGCAACGGCTATCGCCTCGACGTGCCGATCCACCGCTGGCCGCAGCGCCTTCGTGAGATCAAGACTGCATATGCGGCGCTCGGTGACCCGGTGAGACGGCGCGCCTACGACGAGTCGGTGCGGCCGGCGACCGCTCTCCCCCGGGCACGTGCAGCCGCCAAGCCGAGACAGGCTGCCAGGAAGGCTCCGGCCAAGACGAGTATCGTCGGGTCGGGGACCGATGCAGCGACCGACGCGCTGGTCCGGCCTGCCAAGCGAAAGCGGGCTCCGAAAAAGGCGGGCAAGGCCGCTGTTGCCGCTGCGGCTTTTGGCGGGAGCGAAGCGCTCGCCTCGCACGAGGCGCCAGCCGTGCCAGTTGTGGAGGTGCCACGGCACGAGCCTGAGCCGGTCTCGGCATTTCCTTTGCGCAGCGAGGCTGAGCCGATCGCAGTCGAGGAGGATGAGCCGTTCGTCGATAGTGCGGACTGGAGCACTCGGGCGATCAGCGCGCCGGTGCAGGACCGCGACACCTTCAAGGAGGATGCGGAAGCGGCTGAGGGCAGAGGCCGGCTGCCGCTAATGGACCTCGGCATTGCTGCGGCTGTGACCCTTTCCGTCGGTGCATTGCTGCTCGTCGTCTGGCCGAGCAGTGACCCTCAAGCGTCGCATGGCCGCGAAGCGAACCGTTCTCTCGCTTCCGTAGCCCACGAGACCGTCGCGCAATTATTGCCGGGAGCGCAACCCGCGACGCCACAGGCAGATGTGGCGCCCCCGACCGAACCGACCCAATCGGATGCAGCGCCCGAGCGCACGGCACGCGCCGCCGAGGTGAAGCGTCGAGCGCACACGGAGTTCGCCTTCACAGGTGGCGATCCCGCGCCGGGCAACGTCGACGGCGGGGCCACGGACGCGCAGCCGCAGACTGCCGCAGCTTCGCCGATTGCCGATGCGCCGGTGCCGCCCGCGCAGACGGCGCCGTCGCCCCCACCGGCAGCGCAGCCGTTCGCCGTTGCCCGCTCGCCCGGTCCGCTCGGCCCCCCAAGCGATGGTCCAGCGCTGGGGACAGTACCGCCCTCATCGTTCCGATCCGCGGCGACCCCGCCTCGGATGATCGGCGGTGGTCCCACGGACGCCGACAACCGGCGCGCCCGCTACCGCGGCGCTGTCGCCGTTCAATTCGCAGTGGGAACCGAGGGACGCGTTTCCAACTGCAGCGTGACGCGCTCGAGCGGCAATCCGCAGCTTGACGGGATGACCTGCCGCCTTCTCGTCGAGCGCGGCCGGTTCGCACCGGCACGCGACGCCCAGGGGCGGCCCATCCAGAGCCGGATCAATGCCTCCTATGTTTATGGCCGGGGCCACCGCTCCCGAAATTGAGCGGTTCGCCGGAACGCTTGTCTGCCACCGATTAGGGGTGGACGCGAAGGGGGCATTGCTGCTTTCCGCTGCGCATGGACAAGCCAGTGGAAGTTCCCCAGCCGCCGATCGCGCAGCAGCGCCCCTACAGCTACGAGCGCCACGGCGTGACCATCGAGGACCCGTGGCATTGGCTACGCGACCCGAAGTACCCTGAAGTCGATGACCCCGATGTCCTCTCCTATCTGAAGGCCGAGAACGCCTATTTCGATATATGGGCCGGGCAGCACCGTCCGCTGCTCGACAGCCTGTTCGAGGAGATGAAGGGGCGCATCAAGGAGGACGACAGCTCGGTCCCGCTCCGCGACGGCGACCACCTCTACTGGTGGGCGTTCAAGCCGGGCGCGCAGTATCGCACCTGGTGGCGCAAGCCGGTGCGCGGGGGCGCCGACGAGAGACTGTTCGACGAGCCGGTCGAAGCCGAGGGCAAGGAATACTTCCGCCTTGGTGCGCTCGACGTCAGCCCCGACGGCAAACTGCTGGCGACGCTGATCGACGACAATGGCTCCGAGCGGTTCACGCTGCGGGTGCGGGAGCTTGCAACCGGCAAGGACCTGGAGACAATTACCGAAGTCGGCATTGGCCAGCCGGTATGGACCAGCGGATCAGACGGGATCGTCTTCACGGAGGTCAACGACAATTGGCGGAGCTATCGGGCCCGCTACCACCGACTCGGCACCCCAACGTCGAACGACGTCACGCTTTATGAGGAAGTGGAGGAGCTCGGCTTCTCCGTCGGAGTCGGCAAGTCGCAGGACAAGAGCCTGATCTTCATCTCGACTGGTGACAACGCGACAAGCGAGGTGCGGTTCGTGTCTGCCGCCGACCCTTCGCAGCCGCTGACCCTCATCTCGCCGCGTCAGGAAAACCGCGAGTATCACGTGGATGCGGCGCACGGGAAACTCTGGATCCACACCAATGACGAGCATGTGAACTTCCGCCTTGCCGCAGCCGATATCGCGAGCCCGGCGGAATGGCGCACCGTCATCGCAGGCTCCGACAGTGTGTACCTGACCGGGGTCACGTCCTACCGCGATCACCTGGCGATCAGCAGCCGGGTGGAGGGCCTCGACCAGCTCCTCCTGCGCACCTACGCTGGTGAGGAGCAGCGGATCCCTTTCCAGGAAGCGAGCTACACCGCCTTCTTCCACGGCAACCCCGAGTTCGCGCCGGACTCGTACCGGCTCGGCTACTCATCGATGGTCACGCCGATGACGACCTTCGATTATTCGCCCGGCAGCGGCGAACTCGAGGTCCGCAAGGTGCAGGAGATCCCGTCAGGCTACGATGCCTCGCTGTACACGACCGAGCGGCTGATGGTGCCCGCGCGCGACGGCGCGCAAGTGCCCGTGTCCGTGGTCTACAAGAAGGGGTTCGAGAAGACTGGCGACGGCAAGCTCTTCCTTTACGCCTATGGCGCCTACGGGCATGCGATTCCGCCGGCATTCAATTCCAACCGGATCAGCCTTCTCGACCGCGGCTGGGCCTGCGCCATCGCCCACATCCGCGGCGGCGACGACCTCGGTTACAAGTGGTTCCTCGACGGAAAGCTGACCAAGCGGACGAACACCTTCAACGACTTCGTCGATGCCGCGAAGGGTTTGGTCGCCGAGAGATTCACTAGCGCGGGCAAGATCGCCATCAACGGCGGCTCGGCTGGCGGCGAGCTGATGGGCGCTGTCGTCAATTCCGATCCCGACCTGTGGGGCGCTGTGGTTGCCGACGTTCCCTTCGTCGACGTGCTCAACACCATGCTCGACGACACGCTTCCCCTGACTCCCGGCGAGTGGCCCGAGTGGGGCAACCCGATCGAGGACAAGGCGGCGTTCGAGTACATCCGCAGCTACAGCCCGTATGATAACGTGAAGGCGCAGGATTATCCGCCGCTGCTCATCACGGGCGGGCTCACGGACCCCCGCGTCACCTACTGGGAACCGGCCAAGTGGGCAGCGCGGCTCCGCGCGAGCAAGACGGACGGCAACCTGCTGCTGCTCAAGATCAACATGGGCGCGGGGCACGGCGGCAAGTCGGGGCGGTGGGAAAAGCTGCACGAAGTCGCCGAGACCTACGCATTCATGCTGACGCAGGTGCAGTAATGCGCTGGCTGCTGGCGCTTTTGGCGTTGGGTGCCTGCAGCGCGGCGCAAGCCGCTCCTTCGCCAGTGGCGACGGTCGCGGTCGAGCGGCACGGGGATCGCTGGACGGCCGATTACCGACTGCTGGCGCGGGCGCCCGTCTGGGCCTTCGCCAAGTCCGCGCTTCCCCGCGAGTCGCGCACTCCCTGGCGGCTCGGGACGGTGCGGGTGGAGACGCCGGGCGTGCAGCTGAAGCGGCTGGGCAACTTCGACGCGCTGGTGGGAACGAACGGCGCTGTGCCCGCCCACGTTCGGCTGAGCTTCACGCCCTCTGCGGAAGATGTCGACGGTGGCTATACGCCGGCGCTGGTCTTCGCCGACCATTCTGTCGCTCTCTACGGAGATGAGTTCAAGCTGCTGCCGGTGGCGTCCGCCGCCGCGGCGCGTGGACTTGCCCCCGGCGAGTCCAGCCTGCCGGAGAATGACCGGCCCACGATCATGACGTTCGTCGACCGCGCCGGAGCCGTGCTTGTCCATGGCAAGCGGGAACGCCGCCCGACGCTGGATGATGGCGGAGCTTACGTTCTGTTCGGGCGCGCGAAGCCCGTGATCGGTGCTGCCATGACGACGATCATGGACCCGGCGCTGCCCAAGTGGATCGCGGCATATCTCAATACGGAGATGCCCCGCATCCTCGGTCACTATCGAGACGAGCTTGGTCCCTCACCCGTCGGCCAGCCGACGCTACTGGTATCCTGGGCCGGGCGTGAGCCGCACCACATCAGCCTGAGCGGCAGCGTTCTTCCCGGCATGGTGGTGATGACCCTCAAGGGCGACGCGTTGCTCAATCCCAGCGACAAGGTCAGCCAATATGCACGATGGTTCGTCAGCCACGAGGCGGCGCACTTCTGGCTTGGGCAGGCGGTCCACTATTCCCACCCGCGCGAGAGCTGGATCACGGAAGGCGGTGCGGAGCTTCTCGCTTTCCGCGCGACCGCCGCCGCGGACCCTGCCTTCGACATCAAGGCGCGACTGTCGGAAGCCAGGACCGAATGCGTGCCCTTCCTCGCACATGGCGGAATCTCCACCGCCTTTGAGCGCGAGGGCGATTTCCGGGCTTATTACGCGTGCGGGGTGATCCTTGCGCTTGCGGCCGAGAAGGCCAGCGGCGGGGACTTCGCGGATTTCGTTCGAACGCTGATCGGCCGCTACGGCTCCGACGAGACAGTGACGCGTGCGGAATGGATGGCGTTGTTCGACGAGCGCGCGCACAATCCTGCCGTTTCGGCCGCGCTCGCGAAGCTGCTCGACCAGAAGAAGGCCGACCCGAAGGCCGCGATCGACGAGTTCGTCGCCGTCGCGGGACTTGCCGATCAGTTCGCGCTGACCAAGCCTGCCGCGTGAGCCCACCCGTTTTCAAATATGCGCTCACTGCTGAGCCCGAGCACATCGACGAACTGGGGCACGTCAACAATGCGGTGTGGGTGCAATGGGTGCAGCAGGTCGCGGTTTCCCACTGGGACTCGGTTGCCGACCCGCGGCACAAGGCGGCTTACTACTGGGTCGTGGTGCGGCATGAGATCGACTATCTGCGCGGGGCCCACGCGGGCGACCGGCTGATCGCTCGAACCTGGGTCGGCGATGCCCCGCAGGGCGCCCGGTTCGATCGGTTCGTCGAGTTCGCCGGTGCCGACGGCATGGTGCGCGTCCGCGCGAAGACTCAATGGGCAATCATCGACAAGGCGTCCGGCCGGCCGATCCGCGTGCCCGCCGAGGTGGTGGCGCGGTTCCGTGGTGGAGAGTAACAGCAAGGCATGAGCCGTCCCATTCTCTACGACTATGCGCGGTCTTCGGCGGCCTACCGGGTGCGGATCGCGCTGAACCTCAAGGGCGTCGACTACGAAAGCCGGCAGGTGAACCTGCTGGAGAACGAACAGCGGTCCGACGCTTTTCTCGCCATCAATCCGCAAGGTCTCGTGCCAGCGCTGGAGATCGACGGCCAGCGTCTCACGCAGAGCCTCGCGATCATCAACTATCTGGACCTGCGTTATCCCAACCAGCCGCTGATCCCGGTTGTCGCAGCGGAGCGCGCGCACGTGGTCGCACTGGCCATGGCGGTCGCCTGCGACATCCATCCGCTGAACAACCTGCGCGTCCTTCGCTACCTGAAGAGCGAGCTCGGCCATTCGCAGGAGGAGGTCGACGCCTGGTATGCGCACTGGCTCCGCGAGGGACTGTCCGCACTTGAGGCACTTGCAAGGCCGCGTGCCGGCAACTTCCTGTGGGGCAACGGCCCCACCGGCGCCGACGTCTGCCTCGTGCCGCAGCTCTACAATGCCCGACGGTTCAACGTGCCTATCGATGATTTCCCGACCCTGCTTCGGGTCGACGAGAATGCCAACCGGCTCGAGGCGTTCGCAGCGGCGCACCCGGACCGGCAGGAGCAGCGTCCATGAACCGCGTGGAAGGCATCAACCGCGGCATCGGCGAGCTGACACCGCTGAATTCCGTCGAGATCCCCTCGCTTGAAGGCAAGGTTAGCGCCGAAGAATGGGCGGTCCGCGTCGATCTCGCCGCGGCTTATCGGATGGTTGCGCATTACGGTTGGGACGACCTGATCTTCACGCATTTATCGGCGCGGGTGCCGGGGCCCGAGCACCATTTCCTGCTGAACCCGTATAATCTCATGTTCGAGGAGGTCACGGCATCCTCGCTCGTCAAGGTCGATGCGAGCGGCAATCCCGTCGAACCGACGCCGTTCATCACCAACCCGGCCGGCTTCATCATCCACTCCGCGATCCACTTGGCGCGCGACGACGCCCAGGCCGTGATGCACCTCCACACGCCTGCCGGACAGGCGGTGTCGGCTCACATGGAAGGGCTGTTGCCGCTGACGCAGACGGCGATGCTGATCCGGGGCGAGGTCGGTTTTCACGAGTACGAGGGCGTTGCGGTAGACCTCGATGAGCGGGAGCGGCTGGTCGAGGACCTCGGCCACAAGAACGCGATGCTGCTTCGCAACCACGGCACGCTCGCCATCGGCAAGAACGTCGGTGAATGCTTCATTCGACTCTATTATCTGGAGCGCGCCTGTCAGGCGCAGATCATGGCGCTGTCTGCCGGCGACAACCTGAATCACCCGCCGCAGGGCTCGCCGGAAGTCACCGCCCAACAGGGTGCCGTCGGGCTGCCGATGGCTGCCAATTTCCTCGCTTGGCCCGCGCTCAAGCGGAAGGCTTACCGGCTCGACCCGAGCTTCGCGAGCTAGCGACTTTCCACATCGGAAAGTTTTCACTTGCCAATGTGGAAAGTTGCACTATCACTTTCCGCATTGGAAAGTGAAAGGGGTAATCATGGATCATTCGGAAGCATTGTCTGCGCTCGATGCAAAGCGCGCCGCAGAGGCGCAAATGGCGCGCGCGGCGAATTGTCCACCGTGGCGTCACGCGGTGTTCGGGCTGATGATGGGCGGGCTAATCGCGAGCTTTGCGTTCGAGTTCGCGATCCGCACGGCGATCCTTGTCCTCGTCCTCGCCTGCATCCCGCTGATAATTCGCTCGGACCGCAAGCGCATGGGAATGTTCATCAACGGCTACCGGCGCGGGAAGACCCGCGTCGTGACCTTTGGGCTCCTGGCGCTTTGGGTGCCGCTCTACGCGCTCAGCGTGCACTATTCCCTCAGCCGAAACGACCACCAGATGCCCCTGCTGCTGGGGCTCATCGGCTTTGCAATCGGAACGGCGGGAAGCGTGTTGTGGCAGCGCGTGTTCGTCCGCGAAATGGGCGCTTAGAGGATGGACGTCCCCACGGGATTCGACGCGGTGCTCCACCCGCCGGCGCGACTGCAGATCGCGGCAGTCCTCGCCCAGGCGCAGGAAGCCGAGTTCGCGCTCCTCAAGAACATCACGGGCGCGAGCGACTCGGTGATGTCCAAGCACCTCTCCGCAATGGCCGATGCAGGTTACGTCTCGCTACGCAAAGCTGCGTCGGATGGGCGGCAGCGAACGTGGGCGAGCCTGACGTCGGCCGGGCGCCACGCATTCCGCGACCACGTGAAAGCGCTTGAGGGTTTGGCCGCGGCAGTGGCAAGTGAAGCCATGGAAACGGGCGGCCGAAACCTCGCTTGAGCCGGAAAGCGGTCAACGTCACTGACTATCGCGCGCTCGCGAAGGCGCGGCTGCCCCACTTCCTGTTCGAATATCTGGATGGCGGCTCGTACGACGAACTGACCCTGCGGCGGAATGTCGAGGATCTTCAGGCGATTGCGCTCCGCCAGCGCGTGCTGCGCGATGTCTCCAATATTGACCTTACGACCAAACTATTCGCCGAGCGTCACACAATGCCGGTCGGCCTCGGGCCCGTCGGGCTCTCCGGCCTTTATGCCCGGCGCGGCGAAGTGCAGGCCGCCCGCGCCGCTTCCAAGGCAGGCGTGCCGTTCGCACTGTCAACGGTCGGGGCCTGTTCGATTGGGGAGGTTGCGCGAGCGGGCCTGCCGTCCTGGTTCCAGCTCTACTTCGTGAAGGACCGTGGCTTCGTCCGCGAAATGGTCGCGCGCGCAAGGGAGGCCGGCTGCGGCGCGCTGCTGGTGACCGTGGACCTCGCGGTGCCGGGCAGCCGCTACCGTGACCATCGTTCAGGCCTTGCGGGATCCTCGGGACTCCGCGGGAGCAGCCGACGGCTGGCTCAGTCGCTCTTTCGCCCGGCCTGGGCCTGGGACGTGGGAGTGCGCGGCCGCCCCCACACGCTCGGCAACGTCGAACCTTTGCTCGGCCGCGGGAGCGGGCTTGAGGACTTCATGGGCTGGATCGCCAGGAACTTCGATCCGAGCGTCACCTGGAAGGACGTCGAGTGGCTTCGGGCAGAGTGGCCCGGACCGCTCGTCATCAAGGGCATCCTCGAGGCGGAAGATGCGCGCGCAGCGGTTGATGGCGGCGCGGATGGGCTTGTCGTGTCGAACCATGGGGGTCGGCAACTCGACGGGGTGAGATCCACGGCCCAGGCACTGCCGCGGATCAGGGATGCAATCGGGAGCCGCGTTAGCCTGCTTGCCGACGGTGGCGTCCGTTCGGGCCTCGACGTGGTTCGCATGATCGCGCTGGGTGCTGACTTCGTCCTGCTTGGCCGCGCCTGGGCATATGCGCTTGCCGCTGCAGGCGAGGTTGGGGTTGCCCATGTCTTGGAGCTGATCGAAGGGGAAATGCGGGTCGCGCTGGCCCTGACCGGCGTCACTGATGTTCGCGGGATCGGACCGGAGATTTCCGACCTCGCCTGACTAGGCGACGTTCTTCATGCCGAGATCATCGTCGTGGAAGAGTTGCTCGACGTCGACGAGCGACATCGGCTCCGCGAACAGGAAGCCCTGCACCGACGAGCAGCCATGTGAGCGCAATTCCATGAGCTGCGCTGTTTCCTCCACGCCCTCGGCGGTGGTCTCGATATCGAGTGCGTGCGCAAGCTCGGTGATGGCGCGCACGATCGCGCTGGCACCGTCGCGCGTCAGCAGGTTCTGGATGAAGCTGCGGTCGATCTTGAGCTTGTCGAACGGGAAGCTCTGCAGATAGCTCAGCGACGAATATCCCGTCCCGAAATCGTCGAGCGCAATGCGGACTCCAAGGCTGCGAAGCGAGTGGAGCAGCTTCAGGGTCGCGTCGCTCCCTTCGAGGAAAATCGACTCGGTGATCTCTACCTCCAGCCGTGACGGCGCGAGGCCGCTGTCGGCAAGGGCACGCAAGATCGTCTCGTGAAGCGCTGCGCGGTGGAACTGCACCGGTGAAACATTGACGGCGATGCGCACGTGCTCCGGCCAGCGCGTGGCTTGCGCACATGCTTCGCGAATGACCCAGGCACCGATCGGGATGATCAGACCCGTATCTTCGGCAACTGGGATGAAATCGGCGGGCGAAACCAGACCGCGTTCGGGGTGGCGCCAGCGGATCAACGCCTCGAACGAGCAGATGCGGTTCTGCTCCAGATCGAACAGTGGCTGATAATAGAGCTCGAATTCACCGCGCAGCAGCGCCGCCCGAAGGTCGGTCTCGATCTGCCGGCGCTCCTGGGCACGCTCGTTGAGGCTCTCTTCGAAGAAGGCGAACGTGCCGCGGCCGGCTTCCTTGGCGCGGTAAAGCGCCAGGTCGGCGCTGCGCAGGAGCGTTTCGGCATCGACGCCGTCTTCCGGCGCCATGGCGATACCGATGCTGGTCGATGGCATCACTTCGTTGCCGTCGATGCGGAATGGCTGCCGCATCGTTTGCAGGATGTCGGCAGCCAGGTGATCGGTTGCATTGCGGTCGCCGCGAAGCGATTGGAGCACGACGAACTCGTCGCCGCCGAGCCGCGCGACGAAGTGCCCCTTGGCGGCTTCAAGCAGGCGGTGCCCGGATTCGATCAGCAAGGCGTCCCCCGCGGGGTGACCGAGCGTGTCGTTGATGACCTTGAACTGGTCGAGATCGAGGCAGTGAAGCGCGAAGTGGCTCCCGTTGCCGCTCGACACACGCAGCAAGTGCTCGAGCTGTTGCTGGAACATGGTCCGGTTCGGAAGGCCGGTGAGGACGTCATTGAACGCAAGCTGGGTGATGCGCTGCTCGCGCTCGGCGATCTTGCCGACCATGTCGTTGAAGCTGTCGGCGAGGCGCGCCAGCTCGTCTGATCCGCGCACCCGGACATGGACGTGCTCGCCAGCAGCAAGCCGGCCGGCAGCTTCGTCGAGACGAGCAAGCGGCTGCGTGATGCGGCCCGCCGCGCGCCAAGTTGCGAACGCTGCCGCGAGCAATCCCAGCAACGTCATGACGGCGAGCGCAATCTGTAGCTTGCGTGCGTCCGCCAGCGCTTCTGCCTTCGGGTAAGCCAGAAGCAGGACCGCGTCCCCGGATCCGGAGAAGGTCGGCAACTGCTTGGCGAGCGCGATCGAACGCCGAGACCCGAGCGTCATCTCAAACGCGGTGCCGGTGCCGACATGCGCCTCGGCCTTGGCCGCCGCTCCAGGGCTGAGCGCCGACATGCTTCCCGCAGCCTCGGACCAGCGGCCATGGCTCCGCGCCAGAACGGCGGCGTGAAGCGGAATTGCGGACAGGCGTTCCAGCGAACGCATCTCTCGCTGGTCGAGCTCGGCGGCGAAGACGACCCAGCCGATCAGCGTAGGTGCCATGATCGGAGCAGCGACAACCTGCCGCGGTTGACCGGCGAGCACGGCCACTCCGGTCAGATGCCCGTCGTCCAAAGGCGTCCACAAGGCTTTCGCCTCGGCCGGGCGGATCGCCGGGTCGATTCCTGCCGTGGTGCCGTCGGCGCTGACGATGAAAGCCGTGTGCACCCGGAGTCGTGCAGCGGCGTTGCGCAGGGCCGACTGGATCGTCGCTGCGTCACCCGTCGCAACGGCCGCGCGGAAGCCGAAATCTCGGGCAAGCAACTGCGCGGCGTTCTGAAGCTCGTGCGCCCGCTGCTGCCACAGGCGATCGTAGACGGCACCGCTCGACTGGAGCTGGCCGGCGACCTCTCGTGACGCCGAGCCTGCAATGAACGTCGAAAGCGCCGCCGAGACGGCTAGCATCGCGCCCGCAAACAGCAGTGCGAACTGGACCGTCAGCCTGGCGCTCAGTGAGCGGAATGACCGCACCTGTTAGTAGTCCGACATATTCATCGGCGCCGGCGGTGGTCGGAGCCGCACGGCGACGCGCAGCGCGCGTTGCGAAGCGCCGATCGCCTGCTGCAGGGGACCCGGTGCGCGCAGGTAAGGGTGCCAGACCTGCAGGCGGCCAGCGGTTGCAGGTGCGTCGGCGAAGTTCGCCATGCCTTGCGCATTGGTGCGCGCCGTCCAGGCGCTGTCCGTGACGACGATGAATGCCGTCATGGCGTCGTGGATGTTGCAGCCCAGTGCGACGACGCCCGGTTTCTCAAAACGAACGGTGCGCGACTGGTCCTTGGCGAACAGCTTCAACTCGAACCGCTTGGCGGGTGAGAAGGAATAGACGTGGTGCTTGGTCGGGTCGAAGTTGGGGAACGACACGTCAGCGCCAACGGGGACGATCGACAGGAACGGCTGGAACTGGAGGTTACGCTGGGCGACTAGGTAGCGGCCGGCGGCCCGGGCGGGACGAGCGCCAGAGGCAGGGTAGAAGGTGACGACCGCGTCGCGCACCGGCTTGCCCGAAGAATCCACCACGCGCACCGACAAGGGAGCGGCAAGCGCCGCACCCGACAGGCACAGGCCTGCCGCAAAACTGATGAGTCCACGCACCATCGCGGGAGATTAAGCGGGCGAGGGTAAACGCCTGCCCTACCGAACGTGGTTACCAGCGTATTTGTACTTCGGTCTGGAGCTGCGTTTGCCGTTGACGTGGGGAGAGCCCCAACTCGCCGCGATCCTGCCGCCGGCTCGATACGTGAAGCAGTTCGACGAGCCCGGTCACCGGTCCCCACTCGCGCTTTCCGGCGATCATCCCTGACCAGCCGCTGTCGTTATATTCGTCGGCCACCTCGCTGCCGTCGTTGCGGGTGTCGAAGGCTTCGATCCGCCCGGCGAGGCCGATACGCCCGATCGCCCGGCTGGCGAGCAGATAGGCCGAGCGGAACCGCGTTTCGACGAGCCGGTTCGCGCCCTCATAGAAACCCATGCGCGTCGTCCCGCTCATCGCCTGCGACTTCAGCTGCAATCCGCCTCCAAGGTCGGCCGCGGCGGCAATTTGGCTGAAGCGGGTGCGCCATCCCCATTCCAGGTCTGGGTTCGCGTCTTCGGGATTCGCCCGATTATCGTAGCGGAATAGCTCGATGCGGACGGGCACAGGCGGTTGCCAAACGAACTTCGCGTAATAGCCCGGGCGGTCGGCAAAGCCTGCGTGCACGTCCAGCAGCGGATGCGTGAAGCGCGGCTGATACTCCGCGATCTCTCCGTCGAGGGGCGGCAGCGGTTGGCGGCGGAACGCGAGCGTAACCCGGTCATGGAGCGCCCAGCCGCGGAATGTCAGGAGGGTGCCGGCTGTGTCATTGCCGGCCATCGCCGCCGCAGTGAAACGCAGCTTGTGCTCGCCAATACTCACGGCGGCGGTCCCCTCGACCGCAACCGGCCGGACTTCCTCTCCCACCCAGCTGTTGATTGCAGAGGGAGTAATCGAATCGCGCACGTGCCAGTCGGCGCCTTCATGCTCGAGCGAGATCGCGGGCCACATCAGGCCAGCCCTGGCAGACACGGAAACCCTGCTGCCGCGCATCGCTTTGAAGCTCAGGAACGCCTGGCTAAGCCCGGCTTCCGTCCGCTGCCCGCCCTGAAGCTGCCCGACCACGGTTGCACCGAGCGACCACGTAAAGTGCGGCTGCCACGCAAGGGTCATGTTCCCGAGCTGCGGCTGGACACGGATGTCGCCGTCGCTTCCGGTACGGAGCTTACCGAAGCCGCCATCGACCCAGCTTGGCTCACCATCGACCGCGACCAGTCGAACGTCGCCGGTCAGCTGAAACGCGTCCGCGGAAAATAGGTCGAGGTTGGCCTGGGCGTCCGCCGGCGCTGCGCACAGCGCTCCGATTGCGCAAGCCATAGCGGCCGCGCTGCAACGAAGCAGGCGTGTGGCGAACCGAGCCATGTGATCCGCTTACGCGGACAAGGTTAAAATAGCGGTTAGAACGCGAGGGGGCGATCAGCCCCGGCGGACCTCCGGAGACGGAGGCAAAGAGTTGGTCGGGGAGAGAGGATTCACGGCGATCAGACGGCAAAGGGCGCTAGATCAGTAACTTACTGACAACACGTCACTTTTCGGCGCGGAATGTATAGGCGTGGGTATAGAGACGAGCGCCGTGCCAGCCGTTTTGCAACGCTTGCAGCGAGCGGAGAGAAGTTTCTGCACTTCGGAAACGACTCGCCGTTGAGCGTGATTCGCCGCGACCATACAGAATCGCGGATGCAGCATAGGAAACGCGCCAGACCTGATACCCCCGAACGCTACTTGTGGCGCAAGCCTGGCGCTCGCCACCTGTGGTTCCGCATGGCCGTGCCGGTACGGTTTCGGCTCGTCGAGGCGAGAAAGATTGTTCAGCAGAGCCTTGGAACGGCTGATCGCAAGATCGCGTCCCTACGTGCAGCGGAGCTTCGTCTTGGCCTCATGAGACAATGGGACGCCCGGGCCCTGCCGTCAGCCCAGTCCAGCCAGGAGCCCGCCGAGGTGGACCTGCAACGAGCGGCCACGGACCTTGGATACACGCGCACTGACGCCATGCTTAACGAATGGTGGTCAGCAGCCAAGGACGCTGGGGCGGACGGTTTTGGTCATTACCTGAACCACCTAGGGCAGCGGCGTCGGCGATACCTTGAGCAACGCGAAACCTCCGAGGCTAGCCTGTGGCGGTACGTTGCCGAGCAGTTGGCTACCGAAAACGGCTGGACGCTCACGGACGAGACTCGTGAGCGGCTCGGGCAGATGGTCGCGGAAGCTCTGATTGATCGCCTTCGCGTTGAAATGGAGTGGAAGAACGGCAATTTTGCCGTGGAGCCGAGCAGCAAAGTTGTTCGTGCTGGCCTCAAGGCCAGAAGCACCGGCCGAGCCGATGGCGAGCCTATCGTCCTCCTCTTTGAACGCTACGCCCAGCAACGCTTGGCAGAGGGTCGGAAGCGGGCGGACACGGTAGCGCAGGACCGCGTAATCGTCCGGCAGTTCGCCTCGTTCGTCGGCGATCATCGAAGTGCTCGCAGCATCGTCCCGGCCGATATCAGGGACTGGCGTGACACGGTTGCGGCACTCCCCCCGGCTTTCAACTCCGCCGCCGCCTACCGAGACCTTTCGCTTCGCGAAGCAGCCGCAAAGGCCCGCGAGAGTGGTGCGCGGAAGCTTAGCCCAACCACCGTGAACAAGTACCTGTCCACGGTTTCGCCATTCTTCGGCTGGTGCGTCCGTAATGACTATGCCGACCGCAATCCCTGCGATGGGCTGTTCTATGACTTGGTCAAAGGTCGAAACCCCCGCCCGCCGTTTTCGTCGGTGCAACTCACCGAGCTGCTGCAATCACCACTGTTCACCGGGTTCGAATGCGACGGACGTGAACACCGTCCAGGCGCGAAGCAGGCAAGAGATTGGCGGTTCTGGATACCGCTCGTTTGCCTATTCACTGGTGCCCGCATTAGCGAGATTGCGCAGTTGCGCTGCGATGACGTGCAAGCGGACGGCGACACCCCGTACCTGTGCATCCGGCATGACGCTGCTCGTGGACAGCAAACCAAATCAGGCAAGAACCGAATTGCCCCCCTGCACCACAAGCTCATCGAGTTGGGGTTCTTGCACTTCGTCAAGCAGCGCCGCGATGAAGCCGGGTGCGAGGATGAATTCCTATTCCCCAATCTGGAACGGAACAGCCGCGACTGCATCGGAGCAATACCGTCCCGCTTCTGGCGCGACTACCTTCGCCGCATTGGCATTAAGGCGAATGCAGACGGGCTCGGCTCTCATTCTTTCAGACACACCGTCGCCGATCTACTCCGTCAAGCCGGCTATTTAGATGACGAGATTGAAGTAGCGCTCGGTCACAATCAGAAAACCGTCACGGCGGGATACGGCATGTTGAAGCAAGGTACTGTTCAGCGACTAACCAGCATGATCGAAAGTATAAACTTCGATGAGTTCTGGACAGTAGAAACAAATAGCAAAATCTCTAGAAGATAATGTGGTAGTTGTAGTCACTGACGGTGGAACGGCGATTCCGGATGGTGTATTTATCCGTCATCCAGAAATGGAAATCTATCAGAAAGGAGGCCCAATGATTGCCAAGACGAATTTCTTCCCATAAATGGATAGAACAAGCATTTTCTAGTGCTACCGCCAAGCGCGGTGGTGCAATAAAGCGCAAGCTCAGCAGTATTCATAGATATGCCAGTCTCGACCAGTTTCTGCGCGAAGTCCGAGTCCGTGGATTTCGTGCCGTGATGAACGAAGACTATGTTATCGTGTTCTGCAATCCAAAAGTTATCTTTCTAGTCTAAGCAGAAAAGCGGTTGGTTGATTTCCGACCGCTTTTTTGGTATGATATTTCTCAAGACTGACCCTTACATTGGCTGGAACGTCGTTAAACAATCACCCAAGCCAAACAGCTTCTTCAGTTGGGCTGATCACAACTGAGACATTCACGAATTGGCTTTGATGGTCGGCTCCAAAGCCCATCCCCAATCACGAATGCAGAAGCTCACATAGGTCAGCACCGACTCCGGGGTTCTTTCCAAGCGAGCTTACGTTCGTAGACCTTCCGGCCCCCCTGAAGGCCAGATACAGGCCGAAGGGATAACCTATCTACTGCGAACAGCAGGGTGATATACGTCCTAATGCATTCATTAGGTATCAAACGTGGCGTGGCTTCCATTCTCTCTCTTTCAAGGAGAACAGACAACAAGCAGGTAGGGTAAACGGAGTGAAATGTATTAGGGACTTTCCGTTACATATATCTAAGTACTTAAAACACTCTTAGATATCACCCTAACGGAAGGTAGAGTCATGCCTAGTTGGATTTTGCAGACTTTCTTTACTTGCGCTCACTCTTCCGCTTACTCCCTAAGCCAATTTGCTTTGCCATAGCCCGCCTCTGCTCAGAGTAATTCGGGGCAGTCATTGGATACGTGTCAGGGAGTCCGCAGTCTTTCCGGTACTGCTCGGGCGTCATACAATGGATGGCTTGAGGTGGCGGCGAAGCACAACGGGATAGCCCCTGCTGGGCCGGAATGGACCCTGGAGGAGGTGAAGCGCACTAGGAGAACGGACGCCGTACTCCGGGCCAGAGCGGCTGTGCGGCCATCGCAAGCCTGACACAGAAAAGCAGCCGAAGTCCTAGAGATATCCGGCTGGAGCCATCCCAGTCCACTCTGAAACGACCTGCCCAAATATCCAAAGCTCACACTTCAGACTGTGCAAAGTTTATACATATTTACAGATGTTTAGCTGAAGTTCGTGTTTCTTAACAGTCCGCCTTAACTTACCTATCGGCACTTAACTCTTCAGCGTGCTGGAGCCTTAACGGGAACCCTCCAAATACCTTGATCGCCTGTTCTATCTGATAGTCGGTCAGCACAGGCGTGATTCACTCTATCCTCACATGAGGTATCCGGGGCTTGAATGTCTGCTTTGGCTGGCAAGCAGACTTCAATCGGGCGCCTGAACTAGCCTGAGTAAGCTTCCATCCGGGTCGATCACTGCTCCGACTAATCCGCCCCAGTTCTCACGCTTCGGTGGATGGGCGCTCGGCCGTCCACTCGCTTGTTCCGACACCCCCGCCGCGAGGACTTCTTGGTAGAAAGCGGTAACGTCCTGCAATCTGAAGCAGGAGCCAAACGCGCTCGTGCTGGGGTCAAAATCTGGATGGTGGAAAAACTCAACCAGCAGGTCGCCTCGTTTCATAATCATCCAACCGTCGTCTCGCCAAGTCTCGACGAAGCCAAGACTGCGGTAGAAGCGCGAGGTGTTCTCAAAGTCGCGGGAGGGGAGATTGGGCGTGGCAACATCCGACGTGTTCATCAGCCCGTTAGAAACGGGAAAGCTTATGTCTGCAATGGGTCGAAAGCAGACATTCCGTTATTAGCAGGGATGGGTGGGAAACCGCCGTGCAAGCTTCCTTGACGGCAGGGACTGGTGCGAAGCTGTCGCGAAGTTGGCATACTCACTCAGATGACCTTAAAAGCTTTTTCGCGGCGCCAAGGTACCGCGCATTGCGCGTTTTGAACCCAGTCGTCGCTGACGATAATGTCGGACACGCGACTCGGAACAAAGGAGGCGCGCTTTAGCCGGCTTTGAAAGCGATGAAGCAATATCGGATTTACTGCCTCAATGAAGAAGGCGGATTTGCAAAGGTGCACGAAGTTCTCGGGGTGAACGACCACTCGGCGTTGGCCCATGCTCGTAGCCTAGCTCACCGTGGTGTCTGTGAAGTTTGGCAGGGTTCGAGGCTAGTAGCGCGCGTGGAACACTCAGCCGTTTGATGTGTGTTCACGAATCGTTCTCGCCCGCTTATCCCGATGGCATGTCCACAAAGCACGTCCGCACTACGGGCGACCTGGTGCGCTTCGGGTGCAGCCTGCGGGTTGATTGCGGAAGCTGCGCCGCGGCCCATACGATCACCGGACCTAGAGCTGTGGCATCGTTCGGCTTGGTGCCGCTGAGGCAAGCACAGAGCCGGCTGAAGTGCTCCAGGTGCGGTAGGAAGCAGGCTAGGCTTGTGGTGCTCGATCCTCTGTAACCAGCGCACCTGATGACCGCACTGCCTTGAAACAGACACCGCGCTGATTTGCATCAGTGTAAGTACGGCAAGCACCCCTTATGTACTAATCATCGGTAGCCCTACTCGGCTGTTACCGCCTGAGAGACCGTTAGCGCTCCCGCCTTTTGAGGAGTGCAACATGGGTCGCTATTTCTTCCATCTCGTAGACGGCACGGACACGATCCTCGACCCTGAAGGCGTCGAGATGGCGGAGGGCCAGATCGCAGCGGACACTCTTCGCCAAGCACGATCGATAATCGCCGGCGATGCAGCGACGGGCGAGATCAACCTCGACTTGAGGATAGAGGTCAGGAACGACCGAGGCGAGCTAGTTCACCGCTTGCCATTCGCTGAAGCAGTGAAGGTTCGTGAGGATGCTGCTGCCTAGCGCGCCCAGCAAGCGCAACGACTCGTTTCGCCTGTGGATAACTGCTAACCTGCCGCCGGGGGCAAAGGCACATGGCGCAGTATCGGATCTACTGCTTGGACGGCGTCGGTAAGATCACCAGGTCGCACGAGATTGACGCTAAGAACGACGACGAGGCGATTGTTTTCGCCCGGCGAATGAAGCTCGGCGTCAAATGTGAGTTGTGGCAGCGTGACCGGTTCGTGGCCAAGCTAGACGCTCAACCCGCGTCCTAGCTCGGTTGAGGCGAATCGGCTTCGATACTGCGAGCTTCCGCTTCCAAATCTTCAGCGATCTCGAGCAGCAGCTTCTGCGCCGCCTCGTCGGCGGTGCTGTCCGCTATGACCCGGCACTCGCGGGCACGCGCCCAGAACCGTTGCGCCTCTTCTCGCATCGAACATCAGGACTCATCAGGCAGCGAGGCGTTCCACGGCTGGCCCGAACTAGCGATGTGCTTTGCCGCCTGCGCTTCGATCTCGGCAGCTTCGATCTCTAAATCCTCGGCCACTTCCAGCAAAGCGTGCCGGTCGCGATCGTCCCGTGCCTCCGCCGCCAGAACACGACATTCCTGGGCGCGTTTTCGGTAGCGCTCCGCGTCGTCTGTTATCAGCGAGGTTCCAACCTGCAGCTTCACGCCGCGCCGCGTAGGACAGCTGATTGTCGGTCGGCAAGGGCGCGGCGCTCACATCTGCAGTCAGTGCACGGCTACCCAGAACACGTAAGCAAACACCGCGACGATAAAGATCCAAAGGGTTGCCGCGCCCAACCTGACGCTACCCACGCCTAGCGCTCCCTACCCGTTGCTCCGCGTAGAGTTTTGCGAGCTCCTGGTGGACGCGTCGCGCAGCTGCGTCCGTGCTCTTCTTAGCTGCCGCTCGCTCCGCCATCTCTCGCGCCAGAAGGTCTTCTTGAGAGATCCGGCCACCGGGGCGGTTAGATTCTCCGTGGTCGCAGTGGAAGCTAACTATTGGGCCGCCGACACTCACATTCGCCATTGTAGATCCGTTGCTCGCTAATACTGGGCATCCCAATGATCGTGCGAGCTGTGGGTTGCGGCGGATTAATCCGTGTTATTAAGAATGTAGCAGCCTGCCGGTGATGTTCGAACCCGCACGCGGATTACTCAGCTAACCCTTGCTCTTCAGCAGCTTCAGAAGGCTCTTGCGTAGCGATCCGCCCGATAGATGCGCGTCGACGCTCTCATGCCCTTCCTTGGACAGCTTGTGGCGAAGCTCGTCCATCGATCGGCATTCCGACGCTAGCTGGCAAGCGCGTTCCACGATACCGCTCACGTTACCCTGTCTCCGCGTTTTCGATCGAGGGCGAGCCAGTGCGAGAGCACTTCGGCAACCTTATCCTGCGGACCCAGGTTCTCCGCCCACGGATCGCTTGAACTGGTGCCGTGCATCCACACGCAGCCGCGCTCGTCGGGGCCTTCGATGTAGAAGAGGGCTTCTTGTTCAGCTTGCTCTGGTGCGCTCCTCTCGACCTCCTCGGGCACGCTTCGACCCCGTGGGCGCCCGGCTTTAAGCGCAAGTCAATTGCCGGAGCAGTTCGAGATGGGCCGCATAGTGTCGCGATGCGCTGTCCAGCCCTAATTGACTCGCATCGACTGAGCGATCGCTCCGAACGCAGCCGCAAGGCGCCGGCGCGTTTCGCGATCGCGCTCATCAGCCTGGGCGTATTCGTCGGCATAGGAGCCGAAGTTCTCCGTCAAGAGGGTTAACTCCTGTCGAACTTGGCAGGGTTTAATCGAGATCGCCGCCGTCGTCGTTCTCATCTTCGTCAGCGTTGATGCCCGATGCTCTTCGCTGGGCAGTCTCTGCTTGGCGCACCTTTAGTTTGGCGGCACTGTTTTCCTCACGCGTGGCAGCAGCGTCATGCGCGTCTGCGGACCGCAGTTCGCGTTCGCGCACGTTGGGTAGATTAGAGGCAGCGGCGGCAGCACGCGCCTTGTCTGCATTGCTTCGGTGTAATGGGTTCTTCACCCCAGCCTCTCCCTAAAAATCGTGGCGGCTTAGGAAGACCGCCAAGCAACGCATAGTGCCGAAGGCAGACTAGTTCTTCACCTTGCGGGGCTGTGCTGGTGCCTCGCCATGTTGCGCTGTGGATGTGTCCACGTCGAGCACCTTGACGACCGCAAACTTGCCGCGAGCAAGTTCCACCTCAACCCTTACCGCTGTGCCGCGCGGGACAAAGTAGAATCCGCCGTCCTTCAGAACGGCCATTCGTAAGAATGCATCGCCCTGATGATCATCCAGTTTGACGAAACCGAATTGCTTTTCGAGATTGAACCAGCTCACCCGGCCTGTCGTGATCATCACCATTATCTAACCGGCTTGGGTGCCGTTTCCACCCCATTATCTGGGGTGTGCTTGCAAACCTACGCAATCACGGAGAAGCCCGATTCCAAATGAGCGCGGGCGCGGAAGCAGTTTGGTGCGCCCCAACGACCTGCCGCAGGCGATCAAGCATACGCGCACATGCCCCTACAACCGATCGCCACAAGTAGTTCGACCGGCGGGCACCTTGATCGCAACCGCTGGCGAGCAGTGCAACCCCCGTGACTATGATCTACGTTTGTCCGGGAAAACTAGCCCGGCCTCGCGGGTGATGGCGTCGGTCGAAATTGTTCGTTTCCGATACACGGCTCTAAGCTGTATCGAAAACTTGGACTCGACTCTTTTCGATACACGATCAATAACGAGCTACCATTCCGATACAGGAGATGAGTCGTGGCTCGTACTTTCGCCTACTGCCGAGTGAGCACTTCTGACCAAACCACTGACAACCAAGTTCGAGAGATTGAAGCGGCTGGGTTTAGGGTCGAACCTAAACGAGTTGTCACTGAGACCGTCTCCGGCTCCACTCCCGCAAAGGAGCGCAAGGGCTTCGCCAAGCTCGTGGACAAGCTGGAGTCAGGTGACGTGCTCGTGGTCACCAAGCTGGACCGGCTCGGTCGGAATGCAATGGACCTCCGGGCGACGGTCGAGCAACTCGCATCAGAAGGTGTCCGGGTTCATTGCCTGTCTTTGGGCGGAGTGGACCTCACCAGTGCGGCCGGGAAGATGACCATGGGAGTTATCGCTGCTGTGGCCGAATTCGAACGGGACCTGCTGATTGAAAGGACTCAAGCTGGACTGAAGCGAGCGAAGGCGTCCGGTAAGCAGCTGGGGCGGCCGTCAGCCTTGTCGAACATCGATAAAGCAGCGGTAAGAGCGAAGCGCTTGAAAGGCGCTTCCCTCGGCGTTCTGGCGAAGGAATACGGAGTCTCACGGGCTGCCATTCAGAGGGCAACAGCCGTTTAGAGTTTATGCGCGGAGACGGAGGCAGCCAAACTTCATTCATAACAAGTTGTTTTCGCTGGTAAAACTTACCGCAAAAATATTGTTCCAATAGCAGATCCACTAGCCGGGAGAGGCCCTTTTCCGCCTAACAGCCGGGTTAACGCGCCCATTTACTAGTTTAGCGGAGCAGCCGGGATAGAACCCGGGGAATGGCGCACGATGCGATGGCACATCCTATTTTGGCGAAAGCATGTGTGACACAGCCGCACAGATTGAGTGCCATGGGACGTTGACGGCGATTTGAATAAAGTAAAGCAAGATGAATACCGCTGGTATCCACACCTCGACCGTATGAAACGGACGGTGGCGCTTTTTTGTAGCTTCCGCTGGTGCGTCTTCGGCAGGATGCAATCTGGCCCACTCGTCAGCGAACGGCTGAACAGCGAGGGTCTTTTCTAACTCGTTGATCACGCCAAACTTTGCGTCATTGAGCGATGCATAGCTGGCGATGCTACGCGCCCAAAGAACGCTGATCGCGATACCGGCAACAGCAATAACAACGCTGTTGCCCGCCTCCAGCTTCATCGTTCGGAGAAGGGCTGAACCCCCGACGATCAGCGTGTTCACAGACAAATAAAAGCTGTTCGCTGCTTGCCGACGCAAGCTGACTCGGTCGGCCATCTCAACGAGCAACTTGTAGATTTCTAGGCGCTCTGAGGCTTCGCGCGTCGCGGCTTCCCTGTCCAGCTTTGGAGCGGTCAAAGTCGGCTCAGGAAATTGGTTATATTCGGCCAAGTCCAATCAACGACTGGGACGCCGCTAAGCTGAGAGGGTAGTGAAGTGGGCCGATTGTCCTGCGTTGCATACATGCCCATTATGGGCACCCGCTCCGCTTTCGCAGTCGCAATTTCAAATAGCTCGCCCGTTGCTCTGGCGGTGTTGCGCGTCACAAACGCGATTACCCCGTCGCAACCTTTGATGCGTGTTCGGCAGCGGCTTTCCCAGTCAGTTTCCCAAGGCTGCTTCACCGACATATCAACAAACTCGAACGGGGTGCGTTCATTGGACGCTTGTCCAACTAGCCGGTCGCGGGCCCATTTGTCTTCGATAGGAAATGCGATGAACACGCGATGATTTTTGGCCATGAGCTTCCTCAATTCTGGCATTTGGCGATCCGGCACTTCCATGATCGACCGAGCTAGCCATGTGTCAAGCCGAGCGGCAGAGGTGCGTCCGCCTACTGGGAGATAATCTGGAAAAGTCGGCTGCGAAAATAGGCGTTCACCGTTTCGACTTCATCCCACACTGGGATCCCAAAGTGCGCGTCTAACTCTTGGCCGATGATGCCGAGAGGAGCGGGAATTGACCGGATGCCGTAATAAAAGATGATGAACGCCCTGCTGTCCACGGCTTCATGCCCACGTGAAATGCAGTGGTTCCTCAGGAGCACTTTGGAGAGCAGCGCATCTCGCTTCATGGAGCGCTGCTTCCCGGCATCGAAGGAGCCGTTGCCGCGCTTAATCTCGTAAGAGGAAACGATGCCAGTCTGGTGGTCGAAAACCACGGCGTCTATCTGAAGGTGTGCATCCCCGGCATGGTCCCCAACGTAGGGCAAATGCGTGTTGGCTAGTGTTTCCGGGTTATTCCCCGCTGCGGCAACCGTTGTCGAAGCTTGCTGTTGGACGCCGAACCTATCGACACCCCAAACTGTGTAGCGGTCGCTCTGGTTCAAGCACTCAACGATTGCCCGCTCAATGATGGGGCCGTGCCTTTTGTAGGCCGAGCTTAGGACGCTGGTCATTCGAGAGAAAAGCGTCCCGGCTATCGGGTCTGGTCTGAATTCAACTGCCGCTAATGCGTCAACAGTGGCATCAACCTGTGGCTTTAAGATATCCAGTATCGCCATAAGCTTCGAACAGCTCCCGCTGACCTACGGCAACCTTCCGCCGACTAGCTGGCATATCATAGTCCTGGGTTCTTTCGAGCGACTTCCGGCACGGGGGAATCCAAACCAATTCCGTCGAGGTCACCGGCTCATTTAGCCACACGAACCAAGCATACCCGGTTGCGGTCGAAGCCTTCTTGTCCAACCGCCCCTTCACCATCGGAACGCGTTCTACAAATTGAGCAAAGGCGGCGGGCGGCTCGGGCAGGAATAACCGTTCGTAACGGCCAACGCTTTCGATGAAGACGGTTCTAGCCAGAATTGCGACCCCGCGGCGGGCAATTTTTCTGGCGCGGTTGATGAAGTCTTCGGCCAAATTGAAAGGCGGGTTTGTGATTACCCAATCGAATGAAGACAGTCCGTAAGGGGCGATCTGAAAATCCAACTCTTTACCGTAACCGTAATCGAATTTGTCTGACGCCGACGTATCGGCAAAATACTCTCGCAACACCTTATCCATGTGTCCCGCGCCGCAAGCTGGTTCGAGGCACGTTTGGTTTCGCAGGCCGGGCGAGCGCGGCAGCAACACATGCTCGATCAGCGCTCTGGTCGCCCAAGGCGGCGTTGGAAAGTCGTCAGGGCTGTCCTTGGCCTCTGTCCTTTGAGCCATAACTGCGTGGGAACGGTTCTGCATGCGGGCGGCCTTAAGCTGACAACTTCAGCACTATGGCATAGGTCGGATTCAGAACAAAGAGGGAACATGAAATTTCTGTGGGTGATATAGCGGAGTCTGCCGAAACGCCGCCTGGGCTAATAAGGGTCAGATCAGCCTCTCCGGGGTTGGCGGTCGAATAGCTCCCATCGAGAGCAACTCAGCGTCCGTTGCTAGCTGGGCCACACGACTTCCCATTCCAACCGTAGCCCATTTCGGGCCTCTCAGGCGCGATTTGAGGCTCGGGGGCTGGGACTGATCCGTCGCCCAATGATGACCTTCCTCTGGATGTGCGACAGTATAGTAAAGCTGCCATGCAACGAACAACACTCCACTAAAAAGAAACGACTAACCGTTAACCTACGGCTTGTATTGATGTATACTACGGCTTTTGGAGTACTGAATGAATACCGTGACTTTTAACCTTATCGATCAGTCGGAAGACGACTGGACCTGCGACACCGACATTTTATGCCAGTTCATTGATGACGCAATGTTTGACCTCGGCTTCGAGCGAGAGGATGGCAAGCGCGCGAGCTATAGGCACAGAAGCAATCACCTGGGCCATTATGAAGCTGCTGTGGAACAGGCTTTAGACGCCGCGGCTGAGCATGACGGTGCATCCATCATCGCCTCTCACACGATCGACTTTTACGAGAGCCCATGTCTACTGTTCAACGGCCGCCCTGATCCGGCACTATTTGGGCCCTTGGTGGCGGACTGAGGGACGCAACTGGCCCCTTCACTCACGCTCGCGATTGTATATTGTAGAGTATAGAGTCGAGCGGCTCGTTGTAGCTAAGCTGCTCGATTTCCACGCTTTTTCCAAGTTGGTCGGGGAGAGAGGATTCGAACCTCCGGCCCCTGCCTCCCGAAGACAGTGCTCTACCAGGCTGAGCTACTCCCCGACCGGAACCCGCTGTTGCGACCAGGTCGCGGCGGGAGCCAAGGCCGCGGCTAGATAGATGGGGGTTCTCGGGAACGCAAGCGAAGGCCGTCAGCGGCCGAGCGTGCCCAGCCAATGGTCGGTGCGGACGAACTTCTCGCGCGGGGCGCCCGGCCGAGCTTGCGCCACCTCGGCCTCTTCGATCTTGCGCCAGTCGTCATAGTCGGTTGCCATCACTCCACGAGCGGCGAGCAGCCTCTTCAGCCCTGCGACGCCGGCGCGATCCGATGATCCTGCCGCGGGCATCTCGGCAGCCACCTGATCGGCGACCTCATAGCCGTCCGGGCGGTTAGTCCCAATCGTACCGCTCGGACCGCGCCGCGCCCAGCCGACTGCATACAGGCGATCGCTGATGTGGCCTCTTTCATTCAGGAATTTACCGCCGCGCTCGTCATAGGGGACGCCGTCGATAGGCGGTGTGGAATAGCCAATAGCGGTGATCACTAGTGACGCGGGCACCGAGTACGTCTCCCCGGTGCCGCGGGCAGCGCCGGTCTCGTCGAGGGCGGTTCTCTCGACGACGATCCGCTCGACCTTGCCGCTGCCTTCAACAGCAACAGGGCGCGCGAAGAAGTCGAATACGATCCGCTGCGGCTTGTCGGGTTGTAGGCCGGCAAAGCCGCGCAGCAGGCTGACGGACTTGCGAAGCCCTGGCTCAAGCGCTTCGTCCGCTGATGCTGGCGGGAAGTCGTCGGTCTCGACGATCGGTACCGCGGCCTTGAGGTGCCCCAGTTCGCCAAGCTCCTTGGGTGTCATCGCAATCTGGTGCGGACCGCGGCGGCCGAGGATGGTGACCGTGCGTATCGACGAGCCGTGGAGAGCGTCGAGCGCGTGGCCGACGATGTCGGAGCCATGAAACTCCTCGCGGGTCTTCGATAAAATGCGCGCGCAATCGAGTGCGACATTGCCGTTGCCAACGACCACCGCGTCGGTGCCGTTGAGCGGCGGGTCAAGGTCGGCGAAATCCGGATGTCCGTTGTACCAGCCGACGAACTCGGCGGACCCGCAGACGCCCGGCAAGTCCTCGCCCGGAACTCCGAGCTTACGGTCGTGCGGCGCCCCGGTTGCGAGGATCACCGCATCGTAAAGGTCGAGCAACTCGGGAACGGAGACATCGCGGCCAACGGTCACATTGCCGACGAAGTCGACGCCGGCGCTTTCGGCCACCTTGTCATAGCGCTTGCTGACCGCCTTCAGCGATTGATGATCCGGCGCCACGCCGAAGCGAATGAGGCCGTACGGCACCGGGAAGCGGTCGATGATGTCGATGCGGGCGCTATCGCCATAGGCACGCTGCAGCGCCTCCGCCGTGTAGAAGCCCGCAGGACCCGAGCCGACGATCGCGAAATGCCGCATTCGAATGCTTCCTTCCGCCGCCTGCTTAGCGGCTGGACGGAAAAGCGTCAGCCCTTGTGGTGATCCTCGAGCAGCACGCTGCCCTTCGCCTGCAGCGCTGCCTGGAAAGGCGCCGAGAACATGCCGAGCAATCCGGGCAGCAGAACCCGCACGTGCACCTTGGTTTCCTGCACGTCGACGGTTGCCTGAACCGCATCGCCCATGGCCTGCACGCGCATGTTGAGCTGGTCGCCCGTCCACCCGGACTCGACGTTCGCTCCGCCGGGGATGTGCTCCGCCAGGCGGTGGATGTTGTTGGCGATTCGGCGCCGCGCCTCGTCCTTGCCGAGGGTGTGCGGGAGATCGACTTCGATGGGCTGTGACATAGACCTAATACAGTGGGCCGCCGTTCTGCGCTTTTCAAGGCTGGCTGGCGGACTATGGTCCGACCATGCATCTGCTACTCGCGCTGGCCACCGGCTTTTCCACACTCGCTCCGGCACAGACGACGCTGCCATCGGCTCCGCCCGCAGCGGTGCAGGGATGGGATCCTGCAGCCGCCTACGTGACTGCGGGACAGGACGAGCCGGGTTACCGCTCCTGGTATCTCGCCGCGCCGTGGCGGGCCGGGCAAGTGAAGGCGCTGAACGACTACTTCGCCTTGGCTCAGGTGAGCGGCGTGTTGCCCACCTGGCAACTGCTGCGGACCGCCACGTCCTGGCGGGAATGCGGCGGCCAGCCCTTCGAGGTGCCGCCGAGCACCGAGTGGCCGCACATGATCCAGACCCTGCGATACGTCAGGGACTACGTGATCCCCGCCGTGGGTCCCGTCGAGGCGGTCTCCGTCTACCGCAACCCGATCCTCAACAAGTGCGCCGGCGGCGCTCCTGAGAGCGCGCACAAGCTTGATTCCGCCATAGACCTGGTGCCGCTTCGGCCTACGACGCGCGTGGAGCTGATGCGCACCCTGTGCGGCATCCATTCACGCCACGGCGCACCCTACAATGCAGGGCTCGGCTTCTACGCCTTCCTTCGTTTCCACATCGACAGTACCAAGTTCCGCCGCTGGAATATGGACCCTGCGGTCGCCGCCGAGTGCCCCGCGCTCATCCATCCGGAAGACGCCGCGTCGGTGGGCCAGCCACTTGCTGCACAGCCTGCGCCGGCCGAAACGTCGCCCGCAACAACGACCCCGCCCGCGACATCGCCACAGGGCGCTCGGGCTGGTCCAGCGCACTAGCGCGGAGGTCTTGTGTTGCCGTTGTGCAACACCAATATGCCTGTCGAACCAAGGAGGGATTACGATCTATGGATTTCGACAAGCTCACGGACCGAGCGCGCGGCTTCATCCAGGCCGCCCAGACGATCGCCGTTCGCGAGCATCACCAGCGTATTGTTCCGGCTCACCTGCTGAAGGCGCTGCTCGATGACGAGCAGGGGATGGCTGCCGGCTTGATCGAAGCCGCGGGCGGCGATGCCAAAGTTGCCAAGCGGGAGGCAGACACGCTGGTCGCCAAGGTGCCGGCAGTGACCGGCAGCGGCGCCACGCAGGCGCCCGGGCTCGACGGCGACACGATCCGGATCATCGACCAGGCCGAGCAGATCGCCACCAAGGCGGGCGACAGCTACGTCACCGTAGAGCGGATTGTGTTGGCGATGGCTCTGGCAGCCAAGACGGACGTTGGCGCGGCTCTGCAGCGTGCGGGGGTTACTGCGCAGGGACTGAACGCAGCAATCGACAAGCTGCGCGGCGGGCGCACGGCGGACACGCAGGGCGCCGAAGACCGCTACGACGCCCTGAAGAAATACTCCCGCGACCTCACCGAGGCGGCACGCGAGGGCAAGCTCGATCCGGTCATCGGCCGCGACGAGGAGATCCGCCGCACAATCCAGGTGCTTGCCCGCCGAACCAAGAACAATCCGGTGCTGATCGGCGATCCGGGCGTGGGCAAGACCGCGATCGCCGAAGGCCTGGCCCTGCGCATCACCAACGGCGACGTGCCCGACGGCATCAAGGACAGGAAGCTGCTCGCGCTCGACATGGGGTCGCTGATCGCCGGCGCGAAGTATCGCGGCGAGTTCGAGGAGCGCCTGAAAGGCGTGCTCGACGAGGTGCGGCAGGCTGCGGGCGACATCATCCTGTTTATTGACGAGATGCACACGTTGGTCGGCGCGGGGAAAGGCGAAGGCGCGATGGACGCGGGCAATCTCCTGAAGCCCGCCCTCGCCCGCGGCGAGCTCCACTGCATCGGCGCGACCACGCTCGACGAATATCGCAAGTATATCGAGAAGGACGCGGCGCTCGAGCGGCGCTTCCAGCCCGTGTTCGTCGGCGAGCCGAGCGTTCCCGACACCATTTCGATCCTTCGCGGCCTCAAAGAGAAGTACGAGCTTCACCACGGCGTCCGCATCACCGACGCGGCAATCGTTGCCGCCGCGACGCTTAGCAACCGCTACATCACCGACCGCTTCCTGCCCGACAAGGCGATCGACCTGATGGACGAGGCAGCGAGCCGCATTCGCATGGAGGTGGAGTCCAAGCCCGAAGAGATCGAGAATCTCGACCGGCGCATCATCCAGCTCAAGATCGAGCGCGAGGCGCTGAAGAAGGAACAGGACCGCGCGTCCAAGGACCGGCTGACCAAGCTGGAGTCGGAGCTTGCCAACCTCGAGCAGCAGTCGGCCGAACTGACTCAGCGCTGGCAGGCCGAGAAGGAGAAGATCTCCGCCGAAGCGAAGCTCAAGGAGCAGCTCGACGCCGCCCGGCTGGAGCTGGAACAGGCGCAGCGCGGCGGCGACCTCGCCAAGGCCGGCGAGCTTCAATACGGGCGCATCCCCGAACTCGAGAAGCAGCTTGCCGAGGCGCAGGCGGTCACCAAGGGCGCAATGCTGCGCGAGGAAGTGACCGATCAGGACATTGCCGGCGTGGTCAGCCGCTGGACCGGCGTTCCCGCCGAGCGGATGATGGAAGGCGAGCGCGAGAAGCTGCTCCAGATGGAAGCCACGATCGGCGCCCGCGTGATCGGGCAGCAGGACGCGGTGAAGGCCGTATCCGCTGCGGTCCGCCGGGCGCGGGCCGGGTTGCAGGATCCGAACCGGCCGCTGGGCTCGTTCCTGTTCCTCGGGCCCACCGGCGTCGGCAAGACCGAGCTTACCAAAGCCCTAGCCGAATTCCTGTTCGACGACTCATCGGCGATGGTCCGCATCGACATGTCCGAGTTCATGGAGAAGCATGCCGTCGCACGCCTGATCGGCGCTCCTCCGGGTTACGTCGGCTACGAGGAGGGCGGCGTCCTCACCGAAGCCGTGCGGCGGCGGCCCTATCAGGTCGTCCTGTTCGACGAGGTCGAAAAGGCGCACGGCGACGTGTTCAACGTGCTCCTGCAGGTGCTCGACGACGGTCGGCTGACTGACGGCCAGGGACGCACCGTAGACTTCACCAACACGATCATCATCCTGACGTCGAACCTCGGCAGCCAGTATCTCGCGGGCCTCGGGGAGGACGAACCAGTCGAGAAGGTCGAGCCGCAGGTGATGGAAGTCGTCCGCAGCCACTTCCGGCCGGAATTCCTCAACCGACTCGACGAGATCATACTGTTCCACCGGCTAAGCGCCGGGCACATGGGGCCGATCGTCGACATACAGCTCGGGCGCCTCGGCAAGCTGCTCGAGGACCGCAAGATCCGCGTCGAACTGACGGACGCGGCGCGCGCCTGGTTGGGCCGCGTGGGCTACGACCCCGTGTACGGCGCGCGGCCGCTGAAGCGGGCGGTGCAGAAGTACCTGCAGGACCCGCTCGCGGACTTGATCCTCTCGGGCGAGGTGCCCGACGGCTCAACCGTTCGGGTCGATGAGGGTGACGGGCGGCTGCTGTTGAGCCCTGCCAGCGACGAATTCCGCGCCGCGGCCGAGTAAGCCCCATCAGTTGCGCGTTTAGCGGTTTCCGCTGACCGTGCGCTGCGTCTGCTGCCACTGACGCAGATCATCCGGCACGGCGCGAGCGGCGCCAGCGATAGCATTCCACTCGCTTACCGTCTTGCAACTGCGCTTGGGCATGATGGAGCCAGTCGACGTGTCGACCTTGCAGACCTTCTTCTCTTTCGCGGGAGGGATCGGCTGCTGCGTGGCTGGTGCCGCTGGTGCGGAAGCAGTGGACTGAGCTGCGGCGGGCACCGCAAGCAGGAGGGTGCAACCAAGCGTCAGGCGGAACATGCTAATCTCCAGGATTGTCAGCCGGTTAGACCTAAAGACCACTAGCCCCGCGCGCAAGTTTCGACTGGCAACCGTTCGTCGAAAAAAAGGGCGGTGCCGAAGCACCGCCCTCCCCTTTGATCAAGCGTCAGTCTTACTGGCCGCGCTCGCCGTTCACGACCGGCGGCGGCGGCGGCGGCGGCGCCGGGCAGACGTCCGTCGCCAGGATCACCGAACCGTCCGGGCAGGTCTGCGTCGCCGGAGCCGCAGGCGGCGGCGGGGGCGGCGGAGCCACGTATTCCGCAGCCGGAGCTACGTACGGAGCCGGGTTAAGGTCGAGCTTCGCACCGATTCGGAAGTAGCGGCCGATGATGTTCGGCTGAGCCCATGCCGGATTGTAGTTGAACAGGCCGTAAGCGGCGCTCGGGTCGAACGGTGCGTCGATGTCCAGCACGTTCAGCACGTTGGCGTAGATCGTCAGGCTGTCGTTGATCTTCTGAGCAGCCGTGAAGTCGACGTTCCAGACCGGCTTGGCGCGGCAGCGAACCGGCGTGCCATCCTCGTACGCGATGACCGAGCCGAAGGCGAGGCCGCTCTGGCAGTCGCCGCGGGTCGCACCGAAGTCCGTCGACTCGTTGCCGTAGCCGCTGGTGTAGTACACCGTCGCCGACAGCGTCGTGTTGCCGAAGTCGAAGGTGTTCTGCCAGTTGCCACGCCACTTGGGAGCACCCGAGCACGACGTAATGTTACACGGGCTGAGCGAGCCGTCGTAGCGAGTGGTCACACCACCGCTCCTGACCGCGAACTTCTGGAGGTAGGAGGCCTCCAGGTTGCTCGTCCAACGGATACCACCGAAGTTGAAGCGAGCGTTCGCACCGAAATCGACACCCTGCACCGTCTCGCTGTCCGCGTTCTGGAACGGGGCCGCGATAAAGCCGATCTGGGGAAGCGCATTCGGGAAAGCAGGGTCAGGCGTGCCCGGAAGAACGGTAACGCCCGGCACGTTCACCACACCGTTGTTGCTGTAGTACTGGGTGAACGCAGCAGCCTGCTGCTCAGGCGACGAACCGATGATCAGGTTCTTGATCTTGATCTTCCAGAAATCGACCGTGAGGCTGAGCGGGCGAATGGGCTGGAAGATCACGCCAGCCGTGAGGTTCGTCGACTTCTCTGGCTCCAGCGCCGGATTACCGGTCTGGGTCAGGCCGAGCGGAAAGGCGTTCGACGCATAAGTATTGTTCCCGTGTGCCGCGCAGAACGCAGCGAACGTCGCGTTCGTGCAATCAAGCGTACGCGAGACGTAACCTGTCGTCGGAGTACCGAATGCCTCGTTGAAGCTCGGAATACGGAAGCCCTTGGACCAGGTGCCGCGGAGAGCGATCTCCTTCACCGGGGTGACTTTGACGCCCACTTTCGGCGAGAAGCTGTGCTGACCGGTGCTGTACTTGTCGTAACGGCCTGAGACATTCACCTCCGCGCCGAAGCCGTTCTGACGGATGTCGAAGAACGGAGCGTTCAACTCGAAGTAAGCCGACTTGACGTTGCGGCGACCCTGCGCGCCCACAGCGTTGATGCTGTAGTAGCGATCGTACTGGTTGGCAGTCGGATCCGGGTTGCCGAATTCGTCGAGGATCGGCGGGTTGGCGCTCGGATTGGTAAGCGACTCATGGATGTAAGCCGCACCGACCGCCAGACCCAGGTCGCCGCCAGGAAGCGCGAACAGGTTTCTGGAGATCGTGCCGTTCGCCATCCACAGGCTGGAGTCCGACGTGGTCCGGTTGGTCGGCGAGATGTAATCCCAGATGTTATCCGGAGTTGCCTCGAGATCGTTGAAGTTGATCTCGCCGCGAGCAACGGCCGTCGCGATCCGCTGCGGGATCAGATAGCCCTTCTGCTTCACCTTCAGGCGAACGTCCGAAGCGGTGAATTCAACGTTGTAGTTGAAGCCGTCGAGGAACGTTCCGCTGGCACCTGCCGCCACGCGCAGAGCACGAGCGTTGGTCGTGACCGTGCGGGGACGCGTGCTCCGAACGAACGCCTGGGCCGTCTGACCATTGGCTGCGAATGGGTTGTACGGGTTGAGCACGCCGTTGGTGGCGTCGCAGCCAGTCCCAGTGCCGGTACGAGTACCAACGCCGGTCGGGCAGACATAGACGGGCAGCATGACGTTGTAGGCGCCCAGCGTCGCGGGGATCGGCGGGGTCGGAGTGCCGTTGAAGCCCAGCGGAGTGAACGACGCGAAGGTGTCCGTCCAGTAGGCGTTACCTTCGATGTAGACCTCATGACCTTCCGCAGGGTGGAACGTCGCACGAGCGGTGAGACCGCGCCGCTTAATCTGCGGCTGCAGCATGATGTAGTCATGCTGGAAGTTCACTTCGCACGAAGTCTGCACGCCGTTGAGGACCGGAACGCTTGCGACGCCCGTCGGATGGACCTCGTCGAAGCCTCGGCACCCAGCGCCCGGATTGAGGAATTGGAACTGGCCAGCGCCCGTGGCGGAACCCGGAGCGCTTTCCGGGCGGACCCAAGTTACGCCCGGGACCGAGATGTTGCCGTTGTAGGCGCCGCTCTGGCTGACGCCGTTCCAGTTAAGGTTCGACATGCAGGAGTTGTCGGAGTTGCAGATGCTGCTGAGGTCCTGCGTGTTGAACGGGAAGCCCCGGTCACGCGCCCAGAGCGCGTTGTTCTTCTGATACTCGCCGCTCACGTAGACGTTGAAGCCCTGGTTCGTGAGATCGCCGTAGCCCCAGGTTGCGTCGACGTGCTTTTCGCCCGCGTCACCGCGCTGCGAAATGCCGTACGATCCGTTCACGTGCAGACCGCGGACCTGCTTCTTCGTGATGATGTTCACCACGCCCGCAATCGCGTCGGCGCCGTACGTCGAGGACGCGCCGTCGCGCAGCACTTCGATGCGGTCAATGACTCCGGTCGGGATCGTGTTCAGATCGACGAAGTTGCGCTGGCCGTCGTCGGCGAGCGGATAGACGGCCATGCGGAGGCCGTCGAACAAGCTGACAGTGTCCTGCACGGTAAGACCACGCAGTGAAGGAGCGTTGGCGCCGCTCGCGAAGTTGAAGCCGGTGTTCCAGCCCGCCGTGATCGTGCCGGCGTTGTTGGCCGAGAGGCGCTGCGTCGCTTCAGACACGGTGTTGATACCGCGCTGGGCAAGCGTCTGAGCCGAGAGAACGGTAACCGGCGACGGAGTCTCAGTCGTCGTGGTGCGCAGGAGCGAACCGGTGACGATGATTTCCTGCTGCGGGTTCGCGGGCGGAGTGTTCGTATTCTGTTGCGGAGCCTGCGAGGCAGGCGTCCCCGGAGTCGGGGCCGTCGTCGCCTCGTTCGGCGACGTCTGCTGCGGAGGCAGCGTGCCCGGAGGCGTTGCCTGGTTCGTCGCGTCCTGCGCGTACGCGGGAGCGGAAAAGGCCATTCCCGCCAGAACAGTCGTGACGAGCAACGTGCCCTTCGAACTGAATTTTGACATTTGATTCCCCTCATTCCGGCGCTTCCATGCGCCAAGAAGACTGCGCCGAAACCCTTGGGGGCTTCGGCAATGGGGTCTCGTAAGACGAAAGCTGACAACCGTGCAATCCGACTGGCGGTGCCTGAATAAAATCGTAACGAGCGTGTGACAAATTGAGCACAGCGCCATTTGGAGGGGCGAAAGCGCCGTTAGCCCTAACTAACGAGTAGTCAGCGGGTGCTCCGCTTCTGCTCTGCCTTGAGGCTGGTTTCCGCGTCCAGATACGGCTCCTGGCGCTCGACGCTCCAGTAGCGAAGCTCGTGCAGGGGGATGCGCTGGCCGCTCACGGCGCACACCACATGGTCGCCGTCGGAGAGCAGCCTGAACGTCCCTGGCAGGTAATGGACTCGCGCGGCCCTACCGCTACCGGTCATCAGCATCGCTTTACTCCTCGGGTCCGTCGAAGAGGCCCGGCTGCGGGGCGATGTAGGAACGGCGCGGCTTGCGCTCAACCGCCTTGGGGGGAGCCGTCGCGTCCACCGTCGCTCCGACCGCGCCATCGGCGAACTGCAGGGTCACCAGATTCTCCGCGCGCGCATCGCCCGCGCGCGTAAGCGTTCGGCCATCGCGTGCGCTGACCCGGACGAACCCGCGGCTGAGCGGCCGATCGGGGTGGACCAGCCCCGCCATCTTCCATGCCGCTTCCAGCCGGTCCGACAAGCGCGCGACTCGCTGGTCGAGAAGTTCGCGGCGGAGGCGGGCCGCAACCAGGTTCATGTCGGCACGCGCATTCCCTGCCCGCGCCGCTAGCGACCGTGGCAGGCGCTCGCCAGCATCGTCGAGTCGCTGTGCAGCGGGGGCGAACAGCGCTTGCGGCTCGGGCCAGCGGCACACCGTCAGCTCGAAACGTTCGCGGGATCGGTCCGACTTTCGCGCCAGACAATTGTGCGCACGGTGGGTGAGTTCGTTCAGTTGCGCGAGCAGCTCGGTCCGAACGGGCACGGCCAGTTCCGCCGCAGCCGTAGGCGTGGGCGCGCGAAGATCGGACGCATGATCGATCAAGGTGGTGTCCGTCTCGTGCCCAACTGCGGAGATAAGCGGGATCGGCGATTCGGCGGCCGCACGCACGACCTCTTCCTCGTTGAAGGCCCACAGGTCCTCGATCGAGCCGCCGCCGCGCGCGACGATCAGCAGGTCGGGTCTCGGCACCCGTCCGCCGGGCTCGATCGCGGCGAAGCCGCGGATTGCAGCCGCGACTTTCGCAGCAGCACCCTCCCCCTGCACGGGCACCGGCCAAACGATGACATGGGTCGGACAGCGGTCAGCCAAGCGGTGGAGGATGTCGCGGATGACCGCTCCGGTCGGCGAGGTCACAACGCCGATCACTCGCGGCAGGAACGGCAACTGGCGCTTGCGCTCCGGGGCGAACAGGCCCTCCGCAGCCAAAGCCTTGCGCCGCCTCTCGAGCAGGGCGAGCAGCGCGCCCTCACCGGCAAGCTCGAGCCGATCAACGACGATCTGGTACTTGGAGCGGCCGGGGTATGTCGTCAGCTTGCCGGTGGCGATGACCTCCGCGCCGTCCTCCGGCTTGAACGCCAAGGCACCGGCGCTCGTCCGCCAGATCACAGCGTCCATGCAGGCGGACTCGTCCTTGAGGCTGAAATAGCAATGACCCGACGAGTGGCGCTTGAACCCGCTGATTTCGCCGCGCACCCGAACCTGGCCGAACGTGGTCTCGATCGTTCGCTTGAGGGCTCCCGACAGCTCCGTGACGGTGAGCGCGGGCGAATTGTCGCCGCGAGCGACGTTCGCTAACAGACCGGCACGCGTGTCGTCGGGGAGATCCATGAATATTCTGCTGCTGGGCTCGGGCGGACGCGAGGATGCGCTCGCGTGGCGACTTAGGCAATCGCCGAGCTGCGGCCAACTGCTCGCCGCACCCGGCAATCCAGGAATCGCGCGCTGGGCGGAGTGCGTGGCAGCCGACCCATGCGACCCTGCGGCCGTAGTCGAGCTCGCGCGTAACAGCGGCACAGACCTCGTGGTCGTCGGAGCAGAGGCGCCGCTGGTGGCCGGTGTCGCCGATGCGCTGCGCGCCGCGGGTATCGCGGTGTTCGGCCCGAACGCGGCCCCCGCGCAGCTCGAGGGCTCGAAAGGGTTCACAAAGGATCTCTGCCGAGCCAACGGAATTCCGACGGCCGACTATGTGCGCGTCAATCGCGCGGCCGACGCCCATACCGCGCTCGATCGGTTCGGCATCCCGGTAGTGATCAAGGCCGACGGGCTCGCCGCCGGCAAGGGTGTCACGGTCGCAATGACCCACGACGAAGCTGAGCAAGCGATCGATGCAGCTGGCGACGGACCGCTGGTCATCGAGGAATTCCTGGACGGCGAGGAAGCCAGCCTGTTCGCGCTCGTCGACGGCGAAACCGCCGTGCCGCTTGCCTCCGCGCAAGACCACAAGCGGGTCGGCGAAGGCGACACGGGCCCGAACACCGGCGGCATGGGTGCCTATTCGCCTGCGCCGGTGCTTACGCCGGACCTTGAGCAGCGCGCGATGGACGAGATCGTTCAACCGACCGTCCGGGCGCTTGCGGCTGCCGGGACCCCGTTCGTCGGAGTTCTTTACGCAGGGCTGATGCTGACCGCCGACGGACCCAAGCTCATCGAGTATAATGTGCGCTTCGGGGACCCGGAGTGCGAGGCGATCATGCCGCTGATCGATGGCGACTTCGCCGAACTTCTAAACGCGGTCGCGACGGGCCGGCTGAACGAAATCGAGCCACCGCGGCTCTCCGGCAAGCACGCCGTCACTGTCATCGTTGCCGCGCGCGGCTATCCAGGCACACCTGCAAGCGGCGGGGCGATCGCTGCGATCGATGCCGCGGAGCAGGTCGAAGGGGTTACCGTCTTCCACGCGGGAACCGCCCGATCCGGATCACAGATCATTGCGAGGGGCGGCCGGGTGCTCGCCGTAACCGCCGCGGCCGACACCTTCGCGAACGCCCGAGCGCGCGCCTATCGCGCCGTCGACCAGATCGACTTCGCGGATGGCTTTCATCGCCGCGACATCGGTTGGCGCGAACTGGAGCGCGCCGAAGCATGAACGCCTTCTGGACCTTCTTCTGGCCGGTGTTTGGCTTTGGGGTGCTCGCGGGAGTCGTCGCAGGCCTGGTCGGCTTCCGCATGGGCCCGAACTCGCGTCGTCCCGAGTATGTCAGACGCCGCAACAAGGTGCTGATCGCCACCGCTGTCGGGACGATCGTTGCCGCGTTCCTGTGGACCGGCCCGCTGGGAGGCGCCGACCGGTTCATCACCCAGATCGACAAGTCCGTACACGACTCACTGGTCTATAACGAGATGACCCAAGTCAGTGCGCACCTGCATCGCGGGCCACTCACCCGCCGATTGGCGTTGTCGGGTCCTGCCGACGATTTCCAGCGCGGCGCGCTCGCCGGAGTCCTTAGCGACTTGCCGGGCGTCAGCACCGCAAGGTGGGATAGCGCTGGCGGGGGCTTGCCGCTGGTCATCGAGGCGGCGATTGCGGCGCTGCTGGGTTTCGCAATCGGGCTGCTGCCGGCCTATCTGGTCGAGCTTCGCCGCCGCTACAACGCGCAATGGAGTTGGTGATTGATGGATGTTCTGACGAATTACTGGCCGATCGTCCTTGTGGCCCTGTTGGCGGTCGTGGCGGTGGCCTTCCTCGTTTTGCGGCCCCGCCAGCGCATCCAGCTTAGCGACAAGACCCCGGCCCGGCCTCACATGGCGAACGTCCGCCCAGCGGAAGGTCGCGGCCTCGCCGGGGAAGCCGCCGCCGCGACCAGCGACATCACCGGCGAACTGCTCGACGCGCGCGTGCATAGCCAATTGGACGAGGGCGGCGACACTGCAGACGATTTCACGCGCATGAAGGGCGTCGGTCCCAAGCTCGCGGACTCGCTCCACGCGCTCGGCTTTCGCCGCTTCGATCAGCTTGCAGCGCTTACTTCAACCGAGATCGAGCGTCTTGACGAGCGGCTCGGCGCGTTCCGCGGCCGGCTTACCCGCGACCGGGTCGTCGAGCAGGCCGCCTATCTCTCACGCGACGACATCGACGGGTACGAGCAGACGTTCGGCAAGCTTTAGTCCGAGGCTCCGGCGCCCGTTTCGCGCGGACGCTTCGCGGGACGTGAAGCGATGAGCTTGTCGATCTTGCGGCCGTCCATGTCGACGATCTCGAACGACCACCCGTCATGGCGGAAGATCTCTCCGGTTTCGGGGAGGTGCTTGAGGACCGACAGCGCGAAGCCCGCCACTGTCGAGTAGTCGCGCTCCTCGGGCATCCGCACGCCGAGCCGGTCGGAGAGCACATCGGCGCTTGCCGCTCCGGAAACGAGCCAGCTTCCGTCCTCACGCTCCACCAGCGGCGCGTCCTCACCGTCCTCGACATCGTTGGCGAATGTCCCGGCAAGCGCCGCGAGGATGCTGCCCGGAGTGACGATACCATCGAAGTGGCCATATTCGTCGTGCACCAGCGCCAGCGGGACATCGGCGCTTCGCAACACCGCAAGGGCGTCCATTGCGTCCATGAGGTCGGGGATGACCGGGGCGTGGCGGCTGAGCTGGCGGACATCGAGCCGGCGCGCCTCGAGTAGCGCGGCCATCACGTCGCGAACCTGGATCACTCCGAAGATGTTCTCCACGGAGCCATCGGCCACCGGGATCCGGCTGTGTTGCGTTTCAAGAAGCGCGTCGCGAATCTCCGCTTCGCTGGCGGCGATGTCGATCCAGTCCACGTCGGTGCGGGGCGTCATGACCTCGCGGACGGGCCGGTCGGCCAGCCGAACCACGCCGGAGATGATGGCTCGTTCGTTCTCCTCGAGAACGCCGGCAGTCTGCGCCTCGGCAACCACCAAATGAAGCTCTTCGGCGGTGACGTGGTTCCTGGATTCGCGATCCAGCCCCAGCAGCCGGAAGATCAGCGAGCTGGTGTTTTCCAGCAGCCAGACGAAGGGCGCCGTGATCTTCGACAACCACTGCATGGGCCGCGACATGATGACGGCGATCGGCTCGGGCGAACGCAGGGCGACCTGCTTCGGCACGATCTCGCCAATGACCAGCGTCAGATAGGTGGTCAGCACCACCACAAGCCCGACGCCAAGGTTATGCGCCGTATCGTGAGCCAGCCCCGCAAGCTCCAGCCGCTCGGCAACGGGTTCGCCCAGATTGGCTCCGGAGAATGCGCCGGCGACAACGGTAATTGCCGTGATCCCGCTCTGGACCGTGGACAGGAAGCGCCCCGGTTCCGACGCTAGGTCGAGTGCGGTCTGCGCGCCGCGGCTGCCGTTCTTGGCGAGCGCCTTCAGCCGCGCCTCTCGCGACGAGACGATGGCCAGTTCGCTCATCGACAATATGCCGTTGAGGACGACGAGGACCAGGATAAGGAGAACGGCGAGCCAGGGTATCGGGTGCAAGTGATCGCTCATTGAGGTTGTGACGGAGTCTAGCCTGTCGGCGGGGGTTCACAATACGCGTTGGTTGCACAGGCGGAACCACTCGGCTGCCGCGCCGGTTTCATGTTCCTCCTGACAGTCTCATTCGGAGCTTAGTTTATGCGCTCGTCCCGCCTTGCCGCAGTCCTCGCTCCAGCCGCCGCGCTCGCGCTGTCGGCATGCGGCATGGGTGGATTTGGAGGCGGTCCACCGCCAGCCATGCCCCGCCCCGCCGCGTTCACTGCGCTGGGCCTTAGCGCCGCCTACCTGAATTCGGACGTAATCGGTGGCCGCAAATCACGGGCGGCGAAGATGCGCGCCGCAAAGATCCGCCCGCTGACTCCCTCGGAAGCGCCGGTGACGATGCAGCATCTGGAGCAGCAGCTTCGTACCCAGACGGCAGGGATCGGTGTCGACGTCCTCAACATGCCCGACGGCCTGCTCATCCGCATTCCGTCCAGCTTCACTTTCGAATCAAACAGTTCGGCAATCCGGCCCGAGTTCGACGCGACACTGCTGGAGCTGTCGCGGACGCTCAAGCTGTTCAAGGCCACCTACGTCGACGTGCTTGCCCACACCGACACGGTTGGCTCCGCCGAGTACAACCTGAACCTGTCGCAGAAGCGCGCCGCGGCCGTCGCTGCTTTCCTGGCCGGGCACGGCGTGGCGCGGGCGCGGATTGCGTCCAAAGGACTCGGAGAGAGCGCTCCACTGTTCAATCCGGACGTCAGCGACACGCAGCAAGCGGCCAACCGCCGCGTCGAGCTGCGCGTCGTCGCCTTCCGATAGTCTACTCCGCTAACGGCGCTTAGCGAAGAAGTCGCGAAGCAAGGCCGCGGCCTCGTCCTCGCCGATACCGCCCAACACGTCCGGCCGATGATGGCACGTCGCTTGGCTGAATATCCGTGGGCCATTCACGACGCCGCCCCCTTTCAGGTCATCCGCAGCGAAGCGGAGCGCTTTCAAGCGCGCGATGGCAATCGCCGCAGCGCACATCGCGCACGGCTCCAGCGTCACCCATAATGTGCAATCGTCTAACCTTGAGGTCCCGAGAACCTCGGCTGCCTCGCGGATCGCCTGCATCTCGGCATGCGCGGTCGGGTCGAACAACGCACGCATGGCATTGCGAGTCTCCGTGACGATTTGGTCTCCGCGCGTCACCACGGCCCCAACGGGTACCTCGCCAGCAGCGGCGGCCTCCGCGGCAAGGTCTAGCGCGCGGCGCATCGGCATGGGCATTGGAAAGCTCATCTGCCCTCACCGCTAGCGCAGCGGCAGCGCCTTTACAGCTAGCTGTTATTTGCGGCCGGAGCCGTAACCTGGTTGGCGGGCGCGTCGGCTGGCGGCCTCACCCGCAGGTCGGGCACCTTGACGGTGGCCTTGCGGGTGCCGACCTCGACCGACCCGGTCTCGATCTCGAACGCCGGCGGCTGGCCGCCTTTGGCGGTTACGCCGTTGTGCGTTGCACTGACTTGGGGCGCTCTCGCGTCCTGTTCCTGAGTGACGTGCAGCAGCCCGGTCGCGAGCGCCACGAGGGCAGCCAGGATTGCCACAATAATGATGAGGAGGACGGCGCGCATGGTCGTGGCTCCTTTTTTTGTTGCTCCCATGGCCATCATGAGAGTCGGGCGACCGACAGACTAAACGTCAGTTACCCGCGGTTGTTTCTCGCCGTACGGGCGCCGAAACGTTGACGAGCCCCGCAGGAGCGGCTAACGGGCGGCGCTTTCCGGACACAGCCACGCGCTTGTCCAAAAACCAGGAACTTAGACCATGTCGCGCGTATGCGAGCTGACCGGCAAGGGCCGGCAGGTGGGGAACAACGTTTCTCACGCCAATAACAAGACCAAGCGCACGTTTCTGCCGAACCTGCAGAACGTCACGCTGATCTCGGACGCGCTCAACCAGAGCGTCAAGCTGCGCGTTTCGACGCACGGGTTGCGCTCGGTCGAGCATGTCGGCGGTCTCGACAACTGGCTGCGCAAGACGAGCGAGGACAAGCTCAGCCCGCGCGCCCGCAAGCTGAAGCGTGAGCTCGCCAAAAAGGCTTCCGCAGAGGCGGCCTAAGCGCTCGGCCGCAAGGCCGCGCTCCTCACTCCAGCAATCGCTCGGTCACGGCTGACAAGTCGTTGACGGATCGTGTTTTTTCATGAACGCGGGCTGCACTCGGCGTTCAGCTTCGATTGCATGCGAATCGCGCATAACCCCTTCATCGGACGGGGTTATCCCCTTTTCCCCGTCATGTCGGGAGACCGACGAATTCCCTCGCGTCGCGTAACGAGGGGGGCCCGGCGCGCGTTGTTGCGCCGGGCCCGTTTTTTCAGCGACTTTCGAACAGAGTGGCCAGCTGCTCCATCATCGCTCCGGCGAGCTGGTCCGCGTCCATGATCGTCACTGCCCGGTCGTAGTAGCGGGTCACGTCGTGGCCGATGCCGATGGCGATCAGCTCCACCGGCGAACGCGTTTCAATCCACGCAATGACCTGCCGCAAGTGCCGCTCCAGGTAGCTCCCGTTGTTTGCCGAAGCCGTCGAATCATCCACCGGTGCTCCATCCGAGATGACCATCAGGATCCGCCGCTCCTCGGGACGGGCAATCAGGCGGTTGTGCGCCCACAGCAGCGCTTCGCCGTCGATATTCTCCTTGAGCAGCCCCTCGCGCATCATCAGTCCGAGGTGGCGCCGCGAATGGCGGTAGGCGACGTCAGCACGCTTGTAGACGATGTGGCGCAGGTCGTTGAGCCGGCCGGGATTCGGCGGGCGCCCCGCGGAAAGCCAGGCCTCGCGGCTCTGCCCGCCCTTCCATCCACGGGTGGTGAAGCCGAGCACTTCCGTCGCGACCCCGCAGCGTTCGAGCGTTCGGGCGAGGATGTCGGCGCAGATGGCGGCGATCGCGATCGGTCGGCCCCGCATCGAGCCTGAATTGTCGATCAGAAGCGAGACGATCGTGTCGCGGAATTCCGTCTCCCGCTCGACCTTGTAGGAAAGCGAGTGCGCGGGGCTGACGATCACCCGCGCCAGCCGAGCGGCGTCGAGCATGCCTTCTTCCTGGTCGAAGTCCCAGCTGCGCGCCTGCTGCGCCATCAGCCGCCGCTGCAGCCGGTTAGCCAGCCGGGTGACAATGTTCTGGAGTCCGCCCATCTGCTGATCGAGATACGCGCGGAGACGCCCGAGCTCCTCGTCGTCGCAGAGCTCGCCGGCCTCGACCACTTCGTCGAACCGGGTGGTGAACACCTTGTACTCGGTCTCCGGCGCCGAATCCCAGTTACGGCGCCCCGACGAGGCGGACAGGCTGTCGCTCTGGTCCTCGCCAGGACTGCCGTCTTCCTCGCCGGGCTCCATGTCGTCGGCGCCCTGCTCTTCGTTCGAGCCTTCCTGCGACTCTTCCCCACGCATCTCGACGTCGCCTGCACCAGGGTCCGACTGGTCCTCTTCGCCTGCGGATTCTTCGCTGGAGCCCTCGTCACCTTCCTCGTCGTCGCCGCTGTCTTCCGGCTCTTCCTTCGCCGGCTCTTCGGCGGCGGCGAGGTCGAGATCCTCCAGCACGCGACGCGCAAGCCTCGCGAATGCCGCCTGGTCGTCGAGCGTCAGCGCCAAAGCATCGAGCTCGGCAGCAGCCTTCTCCTCAATCCACGGCGAGACCAGGTCCAGACCTGCAAGCGCCTGCTGCGGCGGAGCTTCTCCGGTCAGCCGTTCCCGTGCCAGCAGCGCGACCGCAGTCGCCAACGGCACTTCCTCGGCGCTTCGCGCGCGAACGATCGCGTCGCCGCGAACCCGCGCATCGGTGAGGTGCGACAGGTTCTCGCGGACGCCGGCCATTGTCCGCGCGCCGAGCGCTTCGACCCGTGCCGTCTCGAGCGCGTCAAAGACTGCACGCGCTTCGACGTCCATCGGCGCGCCTTTGGCGTGGAGAGCTTGGTCATGATGGCGGAGCCGGAGTGCGAGGGCGTCCGCGGCGCCCCGCGCCTCCGCGACGAGCCGTGCTTCCATGCCTGGTCCAGGCGAGGGAACGCGGGCGGTCTTGCCGGACGACGGGCCGGTCTCCGACCCGAAGATCACATCGACCTCGGGATCACGAGCTATGGCGCGGCTCGCCCCTGCAAGGGCGCGGCGGAACTGATCAATCGGCGAGTGGTCGGCCATTCGGCGAGCCCTTAAGCGAAACCTCGTTGAGGGGCGAGACGGTCAGTTGCCGCGGCTGCGGCATTCGGCTCAAGCGCCCACGCCATCAGTTCGTCGAATTGTCTGATTGCAGGCGAGCTACCGCGTTTAACTGGTGAACGAATCATTAAAGGTACGACACGTTGCCGCGAGTCGTGCCGCGTCGGCGAATTTGGGGATTGTGTTTGTTCAGAGTAATTTGCGCCGCGGCAGTCGGCATTGGCGGGACTAGACGCAGCCTGAGTTGGACGCCTTCTACGCCCGCAATGACCTCGGCCCTGACGGTCGCCCGGTCGATAACATTGCGATTGCCTATGGTGCGAAGATCGAAAACGCGATCGGCGGTTCCGGGGACGACCACATCCTCGGCAACGCACTGAACAACGTGCTCACCGGTAACGCCGGAAACGACACGCTGAACGGCGGGCTGGGGAAGGACGAACTGAGCGGCGGCGCAGGCTCCGACGTGTTCGTGTTCGCCGACACTTCGATGGACAAGATCCGCGATTTCCACAGCGGCACCGACAAGATCGACCTCTCGGCGTTCCATGTGAATTCGCATGCGATCAAGATCAGTGGCGGCAACCTCTTTGCCGACACCGACCATAACGGCAGCTACGACCTGCACATCGTCGTGCAGGGCGACGCCGTGCACATGAGCGACATCCTCTTCGTCTCATCGCTCTAGTCTTCAGGAATGGGGCTCCGGGTGACCGGGGCCCCTTTTCTTTTGCTCAGTTCCTTGGTGACGAGAGAAGCGGCAGGCTCGGAGGCCTGCTCGCACGTCAGGCCTTTCCGGCGACGCTCTCCGGCAGGTCCTTGCCGAACACGCGCTGGTAATATTCGGCGATCAGCGGCCGCTCGGTCTCGTCGCACTTGTTGAGGAACGACACGCGGAACGCGTAGCCGAGGTCGCCGAAGATGTGCGCGTTCTGGGCCCAGCTGATGACCGTCCGCGGGCTCATCACGGTCGAGATGTCGCCGTTCATGAAGCCCTGGCGGCTCAGCTCGGCGACCTTGACCATCTTGTCGACGGTCTCCTTGCCATGCGGGTCGTCATACTCTCCCGACTTGGCTAGCACGATCTGCGCTTCGATCTGCGCCGGCAGGTAATTGAGCGTCGTGACGATGTTCCAGCGGTCCATCTGGCCCTGATTGATCGCCTGGGTGCCGTGGTAGAGGCCGGTCGTGTCACCGAGGCCGACCGTGTTGGTCGTCGCGAACAGCCGAAACCACGGGTTCGGCCGGATCACGCGATTCTGGTCGAGCAGCGTCAGCTTGCCCTCGGCCTCTAGCACGCGCTGGATCACGAACATCACGTCCGGTCGGCCAGCGTCATATTCATCGAACACGAGCGCGACCGGATGCTGCAGCGCCCAGGGCAGCAGACCTTCGCGGAATTCCGTGACCTGCTGTCCGTCGCGAAGGACAATGGCGTCACGACCGACAAGGTCGATGCGGCTGATGTGCGCATCCAGGTTGACGCGAATCAGCGGCCAGTTCAGCCGCGCCGCGATCTGCTCGATGTGCGTGGACTTGCCGGTGCCGTGATAGCCCTGGACCATCACGCGCCGGTTCTTCGAGAACCCCGCGCAGATGGCAAGTGTGGTGTTCGCGTCGAAAACATAGGTGGGATCGAGGTCGGGCACCCGCTCGTCCGCTTCGCTGAAGGCAGGCACTTCCATGTCCGAATCGACACCGAACGTGTCGCGTACCTTCACGGTCTTGTCAGGGATCGCGAGCAGGGTCTCGCTTCGGCTTTCGGGCTTAACGTTGGGGAGGTCGGTCATAATTGGCCCTTAGAGAAAGCGGGCCGCCGCCTCAACTTGGCGTAACCTTGGGCGGCAGCGGGAAGAGCGTCACGAAACGCTTCGCCAGCGCCATGTCTCCCTCGATCGAGATCGTTTCGAAAGGCGCTCCGCCATGGATGACGGCAGCGACATCGCTTGAGCTGCCGGTGAATACCACATCGCATTCGCTTGCTGCGGTTCGGTCCACCTCCAGACGATCGCCAGCGACCGTCGCAACATAGCTGATGTCCCCGAAGCGGAAGCCAATCCGCGCCCGAAGGCCAGCGGCGCGTTCGGGGGAGAACAAGGTCTGCAGCGACATCATCACCGACACGTGGCTCATCGGCAGAGTAGGATTGTGGAGCGGGCTCCTTGCCGCCCATTTGCCGAGGGCGCCGACAACCGGAGCGACCTCGAGGCCCCAGTCGGTCGCTTCGTAGACCTGGACCGATGCCGGCGGCGGCAGCCGCGTCTTTCGGACCACCCCGCGCTGTTCGAGCTCAGCCAGCCGCTGCGTCAGCACGTTGGCGCTGATCCCGGGCAGGTCTGCCTTCAACTCCGAGAAGCGCCGCGGACCATAGGCAAGCTCCCGCACCACCAGCATCGCCCAACGCTCGCCGATCAGCTCGAGCGCATGCGCAAGGCCGCAAGCGTCGTCGTACCGACGCTTGTCCTCAGTGTTTCGATGCTTGGTTACTTTTCCTAACTGCACGGTTGCTATTTATGACTTGATGAGTCAAAAAGCAAGCGAATCGACTCGCCTAGGAGGGAAAAAGATGACGACGCCCCGAATGATCTTCGTGAACCTGCCCGTCACCGATCTTGATCGGTCGAAGGCGTTCTATGAAGCGATCGGCTTCCGCAACGAGCCGAAGTTCAGCAACGACGTCGCAGCAATGATGGTGCTGAGCGACACGATCGCCGTGATGCTGCTCACTCACCCCTTCTATGCCACCTTCACGCGCAAGCCGATTGCGGACGCGAACAACACTAGTCAGGTGTTGCTCTGCATCTCCTGCGACAGCCCCGCGGAAGTCGACCGGATCACCGATGCAGCGGGCGCCGCAGGTGGCAAGGTAGACCTCTCGCAGCAGGACCAAACGACGGGCGGGCCGATGTACGGCCGGGACTTCGAAGACCCGGATGGTCACCAATGGGAGCCGATGTGGATGGACCCGGCCTTCGCCGAAACAGGCGCGCATCCGGTCGAAACAGCTGACGCGAACTAGGGGAGAGAGACATGCCCTTGAACGAAAAATCCGACATCGAAGTCACTGCCCTCGCCTGGGTGCCGCCGCCGGCGCACGGGCTGGTTAAAGACCTCCGCGTCCGCTGGGCGCTGGAAGAAGCCGGCCTGGAGTATCGCGTCCGGCTGCTCGGTATGGAGCGGCCCTCCGAATATCTGAACGAGCAACCGTTCGATCAGGTGCCGAGCTTCCGAGAAGGCGCGCTGCAGATTTTCGAGAGCGGCGCGATCCTGCAATATATCGGCGAGAAGAGCGAAGTGCTCCTGCCGCGGGACGACCAGGGCAAGTACCGGGCGATCCAATGGGCCTATGCGGCTGTGAGCAGCGTCGAACCTGCGGTCCAGCTGCGCGGCCTTCTGGAGCGGGTCTATGCCGGCGAGCCGTGGGCTGCCCCAAGCAAGCCCACCTTCGACCAGGCCGCGCGGCAGCGCTTGCGACGCCTCTCGGACCGGCTCGGCCAAAAGCAGTGGCTCGAGGGCGATCGCTTCACCATCGGCGACATCATGATGGTGACGGTCCTGCGGATTGCGGACCGCTGCGGGCTTCTGGCGGACACGCCCAATCTCGCGGAGTTCGTCGCACGGGGGCAGGCGCGGCCGGCTTTCCAGCGAGCACTTGAGGATCAGCTTGCGACCTACCGCGAGCACCAGCCGGAAGGAGTTGCAGCATGAGCTATATCGATGGATTCGTCCTGCCACTCAGGGACGACAAGCTCGAGGAGTACCGTCGCCTGGCCGAGCTGTTCGCAAAGAAGGCGGTCGAACACGGCGCGATCGCCTCGGCCGAAGCGCTCGGCGACGGCCTCGAACATGGACATACGACCGACTTCTACAAGGCAGTGCAGGCCCAGGAGGGAGAAAACGTCGTCTTCTCCTTCGTGATCTGGCCTTCGAAGGAAGTCCGGGACACGGCTTGGGGCAAGATCATGGCCGATCCCGACATGCAACCCGGCGCCCAGCCAATGCCGTTCGATGGCAAGCGCATGTTTTGGGGCGGCTTCAAGCCATTCGCATCGACGCTGGAGAACATTCAATGAGCGGCCTTCGCGGAAGCCACGTCTGGTACGAACTGATGACCGCCGATCCCGATGCCGCCAAGACGTTTTACGATTCCGTGGTCGGCTGGTCGGTCCAGGAGCCGACACCCGAGTTCAAGGGCTACCGGTCGATCCGCCGCAGCGACGGCGGCTCCGCCGGTGGCATGCTGGTCCTGTCTCCCGAGATGCAGGAACACGGTGCCAGGCCGGGCTGGTTCGGATACATCGGCGTCGACGACGTCGACGCGACGGTCAGCTCGGTCGAGGCTGCCGGCGGCAAGGCATGGATGCCGGCCTTCGACATTCCCAGCATCGGCCGCGTGGCGCTGCTCTCCGATCCCCAAGGCGCGGCATTCTACGTCATCAAGCCAATCCCGCCTGAAGGTGCGGAAGACCAGCGTAGCGACGTCTTCTCGCCGAGCCGCGTTGGCTGCTGCGCCTGGAACGAGCTCCTCACTACCGACCTCCAGTCCGCCAAGAGCTTCTATCCAGCGCAGTTTGGCTGGACGCTCGGCGACGTGATGCCGATGGGCCCATTGGGCGACTACCAGTTCATCGAGAACGACGGCGATACCATTGGCGCGATGTTCGCTCCTCCCGACCGCCAGCCTGCCTGGCGCTACTGCTTCCGGGTCGAGAACCTCGAGCGGAGCATCGAAGCGGTTCGCAGTGGCGGCGGCGAGATCCTGTTCGGACCGACCGAGGTGCCGGGGGGCGGGATGATCATCCAGGCGAACGATCCCGAAGGCGCATTTTTCATGCTGATCGAAGGAGGGCAAGGATGACCGAGAAGATGACCACGTGTCTGTGGTTCGACAAAGGCGAGGCGCGCAAGGCCGCCGAGTTCTACGCGGCAACCTTCCCCGACAGCCATGCGGGCCCCGCGCATGGAGCAGCGTCCGATTTCCCCGGCGGCACTCAGGGCGACGAGCTCACCGTCGAGTTCACGGTGCTCGGACGGCCGTTCGTCGGCCTGAATGGCGGACCGAACTTCAAGCCGAATGAAGCGGTGAGCTTCATGGTGCTGACCGACAGCCAGGAAGAAACGGATCGCTACTGGAGCGCGATCACGACGCAGGGCGGCGAGGAAAGCGCGTGCGGCTGGTGCAAGGACAAGTGGGGCTTCTCCTGGCAGATCACCCCGCGGCGGCTGCTCGAACTGACGACGAGCCCCGACAAGGAAAAGGCCAAGCGTGCGTTCCAGTCGATGATGACGATGCGCAAGATCGACATCGCGGCGATCGAGGCAGCGGTGGAAGGCGCCAGCGCATGAGCGGCCCGCTTGAGCTGTCGGTCGAGCGCCGCATCGCCGCGCCGCCTGCGCCCGTTTGGCAGATCATGACCGATCGCATCACCGAATGGTGGTGCCCTCGGCCCTGGACGACGACCATCGAGCAACTGGAATGGCGCCCCGGGGGCGCCTTCCGCCTCGTCATGCGCGGACCGGCTGGAGAGGCCGATTGCCAGGGGGAGGAAAATGTCGGAGGAGTTCTGCTGGAGTATGAGCCGGAGCGGCGCTTCATCTTCACGGACGCGTTTTCGGCGGGCTGGCAGCCGCACAAGCCGTTCCTTGTCGGCGTGATGGAGATCGAGCCGGACGGCGAGGGCACGCTCTACCGCGCATCTGCGCGCCACTGGACGGCAGAGGCGGCGGAAGAACACCGCAAGATGGGCTTCGAAGAGGGCTGGAGCGCAGTGGCGGCGCAGCTTGCCGATCTCGCCGAATCTGAAAAGGCAGAACAGCCGGCCGCGGTGTCCGCATGACCGAGGCTCAGCTGAAACCGGCCGCCGAACTGGCGGAGCTCGGGAGCAAGCCGTTCCCGAATGAAAGCGCGGAATATCGGCGGGCGCGCACAAAGCTGTTAGCCGAAGAGATCGAACTCCGCCGTCACATTCAGCGCGTCGCCGCCCTGCGCCGCGAGCTGCCGGACGGCGGCGAGGTCAGCGACAAGTACCGCTTCCTCGACGCGGACGGCAAAGAGCACAGCCTCGCCGATCTGTTCGGGGAGCACGACACGCTGTTCACCTATTTCTGGATGTACGGTCCTGAACGCGAGCGGCCCTGCCCGATGTGCACGTCGCTCGTCGGCTCGCTGGACATTCCGGCGCCTGACATCGAACAGCGGATCGCCATGGCGATCATCGGCAGGTCGCCTGTCTCCCGGCAGCTCGAGTTCGCCCGCGAGCGCGGCTGGACCCATCTCAAGTTCTACCAGCCGGTGGGCGACGACTTTGCCAGAGACTATCGCGGCCTCGCCGACGACGAAAGCGAATGGGCAATGGTCATCGTCTGGAAGCGAGAAGGCGACAAGGTGCGGCTATTCTGGGCGGCGGAGGGCGGCTTTGAGACCGCGGATCCGGGCTCCGACCCGCACCTGGCCCCTGATCCGACTCCATTGTGGAACGTCCTCGACTGGACGCCGGAGGGCCGCGGCAAGGATTGGTACCCGAAGCTGGAGTATGACGCTTGAGTCTCGAACTCTTTGGACACCCGTTCAGCAGCTACACGCAGAAGGTGCTGATCGCCTTGTGGGCCGACGAAACCTCGTTCGAGTACCGCACCATTGCCCCGGATCACCCGGAGAATTACGAGACGCTCAAGCGCCACTCGCCATTCGGTCAGTTCCCGCTGCTGATCGACGACGGGAAACCGGTGTTCGAGTCCACCGTGATCATCGAACATCTGCAGGCTCACCACGCCGGCAAGAACATGTGGATCCCGGACGGCGATCTCGGTCGCCGCGTTCGCTTCGTCGATCGCTTCTTCGACCTTCACGTCATGACCAATATGCAGGCGCCCGTCTCCGACGCGCTTCGGCCGGAGGACGCACATGATCCGTACGGCGTCGCCCGCGCCCGCGAGCGGCTGCACATCGCCTACGATTGGCTTGAGTCCAGTCTCGGCGAGGGCCCCTGGGCTGCCGGCGAGCGGTTCACGCTAGCGGACTGCGCCGCCGCGCCGTCTCTATTCTATGCGGATTGGGTCGAGGAGATCGGCGCCGGCCGGCCGCGACTTGCAGCCTACCGTGCTCGCCTGCTCGCGCACCCGCCCATCGCTCGTGCCGTCGATGAAGGCCGCCCCTACCGTGCCTACTTCCCGCTCGGCGCGCCCGATCGCGACTAGGTGAAGGCGGCCGCTTTCTTCAGCAACTGGTAGGCATCGATCACGCGCCCGAGCCGCTCCTCTTGCGAACGGTCGCCACCGTTGCGGTCCGGATGGAAGCGCCGGACCAGAGCTGAATAGCGCTGCCGCACCGAGTGCCGGTCCGCGTCCTCGCCGAGGCCAAGGATGGACAGCGCGCGCTGCTCATCACGGGTGAAGCGCGACATCTTCTGTTCCGGCCGGCGGCCGAATCGGGCGGAAATTGCATCAAGCGGATCGGAAAAGTCGCTCCACGCGGGTGGCGGGTCGGAGCCGTTCGCGGCGAAGCGGCGGCTCGGCCGGTCCCAGCCGGCAAGCGGCCGCTGCGCGTCGGAAATCTCGTCGGGGCTCATGCCTTCGAAGAAATTGTACTTCGCATTGTGCTCGCGGACGTGGTCCAGGCACAGGAAACGCCAGGCGCCGGGACCATCGAAGTCCGCCGGCGCGAGCGGTGCCTTGAACTCGCCCGGTTCATCGCAGCCGGGTACTGCGCAGCAGGCCCGGGCCCCTTCGACCCGCCCGTGCATCCTGGATTGCTTCGTTGCCATTGAGCGCCTCTATATAGGGGCCATGAACGCTCAGAAAACGGGGCCGGTGGCGACTGAAATGCTGCGTCGGCTCAACTCGGTGCTAAATCCGTCGGCTATCGAGCTGATCGACGACAGCGAGCAGCATCGTGGCCACGGCGGCCACAATCCAGCGGGCGAAAGCCACTTCAGCTTGCGCATCCAAAGCGCAGCATTTGCGGGCAAGAACCGCCTGCAACGACAGCGGATGGTCTACGCCGCACTCGCCGAACTGATGCACGAGCGCGTCCACGCGCTTTCCATCCGAGCCACTGCACCGGGAGAAAATGATCTCTAGTGTGAAGCTAGAGAATAGCCTATCCAGACCCGCCGAGTCGAAGACATCGCGGGAGATGACAATGACCCCTCGTCCAATTCGCGCCGCATTGTTCGCCGCCACCGCGCTGCTCGCTTGCCCATCCTGCTCCAAGAATGACGGAAGAAGCGGTCAGGCGAGCGACACCAGTTCCCCACCGGACGTGTCCGCTACTGTGACGCCCGGCGTCGCCTTCAATTTCGCCTACGAATTCACCCTGCCCGACGACCGGATCTCCGCAACTCAGGAGGCTCATGCAGCGGCTTGCGAAAATCTCGGCCTTTCGAAGTGCCGGATCACTGGAATGTCGTACAGCGTCGACGAAAATGAGCAGGTCAACGCGGAGCTGGACCTCAAGCTCGATCCGCTGATCGCCCGTCAATTCGGGAAGTCAGCCCGGGACGTTGTGAGCGGCAACGACGGGAAGCTGCTGCGTCTGGTCATCGGCAGCTCCGACGAGGGGCCCGCCATCGAACAGGCATCGAACCAGAAGAATGATGCCGCCGCCGAGATATCGCAGCTGCAGCAGGAGCTTGCGAGGACCAAGCCCGAAAGCGACGCTCACGCCAACATTCTGAGCCGGATCCAGATGCTGCAGCAGCAATCGTCCGAGCAATCCCGGAAAGTCGCAGCCGGTCAGGCGGCGCTCGCAAGCACGCCGATGGAATTCCACTATTACGGTCGCGGAGGCGTGCCGGGCTTCCGCGGGAACCCTGTTCGCGAAGCTTGGCACACGTTTGTCGGCACAATCGTCTGGCTCATCGGCATGGTCCTCCAGGCGCTTGCTGTTATTGTGCCGCTCGCGCTGCTAGCCGGTCTCCTCATTCTCCTTTGGCGGACTCGGCCGATGCGCGCAGTCCGCCGGTGGCTGAGCAACGCGGGCGAAACGGAGACCTGATGCAGATCATTACGCCGGTCACGCACGACCTGGGCGAGTTCAAGGTGCGGCGGGCGCTTCCGGCGCGGGAGCGGACGATGGTCGGACCGTTCATCTTCGTCGACCAGTTCGGGCCGGCGCGGCTGCCGGCGGGCGGCGGCATGGACGTTCGACCGCACCCGCACATCAACTTGGCGACGGTGTCCTACCTCTTCGAGGGCGCCATCGAGCATCGCGACAGCGTCGGCTCGCACCAGGTAATCGAGCCGGGCGCGATCAACCTGATGACTGCAGGTCGCGGCATCGTCCATTCCGAGCGCTCGCCCGAGGCGCTGCGGCCCGAGGGGCCGAGGCTCTATGGCATGCAGACCTGGATCGCCCTCCCCGACGGCGGCGAGGAAGTGGACCCTGCCTTCGACCATGTCCCTGGCGATGCGCTGCCCGTGGTTGACGATGGCACTTCTTCAGGCCGGGTGCTGATGGGTACGCTGTGGGGCGCAACCGCCGCGACCCGCTGCGATTCAGAGACGATCTACGCCGACGTCATGCTGGGGCTAGGCTCTTCGATCCCGATCGATGCCGACGCCGACGAGCGAGCAGTCATGCTCGTCGAGGGTGCGGCGGAACTGGACGGCCAGGCGCTTCAGCTGTTCACCCTTTACGTGCTGCAGCCCGGGCACGCCGCCCGCTTGACGAGTGCGGAGGGCGGCCGCGCGATGCTGATGGGCGGTGAGGCGTTCACGACGCGGCGCTACGTCTTCTGGAACTTCGTTTCCTCATCCCGCGAGCGGATCAACCAGGCGAAGGAAGACTGGAAAGCGATGCGCTTCCCGTCAGTGCCGGGTGACGATCAGGAGTTCATTCCGCTTCCGGCAGTGCCAAAGACGGTGAGCTACCCCTGAGCCGGCCCAACAGCTGGAGCAGCCGCCCGTCGATCGCCGCAAGGCCGAGCGCAATCAGCAGCAGCCCCCCGAAATCCTGCGCGGTCAGTGCCTCGTGCAGGAACAGACCACCGAGCAGAATCGCAATTGGTGGCACGATGAGCGTGACGAGCATCGCGTTCGTTGCTCCGGCCCGCTGGAGCAGCCGGAAGTATAGAACGTACGCGAAGGCCGTGCAGAGCAGAGCAAGGGCGGCGATTGCTGCCCAGGCGCCGAGCGGCGGTGCAGGTCGGGTCCAGGGCCGGTCGACGATCATCATCAGCGGGAACAGCATCAGCGCTCCGGCAGTGAGCTGGCCGGTCGTCACGCCGATCGGGGATACGCCGAGCTTCTTGAACCGCCGCGCCCACACAGCCGCCAACGCGTAGCTTAGCGAGGCCGCGAGGCACGCCAGCTGCGCCAGAGCATTGTCGCCCACCTGAGTCAGGATGGACGGGCCTACCATCACCATCACGCCCGCGACGCCCAGCAGCACGCCGGCCAGCTTCCGAACGCTCATCCGCTCGTCCTGGGTGAAGAAGTGCGCGACAACCACGCCCATGATCGGCGTCGTCGCATTGAGAATGGCGGCAAGACCGCTCGCGATGTGGATCTCGCCCCAGCCGATCAGGACGAAGGGCACGCTGTTGTTCAGCAGCGCCAGGAGTACGATGGAACCCCAGATGCTTCGCGGCAGTCCTGCCTTCTCGCCGCGAACCCAGAGGTAGATCCACAGCCCCGAAGAGGCGATCGTCAGCCGCAGCCACACATACGTCAGCGGCGCGACATGACGCACCGCCACCCCGATGAAGAAGAAGGCTGCACCCCAGATTGCCGCCAGCACCAGCATGATGCCCCAGTCGCGGCCATTCATTTGCGTTCGGATCATGTTGCCAGCATCACCGCTTCCGGCGGCCGGCGCTTCCTCGCGATTGCGCTCGAACGCGCGGCGGTCCTCGGGCTTCATGAGCAGAGACTTAGGGAAAGGGCTGCGCGAGCGCTAACAAATGTGCGTCGGCAGGCGATAAGCTGGACTTATGTGCCGTCAGTCACGGAGCAGTTCGTTGATGCTGGTCTTGGACCGCGTGCGCTCGTCGACCTGCTTGACGATCACGGCACAGGCGAGCGCCGGCCCGCCGTCCTTGGCAGGCAACGCGCCCGGGACCACCACCGAATATGGAGGCACGCGCCCGTACCACACCTCTCCGGTCGCGCGGTCGACGATCTTCGTGGATGCGCCGAGGAACACCCCCATCGACAGCACCGACCCCTGCTCAATGATGACACCTTCCGCGACTTCCGACCGCGCACCGATGAAGCAATCGTCCTCGATGATGACGGGTCCGGCCTGCAGCGGCTCGAGCACGCCGCCGATGCCCGCGCCGCCAGAGATGTGGACGTTCCGGCCGATCTGCGCGCAGCTGCCGACGGTCGCCCAGGTGTCGACCATCGTCCCCTCGCCGACCCGAGCGCCAATGTTGACAAAGCTCGGCATCAATACGGCTCCAGGTGCAACGTATGCCCCGCGGCGGACGATCGCTCCCGGCACGGCGCGGAAGCCGGCTTCCGTGAAATCCTGTTCGCTCCAGCCTGTGAACTTGGAAGGCACCTTGTCCCACCACTGCGCGCCGCCCGGTCCGCCGGTAATCGCCTCCATCGGGTTGAGGCGAAAGGACAGCAGCACTGCCTTCTTCAACCACTGATGAACGGTCCACTCTCCGCCGGCCTGCTCGGCGATGCGCGCCTCGCCGGAGTCCAAGGCTGCGATCGCCGCATCAACGGCATCCCGAACCTCGCCCCTGGTTGACGCGCCAATCTCGTCGCGCCGCTCCCAGGCAGCGTCGATCGTCGATTGCAGCTGATCCGTCATTGCGTGTCCCCCAGGATGGTGTCGAGCCAGTCGGCGACATCGCCGATGCGATAGTCGGCGATGCCCTCTTCAAAGCCGTGATCGCCGCGCTCGGAGCCATTGTCGACCCACACCGTCGTGATGCCGAGCGCTTTGGCCGGACGCAGGTTCTGGATCATGTCGTCGGCGAGCAGCGCGTGTTGCGGGTCGATGCCGAACCGCTCGCATAACAGGGCGTAGCCATACGGATCGGGCTTGGGGCGGTAGTCGTTCGCGTGGATGTCATGCAGCGCGTCGAAGTGGCCGTGGATGCCGATCCGCTCCAGCACGCGGGTCGCGTAGGTCGCATCGCCGTTGGTGAAGACGAGCTTGCGTCCCGGCAGCGCCGCAAGGGCGCGCTGGAGCCTCGGATTCACTTCGACCCGGTCGAGCGGAATGTCGTGAACGTCGCTAAGGAAATCGTGCGCATCGACGCCATGCTCCTTCATCAGGCCGGCGAGCGTCGTCCCGTGCTGATGGAAATGCGCCTTCTGCACGCGCCGCGCTTCCTGCGGGTCGCAGCTCAGCAGCCGCTGGATGAACGCGGCCATGCGCTCGTCGATAAGGTCGAACAGGCCTGTGGACGCCGGGTACAGGCAGTTGTCGAGATCGAAAATCCAGTCTCGGACGTGGCGGAAGGCGGGATCCATCGCCCCCGTCCGTAGCGCCCACGTGCGCTCCGGCAAGCCGCCTTAGCGGCCCGCAGCAGCGTCCGATGCCACTCCATATCTGGCGATGACCGGCACTACGCAGCCGTCGATCCGCCGGTAGACAGCCTTGTACATGTCGGCATCCGGAAGTTCGTCGAGCGGCGTCGCCTTGAGCTGGCCGCCGCGCCGTGCAGCTTCGTGACGACTGGTCGGCGGGCATCCGCTTCTGAAGGGGACGTTGGGGTTCACGACCAGCATCTCGCCCGCCTCCTGAGCAGGCGGAAGCACCTGCTCTGGCGGCGCTGCGGCGCCGGCCCCGGTGGCGATGATCACCGCGCTTGCAAGGAACAACAGACGCATCGTCCTTCTCCTTCGTAAGCCGGACTAGCAGATGCCTCCGAGTCGCATCAAACGGTGAAGCTCTCTCCGCATCCGCAGGAGCCCTTGGCGTTGGGATTCTCAAACACGAAGCCGGCGGCAAAGTCGTCCTCGCGCCAGTCCATCGTCGACCCGATCAGGTAGAGCACGGACGCGCCGTCGACGTAGAAGGTACCGCCGGGAGTCTCGATCTTCTCGTCGAAGCGCTGCTCCTCGGTCACGTAATCGACCGAGTAGGCGAGCCCGGAGCAACCACGGCGCGGCGTCGACAGCTTGACGCCGATCGCGTCCGCCGGCGCGCGGCTCATCAGCTCGGCAATGCGTGCTTCCGCGGTCGGGGTCAGCGTGATCGCCGCAGGACGGGCGCGGAGCTTCGTTTCCTTGTTCATAGCATTCCCAGTTCGAGGCGCGCTTCGTCGCTCATCTTCGACGGGTCCCACGGCGGATCCCACACGATGTTGACGATGCTGTCGCGAATGCCGGGAACGGAGAGGACCCGAAGCTCGACTTCGTTCGGGAGCGATTCCGCAACCGGGCAGTGCGGCGTCGTCAGCGTCATGGTGATCGTCGCGTCGCCGTCCTCCGAGATGTCGACGTCGTAGATCAGCCCAAGTTCGTAGATGTCGACCGGGATCTCGGGATCGTAAACCGACTTGAGAACCTCGATGACCGCAGCCTGCAGGTCGCTGCCCGCGCCGCCTTTCGGCTCCTCTGCCGTCTCGCCGGCCAGGAAACCCGCGAGATAGTCGCGCTTGCGCTCGAACTCGGGCGTGACCCGCGCGCGCGGCGGCGTCGGCACCGCTTCGACTTCCTCGGTCTCGATCTTGCCCTGCTCGTTCATCCAAAGATCCGTTTCACCTGCTCGATACCGTGCACCAGCGCCGCCACGTCCGAGCTGTCGCTGTGCGCCGCGAAGCTCGCGCGTGCGGTCGCCTCCACGCCGAGCCAGCGCATCAGCGGCTGTGCGCAATGGTGGCCGGCGCGAACGGCGACGCCCGCATCGTCCAATATGGTGGCGGTGTCGTGCGGATGCACCCCGTCGACGTTGAAGCTGACGATGCCGGCGCTGTCCTCGGGTCCGTAGAGCGTCACGCCGCCGATGTGCGAAAGCGCGGCGCGCGTCTCCGCCACCAACGCGCTTTCGTGCGCGTGGATGGCGTCGAAGCCAAGCTTCTCGACCCAGTCGACCGCGGCATGAAGACCGATCGCTCCGACGATGTGCGGCGTGCCCGCTTCGAACCGGGCGGGAGCGTCGAGGTAGGTGCTCGCTTCGAAGGTGACCGTGTCGATCATCGCGCCGCCGCCCTGCAACGGCGGCATGGAGGCGAGGAGCTCGGCCCTGCCCCATAGGCAGCCGATTCCGGTCGGGCCGTAGAGCTTGTGGCCGGAGAAGGCGTAAAAATCCGCGCCAATGTTCCCAATGTTCACACTGACGCGGGGTACGGCCTGGCACCCGTCGAGCAGCAGCAGCGCCCCCTTGGAGTGAGCGATCTCCGCAGCTCGCCTGGCGTCGAGGATCGAGCCGAGCACATTCGATACGTGGGCGAATCCAACTAGGCAATGCTGGTCGGTGAGCATCGCTTCGGCGGCATCGAGATCGATCTGACCGTCGGACGTCAGCGGCACCACGTCGACTTCGAAGCCGGCGAGCTGCCAGGGGACGATGTTGCTGTGGTGCTCCAGCTGCGAGAGCAGCACGCGGTTGCGGCCGTTCCTCGGCAGCGTCCGGGCGACGAGGTTGATGGCCTCGGTCGCGCCTCGGGTGAAGACCAGCTCGTTCGCCTGGCCGCCGATCAGGTTCGCCGCGGCGGCTCGCGCCGCTTCGTAACGGCCGGTCATGTTGCTCGAGCGCTGGTACACCCCGCGGTGCACCGTCGCGTAGTCTGGACCATAGGCTCGCGCGATCGCGTGAATGACGACTTGCGGCTTCTGAGCGGTCGCGGCGCTGTCGAGATAGTGCCAGTTCTCGATGCCCGGAAACTGGTCGCGGACCTGCAGTGCGGAGTTGATTCTGACGGGGGCGTTCACACCACCCTCCTCAGCGCAGCTCGCGCTGCGTCGGAAATAGCCTCGCCGTCGGCCGCCCCGTCCCACAAGCCCATCACGAAGCCTTCGAGCAGGAGCGCCCGGGCGCTTGCCGGGTCAAGGCCACGGCTTTCGGCGTAGAAGATCTGCATCGCGTCGAGCTCGCCGACGCTGGCGCCGTGCGCGCACTTCACGTCGTCAGCGTAGATTTCCAGCTCCGGCTTGCAGTTGGCGGTTGCGCCGCGATCGAGCAGCATGGCCTTGATGGACTGTTCACCGTCGGTCTGCTGGGCGCCGCGAGCGACCTCGACCCTGCCGAGGTAGGATCCGACGGCCCTGCCGCCGAGCACCGACCGGATCGTCTGGCGCGATCGGCCGGCGGGGCCGATGTGCTTCACAACGGTGACGAACTCGTTGGTCGATACGCCGCTGCCGATGTTGGCTCCGAACAGCGCGAAGTCGGCGCCTTCCGCGAGGCTGACTTCGAGCTCCACGCGGCCGTACACCGGTGCGGCATTCAGTGCGAAAATGCGCGCCTTCGCGCCTTCGCCAAGCGCAAGCCGCACGCGGCGCATCTGCACATCGTCACCGCCAGGAAGCCAAACTTCTTCGAAGCTCTCGGCGGGGGCGACGGTCAGCGTGAGGGGTTCGGCGAACTGCTCCCAGACGGGCTTCAGCGCGTCGAGATCGGCGTAGCGCCAGTCCTCCTGCTTGTGAGTTGGGAACGGTGCGGTCATGCGACCTCCGCATAGCCTTCGCGCTCGAGCTCGTGCGCCAGTTCGGGCCCGCCGCTGCGCTCGATTCGGCCGGCGCGCAGGACGTGCACGCGGTCCGGCTGCACATAGTCGAGCAGGCGCTGGTAGTGGGTGATGAGCAGCACGCCCTTGTCGGGTGCGCGCATGATGCGGTTGATGCCGGCGCCGACGGCTTTCAGCGCATCGATGTCGAGGCCGCTGTCGGTCTCGTCGAGGATCGCGAACTTCGGGTCCATGATGCCCATCTGGACCATCTCGGCGCGCTTCTTCTCGCCGCCGGAAAAGCCGACGTTGACCGGCCGCTTGAGCATCTCAATATTCATGCCGAGCGCTTCGGACTGGGCGCGGGCAAGGCGGATGAACTCGCCCCCCGAAAGCTCCGCTTCGCCGCGAGAACGACGCTGCGAATTGAGGCTTTCGCGCAGGAACTGCAGGTAGGAAATGCCGGGGATTTCGACCGGATATTGGAAGCCGAGGAACAGGCCGGCCGCCGCGCGTTCGTGCGGCTCCATGTCAAGCAGTGCCTGGGCGTCAAACTCAACCGAGCCCTCGGTCACCTCGTAGCCCGGACGACCCGCAAGCGTGTAGGCGAGCGTCGACTTTCCCGAACCGTTCGGCCCCATAATCGCATGCACTTCGCCCGCGGGTACATCGAGCGACACGCCGTTGAGGATCGGCTTGTCGCCGACGGTCGCATGGAGGTTTTCAATCGTCAGCATCAATCGACCAGTTCATTCCCGTCTCGTCCTGCCGAAGATCGACCTGCTTTAGGACAGCATGGATCTCGTTGAGATCGCCACTCCGCACAGCGACATCATAAGCGTCCAATAGGCCTGCTTCGAAGAGCCGCTCATTGACGGTCATTGCGTCGTACTTACCCAACGGAACCCTCTAAACTGATCCCGAGCAGCTTCTGCGCCTCGACCGCGAACTCCATAGGCAGCTGCTTCAAGACCTCGCGGGCGAAACCGTTGACGATCAGCGCCACTGCCGCTTCCTGATCGAGCCCGCGGCTCATCGCGTAGAAGAGCTGGTCCTCGCTGATCTTCGAGGTCGTCGCTTCATGCTCGATCGTGGCGGTCGGGTTCTTGACCTCGATGTAGGGCACCGTGTGCGCGCCGCACTGGTCGCCAAGCAGCAGTGAATCGCACTGCGTGAAGTTGCGGACGTTCTCCGCCTTCGGCAGCACTCGCACGAGACCGCGATACGTGTTGTCGCTGCGGCCCGCGCTGATGCCCTTCGACACGATGGTCGACCGCGTGTTGGCGCCGATGTGGATCATCTTGGTGCCGGTGTCGGCCTGCTGGCGGTTGTTGGTCAGCGCGACCGAGTAGAATTCGCCGACGCTGCCGTCGCCTTTCAGGATGCAGCTGGGGTATTTCCAGGTGATGGCGCTGCCGGTTTCGACCTGCGTCCAGCTGACCTTCGAGCGGTCGCCGCTGCACAGCGCACGCTTGGTGACGAAGTTGAAGATGCCGCCCTTGCCCTCGGCGTCGCCCGGGTACCAGTTCTGGACCGTCGAGTATTTCACCTCGGCGTCCTCGTGGGCGAAGATCTCGACCACCGCCGCGTGCAGCTGGTTCTCGTCGCGCATCGGCGCGGTGCAGCCTTCGAGGTAGGAGACGTAGCTGCCCTTGTCGGCAACGATCAGGGTGCGCTCGAACTGGCCGGTGTTCTCGGCATTGATGCGGAAATAGGTCGACAGCTCCATCGGGCAGCGGACGCCCTCGGGCACGTAGACGAAGGTCCCGTCGGAGAAGACGGCGCTGTTGAGGCACGCGAAATAATTGTCCCGCTGGGGCACGACGCTGCCGAGATATTTGTGGATGAGGTCCGGATATTCGCGGATCGCTTCGGAGATGGACAGGAAGATGACGCCGGCGCGCTTCAGCTCCTCGCGGAAGGTGGTGGCGACGCTGACGCTGTCGAACACCGCGTCGACGGCGACCTTGCGCGCGCCCTCGACGCCGGCGAGTACCTTTTGCTCCTCGATCGGAATGCCAAGCTTCTCGTAGACCCGCAGGATTTCCGGATCGACCTCGTCGAGCGACCCAAGCTTCTCCTTCGCCTTGGGCGCGGCGTAATAATATGCATCCTGGAAATCGATCTCCGGGATGTCCAGCTTGGCCCAGCTCACTTCTTCCATTTCGAGCCAGGCGCGATAGCCCTTCAGACGCCACTCGAGCATCCATTCCGGTTCGTTCTTCTTCGCCGATATGAACCGCACCGTCTCTTCGCTGAGGCCCTTGGGCGCGAATTCCTGCTCGATCTCGGAGACGAAGCCCCACTCATAGTCGGCCAGCTTCTCGGCGGCTTCTTGAGCCTCGCGGTTGCGCACGGTGTCGGTCATCGGGCTAGCTCCGTAAGGCTAACCGCGCCGAGCGCGCCGCGAACGGCCGTTCCGACGAGACCCATGTGCGGCTTGATCCGGCAGTGGGCGTCAAGCGCGCAGTCGGACGCGCCCTCCTGCCCGGAGCAGACCGTCATCGCGATGGGGCCCTCGACCGCCTCGACGATGTCGGCGAGGCTGATCTCGGCCGGCGCCCTGGACAGCGCGAAGCCGCCGGACGCCCCGCGAACGCTGCTCAGCAGGCCGCAGCCGGCAAGCTGTCCCATCACCTTCTGCGCGGTCGGCAATGGCACGCCGGTCTCCCCAGCGAGTTCGGTCGCGCTCAGGCGCGCGCCGGCGGGTCGACGGGCGGCAGCGGTCATCAGGACGACCGCATAATCGGCAAGGTGGCTAAGGCGCATGAGTCTATTCGGAGCTTTCTAGTCCGATTTAGTGCGTTCGCCTTGGAAACTCAACCGCGGCTCGTCGCGGCGAACTTGTTTCATGGAGCAATTTCGGGAAGTGAGTGACGGTCGTCGGTGGATGCCGGAAGAAGTCCGGCATGACGTTCGGGGGAACACGCCTGTCCATCTACTCCCTGCTTCGGCCGGTCGCCTTCGCGCTCGACGCCGAGCGGGCGCATCGCGCGACCATCGCCGCGCTGAAACTGATGCCGGCGCGGAGGGCGCGGCCGTTTCCGCCGTCCCTCAAGTCGAGGGTAGCAGGCCTGCAATTCCCTTCGCCCGTTGGCCTCGCGGCGGGGTTCGACAAGGACGCCGAAGTGCCTGCCCAGATGCTGGCGCTCGGGTTCGGGTTCGTCGAGATCGGCACCGTCACGCCACGGCCGCAGCATGGCAATCCGCAGCCACGGCTGTTCCGGCTCGCCGAAGACCGCGCGGTGATCAACCGCATGGGCTTCAACAATCACGGGCATCTCGCGGCGCTCGAATGGCTCGGCCAGAGCCGCCACGAGCAGGGCATCGTTGGCGTGAACGTGGGCGCCAACAAGACCAGCGCGGACCGCGTCGCGGATTATGTCGCGGGCGTCCGCCGAATGAGCGACGCCGCCGACTATATTACGATCAACATCAGCTCGCCGAACACGCCGGGCCTTCGCGGGCTGCAGGACGAGGGAGCGCTCGAGGAACTGCTTGCCGCAGTCCGCGAAGCTCGCGGCGAGGCGCCCATCTTCCTGAAAGTCGCGCCCGACCTGAGCGAGGGCGACCCCCAGCGCATCGTCCGGGCCGCGATCGATCATGGCATCGACGCACTGATCGTCTCCAACACTACGGTATCACGCCCGCCCCTGACGTCGCGCCACGCCGTCGAGACCGGCGGCCTGTCCGGCGCACCGCTGAGGGCACTGGCACTGAATGCGCTGCGGCAGTTCCGGAGTGCCTCCGGTGGCGAGATACCGCTGATCGGCGTCGGCGGCATCGCCAACGCGGACGACGCGTGGGAGCGGATCCGGGCGGGCGCGAGCCTCGTCCAGCTCTACACTGCGATGGTTTATGAAGGGCCGGGCATCGCCCGCCGGATCGCCAAGGGACTGGCCGAGCGAGTGGCCCGCGAAGGCTTCGCCAACATTGCCGAGGCGGTCGGGACCGAGTAGCGGGCCGCCATGCGTTTGCGTCTCCTGAAGCTCGCCGCCGCAGCCCTCGCGCTCGCCGGCTGCACCACCCTCCAGACACCGACCTCCGCGACGGCGCCCGGGATGGTCAGCGCCGCCGATCCGCGTGCCGCTGCCGCTGGGGTCGAGATGCTGCGCCAGGGCGGCACCGCCGCCGACGCGGCGTTCGCTACCTTGCTCGCGCTCAACGTCGTCGAGCCGCAAAGCTCCGGTATCGGCGGCGGTGGCTACCTCGTCTATTCCGACCACGGCTCGGACCCGGTCACCTACGACGGCCGCGAGACCGCTCCAGCCGCCGCAACCGGCACCTGGTTCTTCAAGAACGGCCGGCCGATGGAATTCTCGGACGCGCAGCCCGGCGGCAAGAGCGTCGGCGTGCCGGGTAACATCCGGATGATGGCGCTCGCGCATCGCGATCACGGCAAGCTTGCCTGGGCCGCTCTATTCCAACCGGCGATCCGCCTTGCCCGCGACGGTTTCGCGATCACACCGAGGCTTCACAATTCGCTCCACGCGTATCGCGCCACCGGTGCGTTCTCGGCAGAGGCGCGAGACGTGTTCTACAATCCCGACGGCAGCGCCAAGGCCGTCGGCACGATCGTCCGCAACCCCGGCTTCGCAGCGTTCCTTGAGCAGCTCGCAGCGCGGGGGCCGGACGGCTTCTACGTCGGCCCCAACGCGCAGGCTGTTTCCGCCGCGGTCACCGGCAGTCCCCACAATTCCGCGCCGCTCACCGCCGGTGACATTGCGTCCTACGACGCCAAGCAGCAGCCGCCGGTCTGCGGCACCTACCGCGGCTATCGTATCTGCGGCATGGGGCCATCTTCGTCGGGCGGGACCACGGTCTTCGGCGTGCTCAAGCAGCTGGAGCGGTTCGACCTGTCGGCGCTCGGCCCCAACAATCCGACCAGCTGGCACCTGATCGCGGATTCCATGCGGCTCGTTTACGCCGATCGCGACCGCTATCTCGCCGACGCGCAGTTCGTGCCGGTCCCCGTGTCCGGGCTGATGGATCCGGCATATCTCGCAAGCCGCTCCGCACTCATCTCGCCCGACCTCGCACTGACCAGCGTTGCCGCGGGAACGCCTCCGGGAGCGCCGGTCACCGCGGCCGGTCTGCAGGGCGCCGAGAAAGGAACCTCGCACTTCGTCGCCGTCGACCGGTGGGGCGACGTCGCGTCCGAGACCTCGACCATCGAAAGCGCGTTCGGCTCGGGCATCATGGTCAACGGCTATTACCTGAACAACGAGCTGACCGACTTCAGCTTCACGCCCACTGTGAACGGGATGCCGGTGGCCAATCGCGTCGAAGGCGGCAAACGGCCGCGCAGCTCGATGAGCCCGACGATCGTCTACGGACCCGACGGCCACATTCGTCTCGCGATCGGCGCTGCCGGCGGAGCGACAATCCCTGCGCAGGTGCTGAAGGCGATTATCGGCGTCATCGACTGGCACTTGTCCGCGCAGCAGGCGATCGCGCTGCCGACGATCTTCGCACCCGCCGACACGGTCTATCTCGAGCGCGGGACCTCGCTCGAAGCAATGGCGCCGCAGCTTAAGGCGATGGGGCACACGATCGATTTCCGGCCGCCGACGACGTTCAAGGGCAACGCGATCGAGTGGGTGAACGGACATTGGGCCGGAGCGGCCGATCCGCGCAGTGAAGGCGCGGCGGTCTCCGAATAAGTGGCCGCGCGCCAACTCGAGCACTTCGAAAATCTCGTCGCGCTCTTTCTGTCGCGCGCTGCGGAGAAGGCGGAGCAGCCGTTTCTCTGGGCGAAGCGCGACGGCGGCTGGCAATCGACCAGCTGGCGGGAGGCAGCCCGGCAGGTGGCGGCTCTTGCCGGCAGTCTCCGCCGCATCGGTCTCCAGCCGGGCGCCCGCGTCGCACTGGTCAGTGAGAACCGGCCAGAGTGGTTGATCGCCGACCTCGGCATCATGGCGGCGGGATGCATCACCGTCCCGACCTACACCACGAACACGACGCGCGATCACACCCACATCCTCGGCAATTCCGGCGCGTCTGCAGTCATCGTCTCCAACCAGAAGCTGGCCAAGAACCTCGTGCCGGCCGTGCTCACCTCTTCGGATTGCCGCCACATCATCGGCATCGACGACGACGTGCGGACCGGACAGGCGCCGGAGAACGTCCAAGTTCATCGCTGGACGGAGCTGACGGCCGGTGAACCTGACGGCACTGCCGGCGAGCAGGCCGAGCACATGCGCCGGACCGATCCTGCCTGCATTATCTACACCAGCGGCACTGGCGGAGCGCCTCGCGGCGTCCCCCAGCACCACGGCGCCATCCTGCACAACGTCGAAGGTTGCACGGACATCATCTCGACCGACTTCGGATGGGACGACGAGGTCTTTCTGTCATTCCTGCCGGCCAGCCACGCCTACGAGCATAGCGGAGGGCAGCACTTCCCGATCGCGCTCGGGGGGCAAATCTATTATGCCGAGAGCCTCGAGAAACTCGCCGCCAACATCGAGGAAGTTCGCCCCACGATCATGGTCGTCGTGCCGCGTCTGTTCGAGATGCTCCGGACACGCATCCTGCGGTCGATCGAGGGCAGCGGCGGACTGTCGAAATACCTGATGAAGCGGGCGCTGAAGATCGGCGCCGACCGCTACAACGGAACCAGCAAGCCGTGGGACCTGCCGATGGATGCGCTGCTGGGCCTGACCGTCCGGCGCAAGGTTCGCAACAAGGTCGGCGGGCGGGTGAAGGCGTGGGTGTCGGGGGGGGCGCCGCTCAATCCGGAAGTCGGGATGTTCTTCCAGTCGCTCGGCATCACCTTCCTCCAGGGCTACGGCCAGACCGAGGCGGGCCCGGTGATCAGCTGTAACCGGCCGAGCGCCGGCATCCGGCTCGACACGGTCGGCGTGCCGCTCAAGGACACCGAAGTGCGCATCGCCGAGGACGGCGAGATCATGGTCCGCGGCGAGAACGTCATGCAAGGCTACTGGCGCAACCCGGAAGAAAGCGAGCGCGTGCTTCGAGAGGGGTGGCTCGCGACCGGTGACGTCGGGCACCTCGACGACAAGGGCCGCATCGTCATCACGGACCGCAAGAAGGACCTGATCGTCAACGACAAGGGCGACAATGTCGCCCCGCAGCGGATCGAGGGCATGCTGACGCTTCAGCCGGAGATTGCGCAAGCGATGGTCTACGGCGACCGACGTCCCCACCTCGTCGCGCTGCTGGTTCCCGATGCCGAGATCGCGGACGCTCCCGACCTCCAGCAACGCCTGCAGGGCGCCGTCGACCGCGTGAACTCCGACCTATCCGTGATCGAGCGCGTCCGTCGCTTCGTCGTGGCGGAGACGGCATTCTCGATCGAAAACGAACAGCTGACGCCCTCGCTGAAGATTCGGCGCCACGTCATCTCCATAGTCTACGGAGACCGGCTCAGCGGTCTCTACAGCCGCTGAGGACGCCTACTGGGGACGTGAGTACGGGACGAACGGTGAAAGCGAGCAGCTTCCGGCGGTCACGCCGGTCTGCAGGTCGCGCAACTGAGCGATGTCACCCGCGCAGAGGCCCGAGGGGCCGTGCGTTGTTGTCACCAGGCTATAGTTTTGCCCGGAGACGCCCTCGCAGCCGCTTCCGGCAGTGCTGCTCACGTAGACGCGGCCACTCGCCTCGAACGCAAGCGCACGCGGCGTAATCACCGTTCCCGTGTTCTTCAGATAAGCGGGGATGCAATCAACCGGCGGTCCCACGACCTTGCCCGCAAGCAGCTGGTCGAGGCGCTGCTGGGCTGCAGCGCTATCGGGCTGCGACGTGGCCGTCGTGCAACCGACGAGCGTTGCTCCGGCGATAAGAAGGGCAATTGTTCGCATGTTCAACCTCATCCATCTTGTGTTCGCGTGGGATCTCGCTTTAGGCGCGGTTCGCTCGAGCTATCGCGGTTTGCTGTAGGGAACGAACTGGCCGAATACGCAGCTGCCGACCGTCATTCGGTTCGTCAGGTCCGCAACCTGAGCGATGTCGCCGCTGCACGTCTGGGGCGACCCGAAGCTACGGGTCACGAGGGCAGTGCCATTGCCGAGATTGTTGCACGCGCCGCGCATGTTGTTGATGTACACGCGGCCGGAGCCGAGCCGGTACGCAATCGTTCGCTCGTCAATCACGACCATGTCGTTCGATTGGTAGCTCGGCAGGCATGAGACCGGCGGCCCCGCAACTTTCCCCGCAATCAGCTGCTCGAATTGCCGTTGCCCCTGCGGCGAGCGGGTGGTCGGCTCTGGCGCTGTGGAACAGGACGCCGCGGCAGCTGCAGCAACAAGGAGCCAAATGCCACGCATTACAACCTCCTGACGACCTACCTAGATGACGCTCGCGCTCATGAACGGAAGCTGTCTTTCTCCCTCCGAAGCTGTGCAAAATGCTCCGAGGTCGAGGCGCGAACGAAGGGGTTGGTTTCGCGTTCCTGCGCGACCGTCGTGGGGAGCGTGATCTCGCCGCGTTCGCGCTGCTCCGTGACCTCCGCCAGCCGCACCATCATCGCTCGGTTTGCCGGCTCCGCATGAGCCGCGAACCGCCCGTTCGAAAGCGTATATTCGTGTGCGCAGTAGAGGCGGGTTTCGGGCGGCAGCGACGCGAGCTGCTGGAGCGAGTTGTGCATCTGCTCGGGCGTTCCCTCGAACAGGCGCCCGCAGCCCATGGCGAATAACGTGTCGCCCACGAAAGCGACGCCGTCCTCATCGAGAAGCAGGGCGATGTGGCCCAGCGTGTGGCCCGGCACTTCCACGACGCGCCCGACGTGCTTGCCGATGCGCACTGTGTCGCCTTCGTTGAGAGAAACGTCGCGCCCGGGAATCCTCTCCCGCTCGGGCCCCGATACGCGAGCTCCAGTTGCCGCCTTGACGGCCAGGTTGCCGCCGGTGTGATCGGGATGCCAGTGCGTGTTCCACACCTGGCTGATGGTCCAGCCGCGCCGCGCGGCCTCGGCCAATGCCGGTTCCGCGTCGCCAGGATCGACGACTGCAGTCTCGCCGCTCTCCGCGTCATGAACCAGCCAGATGTAGTTGTCGGTGAATGCGGGGACAGCAACGATCTGCATCGCCACTGCCTTACTCGCTGCGTCCAAGAAGGGCCAACGAGTCGCGGGCCAGCTTGCGAGTCAGTTCGGCAGCGGGGAGCGGTTCGCCCATTGCGGCACCCTGCCCGGCCCACATGGGCCCGAAGCCGAACTCACCACGCGCTTCGGCCGCAGCCCGGATCGGCGTCAGGGCTGCGCTGGCCAGAGGGTAAGGCGGCGCTTCACTGCGAACCGGACCTAGTTCGTCCACCAGCCGCCCGTGGAGCCCCCTGGCGAACCCGCCGGTCATGAGGTTGGTGACGACCGTGCGGCCGCACTTGAGGCCGGTGCGATGTGCATCGCTGATTTCGGACTCGGGCGTGTGGAGATAAGCGGTGCCAAGCTGCACGGCACTCGCGCCCAGGCATAACGCTGCGGCGATACCGCGAGCATCGGCGATGCCTCCGGCCGCGATCACGGGCACGGTCACTGCGTCGACTATCTGCGGCACAAGAGCGAACAAGCCCGTTGCGTCCTCGTGCTCAGCGCTCAGGAAGCGTCCGCTGTGGCCGCCCGCCTCCGTACCTTGGGCGATGATCGCAGCGATGCCGGCGTCCTCCAGGTATCGTGCTTCTGCAACGTTCGTCGCATTGCCGATGACCACGGCACCCGCGGCGCGAACGCGTTCGAGCAGAGGCGCGGCTGGCAATCCGAAGTGGAAGCTGACCGCTGCCGGGCGAATTTCCTCGACGATGGCACACATGGCCTCGTCGAACGGCAATCGCATTGGACCGCCATCTGAGGGCTCGACGCCGAACTCCAGGTAATAGGGGCTCAGCAACTGCCGCCAGGAACTGTCATCTGCTTCGGCGGGCATTCGATGGCAGAAGAAGTTCAGCCCGATCGGACCACTTGCGCGCCGGCGCACTTGCCCAACTTGCGCTCGCACCTGCTCCGGGCTGAGCATGCCGCAGGGGAGAAAGCCAAGCGCGCCGCCTTCGATTGCCGCAGCGCAGAGGTCGACCCCGCTCGCGCCTGCCATCGGTGCCTGGACGATCGGGTGTTCTGTCCCGACCAGATCAAGAAATCGCTGGTCCGGCCAGCCTACCATTCGCCGCTGTTCGGCATTGACGACCAAGGCTCGGCCGGTGCGAGCGCCTGACCGTTCTGGAGCAGCTCGACCGAGATATTATCCGGACTGCGGACGAAGGCCATGCGGCCGTCGCGGGGCGGTCGGTTGATCGTCACGCCGGCGGCCATCAGCCGCTCGCAGGTCGCATAGATATCGTCCACTTCGTAGGCGAGGTGACCGAAGTTGCGCCCGCCGGTGTAGCCGGCCTCGTCCCAGTTGTACGTCAGCTCGACCTCGCCGCCTTCGTCGCCCGGCACGCCGAGAAAGATCAGCGTGTAGCGGCCTGACGGATTGTCCATCCGTCTCCGCTCCTCGAGGCCGAGCTGCTGGAAGAATCGGATGGTGGCCTCAGGATCGCTGACCCGAAGCATCGCATGGAGGAAGCGCATGCAGCCTATCTAGGAGCTTGCACTTCGCTTTTCACGGTCGGCGTGACCCCAAGCATTTCGATCGCCTTCGCAGCCGCCTTCCCGACCGGGCCGGTCGGATCGTTGGCGGCGGCACGCATCCAGTAGCTGCGGGCCTGGTCGTCATTTCCGGTCAGATCGGCGACGTGCCCCGCCTCGAACAGGATCGTCGCGTCCGCAGGTGCGAGCGAAAGGGCCTTGTTGATGGCTGTCTGGGCTGTCGCCGGATCGCCTTCCCGGATCGCCAGTGCGGCCGAGAAGTACCAATAGAAGGGGTCGCCCGGGATTGCCGATGCGGCTTCGTTGAGCCTGGCCCGGGCGATCTTCAGCTCACCTTGCGACTCTGCCGCCCGGGCCCGGTCAAGCAAGACTTCACCCCGTTGCGCGCCCGTCAGGCCGGGGATCGCAAGCGCACGGTCGAGATCGAAGGCCGCCTTGCCGGGCTGTTCCGCCTCGATCCACAGATTGCCAGCAGCCGCCCATTTGCTTGCGGTGCGCGGGTCGTTCGCCGGCGACGCCTTGGCGGCGTCTTCGAACGCCTGGGCTGCGGTCGCCGGTTCACCTGCGCTCTGTGCCTGCAGTGCCCGGCAAACCAGCGCATCGGGAGTGGCAGAACTCGGGCAGGTGGAAGCGGGTGCAGCGGCGGCGACGGCGGCGGCGGCGGCGAAAATGGGAAGGATCAAGGCTGGCGCTCCACAAGGGCAGCAACGGTGCGGAGGAGCAGATCGATTTCGTGCGGCTCCGACAGGCGATGCCCGCCGCCCTTGACTACGGTCAGCTGGACATCTCCTGAACGAAGACGGTCCTTGATCCGCATCGCAACGTCCAGTGGGACCTCGTTGTCCGCGTCGCCGTGCAACAGCCGCACGGGGCATTGCACGGCTATGTCGGTGCCGAGCAGCAGAAGATCCTGCCCGGATCGCCAGAATTGGTACGTCATGCCTGGCGGACCGGCCGAGTCCGGATCGCCGAGACGTCGTTGCTCCCGAAGTGCGTCCCTCAGCGTCTCGGAGAAGCCCCAGTCGGTGAAATCGGCAGCGGCAGCGATGCCGACGATCGCGCGCACGCGCTCCGGCCGTCGCAACGCAATATGGAGCGCAAGCCAGCCTCCCATCGACGATCCGACGAGGATGAGCGGTCCGCTTGTCGCCTGGTCTACCACAGCGAGCGCGTCGGCGAGCCAAAGGGCCAGTGTGCCGTCTTCGAAGCTGCCGGGGCTCGCGCCCGTCCCGGAATAGTCGAACCGGAGCATCGCCAGGCCGTGCTGCCCGGCAAATCCATTCAGGGCGAGCGCCTTCGTCCCTTCCATGTCCGACGCGTAGCCGGGCAGGAACACGAGGGTTGGCGACCGTCCCTCCCGGAGCCGGCATGCGACACCCCTGCCCTCGACGTCGATCTGCCGGATCTCCCCGCCGCTCACGAGCCGAGCAGGTCCCGAAGCGCTTCCTTCAGGCGGGTTACCCGAGCCGGGTCGACCTCGCGCGGATAGTAGCGATGCGGCGGATCAAGCGCTTCGACCGGGTCGCCCCGGGTCTGGAAAACGTAATGATCATACAGCGCCCGCCACGCGTTCCGGTGCTCGGGCGGCATGTCGCCGAACAGCGTGTAGGCGAGGTGCAGGATGGCCCCATAAGGGTGCTGTGCCGCAACCGCGCTGCGGTGCCACCAATAGTTCATCAGCACATTGAAGGGCCCGAGCGACTGAACGCCGTGCCACCACATGTATGGGATGTAGACCGCGTCGCCGGGCGTCAGTTCCGCCACCACGGCAGCGGCAAGCGCGTCCCGGTAGCGCGGGTAACGCTCGAAATCAGGCTCGGTCATCGACACCATGCTGATCGGAACGTTCGCCGGCGTGATGTCCATCGGGCCCGGGTAAAGGTTCTGCGTCTGCTCCGGCGGGAACAGCGTGAAGCGGCGGGTGCCCGCGACGACGCAGGCGAGATTGTCGGCGACATCGAAATGCGGCGCGACCGTCACCGCATTGCCGATCCACACCCGCGCCCGCGTGCCCTCCGGCACCAGCCGGTTGGGATTGGCTTCTTCGAGGCCCGGCAGGCAATCGGGCGCCGATACCGCCTGCATGGCGATCGCCAGCGGCTGCTCCGCCGTCTCCTGCTGCAGGATGCCCTTGAGCACGTTCGACAGCAGTTGCGGCGATATCTGGAAGTTCATTCGCTTCGAATCTTCGGCGTAGAAGAACCTGCCGCGCTCGGAAGCGGGAGCGACCACGGTTTGAACTGGCCGGCCGTTGTAGAAACTCCCGAGATATGCCGCTGCAGCCTCGTCCGACCGCGCGGCCTCGCGAACGACGGGCCAGTCCTTGAACGCGCCCCTTATGACTACCGGGCGGGCGGCGCGGATGACCTCGTCCGGGAAGGCTTCCAGTCCGGCGCCTGAAATCTCTTCTGCTCGCTGAAGCTGATCAAACATCGCGGCGACCCTTTCCAGCAAGTCGGACAAAGCGCAATCGCCGGAACGGCACGGTCCTGCGCTGGTTGTCGGCTCGAGAAGGAGAGTCATCCAGTGAAATATCGCAAGCTCGGCGACAGCGACCTCGAGGTCTCGGAAATCTCGCTTGGCTCCTGGCTGACCTATGGCGTGGGAGTCGAAGCGGACAAGGCGCGCGCCTGTCTCGACGAGGCCTTCGCCCAAGGCATCAACTTCATCGACACGGCCAACGTTTATGGCCGCGGCGCCGCGGAAACCTTCTTGGGGGATGCGCTGCAGGGGCGCTCACGGGACAGCTACGTGCTCGCCACCAAGCTGTTCTTCCCGATGAGCGAAACGGACCGCGGCCTCTCCCGCTTCCAGGTCGAAAAGCAACTGGACGCCTCCTTGCAGCGGCTGAAGACCGACTATGTCGATCTCTACCAGTGCCACCGCTACGACTGGGACACGCCGCTCGAGGAAACGATGGAAGCGCTCACCCGCGCGGTCGAGAGCGGCAAGGCGCGCTTCATCGGCTTCTCCGAGTGGCCGGCGGACCGCATCCAGGCAGCGATCGAGATGCCGGGTGTCGCGAAGTTCGTTTCCAGCCAGCCGCAATATTCGCTGGTCTGGCGCGAACCGGAAGCGGAAGTCATCCCGCTCTGCGCGGCCAACGGCATCTCACAGATCGTGTGGTCGCCGCTCGGCCAGGGCGTGCTCAGCGGCAAGTACAATCCCGACTCGCCGCCGCCGCGCGACTCCCGCGCTTCGAGCCAGGAGATGGGCGGCTTCATGAGCCGCCTGATGGAGCCCGACCTGCTTCGCGCCGTCCAGCAGCTCAAGCCAGTTGCGGAGGAGGCTGGGCTCACTTTGCCGCAGTTCGCCGTCGCCTGGGTGCTTCGCGAACCGAACATCGCTTCGGCAATCATCGGTGCCTCGCGGCCGGAGCAGGTCCGCGAGAATGCCGGCGCTTCCGGCGTGATCGTCGACACGCAGCTGTTCCTGCGTGCCGAGCAGATCATCGACGAAGCGCTCAGCCGCGAGCCCGCCTGATCACTTCAGGAAGTTGCGGAGGGCCGCAGCAAAGGCCTGCGGCTGGTCGAGCATCACGAAGTGACCGGCGTTCTCCACGCGCACGAAGTTCACGTTCGGCGCGTTGGCGTATTCGCCCCGGTAGAATGGGTCGGCTCTTTCCTTGGGCATGGCGCTGGTGGTCGGATAGACCAACGTAATCGGCGTCGCGATCGACGCCATATCGGGCCGCAGATCCGTCGTCAGATCCTCGTACATGGCTTCCCCAACGACGCGGCTGTCAGCCTTGGCGATCCAGGCGGCGACCCTGGCTTGCGCGGCAGGAGTGATCGCCATCGTAGCGGCTGTCCGCTCCCCGCCGGCGGCCGGCCTGCCATAACCGGCAGTCAGTTGGTCGCGCATCGCGGCCGCCTGCGGCTTCAGCTGTTCGACGGTGGCGCCGGGAACGAATATGGACCCCACGTAAGGAAGCGCATCGACGATCATCAGCGCACTGGTGTCGGCCGGATGAGTGTTGGCAAGCTCGAGTGCGGCCAGGCCGCCGAGCGAGTGACCGACGACCTTGACTCCGGTCAGCTTGTTGGCGGCCAGGTAGCCGTGGAGGTCGGCGACGACACCGTCGATGACCCCGGGCTTGAGGTTGGCTCCAGGCTCATCGCCCGCAAAGCCGTTAACCTGGACGAGAATCAGCCGATGGCTTGCAGCGAGTTCGGGGACCACACCGTCCCATACCGCGCGTGGAGTCGACAGGCCGGGGATCAGGACGATCGGGCTGCCTTTGCCGATGCTCGTAATTGAGATGTGCGGCAGGCGTTGCTCGGCGTTCGCGGCGGGTGCGGCATGTGCAGTTCCCGACCAGTCGAGAGTGGACGCGGCAAGGGCAGCCAGGATGAGGGCGCAAAGACGCATTTGGATTTCTCCTCTTCGGGTTTTTCAGGTGATCAGATCGCTTTGGAGCTGCGCCGGGTCGGAGAGGTGAAGATCTCCTCGATCGGCCGCTCGAACAGCTCGGCAATTCGGAAGGCCAGCGGCAGCGAGGGGTCGTACTTGCCGGTCTCGATGGCGTTGACGCTCTGGCGCGAGACCTCGAGCCGCTCGGCCAGGTCTTGCTGGCTCCAGCTACGCTCGGCGCGCAGCACGCGAAGACGGTTCTCCATCAGGCTGGCTCGCGCTGGAAGAGGCGGCCGACCCCGAGCCCAAGTCCCCACACCGGCACGACGAAATAGGCGTCGATCCTGGGTGCAAGGTCGAACGCGTTGAGGAAGCCGTAGACCGTGCCTGCCGTCAGCAGGAACCCGGTCGCGATCAGCGACTGGTGAACGATGCGCATCCGCAGATACTCGTCCTGCTCTTCGCGAAGCAGGAGTGCCATCGCCCTGATCATGAAGAGAATGGGCACGGACACCACGACCGCGAGCAGCAAGCGAACGGCAGGCGGTGTGGGATAGTAGCGGCCGATCGCCACGCCGCCGAGCAGCAGCGCCACATAAGCGAAGGAGGCGACAATGATCCGCCGGTTATAGGCGCGCATCGCATTCGAACTGCAGCCAGCCGCGGCCTGCGCCCGCTCGACGGAGCGGACGAGCGGGAAGAGCAGCAGGAACGAGGCCGCGAACAGAGCCAGACCGGGCCAGCCGGGAACCACGCCCGCGCGGACCAGCGCTCCGCTGCCGAAGGTGGCGACCAGGAAGGCGCCGATCCACAGCCGCGACTGCGCGCGGGTTGATGCGCTCAATTCCATTGCAAGTGTCCTTTCCAAGTTGCAAAGCCTCCTTTACATCGATTGGCGCACTTGTCAAGCATGCTTTACGCGTGATCGAGGGACGGTCCAGTGACTGGTGCCTGATCGCGAGTTGCGCTTCGGTCGCTGCTGGAGGGGCTGCCGGCGAGGCCTTGCTTTCCTCCGGGCGGACAGCGCACAGCTCTTTGAATGCGCAAGGTCATGGCCATTGTTCTCGTTGTCGTGCTCGCAGTGGGCGGGTGGTGGTATGCTTCGCCGCTCTGGACCCTGCATGAGCTGCGTGCCGCTTCCGAGGAGCGGAATGCCGCCAAGGTTTCCCGCTACGTGGATTATCCGGCGCTTCGCCAGGACCTCAAAGGCGACCTCCGACGCTACATCACCGGGCAATTCGCCAAGTCGCCGGTCAGCGAGGGGGGCGGGAAAATGGGCACGGCCGTTGCGCTCGCGCTCCTTGGTCCCATCGTCGACAGCGCCGTTAGCCCGGAAGGCGTCGCGGCCATGTTCGCGCGCCAGAAGCAGCTTGGCGCCAGGGCCGGTGCAAAGGCGGGTCCTGTGACTGCGAGCGAGGATCCGATAATCGAGCGCGATGGCTTCGACACGTTCCGGGTCCGCGACAAGGATCCGGCGAAGGGCGCACTGGTGTTCCGCCGCTCGGGGCTCGGCTGGAAGCTCTCGGCCGTCGATCTTCCTGCGCCCGCGGGCGGTTGAGGGTCTGGCGGCGCGTCGCTACATGCGCCTGCAATGACCGAGATGTTCAAGATCGCGCTTCCCGACGGGTCGGTGAAGGAAATGCCCGAGGGCTCGACGCCCGCCGACGTTGCCGCTGCCATTGGGCCGGGCCTCGCCAAGGCTGCGATCGCCGCCAAGATCGACGGCGAACTGCGCGACATCATGCGTCCCTTCGAAGGCGACGGTCGCCTGGAGCTCGTCACCAGCAAGAATGAGGCCGAAGCGCTGGAACTGGTTCGCCACGACTTCGCGCACATCCTCGCCGAGGCGGTCCAGAACCTCTATCCGGGAACGCAGATCACCTTCGGCCCGGCGACGGATGACGGCTTCTATTACGACTTCGCGCCGACGGCGGAGCACGGCGCCTTCACCGAGGAAGAACTGCCCGCCATCGAAGAGGAGATGCGCCGCATCATCGCGCGTGACGAGCCGCTGATCCGTGAAGTGTGGCAGCGCGAGGACGTCCGCGCCTTGTTCGAGAAGCAGGGCGAGCGGTTCAAGGCCGAGTGGGTGATGGAGCTGCCCGACAGCGAGCCCATCACCATGTATCGCTCCGGTCACGCCGAGAACGCCTGGATCGACCTCTGCCGCGGGCCCCACCTCGCCTCGACCGGCAAGCTCGACCCCAATGCGTTCAAGCTGACGCGCGTGTCGGGCGCCTATTGGCGTGGCGACCCCAAGAACCCGATGCTGAGCCGCATCTACGGCACCGCGTGGCTGAACAAGAAGCAGCTCGACGAGCATCTCGTCCGCCTCGAAGAAGCGGCCAAGCGCGACCACCGCAAGATCGGACAGGAGATGGATCTCTTCCACCTCCAGGCCGAAGCCCACGGAAGTGTCTTCTGGCACCCGAAGGGCTATCTCGTGTGGCGGCAGCTCGAGGCCTACATGCGCCGCCGCCTCGACGCCGCCGGCTATGTCGAGGTGAAGACGCCGCAGCTGATGGACGCCCGCCAGTGGGAGAAGAGCGGACACTGGGGCAAATATCGCGAGAACATGTTCGTCGTCCCCGACGAGATCCCGTCGACCGACGACGACAGCGCCATCCTCTCCGGCGACGCGGACCTGATGGCGCTCAAGCCGATGAACTGCCCGGCCCACGTGCTGATCTTCAAGCAGGGCATCACCAGCTATCGCGACCTGCCGATCCGCATGGCTGAGTTCGGCTGCTGCCACCGGAACGAGCCGCACGGCGCGCTCCACGGCATCATGCGGGTCCGCCAGTTCACGCAGGACGACGCCCATATCTTCGTCGCCGAGGACCGGCTGATCGACGAGATCAAGGCGTTCTGCGACCTGCTCGACAGCGTCTATCGCGATCTCGGCTTCGACAATTACGCGATCAAGCTCGCCCTCCGACCCGAGCAACGCTACGGCAGCGACGAGGAATGGGACCGGGCCGAGCAGGTGCTCCGCGACGCCGTCACCGCGGCCGGCCGCAACACGCCCGAGTTCGGCTGGGAAGAGCTTCCCGGCGAGGGAGCCTTCTACGCACCGAAGCTTGAGTTCCACCTCACGGATGCAATCGGCCGAACCTGGCAGGTCGGCACCATCCAGGCGGACACCGTTCTGCCGGAGCGGCTCGACGCCACCTACGTCGGGGAGGACGGCCAGAAGCACCGCCCGGTGATGCTGCACCGCGCCATCCTCGGCACGTTCGAGCGCTTCATCGGCATCCTTATCGAGCATCACGCGGGCAAGTTCCCGCTGTGGCTGTCGCCGGTGCAGGCGGTCGTTGCGACCATCGTCTCGGACGCTGACGACTATGCACGGGAAGTCGCGGCCAAGCTCGCTAAGTCCGGCATCCGCGTCGATACCGACCTTCGCAACGAGAAGATCAACTACAAGGTGCGCGAGCACAGCCTCGCCAAGGTCCCGCTGCTGCTCGTCGTCGGCAAGCGCGAGGCCGAGGAAGGCACTGTGGCCCTCCGCCGCCTCGGCTCCGAGGAGCGCCAGGCAGTGATGAGCGTCGACGAGGTCGTCGCGATGATCTCTGCCGAGGCCGTCCCGCCCGATCTTCGGTGAAGCCATGCCGCCACAATGCGGCAAAAACGACTCGCTGATCACCGCGCGCACTTTTCATCTGCCGCGCGAGTGCCTAATTCGGCATCGTCCAACAATTGTACGGAGAAACCGCTATACCACCGCCCTATCCGCGCCGAGGAATGGCGCCGCCGCCACCAATGAGCGGTCCTCGCTACAACGAGTTCATCCAGTCCCAGAAGGTTCGGGTGATCGACGAAAACGGCGAAAACCTGGGCGTGATGTATACGCGGGAAGCTTTCGAGCAGGCACAGTCGGTCGGCCTCGACCTCGTCGAGATCTCGCCGAACGCCGATCCGCCGGTCGCCAAGTTCCTCGATATCGGCCGCTTCAAGTACGAAGCGCAGAAGAAGGCCAACGAGCAGCGCAAGAAGCAGAAGACGCAGGAGATCAAGGAGATCAAGATGCGTCCGAACATCGATGACCATGACTACGACACCAAGATGAAGAAGGTGTTCGAGTTCATCGACGAAGGCGACAAGGTGAAGGTCACCATGCGCTTCCGAGGTCGCGAGATGGCGCACGGCGAGCTTGGCATGGCGGTACTTCGCCGAGTGCAGGAGCAGACGGCTGAAGTCGCGAAGATCGAGGCGCACCCCCGCATGGAAGGTCGCCAGATGCTGATGGTCCTCTCGCCCAAATAGGCGCGCTGCGACACTGCCCGCGCTGCGGCAGTTACTGACACCAGTGTTGCAATAGTGCGTCATGCGGCGCGGGTTCGTCGCGCCCGCACTTTCGTCCATTGCCGTTCGGAGTTAGCCTCCCCCTCGGAGAGACTGTTGCTCGCCATGAGCAGGGGGAGAGGACATGCATAAATCGATGTGGCTGCTTTCGGCAGCCCTGGTGACTGCCGGCGCGCCCGCGTTCGGCCAGGCGACCGCGCAATCGAACACCGACACGGACAAGGCAGGCGCCCAGACCACGCAGGGCGCAACGTCGGAAGCGGCCGCCGTGCAGGATCAGGCCCGCGAGCAGCAGTCCGTCGATACCAGCGACATCATCGTCACCGCGACGCGCCGTAACGAAGCGCTCTCCGACGTGCCGATGGCGGTCAGCGCCGTGACTGCGCAGACCCTGGAGTACACCGGCGCCAGCGACATCCGTCAGCTGCAGCAGGTGTCGCCTTCACTGCTTGTTTCCTCAAGCTCGTCGGAAGCAGGCGCCGGTGTCGCGCGCATTCGCGGCGTCGGCACGGTCGGCGACAACCCGGGACTCGAAAGCTCGGTCGGCGTGTTCATCGACGGCGTCTACCGTTCCCGTGCTGGCGTAGCGCTTACGGAGCTTGGGCCACTCGACCGTATCGAGGTGCTGCGCGGGCCGCAGGGCACCTTGTTCGGCCGCAACACGTCCGCGGGGCTCATCTCGATCATCACGGCCAAGCCGCGCTTCACGCCGGAAGTCAGCGGTCAGATCGACCTCGGCAACTATCACCTTCGCCGCTTCGAAGGCAGCGTCACCGGTCCGCTCTCGAGCAGCATCGCCGCGCGCCTGGACGGCGTGTACCTCAAGCGAAACGGCTTCCTGAAGGACGTGGTGTCCGGCCGCGACGTGAATGACCGCGACCGCTGGCTGCTGCGGGGGCAACTGCTGTTCAAGCCGACGGACCAGTTCTCGTTCCGGCTAATCGGCGACTATTCGAAGCGTGACGAGGAATGTTGCGCCGCGTCCTACCTGCCGACCTTCAACACCGTCACGGACGTCAACGGCGGTTACACGCGGTCGCCGTCGAGCGTCGCCGGTATCGAACGGGCTCTCGGCGGGATCATCAACGACAACAGGTTTGCCCGCGACGTATCGATGACCCCGGGCCGCGACTTCGCGAGCAAGGTGAAGGACTACGGCGTGTCCGGCGAGGCGGTTTACGACATGGGCTGGGCGGAGCTGACCTCCGTCAGCGCGTACCGCTACAACAATTACGATCGCGGCCAGGACGCGGACTTCAACAATCTCGACCTGCTCTACCGCGCAAGCGACGGAGGTTCGTTCACCCGCTTCAAGACATTCAGCCAGGAGGTTCGTCTACAGGGCAACACGTTCAACAATCGCCTCGACTGGCTAGTCGGCGGCTACTACGCGAACGAGAAGCTGAGGGTCGTCGACAACCTGTCCTACGGCGCCGACTATGGCCGTTTCGCGAACTGCCTGCTGTTCGCATCCGTGCTTCCCGCGGCAGTCGCACCGACGCCGACCGGCAATTGCGTCGGCCCCGCGCTCGGCCAGACTCTTGCCCAGCTCCAGGCTGGCATCCAGCAGCTCAGCGTAGCCATCGCCCAGCTCCAGGCCATCCCGAACCCCACACCGCAGCAGCAGGCCCAGCTTTCCGCGCTCATCACCCAGCGTGCCGGCCTGATCAGCAGCGCCACGACGCTCGGTGCCCTCAGCGCCAATCCGGCCAATCCTGGTTTCGGCTCGCTCGCGGCAGTGCTCGGCCAGCCGGCATTCAACTTCAACGGCGTTGGACTGGATGACCGCTTCGACCAGACCAGCAACAATTGGGCGCTGTTCACGCACAACATCTTCGCGATCACGCCGCAGCTCAAGCTGACCATCGGCGCTCGCTACACGCATGAACGCAAGCGACTGGTGGCCGACCTCCACGACAACAACACGCTGTGCTCGGCGATCTCGTCGAGCCCGCTGGCCGCGTTCCAGCAACTCCCCTGCGTCATCCCGGGCGCCCCCGGCGGCGTGCTCGCGCTCGACGACAAGCTGACGGAGAGCAAGCTCTCGGGCACCGCGGTGCTGAGCTACAAGCCGACCGATCGGCTGCTCACCTACGCGAGCTACTCGCGCGGCTATAAGGGCGGCGGGTTCAACCTCGATCGTTCGGCGCTGTGGCGGGCAAACTCGACGCCCGGGTCGCCGCCCTTGTCGGGCAGCGGCGCCATCTGCGTCAGTGCAACTCAGCCCAATTGCGGCGGCGTGGTCGCATCGGGCGCAGACCTCGCCTTTAAGCCCGAGACGAACGACGCATTCGAGATTGGCGCCAAGTACAACGGCCGCGGCATCGACGTGAACGTCGCCCTGTTCCGGCAGCTGTTCAAGAACTTCCAGCTGAACACGTTCAACGGCCTCAACTTCATCGTCGAGAACATCAACAGCTGCAGCGAGGATCTCGCCGGTGCCGACACCGACAGCAGCTCCCGTACGGGCGCTTGCACCGGCAAGAGCAGGGCCGGTGTCAAGAACCAGGGCGTCGAGCTCGAGATCTTCACGAGGCCGATGCCCGATCTGGCGATCAACGCCGGCGCCGTGCTCGCCAACACGCGCTTCCGCCACAACTTGATCGGCGCGAGCGGACGGCCGCTCAATGACTACCTCTTCCAGCTGCCGGGCCGCCGCATTTCCAACTCCGCGCAGTGGACGACGACGGGGTCGATTGCCTGGACACCGCAGATCGGCAGCAGCGGGCTTCGCGGGCTGTTCTATGTCGATGCGCGGCACATGACCCGGTTCAACACCGGCTCCGACCTCGACATCGAGAAGACTCAGAAGGCGTTCCTGGTCGTCAATGCCCGCGTTGGCATCCACGGACCGGACGAGAGCTGGGGCCTCGAGTTCTGGGCGCAGAACCTGTTCAAGGAGAAGTACCTGCAGGTGGGCTTCGACGCTCCGGTGCAGGGCAGCGGCACGACGCGCGGCGTTCAGGCGGGCTTCTACCCGGCCGCGACGCAGCTCTACGGCGCATTCCTTGGCGAGCCGAGGACGTTCGGCGTCACCCTACGGGGCAAGCTCGGGTTCAATCGGACCGCGCCGGCACCCTACGTCGCTCCGCCTGCGCCGCCGCCGCCTCCTCCGGCGCCAACCCAGACCTGCGCGAACGGCACCGTCATCCTGACGAGCGACATATGCCCGCTCCCGCCTGCCCCGCCGCCGCCGCCGGCACAGGGGGAGCGAGGCTAAGGGTTCAGCTTACCGGCAAGGCCCGCCCTCACCGGCGGGCCTTCTCGTTTCAGGCTGCCCGCGCCTGTTCGGTATCGCCGGCGGCCGACAGCAGCGCGGACCGCAGCGCATCGACCTGCTCGGCCGCGAGCTTCCGGCCGTCCGCGTCGGTCAGATAGAAGACGTCCACCGCCCGCTCGCCGTACGTGGCGATGTGCGCCGAATGGATGCGGTGACCCTCGGCGTGGATCGCGCCGGCAAGCCGAGCGAGAAGCGCTGGCCGGTCGAGGGCATGAACCTCGACGACCGTCGTCCGCGTCGACGCCTGCTCCGCAACCGAGACAGACGGTGCAACGCTGAACGCTCGGCTCTTGCCCGAGGCGAGTTCTGCTGATGGCAGCCGTGGCGACTCCGGCAGCGTCAGCGCCGCCTCGACCGACCGCAAGAGCCGACTGCGGAGACGCCGGTCGGCATAGGGCCGGCCCTGCGCGTCCAGGACCAGCAGGTTGTCGAGCGCCATTCCGTCGCGGGTCGTGTGGATCCGCGCGTCGATGATGTTTGCGCCGCCCGACGCCAGCCCGGCGCAAATCCGGTAGAACAGGCCTTCACGGTCGGGGGCGAAAACGGTCACCCGCGTCGCATTGCTGTCAGCATCGTCCTCGGCGACCACGGTCGGCTTGGCGTCGCCGATGCGGGCCGCGGCCGCAGCGACCTGCCGGGCGTTGGCAAGCTGCCACTCGAGCGGCTCGGCGAGCCAGTAGCTGTCCGACAGGCGCTTCACATGAGCGCGTACTGCGCTCGCCTTCCAGCCGAGCTTCTCGGCAAGCGCAGCCTGCCGGTCGCGGACAAGCTCGGCGCGGCCATGCTGCTTGTGCCCGAGACGCAGGCGCTCCTCTGCTGCTTCGAACAGGCTGCGCAACAGCAGGCGCTTCCACTCGCTCCAAACGCCGGGGCCCACTGCTCGAATGTCGACGACAGTCAGGATCAGAAGCAGCCGCAACCGCTCGGGGCTTTGCACCTGCCGCGCATAATCCTCGATCGTCTTGGGGTCGGCCAAGTCGCGCTTGAACGCCGTCGAGGACATCAGCAGGTGGTGGCGAACCAGCCAGGCGACGGTCTCGGTCTCCGCCCGGTCGAGACCCAGCCGCGGGCAGAGCCGCATCGCGATCTCGGCGCCGATGACGCTATGATCGCCGCCGCGCCCCTTGGCGATATCGTGCAGCAGGACGGCGACGTAGAGCACGCGTCGCGATCCGATCTGCCGAAACAGCGCGGTGGACAGCGGGTGGTCTTCCTTGAGGTCGCCCCGCTCGATCGCCGCAAGCAAACCGAGGGCGCGTATCGAGTGCTCGTCCACCGTATAGTGGTGATACATGTCGAACTGCATTTGCGCGACGACGCGGCCGAAGTCCGGAACGAAACGGCCGAATACGCCGGTCTCGTTCATCCAGCGCAGCACGATCTCGGGCGAGTGGATGGAGGTGAGAACCTCCAGGAACAGCGCGTTCGCACGGGGGTCGTCCCGCACCTTGCGGCCGATCAGCGCGGAGTCTCGGGTTGCGGCTCGCATCGCCGTCGGGTGGATCTGAAGCTGCTCGCGCGCGGCCAGCGCGAACAATTCGAGCAGCCGGACCGGATCGTCGCGGAAAAAGTCGTCCGACGGGATCGAGATGCGGCCTCGGTCCAGCGTGAAGCCTCCCAACCGCGCCGGCCGCCTGCGAATGGTCGGCAGCGCGAAGCGGAATCCTTTCTTGCCGAGTTGCTCATCGAGCTGCGCGAGAAAGACCCCGGTCAGGTCGCCCACGGTCTTCGCGTTGAGGAAGTAGAATTGCATGAACCGCTCGACGGCCGATTTCCCCGGCCGGTCGGCGTAGTGCATGATCTCGGCGATGCGCGGCTGGTAAGTGAAGCTGACGCGCTCCTCGGCCCGGCCGGCGAGCAGGTGGAGGTGGCAGCGCACCGCCCAGAAGAAGCGCTCGGCGCGGTCAAAACGCCGGAACTCCGCGGCGCTGAGAAGCCCGGCGCCCACCAGGTCGTGCGGCCGTTCGACGCCGTGTACGTATTTGCCGATCCAGTAGAGCGTGTGGAGGTCGCGAAGGCCCCCCTTCCCGTCTTTGACGTTTGGCTCGACGACGTAGCGGCTGTCGCCCATCCGGACGTGCCGCGCGTCGCGTTCGGCGAGCTTGGCCGCAACGAACTCTGCTGCGCTGCCGGACACCACTTCCTTGCGTAAGCGCTTCATCGTGACATCGAACAGCTTGTCGGCGCCCCACAATCGCCGCGCCTCCAGCAGCGCGGTGCGCACGGTCATGTCGTTCTTGGCGAGCGGCAGAAGCTGCGGCAGAGAGCGCACCGAATGGCCGACCTTCAGCTTGAGCTCCCACAAAAGGTGGAACATGGCCTCTGCCGCCGCCTCTTCCTGGCTGGTCGGAGCGCGGGCGGTCAGCACCATCAGGTCGACGTCGCTGTAGGGCGCCATCTCGCCCCGCCCGGTGCCGCCTAGCGCCACGAGCGCCAGCGCATCGCTTTCCGATGCGCCTCCGGTGACGAACTCATAGGCGAGGCGGACGATTTGGTCGGTGAGGAAGGCCGTAGCATGCGCCGCGGCGCGGCCGTTGCCCGGCTGATCGGCCAGCCGCCGCGCCACTTCGGCGCGGCCGGTGTCGAGCGCTTCGCGAAGCACTTGCGCCGCATCGCCGCCACTCACGAGCCGTCCGGCCACGGCGCGACGGTCGATGATCGCTCGGCGGTTCTCGAGCTCGGGAAGCGTCATGACGCCCGCTCCACCGCCAGCCGCTTGAGCCTGTACAGGTGATCGAGTGCCTCCCGGGGCGTCAGGCTGTCGGGCTCGATGCTCTCGATTGCGGCGAGCAACGGATCGGGCGGCGTTTCCGGCTCGGCCGCCGCAGCGAACAGCGGCAGATCGTCGAGCCCGGCAGCGATTCCGCCCGTGGCGTCACGGCCGGCCTCCAGCTTCGCAAGCACCGACTTCGCTCGTGCAACGACGCCCGGCGGCAGTCCGGCAAGCTTGGCGACTGCGATGCCGTAGCTGCGGTCGGCCGCGCCGCCTGCGACTTCATGAAGCAGGACCAGGTCACCTTTCCACTCGCGCGCGCGAACGTGGTGCAGCGAGAGCGAGTCCAGCCGTCCGGCGAGCCGGGTCAACTCGTGATAATGTGTCGCGAACAGCGTGCGGCATTTGACCTGATCGTGCATGGCCTCCACCACCGCCCAGGCGATTGCCAGCCCGTCATAGGTCGATGTGCCGCGCCCGATCTCGTCGAGAATAACCAGGCTGCGTGGCGTCGCCTGGGCGAGGATGGCAGCGGTCTCGACCATCTCGACCATGAAGGTCGAGCGGCCCCTGGCGAGGTTATCGGCGGCACCGACGCGGCTGAACAACCGGTCGACAATGCCGACCGTTGCGCGGCTCGCAGGCACGAAGCTCCCGCTCTGCGCAAGCACCGCAACCAGGGCAGCTTGCCGCAGGAACGTCGACTTGCCGCCCATGTTGGGGCCGGTGATCAGCCACAGCCGGTCGCTTCGGCCAAGCGAGAGATCATTGGCCACGAACCGCTCGCCGGACTGTTGGAGCGCCGCTTCGACGACCGGGTGCCGCCCCGCCTCGATGTCGAGGCACGGCTCGTCCAGCAACTGGGGTTTGCACCAGCCGCCCTCGGCGGCGCGGTGCGCATGGCCGGCCGCCACATCGATCCGCGCGATCGCCTCGGCAGTCGCTGTGATCTGTGCGGCCGCAGCGACGGCGAGCTTCGTCAGTTCCTCCGCATGCGCTGCTTCCGCAGCCAACGCGTGGCCGCCGGCTTCCACGACGCGGCTCGCTTCCTCGTGAAGCTCGGGCGAGTTGAAGCGGACCACGCCGGCAAGCGTCTGGCGATGCGTGAAGCCGCTGTCGGGTGCCATCAGCCGCTCGGCGTGACGGGCGGAAACTTCGATGTGATAGCCGAGCACCGCATTGTGCCGGATCTTGAGCGAGCCGACGCCGGTTGCGTCGCGGTAGCGGCTCTCCAAGCCCGCGATCGCGCGTCGGCCGTTCGAGGCGGCGTCGCGCAACGTGTCGAGCTCGGGATCGTAGCCTTCCGCGATATAGCCGCCCTTCGACGCATCGATCGGCGGCGACGCAACCAGCGCCCGCGACAGCCGCTCGATCAGCGCCTCGTGACCCCTCAAACGCGGCAGCAGCCTGTCGAGCAGCGGAGGCCGGTCCGGCTCATTGCCAAGTTCCCGCGCCAGCGCCTCGGCCGCACTGAGCGCGTCGCGTAGCAGCGCCAGATCGCGGGGAGTTCCGCGGCCGGCGGCGAGCCGCGCCAGCGCCCGCGCAAAGTCCGGCATGGCCTTCAGCGCCTGCCGCACCCGCTCGCGCCGGATCGCATCCTCGTGGAACCAGGCCACCAGCGCGAGCCGCGCCTCGATTGCGCTCCGATCGTTCAGCGGCGCCGAAACATCCTCGCACAGGAGGCGCCGCCCGCCGGCCGTCTGGCAGCGGTCGATCTCGCCGAGCAGGCTGCCGCTTGTGCTGCCCGACGTCGACCGCGTCAGTTCCAGGCTCTCGCGCGTCGCGGCATCGATCGCCATGTGGCTTGCCCGACCTATCCGGCGCGGGGCGTCGAGCAGGACTCCAGCCCCCTTCTGCGTCGCATCGAGATAGGCGATCAGGCCGCCGGTTGCCGCAAGCTCGGCCCGCGACGGACCGCCAAGCCCGTCCAGCGTCGCCAGACCGAAGCGGCCCTTCAGCGAGCGCTCTCCCTCGAGGCTGTCGAACCCGCCCTTGCCCGCGGACGTGCGGACTCCCGGCACCGGCGCATCCGCAATGGTCTCGGCAGGCGAAAGCCGCGCAAGCTCGGCGGCAAGCTCGCCCGTGCCGCAGCCGATCAGCTCGAATCGCCCGGTGGAAATGTCCGCCGCCGCGATCGCCCAGTCGTCACCCACGCGAGCAATGGCGGCCAACCAGTTTGCCGCGGCAGAATCCAGCAAGGTCTCTTCGGTCAGCGTGCCCGGAGTGACCAGCCGGACGATCGCCCGATCCACCAGCGCCTTGGACCCCCGAGCCTTGCGCGCTTCGGCCGGGCTCTCGGTCTGCTCGGCGATGGCGACGCGGTGCCCACCCTTGATCAGCCGGGCGAGATAGGCCTCCGCCGAATGGACCGGCACGCCGCACATCGGGATCGGTTCGCCGGCATCCTCGCCGCGCTTGGTCAGCGCAATGTCGAGGGTCGCCGCAGCCGCTTTCGCATCGTCGAAGAACAGCTCGAAGAAGTCGCCCATGCGGTAGAACAGCAGCGCGTCGCCCGCCTCTTCCTTGAGGCGCTTGTACTGCGTCATCATGGGGGTTGGAGCGTCGGCGCGGGCCATCTCCAATCCGTAGCCGCTTCATTCGTCATCCTGAACTTGTTTCAGCATCTGTTTGGTCGCGCTGCGGCAGTCGTCTCGGTGGACCATGAAACAAGTTGAGGGTGACGATGCGACCGCGAAACCGCTAAGGCCGGCGCATGTCGGAAAGCCACGTCAAATTCTCCGAAGCCGAAGCGCTTGAATTCCACTCCCGGGGTCGACCCGGAAAGATCGAGATCATCGCTTCCAAGCCCATGGCGACGCAGCGCGACCTCAGCCTTGCCTATTCGCCCGGCGTGGCGGTGCCGGTCCGCGCAATCGCGGAGAATCCGGGCTGCGCCTACGACTTCACCGCGAAAGGCAATCTCGTCGCCGTTATCTCGAACGGCACTGCGATCCTCGGCCTCGGCAACCTTGGCGCGCTGGCGTCGAAGCCGGTGATGGAAGGCAAGGCCGTGCTGTTCAAGCGCTTCGCCGACGTCGACGCCATCGACATCGAGGTCGCGACCGAGGACGCGCAGCGCTTCATCGACGCGGTTGAACTGCTCGAGCCGAGCTTCGGCGGCATCAACCTCGAAGACATCGCCGCTCCCGACTGTTTCGTGATCGAGCAGACGCTGAAAGAGCGGATGAACATTCCGGTCTTCCACGACGACCAGCACGGCACAGCGATCATCACCGCGGCTGGCCTGATCAATGCCTGCCATCTCACCGGCCGCGCCCTCAAGGACATCCGAGTAGTCGTCAACGGAGCCGGCGCGGCGGCGATCGCCTGCACCGAGCTGATCAAGGCCATGGGCGTGCGCCGTGACCAGGTCATCATGTGCGACCGGAAGGGCACCATCCGCAAAGACCGCAACGACCTCGACCAGTGGAAGTCTGCGCATGCGGTCGAGACGACTGCCCAGAACCTCGGTGAAGCACTGGTCGGAGCGGACGTGTTCCTCGGGCTTTCTGCCGCCGGTGCGCTCAAGCCCGACATGGTCAAGTCGATGGCCAAGGAACCCATCATCTTCGCGATGGCCAACCCGGACCCCGAGATCTGGCCGCCGGATGCGACGGCGGTTCGCCCTGACGCAATCATTGCCACCGGCCGCTCGGACTTTCCCAACCAGGTCAACAACGTCCTCGGATTCCCGTTCATCTTCCGCGGCGCGCTCGACGTGCGGGCCACGGCGATCAACGACGAAATGAAGATCGCCGCCGCCGAAGCGCTGGCCGAGCTCGCCCGCGAACCGGTGCCCGAGGAAGTCGCCGCGGCGTACGGCGGACGGTCGCAGAGCTTCGGCCGCGATTACATCATCCCGGCGCCGTTCGATCCCCGCCTGATGGAGGTCGTCGCGTCCGCCGTTGCCGAAGCCGCTGTCCAGACCGGTGTCGCTCAGAAGCCGATCGCGAACATGGAAGCCTATCGCCAGGAGCTTCGTGCGCGTCTCAACCCGACCGTGGGCGTCATGAGCCTCGCCTACGAAGCAGCACGCGCCAATCCAAAGCGCGTCCTGTTCGCGGAGGGCGAGGAGCCGAACGTTCTGCGCGCGGCGATCGCCTTCAAGGAGGGCGGGTACGGAACGCCGGTGCTGGTCGGACGCGAGGACGTCTACCAACAGCTGAAGGAAATCGGCGTCGACAACCCGCAGGACTATGAGGTCCTCAACAGCCGCAACTCACCGCTGGTCGGCCGCGCCGTTGATCACATCTACCAGAAGCACCAGCGTCACGGCATGCTGCGCCGCGAGATCGAGCGCATGGTCAACCAGGACCGCAACTATTTCGCGGCGGCGATGCTCGCGCTCGGCGAAGCGGATGCGATGATCACCGGCACGACGCGGCCCTTCAGCCAGTCGCTTCGCCAGGTGCGGACGGTCATCAACGACGAGCCCGGCGCAACGCCGTTCGGAATCAACGTCATCGTCGGCCGGCACCACACGGTCCTGATTGCCGACACCGCCGTGACCGAGCGGCCGACGGCGGAGCAATATGCGGCGATCGCCCTGCGGTCGTCAGCCTTCGCGCGGCGCATGGGCCTTGAGCCGCGTGTCGCGTTCACCAGCTACACGACGTTCGGCAACCCGCCGGGCGTTCACATCGAGGAACTGCGCGAAGCCGTTGCGCTGCTCGACAGCTTCCATCCCGACTTCGAATATGAAGGCGAAATGGCTCCGGACGTGGCGTTGAATGTCGACATGCAGGAGCGCTTCTATCCGTTCAGCCGCTTGTCGGGTCCGGCCAACATCTTCGTCATGCCGGGCCTTCAGTCGGCCAGCCTCTCGGCCAAGCTGCTCAAGGAGCTGGGCGGCGAGAGCGTGCTTGGCCCCTACGTCCTCGGGCTGGAGCATCCGGTGCAGATCGCGCCGATGACCGCTAGCGCGTCGGACCTGGTCATGCTTGCGGTGCTTGCCGCAGGCGACGCGCACGCTCGTCACCAGCGCGAGGCGGCGCGGGTCTGACCACTACGGCAGGTCGCGCGCCACCCGGAAACCGACTCCACCGCTTCGGTAGCTCGAAAGTCGGACGTCGCCGGGGGGCGGAGCAAAGTTCCTCGCCGCGGACCTGATCCACGCCGGCCGGTCGCCCCAGTCGCCGCCGCGCACGACGCGATAGTCGCAGCTGTTCGTGCCGTTGAGGTCGGCAAGGTAGCTGCTCGTCTCGAGCTTGACGCGACCAACGACGGCCGATCCGTCTTTGGGCGCCCTCGCATAGGACGGAACGAAGCAGTCGGCGACGTACTGCAGCACGTTGCCGGCCATGTCGTGCAGCCCGAATGCGTTCGGCGGGAAGGCATCCACCGGAGAAGTGAAGAGCCACTTGTCGGGCCCTTCGGTCAGCCCTCCGCAGCATTCGGGCTTGCCGTAATTGGCCCGCGCATGGCTCGCATCGGCACGCCAGTAGAACGCTGTGTCGGTGCCCGCTCGGGCCGCATATTCCCATTCGCTTTCGCTCGGCAGCCGATAGTGCTTGCCGGTGCGCTTGCTGAGCCAGCGGGCATAAGCCTGGGCATCGTCCCAGGTGACGCAGACGACCGGATGCCGATCGCTCTGAGCGAAGCCGAGGTGGCGCCAGTTCGCCGAACTTTCATGATCGCGCGTCAGGCCGCTCCATTCGCAGCCGTTTTGCGTCGGTGGGCGGCTTGCAGAGACGAAGGCGGCCCACTCCCCCCGAGTGACATCGTACTTGCCCATGGCGAAGCTGCGGATTGCGACCCGGCGCTGCGGTCCTTCGACCGCGTCGCGGCCCGGCTCCTTCTCGGGCGAGCCCATCAGGAAGTGACCGCTTGGCAGGGCGACCATCACCGGACAGCCGTGGCAGTCGTGGAATGTGCGGAGCGGATGCTTGCCTTCCGCAGCGCCCGCCAGCATCGCCGCCAAACCGAGCGTAACTGCCGTTCGCAACTTCATCATGAGAGCCCCCGCTGCCCGACCACGGCGAGCATGAGCCCTTAGATGAGCGCGGTAAAGCTGCGCCTAAATCCGCTGGACCGAGCTTATCGGGTCCGCCTCCCGAAGGGCGGCGATGATCGAGTGAAGATGCGCAAGATCGTGCACTTCGACATCCAGATTGAAGGTCTGGAAGCTGCCGTCGCGGTGAATCAGCGCGAGATTGACGATGTTGGCGTGTTTCGCGCCGAGGATGCTCGACATGGTGCCGAGCGCGCCCGGGATGTCGCGCAGGATCACGGCAAGCCTCGCCGCGCCGCCGTCCGAACCCTCGCCCCAGGCGAGGTCGAGCCAGTCGGCATCGATGCCGCTCGCAAGCGTGTCGCAGCCGATCACGTGGACCTCGATCTCCTCGTCCTCGCGGCGAAGGCCGACGATCCGGTCGCCGGGCACCGGATGGCAGCACTGGGCGAGATGATAGGCGACGCCCGCGGTCAGGCCCTTGATCGAGATCGCCTTGCGCTGGCCGAGCGGGCGGGGCGACACGTCGCCGCCCGCCGACCCGGGCATCAGCGCTTCCATCAGGTCCTCGTCGCGCACCCGCTTGCGGGCGATGGCGATCATCAGCTCGTCCGAGTTCTCGATCTTGAGCTTCTTGAGCGCCCGCTTCTGTGCATCCTTGTCGAGTTCTGCGGGAAGCCGCTGGACGATCTCGTCGTAGATCTTGCGCCCGAGCTCGACGGTCTCCTCGCGCTCCTTGTGGCGCACGAAGCGGCGGACGCCCGCGCGCGCCTTGCCGGTCGCGACAAAGCGCAACCACGAAGGCTGCGGGTGCTGCGCCTCGGACGTCAGGATTTCGACCTGGTCGCCGTTCTCGAGCATCGTCCGCAGGGGGACCACGCGTCCGTTGACCTTGGCGCCAACGGTACGGTCGCCAAGGCCGGTGTGCACGGCATAAGCGAAGTCGACCGGAGTCGCGCCCTTGGGCAGCTGGATCAGCTCGCCCTTCGGCGTGAAGGCGAAGATCCGGTCCTGGTACATCGCCATCCGGGTATGCTCGAGCAGCTCTTCCGGGCTCTCGGCGTGTTCGAGAATCTCGACGAGATCATCCACCCAGGGGACGTGGAGGTCGGCGGCAGGCTTGCCTTCCTTGTAGGCCCAGTGAGCGGCGAGGCCGCGCTGCGCAAGTTCGTGCATCGCGCGGTCGCGGATCTGGATTTCGATCCGCATCTTGGAGTCGTGGATGACCGAGGTGTGCAGCGACTGGTAGCCGTTGCGCTTCGGGGTCGAGATGTAGTCTTTGAACCGGCCCGGGACCATCGGCCAGCGGCTGTGGATGAGGCCGAGCGCGCGGTAGCATTCGCCAACGTCGTCGACGATCACGCGGAACGCCATCACGTCGGACAGCTGCTCGAAGCTGATGTGCCGCTCGGCCATCTTCTTCCAGATGGAGAAGGGGTGCTTCTGACGCCCCGTCACCTCGGCTTCGAGGCCGTTGTCGGCGAGGTAGAGCTGAAGCCCCAGGCCGATGCGGCTGACGAGATCGCCGCCGGACTCCGTCAGCTGGTGCAGCCGGCGCATGATCGAGGCGTAGGCGTCCGGCTCGAGCTCGCGGAATGCCAGCGTCTGCATCTCGGTCATCATCTCGTACATGCCGATGCGCTCGGCGAGCGGCGCGTAGATATCCATCGTCTCGCGGGCGATCCGCCGCCGTTTGTCCTCGGACGGGATGTGATAAAGCGTCCGCATGTTGTGCAGCCGGTCGGCGAGCTTCACCAGGAGCACGCGGATGTCATCGGACAGCGCCAGGAGGAACTTGCGAAGGTTCTCGGCAGCGCGTTCGTTTTCCGACTGCGCCTCGATCTTGCTGAGCTTGGTGACTCCGTCGACGAGCCGGGCAACGTCCTTGCCGAACAGCTTCTCGATCTCGGCCGGCGTCGCGACCGTGTCCTCGATTGTGTCGTGCAGGATCGCCGTCGCGATCGTCTGGTCGTCGAGCTTCAGGTCGGTGAGAATTCCCGCAACCTCGATCGGGTGACTGAAATAGGGGTCGCCTGAAGCCCGCTTCTGCGACCCGTGCGCCTTCATCGAGAACACATAGGCGCGGTTGATCAGACTCTCGTCTGCGTCCGGATCATACGACCGGACTTTCTCGACCAACTCATATTGTCTCAGCACGCCCCTAAGATGGTGGCAGGGAGCAGTGTTGTGCAAGCGCGAAACGTTGCGGCGGGCACCCAAGGCAGCGCAGCAGGGAATTATTGCCGGATTACATCATCGTAGCCGATAACAACTATTCAACCGCCACAGCTTGTGCTTTCATGCGATTCTAAGGGCTTGGGGAGTGCAGCCATTGCCGGGAGACCGGGGGGACACGCGGATCAACGCATTCAGGAAGGCGGCGCTTTCGTGCCCAATCCCTGCGGCGGTTGAACTCATCGGCGAGAAATGGGCGTTCCTGATCGTGCGCGGGGCGTTCAACCAGCTCCACCATTTCGAGGAATTCCAGGCGGGACTTGGAATCGCCCGCAACATCCTGTCGGACCGCTTAGGCAAGCTGGTCGCCGGCGGCATCCTCGAACGGCAGCCGGATCCGACCGACCGCCGCAAGGTCATCTACTCGCTGACCCCGAAGGGTGAGGCACTGATGCCGGTGATCGTTTCACTGCGACAATGGGGCGAAGACTGGGGGCACGGCGGCCCGGGAGTCGTGCTCGCGGATCGGCATGACCTGCGCCCGGTCCGCAAGATGTGCGTCCAGGCGCACGATGGGCGTGCGCTGAAGCGGGACGAGATTACCTGGATCGATCAGTCCGAAGCGTCGGCCGTTCAGCAAGCCGCCGAATAGTTACGCCCGCCGAGCGGCGAGCGCTCCCGATTACTCGTAATCACCGCCGGACGGGCTCGGCCGCGGCGGAGCAGCGGCGGTCAGGCGGAGCGCCTCGGCCGCATCGCTCAGCGATGCCAGCTCTTCCGTCTCGTCCTCTTCGTCGACGCGAACCTTCTGAAGGCCGGCAACGACCGCTTCCTGCAGCGTCGAGGGACGCACGGTCTCGTCAGCGATCTCGCGCAGGGCGACAACCGGGTTTTTATCGCGGTCGCGATCGATCGTCAGGTCGGCTCCAGACGAAATCTGCCGCGCACGCTGCGCGGCGAGCAGAACCAGATCGAACCGGTTCGGCACCTTGTCGACGCAATCTTCAACCGTAACGCGCGCCATTCGTCGCCTCGCAGACCATTTTCAAACGATAGGGAAGCCGGCGAGTTAGGGCGCGGCCTTCCGAAAGTCAACAAAAGTGGCGGCCCGGCACCTTGCCTTGCGCGGCATCCGTGGTCAGACGACTGCCATGGCGGAAGGGCATCGCTCACTGATCGTCGACGGCAACCGCCTGACGCTGATCCCCGACGGGCCGGAACGCCTCGAGACTCTGATGGCCCTGATAGACGGCGCCAAGAAGTCGCTTCGCCTACTCTACTACATCTACACTGCCGACCGCAGCGGGCAGCGCGTGCTCGACGGGCTCTACCGTGCGCTGGACCGGGGCGTCGAAGTCTCTCTCCTGATCGACGGATTCGGGAGCAGCCACACGCCCGAAACCTACTTCCGCGAACTCAACGACCGCGGCGCGCGCTTCTGCCGGTTCAACCCGGCCTACGGGCGCCGCTACCTGCTCCGAAATCACCAGAAGCTGGCGCTTGCTGATGGCGAGACGGACGCGTGCCAAGTCCTGATCGGCGGCTTCAACGTTGAGGACAGCTATTTCGGCAAGGTGGCGGACGGCGCGTGGCGGGACATCGGGTTGCTGGTCGACGGGGCGGCAGCAGGCCGCCTCGTCCCCTATTACGACGCGCTGATGAACTGGTCGCTGTCCAAGCGATCGAAGCTGAAGACCCTGCGCGCCGTGGTCCGACATTTCAGCGAGCATGAGGGTACGCTGCAATGGCTGTTCGGCGGGCCGATGCAGCGCCGCTCACCCTGGGGCCTTGCCACCTTGCGCGACCTGTCGACGACCAATGACCTGGAAATGGTCGTTGCCTATTTCGCCCCGATGGGGGGCATACTGAAGCGCATCGGCGCCATTGCGGCGCGCGGACGGGCCCGGATCATCATTCCGTCCAAGTCCGACAACGCACAGACCATCGAGGCGGCTCGCAGCACCTATGCCCGGTTGCTCCGGCGCCGGGTGAAGATCTTCGAATATCAGGCGACCAAGCTTCACTCGAAGCTTCTGGTGATGGACGACGTGGTCCACATTGGATCATCCAACTTCGACCTCCGCAGCCTGTACCTGAACATGGAGATGATGCTTCGCGTGCGCGATCCCGAGTTCGCGACGATGATGCGCAGCTATTTCGAGCATGAGATCGGCGACAGCCTGGAAATCACACCGGAAGTCTACAAGCAGCGCGCGACCTGGCTTCAACGGCTGCGCTGGCGCGTCGCGTGGTTCCTGGTGACGTCGCTCGATTACACGGTCACGCGGCGCCTGGCGCTGCGCGTGCCCTAGGCCTCAGCCTTCCTTGGGCTCGCGCCAGGCCCAGAACAGTGTCGCAGGCGGCACGTTGATCCATTCGAACCCGCGCTCGATCCGCTCGAAATGCGGCTGGATGAAATCGCGAACCTTGGGGCTGAACTGGTAAACCAGGAAGGCGCCGCCGGACCGGATGACCTTGCTGGTCGCCGCGCCGATCGCGTCGCCGACGCCGGGCGGAAGGGTCGAGAACGGCAGGCCCGAGAGCACATAGTCCGCCGCACCGAGGTTGCGGTCGGCAAGGATCTTCTCGACGTCGGCAGCCGACCCCGTCACGGGCACCAGCCGCTCGTCCTCGATCGACTCGCGAAGGTAGCGCGTGAACTCCGGGTTCGTGTCGATCGTCACCAGCGTCGCGTCGGTCGGCAGACGCTCCAGAAGCGGCCGCGTGAAGGTGCCGACACCCGGGCCGTATTCGACGAACAGCCGCGTGTTCTTCCAGTCGACGGGACCGAGCATCTTGTCGATCAGCTTGCGGCTCGACGGGATGATCGATCCGACCATCACCGGATGCTTCAGGAAGCCGCGCAGGAACTGCCACTGGGGGTTCGCGCTGCGGCCGTCACGGCGCCGCGCCAGCCGGCGGGGGCCTTTCAACGCGCGCGCGGAAGAAACTGGCATGAATGCTCCGTATCGGATCGCAAAGGCGGCGAGCGTTGGCAAATGCACTGCCGCTTGGCAAGGTCACCAACGCGCTTGCCGCCACCACGGCCCACGCAGGCGCGCGATTTAACCTGATTTATCGGCACCCGATCGCTGGTTCAGTCCGGCTTGCCGCCGGGGCGTGGCCGAAGCATGCCCGGAAGCACGAAGCCGATGCCGCCCATCGGCCGCACGGCATCGCTCTTCAGAGTCTCCTGGATGCGCGAATATTCCTCGAGCATTTCAGGCGTTACCGAGGCGCGAGTTTCGGTCAGCGCGCTCTCGAAATCCGCCATCGCCACCTTGGCAGCATCAAGGCCGCGGCGGAGCGCGGTCAGACCGGCGCGGCGCACCAGGTCCTCGAGATCCGCGCCGGTGAAGCGCTCGGTCCGCTTCGCCAATGACGTCAGGTCCACGTCCTCAGCGAGCGGCATATGACGAGCGTGGATCGCAAGGATGCGCTGTCGCCCGGCCTCATCCGGCGGACCGACATAGATGAGCTCGTCGAAGCGGCCGGGCCGGAGAAGTGCCGGGTCGATCAGCGTCGGCCGGTTGGTGGCGCCGATCACGACGACGTTCTGCAGCTCCTCGAGCCCGTCCATCTCGGCGAGGATGGTGTTCACGACGCGCTCCGTGACCTGCGGCTCGCCGAGGCCGCCGCCGCGTGCGGGCACCAGGCTGTCGAGTTCGTCGATGAAGATGATCGTCGGAGCCACCTGGCGGGCACGGGCAAACAGGCGGGCGATCTGCTGCTCGCTCTCGCCGTACCATTTGCTCAGCAGGTCCGACGACTTCGTCGCGATGAAGTTCGCCTGGCTCTCGCGCGCCGCCGCCTTGGCGAGCAGCGTCTTGCCTGTCCCCGGCGGACCGTAGAGCAGGAACCCCTTGGCGGGCCGGATGCCGAGCCGCCGGAATGCCTCGGGATGCTTGAGCGGCAGCTCGACGCCTTCCTTGAGGCGCCCCGCCGAATCGTCGAGGCCGCCGATGTCGTCCCAGCCGATGGTCGGCGCTTCGACCATGACTTCCCGCATCGCCGAGGGCTGAACGCGTTTCAGGGCATTGTCGAAATCGCGAAGCTCGACGGACAGGGTGTCGAGCACCTCGGTCGGGATGACGTCCTCGGCAAGGTTCAGCTTCGGCATGATGCGGCGCACGGTCTCCAGCGCCGCTTCGCGGGCAAGTGCCGCAAGGTCCGCGCCGACGAAACCGTAGGTCCGCCGGGCAAGGTCGTTGAGATCGACGTCCGGAGCGAGCGGCATGCCGCGCGTGTGGATGCCGAGGATCTCCCGGCGCCCAGGCTCGTCGGGAACTCCGACGACGATCTCGCGGTCGAAGCGGCCGGGGCGCCGGAGTGCCTCGTCGATGGCTTCGGGCCGGTTCGTCGCTGCAATCACGACGAGGTTCTGGCGCGGCTCGATGCCGTCGAGCAGCGTCAGGAGCTGAGCGACCAGCCTCTTTTCCGCTTCGCCGGTCACCTGGCCGCGCTTGGGAGCGATGGAATCGATCTCGTCGATGAAGATGATCGACGGCGCCGCCTGCGATGCCTGCTCGAAGATCTCGCGCAGGTGCCGCTCGCTCTCGCCATAGGCCGAGCCCATGATCTCGGGACCGTTGATCAGGAAGAACTTGGCCGCGCTTTCGTTGGCGACCGCCCGCGCCAGCAGGGTCTTGCCGGTGCCGGGCGGACCATGCAGCAGCACGCCCTTGGGCGGATCTACGCCGAGCCTCTGGAACAGCTCGGGATGGCGCAGCGGCAGTTCGACCATCTCGCGGAGCGCGTCGATGGTGTCGCGCATGCCGCCGAGGTCGTCGTAGGTGACATCGGCCCGGCGCTCGCCGTCCTTCTCGGTATATTCCGGCAGGAGGTCGACGGCCGTCTTGCCGTCGATGTGAACGATGCCCTTCGGAGTCGTCGAGACAACCACCAGGCGGAGTTCCTGAAGCGCGAAGGCGGGCGCGTTCAGCATCTGCCGGATGGGCTCCGGCATGTCAGCGTTGACGCGCTGATGTCCAGTCGTCGCGACGGTATCCCCTTCGCTCAACGGGCGCCCGGCGAAGGTGCGCTTGAGCGCGTCGGCGGAGCCCTGGAGGCGGACGTTCGGCTGGGCCGGGGCGAAGACAACGCGCGTCGCCGGCTTAGCCTCGCCGCGGCGGACCTCGACGAAGTCGCCGGAGCCGACCCCGGCATTGGCGCGCTGCAGACCGTCGAGGCGGATGATGTCGATGCCTTCGTCCTCGCCATAGGGACGAACGGCTATCGCGGCCGTCGAGCGCTTGCCGACGATTTCGATGACCTCGCCCTCGCGGATGCCGAGGGCTTCCATGATCGCCTGGGGCAGCCTGGCGAAGCCGCGTCCGCTATCGCCCGTCTGCAGGCTCGCGACCTGCACCCTGCGCGATTTCACGCGTTCCATCGTATCGGTGTCAGCCATCGGTGCTCCTGCTCGCGCTCTCTTGCCCGCACCGGTAACGGCGCGGGTGCGGCGCGGGTTCAATCATGGGGGTCAATATTTGATCGCTCCGGCGATCTTGCGGACGATGGAACGCGGCGCGAAGCGGGTGCTTGCAGCGCCGAACTTGTTGATGGCGCCGGGCACGACGACAGCCCTGTTCTTTGACAGCCCCGCTAGTCCTGCGGCCACCACGCCCGGCGATTCCATCGCGACCCGGTCGAACATGCCGTTGCCGCCGAAGCCGGCGATGTCGCCGAACTCGGTGCGCGTCGGCCCCGGGCACAAAGCCGTGACATGCACGCCGTGCGGCTTCAGCTCCTCATGCAGTGCCTCGCTGAACGACAGCACATAGGCCTTGGTCGCGAAATAGACGGCCATGTTGGGGCCAGGCTGGAATGCCGCGGTGGAGGCAACGTTGAGAATGCCGCCCGACCGCCGCTCGACCATGCGCGGAGCGATTGCGCGGCACAGGCCGGTCAGCGTCCCGACATTGAGGTCAATCATCTCGCGCTGTCGCCTGGCGTCGGAAGTGACGAAGCGGCCGATCTGGCCGAACCCGGCATTGTTGATCAGCAGTTCGACCTGCTCGCCGGCCGCGTCGAGATCGTCGACCAACCGTTCGGCAGCATCGGCGGCAGAGAGGTCGATCGCGACTGCGCGGGCATTGCCGAGCTCGTCGCCAAGCGCTCGAAGCCGGTCCTCGCGCCGAGCGGCCAGCACCAGCCGCGTGCCGCGGGCCGAAAGCTGCCGAGCGAACTCGGCCCCCAGCCCCGCGGACGCGCCGGTGATCAGCGCAACTGGGTTCACTCGCCGCCTGAGCTTACCGTCGCCTTGACGATCTTGCCTGGTTCGCGCGGCGGCTCGCCGACCGGAAGCGCGTCGACATGCTCCATGCCGCTCTCGACCTGGCCCCAGACCGTGTACTGACCATCGAGGAAGCCTGCGTCCCCGAAGCAGATGAAGAACTGGCTGTTGGCGCTATTCGGATCGGGCGTCCGCGCCATCGACGCCGTGCCGCGCACGTGCGGCTCGCGGCTGAATTCCGCCTTCAAGTTCGGCAGGTCGGACCCGCTGGTGCCGGTGCCGGTCGGATCGCCGCCCTGGGCCATGAAGCCCGGGATCACCCGGTGGAACGGCACGCCGTCATAGAAACCGCTGTTGGCGAGCTCGGTGATGCGCTGGACGTGACCCGGCGCAAGGTCGGGCCGAAGCCGGATGACGACGTCGCCGCCGCTCGAAAGGGTCAGGGTCAGCCGGTCTGCATCAGCCATCATTCACTCCCACTAGGTTCATCTTGAAGCGGCGATTTAGGGAGCCGGGGCAGCTTGCGCCAGAGTCCGCCCGGCAATAGGAGGGCGCGACGACAGCGCGCTTGGCATTTCGGGGGTAAGGATGAGCGAGAGCGAGAACATCGCCACCGCCGCCCCGGCCGAGGACGGCAACTCCGCAATCGACGACGAAGATCGCCTGCGCGCAGACTTCGTCGACAAGGTGCTCGACGCCGTCGATGCCGGCGACGACGAGACTGCCCGGCGCCTCGTCGAGCCGCTCCACCCTGCGGATATCGCCGATCTCATCGAGCTTGCCGCCCGCGACGAGCGCGAAGGACTGGTGAAGGCCCTCGCCGGGATCGTCGGGCCGCACGTGCTCGCGGAGATGAACGACTACGTCCGCGAGGGCCTGCTCGACGAGATGGAGCCGCAGCAGCTTGCGGACATCGCCGGTCAGCTCGAGACCGACGATGCCGTCGCACTGATCGAAGACCTCGACCGCGACGAACAGCAAGCAGTGCTCCGGGCGATGGAGCCGGACGATCGCGCGGCCGTCGAAGAGGCGCTGAGCTATCCGGAAGAATCCGCGGGCCGCCTCATGCAGCGCGACCTGTGCGCCGTTCCGGAGCACTGGAAGGTGGGTCAGGTCATCGATTACCTGCGCTCGACCGCGGACCTGCCGACCGACTTCTGGGAAGTCTTCGTGGTCAACGCGACCCACCATCCGGTCGGCACCTGCAAGCTTTCGACCATCCTGCGGACCGGGCGCGGCACGCCGGTGTCGAGCATCATGGCCCGCGAGCAGACCCTCATCCCCGTCGACATGGACCAGGAGGACGTCGCGCTTCGCTTCCAGAAGTATGCGCTGGTCTCGGCAGCCGTAACCGACGAGAGCGGACGCCTGGTCGGGATGGTGACGGTCGACGACGTGGTCCACATCATCCAGGAAGAGGCCGGCGAAGACGTCCTGCTGCTGTCGGGCGTCGGTGAAGGCGACATCAACGAGCCGGTCGGCGAGAGCTACCGCTCACGCGTCCGCTGGCTCGCCGCCAACCTGGTCACCGCGCTCGTCGCCGCCACGATCATCCGGCAGTTCACCGGATCGATCGAGAAGCTGGCGATCCTTGCTGCGCTCGGGCCGATCGTCGCGGGCGTCGGAGGCAATGCCGGCACGCAGACGCTGGCCGTTACCGTCCGCGCCTTCGCTACCAACCAGCTCACCGGTTCCAACCGCTGGCGGGCCGTCGGGCGTGAGATCCGGGTCGCGCTTCTCAACGGCCTCACCATCGCGCTGCTGATCGGACTGGGAGTCGCACTGGTGCTGCACAGCCCGCCGCTCGGGCTCGTCATCGGCGCCGCCATGATGGTGAACATCGTCACCGCCGGGTGCGCCGGAGTGCTCGTCCCGCTGACACTCGAACGCGCTGGCGCCGACCCCGCCGTGGCAAGCAGCATTTTCCTGACGATGATAACCGATTCGATGGGCTATCTTGCCGTGCTCGGCCTCGCCACGGCCTCCGGCCTCGTTCACTAAACCATTGCGAATCAACGGCTACCTCGCCATCCCGAGTGCGTGCCGAAGCTTCACCTGACGAAGGTCGCCTTTGCCTGCCGCGACCTTGAAATGCTGCAGGACCGAATCGCGCGCCGCGCCGAAGCCGGCGAGGTGCGCGTGGCAACGCGGATGCGCCCCAAGCGCGCTGCCGAACTGATCGGCGGATCGCTGCACTGGATCGTCAAGCATCGCCTCGTCGCCGCCCAGGAGATCATCCGCCTCGATGATCGCGACGACGGGCGGATCGACATCGTGTGCGCAGCCGAACTGGTCACCGTCTCACCGCAGCCGCGCCGGGCCCACCAGGGCTGGCGCTATCTCGAGGAAGCTGACGCTCCGAGCTCAGACGATGACGGCTCCGGGCTTGGGATGCTCCCGCCGCGTCTCTACGGAAAGCTCGCCTCACTCGCACTGGTCTAAGTCGGCTTGCCGACGCTTCTCCCGACCGGTAATCGAAGACGCAATCGACAGGGAGGCAGGCATGACGAACTTCAATGTGTCACAGGCAATCGACGGCAAGGTCGCCGAGCGGGCAATGCTGAAGCACCCATTCTACCAAGCCTGGACCGAAGGGCGCCTGCCGCTCGACACGCTGCGCGACTATTCGCGCCAGTATTTCCATCACGTCGAAGCCTTCCCGCGCGCCGTGAGCGCCGTGCACAGCGCCTGCCCCGACCGCGACGGACGCCGGATGCTTGCCGAGAACCTGGCCGAGGAAGAAGGCCTGGATGCCGGGAAGCAGGATCACGCGAGTTTGTGGCTGATGTTCGCCTGCGGCCTCGGCGAGAACGAGGACTCCGTCCGCGCGCAGCAGCTCAACCCGGAGACCGAGGCCCTGATCGCTACCTTCCGCCGCCTTTCGCACCAGTCCTACGCGGCCGGTCTCGGCGCTCTCTACGCCTATGAAAGCCAGTTCTTCGGCGTCGCGTCTGCGAAAATCGAGGGGCTGATCGACCGTTACGCAATCACGGACGAGGCGACCCTGCGCTTCTTCCGGGTCCACGCAACTGCGGATGTCGAGCACAGCTCGGTCTGCCGCGACTTGCTCGAGCGGCTTCCCGAAGCCGAACAGCGCGAGGCGATCGCGGCAGGCGAGGAGCTTGCCGGCGCCTTGTGGAATTTTCTGTCAGGCGTGGAGGCGCGCGCCAGCGTTCACTGAGACGCGCGGCAGCCCGAGACGCTGGCGGAGCCGCTCAGCTTGGCGGTGCACGCCGGCTTGCCGTCGAGCGTAACGGTCGCCGGCCCCGAGCCTTCGATCTTCGCCGAGTTGGTCACCGTCGTCTTGACCGTCGATGCGCCCTCGGCGCCGATCGTCGCGTCCTTGGCGACCAGCGCCGAGCCGTCGAACGAGGACACTCCGCGCGCCGTCAACTTCAGCGTGCCGGTGCGCCCGGCAACGACGGAACTGGCGGTCCCGATCATGCTGACGTTGAGCTGATCAACGTCCGCCGAAGCAATGCCGAGCGCGCCCGAGCCTTCGACTGCCGCGACGAAGGAAAGGCCCTTCACCCGATTAATCTGCACCGAGCCCGAGCCGCTTAGAGTTGCCCCCGAAAGCTCGTGCGTGCCGATGCGGACTTCCACCGGGCCGACACTGTCGGAATTCGAGGACCCGCCCCATGCCGAGATGTTGCTGTGAATGACGAGGGTTCGTCCGACCATGTCGATCGCCACGCGATCGATTCCTGCCGCTGACCCGGAAGCGCTCGCGAACGGGGCAACGCCGGTGGTGAGCTGAACCTTGAAGGGTCCTTCGACGCGGACGCGCTCGAAGCCTGTGATGCCGAAGTTGCGGGTTGCCGCGTCGGCCGGCGCGGCAGCGGCGACGGCGACGGCGAGCAGGGGAAGGTGGATGCGCATGACCCCACCTTCCCGCATCATGGTTAAATGTCGCTTAAGTTCAGCTGCAGCGGACGTCGCCCGAACCATGCTTGCTGATCGAGCACTTGGCGCCTCCGGTCAGTTCGACGTCGCCTGAGCCCATCATGTTGATGTCCGCAGTTCCCGTCGCATGCGCCGAGACGCTGCCCGATCCGGCGATCGACACGTCGGCCGTCTGCGCCTGCACGCCGCGCGCATCGATGTCGCCCGACCCGCCAATCTCGTACTTCACCGACTGCGCCCGGCCGCCGGCAGCCTTCACGTCGCCGGAGCCGGCGATCGCGAGCTTGAGGGTCTGCACTTCGAGCGAGTCGATCCCCAGGGAGCCTGAGCCCGCGACTTCGCCGTTGAAGGAATTGCCGCGGACCTGGTTGACGCGGATGTCACCCGAGCCGGCGATGCTCGCGCCCTGCAGCTGCGGCACTGTCACGGCGACTCGGACGGTGCCGTTGGAATGCCACCCCATGTGGAACATGCCCCGGTGCTCTTCCGGCCGGATCAGCAGCCGGTCGCCCCGGACTTCCACGACCATCTGCTCGATCATCTTCTGGGGCCCGGTCGCGGACACGCCGGGGTTGCCGCCGGTGTGCACCTCAACCTCGTAGGGACCGGCCACTTCGATGGCGGTGAACCCGCCGACCGTATAGTTGCGCGAGATGGACGGACCGGCGTCCTCGCTCCGTGCCTGGCTGCACGCCGCCACTGCCAGCGCACCCGCTAGAATTCCGATCGCCATGACCCTGCGCATCTCGTCGCCTCCTCTTAGGTGTAGTAGTGAACTATAACAGGACTACACATGTAGCACAACGAAAAAGGGCGCGTCCCGCAAAGGACGCGCCCCTTTAGTAGGCAGTCACGCAAGTGCGGCTTACGCCGGCTCCTTCGCCTTCTGATGACCGGCGACAGCCGTGTTCAGGATGTCGAGGATCTTGGCCAGGGCGGCCTTCTCGTCGGTCTGCTCCATGGCGCCAAGCTCACGCGCCAGGCGCGAGGACGCTGCCTCGAAGATCTGACGCTCGGAATAGCTCTGCTCGGGCGCATCGTCCGGGCGGAACAGGTCGCGGGTCACTTCGGCAATCGATGTCAGGTCGCCCGAGTTGATCTTCGCTTCATATTCCTGAGCGCGGCGCGACCACATCGTGCGCTTGACTTTCGGCTTGCCCTTCAGCGTTTCGAGGGCGTCCTTCATGGTCTTGTCCGAGGACAGCTTGCGCATGCCCACCGAGTCCGCCTTGTTGACGGGCACGCGAAGGGTCATCTTTTCCTTCTCGAACCGAAGTACGTAGAGCTCGAGACGGGTCCCGGCGATCTCGGTGCTTTGCAGCTCCACGACGCGGCCCACTCCGTGCTTGGGGTACACGACATAATCGCCAACGTCGAAGCTAAGCGCCTTTGTAGCCATTGCTCACCTTTCCATTTGCGGCAACGAGAGCCGACACGTCCGCATCGTCCCCCAAAACGACCTGACGGCCGTGGCTCTGCTGCCTGATTGCAAGCTTCCTGCGAAGTTGAGGCCGCTGCGGAAGATCGAGCGGCCCAATGCGGATTTTATATCACAACTCATGTCAAATTGCGAGTCCGAGTTGCAGAGGAACATCTGCATCAGTTTCGGCGAGATTGTGCAGCCCTAGCCCGAGCAGGCGGATGCCCCTGGGCAGCGGGAACAGCCCCGCGAGCAGCACTTGCCCGGCCGCCGCGAACGCCTCCTGGTCGGGTACCGGCGAGCCGAAGCTCATCGACCGCGTGATCAATGTGAAGTCGCCGAACTTGACCTTGAGGGTCACGGTCCTGCCCCTGACTTCGGCCCGCTTGACCCGGTCCCAGGCGTAACCGGCGATGCGCTCCAGCTCGGCGGCAAGGCGGTCGCGCTCGCGCAGGTCCTCGTCGAAGGTGCGCTCGGCACTCACCGACTTGTACGGGCGGTCCGGCTTCACCTCTCGCTCGTCGATGCCGCGGCAGATCCGCCAGTACCAGTCCGCCGAGCTGCCGAAATGGGCGTGAAGCTGCGGCAGCGTCCACGCGCTGAGATCCGCACCGGTGAGGATGCCGAGCCCTTCCATCTTGCGCGCAGTCACTGGGCCGACGCCATGGAAGCGCGCGACGGGCAGCGAGGCGACGAACTCCGCTCCGCGCTCCGGCGTGATCACCGTCAGCCCGTCGGGCTTGCGGTGGTCCGAGGCGAGCTTGGCGATGAACTTGCAATAGCTGACGCCCGCCGACGCAGTGAGGCCGGTCTCCTCGCGGATGCGACGGCGAATATCCTCGGCGATCGCCCGCGCGCTGCCGAGCCCAAGCCGGTCTTCGGTAACGTCGAGATAGGCTTCATCGAGGCTGAGTGGTTCGATCAGCGGGGTGTAATCGGCGAAGATCGCTCGGATCTGCTGCGAGACTGCCCGGTAGACGTCGAACCTCGGCTTCACGAAGATCAGCTCCGGGCACCGCCGCTTGGCGGTTACCGAGGGCATTGCGGAGCGCACGCCGAACTTGCGGGCTTCATAGCTCGCCGCAGCGACGACTCCGCGATGCCCGCCGCCGACCGCGAGCGGCTTGCCCTTCAGCTCCGGCGCGTCGCGCTGTTCGACCGACGCGTAAAAGGCGTCCATGTCGACATGGATGATCTTGCGGAGAGGGCGGTCGGCTTCGGCCACGGAATTTCCTGTCCTACAGCGCCGGCTCGAGTCTAGCGACCTCTAGAAGCAAAGCGACGTGGGCGTTGGAGCCGCAGAAACTCGTCGTCAGTGCGAACATTGGGAACATTCGCATGGACCGCTCACCTTTGCACCGACGCTCCAATCGCTTAAGGGCGCGGCCATGAACATCCACGAATATCAGGCCAAAGAGCTACTCGCGAAATTCGGCGTGCCGGTCCCCGCCGGCCACGCGGCAATGTCTGTCGATGAAGCGGTCGACGCCGCACGGCAGCTTCCCGGACCGCTGTGGGTCGTGAAGGCGCAGATTCACGCCGGCGGCCGCGGCAAGGGCAAGTTCAAGGAGCTTGGGCCCGACGCCAAGGGCGGCGTTCGCCTCGCCCATTCGATCGACGAGGTGCGCGAGCATGCCTCCGAAATGCTCGGCAAGACGCTGGTGACGGTGCAGACCGGGGCGGCGGGCAAGCAGGTGCAGCGCCTCTACATCACGGATGGCGTCGATATTGCGAAAGAATATTACCTGGCGCTGCTGGTCGACCGTGAGACCGGCCGGATTGCCGTTGTCGCCTCCACTGAAGGCGGGATGGACATCGAAACCGTCGCGCACGATTCGCCCGAGAAGATCCACACCATCACCGTCGATCCGGCAACCGGGCTGATGCCTCACCACGGCCGCGAAGTCGCGGCGGCGCTCGGCCTTACCGGCGACCTCGCCAAGCAGGCCGGCAAGGTGCTCGGCAGCCTTTACCAGGCGTTCCTCGGCACTGACGCCTCGCAGATCGAGATCAACCCGCTGGCGGTGAGCGACGAGGGCCAGTTGCTGGTGCTCGACGCGAAGGTCGGCTTCGACAACAATGCCGAATTCCGGCACAAGGATCTGCAGGAGCTGCGCGACCTCACCGAAGAAGACCCGATGGAGGTCGAGGCGTCGAAGTACGACCTCAGCTACATCAAGCTCGACGGTTCGATCGGCTGCATGGTCAACGGCGCCGGCCTCGCCATGGCGACGATGGACATCATCAAGCTGGAAGGCGCGGAGCCGGCCAACTTCCTCGACGTCGGCGGCGGCGCTTCGAAGGAAAAGGTCACGGCGGCGTTCAAGATCATTTTGAGCGATCCGGCCGTGAAGGGCATTCTCGTCAACATTTTTGGCGGCATCATGCGCTGCGACATCATCGCCGACGGCATCGTCGCGGCGGCGCGCGAAGTGCAGCTTGGCGTGCCGCTGGTCGTCCGGCTCGAGGGCACCAACGTGCAGCAGGGCAAGGACATCCTGGCGAACTCCGGCCTGCCGATCATCGCCGCCAACGACCTTGGCGACGCGGCAAGGAAAATCGTCGCGGAAGTCCGCACGCCCGTTGCCGCCTAAGCCTGGAGTGAACCGATGAAAGTGCTCGTCGCGGTCAAACGCGTGATCGATTACAACGTGAAGCCGCGGGTGAAGATGGACGGCTCCGGCGTCGATCTCGCCAACGTCAAGATGAGCATGAACCCGTTCGACGAGATTGCCGTCGAGGAAGCCATCCGCCTCAAGGAGAAGGGCGGCGTGACGGAAATCGTCGCGGTGTCGATCGGACCGGCCAAGGCGCAGGAGACGCTCCGCACCGCTCTCGCCATGGGCGCGGACCGGGCGATCCTCGTGCAGACCGACGAAGAGGTGGAGCCGCTCGGTGTCGCCAAGATCCTCGCCAAGGTCGTCGACGAGGAACAGCCGCAGGTCGTCATCCTCGGCAAGCAGGCGATCGACGATGACAATAACGCGACGGGACAGATGCTCGCCGCGCTGCTCGGCTGGCCGCAGGGCACCTTCGCATCCAAGATCGAGCTCGGCGACGAAGCGACCGTCACCCGCGAGGTGGACGGCGGCCTCGAGACGGTGAAGCTCAAGCTGCCGGCGGTCGTCACCACCGACCTCCGCCTCAACGAGCCGCGCTACGCGTCGCTGCCCAACATCATGAAGGCCAAGTCCAAGCCGCTCGCGACCAAGTCGCCGACAGACTACGGGGTGGACGTCGCTCGCCGCCTTCAGGTGCTGAAGGTTGTCGAGCCGGGCAAGCGCCAGGCCGGCATCAAGGTTGGATCGGTCGATGAACTCGTCGAGCGGCTCAAGGGTCTGGGGATTTCGAAATCATGAGCGTACTCGTCCTCATCGAACATGACGGCAGCGCGGTGAAAGACGCGAGCCTCGCCACGGTCACTGCCGCGAAAAAGCTGGGCGCCGTGAACGCACTGGTCGTCGGCAACAATGTCGACGGGGTTGCCGCGGCCGCAGCCAAGATCGCCGGCGTGTCGAAGGTCTATGCAGCAAGCTCTCCGGCCCTCGAGCACCAGTTGGCGGAGGCGGTCGCGCCCGTTGCCGTCAAGCTGATGGAGAGCCACGACGCGTTCGTTGTTCCGGCAACGACCACCGGCAAGAACATCGCTCCGCGCGTCGCCGCACTGCTCGACGTCATGCAGATCAGCGACGTTCTTTCCGTCGAAGCGCCGGACACGTTCACGCGGCCGATTTACGCCGGCAACGCAATCGCGACAGTCAAGTCGAGCGACGCGAAGAAGGTCCTGACCGTCCGCACCACGGCGTTCGAGAAGGCTGCCGCGGACGGCGGCTCCGCTTCGGTCGAGCAGGTCGACGCCGCGGCCGACAGCGGCCTTTCCAGCTTCGTTTCCGCCGAAGCATCCGAGAGCGAACGGCCGGAGCTGACCAGCGCCAAGATCATCGTATCCGGTGGCCGTGCGCTCGGCTCGGCCGACCAGTTCCACGCCCTGATCGATCCCTTGGCTGACAAGCTCGGCGCCGGCGTCGGCGCCAGCCGCGCCGCAGTGGACGCAGGCTATGCGCCGAACGACTATCAGGTCGGTCAGACGGGCAAGATCGTCGCACCGGAAGTCTATGTCGCGATCGGCATCTCGGGCGCCATCCAGCACCTCGCCGGGATGAAGGACTCCAAGGTTATCGTCGCCATCAACAAGGACGAAGACGCACCGATCTTCCAGGTCGCCGACATCGGCCTGGTCGGCGACCTGTTCAAGATTGTGCCGGAACTGACCGAGAAGCTTTAACTGGACGGCACGGCGCCCCGTCGCCTAGCCTGCCGAGGCTCGGGCAAGAGGGGTGCTATGCGGCTGCGCATCGTGATCGCGTGTTGCGGCATGACGCCGCTGCTCGTTGCTGCTGCCGAACCGGTCCGGCTCAAGCCCTCCAGTCCCTGGGTCGTCGATTATGCCGAGAACAGCTGCCGGCTCATCCGCAACTTCGGGGAGGGCAAGACCAAGACCACTCTTGCGTTCGAGAGCACAGTCCCCGGCGAGATGGAGATGCTGGCCATCGGCCGACCCCTCGAAACGACGCTCGACGAGGTCGCCGCCCGATTGCTGCCGGTCCAGGGAGAGAGCTTGCAGGGGCACGTGGCGCAGACCGTCACCACCGAACAGCCCGCAATTCTCTGGGGCAACGTGACTCTGGCGCCCGAAGCCGTTGCGCTTAAGCGCAAGGAGGAGTCGCGGGAAGCTGTGAAGCATCCTGATCAGCGCCCGGCTCCCGTCTCACTGGCCGTTCAGGCGCAAGAGAAGGCCGAACGACAGGCTTTCGCCGCAGCCGCAACCGAGATCGCAATTCAAACCCGGCGAAATCGAACAGTGATCCTTGAAACGGGCTCGCTCGGCGATGCCATCAAGGCTCTCGATCAATGTGGCGAGGAATCGCTGAAGGACTGGGGTGTCGATCCGCAGCTGGAAGCCAAGATCGTCCGTCCCGTTTGGGCGCTAAACTCCCGTGAGTGGCTGCGCGCGAATGACTATCCAAAGGACATGCTCAGCCAAGGCAAGGAGTCCCAAGTTGCCGTTCGCTTGCTCGTCGATGCGTCCGGCCGGGTCACTAAGTGCACGAGCCTCAGCCACTACAACGAACCGGAATTCAACCGGATCACCTGCGATGCAATCACCAGGCGGGCCAAGCTTGAGCCTGCGGAGCTTGCCGACGGGACGAAGGTGCCGAGCTACTTCACCCAGCGCGTGGTCTTCCGAATGGCCAACTAGCTACTTTTTGGAGACGTGCTCCGGCTTACCCTTGCGCGAGGTCGAGGCCATCTTCTCGAGCTCTTTTTGCGACATGGATTTCTCCATGCTCTTGGCGGCACCCTTGAGCTTGCTTTCGGGCGTATCGCCGCGCTTTGCCGACAGGGCGGCTCCGGCGGCCTTCTGCTGGGCGGCGGACTTCGCTGGCATGTTGGCTTCTCCTGTTCAGGACCCGCGGATGAAACGCTCCAGTTCGGCAAATGCTTCGTCGTCTGGGATCTGCCGCGGCGGATGCTTGCAGAAGGACGACGCAGCCGGATGGATCGCGCCGGACAGGCCGCGGTCGCGAGCGACCTTTGCGCAGCGGATCAGGTCGATGGCGACGCCGGCGCTGTTGGGCGAATCCTCGACCGACAGCCGAAGCTCCAGGTTCATCGGCACGCCGCCGAACAACTGGCCTTCCATCCGCAGGAAGCAGACCTTGTTGTCATTCTGCCACGCGACATAGTCGCTTGGCCCGACGTGGATGTTATCGGGATCGAGCCGATGCTCGGCAACCGACTGCACTGCCTCGGTCTTGCTGATCTTCTTCGACTTGAGCCGCTTGCGCTCAAGCATGTTGAGGAAGTCGGTGTTGCCGCCGGTGTTGAGCTGATAGGTCCGGTCGAGCTGGACACCGCGTTTGTGGAAGAGGTCGGTCAGCACGCGGTGGACAATGGTGGCGCCGAGCTGCGCCTTGATGTCGTCGCCGATGACGGGCACGCCGGCTTCCTCGAACCGCTTCGCCCAGCCCTCGTCGCTGCCGATGAACACCGGGATGCAGTTGACGAAGGCAACCTTCGCTTCGAGCGCGCATTCGGCGTAGAACTCGGTCGCCTGCTGCGATCCGACCGGCAGATAATTCACAAGAACGTCCGTCCCTGTCTCGCGCAGGACCTCGACCAGTTCATCGCGCGTCGGCTCGCGCTCGCCGTCGGCCAGCATGAAGCTGCGCTCTTCCGGGTATTCGGCCATGTGCTCGGCGACCCCGTCTAGGACCTTGCCCATGCGCACCGTCGTTCCGGTCTCGGGCACGTGGTCGCAGAAGACTGCCGTGCAGTTCGGCTTGGCGAAGATCGCTTCGGAGACATCGCGACCAACCTTGCGTCGATCGACGTCCCAGGCGGCGACGATCTTCAGGTCCTTGGGGCGGTAGCCGCCGAGGTCCCAGTGCGAGAGGCCGATCTGCTCGTTGGCGCCTCCGTTCGAGTAGTAAGCGATGCCCTGGACGAGGGAGCTCGCGCAATTGCCGACGCCGACGACAGCGACGTTGATCGGGTTGGTCGGGGTCAGCATCAGGCGGCGCTCCGTTCGGCGGCAAGGCGCTCGTCGCGGTTGAAGTGAAGTGGCGTAAGCTCAGGTGCCCGGACCTCGACGCCGTCGGGAAGTTGGGGCCCGGAGATGGCGGTTTGCTGCCCTTGGGCTGGAGCGTAGCGGTCGATCATCCAGGCGCAGAAGTCGGCAAAAGCCTGCGGGTCCCTGGCCGCACTGGTGTGGTGCGGCGCGATGCCGAGGTGCTCGGGCGTAAAGCAGAAAGTCACGGTCACCTCGAAGTCCGCGAGCGCCTCCATCTGGCGGTCGAACCAGTCGATGGCGTTCGGGCGGAAGCTGTCGGCCCACGAAAGCCCGGTGCGGATGCGGCGGGTGCCAAGCCGCTTCATCCACTGCACCGCTTCGTCGAGCCGCGGATCGTGGAAGTGGAACCACTGCATGAGGCCGACCTGCTCCGCGTAGCGGGCATAGACCTCGAGCGCCGGCTTCGGCGTGCCGTCTTCGCGGATAAGGCCGAGGTAGAAATGCCGGTAGTAGGAGGAGCCCTCCGCCTCGCGGTGGCGGGTCTCCGCGCCCCACGACTGCGGCAGGTCGAAAAGTGAATACCAGAAGATTCGCGGGACGACGCTGGTCAGAAGCTCCGCTGTACGTTCCAGCCCGAAGACCTGAACCTCCTCCGCGCCGAAGCTGCTGACCCCGACCTCGGTGACCCACACCGGTTTGTCGGTGACAGCCTTGATCTCGGCAATCTTGTCGGGCCAGGCGCTGAGCGGCCACAGGTTCCAGTCGAGCGGGAAGCCGTGAACCGCGACAACGTCGACAGCATCGAGCGCGCCATGCGCGTCCATGCGCTTGAGCCAGTGCGGATCGATCGGCGACATGCCGCCAAGGACTCGCGTCATTTCGGGGTTCACGCTCCGGATCGCGTTGCCCGCGGCGATCACGTGCTCCGCGAACTTGGACCAGTCGGGGTCGATCTCCGGATCCCAATGCGACTTGTTGTTCGGCTCGTTCCAGATCATCGCCGCTTCGATCATGCGCGCGGCTCCCTGGCCGGGTAGACGGCCGCTGGACCGTATTTCGCATAGGGGCGCTCGGCCACGCGGCAGAGGTAAACTTCCTCCTCGATCTGGCGGTCGATGGTGAACCCCGCCGAGCGGAGCATCGCCTCGGTACAGGCGCGGTTGGGCACCCACCAGTTGGTCCAGTCGCGTGAATATTCCCGCTCGATGAAGTGAAGCTTGGGGTAGCCGGTCTCGAAGAAGATCGAGCTTTCCTTGAAGTCGTAATCCGGCTGCAGCGGCAACACATGCCTGGAGCCGCGCTGCATCGACTGGAACAGCATCAGGTCACCGGCGACATGCTCGCGAATGAGGTCCAGCGCGAGCAGCGGATGCCGCAGATGGTAAAGCACGCCCATGAAAATCACGACGTCGAACCGCTCGCCGATGGCGCCGACGTCGTAGACGTCGAGCTTGGCGAACTTGATATCCTCGAACCCGAGCGTGTCGCTGGCAAGTCGAGCCTGTGCGAGATAGCGATCGTCGCTGTCGATGCCGAGCACGCGGGCAGCACCGCGTCGCTTCATCTCGATCGAATAGAAGCCCGCGTTGCAGCCGATATCGAGGACGCTCTTGCCGGTGAGATCGGCGGGGAGATGCGGGCCGAAGCGGCGGAACTTGGCGCCTGGATAATCACCGAGGAAATGATCGGGCGCGGTCCATACGCCGTCGAGTTCCAGGTTGTGAAACCAAGGCGCAAGCGCTTCGATGCGCTCCTTCAAGTCGCTGCCGGGGACAGAGCGGAGCTTCGATTCTGCGACGGTCATCCGAGGATTGGTTCGGGCTTGGAATGAATCATCATACGGGCGCGGAACAGTTGTGAAGCTTTGTTGTTCCGTTCGTGACTGCACGAAACAACAGTAGCTGGCGCCAAACAACAGTAACCGGCCGCGAACAACAGTAGTGGTGCCGCGCTGGGATGAAGAAGAAGAAGATGCTCAAGACGAAGATGAAGAAGATCCTGTGACCGGCGATGCTGGCGAATGGACGCCGAATTTTCACTGGCTGACGGACGCCCTAGCCGTCGGCGGCTACTTCCCGATCGATCGAGCCGGTGCGCTGGCCGCGGACCACGGGATCGGCGCGGTGATCGACCTCCGGAAAGAAGATCGTGACGACGAGGAGCAGCTGCGCGCGGCCGGAATCGCCTTCCTTCACCTCCCGACACCCGACCTGGAGCCGGCAAGCGTCGTCATGCTCGATGAAGGGGTTCAGTTCGCGCGCGAACATATCGACCTTGGCGAGAAGGTGCTGATCCATTGCCAGCATGGGATTGGCCGGTCAGCGCTCCTGTCGCTTTGCGTGATGGTGGACCTGGGCTGGGAACCGCTCGACGCCCTGTCGCGTGCAAAGGACGCTCGTGAGGTCGTCTCGCCAAGCCGCTCGCAATATCAGGGTTGGGCCGACTGGCTGGCGTCCCGCGGCAAGACGGCGCCCGACTATCACACGTTCGGCTGCATCGCTTACCGGCACCTGGCGCAGGGCTGAGCATGCTGATCTTCGGCGACCGGACCGAGCGCGTGAACCCGCGCGAACGGCTCGCCGCCATCCGGCTGTCCCTCTCCGGTATCTCAGAGATGCCAGCGGGACTTGATCGTCACGCAGCGATTGCCGGCACGCTCATCGAAAGCGGCCGCCTGCTCCAGGGTGTAGCCGATGCGGATTTCGATCAAGCCGCGCGTGACGGCATCACACCGCAAACGGAGGCGCTCGGCGATCTCGTTCTCGGGATCGCGCATATGCTCTGCCGTTCGTGGGATAGCGGATTCCAAAGCATTGGTGACCTGGCGGAAGTGGAGGACGTTGCGAGCCTTCCCGAGTCCGTGGTTTCGAAGAACCCCGAGGGCTTCGCCTTCTACTCAGTGTATCCCGAGGCTTACCTCCAAGCCGCGCGACGCCTGCGGCTCGACGGCCCTCCACGCGTAATCGGTGTTCGCAGTATCGGCTCCACGCTGGCGCCCGTCGTAGCCGCAGCCCTCGACGCCGATGTGCCCGTTACGGTGCGCCCGTTCGGCGATCCGTTCGCACGCGTCGTCTCGATCGACCCCGCACTGGAGCGTCGGCTTCTCGCCGGCGACGCACACTACATCATCGTCGACGAGGGACCCGGCCAATCGGGGAGTTCGTTCGGCGCAGTCGCCGACTGGCTGCAGGAGCGCGGCGTCCCGCTTGAACGCATCGCCTTCCTGCCGAGCCATGCGGGGCCGCTCGGCCCTCACGCAAGCGCCGCGCATCGGATGCGGTGGCAATCGGCACAGCGCGAGGTCGCCGACTTCGGCGATCACCTAAAGGGCCTGGTGGGCGAGTGGCTTCGAGAGCTGCACGGCTCCCTCGACGACGAGCCGCGGGAAATTTCGGGTGGCGAGTGGCGGCGGCTGGGGTTCGCGAACGAAGCCGACTGGCCGCCGGTCGTTGCAATGTTCGAACGACGCAAGTTTCTGGTCAGCAGCGACGGCAACGAATTCGTTGCGAAGTTCGCCGGATTGGGCAGCACCGCCACGGAAAAGCTTGGAATGGCGCGCGCTCTGCACGCCGCCGGCCTTTCACCGGAACCGGTTGGCGTCGCGCATGGGTTCCTTGTCGAAAGGTGGCGGGGCGATGCGGAAGCGCTGCGCAGTGACGAGCGGCCGGTCGAACCGGTCGGGCGCTACATCGGCGCCCGGGCACGGTTATTCGCGGCCGGTCAGGAAGACGGGGCATCGCTGGCGCGCCTCTACGAGATGGCTCGCCGCAACATCCTGTTGGGCCTGGGCGAGGACGCGGTCACCTTGCTTGAGGCCTGGCGACCGAAGCTCGAGCCGCTGCAGGGCCGGGTGCGGCCGGTCTGCACAGACAACCGGATGGATCGTCACGAATGGCTGCAAACGCCGGACGGCCAGCTTCTCAAGACCGACGGCGTCGACCACCACCAGGCGCACGACCTCATCGGCTGCGAGGACTTCTCGTGGGATGTCGCCGGAGCGATCACCGAGTTCGAGCTCGGCCGCGACGAAGCGGCGACCTTGATCTCCGCGGCCGAACAGGCCGCCGGGCGTAGTGTCGATCGCGAGCTGCTCGAATTCTACCTGATCGCGTACGCCGCTTTCCGGCTCGGCGTAGCTTCATTCGGCGCTGAACTGACGCGCGGAAATGCTGCCGAAACGCAGCGACTAGACGCATCACGACACCGATATCGCCAGCAGCTTCAACATCTTCTTGATTGTTCCAAAGCGCCGACTCGGCAGGAAAGCTGGGTTGATTAGACGGCGGAACGAACCGGCCTTGGAACAACCCGCGGGAAAATCGGTTCAAGAAGAAGAAGCAGGTGTAAACTGCTGATAATATAACATAAGTTATTCGCCGCAGGGAAAGGGAAGCCATTGGGGGAACATGTTCTGGTCACCGGCGGAGCGGGATTCATCGGTCGCGCCGTCACTCGTGAGCTGCTAGCGCGCGGCAATCGCGTGCGCATTCTCGATAGCCTGATCGAGCAGGTCCATGGCGACCGTGAACGGCCCGAAGATTTGTCCGAAGATGCCGAATTGATCGTCGGCGATATCCGCAACAAGGACGTGGTCACGCGGGCGCTCCAGGGCGTGGACAGCGTCGTCCACCTCGCCGCTGAAGTCGGTGTCGGCCAGTCGATGTATGCGGTCGAGCGCTATACCTCGGTCAACGAGACGGGGTCGGCGGTGCTGTTCGAGGCGCTGATCGACAAGCCCGTGCGACGGGTCGTCACCGCCTCGTCGATGAGCATCTATGGCGAAGGCCTCTATCGGGATGCCGACGGCGAGCTCGTCCAGAATGCGGAACGCGCGCCGCGCACGTCGGAATCGCAAAGCTGGGACCCGACGGACAACCAGGGGCGGCCCCTGTCGCCGGTCGCCACGCCAGAGTGGAAGCAGCCCAGCCTCGCGTCGATCTACGCGCTCGGCAAATATGTGCAGGAGCGGCAGACTCTAATCATGACGCAGGCCTATGGCATGGAAGGCACCTGCCTGCGCCTGTTCAACGTCTATGGCCCGGGCCAGGCGCTTTCGAACCCATATACCGGGGTGCTGGCGATCTTCTCGTCGCGGCTGTCGAACGGGCAGCGCCCGCTCATCTTCGAAGACGGGGAGCAGCGCCGCGACTTCGTCTACGTGGGCGATGTCGCTCGTGCGTTCGCCGAAGCGCTCACCGACCCCAAGGCCGTCGGCGAAGTTTTCAACATCGGCTCCGGCAACGACCGCAGCGTCACGGAAGTCGCGCAGTCGATCGCCAAGGCGATGAACCGCAACGACATCGAGCCGGAGATCGTCGGCAAGTCGCGCGTCGGCGACATTCGGCACTGCTTCTGCGACGGGAGCAAGGCCGCTGAAAGGCTCGGCTTCCGGGCCGAGAAGGACTTCCAGGAAGGCCTCACCGAGCTGGCCGAGTGGGTCGCCGAACAGGAGGCCGACGACAAGGTCGACCAGGCGCGCGCCGAACTGGAAGCGAAGGGTCTGGTTGCGTGACTGCGGCCGCGGATACACGGCCCATCCTCATCACCGGTGGAGCGGGCTTCATCGGCTCCAACCTCGCCGACCGGCTTGCGGGCGAGGGACACAATATCGTCGTCTATGACGCGCTGTCGCGTGCGGGCGTCGAGCGCAACCTCGCCTGGCTGAAGTCGCGGCACGGCGCTCGCGTCAGCAGCGTCGTCGGCGATGTCCGGGACGAGGACGAGCTGGTGCGTGCTGCTGCCGATGCGAAGGCGGTGTTTCACATGGCCGCGCAGGTTGCGGTGACGACCAGCATGGTCGACCCCCGGGACGATTTCGAGACGAACGTCCGCGGTACGATCAACTTGCTGGACGCGATCCGCCTTCGCGGTGAACGGGTGCCGGTCATCTTCGCCTCGACCAACAAGGTTTATGGCGACTTGGGTGATGTCGAGTTCAACGCCGGGGACGACCGCCACGAGCCGGCTGGTGAAATCGCCGGAATGGGCATCGACGAGAGCCGGCCGCTCGATTTCCACACCCCGTACGGCTGCTCGAAAGGCGCGGCGGACCAATACGTCCTCGACTATTGCCGCAGCTTCGGCATCCCGACGGCCGTCTTCAGAATGAGCTGCATCTACGGGCAGCGGCAGATGGGCACGGAGGATCAGGGCTGGGTTGCCCACTTCCTGATCCGGGCGCTCGAAGGCGAGCCGATCACCATCTACGGCGACGGTCGCCAGGTGCGTGACATCCTCGACGTCGCCGACGCGGTCGATGCCTATGTTCGCGCGTGGGAGCGCATCGATGAGGTTCGGGGTCGCGCGTTCAACCTCGGCGGCGGACCGGCCAACGCGATCAGCCTCAGGCAATTGCTCGAGGAGATTCGCGCCATCACTCGGCGCGACGTGGACGTCCGGTACGAGGATTGGCGCCCCGGCGATCAGCGCTGGTACGTGTCGAACACGGCAGCGGCGCGGGACGCCCTAGGTCTCGCCCAGCCGCGGGGATGGCACGATGGCGTGGCCCGGCTGGCCGCGTGGCTTTCGCAGGAGCGTGGTCTGGAGCTGAACTTGCAGCCGCAGCTTGCGAGCGCTGCCGAATGACGGACGCGCGCAAGATGCGCATCCTGCTCACCACCGATGCCGTCGGCGGGGTGTGGGTCTACAGCCTCGATCTCGCGCGGGCGCTGGCGGCGCTCGGGGTCGAAGCCGTGCTGGCGGTGATGGGACCCTCGCCGACCGAAGCTCAGCGCCGGGAAGCCGAAGGCATCCGCCTCGTCGATACTGGCTTGCCGCTCGACTGGGCGGAGACAAACGCGGCCGAGCTTGGACGTGCCGGTCAGCGGCTTGCCGCCATCGCATCGCATGAGTCCGTGGATCTCGTCCAAGTCCATACGGCCGCCATTCTCGCGGGCGCGGAGTTCGATCAGCCGACCGTTGCCGTACAACACAGCTGTGTCGCGAGCTGGTGGGACGCGGTTCGAGGCATCCCGCTGCCGGAGGATTTCAAATGGCGGCGTGACCTCGTCGCGACGGGGCTGCGCTCTGCGGATGCTGTGGTCGCGCCAACGGAGGCGTTCGCCGCAGAGACGGCGCGCATCTACCGCGTGCGACACGTCATACCGGTGCACAACGGTCGCCGCTGGTCGCCAGCGGCAGCCAGAGAGCGAGAGGAGTTCGTGCTCACCGCCAGCCGGCTGTGGGACGAAGGAAAGAATGTCGCGACCTTGGATGAAGCGGCGGCCCAGGTGCCGGTACCCTTCAATGCCGCTGGACCTACTCACGGCCCGAATGGCGCGTCCATTGAGCTTGAGCACCTGGAACTCGTCGGACAGCTTTCGGCCGAGCGCCTGGCGGACATGCTCGCCGCGCGGCCCGTGTTCGCGTCTGCGGCGCTTTACGAACCGTTCGGGCTATCTGTGCTTGAAGCTGCGCAGGCCGGCTGCGCACTGGTGCTGTCGGATATCGCGACGCACCGCGAGCTTTGGGGTGAGGCGGCGGTATACGTGTCACCGCGCGATCCTCGAGGGTTCGCCTGTGCGATCCGAGATATTTTGGACGACCGTGCTGTTCGGACCAAGCTCGGCAACGCAGCTCAGCAGCGTGCTCGCCGCTACACGCCCGAACGCATGGCCGACGCCATGGCCTCCCTGTACGCCGACCTGCTCACGACCGCTGTCGAACGGACGCGCCCACTGCAGATAGCCGGTGCGGCATGAGGATCGTCTATTTCACCCATTCGCTCCGGTCCTGCTGGAACCACGGCAACGCGCATTTTCTGCGCGGAGTTCTCAGTGATCTCATAGCGCGCGGCCACGACGTCCAAGCGTACGAACCAGCCGCCTCGTGGAGCCTTTCGAACCTGCTCAAGGACGCCGGCGACGCCGGACTGAACGCGTTCCGCACAAGCTATCCGGAGCTTGAACCCGTCGTATACGCGGCCGACGCCGAGATTGCAGCACTTGTCGACGACGCCGACCTCGTCATCGTTCACGAGTGGAACGAGCCGAGCCTGGTTGCGGAGATTGGCCGGCTGCGTGCGGGTGGCGGCCGCTTCCTCCTGCTGTTTCACGATACGCATCACCGCGCTGTCTCCGCACCGGAAGAAATGCGTGCGTACGACCTCGACGGCTACGACGGGGTGCTCGCGTTCGGAGCGACCTTGGCGCGCGTATATGAGGATTGGGGCTGGGGCGGACGCGTATTCGTCTGGCACGAAGCCGCCGACATTCGCCGCTTCCATCCGCCGGTTCAGGAAAATCGGCGCGAAGGCCTCGTATGGATCGGCAACTGGGGCGACGACGAGCGCAGCCAGGAGCTGGTCGACTTCCTGCTGGCGCCCGCGCGCGACACTGACCTGCCGCTCGACATTTACGGCGTTCGCTACCCTGAGGAAGCCAAGCTCACCCTCGCGCAATTCGGTGCGCGCTATCATGGCTGGATCGCCAACGCGTCCGCGCCGGAGGTCTTCGCGCGCCACCTCGCGACGGTTCACGTGCCGCGCCGCTTCTACACGCAGGTGCTGCCCGGAATCCCGACCATCCGCGTGTTCGAGGCGCTTGCCTGCGGCATTCCGCTGGTGTCGGCGCCGTGGGACGACTGCGAACACCTGTTCCGCGTTGGCGAGGACTTTCTGATGGTCAGCGACGGAGCGGACATGAGCCGAACGCTGACACAGCTGAAATCCGATCCGCAGCTGCGGGCGAGCCTCGTTCGCAGCGGCCTCGAAACCATCCGTGCCCGGCATACCTGCAGCCATCGAGTGGAGGAACTTCTGAGCATCGTCGAGCAACTGCGGGCGCCCGCACTTCGGAGCGTCGCATGAAGATCGCCTTTTACGGATCGAGCCTGCTGTCGTCGTGGTGGAACGGCGCGGCGACCTATTATCGCGGACTCCTGCGCGACCTGGCCAGCCGCGGCTACGACATCACTTTCTACGAGCCGGACGCCTACGAACGGCAGCAGCATCGCGACATGGAGCCGCAGCCATGGGCGAAGTCGGTCGTCTATCCGGCAACGCCGGAGGGCCTGCGCTCGGTGCTGGAGCAGGCAGGTGCGGCCGACATCGCCGTCAAGGCGAGCGGGGTTGGCGTATTCGACGACGAGCTGATCGCCGGCATCATCGAGCACAGCCGTCCCGGTTCGCTGAAGATCTTCTGGGATGTCGATGCAGCGGCAACGCTCGACGAGATGCGGCAGGTTGAGGACCACCCCGTTCGCAGAGCTCTGCCCGACCTGGATCTCGTGCTCACCTATGGCGGCGGCCCTCCGGTGATCGATGCTTACGAAGGATTCGGAGCGCGGCGCTGCGTGCCCGTATACAACGCGCTCGACCCGACGACCCACCATCCGGTCGGTCCCGACCAGCGCTTTGCCGCCGATCTGTCGTTCCTTGGCAACCGCCTTCCTGACCGGGAAGCACGCGTTGAGCAGTTCTTCCTTGAGCCGGCCGCAGCGCTACCGGAGCGCAGCTTCCTGATCGGCGGCAACGGCTGGGAATCGAAAGCGATGCCCGCCAACGTCCGTCACCTTGGCCACGTGTTCACGCACGAGCACAACGCTTTCAACTGCACGCCGATGGCGGTGCTGAACGTTGCCCGCGACAGCATGGCCAACATTGGCTTCTCGCCGGCGACGCGCGTGTTCGAGGCCGCCGGAGCCGCGGCCTGCCTGATCACGGATGCATGGGAGGGCATCGAGCAGTTCCTGATCCCGGACCAGGAAGTACTGGTCGCCCGCGACGGCAAGGATGTTGCCGAACATGTCGGCGCCCTTACGCCGGACCGCGCGCGGGAGATCGGCTCTGCTGCTTTGAAGCGCGTACTGGCCGAGCACACCTACGCGCACCGCGGCGCTCAAGTCGACGCGCTGCTTCGGGCTGAGATGGCGGAGCGCCTGGAAGAGGTGGCGGCATGAAGCTCGTCGTCCTCGGCCTCAGCCTGTCCTCGTCTTGGGGCAACGGTCACGCAACCACGTTCCGTGCGCTGCTGAAGGCGCTCGGGGCGCTCGGCCATGACATCCTGTTCTTGGAACGGGACGTGCCCTGGTACCGCAGCAACCGTGACATCGCCGATCCCGATTACTGCCGCTTGGAGTTCTACGGCTCGTTCCAGGATCTAGACGGCTGGCGTGACGAGATCGCCGGAGCCGACGCGGTGATCGTCGGGTCCTACGTACCCGAAGGGGTGGAGGTGGGCCGTTACGTACAGCGCACGGCGCGTGGAGTGACGGCCTTCTACGACATCGACACGCCGGTCACGCTCGCCAAGCTGGAGCGCGGCGACTTCGAATATCTCTCGCCCGAGATCATCCCCGGCTACAACTTGTACCTGTCGTTCACCGGCGGCCCAACGTTGGAGCGGCTTGAGCGCCATTACGGATCGCCGATGGCGCGCGCGCTCTACTGCTCGGTGGACCCCGACGCCTACCCGCCGCTCGACGTGCCCAAGACGTGGGACCTCACCTACCTCGGCACGTACAGCGACGACCGGCAGCCGACGCTCGAGAAGCTGCTGATCGAGTCCGCGCGCAAGCTCCCGCACCTCAAGTTCTGCGTTGCGGGGCCGCAGTATCCAGACAGCATCGAGTGGCCGGAGAACGTCGAGCGGATCGACCATTTGCCGCCCGCCGATCACCCGCACTTTTACGCCGCCTCCCGCTACACGCTGAACGTCACCCGCGCCGACATGATCGCCGCGGGTTGGTCGCCGTCCGTGCGCTTATTCGAGGCGGCAGCCTGCGCGACGCCGGTGATCTCCGACAAATGGGCGGGGCTTGAGAGCCTGTTCGAGCCCGGGCGCGAGATCATCCTGGCCGACAGCGGCCAAGAGGTTGTCTCGCGACTGCAGTCCGGCGAAGAGGCCGCCGACATGGGCCGGGCCGCGCGGGCGAGAATCCTCCACGACCACACCTCCACGCACCGCGCGTCGGAATTGCAGCGCCACATCGAGGACGCAGCGAAGGCTAAGCGAGGCAACAAGAACAGGGAGCAGAGAGTGCAATCCAACGGCCAGAAGATCGCCCTCGTCACGGGCGGCGCAGGGTTCATCGGATCCAATCTGTGCGACCGGCTGATCGCCGAGTGCGCGCAAGTGATCTGCCTCGACAACCTTCAGACGGGCCGGAAGGACAACCTGCGCCACCTGGAGCACGAGAGCCGCTTCGAGTTCGTCGAGGATGATGTGATCGACGGTTTGCCGCAGTGGCTGCGTGGCGGACGGACGCGCTTCACGCACATCTATCATCTCGCCTGCGCTGCCTCCCCGCCACACTACCAAGCCGATCCCGAGCACACGATGCTGACCAACGTGATGGGTACGCGCAATGCGCTGCGGCTCGCGGAAGAAACGGGCGCGCGGCTGCTGCTTACGTCGACGAGTGAGGTCTACGGCGATCCCGAAGTGCACCCGCAGCGAGAGGACTATCGCGGATGGGTCAGCTGCACCGGTCCACGCGCCTGCTACGACGAAGGCAAGCGCGCCGCGGAGACGCTGGCATTCGACTTCCTCCGCAGTCACCGTGCCGACGTGCGGGTCGCGCGCATCTTCAATACTTACGGTCCGCGCATGCGCTCGGACGACGGCCGGGTCGTCTCCAACGTGGTCTGCCAGGCGCTCTCGGGCGAGGACATCACGATCTATGGCGACGGGTCGCAAACCCGGAGCTTCTGCTACGTCGACGACATGGTCGAGGGCCTGACGCGACTGATGGACAGCGATCGCGCGGTCGGGATGCCCGTCAACCTCGGCAATCCGAACGAGCTCACCGTCAAGCAGCTGGTGGACCTCGTCATCACAATGACCGGGAGCTCATCCCGGGTCACCTACCAGGAGCTACCCGAAGACGACCCCCGCCGCCGCAAGCCCGACATCGGGCGGGCGATGGAACTGCTCGACTGGCAGCCGTCCATCGACCTCGAGCAGGGACTTGATGCGACGATCGAGTGGTTCGCTGTCGAGTCCAACCGGGTCGCGCAGCCGATGTACATCGACGCCCCGCTGATCGCCGCCGCGGAGTAAGGATGACCCACAATCTGATGCGTGCGGCGGTCGTCACCGGCCCCGGCGAGTTGCACATTGCCGACGTTCCAGTGCCGGAGCCCGGACCCGGCCAGGTCCGCGTCCGCCTCGAAGGCTGCGGCGTATGCGCTTCCAACCTCACGCCATGGGCCGGCCCGGAGTGGATGCAGTTTCCGACCGAGCCGGGCAGCCTCGGCCATGAAGGCTGGGGCGCCGTTGATGCGGTCGGCGACGGAGTGACCGATCTGAAGCCTGGCGACAGGGTCGGCCTGCTGAGTGGCAAGGCCTATGCGCAATACGATCTCGCCGATGCGAGCGCCGTCGTGAAATTGCCCCACGCACTCGAGGGACTCGACGTCCCGCTGGAGCCGTTCGGCTGCGCGATGAACATCTTCCGCAGGAGCGACATCCAGGCCGGACAGACGGTCGCGGTCGTCGGCATCGGTTTCCTCGGCGGAGCCCTCGTGAAACTCGCGAGCGACGCAGGGGCGCGGGTGATTGCCATTTCCCGCCGCGAAGAATCGCTCGACTTGGCACGCCGCATGGGCGCTGCGGAAACTATCCCGATGCACGATCACTGGCAGATCATCGATCGGGTCCGCGGGCTGACCGACGGCCGCTTCTGCGACCGCGTCATCGAAGCCGTCGGCAAGCAATGGCCGCTCGACCTCGCCGCCGAACTCACGGCGGAGGGCGGCCGGCTGGTCATCGCCGGCTATCACCAGGACGGGCCGCGACAGGTCAACATGCAGCTGTGGAACTGGCGCGGCTTCGACGTCGCCAACGCCCACGAACGAGACCAGAACGTCGCCCTTCGCGGCATGCAGGAAGCGGCAGAGGCAATCGCTTCGGGCCAGCTCGATCCCAAGGCGCTAATCACCCACCGCTATCCGCTCGACCAGCTCGGCGAGGCACTCGACGCCACGCGCGACCGCCCGGGCAATTTCGTTAAAGCCGTCGTCCTGCCCGCGTGATCAGGCTCGGTTTTCTCGGTACCGGCTGGATCGGCCGCAATCGCATGCAGGCGATGCTTGCAACCGGTCAGGCCGAGGCAGTCGCAATCTGCGATCCAAGCAGCGAGATGGCCGCTCAAGCCCAGGAGCTCGCGCCCAGTGCGCAGCTCGTTGGTTCGCTGGACGAGTTGCTCGCACGCAAGCCGGACGGCGTGGTGATCGCGACACCGAGCGCACTTCACGCTGAGCAATGCGTGCGGGCATTCGACGCCGGGGCCGCCGTGTTCTGCCAAAAGCCGCTGGGCCGCACGGCTGCCGAGGTGGACGAAGTGCTCGCAGCCGCACGGCGCTCGGACCGCTTGCTCGGGGTCGACCTTTCCTACCGCTACACGGCGGCCATGCAGGCGGTCAGGGAGCGCGTGGTCTCTGGAATGCTGGGAAAGTCATTCATTGCCGACCTTACCTTCCACAACGCTTACGGCCCGGGCGCCGGCTGGTTCTGGGATCCGAAGCTGTCCGGCGGCGGCTGCCTGATCGACCTTGGCGTGCACCTCGTCGACCTGGCGCTCTGGCTGTTCGATTTTCCGGATGTCGAGATGGCCAGCTCCACTCTGCTGCGCGATGGACGAGCGGTCGCCCCGGACGAAGTGGAAGATTACGCGATTGCGCAGCTCCGCCTCGCCAACGGCGTCAACGTGCGGATCGCCTGTTCATGGAACCTCAGCGCCGGGCGTGACGCGGTGATCGAAGCAACCGTCATTGGCACCGGCGGCGGAGCCCAAATGCGCAACGTCGAAGGATCGTTCTTCGATTTCACCGCCGAGCAGTTCCACGGCCGCAACGCCGAGCAGATTGCATCTGCCCCCGATGAATGGGGCGGCCGAGCCGCCGCCGAGTGGGTCCGCACGCTCGCGGCCGGCGAGCGCTTCAGCGGCAGTACGCAAGGGCTGCTCGAGACGGCCAGTGTCCTCGACCGGCTCTACAACGGGGGCAGCTAGCGTCCGGGAGAGGTGATGGTGCCCAGGGACGGGATCGAACCGCCGACACCGTGATTTTCAGTCACGTGCTCTACCAACTGAGCTACCTGGGCATCCGCGTCGGGACGGGCGGGCCCGGCCAAGCGACGGCGGTCCCTAACCGGCGTCCTCTTCGCTGTCCACCCTCTCGGGATCGACCGGCGGCCCCGGAATCCGATAGCCTTCGCCGAGCCACTTGAGCAGGTCCCGATCCTTGCAGCCGCGGCTGCAGAAAGGCGCGTGATCGACGTGTTCGGGCTTGCCGCACAAGGGGCAACGCTTTGAGTCAGAACGGTTCCGCATACCCGCCCGACATGGGAAGAGCAGCGTCGGCGCGCAAGCTGATGGCGCCACCGACGTGACGCGAAAGCCTGTCCGTCCAATCACCGCCGGCCTCGATTGCAGCGATGACTGCCGGATGTGCCGCCAGCCGCCTTGGCCCCGGCCTGTCCAGCGCAGCCCGGCGCATGAGCGCGCGCGCCTCGAACGCCGCACGGTCTTGCGCCAGCTCGACCAACGACGCCCGCGTGCGCGGCCGGACGATCTGGACGAAGCCGAAGCCGTTGACCGCCGTGCGCTCGAACGGCTGCGGCAAGTGCGCGTCGATTGCGGCTGCGGCGGCCTGCCGCGCGGCCTTGCTGCCGGCGCTCGGCAGATCGATGCCGATCGACCCGCCTATGTCGAGGCGGCGCACCGACTTCGCTGCCTCTGCGGCACCGAGCACCGCAAGCTCGTCCGGCGGCAGGTAGCCGTCGACGTCGATCAGGGTCATCGCAGGTGTCGCCGAGATCCGGAGCTCGCCGCCGGCGAAGCGCACGATGCCCGAGCGCGCTTCTTCAATCAGGTCGTTCCAGCCCGCGGCTGCGAGCGCATCATCAGCAGCGGGAAAAGGCAGCGCACGGCCGTTCAGCGCTGGAGCTTGGCGGGGCTCATCCGTGCTTACGCGAGCAAGGGCACGCTTCCAGGGCTCCGCGCCCGGAATCTTCTCGCGCGTGACCTCAATCGCAAGCTCCGCAACCTCGCTGATGCCCGCAGCGCCGCGGGGCAGGAGGTATTCGGCACCACTATCGTCAAGCGCCAGAGCGTTCCGCCCGTTGCTTCCATTATTGCTGAGCCTGGCGGCGGTGACGGTTCCGGCACGGACCAGGTTTTGAAGCTCGATCCTTGCCTCGACGATCGCCCGGTCCTCGACCAGCGCAGCACGGGTCTCGCCGATGCCACGCTCGATCCACCATTCAGGCAAGCGGATATCCCGCCGACTTCAGGAGCACGCGCGTTTCCGCAAGCGGCAGGCCGACCACGTTCGAATAGCTTCCGGCGATGTGGCGGACGTAGACCTCGCCGTAACCCTGAAGCGCATAGCCGCCGGCCTTGCCGCGCCACTCGCCGTGGCTTGCGTAATAGTCGATCTCTTCGTCGCTAAGCCGCTTCATGGCGATCATCGTCTCCACGAGCCGCTCGCGCGTGCCCATCCCAGGAATGGCGAGAGCAACCCCGGTCATTACCCGATGGCGGCGCCCCGACAGCAGCTTCATGCAGGAGCGCAACGTCTGTTCGTCCTCGACCTTCGGTAGGATGCGGCGGCCGACCGCTACCACCGTGTCTGCGGCAAGGACGAGCGCGTCAGGTTCGAGCGCCGCGACAGCATGCGCTTTCTCACGCGCGAGCCGCGCGGCATGGTCGCGCGGCAGCTCGCCCTTCGGAACGCTCTCGTCGATATCGGCGGGGAGGACGGCGTCAGGCGTGACGCCGATACGGGCCAGGAGGTCCATGCGGCGCGGGCTCGCGGACGCGAGGATCAGCCGCATTTACGGGTAGCCGGGCGGTCCCGCGCGTCCTGGCATGAAGCGATAGGTGATCCGCCCCTTGGTGAGGTCATAGGGCGTCATTTCGACCAGCACTTCGTCGCCGGTGAGCACGCGGATGCGGTTCTTGCGCATCTTGCCGGCCGTGTGGCCGAGAACTTCGTGGCCGTTCTCAAGCTCGACGCGGAACATCGCATTGGGCAGCAGTTCGACCACCCGCCCGCGCATCTCGAGCAATTCTTCCTTGGCCAAGCGAGTCCTCTCTTGCTGATAAAAAGTCGCGGAGCCTTAGCGGCGGGCGCCACAAAAGGGAAGGCGCCCACCTTCCATGATTTCCCCACAAGGCCGTGGCCTCGCCAACGATTCTACCAGATGGGAAGATGAAGTCAGATCAAATCGTCAGGATCGTCGAGCCCGTCGTTCGGCGGGATTCGAGGGCGCGATGGGCTTCGGCAGCGTCGCGCAGTGGGAACCGCTGCTTGACCTCGATCTTCACTGCGCCCGACGCGACGACGTCGAAGAGGGCGTTCGCTGCGGACTCGAGTTCGGCGCGCGCGGCCACGTAATTGTAGAGCGTTGGGCGGGTCAGGAAGAGCGAGCCCTTCTGCGCGAGCAGCCCCGGCGCAATCGGATCGGGCGGTCCCGAGGCATTGCCAAAGCTGACCATCATCCCGCGCGGCGCCAGGCATTCTATTGACTTCAGAAAGGTGTCGCGGCCGACGGAGTCATAGACAACCGGCAGCTTGCGCCCTCCGGTGATGCGGTCGACTTCGGCGACGAAGTCCTGGCGGGTGTAGACGATCGGGTGGTCGCAGCCGTGTGCTCGCGCGAGCTCCGCCTTTTCGTCGCTGCCCACGGTGCCGATCACCGTCGCTCCGAGCGCCTTGGCCCATTGACACACGATCAGGCCGACACCCCCGGCGGCCGCGTGGATCAGGATAGTCTCGCCAGGCTTCACCTTATGGACTTGTCGAAGCAGCATGTGCGCGGTGAGACCCTGCAACATCATCGTTGCCGCCTGCTCTGAAGGAATTGCGTCCGGCAGTTCTACGACGCGGTCCGCGTCGATCAGCCGGACCTCGGCATATCCGCCGATCGGGCCAGCGTACGCTACGCGATCGCCGATCTTCAGCGCGCTCACATCGGGACCGACTGCGTCGACTACGCCCGCTCCCTCGACCCCCGGCGTGAACGGGCGGTCCTGCGGGTACAGACCCGTGCGGTGATAGACGTCGATGAAGTTGAGGCCGGCAGCTTCCTGGCGGAGCCGGACCTGTCCCGGACCAGGCTCGCCGACCTCGACGTCTTCCCACATGAGGACCTCGGGGCCGCCGGTCTCATGGATTCGGATCGCGTGCGGCATGGGCGGCTTCAACGCCTATCCGGCCCAAAAGAAAGGCGATTACGTATTTGACAAACCCGAGCCGAGGAAGCGGAAAATACCTTTGCAGCAGAGGTAAACAAAGCCGCCCCACAACATGATGCCCAGCCCTATGGCTACGTCTTTCCAGTGGTAGCCCCAGCCGAGGCCAAACGAACAATCAATCGCCCCTGAGGTGACGATCAGCGCTGTCACAAGTTCAATGAGAATGAAGACGCGCTTAGTACGCCGCGCTACGCCGTCCACATAGGCGCCGTCCTTTTTCACTCCGGCTTTTCCACCGGCTTGTGCTTCACCAGCTTCTTCATTCGCTCGTCAAAGCGCGCTGCGTCGTCGTCGCACTCTAGCTCGCGAGCGGCTTGCTTGAACTTGTCGGATTGCGTCTTAGGGTCGGCCATGTCGTGCCCATCGTTATATCTGCGCCCATCTTACCATCACTGACCTTCTTCGGCGATAGCAGCAGTCGTGATCGCACCTACATGGTTGCAGGAGGCTTTGCTGTTCGGGGCACCCGCATCGCCGAGGTGAATGCGGCCGTTGATCGCATCCGTGCTAGCGCCAACATGACTTCGGAGTTTCACTGGTCAGAGTATCGAGGCGGAGACCGGAAGGACGCCTACGAAGCTCTTGTCCGCTACGCTTTTGACTTGGTGAAAGAACGACAGGCGGCACTCCATGTCATCATTGCGAAGTTCAAGGGCTACCAGCACAAAGCGAGGCCGGGAGACACTAAGGACACCAGTGTTAACCGAATGTACTACCAGCTTTTGCTTCACCGCGTGGCGCGTTTCTACGGCCCGCACTGCGCCATACGGGTCCGCTTGGACTCGGGAGCCGATTGCAAGGACGTGTGCACGTTACGGGGCGCGATCTGTGCAGATGCTTACAAACTCTACAAAGCCCGTCCAAATTGCGTTCGCGAGATTGAACCTGTTTGTTCGAGCAAATCCAACATCGTTCAAATGGCCGATGTAGTTCTCGGAGCAATAGCCGCGAAGCGGAACTCCATCTCTTACGCGAAGCCGTCAAAGGCAGAACTCGCGAAGCTCGTGCAGAACCTGTCTGGGCGCGACGATTGGGCGGTGGACACCCCTAAGTCTGCACGCTTTCTGACCGTCTGGAACCATCAAACTAAGATGTGATGGTCCCCCACGGCCCTAGCCCTGCGACACGGGTGGCAATCCACCGTATTCGGGCCGTGGAGTTCCACTTAACGATATAAAGAACTCTTTATATGCCTGCAAGCCAGAGCTGTTCCGGCTCCGTACCGTCCAGACTCAATTTCGAGTCAGTTCGTCGCAACAGGCCCCCCATAGGTGAGGCGCTTGCCAACGATGCCCCGAAGCGCTTGCTGGGTGCGCTCCCCATCGTTGCAGCCGTTCGCTTGACGGTTGTTATACCGGAACTCGAACTCCGCGAGGTAGCGATGCAGGTGCTGCTCGCCGCAATGCTGGTAGACACCCTTCATGCCGCGCTTGAAGATGCTGAAGTAGCCCTCGATGGTGTTCGTGTGGATCTCGCGGTTGGCAAGGTCAACGTACTGGCCCGCACCGTGAGCGGTGAAGCCGTGGCCGGCGAAGTGCTGGCCGAGAGTGCGATAGGCGTTCGCTTCGTCCGTCATGACGACAGCTTCGCGAGCGATGTTCGCCTTGACGATCGGCAGCAGCGTTGCGGCGCTGACATTATCCACGACCATCGTGCGGGCTTGACGGGTCGTGCGATCTACCAGCGCAAGAACCTTCATCTTGTGGTGGAAGGCGCGCTTCTTCGGAACGCCCTTGAGCTTGCCGATGAAGGTCTCGTCCACTTCCACAATGCTGCCCTCGCCGCCGAACGGAGCAAGATCACCGGAGCGCATGGCTTCACGGATGCGGTGAGACAGGAACCACGCGGAGTTATACTGGATTTCCAGAACGCGGCTTAGCTGGTGCGAACTGATGCCCTTCTTGCTGCTCATCATCAGGTGAACGGCCTGGAGCATGATGTGAAGCGGGAGCTTGGCGTCCTCGAAAACGGTGCCAACCTTGGCGGTGAACTGCTTCCGGCACTCGCCACACTTCTTCAGGCCGTGGCGGATCGCGCCTTCGGGGCTCTTCTTGCTCGGCTTACCGCGAACACCGTCAAGCTTGTAAACGCGACCGCCGATAATGCCACAATGCGGGCATACAGTGCCGTCCGCCCAGACGATGCTTTCCAGATACTCGAAAGCCTTGGCTTCGTCGTGAAAGCGGGGCTGGGATAGAACGGACATAACGGCATTACTCCTTGCCGTCCGTCTTACTCAATCAACGTGGGTTTGTCAAATACGTAATCGCCAAAAGAAAAGCCCCGCCCCGGCGGACCGGAGCAGGGCTGAAGTGACGTATTGGTGTTCGCTTTAGTGGGCAGCGTGCGCGGCAAGGGCAGCAAGCAGCAGGAGCGCCACGATGTTGGTGATCTTGATCAGTGGGTTCACGGCCGGACCGGCGGTGTCCTTGTAGGGATCGCCAACGGTGTCGCCGGTCACGGCAGCCTTGTGCGCTTCCGAGCCCTTGCCGCCATAATTGCCGTCCTCGATGTACTTCTTGGCGTTATCCCAGGCACCACCGCCACTGGTCATCGAGATGGCGACGAACAGGCCGGAGACGATCACGCCGAGCAGAAGCGCACCGACGGCAGCCAGGCCGTTCTCCTTGCCGGCGACTGCGCCGACCAGGAAGTAGACGACGATCGGGGCAAGCACCGGAAGCAGCGAGGGGATGATCATCTCGCGGATTGCAGCGCGGGTGACGAGGTCGACGGTCCGCGCATAGTTGGGACGGGCGGTGCCATCCATGATGCCCGGGTTCTCGCGGAACTGGGCGCGGACTTCCTCGACGACCGCACCACCGGCGCGGCCGACGGCGGTCATGCCCATCGCGCCGAACAGGTTCGGCAGCATGGCGCCGAGCAGCAGCCCGACGATGACGTAGGGGTTCGACAGGCTGAAGAGCGTGTCGAGGCTGGTCGTCACGCCGATCGAGCCGCCGAACTCACGCAGATCGGCCGTGTAGGCGCCGAACAGCACCAGCGCGGCGAGACCGGCTGAGCCAATCGCATAGCCCTTGGTGACTGCCTTCGTGGTGTTGCCAACTGCGTCGAGAGCATCGGTGCGCGTGCGCACGTCTTCCTCCAGGCCGGCCATTTCGGCGATGCCGCCGGCGTTGTCGGTAACCGGACCGTAAGCGTCCAGCGCGACCACCATTCCGGCAAGCGCGAGCATCGCCGACGCCGCGAACGCGACGCCCAGGAAGCCGGCAAGCTGGTAGCTGGCGATCAGGCCGACGACGATGACGATGGTCGGGAGCGCGGTCGACTCCAGGCTGATCGCAAGGCCTTGGATGACGTTCGTGCCGTGGCCGGTCTGGCTGGCCTTGGCGATGGACTGGACCGGGCGGTAGTTCGTGCCCGTGTAATATTCGGTGATCCAGACGATCAGCGCCGTGACCGCGAGGCCGATGAGGCTCGAATAGAAGAGGTCCATGCCCGTGAAGCCGCCCGCGTCTGCGGTCGTCGGAGCGCCCGGCGTGCCGGCCCCTGCTCCGCCGATGACCGAGTTCAGGTCGCCGTCGAGAGAGAAGTAGAAGGCGGCGAAGATCGCCGGGATGGCGAGGAGCGTGGCCGTCCAGAAGCCCTTGTAAAGAGCGCCCATGATGGAGCCCTTGTTGCCGAGCTTCACCATGTAGGTGCCGATGATCGAAGTGATGATGCAGACCCCGCCAATCAGCAGCGGCAGGATCATCAGCGCCCGCGTGAGCGGCGCGTTTCCGAGCGCAAGAGCGATCGAGACCATCGTGATGCCGACTGTCACGACATAGGTTTCGAACAAGTCGGCGGCCATGCCTGCGCAATCGCCGACGTTGTCGCCAACGTTGTCGGCGATGACTGCGGGGTTGCGTGGGTCATCCTCGGGGATTCCGGCTTCGACCTTGCCGACCAGGTCGGCGCCGACGTCCGCGGCCTTGGTGAAGATGCCGCCGCCGAGACGCGCGAAGATGGAGACCAGCGATGCGCCAAGCGCGAGCGCCGTCAGGGCAGTGATGACCGGACGGTCGTTCGGGGCATAGCCGCCGGGACCCGTCAGGTACCAGAACAGACCGGCAATCGCGAGCAAGGCGAGGCCGGCGACGAGCATTCCGGTGACGGCTCCGGCGCGGAACGCCGTCGTCAGGCCACTCTGAAGGCTGGTGCGCGCAGCCTCAGCGGTGCGGACGTTGGCGCGGACCGAGATGTTCATGCCGATGAAGCCGGCCGCTCCGGAGAGTACCGCGCCGATCACGAACGCGACGGCAGAAAGCACGCCCAGGAACACACCGACGATGATGGCGACGACCACGCCGACGATGGCAATCGTCGTGTACTGACGGCGCAGGTAGGCGCCCGCACCCTCCTGGATGGCGGCTGCAACCTCGACCATGCGAGCATTGCCGGGCGACATTGCGAGCACCTGGCGGCTTGTGACGATACCGTAGAGGACGGCGATAATGCCACAGACGATGGCTATCAGAAGCAGGTTCATCAGCGATTTTTCCCCGTTCGCGCAAACTGGATGTGGCCGGCGGGAACCGCGCGGCCTTGAAGAACAGGGCGTTCTTTATGGGGCGCAGGCGGAGCTTGCAACTCCGCGCCCGGAGCAGGCTAGTGGATGAGCAGGGCCGCTGCCATGCCGGAGATCAGGCCGCTAATGCCGATCAGCCAGGAATGGGTGGGAAGTGTCCCGATGCTGATTGCGCGAATGCTCAAAGCCAAGTGTCTCCGGCAGATCGACGGGCTTGCCTTCGCTGGTCAGCCGCACCTGCGGCTCGCCATTGCGAAGGACACCGACGGCCGTGATTCTGGTGCCAGAAGGTAAACAAAGCGTTGACGGGTCGAGCTCCGCTGACAGCGCGGCCAGCAGAGCGTAGTCGTCGCCTCCGGTAGCGGCGAACAAACGAGCCCGGGAATCCTTCCCCACCTCGCCGATGAAGGCTTCGGACAAGGGCAGGCTGTCGAGCGCAATCTCGATCGTGCAGCCGCTCGCCTGGGCCATGCGTCGCGCGTCGAGCAGGAGACCGTCCGATATGTCCATCATCGCATGGGCGTGCGCGGCAAGTGCGCGCCCTGCGGCAAGCAGCGGCACCGGACGCCGGTATACGTCCACCAGCACGCTCGCCGCCCGAGGGCTGGCGCGGAGTTGCTGAAGCCCCGCGGCTGCATCGCCGACATGGCCGATCAACCACAAGCGGTCGCCCGGACGGCCACCAGCGCGGTCCGGTACCCGCTCTCCTGCACGGCCAATGGCTGTCATTCCGAGCACGCGCGTACTTCCCGCGGGCAGCGCGATGGTGTCGCCGCCGATCAGCGGCAGCCGGTAGCTTTCGCAAGCGTGCTCGATGCCGGTGAGAAACTCCGAATCCCACCCCGGATCGCCAGCAAGCGCCATCGACAGGAGGGCGCCGACCGGCTCGGCACCTTTGGCAGCCAGGTCCGATAGGTTCACCGCCACGAGTTTCCAGCCGACGCTGGCTGGCGGGTCGGTGCTCAGGAAATGAACGTCTTCGGCGATGCTGTCGTGGGTCAGGACAAGGCCGTTGAGTAGCGCCGCGTCATCCTGAAGGCCCCGAGCGGCGGGGTCGGTAGCGATCCGCCGGACGCGGGCAATGACGTCCGATTCGTCCACTATCCCGCGTTGCCCGCTTCGACTCCTCCGCCGCGGCTCCGAGCCTCCTTGGCAATGGAATCGAGCAGTCCGTTGACGAAGCCGCTCTCGCGCCTGTCGTAGAATGCATGGGCGACATCGACATATTCGGAGATCACGGAGCCGACCGGCACGTCGTTGCGAGCAATGAGCTCGTAGGCTCCGGCGCGCAGGATCGCGCGCATCGGTCGATCAAGCCGCTCGAGCGACCAGCCCGCCGCGAGGTGCGCTGCGATTTTGCCGTCGATCTCGCCCTGGCGCGCCTCGACGCCGCTGACGACATCATCGAAGAAATCGCGCTCGGCGGCGTGATATTCCGCCTCCTCGATGGTCGCGCCGAGGCGGTGATCGTGAAATTCCTTGAGTAGCCGCGGAACCGGCGTCCCCTCCATCTCCCGCTGGTAAAGAGCTTGCACTGCGGCGAGGCGGGCGGCGGAGCGCGAACGGGAACGGGTCTGACTCATGGGCGGCCAGCCCCTAACGCCCATGTGCCGTGCACGAAAGGCCGCGACTCCGTCAGGATCCCGCTTCCGAAAGAAGCTTGGCAGCTTCCGGGCTCGTCCAGTCGAGGTCTCCGACATAGCGCCACACCTCCTGTCCCTTCGCGTCGAACAGGATGGACGTCGGTAGTATCTGCGCATTCAGCGCGCCCGAGAGCGCCATCTTGCTGTCCTGGAACGCCGCCAGGTTCGTGATCTTGCGGGACGTCAGGAATGCTTCGACCGAAGCGTGCGGCCCAAAGTCCTGGCTGATCGCCGCGACTTGCACGCCCTTTGAAGTCTGCGCGAGCTTGTCGAGGGTCGGGAGTTCCTTGACGCAAGGTGCGCACCACGTCGCCCAGAGGTTCACCAGCAGCGGCTTGCCGCCGCCAACCTCGGCGATGCTGGTTTCCTCGCCGTCGCCATTGACGAACTGGACGTCAGGCGCGGCCGTACCCTTGTGCGAGCGGTCGACGCCCTTCGCGAGCCCGGCTTGTCCCTCGGTCGCGTCTTTGTTCTTCGTCGGCTTGGCCTGCTCGGCTTTCCCGCAGCCCAGCAGGGCCGCCGCTGCAGCGATGACGGTCGTCAGACGGATAGGGGTGGATGGCACGGATAGCTCCCCGGAAGATGCTTGCGGCTCATGCATGTGCTGGCGCGGGGAGGCCTTAGCGGCTAGTCGGTCGCCGATGAAGCTCGCGCGTCACCTGCTGATCTTTACCGCCGCAGTTCTGGCCGGATGCGGGAAGGTTGCAGATCTCCGCCCGCCGGCCGGACAGCCGCTGCCGGTGAAACCGGCCATGGCAAGCGCAACCCCAACGCCTGCCGACCTGCTGCAGGCGCCGCCGTACGCCAGACCTCAGCGAATCGATGAACTGATGACCCGGTCGACTCCGCGTGAGCCTGACCCGTTCGACCTTCCTCCGCCAAGTGGCGGCGCCGCACCGGAGCTTCCAGCGGGCGCCGACCCTTACCCCGTCACCAACGAAACCGGACTCGCAACACCCAAATGATCAGCAAAATCCGCAAGGCCGTCTTTCCCGTGGCCGGGCTCGGCACCCGCCTGCTCCCTGCGACCAAGAGCATCCCCAAGGAGATGATCACGATCGTCGACCGGCCGCTGATCCAGTATGCCGTCGACGAAGCGCGGGAGGCGGGGATCGAGCAGCTGATCTTCGTGACCGGGCGCGGCAAGTCCTCGCTGGTCGACTATTTCGATACTGCCTTCGAGCTTGAGACGACCATGCGCGGCAAGGGCAAGAGCCTGGACGTGCTGGAGCCCTCCAACACCCATTTCGGCGAGCTCGTAACCGTTCGCCAGCAGCAGCCGCTCGGTCTCGGGCACGCGGTCTGGTGCGCCCGGCACATCGTCGGCCACGAGCCCTTTGCGGTGCTCCTTCCCGACGAGCTCATGTACGGCACGCCGAACTGCCTGGCGCAGATGATCGAGGCATATGAGCGGGTCGGAGGCAACCTCGTCGCCGCACTTGAGGTGCCGGACAGCGAGACGCACAACTATGGCGTCATCGATCCGGGCTCGACCGACGGCCGCCTGACGGAGATCCGCGGAATGGTCGAAAAGCCCGCACCTGGCACCGCCCCGTCAAACCTCATGCTGCCGGGCCGATACATTCTTCAGCCGGAGGTCATGCGTGAGCTGGACGCACAGGAAACCGGCGCGGGGGGCGAAATCCAGCTCACCGACGCAATGGCAAAGCTGATCGGGCAACAGCCGTTCCATGCCTATCGGTTCGAAGGCGAGCGTTACGACTGCGGAAGCGCCGCCGGGTTCGTCATCGGCAATCTCGCCATGGCGCTGGACCGCGACGATGTCGGGCCGGCCGTGCGCGAGTTCCTCGCTGCTCAGGCTTCCAACTCGACGTCCCAGTAAAGGTAGTCGCGCCAGCTTTCGTGCAAGTGGTTCGGCGGGAACGCCCGCCCGTGCTCCTGCAGCTGCCAGCTCGTCGGACGGATCGGCTCGCGTTGGGGAGGCATGTGCGCTTCCACGGGCGTCCGTCCGCCCTTGCGAAGATTACACGGCGCGCAGGCGGTGGCGACATTTTCCCATGTCGTTCGGCCACCTTGAGCGCGCGGGATCACGTGGTCGAACGTCAGCTCCCGGCCCGAGCCGCAATAAACGCAGCGGAATTTGTCGCGCAGGAACAGGTTGAACCGGGTGAACGCCGGATATTCGTTCGGCCGGACGTAGTCGCGAAGCGCGATGACCGACGGCAGCTTCAGCGCCCGGCTGGGACTGTGCACTTCGCGGTCGTAATGAGCGACTACGTCGACGCGCTCCAGGAACATTGCTTTGATCGCCGTCTGCCACGGCCAAAGCGAGAGCGGGTAATAGGACAGCGGCGTGTAATCGGCGTTGAGGACCAGTGCCGGGCAGCTCTCGGGATGGCGGATCAATTCGGGGTGATACATGCGGGCGCCACAAGCCTTTCGTCCGGTTGGTCCGAACTGCAGCTCCCCGGCCCTCGTCGCACGCGCCCCAGTCAGGGCCTAAGGAGGAGAGGGCAATCGGCCCGTCTTCCCTTGTCGACCGCTGGATGCCAAGCCAGCGTGACATGGTCATGACAGCATTTTCCGGGACTCGCGGTCAAGAGGCCTGTGCATCGTGATGGTGCAAGTCGTCACGCGTTTCGCTCCCTCGCCGACCGGACGGCTGCACCTCGGCCATGCGTTCAGTGCAGCAATTGGCCACGACCGGGCTCGGTTGGAAGGCGGCAAGTTCCTGCTGCGCATCGAGGATCTCGACCAAACCCGCTGCCGTCCGGAATTCGTCGACGGGATTTTCGAGGACCTTCGCTGGCTTGGTCTGGACTGGGATGAACCATTGTTCGTGCAGTCGCACCGCACCGCCTCCTATGACGAGGCTCTCGAACGGCTCAGGGCGCGTGGTCTGGTCTATGCGTGCTTCTGCACCAGGGCGGACATCGCGCTGTCGCTGACTGCCAACCACGGCGATGCGGCAAGCACCTATCCCGGCACCTGCCGCAGGCTTCCGGACGACCCTGACCGGCGCCGAACGACGGCGCACTGCTGGAGGCTGAACTCGGCCAAGGCGCTCGAACTGGCCGGAATACCGAGCTGGACAGAGGTCGATGGCAAAAGCTTCACGGCAGGACGGGAGCAAATCGGCGACGCCATCCTCGCGCGCAAGGATGCGCCCGCCTCGTACCACCTCGCCTGCGTGCTCGACGATGCCGCCGCTGGGGTGACCACCGTCGTGCGCGGCGCCGATCTGCGGCCCTCCACGCCGACGCAGCGCCTCCTGCAGGTTCTCCTTGGACTCGCCGAGCCGATCTACCTGCACCATCCGCTGGTCACTCACGCCGACGGCCGTCGCCTCGCGAAGCGCCACCTCGCGCCGACCCTTGCGGCAATGCGGGAGAGCGGATTGGACGGGACCTCGCTTGTGAGGGAGCTGCTTACCGGCCTTCTGCCGTCTGGCTTTCGCCTTCAGGACGCCTAAATAGCGGCCATGCGACTCCCCCTGCTCATCCTGCTGCTGATCGCCATGGCCGCGACCGCCTATGTCCTCGTGCGCGGGGTCATCGCCATGGCTTCCGGCAAGGACGTCACCGGCGAGCGGCAGCAGCACTACATGCAGCGGCGCGTGCTTTATCAGGGAGTCGCGATCGTCATCGTGATCCTGATCCTGGTCGTTGCCGGTCAGTCGACCCACTAAGCGGCTGGCGGATTGGTCAAACTCAACAAGATTTACACCCGCACTGGGGACGGCGGCAGCGCCGGGCTGGTCGACGGCAGCCGTGTCAGCAAGGCGAGCCTGCGAATGGCGGCGATCGGCGAGGTCGACGAAGCCAACGCTGCCATCGGTGTAGCGATAGCTAGCCTCGATAGTGGCGAAGCGGCAGACACCCTGCTGCGCATCCAGAATGAAATGTTCGACCTCGGCGCGGACGTGGCGACGCCCGGCGAGATTGATGGGGCGCTTCGCATCGTCGCCAGCCAGGTCGACCGGCTCGAACGCGAGATCGATGCCATGAACAGGGACCTCGAGCCGCTCACTAGCTTCATCTTGCCTGGCGGCTCACCCGCCGTCGCGTCGCTCCACCTGGCGAGGACTCTTGTTCGGCGTGCCGAGCGCGCGGCAGTGGCGCTTAACGAGGCCGAACCGCTGAACCCACTGGCGCTTGCCTACCTGAACCGGCTGTCCGACCATTTGTTCGTCGCTGCGCGTGCAGTGGCCGCCAGTGGCGCCGGAGATGTGCTGTGGCAGCCCGGAGCGACACGCACCTAGCCGAAAGCCGGTACCCCGCAGCGGCACGAACCGCGCAAACAGCCGTTATAGCACCGTTCCCTGCTCGTAACGGAGGTCGCGCGTGCCGCTCACTGCCATAGCCATCAACTGCACGTTGAAGCGCAGCGGGTCCGAGCCGTCGTCCACGGACAAGATGATCGGGCTGATGACCGACGCTCTGCAGAAGCGCGGCGCGGAGATTCGAGAGACCATCCGGATCGCCGACCACAACGTCCTTCCCGGCGTGAACTCCGACGAAGGCGGGGGCGACGAATGGCCGGACATCCGGCGCCGCATACTCGAAAACGATATCCTGATCTTCGGTACGCCGATTTGGCTCGGCCAATTGTCTAGCGTCGCCAAACGCGTCCTCGAGCGCATGGACGCATTCCTCAGCGAAACCGATGACCAGGGTCGAATGCCGAGCTACGGGAAGCTCGCGCTGGCTGCGATCGTCGGCAATGAAGACGGCGCGCACAATGTCACGGCGTCCCTGTTCCAGGCTTTGAACGACGAGGGGTGGACCATCCCCGCCGGCGCGGCGTCCTACTGGGTTGGCGAAGCGATGCACAAAACCGACTTCAAAGATCTGCGTAAAGTTCCCGACGCGGTCCAGCAGGGCATCGACATGCTCGCTTCCAATGCCGTTCACCTCGCGAATCTGCTAAAGGCACAACCGTACCCGGGAGTAGCGCAGCCCAAGTGAACGCCTCTGCCCCGCTGGCCGTCCGGGCGAATAGCTCGGACCGACTCGCATCGCGGCTGTTCGCGACGCGCAGGCTTACACTCGACCTCGCCGGCCCGCTCAGCGATGCCGACGCTTCGCTCCAACCCTTCACGGAGGCGTCCCCGGCCAAGTGGCACCTCGCGCACACGACATGGTTCTTCGAAACCTTCGTGCTTCGCGATCACGTCTCCGACTACCGGCCGCAGGACGAACGCTTCCATTTCCTGTTCAACAGCTATTACGAAGGCGAAGGCGAACGGCTCGACCGCTCGCGGCGTGGGATGCTCAGCCGCCCCACGCTCGATGAAGTGCGCGACTATCGCGCCGCGGTCGATGAAGCGCTCGACCGGGCGCTGCCGTCTCTGAGCCCCGATGCACGCGCGCTGGTGGAGCTCGGGATCAACCACGAGCAGCAACATGAGGAATTGTTGCTGACGGACCTGCTCGCCGCCTTCGCCGAGAACCCGCTCGAACCGGCCTACGGTGAACTCGCGGCCGCGACCTGCTTCGCCGCCGAGCCCCTCGCTTTTCACAGCGGCCGCGAGGGAGTAGTGCAAATCGGGTCGGACGGCCCTGGCTTTGCGTTTGACTCGGAGCGTCCGCGCCATCGCGTCTTCCTCCAGCCGCACAGCCTCGCCGGCCGCCGCGTCACCAATGGAGAGTGGCGCGAGTTCATCAGCGCCGGCGGCTACGCAACACCGACTTTGTGGCTGGCCGAAGGCTGGGACTGGGTCCGCCGCACTGGCGTAAAGTCGCCGCTCTACTGGCGCGACGAAGAGACCGAGTTCACGCTTGCCGGCCGGCGCGAAATCGACTGGGCTGCGCCCGTTGCCCACGTCAGCTATTACGAGGCCGACGCCTTTGCCCGCTGGACCGGTGCGCGCCTGCCGACCGAAGCGGAGTGGGAAAGCTTCGCCGCCTCCGCCGACCCGCACCTCGGCAACCAGCTCGACGAGGCTGCGCCGGTGGTTCCGCGGCCAGGGGGCGGCATGTTCGGTGACGTCTGGGAGTGGACGCAGAGCGCCTTCGCCTCCTACCCCGGCTTCGTCACTGCCGAGGGCGCTGTCGGCGAGTACAACGGCAAGTTCATGTGCGGGCAGTTCGTGCTGAAGGGCGCCAGCTGCGCGACTCCGCGCGGCCACAGCCGCGCATCCTACCGCAACTTCTTCCCGCCGGACGCGCGCTGGCAATTCACCGGAGTCCGCCTTGCTCGCGACGCTTGATCCGCAAACCCGTGCCTTCCGCGACGATGTGCTCGCGGGGCTCACTTCACCCATCCCGGCGGTTCCGGCGCGCTGGCTGTACGACCAGCGTGGGTCCGAGCTGTTCGACGACATCACCCGCCTGCCGAGCTATTATCCGACCCGCACCGAAACCGTGCTTTTGCAGAGCATCATGCCCGAGGTCGCCGGACACGTCCCGGAGGGTGCGGCTGTCGTCGAGTTCGGTGCCGGCTCGGCTACCAAGACGCCTGTGCTCCTCGACGCGATCCGACCGGCAGCGTATGTTCCCGTCGACATTTCCGGCGACTACCTCGAGCTCAGCGCAGAGGAGATCCAGCAGAGCTTCCCGTCCATCGACGTCCTTCCGGTGGTTGCCGATTTCGCGCGCGACTTCGCCCTTCCCGATGCAGTCGCGCACCTTCCGAAGCTCGGCTTCTTTCCCGGCTCGACGATCGGCAACTTCGTCCCGTGGAGCGCCACCGAACTGCTCCGCCGGTTCCGCTCGCTACTGGGGACCGGCGCGCAGCTCCTGATCGGTATGGATCGGGTGAAGCCCGTCGAACGGCTGATCGCCGCCTACGACGACGCCTCGGGCGTTACCGCGCAATTCAACCTCAACCTGCTCGAGCGGATCAACCGAGAGCTCGACGGCGATATCCCTGTCGATGCGTTCCGCCACGAAGCGCGATGGAACGACATCATGTCGCGGATCGAGATGCACCTCGTCGCGCAGCGGGAAATCGACTTTTCCATCTCCGGCACCAGCTTCCATTTCGATCGGGGCTCGTCGATCCACACCGAGAACAGTCACAAGTACGGGCATCGCGGCGCCCGCTTGCTCCTCCTCGCGGGAGGCTGGACGCCTATCGCGGAATGGAGCGATGCCAACGGCGATTTCTCGGTCATCCTCGCGGACGCGCAGAAAGAGCGGTTCGCGCCCTGATTGCCCGCCAGCACCGGCACGGCTAAGCCGCCGCGATGCTCCACGCACTTTTCCAGATTGCCCATTACCTGCTCGACATCATCTGGTGGCTGATCATCATCCAGGTGGTGCTGAGCTGGCTGTTCGTGTTCAACGTGCTCAACCCCAGCTCGCAGGGCGTCCGCGCCTTCGCCTCGGCACTCGAGCGTATCAGCGCGCCGATCTACCGGCCGATCCGGGCCATGCTGCCAGACTTCGGAGGCATCGACTTCTCGCCATTGGTCCTGCTGATTTTGATCCAGATCGCCGACATGCTGCTGACCGGGGCAGAAGTAAGCCTCACCCAGAACGTGCAATGACGGCCAAATTGATCGACGGGCGCGCCGCTGCCGCCCGGCTGAGGAGCCGCGTCGCGGAGTTTGCGGCCGAATTCAAAGGCCAAACCGGCCGGGCACCGGGCCTGGCCGTCGTTCTGGTCGGCGAGCACCCGCCGAGCGCCGCTTACGTCCGCTCGAAGATCAAGGCCACGATCGACGCCGGGATGGAAAGCTTCGAGCACCGCATCCCTGCGGAGGTGTCGAGCGAAGATTTGCTGGCGCTCGTCGACCAGCTCAATGCCGATGAGAGCGTCGACGGCATCCTCGTACAGCTTCCATTGCCCCGTCACGTAGACGACCAGTCGATCCTGACTCGCGTCGATCCCGCCAAGGACGTGGACGGCTTTCACCCGATCAATGCCGGCCTGCTCGCGACCGGGCTCGACGGGCTGGTGCCGTGCACGCCGCTCGGCTGCCTGATGCTGCTTCAGGACGAGCTTGGCGATCTGTCCGGGCTGGACGCCGTGGTGGTGGGGCGCTCGAACATCGTCGGAAAGCCGATGGCGCAGCTGCTGCTGCGCGCCAGTTGCACGGTGACCATTGCCCACTCGCGAACGCGGGACCTTCCCAGCGTGGTGAAGCGCGCCGACATCGTCGTTGCGGCGGTCGGGCGGCCTGAGATGATACGCGGCGACTGGATCAAAGCCGGCGCGACCGTCATCGACGTCGGCCAGGAGCGTGTCGAGCAGCCGGACGGCAGCCGCAAGCTGCTCGGCGACGTGGCGTTTGACCAGGCTCTTGCGGTTGCCGGCGCCATTACCCCGGTTCCCGGCGGCGTCGGTCCGATGACCATCGCCTGCCTGCTTCGCAACACCGTCGTCGCCGCATTCCGCCGCCACGCCATTCCAGCTCCGGAGGGTCTATGATCGTCGCCGCCGCACTTCTCTTCGCTGTCGTACCCGCGCCGACGGCGATCGACGCCGAGCGCGCTTTCGCAGCCGATGCCCAGCGGATCGGACAGTGGAGCGCCTTCCGCAAATACGCGGACAAGGATGCCGTCATCCTCACCCCGCAGGCCTCCTGGGCGCGCGATTTCCTGAGGGGGCGCAAGGATCCGCGTCGCTCGATTAGCTGGCGTCCGGCGCACAGCTACGTCTCGTGCGACGGACGTACTGCGGTGAATACCGGCCCGTGGTTCGGGGTCGGGGGCCGGCATGGCGGGTCCTTCACGACTGTCTGGCAGCGAACGGACGCCGGCTGGCGCTGGGTCTACGACGGCGGCGGTCCCAGCACCGGCGCGGCAGCCCGGGGACAGCCGGTCGTCCATCGTGCCGCCTGCGCCGGCAAGCCATCGGGAGCTCCCATTGCCGCGCCGCCGGCGCTGAGCACGAAAAAGGCGCAGACGACGCGGATCGACAATGGCCGCGGACAGTCCGCAGACAAGACGCTCGGCTGGGACTGGCGCGTCGACTCCAAAGGCGGACGTCACTTCCGGCTGTTCCAGTGGAAGGGCCACGGCTACGTCCAGGTGCTGACCAGGGATCTGCCCGCCAAATGATCGAACTGTTCGGGTCGGCGCTGGTCACCTTCCTGGTGATCATCGACCCGCCCGGCTGTGCGCCGATTTTTGCGAGCCTGACGCGCGGCACGTCCGCCGCGCACCGCCGTTCAATGGCGCTTCGCTCGTCGGTCATCGCCTGGGCGATCCTGATGTTCTTCGCGCTTCTCGGCCGGCCGATGCTCGAGGCACTCGGCATCAGCCTGGCGAGCTTTCGCATCGCCGGCGGCATCATGCTGTTCGTGATCGCCCTCGACATGGTGTTCGAGCGCCGGACGCAGCGCCGCGAAAGCCGGGCGCACGCGATCGAGGGCACGCCCGAAGCGGAGGACATCAGCGTCTTCCCGATGGCCATTCCGATGATCACGGGTCCCGGGTCGATCGCCAGCGCCATGCTATGGATCAGCCGCGCCGAGACGATCACTCACGTCCTCGTCGTGCTTGCCGCAATTACCGTCGTCATGCTGATCACGCTCGTGACATTGCTCGCCTCCGGCCCCCTGATGCGGCTGATCGGCGAGAAGGTCGAAGCGATGATCACCCGCGTTCTTGGGGTGATCCTCGCAGCCCTGGCGGCGCAGTTCGTCGTCGACGGGCTCAAGCAGAGCTTCCCGCGCGTCCTCGGCTGAGGGCGCCTAACTCACCACTCTCCACATTCGGAACGGCGAGTCCTTCGGCAGCGGGACGGGCGTGAGCCAGCTCGGCACCTTGCCCTTGGCGAGCTGCGCGTAGAAGCCGTTCGGAGTCTCGCTCGAGAAGATCGTGGTGGTCGAGCTGTTCGGGCAGGTCAGCAGGTAGCTGGAGTGATATTTCGCGACGAGCGCGTGCGCCTGCGGCTCGGGTCCCCGGAATGCATTCATCACGTCGGCGATCTGCTGTCCGTTGCGGTGATATGGCCCGGCGATCGAGTCATGGTGCGTTACCGTGATCAGCCGCGGCCCGAAGTCCACGAAGGTGAAGACGACCCCCTTCGGCAGAATGGCCACCGGGTGATAGGCCCAAAGCGTGTTGCAGAGCCGGTTGGCTCGGTTGATGGCGATCTCCCTGGGCGTGAGCGCTTTGCCCGGAACATAGCTGATGGCCAACGGCACCGCTGCACCGGCGCCGATCACGACCACCATGACGACGCCGAGCACCCTGACCGGCGCCCAGCGCGAATTCCAGAGCGGCGGCACCAGCAGCCAGATAATCGCGGCGGCGCCGACAGAGCCCAGCATCTGCGCTGCCGGACCCGTTCGCATCTGCCAGAACAGCAACGCCGTCGCTGCGATGCACATGGCCGCCGCAGCGGCAGTCCGCCGCGTCAACTCCGCATCGCGACGGCGATGCAACATCAGCAGCAGCCATCCGATGCAACCCGTCAGCGGAAGCGCCAGGGTAATCGACGCAGTCTGCCAGCCGTGCTTGTACACCGGGCGGGCTTCCCGGACGTGACTGAGCCAGAGCCGCTCGACTTCCGGCGAAACGCCCTCGAGGCGCTGGATGCAATGCGGCCAGGTCAGCGCATGAAAGGCGGCAACGGCAATTCCGGCGCCCAGCGCGAAAATAAGGCGTCGTCCACGCTGTTCGGGGGACATCCAGGCGAGGCCGTACATCAGTGCTCCGCCGAGCAGGGCGTCGGAAAGCCACACCGGCGACAGCGCATCGCAAACGGCCGCGCGGTTTGCGTAGGAAGTGAAGACCAGGAAGGCGATCGCCGTCCCCGCGACCAGGGACAACGCGTAGGTGGAGAGCCTGACCTTCTCCTCGCGGTCCGCAACCCACAACAGCACCATCGTAGCGCCCGCGATGGCGAGATAGATGAGCATCTCGAGCCCGATCGTCAGGGACAGGGCAGTGGCAATGCCCAGCGTAGCTCCGCCGCGCACTCGATTTCGATCCGCAAGCGCGGCCACCGACAACGCGAGAAGCGCAAGCTGCCAGCCATGGTGGTCGATCCGCTCCGGCATGAACATGCCGTTGGTGGAGCCAGCGAAATAGATGGCGACGAATGCCAGCGGATAGGCCCGCGGGTCGATCAGGCGCCGTGCCGTAAGCGCAAGCGAGAACAGGAGGATCAGGTAGGGCAGCAGCGGCGCGAAGCCGACGGCAATCCGCTCGGCTCCGGGCCCGCCGAGGAACGGCCGGAGCAGCAGGATCAGCCCGGCAATCGGCAGGTCGACGAGGCGCGACCAGTGGATGTTGGCTCCGAACGGCGGATTAAGCCGATACTGCCGCAGGTCGAACCAGCCCTGCCCGTGAAGCAGGCCGCGCACCTGCATCATGCGCATATTGTCGTCGGTATCCGCCAGGTTGAACAGCCGGATGTCGGTCCAGCGGCTGTAGACGAACCAGGCGCAGAACAGCGCCCAGGCAATGAGCGTCACCCACTTCCAGTGCCGTTCGAGCCAATCCAGCGGCACCGCGGCGTTCACGTCCTGCTTGCGCTGAAGCATGCTAGCGCTGTAGCCGCTCGTTTCCACGTGGCAAACAGGCCGCATTCAGGTTCAACCCGCCCTCCACTTCGATGCTGTCCGCAATCTCCGCCGAACGCCGGGTCATGCTCGGTCAGATCGTCCGCTTCGGAATGGTCGGCGGCTTCGTGACAGCGCTGTACGCCGTGGTCTATTCGCCGCTCGCCAAGTTCCATCTCACTTCTCCTCAAGTCGCGAACTTCGCCGGCTATCTGGCGGCGATGATCACCGGCTACGTGCTCCACAGCCGCTGGAGCTTTCGCGGGCACGGGCGGCGGGACGATCCGGCCAAGACGACGGTCCGCTTCTTCATCGTCTCGCTCGTCAGCTACGGCCTCAACGCCGGCTTCGTGTTCATCCTCACCGACAGTGACATGCTTGGTGGCCCATGGTGGTGGCCGCTCGTGCCGATCCTGTTCGTCACACCGGCGATCACCTTCACGCTCAACCGCCAGTGGGTTTTCCGCTGATGGAGCGCGTCGTCTACGAACAGATGGCCGAGCTGGACCAGAGGCACTGGTGGTATCGGGCGCGGCGGCGGGTCATTGCCGAACTCATCCGGCGCAAGGCGCCTCCTCCGCCAGGCGCCCGGCTGCTGGAGATTGGCTGCGGAACCGGCCACAACCTGGCGATGCTTGGCGAGTTCGGCGAGGTCGACGGCCTGGAACTGGACGAGCAGGCACGGGGCATCGCCGAGAAGCGCCTTGGCCGCTCGGTCATGAGTTCGCCGCTTCCCGAGCTTTCAGGAGTTGGCGAGAGCCAGTACGATCTCGTCGGCGCGTTCGACGTCATCGAGCATATCGATGATGACCAGGCGGCGATTGCTTCGATAGCCGCTCGGCTGAAGCCAGGCGGCAAGTTCGTGATGACGGTTCCCGCCCACCAGTGGATGTGGTCCGCGCACGACGTCGTGAATCACCACAAGCGGCGCTACTCGAAGACGGCACTGAAGCGCCTGTTGCGGGCTTCGCCCCTTCGGCTTGAAGCGATAGGCTATTTTAACAGCCTGCTGTTCCCCGTCGCCGTGGCCGAGCGGATGGCGTCCAAGGCCCGGGGCAAGGACAGTGCTGATCTTTCCTTGCCCGCAGCCCCGCTCAACTCGGCCTTGGAGCGGACGTTCGCGGCCGAGCGTCACCTGATAGGGCGTGTGCCGCTGCCGCCGGGACTGTCGCTGTTCGCCGTCGCATCGGCGACATAGCCGAGACGGGCTGGGTGCCTCGCGGCGCCACCGGCAATCTCCTGCACGATGTAGAGCGGACGGCGCTTGGACTCGTTGTAGAGCCGGCCGATGTACTCACCCATCAGCGCGAGCACGAACATCTGCACCGCTCCGAGCACCACGACGACGAGCATGAGAGACGTCCAACCCGGGATGTTGCGGCCGGCGCTCCACGCATAGGCGATGTAGGCGATCAGGATCACTGAACCGATCGACAGCGCCAGCCCGATGTGGCTCGCGAGCTTCAGCGGCGCCGATGAAAAGCCGGTGAGCGCGTCGATGGCGAACCGCAGCATCTTTTTGAACGGATATTTGGTCTCGCCGGCGAACCGCTGGTCGCGGTCATAGGGGAACGGCACCTGCCGGAAGCCGATCCAGGCGACCATCCCGCGGATGAAACGTGCTTGCTCCGGCAGCGCCAGCAGCGCGTCGAGAGCACGCCGGCTCATCAGCCTGAAGTCGCCGGCATCGAGCGGGATGTCGACCTCCGTCGCCCGCGACAGCAAGCGATAGAAGCCATGCGCCGTAGCCCGCTTGAAAGCAGTCTCGCCGGCCCGGCTCCTACGCACCCCGTAGACCACGTCCGCCTGCTCGCGGTTCATGATTTCCCGCATTGCGGCGAGCAGCTCCGGCGGATCCTGCAAGTCCGCGTCGATGATCAGGATGGTGTCGCCGCTGCAGAGGTCGAGTCCCGCGGTCAGCGCAAGCTGGTGGCCGTGATTGCGGGAGAGATTGATCGCGAGGACGTGCGGATCGTCCACAGCGAGCCGCTGCAACATCGGCCATGACCGATCACGCGAACCGTCGTTGATGAAGACGATCTCGAAGTCCTCGGCGACGCTTGCACGGGCAGCCGCGCTGACCCGCTTGTGCAGCAGATCCAGGCACGGCTCCTCGTTGTAGCAAGGGATGACGATCGAGAGCTTCATGGGTGAAGCCGATAGAGGACGGAGGCTGGTCCGCGCCAGACGGGCTGCATGTCCGCGGTGGCCGCTGGGTCATAGGGCGCGGGATCGAGCAGCCAGACATAATCGAAGTCGTTTCGAGGCACCGACCTCAAAGAGGTGTTCAGCTGCAGGTGGAGGCCGTCGCGGCAGTTGTTCGGGCGCACGATCTCGGAAGGATCCGAGGCGTAGTAGCCCGCACGCGTGTACTTGAGGTCGAGCAGGTTCAACCCCTCGAGCACCCACTGGTCGTTGGCGAACCCCTCCCGCCGCACGGTAACCATGGAGCCGAGATGGCTATCCCGGGGCAGCGCCCAGGTGTTGGTGCAAGGCAACGTGTAGAGGCTCACCACCCGCGCGCCGTCCGGTACGTGCTCAAGCGCCGTCAGCTTGGCCGTCTGGTCGTTGGCAGAGAGGGCGAGGCTCAGCGTGTTGCCGCCAATCCGTACGAGGAAGAACAGCAGGCCAAGCGCAGCAAGCACCCGCGCGACGGGGAGATGGGTCGGCCCCTTGAACCTCACGGCGAGAACGACGGTCGCAATGACGTACGGCAGCAGCCGCATGTCCGCGTAGGTTGATCCGAAGACGGTTCGCGGAAGGATGAAGAAGCACACCAGCAGCACGAACCCCGTGAACAGCAGGTTCCGCGAGAAGGTCAGGCGCCGGCTGAACAGCGCGTAGGCAAGCATTAGCCCGATTACGCACAAAGACCCTAGGTCGAAGAGCTTCCAGCGATCGCGGAGGCAGTACTGCAGCCACTTCCACTTCAGACTCCAGTTCCACCAGCCCGCGGTCATTCCGCCGTGGGCTTCGCTGCGCCAGACAATGGTGATGATGATCGGCAGCGCCATCACGGAGGCGTGAAGCGCGGCGTTGAGCCCGGAGCGGAACCAGCCGCGTCCGCTGTCGTGCTGACGGATCGCCTCGGCCGAAAAGCACAGCAGTCCCAGCATGCCCCAGCCGAAAGTGTGCGCGAAGAAGACGATCAAAGAGATTGGGACGAACAGGATCGACCGCAGACGCAGCTTCCCCAAGCGGCCAAGGCGCAGCCACAGGCCGAACGCCAGGAACGCGAGCGCGACCGACAGCACGAAATTCACGAAGCCGAACATGAAGGGATGGCTATAAACGAGCGGCAACGCGAACAGAGCGGTCGGCGGAATGCGGCCATGCACTTCGCGCGCGACCCACAGGAACCCGGCAACGGTCATCGGCGGGATCGCCATCACGATCAGCTTCACCGCGGGTTCGAGGCCGATCAGCCGGCCGAGCGGCATCACAAGCAGGTCAACTCCGAGGTTGCCGATGGCTGCCCAGTGAAAACCGTAATATTGATCCAGCCACGGCGAACGGCCGATGTCGAGCTGAACGCGGTAGCGACCCATGTGCCCGAACAGGTCCACCAGCGGCGGGATCGGCGGGTAGAGAAGCGGGATCATCGCAGCGAGCACCAGGAACGCCACGCACCAGCGCGACTCCCACCACGGCCGCGGCCCTGCTCCGGGCTCTGCGGTCCAAACGGGCTGGGCCCGATGTTTCGAAAAGGCTGAAGCCATCCCCCGGCGCGTCCTAATGCGATGGGGTCATTTGTCCATGCGCCAGAGCGGCCGGATCAGACCGGCTTTAGAACGGCGGAGCGGATTTTGGCCGCTATTTAGCCTAGGTTAGGCGAGCGCCGGCTCAGCGTAGGTCGAAGCGAATGGCCGTTCGAGCCGCTCAGCCACGCGCCCGCTGACCCGCCACAAACCGAAGGTCAGCGCATCGGCGACAAGGCCGTCCACTGCATAGTGCCAGCCGAGGTGGATGGAGCCGATCCAGATGACGGCAGCATAGACGCCGAACAACCAGCCCGCGGTGCGGTTCAGCCGGGAGGCGCCAAGCGCGAACAGGAGCGCCAGCGCATTGTGAACCGAAGGCATCGCGGAGATGCCCGCGCCGATGATCAGCGAGTGCGAATCGCGGTCAGCGAACAAGATGTCCTGGATCTTCAGCGAGTGCACTGTGGAGCCCGTGACGCTCTGAACATGCGCGAGGGAGGCGAGCAACGCATCATAGTTCGGCGATGGTCCGACCAGGCGCGAGTAGAAGCAGGGTCCGGCGGACGGCAGGAGAAAGGCGAGGAAGCTGCCGATTCCAATCCACACGCCCATGTAGGTGAGCAGATACTGCGTCCGCGCCCGGAAGGTGACTGAAGGCAGCCACGCGCAGAGGATGATGCCGAGCGACATCGGCAGGAACCAACCGTGGTAGAGCCGGTCGATAAATATCGTTGCTTCGGGTGATCCGAGCACCGCGTGCGTGACCCGCCAGGGATCATGACCGAGGAACAAGGCCCGGTCCGCGCGGGAGAGAAGTGGGTCGAAGCGGTACCCGGCAAGCGGCAAGACCATCTGCTTGAAGGCGTTGAACGACGCCATCAGCCCGGCGAACAGCAGTGGCGGCCAGACCAGGCCAACCCAGCGGTCGCGCTGCCAGCGCTCGCGCGCGACGCCCTTCACGAACTCGCCGAGGAACGGATTGCTGCCGCTGGCGCGGGCCGCCCTGCCGACGTGAACGAAACCGAGGAAGGTGCCAACGAGCACCCAGAGCAGCACTCCTCCGGCGACCGACGCCACCAACAGCTTGCCGAACTCGAAGATATTCACTCGACCGGTCGAAAGGACGACAGCCGCGTAAGCGAACAGGATTCCGCCGGTCAGTGCAGTCGCCCTGAGTTCGCGCGCTTCAACCATTCCGTTCCTCGCCACCCAAGCGTCTCTGGGTCGGGAGGTAGGAGAAAATGGTTAACGGGAGCCTTCGCGGATCGGTGAATACGCGGCTTGCCCACTGCCGGCCCGCTTCCGCAGGCCACTCTGAGCTCGCTCTCTAGTTACTCGTGGTTTCGAGCGACTTGCCGCGAGCGCTCGTGCGCTTTTTCGACGCTGGCGCTGCCTCAGCCCCCAGGCGACGGTAGCGCTCGTCCGCTTCCGCCATATAGGCCCGGGTGATCGGCAGTGCCCGGCGGTCGCGGATATACTGGACCTGGTAATTGCAGGCCGAGCCGCTCTCGAACATGACGATCCCGCCGGCGAGATAATAATCCCACATTCGGTAGAAGCGCTCGTCGTACATCTTCACGACCGCGTCGTGCTCGGCCGCAAAACGCTTGAGCCACTCGCGAAGGGTGTATGCGTAGTGCAGCCGTAGCGTCTCGACGTCGCTCGCGATCAATCGTGCGCCCTCGCTCGCCGCCGTCATCTCCGACAGCGCGGGCAGGTGGTAGCCCGGGAAAATGTACTTGTCCGTGAAGGGATCGGGCGCTTTCGACTTGCTGCCGAGCTTGCCGATCGTGTGCAGCAGCATGACGCCGTCGGGCTTCAGCAGGTCGCGGCACTTGGCGAAGAATTCATCGTAATGGTCGCCGCCAACATGCTCGAACATGCCGACGGAGACGATACGGTCGAACCTGTCGGTGAGCTTTCGGTAGTCGATCAGTTCGAACTTGACGTGGTCCGATACGCCGGCCGCCTCGGCGCGCTGACGAGCGATTTTCAGCTGATGCTCGGACAGGGTGACACCGAGCACGTCCACGTTCGCCACTTTGTGCAGGAACAGCGCCATGCCGCCCCACCCACAGCCGATGTCCAGCACCTTTTGTCCCCGCTCGAGCGCGAGCTTGGCGGCGATGTGCGCTTTCTTGTCGAGCTGCGCCTGCTCGAGGCTGTTGCCGGGATCGGTGAAGTAGGCGCAGCTGTACTGCTTGTCCGCGTCGAGGAAGAGTTCATAGAGCTCGTCCTTGAGGTCATAATGGTGGGCGACATTCCGGCGGGCGCGCTTCAGGTTGTTCGTGGAGAACAGCCGTTTCAGCGTGCGCTTGCCCCGTGACATGGCCGCCCGGCCCCGGCCGCCGTCTTCCCAGCGGTTTGAACCGACGACCATTTCCATGAGCTCGAGAATCGTGCCGTCCTCGATCACCAGGCGCCCGTCCATGTACGCCTCGCCGAAGCCCAGCCGCGGATTGCGAGCGATGTCGAAGCCGACCTTGTTGTCTGTGAAGCGGATGGTGAGGTGCTTGCCACCGCCGCCGCCGAGAGTCTCGGGCGGCTTGCCTGGGGCGAGGAGGGTGATGCTGCCGCCTTTCGGCAGCAACGTGTTCACCAGCCTTCCGATCAGCGACATTTAATGGACCTTTCCAGACCTTTGGTAGCGAATTGCCACGGAGTTGCGCGCTCGGCAATCAGGCAGGTTTAGCGATAGCTTTCGGCGCCGAACGCCCAGCGCAGCGTGCCTGCCAGACCCATGGTTGCGCCGCGGACCGCCGGCGCCGTGATCGCCGGCGCCCGTAAGCCGTGCAGCTTGCGCGCGAACGGCGGCAGCAGGTCGACCGCCGCCCGCATCAGCAGACGCTGCACCGGCACTTCTGCAAGCGAAGGGGCCGGAGCGTTGAGGACGAGGTCGCGGAAACTGCGGGTCCGCTCATCGGACCGGAGCTCCGGTCGAAACTCGTCGATCAGGCGCTCGGCGGCGCGACGCGTTCCCGGGACCGGATCCGCCCCCAGCATCAGCGCAATCTCCCCGGCCTGCGCGAAATAAGTGTCCTGATCAGCCACGCTCATCCGCGGCTCGCCGTAGCGGCGCCAGGCATCCAGGAACAGGACCGCCCCTGCGACATGCACCCAGGCGAGCAGGTGCGGATCGTCGGCCCGGTATTCGGTGCCGTCGGGCAGCTCGCCGCCAACGAAGCCGTGGATCTGCCGGACCTTGGCAATCGCCTGCTCCGCCGACTCGCGCTCACCGTAAGTGGTCACCGCGATGAACCGGGCGGTCCGCCGCAAGCGGCCAAGCATGTCGGAATGGACATCGCTATGGTCCCAAACGCCGCCGAGCGCGTGCGGGTGAAGCATTTGGGTCAGCAGAGCCGCGACTCCGCCTGCCATCATCGACGTGACGTCCGCGTGAACTCGCCAGATCACCGAGTCCGGGCGGAACAGCGCGTGCTCGGACCTCGGGATTGGCCGCTCACCCTTCGCGCTGTCGTTGAAGGTGGAACGCACCTGCTTGACCAGCGCCCGGCGGATTGGTGCAAGCATCACCGCCGCATGCCACGGGTTCGGATCGCCCGCAATTACATGAGCTTGATCAGCCATAGGCCCGCTCAAAGAAGACCAGAGTAGTGGCCGCCGTGACCGTCAGGGTCCAGACCCGGACCGGCCCGGCAGGCAGGCGCTTGCCGACCTTTGCTCCGATCCAGCCGCCGATAATCGATCCTGCAAGCATCGGAATGCATGCCGCCCAGCGGACCAGTCCGACGGCGATGAACACGATCGCTGCGGCAAGATTGGCGACCGCAAGCATAAAGGTGCGAACGGAGAAGAGGGATCGTGGATGTGCTCCGGCAAGCAGGCCGTAAGTGGCCGTGGCCATCAGTCCGACGCCGCCGCCGAAATAGCCACCGTAGATGGCGAGCAGCGACTGGGCGATGACCAGTGTACGCCGGCCGATCGTCACCCGGTCGTGCAGCCAGGCGGAAGCGGCCTTGCCGAACAGCATGGCGATGAAGCCGAGCAGCAGAAGCCACGGGATGATGAAGTCGAATGCGCGGCTGGGTGTCAGGACGAGAAGGACGCTGCCGACCAGCCCGCCGATGAAGGTGATCCCCGCAAGCAGCCGCACCGACAGCTGGCCGATCGGACCAAGTTCGTCACGATAAGCGGCAGCGCTGGTCGCGGCGCCCGGAAGCAGCGCGACGTTGGACGTTGCATTTGCAACATTGGCCGGCAGCCCGAGCGAGATCAGCGCCGGGAGCGTGGCGAAAGTGCCGCCGCCCGCGAGCGCGTTCATAGCACCGCCGACGCAGCCTGCGCCGGCAGCCAGGCCTATGCTTGCAAGATCAGGCAGCGCTCGCGGCTTGCGCGCGGCGTTTGCGCTCGGCTGCGGTCTTCAGCTGGCCGCAAGCCGCGTCGATGTCCCGGCCGCGCGGCGTTCTCACTGGAGCGGAAATCCCGGCTTCGAAGACGATGTTGCTGAATGAGCGAATGCGCTCTTCGCTCGAGCATTCGTACACGGCGCCGGGCCAGGGATTGAACGGGATGAGATTCACCTTCGCCGGCAGCCGGTACTCCCGGATCAGCCGCACCAGCTCGCGGGCATGCTCGTCGCTGTCGTTCTTGTCCTTGAGCATCACGTATTCGAACGTGATCCGCCGCGCGTTGTTGGCGCCCGGATAGGCTGCGCAAGCCGCAAGCAGCTGGTCAATGCCGTACTTGCGATTCAGCGGGACGATCTCGTCGCGGATCTCTTTGGTCACGGCGTGGAGCGAGACGGCGAGGTTGACTCCGATCTCGGCACCCGCGCGCTCCATCATCGGCACCACGCCACTGGTCGACAGCGTGATCCGGCGCCGAGAGAGTCCCAGCCCGTCGCCGTCCATGACGATCTTCAGCGCATCGCGGACATTGTCGAAATTATAGAGCGGCTCACCCATCCCCATCATCACGATGTTGGTGAGCATCCGTCCCTCAGGCTGGCTCGGCCATTCCCCGAGCGCATCGCGCGCGAGCATCACTTGGCCGACGATCTCCGCCGGCTCGAGGTTGCGGACCAGTGCCATGGTTCCCGTGTGGCAAAAGCGGCAGTTGAGGGTGCATCCGACCTGGCTGGAGACGCAGAGCGTGCCCCGGTCCGCGTCCGGGATGAACACCATCTCGAAATCGTGACCGTCGTGGGTCTTCAGCAGCCACTTGCGCGTGCCGTCCGTCGAGACCTGCGCCTCGACCACTTCCGGCCGTGAAATGACGAAGCGCTCCGCGAACCAGCCGCGCTGCGGCTTCGCGATGTCGCTCATCGCCAGGAAGTCGCTGACGCCGCGATTGTAGATCCAGTGCCAGATCTGCTTGGCGCGAAGCTTGGTCTGGCGCGGTTCCAGACCCGCCGTCTCCAGCTCGCCCTGGATCTGCGCCTTCGACAGCCCGACGAGTTCGACGCGGCCATCTGCGCGCGCGACAACGGCCCGCGGCACAGGCACGGGATCGACGGCGCCGGGGATCGGCATCAGGACGGTATCGGCACTCATGGCGAGCCGCCTATCTAGGTAGGACTAGCGGATTTTGCCAGCACCCCGGAGTGCGCACCTGGCCGCCGCCGCGTCGATGGCCGTCGGCGCGCCGTCGAGCAGGTAAGGGTCCACGAAGCGACGGCCGCCTGCGTCGCGGCTCTCGACGCTCATCCCCCTTGCGCTGCGAGCGGCGGCGATGATCGCCTGCTCCTGCAGCGGACCCCGGCTCCACGCCCAGTCGCCCCGCGACACCAGCAGGAACGGCTGGGACCCGATGTTTAGGATCACGCTCGCCCCCGACCGCGGCAAGCGCCGGAGGTGAGCGTGAAACTCGCCCCAGCGGCGGTGGTCCGGCGTGAAGGTGAAGCCTGCCGTCGCCTGCACCTTGCCCCTGGCGGCGATCCGCAGCGAGCGGGTCAGCGCCACGCAAGCATCACCCCGGTCGAGGGCCGCCCACGAGCCGCCTGCAAACACCACCGAGGGCGCGGCGGAGGCTGCGCTTGCCTGCATCATCAGCAACAGCAGGGCAAGGGCGCGGCGCACATCCATGTCCCGACGGTAGCGGGCCGCGCTGCCAGACGCCACGCCATGGCTGCCCCGGTCCAATTTGGCCGTTAACCCTCCAATCTTGCGATAAGAGGAGGGTTCTGCCAGCTTCCGCCTCGCTCGGTCCTGTTGATTCGTTGAGGGGCCTGTCCATGAACCGAGATTTCCGCGCGCGCTATTTTCGCGCATCCTAGCCCCGCATTCAGTGGCAACCGCCGACCTCCTCGGCCGAATCGCGGCCGAGCTGGCGCTGTTCGCAGGCGCCGGTTTCCTGCTGTTCGGGCTCAACGATCTTGCTGTCGACCTGATCTACTTCGGGCGGCGCCTGTGGCGCTCTGTGACAGTCTACAGCCGCTTCCCGCGCGCTTTCGCGAGCGACCTGCAGGCCGCTGCAGAGCCCGGCTTCATGGCCATCTTCGTTCCAGCATGGGACGAGAGTGCGGTGATAGCATCCATGCTGCGGGCAACGCTCGCCCGCGCCGAATACCCGAACTACGCGATCTTCGTCGGCCATTATCGGAATGATCCGGCGACCGCTGCGGCGATCGCGAGCGTTGCCGACCGGCGCGTCATTCCAGTCGAAGTTCGTGCCGCAGGGCCGACAACGAAGGGCGACTGCCTCAACCATCTGTATGACGCTCTCCTGGCCCATGAACTTGCCGGTGCCGGCAGCGCCAAGGCGATCATCCTCCACGATGCCGAAGATCTCGTTGATCCGTTCGAGCTCAAGCTGTTCGACCGGCTGATCGATCGCGCCGCCGTCGTGCAGGTTCCGGTTCTGCCGCTGCCTGACCCGCATTCGCGGTGGATCGCCGGTCACTATTGCGACGAGTTCGCCGAAGCGCACGTCAAGGAGCTAGTCGTCCGCGAAGCAGTGGGTGCGGCAATCCCGCTCGCCGGCGTCGGGTGCGCGATCGAACGAAAGGCGCTCGCCCGCCTCGCCGCGCTGCAGGACGGCAAGCCGTTCGCTGGCACCAGCATGACCGAGGATTACGAGATCGGCCTCCGCATCGGAGCACTCGGGCTCAAGACGATGTTCGTCCGCATTCCCGCGCGTGCCGGGAGTCGGGGCGTCGTTGCCAGCCGCGGGCACTTTCCGGCGACACTCGGCGGCGCCGTTCGGCAGAAGGCACGCTGGCTTGGCGGCATTGCCCTCGCCGGTTGGGACCGCCTGGGCTGGAGCGGCGGGCTCGGCGAGCGCTGGATGCGGCTGCGAGACCGCCGTGGACCCATCGCTGCACTACTGCTTCTGGCTGGCTACGGCGCGGCCCTGCTGTGGTCGCAGCTATGGCTCGCCGAAGCGCTCGGCGCGCCTGTGCAGGCGCGAATGGACCACGCACTCACGACCCTTCTCACGATCAACGCGGTCTTGCTCGCCTGGCGCGTGCTGATGCGGGCCGCTTTCACGGCCTCCGCCTACGGCTTCTCGGAAGGGCTCCTGTCCATTCCTCGCCACTTCGTCGGGAACGTCATCGCCGTGCTGGCTGCAATGCGTGCCCTCGCCCTCCACGTCGGGGGCGGACCCAAACGGTGGGACAAGACCGGTCACATGTTCCCGGCGGACCTGCCGCGGTGAGGCCGTCGTTACGGTTCCTTGTTCTGGTCGTCCTGGCCTGGGTGGGGCTTCGCGCCGCAACGCTTGGCGTCCTCCCCGGCGCTTCGATCCTTCACGTGCAACCCGGCAACGCTCAGCCGGCGCCGATCACGCCGACAGAATTCCCGTCGATCGAGCCCCTTGCGGTCACATCCTTGAGCGAGGCTCCGCCTCTGCAAGCTGCGAGCATGCAGATGCCCCGGTATGGCTGGCCGGCAGGTTTCCGGCCCATACTGGTGCCGGTGGGAAGGACCGTGACGATACCACTGCCGCCGGCGCGTCCGGCCGACCGCTACACCGAGTTGCTACCTTCGCCGCGTCCGCATTTCTTCCCATCGGTGCCGCAGCTGGACGAGTGGCCGCTGTCGCGCCTCGCGTCCGCCTCACACCAGCCGGCTCGATCGGAGATCCTGACTCCGCTGCAAACCGCGATTCCGGCAGTAGCGCAGGCCCGCCTCGACCGCATCCAACTCAGCATGTGGGCGCTTCTTCGCAGTACGCAGACGCTCACGGCCGCCCCGGCGCCGTCACTTGCGCCGAACGGTATGCTCGGCGGCAGCCAGGCAGGCGCACGCCTGATCTACAACTTCAAAGCGCAGATTGCCGCGGTGCTTCGAACCACCACCGAGGTGGGCCGCCGCGGCGGCGAAGTTGCGCTGGGCTTCCGAGTCCATCCGCTGCAATCGGTCCCGGTCTGGATCACTGCCGAACGGCGCCAGAGGCTCGGCATGACAGGCGGCGGCCGCAATGCCTTCGCGCTGTTCGCTGAAGGTGGCGTTTACGACCGGCCGGTGTTCGGCGACTTCCTGCTGAACGCCTACGCGCAGGGCGGCCTCGTCGGCTTCAAGCGCCGCGACCTTTTTGCGGACGGCGCCCTCACGGTCACTCGTCCCGTGTACAAGCAATTCTCGGCAGGGCTTGGCGTCTGGGGCGGAGTACAGCCGGGGCTGTATCGCGTGGACGTCGGACCGCGGGTCACCATGCGTGTTCGCAACAACGTGCGTGTCTACTTTGACTGGCGCCAGCGGGTTGCCGGGAACGCTCGCCCGGGCTCCGGCCCAGCTGTGACGTTGGCCGGGGACTTCTAAGTCAGATCCACTTCCGGTGTTTGAAGTAGAGATACGGAAGCACGGCGCTCGCGACCATGAGACCTAACGACAGCGGGTAGCCGTAAGATGAGTGAATCCATGCCATGTGCTCGAAGTTCATGCCGAAGATACCGGCGATCAGCGTCGGCGGCAGGAACACGACCGCCGCCCAGGAAAATAGCTTCATCGCCGCGTTCTGCTCGATGCTGATCAGGCCAAGCGAGGCGTCGAGCAGGAACTGCAAATTGTCCGCGAGGAACGTCGAGTGTTCCGCCAGAGCGGTGACGTCGGTGACCAGGCTGGCAAGATGGTGGCGGGAATCGACGTTGGCCGGCTCGTGCATGCGGTTGCTGGCGCCAAGGAAGTTCAGCATGCGGCTGGTGCTGACGGCGGTGTAGCGGATCTTCGCCAGCAGCGTCTGGGTGCGGCCGATGCTGGTCAACAGGTGGGTCAGCTTTTCGGCGGGGATGCGGCGCTCGTCGGGAGCAGCGACGAAGACTGCCGAGGAGAGTTGCTCCATCGTGGCCGCAACGCCCTCGATCTCGTCGGCCATGCGGTCGATGATCGCGTCCAGCAGCCTAACGAGCGCGGTTGGCGCGTCACGCACCAGGTCGGGGTCGCGGCGGGCGTGGTTCTCGAAAGCGCGGACCGGCTTGGGCGTCGCGTAGCGGACGGTGACCAGGCGATCCTTGCCTAGGACAAACCCGATTGGCGTCGTGGCGGGCTGGTGCTCGTCGAGACCGCGCAATGCGCTCACAGTCATGTAGAGCGCGCCGTTCTCCTCATACAGGCGGCTGGAGGGCTCGATCTCCGACATCTCGTCCTGCGTGGGCACGTCGACGCCGATGCAGCGCTCGACCAAGCGCTCCTCCTCCTGCGTCGGCTCCTCGAGGTCGATCCAGGTCGCCCCTTCGGGGATGCGGTCGAGCTTGGCCTCGACGATGCTCCCGTCGCAGCCGGGTCCGTAGGCGCGCAGCATGGCAGGGGTGTCGGGCCAAGCGTAACGCTTTGCAAGCGTATGAATGTTAATTGGCTGTCATGTTCGCACTGACCCGAAGCCAGCGCACCGTTATCGCCGCAGTCCTGCTGATGGCGATCACGGCAACCTTGCTGCTCGCGATGGGTCGAAACCCGATCTGCACCTGCGGAACCGTGGACCTGTGGGTCGCCGGACGCGACAGTTCCAAGACCAGCCAGATGCTCGCCGACTGGTACAGCGCGAGCCACATGGTCCACGGGCTCATCTTCTACGCTCTGCTGTGGCTGGTCGCGCGCAAGGCCCCCGTCGAGTGGCGCTTCCTCGCAGCGCTAGCGGTCGAGGCAAGCTGGGAGATCGTCGAGAACACGCCAGTGGTTATCGACCGCTATCGCGAGGCGACCGCGGCGCTGGGTTATTCGGGCGACAGCGTGCTCAACTCCATGTCGGACATCACCATGATGGGGATCGGGCTCTGGGTCGCTCGCAAGCTCCCGGTATGGGCTTCGATCGTGCTCCTGGTCGTGCTCGAGCTCATCCCGCTGTTCGTCATTCGCGACAACCTGACGCTGAATGTCTGGATGCTCTTGGCACCTAATTCGGCGATCGCCCACTGGCAGGCGGGGGGCTAGCATCGGCACCGATGCGGCGGCTAAGCATTGAGCCGCCATGAGAAAGCTCGCTGCCGCACTCGCATTCGCTCTCTTCGCTGCTGCCGCACCGGCCCACGCCGGCGAGCTGTTCGGCGGAGTTTACGTGCATGACGTCAAGCTGCCGACGGACAAAAGCGGCCTCGAGAGCGGGCTCGACCTGCAGGTCGGCTATCGCGGCGGCGGTATGATGCACACGCCGCTGCAGCCCTATGCGTTCGCTGCGGTGAACACGGCTGGCGACACGAATTACGCAGCCGTCGGGCTCTCGGCGAAGTTCGGCAACCGCATGTACATCCGGCCTGGCCTGGGCTTGGCGGTGCACACGGGCTCGGCCGGCAAGTTCTACCGTTTCGACAAGATCGCGTTTGGAAGCCGCGTGCTGTTCGAGCCGGAACTCGGCGTCGGAGCGCGGCTTAATAGCCGCATGTCGGTTGAGGCGAGCTGGGTCCACATGAGCCACGCGACCCTGTTCAGCAACGAGAACCCGGGCATCGACAACCTCGGCGTGCGGCTGAACCTGGCGCTGTAGACGAGCCGCCCGCGCTTAGCGGCCGACCATCCCTTCCGGCTTCACGACGCGATCGAACGTCGCTTCGTCGACCAGACCAAGCTCCAGCCCGGCTTCCTTGAGCGTCTGCCCGGTCTGGTGCGCATGCTTCGCGATCTTCGCGGCATTGTCGTAGCCGATCTCCGGGGCCAGGGCCGTCACGAGCATGAGGGAGCGGTTCATCAGGTCCGCGATGCGCTTCTCGTCGGGCTCGGCACCATCGAGCATCCGATCGGTAAAGCTTTCCATCCCGATCGACAGCAGGTTGATGGAGCGGATGACGTTGGCGCCGATCAGCGGCTTGAACACGTTCAGCTCCATGTGGCCCTGAAGTCCGCCGACCGTCACCGCGACGTGGTTGCCCATCACCTGGGCGGCGACCATCGTCAGCATCTCGGCCTGGGTCGGGTTCACCTTGCCGGGCATGATCGAGCTGCCGGGTTCGTTCTCCGGGAGCTTAAGCTCGCCGAGACCGCAGCGCGGGCCGGAGCCGAGCAGGCGAATGTCGTTGGCGATCTTGCTTACCGCCACCGCGATGACGTTGAGCACGCCGGAGAGCTCAACGAGGTCGTCGTGGGCGGCGAGGCCCGCGAACTTATTGGGCATCGACGTGAACGGCAGCCGCGTGAGCTTGGCGACTTCCTTAGCGAATTCCTCGGCGAAGTCCTTGGGTGCATTGAGGCCGGTACCGACGGCAGTGCCGCCCTGCGCCAGGCGCAGGATGCGCGGCAGCACGCCTTCCACGCGAGCGATGCAGTCTTCGACCTGCGCAGAGTAGCCCGAAAACTCCTGTCCAAGCGTCAGTGGCGTCGCGTCCTGCAGGTGCGTGCGGCCAATCTTGACGATCGAGTCCCAGCGATTTGCCTGGTCGCTGAGCCGCGCAAGCATTTTGCGGAGCGACGGCAACAGCCGACCCTCGACCGACATCGCAGCGGCGATGTGCATCGCCGTCGGGAAGCTGTCGTTCGACGATTGACCCTTGTTGACGTGGTCATTCGGATGGACCGGGTTTTTGCCGCCCCGCTTGCCGGTGAGGATCTCGTTGGCCCGGCCCGCGATCACTTCATTGGCATTCATGTTCGACTGGGTGCCGGAGCCGGTCTGCCAGATGACCAGCGGAAACTGACCGTCCAGGTCGCCGCGCGCGACTTCGGCGGCGGCCTGCTGGATCACTTCGGCAGTCTTGGGATCAAGACCGCCAATGCGCGCATTCACCCGTGCGGCGGCCTGTTTGATGAAGCCGAGCGCACGGACGATCTCAAGCGGCATCTGTTCCCGCGGGCCGAAAGGGAAGTTGCCGATGGACCGCTCCGTTTGCGCCCCCCAATAAGCGTCGGCCGGGACCGCGATCGGTCCGAAGCTGTCGGTCTCGGTACGCGTGGCAGTGCTCGGCATAGGTCTCCTGTTCAGTAGCCCAGGACGCGTTCGCGCGTCGACGGATGCTGGCGCGTCCGATGCTACGAAACGGTCAGCGAGACAAGTTGCCGCACCTGGTCCGGTCATGACCGCCGGAATGCCGCGCCCGCCCGCTCAGCTTGCCGTGAACGCCTCGCGCGGCTAACTCCTTCGCTCGTCAAAGAAAGTTGCTCGAATGAAGCGCATCCTGGCAGCACTCTCGATCGTGGCCGTCGCCCCGCTCCTTGGCGGTTGCGTCGCCGGCATGGCGGCTTCCGCGCTCAGCATGGCCGCGCGAAGTGCCCAAGGCACGCCCGTCAGCAACGAAGCGCTACAGCCGCAGGCCCGCGAAGCCTGCACCGCGCAGGCCGCGCCTTATGGCACGGTGCAGATCATCGACGTACAGCAGCAAAAGACGGACCGGATTGTCGTCTGGGGGACCACCGACGACGGCAAGCAGCGTCAGTCGTTCGAATGCCGCTTCGGGACGAAGATTACCGGCTTCACGATCCGGCCGATCACACAGCTGCGCTGACGGCTTCAGACCGGTCCAAATCGGACCATTAACCATGACGATTAGCTGACGTTTCACACGCCGCGCTGTAGGTTGCGCGCATGGACAAGCTCGACCGATCCTCGGACGAAAGTGCGCTGCCGCAGGACGGCGACCCTGCCGCGCGGCCGCGGCGGATCCGGATCAGCATGCCCGTGACGCTCGAGCTCAGCGCGGATCGGACCGCCAAGGCGATCATCGACGACCTTTCCAAGGACGGTTTCCGGCTGCGCTCGCGAGCGGCTCTCCAGCCTGGGCAGAAGCTGAAGATGCACACCCCTCGCGAGACGCTCGCCTGTGAGTTGCGCTGGGTAAACGGGTTCACGGCGGGAGGAGTGTTCGCCGAGAACTCGGACCCGCCCAGGTGGTGACCGGCGGAAGCACTGCAGACCGCGTTCGCTCGGAGCGCTCAGGCGGCGCAGCGAGCGACCGCCAACCGAGGCGCGCGGTTCAGCTGAGCGGGTTCGGGGCCCTGGACGACGGGACGACGTTCGGCGTGACGGTGCTCGACCTGTCGTACGATGGCTGCAAGGTGCAGACGTCCCTCGCTCTAATGCCCGGCATCAAACTGAAGGTTTCGATGCTCGGTCTCGGCAGCGCGCTGGACGCCACCGTTCGATGGTACAGGGATGGCCGCGCCGGTCTCGAGTTCAAGGCCGAAGAGGCCGCTCAGACCGCGCATGCGCCACGTCAGGAGGAACGCGTCGAACTGGCCGGCCATCTCTCGCTGCGCCGCCTTGGCCGGCAGCACTACCAAGCCAGGCTGTTCGACCTCACCTCAACGGGGTGCAAGGTTGAATTCGTCGAGCGCCCGAAGGAGGGCGAAGTGCTGTGGGCCAAGTTCGACGGTCTGGAGCCGATGGAAGCGACGGTGCGCTGGGTGGATGGCTATTACGGCGGGCTCGAGTTCGTGCGGCCGATCTATGCAGCTGTCTTCGATCTGCTGCTTCGAAAACTGCAGGGCTGATCGCCCGGCCCAAGCCGGCATGACGCCGCGGCCCCTAATCTGTATCGCGGTGGTGCACGTCAGCAGGCGTGCGAAGCGCTTGAGGGGAGGTACCGATGAGTGACTGGCTGCTTTCGCTCGCGGATGTGGAGAGCAGGCTCCCGGACCCCAGCAGCACGATGCGGTTCACCGATGCGCTTCGGCACGGGACGATGCGGGTTGGTCTGTATGCCCCGCGTGGGACCGACACGCAGGAGCCGCATCGCCAGGACGAGATCTATGTGGTCGTGTCCGGCTACGGAAGGTTCATCAACGACGGTGTTTCGAAACAGTTCGGACCGCACGACGTCATCTTCGTCAAGGCTGGCGCTGAGCACCGCTTCGTCGACTTCACGCCTGACTTTTCGGCCTGGGTAATTTTCTGGGGTCCGGAAGGCGGCGAACGCTAGCGCCGCCCCGCGCTCACCAGAGAGGCGCAACCGGCCGGTGACGTTCCCGCGGCTGTTCGACGCTGATGATCTTGGATTTGAACTTACGCCGCATCTGCTCGGCGCCGCTGACGCTGTTGCAGACCAGGCGCACGCCGCCGGAAGGCAGCGTCTCGATGGCCGAAATGCCGACCTTCGCTGCCGAGCAGCCGGCCATGACTTCGCTCTCGCTCATTGCGAGTTGCATTGCGCGGCTCATTCGGCCGACCAGGGATGGGGTTCGCCGGACTTGCGCGCGGCATCCTGGGCGCGGAATGTTTCCGTGCGGCGGACGCGATCTGCCATGCTGTCCCAGGCCTGAGCCGCGCTCAGACAACGCTCGCGAACATTGACCAGCGGACTGGCATCCGCTTCGCGGCGGCAGTCGGCGGCACGTTCATTGTAGAATTGGAGTGTCGACATCGGAGCGTTCCTTTCAATCGAGTGGCCCGCCCCGCGGGATCGCGGGGCGGGGAATCGCTCGATCAGGCGCTCTGCAGGTTGACCGCGCTGGCGCGGCCGCGCTTGTCGTTCTCGAGCTCGTAGGTGACGCGCTGGTCACGCTCGAGCGTGCCCATGCCGGCTGCTTCGACGGCGCTGATGTGAACGAATGCATCGCTGCTTCCGTCCTCAGGCTGAATGAAGCCGTAGCCCTTTTCGTTGTTGAAGAACTTTACGGTTCCAGTGACCATGTTGTGATTCCTTCTGATGGCGGACCGCCAATCGGCCCTCCGGTGGCTAGGAGAGGCGAGAAGGAAAAGGAGCCGCAAAGCGCCGAAGACCGTCTGAATGCGACTATTAGCAAGCCTTAGATAGGCGCTGCGGCGGCATTTAACAATGATCGCGCAAAGAACGGCCAGGCGGGACGATTAGGGATGCTACGCGGCGCGGGTAACCAGGGCGGCCAGGTTCGCCGCCAATTCATCCCTTCTGAACGGCTTGGTGATTCGCGGCAGATCGGGTGCGATGCCGTCGAGCTCGGCGTAGCCCGAGATAATCAGCACCGGCGTTCCGGGTCGCTCGTTTAAGATCGCGCGTGCAAGCTCGGTGCCGGTGAGCCCCGGCATCAGATGGTCGGTGACGAGGACGTCGAACTGCAATCCCTCAGCCAGGAGCTTCATCGCAGCTTCGGCGGAGCTCGCTTCAACGACATGGTATCCAAGTTCCTGAAGCATGTCCGACGTGCTGATGCGGATCAGCTCCTCATCATCAACGAGCAGCGCAGTCCCGGCAGTCAAGGGTTCATGAGCTTCGATAGCAACAGCGTCGTCGGTCGGCTGCTCGCGCGTGACGGGAAGCCACAGTTCGACATTGGTGCCGACACCTGGCCGGCTCTCGATGGTGAGGTCGCCGCCCAACTGTGCGGCGAGCCCGTGAACCATCGACAACCCGAGCCCAGTTCCCCGGCCGATGCCCTTGGTGCTGTAGAACGGCTCGATGGCCCGGACGAGAACTTCGGCGTCCATCCCAACGCCGGTGTCGGCCACGGACAGGCGGATGTAGCGCCCGGCCTGAAGGCTCGACCGAAGCCGGGCCCCGACATTCTGCTCCGTCGCGCTGATGGTGAGAACGCCGCCATCTGGCATTGCGTCCCTGGCGTTCACCGCGAGATTGAGGATCGCCATCTCGAGCTGATTGGGGTCAGCCTGAACCGCAGGCAGAGCCTCCGGAACATCAACGTTCAGCGTGACGCGGGGACCTGAGGTGCTGGCGACCAGGTCGGACATGCTCTGCACAAGGCTGGCCAAGTTCACGGCCCGCGGCTGCAGCGGTTGACGACGCGCGAAGGCGAGCAGTCGCTGGACGAGCGTTTTCGCCCGCTCGGCCGATTGCAGAGCCCCGTCGATGAGCCTGCGCTCACGTTCGCCGCCGAGACCCCGCCGCTGGAGAAGGTCGAGGCTGCCCACGATCGGTGTCAGAAGATTGTTGAAGTCGTGCGCGACGCCGCCGGTCAGCTGACCCATGGCTTCCATCTTTTGCGATTGCCGCAGCGCTTCCTCCGCCTCGGCTAGCCGCGCCTGCGCCTGCGCGCGCTCCGTGACGTTGATCCCGAACTGGAAGGCGCCAATCACCTCACCTTCGCGGTTGCGGAGATTGTTGAAGCGCAAGTCATAGACCGGCCGATCACCGGCTGTGTCGGCGAAGTCATGGGTCAGGAAGAATTCCTCGCCGGCGAGTGCGCGGTCCCAGATGGCGAGTACGGCCTCGGCTTCGTCCGGTACTTCCTTGAGGATGTCCTGCAGGCGGTCACCGATCGCGGGACGGATGCCGAACACCCGCTCCGCCTCCGCCGCAAAGGCGCTGTTGAGCGCGAGGAAGGTGCGGTCGGGAGCAACCGCCGCGATTAGCGCGTCCGAGCTTTCGAACACATCGGCCCACAGCTTGCGTTCAGCCAATGCATCATCCACCCGGCGCTCAAGCGACAAGTTGAGCTCACGCAGTTCGATCTCTGCTTCCCTTCGCGCGACGGCTGCGCGCGTGCGTTCGGCGACTTCGCTGATCAAGGCGAGTTCGTCGGGCGTCCACTCCCTCGCAGTGGCGTGGTTCAGGTAAAGCAAGGCAACGAAACCACCGCGTTCGCTGACCGGCATGTTGACGACGGCTTGGGCGCTGATCGCCTTCAGAGCGTCGGCAGTCGCTGCGGTCCGGGGGTCACGCTCGGCGTCGGCGAAGACCACCGTGGCGCCGCGCTTCAGATCCTCGATGTATGATCCATAATCGCGAAACTGCAGGACGCCGGCGAGGCTGTGAACGCCCGGCGCGTTCCAGTCCCTTTCGATCGTGATCGTTTCCCGGATCGGGTCGACGGTTCCGTAGCCAGCCCTGCTCACGTCAAGGGCGCGACCCAGCGTCTCGGCTGCCGCATAGGCCAGATCGGATGGATCATCCAGGTTGCGAAAGCGGTCGGCGAGTTCGGCAAGGGTCTGCCGGCGCAGCTCGGACTGCTTACGTTGAGTGACGTCCATGATGACGCCGATGGCGCGCAGCGGCCGCTGTTCGTCGGTCATCAGAAACTCTGCGCGCAGCCACAACCAGCGCAGCGAACGATCGGGGCCGAAGTAGCGGAATTCGGCGTCCATCGTGGTTTCGCCGCGCGCGAGGGCGGCTTCGGCTACCGCTCTCAGCCGCTCTCTTTCGCCGGTATAATAATGGGCGCCGACATCTTCCATTGTGGGCTCGGCGTCTTCGGGGAAGCCCAGGAGCCGGTTCAGTTCCGGCGAGCCAACCAATTCCTGCGCTTCGAGGTCGACTTCCCAGATCGCCATCTTGCCCGCTTCCACGGCGAGGCGGAGGCGCGACTGCGCCGAACGGTCGGATTCTTCCAGGCGCCGCTGTTCAGTGACGTCCTGTAGCGTGCCGACGTAGCGGACCGCGCGCGTTTCCCCGTCCACTTCAGCGAACACGGCTTCGCCATGGGCAAGCACCCAACGCACAGCGCCATCCGGACGGACGACGCGATAGTGGTAGGGCAGGCTCTCCCGCAGAGCCGGGTCCAGCGCGCGCCGCGCCATCTCGGTCGTCCGCGGCAGGTCGGCGGGATGAGTCACCCGGCTGGCATCCGCGTAGGTCACCTCCTGGTCTGGCGCGAACCCGCAGATTGCCTTGGCCAGCAATGAATAGGTCATCCGCCCGCTGGCGACATCCCAGTCCCAGATGCCGATGTTGGCGGCATGGGTGGCCAGTTCCAGCCGTGCCTCGCTCTCGCGAAGGGCGGCGATCGATCCCTCCGTGTTCGCGAGGTCCGGAGCGGCCTCCGCAAAGCAGGCGGCGCCGCTTGCGGGCTTGGCAATGGGATTGTCGCGCTCGGCGGTCACCCGCTTCCGTTACTTCTTGCGGGTAAAGTCGACGCTAACGACGTTGGAGCCATCATCTCGCGCAACCGGGTCGGCAGCCTCGCTGCCCGGAGCATCGTTTTCCGCGGTCTCGTGATGCTCGTCGATTTCCTCCGCCGCATTGGCCTGGAAGGTGAGGCGAAACTCGACCGCGGGATCGTCGAATTGGGTGACGGCAGCGAACGGCACGTGCAGCGTCGACGGTACCCCGCCGAACGAGAGCCCGACGCTGAACGCATCCTCTTCGACCTTCAAGTCCCAGAAGCGGTGCTGGATGACGATCGTCATCTGGTCCGGGAAGCGCTCGATCAGGTGCTTGGGGATTGAGACACCAGGCGCGCGAGTGCTGAACGTGATGTAGAAATGGTGGTCGCCAGGTAGGCCGCCGGAGAGCGCGACCTCGCCAAGCACGCGGCCGACAACCGCCCGCAGTGCGTCCTGGACGATCTCGTCGTACGGGATCAGGCTTTCAGGAGTCTCGTCCGCCATCGTGTTTCTGGTAGCGGGCGGGGCCGACCGGTCAAGCGGAGTCGTTGCATGCCCATCGATGCCACCCAAGCCTATGACGACAGCAACATCTTTGCCCGGATCCTGCGCGGCGAGATCCCCGCGACGCGGGTCTATGAGGACGAGCACGTCCTTGCCTTCAACGACATCAGCCCGCTCACCCCGACCCACATCCTCGTCATTCCCAAAGGCAGCTACGTGTCGTGGGACGATTTCTCGGAGCGCGCCTCCGACGCGGAGATCGCCGCGTTCGTGCGTGCCGCAGGCCGGATCGCGCGGGATGCAGGGCTCGTCGCCGAGGGTTACCGGCTGCTCGCCAACGTCGGCTACCACTCGGGCCAGGAAGTGCCGCACCTGCACGTCCACATCCTCGGCGGCCGGCCGCTCGGGCCGATGCTTGCCCGGTAAGCGGCACTCCAAGGGGGATTGCCCTCGCGTCCTCAGCCGTTAGGGTCGCGCCAAACAGCTCATAGGGGAGTAGGATGGCCACTGTAGCACCGCGCGAGGGCGGCAGCGCACGGATCAAGTCACTCGACGCGATACTTGCAACTGCGGAAAAGAAGTCCCTCAAGCGCTCGCTTGGCGTTTTCCAGCTGACCATGCTCGGCATCGGCGCCGTCATCGGTACCGGTATCTTCGTGCTCACGGCGACCGCGGCTCAGAAGGCGGGCCCGGGCATGATGATCAGCTTCATCATCGCCGGCTTCGTCTGCGCGGTTGCGGCGCTCTGCTACTCGGAGCTCGCATCCATGGTCCCCGTCGCCGGGTCGGCCTACACCTACTCCTATGCCGTCATGGGCGAGATCGTTGCCTGGCTCGTCGGCTGGGCACTGATCCTGGAATATGCTCTCGGCGCCAGTGCCGTCGCTGTCGGCTGGTCAGGTCACATCATCGGCCTGCTTGACTCGATAGGTGTCCACTTACCGCATGCGATAACCGTCGGCCCAAAGATCTCGATGGGCTTCCTCGAAGGCGGCGAGCTTGGCGGCATCGTCAACTTGCCGGCCGTTCTCATCGTTGGCCTCGTCACCACCTTGCTCGTGATCGGAACCAAGGAAAGCGCGACCTTCAACGCCGTGCTGGTGGTCATCAAGGTCGCCGCCCTGACGCTGTTCGTCGCGGTCACCCTGCCGATGATCAGCGGTCACACGGAGAACTTCCATCCTTTCACGCCGCGTGGCTGGGGCAGCCCGCTGAGCTCATCGGGTGCGGGCGTGCTTGGCGCCGCAGCGTCGATCTTCTTCGCTTACGTCGGCTTCGACGCGGTCTCGACGGCTGCGGAGGAAACCAAGAATCCGCAGCGCAACGTTCCGATCGGCCTGATCGGCAGCCTCGCGATCTGCACCATCTTCTACATCCTCGTCGCCAGTGGCGCGATCGGCGCCTACGGCGCTCAGCCGCTGCTGGGAGCCAATGGGCTGCCGCTGCAGGAGGGCTCGCCGGAGCTCTACGCAAACGCGGCGTGCCAGGCGGCGAATGCTCCGCTGGTCTGCTCGAAGGAGGCGCTCGCGCACGTCCTTCGCAACGTCGGGCACCCGCTGCTCGGCAACCTGCTCGGACTTGCGGCGACGATCGCCTTGCCCTCGGTCGTCCTGCTGATGATGTACGGTCAGACTCGGGTCTTCTTCGTTATGGCGCGCGATGGCCTACTTCCGGGCAAGCTCGCAGCCGTTCACCCGCGCTTCCGCACGCCTTGGATCGTGACCATCGTGACCGGCGTCTTCGTGGCGATCGCGGCCGCGTTCCTGCCGGTCGGCACTCTCGCCGACTATTCGAACGCCGGCACTTTGTTCGCCTTTGCCGCGGTTTCGCTCGGCGTGATGATCCTTCGCCGCACCGACCCGGGCCGGCACCGGCCGTTCCGCACCCCGGCGCTCTACCTCGTTGCGCCAGCGTCGATCATCGGCTGCGCGGTGCTGTTCATGAGTCTGAACATCGAATCCAAGATGCTGTTCCTGGTGTGGACGGTGCTCGGCCTCGTGTTCTACTTTCTCTACGGATACCGGCACAGCCATGTCGCGCACGGCATCACGGAAGTACCGGAACTCGATCCGGATGCTCCGCAGTCTGTCGGGATCGGCGCGCTGCCGGGAGCTCCGGAGCCCGGCAGCCGCGCCGAGCGCGACTAAGCCAGCAACGAACCGGCAAGCGCCCTGAGGTCGGCCTCGGGGCGTGCGCCATAGTGCTGGATGACCTCGGCGGCGGCGATGGCCCCGATACGCAGCGAACCCTCCAGGCTCTTGCCCCGCGCGTAGCCGACCAGGAAGCCGGCAGCGAACAGGTCGCCGGCGCCGGTCGTATCCACGACCTGGCCGACCGGCTCGGCCCGAACATCGGCCCGCTCGTCCCCCTGGACGGCAAGGGCGCCATGCTCGCCGCGGGTCACGACTAGCGTTTCGACCTTGCCGGCGAACGCTGCCACAGCGGTTTCGAGATGTCCGATACCCGCAAGCGCCTGGATCTCTGCTTCGTTAGCGAAGAGGATGTCGATCCGTCCGCCGTCGATCAGCTCGTTGAAGCCGTCGCGATGGCGCTCGATGCAGAAGGTGTCGGAGAGGGTGAAGGCGACCTTGCGGCCAGCTTCGCGCGCCAGCTCGATCGACCGCACCATGGCGTAGCGCGGCGTCTCGGGATCCCAGAGGTAGCCCTCAAGATAGAGGATCGCCGCAGATGCGATCTGCGCTTCGTCGAGAGCCGCCGACGGCAGGTGCTGCGCTGCACCCAGGAAGGTGTTCATGGTGCGGTGCCCGTCGGGCGTGACCAGCACCATGGATCGGGCAGTCGGCACGCCGAAATCGGCCGGCCGGCTCGTGAACTCGACCCCAGTGGAGCGGAGATTGTCGCCGTAGAAGTCGCCCAAGCCATCAGGTGCCACCTGGCCGATGAAGCCGGCACGTCCGCCGAGCGCCGCAACGCCAGCAGCCGTATTGCCCGCCGATCCACCGCTGACCTGAAGCGGGGTCGTCATGCGTCCGTACAGCCGCTCGGCCTCTTCGGCATCGATCAGCCGCATGGAGCCTTTGGTGAGACCCTCCTCCTCGAGGAAATCATCAGTGACGTCGGTGATCACGTCGACGATGGCATTGCCAATGGCGAGGACGTCGAGGCGGGGGTCGGCCATGAAAGCTCCGGGGAACGGGTGCAGGAGCGCGGCGGGTAGCGGCGCACTCGGCGCCCGGCAACCTTGCACGAGCGCGTGCCTGCGGGCATCCTCCGGGGATGCGCCGTATCGCTCTTGCCGCCATTCTCCTCGTCGCCGGTTGCGCAGCTCCGCAGGGGCAGCCCCAAACGTCGGTCGCGCCGCCGCCGGTCGTCCAGGCTCCGCAGCCGCGCGAGCAGGGCGCCGTCATCGGCATGACCGCGGCCGAGTTGGTCGCCCATTTCGGGTCGCCAGCCTTGCAGGTGCGCGAGGGCGCCAGCCTCAAGCTGCAGTTCCGCCGACCCAACTGCGTGTTGGACGTCTATCTCTACCCGTCGGGCGGGGGAGCGCAACGAGCCACGCACATCGACGCGCGGCTACCGTCCGGCCTCGATACCAATCCCCAGACCTGCGTCGCTCAGATGGACCGGGGCAGCTGATCGAGCGCCCAGGACGCGGCTTCGGCGACCACCGGATCGGGATCATCGAGATGGGGGCGGACTGAGGCGGCAAGCGCCGGCTCGCCGCTGTTGCCCGCAGCGATCAGGCAATTGCGGACGAAACGGTTGCGGCCGATCCGCTTGATCGGGGAGCCGGCGAACTTCACGCGGAAAGCCGCATCGTCCAGCGCGAGCAGGTCGCCGAGCCGGGGCGCAGCGAGATCGTCTCGCGGCAGGAAGGCGCGGTTGGCCGAGGCGCTCTTCGCGAACCGGTTCCACGGGCAGACGGCAAGGCAGTCGTCGCAGCCGTAGATCCGGTTGCCGATCGCCTTGCGGAACTCGTCCGGTATCGGCCCCTGATGCTCGATCGTCAGGTAGGAAATGCAGCGCCTTGCATCGATCCGGTGCGGACCGTCGAATGCCTTTGTCGGGCATGCGTCGAGACAGCGGCTGCAGGTTCCGCAGTGAAGCCCGACGTCGGCGGGCGCGTCCGGCGCAAGGTCGAGACTGGTCAGGACCACACCGAGGAACAACCAACTGCCGTGCTCCCGGCTGACCACATTGGTGTGCTTGCCCTGCCAGCCGAGCCCCGCCGCCTGAGCGAGCGGCTTCTCCATGACGGGCGCCGTGTCGACGAAGACCTTGAGCTCGCACCCGGCCTCCGCCGCCAACCAGCGGCCGAGCGCCTTGAGCGCCTTCTTCACGGTCTTGTGGTAGTCGCCGCCCTGCGCGTAGACCGAGATGCGGCCCAACTCCGGCGTTTCCGCCAGGGCGAGCGGATCGTGTTCCGGCGCATAACTCATCGCCAGGGCGATCGCCGAACGGGCTTCCGGCCACAGCGCCTGCGCGCTGACGCGGTGATGAGCGCGCTCTGCCATCCACTGCATCGCTCCGTGCCGGCCATCGTCCAGCCAACGGCGCAGGTCCACGCCCGCGGCATCGGCTGCATCGGCGCGCGCGAAACGGCAGGCGGCGAAGCCCAGCTCGCCCGCTTTCGCCCTTATTGCTTCCTCAAGGCTTTGACCCGTATGCACGGCTCGCGCTCTACACGGTTGCTTGCATTTTCGCAGGGATTTCAGTGCTTCGACAGGCCTCTCAAAGCATCGTGCGCGGCGGCTTGGCGGTCGAGGCCGTCGATCTCGTAAAGGATTTCGGTGAGACGCGAGCGGTCGATGGAGTCAGCCTCGCCGTCCCGACGGGCAGCATCTACGGACTGCTCGGCCCCAATGGCGCCGGCAAGACCACGACGTTGCGCATGCTTCTGGGCATCATCGACCCGTCGAGCGGAAGGCGCAGCCTGCTCGGTCACGATCGGCCGATCGATGCGGCGCCCGAGGTCGGCTACCTTCCCGAAGAGCGCGGCCTCTATCCGGCCATGCACGCCCGCGACGCGATTGCGTTCATGGGCGCGCTCCGCGGCGTCCCCCTGCGCGAAGGACGCAATCGGGCCGAGGCCCTCCTTGCCGAACATGGCCTCGGCGAGTGGTCGCGCAAGCCGATCCGCAGCCTGTCGAAGGGCATGGCGCAGACTGTGCAGCTGCTCGGCAGCATCATCCACCGCCCCCGCCTGCTGGTGCTCGACGAGCCCTTCTCCGGCCTCGACGCCATCAACCAGGGCAAGCTCGAGCAGCTGATTCGCGGTCAGGCGGAGAGCGGCGTCACGATCATCTTCTCAACCCACGTCATCGCCCATGCCGAGCGCCTGTGCGAGCGGGTGGCGATCATCGCCAAGGGCAAGGTCGTGTTCGACGACAGCGTCGCGGAAGCCCGCAATCGTCTTCGGCCGATCGTCCGCCTGCGCACCCGGGCGGAGGATGGTCCGTGGCGTGCGGCCTTCCCGTCTTCCGCGCGGCAGGAAGCCGGCGAATGGGTGTTCGAACTTCCGCCGACCGGGCCGGAGCCGCTGCTCAAGGCACTCATCGACGGCGGCGCGGGCATCGAGACGCTGGCCATTGAACGGCCCGGCCTCCACGACGCATTCGTTGCGATCGCCGGCGGTGACGCGGCCGCGGCCATGGGGCACACGGAGGCGCAACCATGAAGCGGCTGCTGCGCGGCGCATTCGTCATTGGCCGCCGCGACTTCGCGGCGACGGTGCTTTCCAAAACTTTCCTGTTTTTCCTGCTCGGCCCGATGTTCCCGCTGCTGTTCGGCGGGGTCTTCGGCAGCATCGGCGCTCAGGTCGCCAGCCAGACCGAGAAGCCGGTCGTGGCCGTAGTCTCGTCCGACGCCGAATTCGCGATGCTGGATGATGCCCGGTCACAGCTCGCGCGGGCGATCCAGCAGGACACGCTGGTCGCCCTGGTCCACTACAGGCCCGAGGCGAATGCGGCTGCACAGGTGAAGCGGCTGCTCGCGACGCGGGTGCCGCCAATCCGCGCCGTCCTCACCGGCGGCCTGGCCGCACCGCACCTGACCGGGCCGCTCCAGGATGATCCGACGACCGGCGGACAGCTGCGGCTGATCCTTGCCAACGCAAGATCGCCAGGTAACGCTCAGATGATCACCGTGACACAGACGCAGGCGTCATCCGGATCGCTGGCCAAGGATCAGGCGACGACCGCCCAGGTCGCGCAGGTTGTCCTCTTTCTGCTGACGTTGATGCTTTCGACGATGGTGCTCTCCCAACTTATCGAGGAGAAATCCAACAAGGTTATCGAAGTGATCGCGGCGGCGATCCCGATCGAAGCGATGTTCGTCGGCAAGTTGTTCGCAATGTTGGCTGCCTCGATCCTGGGACTCGTGGTGTGGATCGGCTGCGGCGCCCTGCTCATCGAGCTCGTCAAGCATGGCGGCGTTTCCAGCTTGCCGCCGCCGGCCGTCGGCTGGCCCGCGTTCCTGGCGCTCTCCACCATCTACTTCGGGATGAACTACCTGCTGTTCGGCGCGGCCTTCCTAATGATCGGCGCCCAGGCCTCGACCGCTCGCGAAGTGCAGACCATGTCGATGCCGGTGACCTTTGGGCAGGTGCTGATCTTCGGCTTCGCGGCGACCGCGATCGGCAGCCCGAACTCGGCGAAAGGGCTGATTGCCGCCGCATTCCCGCTATCTTCGCCGATGGTCATGCTCGCCCGCGCGGCGCAGCGATCCGAGCTTTGGCCGCACTTGCTTGCGGTGTGCTGGCAGGCACTGTGGATCGCGCTGATCCTTCGCATCGGATCGCACCTCTTCCGCAAGACCGTTCTGAAGTCCGGACCGAGGCGCCGGTGGTTCGAACGCTGGCGCTCCCCCGCACGGCGGCATCCGAGGCCCACGCCTTAGCTTGCCTCAGAGCGGGACGGCCGCTGTGCGGTTCCGCACGGCTGCTGTAGCGTCCGCCATATTTGCCGCTATAGGCGCGGCGGAACGAGCCATGTTACGGCAATGCAGGGGACTTCCATGTTCGCTTGGTTTCAGCGTCTGCTGCCGAAAAAGGGCGATTTCTTCGGGATGTTCGAAGCGCACGTCGCGACCGTGGTTGCGGCCGCCGATGCGATGAGCAAGCTCGTCGATGGAGGCGTTCCCCACAAGGAGCAGATCGCCGAGATCAACCGCCGGGAGCACGAGGCCGACGAGATCATCCGGCTGGTCCTGACCAGCGTCCGACGCACCTTCCTGACGCCGTTCGACCGCGGCGCAATCACCTCGCTGATCGGCGCGATGGACGACACGATCGACGAGATCCAGGACACGGCACGCGCCATCAGCCTTTACGAGCTTCAGACCTTCGAGCCCGAAATGAGGGAGATGGTCGCGATCATCTTCGAAGCGGCCGGGATCACCGCAGAAGCGGTCCCGATGCTGCGCGACATCAGCCGCAAGGGAGCTCGTATCCACGAACTTACCGAGAAGCTGGTCCAGTTGGAGAGCCGGGCGGACGTCGTCCATGCGGCCGGGCTCAAAAAGGCTTTCCAGGAGCATTCCGGCAACCCGATGCAGTTCATGGTCGCCCGCGAAATCTACAAGCATCTGGAGCGCATCGCGGACGCGTTTGAAGACGTGGCCAACGAGATCGACGGCATCGTCATCGATCATGCCTGACCAGGGCGACTGATGCACACCCTCGCCCTTCCACTACTGATCGGCCTGATCGCGGTCGCGCTTGCGTTCGATTACCTCAATGGCCTGCATGACGCGGCCAATTCGATCGCCACGGTTGTCGCGACGCGCCTCATCAGCCCGGTCGGTGCGGTCGCCTTCGCCGCCTTCTTCAACTTCTCCGCTTACTTCCTCGCCCTGCAATGGCCGAGCCTGCACAAGGTGGCGGACACGATCGGCAAGGGCCTGATCGACAAGGACCTGATCACGCCGGCGGTGGTGTTCGGAGCGCTGGTGGGCGCGATGTTCTGGAACGTCGTTACCTGGCTCAAGGGTATCCCGTCCTCGTCGAGCCATGCGCTGGTGGGCGGGATCATCGGTGCCGGCGCAGCACATGCGGGCGTATCAGGCATCCAGTGGAGCGGCCTTAACCAGACGCTGATCGCCATCGTGCTCTCCCCGGTGCTCGGACTGATGCTGACCATGCTGATCATGCTCGTCACGAGCTGGCTCGGCGTCCGGGCGAGCGCGCGCGGCGCCGAGCGAACATTCCGCGGCCTGCACCTCGTTTCCGCCGGAGCCCTGTCGCTCAGCCACGGCCTCAATGACGCCCAGAAGACAATGGGCCTGATCACCGTCCTCCTCTATTCGACCGGGCATCTCCACGGCGCCTTTGAAGTGCCAAACTGGGTGGCGCTGAGCTGCTACGTCGCCATGGGCGTGGGCACGCTGACCGGCGGCTGGCGGATCATTGAGACGATGGGCACGCGCATTACCAAACTGTCCCAGCACCAAGGTTTTTCAGCCTCGCTCGGCGGCTCGGTAATGCTGTTCAGCGCTTCCTACCTCGGCATTCCCGTATCGACGACGCACACGATTACCGGCTGCGTGATCGGCGCCGGCGCTGCCCGCCGCGCCTCTGCCGTGCGCTGGGGCGTCGCCCAGGACGTGCTCGTCGCATGGATCATCACCATCCCGGCGTCCGCCACCGTCGGCGCGTTGTTTTACCTTTTCATTTCAATCTGGTGACGCGGCGATCCCCTGCCGACTAAGCCGCAGCGGAAACAATCCCCGCCAGGCGCGTTGGCGCTGAAAACAAGGGGTTGTTTCATGCGCAAATCGATCATCGCCGCCGTCGCGGCTCTCGGCCTCCTCTCCGCCTGCAAGACCGCGTCGTCCGCCGTGGATGGTGTCGAGAGCGCGGGCAGCGCGGTTGCTTCGGGCGTTAGTTCCGTTCCGGGCCTGGTGAACGTCAACCTCTCGAACGTGCTCAACAACCTCGCGCTCGACCTTCACGTGGACAAGTCGAACATCCCGATCAACGCGCAGATCCCGATCAGCCTGGCGGCCAACGTCTGCGGCGTATCGATCAACATCCTTTCAGTCGGAGCTGGCGGAGGCTCGAGCCAGGGATGCACGGCGCAGACCGCCTCGCCCGAGCTCGTGCAGGCCGTTCAGCAGCAGCTTGCCGCCAACGGCTCCGTAGGCGGCGGCGCCCAGAGCGGCACCACGACTGCTCCGGCCACAACCGGCACCTCGGCGACCGGCACGACGACGACGACCACCGCGCCGACAACCACGACCACCCCGGCGACCGGAACGACGAGCACGACTACCGACACGACGACCTCTACGGCCGGGACTACTCCCGCCCAGTAAGGCCGACACCAAGCAGGAGAAAGACAATGCGCACACGTACATGGATGATCGGATCGGCCGTCGCAGCCCTTGCACTTGCCGCTTGCCAGACGAGCCAGTCGCCGGATGCGGGAACGACGGGCACGACTGCGCCTGCCACGACCGACACGACGACCACGACGACCGGCACCGACACGACGGGCACCACGACGACGGGCACGACGACGACGGGCACCGATGGAACGACCGGTACGACGACCACGACTGGCTCGGACACGACGGGAACGGCGCCGGCCGACACGACGCCGGCTCCGACCACGCCGACGCAGCCGCAGTAACATTACGTCAAGACAAGGAGGGCTCGAATGAGCGCACGTTCATGGATGGTCGCGGCCAGCGTTGCTGCGCTTATGCTGGCCGGATGTAAGTCGGAGCAGCCGCCGGCCAGCACCGGCACCACCGTTCCGGCTGGTACTGACGCGACCGGCACGACTCCGACCGGATCTACAGGCACCGACGCAGGTGCGACTGCCGGGACCGGCACCACGACGGGTGCCGGCACCGACGCTGGAACCAGTGCAAGCACTGGCACGAGCATCCCGACACTGGTGAACGTCAATCTGCAGAACGTCCTGAACGATCTGTCGGTCTCGTTGCAGGTCAACCGCAACAACATTCCGGTCAGTGCGCAGGTCCCGATCGAGGTGGCTGCGAACGTCTGCGGCGTTTCGGTTTCGGCGCTCGCGGCATCTATCGCCAGCGGTCAGGCCGGCTGCACCGCGACCACTGCGTCGCCGCAGCTGACGCAGCTCGTCCAGCAGCAGATCGCTTCGGGCGGTTCGGTGACCGGCGGCCCGCAGACGATGGGCGGCACGCCTCAGACTCAGTGAAGTGACGGCGCGCTCAGGACGCCAGAGCCGTCCTGAGCGCGTCTCGCACGCTGTCCCGACCATAGGGCTTTTGCAGGCGGGTGCATCCGGCCAAGCGCTCCGGCACCTGCCAATCTGCATAACCGCTCGTCAGAACGAAGGGCACGCCCTGCGCCGCAAGCGAGTCACAAAGTGCGAACGCGCGCTCGCCGCGGATATGAACATCGACCAGGGCAAGATCGAACCCGCCGGCCGCGATTAGCTCGCGCGCCGCTGCCAGCGTCGGCGCGGGACCAATCGGGATGCCGCCGAGCGCCTCTACGATGTCTGCCGCGAATGGGCCGACCACCGGCGAATCTTCCACGATCAGGATCTTCCGCCCTGCGAGGACGGGATCGACCGTCACCTTGTCGCCGTCGTCAGTGGACGAACCGTGCGACCACATCGCGGTAGCTTCGCGACACCTTCACCTGCGCGCCCGAATCGAGCACCAGGAAGCATTCGCCGTTGGTATGCGGCTTCACCTGCCGAACGAGGTCGAGATTGACGATGGTTGAGCGGTGGACGCGCTGGAAACGGCGCGGGTCGAGCCGCTTCTCGAGGTCCTTCATAGTCTCGCGAAGGATCAGCGTATTGTCGCCAGTCTGGATGCACATGTAATCGCCCGCGGCGTCGATCCGTTCGATCGTATCCACGTCTACGCGGAAGATTTGGCCCTGGTCCTTGATGTTGATCATCTTCTCGTAGCGGTTCGACGCAGGACCTTCAGGCGCTGCATCGGCCAGTTCCTCGGCGGCTTCCGGCGCATGTTCGGCAAGGGCTTCCTTCAGCCGTTCGGCCTCATCGGCGCTGCGCCGCTCGGCGAGCCGCTGGCGAACACGGTCGAGAGTCGCGGCAAGCCGATCCTCGTCGACCGGCTTCATCAGGTAATCAACTGCCTGTGCCTCGAAGGCCCGCAAGGCATGATCGCCATACGCCGTCACGAAGACGAACAGCGGCGGCTCGACATCCATCAGACCCTGAATGACAGAAAAGCCGTCGAAGCCCGGCATCTGGATGTCGAGGAATACGAGGTCGGGCTTGTCGGTCTTGATCTGGCGGATGGCCTCGCGACCATTGGACGCTGTCGCGACCACCTCCACGTCGTCATGAGCCTGCAGCCGCAGCTGGAGGCCCTGCGTCGCAAGCGGCTCGTCGTCGACCAATATGGTCCGGATGGTCATCAGGCCTTGTCTCCGCTCTCATAGGGGATTTCCACGATAACGCTGAATCCGCCCTTCTCGTTCTGCGTAGTCTCGAAACGATGTGATGGCCCATAGGCCTGGGTCAGCCGGTCACGGATGTTCGCGAGGCCGACTCCCGTGGACGGGCTCGCTGCCATGCCGCCTGGAGCATCGCCACCGCTATCGGCAACTTCGATGCGCACCGCCTGTCCCTCGCGCCGCGCGCCGACGAAGATGTCGGCTCCGTTCTCGCTCGGCGTTACGGCATATTTGATCGCATTTTCAATGAGTGGCTGGAGGAGCAGCGACGGCAGTCGCGCACCGATCGTCTCCGGCTCGATCCGGAAGTGCGGCCGAAGCCGATCCTCGAAGCGCATCTTCTCGATTTCGAGATAGAGCTTCAGAGTCTCGACTTCCTGCGCCAGGGTCACCTTGGCTGTGGGCTCGTTCGCAAGCGTGTAGCGGAGGAACGAGGACAGCCTCGCCAGCATCGCGTTCGCCCGCTCCGTATGCTTGAGCAGCACCAGCGTCGAAATGGAATTCAGCGTGTTGAACAGGAAGTGGGGGTTCAGCTGATAGCGGAGCATCGCGAGCTGCGCGCTCGATGCCTGGTTCTCCAGCCGCTCGCGCTGTCGGATCTGCTCTTCGAGCATCAGATAGTAGTTGATCCCGTAGTAGAGGGCGGCCCAGGCGGCGAGCAGCGCGAAGTCCAAGAGGATGGCGCTGAAATATTCGACGCCGACCGGCCGCCATCCCGAGTTTACGAACGTCGCGGCGCTCCATGTCTCGATGATCGAGAAAGCGCTCGAGGCCAAAACGACCGCGACGAGGGACAGCGCCATCGTCAGGACCGGGCGCAGCCGGATCAGGCGCCTGAACAGCGCGCCGATCAACAAGGTGAGCGAATAACCGGTGGCTGTCAGCAAAAGCGTGTGGACGACGAACATCCAGCCCTTGCTGTTCGCGAAGCCGGATATGGTGCGGAGAATGAAATAGCCGCTCCAGCCGATCGACTGGAGGATCCAGAAGGCGCGGTTCTTGTCCTCGAAGAACGGCTGGTCGAGACCCATGCCGCGCGCGATCGGCGCCGCTGGCGAGCGGATTGGTTCGACATCGGCGGAACGCCGATGCTGTGCCGTCCGCCGGTCGAGGATCGCGCTGTCGGTCGCCATCGCGGTGGATATAGAGGCCGGGCGCCGGCAATGCGAGCGGTGAGGCTTGCCCGCACCGGCCGCCGGCCTATGGCTGCCCCGCATCCGTCTTCTCAGGGGCCGAGGAATGAGACTGCTGACCCGCCTGGCGCTGCTCGGCGCCCTCGTCGTTTCTGCGTGCCACTCACGCATGCACGAACGTCCAGAAGGCCAGTCCAGCGCTGATCCGGCTGTCGCTCCGCTCCTGACGACCCCGGACGCAGTGGACCTTCATAGTTTCGCCAAGCCGCTGGAGGCGCGGGTCACGCATGTGGCTCTCGATCTCAATGTCGATTTCGACAGCAAGCGCCTGGGCGGCACGGCCACGCTCGATATCCAGCGGCGACCCGAAGCCCGGTTGATCGTGCTCGACGACAACGGACTCGAGATCGACGGAATCACCGACCAGAACCGGAAGCCTTTGCAGTTCCGGGTCGGCGCGAAGGATCCTGTGATCGGGTCTCCGCTGACTGTCGCGCTTCAGCCCGACACCAACCGCCTCGTCATCAACTACAAGAGCGCGCCGAATGCTGGCGCCTTGCTGTGGCTGACCCCGCAGCAGACGGCCGGAAAGACCGCGCCCTTCCTGTTCAGTCAGGGCGAATCGATTGAGAACCGAAGCTGGATCCCGACGCAGGACTCACCGGGTATCCGCCAGACGTGGGAAGCGACGATCCACGTGCCCGCCGGCATGACCGCGGTGATGAGCGCCCCACGATCGGAACAGCCGATCACGCAAGGCGGCGAGGGCGTGTTCAGCTTCCGGATGAACCATAGTGTCGCCCCCTACATGATCGCGATTGCGGTCGGGGACCTCGCTTTCAAGCCGCTTGGAGCCCGCACCGGAGTGTGGGCGGAGCCGGCTACGCTTCCAGCCGCCGCAGCCGAGCTCGCCGACACCGAAAAGATGGTCTCCGCAGCGGAGCACCTCTACGGGCCATATCGCTGGGGCCGCTACGACGTGCTCGTCCTGCCGCCGTCCTTCCCATTCGGCGGGATGGAAAACCCCAACATGACCTTCCTCACGCCCACCTTCATTGCAGGCGACAAGGGCCTGGTGAGCCTGGTCGCCCACGAACTGGCGCATAGCTGGTCGGGCAACCTCGCGACCAACGCGACGTGGAATGACTTCTGGCTCAACGAAGGCATGACCACCTATGCCGAGCGGCGTATCGTCGAGGAGCTTTACGGCAAGAAAGTTGCCGACGAGCAGATCCTGCTTGGCATCGACGCGATGAACAGCGCGATCGGCGATGCCGGCGGTCCTGCAAGCCCCGCAACTCGTCTCCATCTCGACCTCAAGCGTGAGAACCCGGACGATGCCGGCAGCGACATCGCGTATGAGAAGGGGGCCGCGTTCCTCCGGACGATCGAGGCGGCGGTCGGCCGGCCGGCGTTCGACGCATGGCTGAAGGGCTGGTTCGACCGCCACGCATTCCAGCCGGTCACCTCCGCCATCTTCCTTGGGGACATCCGGAAGTACCTGGTGAAGGGCGACCAGAAGCTAGAGGGCAAGTTGATGCTCGACCGCTGGGTCTATCAGCCTGGCGTTCCGCCCAACATGGTCCGCCCCGGCGCCGGCACCTTTGCCGAGCAGGACCGGGCTGCGCGCACCTTCGCTGGCGGCGCCGCTACGCCGAAGGAGTGGGGAAACTGGACCACGGACGAACGCCTCCGCTTCCTCACTCGACTGCCGCGCAAGATTGGCAGGGCCAAACTCGACGCGCTCCAGTCAGCCTTCAAACTGAACGAGACCCGCAACATGGAGGTGCGCTTCGCGTGGCTCACTCTCGCAGTCGCCAACCGGTATGATCCGGCGATCCCGTCCTTGCAGCAGTTCCTAACGGCCCAGGGGCGCGGCAAGTTCGTCCGCCCGCTACTCGAGGCACTTGCTAATGACGCGACGTGGGGCAAGCCGATCGCTGCCCGCGTCTACCCCGCTGCACGCGCGCTCTATCATCCGATGGTCACCCGCGATCTCGACAAGCTGGGCATCGGCGGCCCCGAATCAGCCCGCATCAAATAACCGAGGGCCTTAACTGCCCCTAAAGGGTCTTTGGCTAACTCCGTCCCAGCACTTGGGATGACGAGCGGATGTACGAAGCTCCTGATCGGTATAAGCGTTTGATTTCCGCGAGACTTCCCGGTGGCGAATCCGCCGGCGTCTCCGTCGGCGAGTCGCCGTCCGAAAGCTCGCCCCTCAGCGACGTTCAGCTCATTTCGCGCGCTCACCTGGCTCCATTCTTCGCCGCGGCAAACATCATTGCAGCGCTGCTGATGGCAGAAGTGCTGTGGAATGATGTAGTCAGCGTCCTTCTGCTGCCCTGGGCATTTGCAGTGTTCGTAGCGAATGTCGGCGCCATGCAGCTGGCCCGCACGCAATCGATTACCTGCGTCGGCCGCTCGGGCCGGCGAGTTCCGCAAGTCTTTATGGTCGGCGAGGTTGTATGCCGTGCAGCGGTATGGCTGAGCCTGCCCCTTTATCTGTTCAGTTCGCTTCACGCCTCAGCCCAGGTCATCGCTGCATCGGTGATGGCTGGCCTGGGGATCGGCGCACTCGGGCTGGTCGTCGTGCCGCCCTGCGCGACGGCGTGGATGATCTGCTTCACGGGCGGCGTCGTCGGCGCATTGCTGATGGGCCGTCACAGCGTGCCGTTCCAGCACATGCTGTCGATCGTCTTCACGATCGGAGTTGCGATCTTCGGCGTTCTCACCGTCGCCCGCTGGGCCTTCGGGCAGCTCAAGACCAATGCCGATGTCGGCAGCCAGAGCGAAAGCGCCAGCCTGCTGCTCCAGGAATATGAGCAGCGCGGCGTGGGCTGGCTTTGGGCCGTCGATGCCGAGAATCGCGTCACCTACATAAGCTCGCGCATGAGCACGATGCTGGGCAGGCCGGCGAGCCAGCTGCTTGGTCATTCGCTCCCGGCGCTCCTTGGCGGGCATGCCGAGCTTGGCCGCATCCTCCTCGAGAAGCAGCCGTTCAACTCGCTGGAAATGGAGCTCGCGACCGCGCGCGGAACCCGCTGGGTATCCATGGGCGGCGACCCGATCATCGACACGGCCGGCCGCTTCGAAGGTTTCCGCGGCGTCGGTTCGGACGTGACCGAGATCCGCCAGACGCAGGAGCGCCTGACTCACCTCGCCAACGTGGACGTGCTTTCCGGCCTTCCGAACCGGGGCCGCGTTCGCCAGCTGCTCGGTGAAGCGCTCCGTTCGGCGACGAGCGGCAATGTCCCGTGCGCTATCATGTTCCTCGACCTCGACGGCTTCAAGCCGGTCAACGACACCTTCGGCCACCCGAAGGGCGATGCCGTTCTTCGTGCGGTCGCCAAACGGCTGGTGGACGAAGTTGGAGACGATGGCCACGTCGGTCGCATGGGCGGCGACGAGTTCGCCATTGTCGTTACCGACGCCCAGAGCCGCCGCAAGGTGGAGCATCTGGCCGACCGCATCATCCGCTCGATCAAGGAACCGTACCTGATCGACCAGACGGAAATCCTGATCGGTGTATCCGTCGGCTGCGCGTTCGGCCCGATCGACGGCGCGACGGTCGACGACCTCATCCTGAAGGCCGACCTTGCACTGTACCAAGCCAAGGACGCCGGCCGCGGCTGCGCGCGCTATTTCTCATCCGAGCTGCAGTCGGAACAGGAAGACCGTGTCCGCCTGGAGAACGACCTGCGTCAGGCGCTCGCGTCGAAGCAGTTCCACCTGGCGTTCCAGCCGCTGATCAATGCCAAAAGCCAGAAACTAATCGGCTTCGAGGCGCTGATCCGCTGGAGCCATCCGCAGCGTGGGAACGTCCCGCCGAACGTCTTCATCCCGGTCGCAGAAGAAAGCGGGCTGATGCCAGCGATCGGCGACTGGGTCATCGACGAAGCGTGCAAGGCCGCTGCGTCGTGGCCAGAGCCGATTACGGTGGCGCTCAACATCTCGCCCAAGCAGATCATCCAGCCAGCGCTTCCGAACACCGTCAGCGAGAGCCTGGCCCGCTACAAGCTCCCGGGTAACCGTATCGAACTCGAAGTGACCGAAGGCGTGTTCCTCGGCGACCACGGATCGACGCTGGACGTCCTCAAGCGCCTTCGTGCGCTTGGCGTTGGCATCGCTCTCGACGACTTCGGCACCGGCTATTCGTCGATCGGCTATCTGAACAAGGCCGTCTTCCACAAGCTGAAGATCGACGGCAGCTTCGTGCGCGAGGCCGGGTCGCGGCCCGAGAACGTCGCGATCATCCAGTCGATCGTCCAGCTCGCCAAGAGCTTCCGGATGTCGGTTACGGCAGAGGGCGTCGAGACGGCCGAGGACTTCGAGCGCATGCGCGACCTCGGCTGCGACACGATCCAGGGGTATCTGTTCGGACGGCCGCTCGCCTACGAGCGGGCGAACCAGATGGTGCTCGGCCTCTCCGCCAAGCGGATGGCGGGCTAAGTCCATTAGGGGATGATCCGGAACTCGCTGGGCAAAGTGCTGGCTGGAAGAACCGCACCCTCGGGCGCGCCATTCTCAGGCAGGTTGCCGGCCAGCTCTTCGAAGTGCCGGGCCAGGTCGCGGTGCGACTGGGCGGCCCGCTCGTCAGCGGCATAATTCGCCGCCGCGAGTTCTTCGGCGGCACGGCGACGGCAATATTCCCGATTGTTTTCACGCTTGTCCATGCGGAAGGCCATAGACCCTTCGCCGCCGGTCCCCACTAACCGAGGTTACGGGAACCGGGCGCTAGTAGCGCGCCAGGATGAACTCCCGCGCGGTGCGATATTCTTGCGGCGTGACTCGCCCGTCGTGGTTGACGTCGGCCATCTTGCGGAACCCGTCGGCTGCTGCGCCGGCTTCGGCCGGAGACAGGAAGATATCGCCATCCGCGTCGTAGAATTTCAACGCCCAGTTCATCAGCACCCAGTCGCGCTGGAAAAGCGCCAGCGCCGCGGCCGTCAGTGGGGCCGAAGCCGGCCGCGTCGCTGCAAGCGCCGGCGAAGTGGCGATAATTGCAAGAACGATCGTCAGTCCGAAGCGCATTGCCACTCTCCCGGCGCAAGAACCCGCGGATGCGGCTGTTTCAACCGAGCGGCGCAAGGGCTCCCCGCACTGCCTTCTGCAGAGCTTCCCCGCGAAACGGCTTGGCCAGGACCGGCGAGTCCGGGGCAACTCGCTTTACCGCTTCCGTCTCACTGTAGCCGGACACGAACAGGATCGGCTGGCGCGGCGAGTCGGCGAGGATCCGGCTGGCGACCTCGGCGCCCGAGAGCCCCGGCATGATGAAGTCGAGAATGACGAGGTCGGCCTTGTCCGCCGCCATGCGAGCGAGGCCCTGTTCGCCATCGGCGGCTTCGCTGACCCGATAACCCTGCTCTTCCAGTGTCGCCACGATGAAGCCACGCACATCCGGGTCGTCGTCGATGACGAGCACCGACGCGGTCCGCCGCTCCGGCTCTACCTCGGCCACATCGACTGCAGCGAGTGCCGGCTCGCCCGCCGTGTCGAAGTCGGCCTGGCGGAAAAAGAGCATCACGGATGTGCCCTCGTTCGGACTGCTTCGGATTCGCGCGGTTCCGCCGGACTGCCGTGCCATGCCGTACACCATCGACAGCCCGAGACCCGTCCCCTTGCCGACTTCCTTCGTGGTGAAGAACGGTTCGAAGGCGCGGTCCGCGATCGCGGCAGGCATGCCGGAACCCGTGTCGCTTATGCACAGCTCCACATAGTTGCCGCGCTCCAGCTCCGGATCGCTCTCGATCTTCACGGCCCTGCTGACGAATCGCAGGATGCCGCCGGCCGGCATGGCGTCACGGGCATTGATCGCCAGGTTCAGAACCGCGACCTCCAGCTGCGTGGGATCGGCCATCACCGGCATCATGTCGTCGGCGAGCTCGAACTCCTTGGTGATCCCAGGGCCCAGCACGTTGCGCAGCAGCGGCCGCATCGCCTGGATCAGCGGCGCCACGTGCGTCGGCCGGACCTCCAGACGCTGAACCCGGCTGAACGCCAGCAGCTGCCCGGTAAGCCGGGCTCCGCGGTCGGCCGCAGTAAGCGCGTTCTGCGCATAGCGCTTGAGCCGCTCGTCCTCCGCGCGCTTGACGATGATGTCCAGGCCTCCGACCACGACGGTCAGCAGGTTGTTGAAATCGTGCGCGATGCCGCCTGTGAGCTGCCCAAGCGCTTCCATTTTCTGGCTCTGCCGAAGTTGCTCCTGCGCAGCCTTGAGGTCCGTCACGTCACGAGCTTCGAACAACAGGTAAAGAACCTTGCCGTCGCCATCGCGGACCGGCTGGACCGAGACGTCGATGTGGGCAGTCGGGACCCCTTCCCGATCGAGCCTGACCTGCTCGTTGAAGATCTTGCCCGCCGCAGCGGTTCGTACGGCGCGCTTCATGAGCGAAACCTGCTGCGGGTAAAGATCGAAGGTCGGGCCTTCCCATATCTTGCGGCCGAGGCTCTTGCGGGCGGTCGCTGCGCGCCAGCTTGCCTCCTTCCGGTTCAACTCGACGACCGTACCGTCCGGCTCCATCAGCACCAGGACTTCAAGGACCGTGTCGAAGACGGCGCGGAAGCGTGCCTCGCTCAACGCCAATTCGCGCGTCCGCTCACCGACCTCGCGGCGCAGTTCGAGCTCCGCCTCCTTGGCAAGCGTGATATCGCTTGCCACGCCGATGAAGCCACTTAGCTTGCGATCGACCCCAAAGCGCGGTTGGGAGACGCTGCGCAACCAGCGGTACTGGCCGTCATACCGGAGGTAGCGCCCCTCCAGCGTGAACGGCTCCATCGATGCTTCACCGGCAAGGCTCTCGGCGACGATGCGGTCGACATCTTCCGGGTGTATCCGACCGCGCCAGTCGGTGGTCTGTGCGATTTCCCGGGTCCCTTCGGGGCCGGCGACGAACTCGACATAGGCGTCGTTGACGAAGTCGCGGACGCGGTCGAGCCGCGTGACCCACATCAGCGCCGGCGCGGAGTTGGCGATGCGGCGGAAGCGGTCCTCGCTTTCGCGCAGCGCCCGCTCGGCCGCCCGCTGCTCGGTAACGTCGGTCACCAGGACGATGATGCCGCGGACGTTTCCGCCAGAGTCCGACCAGGGTACGTAATCGGTCTGCACCGCCAACGGACCGCGGCTCGGATGCTGGATTTCGCTCGCGAAGAACTTGCGTTCGCCTGCGCACGCAGCTTCGAGAAGCGGCAGGCGCTGGCTGAAGGCATCTTCGCCCAGCATGTCCCGCATCGAGCTTCCGAGGATCTCGCTCCGGGGGAGCTCGAACCAGTCCGCCAACGGGCGGTTGACGAAGCGGTAGACGAAATCGCGGTCGACGTAGGCGATCATGACCGGAAGCAGGTCCGCTATTGCGAGCATCGCCGCAAAGTCGAGGGTGCCGCCGCCTAGCGCCGTGATCAGCGGCTCGTGATCTGCCGGGTCACGCCGCTCGGGCGAACGCCCGGACACCGTCAGGTCCGGAATCGGCGCTCCCCGCCCGAGATTGACCCCCTGCCCCGTCATTCCACGATGAATAAGCGCAAATATCAAAGAGTCGAATACGCAAGTTGGTCTGGGTTGCCGCTCGCTTTGCCCCGTTTGCCGGGCGAGGGGCGGGTTGCTAAGGGCGCTCGCACCCCCATCTCGGGCTCAGACGAACCGCGCAGCCACAGCGAAGGACCATCATGATTCCGACCGGCCAGGACAGCCTCAACACCCGTTCCACGCTCCAGGTCGGAGACAAGAGTTTCGCTTACTACTCGTTGCCCAAGGCCGCCGAAGCGCTCGGCGACATCACGCGACTGCCATTCTCCATGAAGGTTCTGCTGGAGAACCTCCTTCGCTTCGAAGACGGCGTGACCGTCACTCGCGACGACCTCCAGGCCATGGTCAACTGGCTAATGGAGCGGCGGATTGCCCGCGAAATCCAGTATCGCCCCGCCCGTGTGCTCATGCAGGACTTCACGGGCGTTCCGGCCGTGGTCGACCTCGCCGCGATGCGCGACGCGATGACCCAGCTCGGCGGCGACCCGCAGAAGATCAATCCGCTGGTCCCGGTGCACCTCATCATCGACCACAGCGTGATGGTCGACGAGTTCGGCAACCCGCAGGCATTCGGCCGCAACGTCGAGCTCGAATATGCGCGCAACGGCGAGCGCTACCAGTTCCTGAAGTGGGGAAGCGGCGCCTTCGACAACTTCAAGGTCGTGCCGCCTGGCACCGGCATCTGCCACCAGGTGAACCTTGAATATATCTCGCAGTGCGTGTGGACTGCCGAAGATGTGAACGGCGAGACGATCGCCTACCCGGACACGCTCGTCGGCACGGACAGCCACACGACCATGGTCAACGGCCTTGGCGTCCTTGGCTGGGGCGTCGGCGGCATCGAGGCGGAAGCGGCAATGCTTGGGCAGCCCGTCAGCATGCTGATCCCGGAAGTGGTCGGCTTCCGCCTGTCAGGGGAGCTTCGCGAGGGCATCACGGCAACGGACCTTGTGCTGACCGTCACGCAGATGCTTCGCCAGAAAGGCGTCGTGGGCCGCTTCGTTGAATTTTACGGCCCCGGCCTCGACACTCTGACGCTCGCCGACCGCGCGACGATCGGCAACATGGCGCCGGAATATGGCGCGACCTGCGGCTTCTTTCCAATCGATCAGCGCACCGTCGATTATCTCGAGCTCACCGGCCGCGACGCAGAGCGCATCGAGCTGGTCAAAGCCTACGCGCAGGCTCAGGGCCTGTGGCGGGACTCGTCCACACCCGAGCCGCTGTTCACGGACACGCTCGAACTCGACATGAGCTCGATCCAGCCGTCGCTCGCCGGCCCCAAGCGCCCGCAGGATCGGGTCCTGCTCAGCGACGTCGACGACCAGTTCAACCGTGAGCTTGAAGAGACCTACCACAAGGGCAACGAGCCGCGCGTCCCAGTCGATGGCGAACAGTTCGACTTCGGCAGCGGCGACGTTGCCATTGCAGCCATCACCAGCTGCACGAATACTTCAAACCCGTCGGTGCTGATCGCCGCCGGCCTCGTCGCGCGGAAGGCGCGCGAAAAGGGCCTGACCAGCAAGCCCTGGGTGAAGACCAGCCTCGCGCCCGGGAGCCAGGTCGTTACCGATTACCTAAACGAGAGCGGCCTGAGCGAAGACCTGAACGCGCTCGGGTTCGACCTTGTCGGCTACGGCTGCACCACCTGCATCGGCAACTCGGGCCCGCTGCCTGAGCCGATCAGCAAGGCGATCAACGAGAACGACATGGTCGCGGTCAGCGTGCTTTCCGGCAACCGCAACTTCGAAGGCCGCGTCTCGCCCGACTGCCGCGCGAACTATCTCGCATCGCCGCCGCTGGTCGTCGCCTTCGCGCTGAAGGGCACGGTCCGCACCGACATGGTCGCGGACCCGATCGGCACCGGCCGCAACGGGGAGCCGGTGTACCTGAAGGACATCTGGCCCTCGAACCAGGAAATCCGCAGCCTGATCGATGCGCACGTCCATTCGACGATGTTCCGGCGACGCTATGCCGACGTTTATCACGGCGACGAGCGCTGGCGGGCCATCGACGTGACCGGCGGAGCGACGTACAGCTGGCCGGCTGGTTCGACCTACATCCAGAACCCGCCTTACTTCACCGGCATGACGATGACGGCGACGCCGCCAGGCGATGTGGTGGATGCGCGAGCCCTGGCCCTGTTCGGGGACTCGATCACCACCGACCACATCTCACCGGCTGGCGCGATCAAGCCGGACAGCCCGGCCGGCCGCTACCTGCTCGAGAACGGCGTCACGCGGGCCGAGTTCAACAGCTATGGCGCTCGCCGTGGCAACCACGAAGTGATGATGCGCGGCACCTTCGCCAACATCCGCATCCGCAACCGCATGCTCGACAATGTCGAAGGCGGGTTCACGCGCTATTCGGGTCCCGGCTCGTGCGGCGGCGAGGTGATGGCGATCTATGATGCGGCGATGGCCTACAAGCACGACGGCACGCCGCTCGTCGTGCTCGCCGGCAAGGAATATGGCACCGGCAGCTCGCGGGACTGGGCCGCCAAGGGTACGGTCCTGCTCGGCGTGCGCGCCGTGATCGCGGAAAGCTTCGAGCGCATCCACCGTTCGAACCTCGTCGGAATGGGCGTCTTGCCGCTCCAGTTCCGCGAAGGCGAGAATGCCGCGAGCCTCGGTCTGGACGGAAGCGAGCACTTCACGATCACCGGGGTTGCCGAGATCCAACCGCGCCAGGACGTGGAAGTGCAGGTCACGCGGGGCGATGGGTCGCAACTGACCGTCACCGCCCGCTGCCGCATCGACACCTTCAACGAGCTCGAATATTTCCGCTCGGGCGGCATCTTGCACTACGTCCTTCGCAGGCTCGCCGCCTGACCGGCATCGAGCTCGCGATTGAGGTCGCCGGGTGGGTGGGAGCCGCACTGATCCTGCTCGCCTACCTCCTGCTGTCCGCAGGCAAGCTCACGGGCCAGTCACTGGCTTATCAGGGGATCAACGTCGTCGGAGCGGCTGGCTTCGTCATCAATGGCTGGTGGCACGGGGCAATCCCGTCCGCAGTGCTGAACGTGCTGTGGCTCCTGATCGGCGCTGCAGCCTCAGTCCGCATCCTCCGGCGCCGCGAGGGCAGCGCCTAGCCATTCGGGCACGATCGCACCCGCGAGGTCATCGACACGCCGGTGCTCGACTGCGAGCCCCAGTTCCGGATACTGCATGCGAGTTCGCAGCCCGGGAGCATGAGTCTCGACGACGACCAGCCGCCGGTTGACCTTCTGCCGCCAGTTCATCCGCGCGGTGTTTTCCTGCCCGACGAAACATCCCTTCGTGAAGCTGACCCCGTTGAGCTCGGTCGCGTTGCATTCGAGCCAGAGGATGTCGCCAAGCTCCGCGCGCCCTTCGCAGACCCCTAGCCGCAGCCGGTGCTCGATCCAGCCGGTTGCCGGTTCGTCCGCTCTGCCAAGCCAGCGGCTTCCGAGAGCAGCCAGTCGCGGGTCGGGGACGCCGTCGACGCCGCCACGGGACCAGTGGACGGCGAGGCCCGGCTCCGAGGCAATGCTGATTGCCCGGCGCAGGCGGTAGATGCTGAGCCGTTTGATCAGCTCGTCCGCGGCCGCCGCTTCACAGTCGAGCAACAGATCGTCACCCTCGTCCCAGACGATGAAGTCGAACAGGCACTTGCCCTGCGGCGTCAGGAGCCCTGCCCATACCGGCAAGGGTCCCGTCACGTCACTCGTGACCAGGCCCTGCAGAAATGCGCGTACGCCATCGCCGGACAGGCGGACGAGGGCGCGGTCGGTCAGGGTGGTTGCGGCCATGATCATCAGTTAGGGAGCCGCCGTGGCATTGCAAACGCTCACGATCCGCCGCCCCGACGACTGGCACGTCCACCTTCGTGATGGCGACATGCTTCCGCAGGTGGCGCCGTACACCGCAAGGCAGTTCGCACGGGCGATCGTGATGCCCAACCTGACGCCCCCGGTAACGACGGTGGAGCTCGCCCGCTCCTATCGCGATCGCATCGTCGAAGCGGCCGGTCCGCGATTCACGCCATTGATGACCTGTTACCTCACCGATCAGGCCGACCCTGACGAGATCGCGCGCGGGTTCGAGCAGGGCGTGTGGGTTGCGGCCAAGCTGTATCCCGCCAACGCGACCACCAACTCGGCGTTCGGCGTCACGGATATTTGCAACATCTACCCCGCCCTGGAACGGATGCAGCGCATCGGAATGGTCCTCTGCGTCCACGGCGAAGTCACCGACTCCGACGTGGATGTATTCGACCGCGAGGCAGTGTTCATCGACCGTGTCCTGACGCCGCTCACGCGCGACTTTCCCGAGCTCCGCATTGTTCTCGAGCATATCACGACGCGTCAAGCAGCGGAGTTCGTGCGGGATGCGGACCCCTCGCTTGCCGCAACGGTCACGCCCCAGCACCTGATCATCAACCGCAACGCGCTATTCGCCGGGGGGCTTCGGCCACACGCCTATTGCCTGCCAGTCGCCAAGCGGGAGGAGCATCGCCTCGCGGTCCGCGCCGCAGCGACGTCCGGATCGCCCAAGTTCTTCCTCGGCACTGACAGCGCGCCACATGCGCGGCACGCCAAAGAGTCGGGCTGCGGCTGCGCAGGCATTTTCAACGCGCCCTTCGCGCTCGAGACCTACGCTGCAGTGTTCGACGAGGAAGGCGCGCTCGACCGCTTCGAAGCATTCGCCAGCCTGAACGGCCCGGCCTTCTACCGTCTGCCTGTAAACACGGAGAACATCACGCTGGAGCGCTCAGACATCAGAGTGCCGGACGAAGTCCACGGGCTTGTACCGTTCAAGGCCGGCGAGACGCTCGGATGGCGCCTGCTGGATTGAATCAGCTGGGTCGGCTGCCGCTGCCAGTGCTGCCGATTACCGCGCCGAAATGATCGTCAAGGATCTCGTAGCAAGGGCAGGAACGTCGCCTCAGCCCCACGCGATCAAGGACGTGAACCGTTCCCCGGCCGGTCGCGATCAAGGCTTCGTCCGCCATCTCGGCGATCACGGCGTTGACCGTAGTACGCTGCACTCCGAGCAGCCCGGCGAATGCTTCCTGAGTCAACTCGATGCGGTCGCCGGCGCGGTCCTGTGCGTGGAGCAGCCAGCGCGCCGCTCGCTGCAGGATGGTGTGGAAAGCGTTGCAAGCAACGTTCTGCATCGTCTGCGCGAGCAGGTAATCCGAGAAGCGGCAGAAGATGTGACCGATGAAGCTGGAGCGATGCTTGGCGTCCTCCAGCGCCTCCAGCGGCACGCGAAGCGCGGGGCCTGGCACAAGGACCGTCGCGCGCGAGAATGCGGGAGCGTGACCACAGCTGACGATTCCGCCGACAGCGCCTTCGCGGCCGATCGACGCCACTTCGATCGAACGGCCGGGCAGGTCCACGACAAGAGCGATCATCGTCGGTCCAAACGGGAACAGGCTTGCCGCCACATGGTCGCCCCGACGCAGCACGACATCGCCGACTTCGAGCTGGATGATGGAGCCGGTGGGCTCGAGCAGTGCACGCGCTTCGTGATCGAAGGTCGTCAGCAGGCGGTTGCCTGTGAAGGCCTGGTCCAGAATGTCCAGTTCGTCGGTGATTACCTCTGACACTCTGGCAGGCCCTCGCAAGATCGACTCCGACCGCCGGTAACCATTACGCCCCGTCAGTCCGCCATAACAAGGATCATTACGGGCACTTACATCGTGATGGCATCGACCTTGTTCACGCGACCGAGCAGCAGGCAATCGGCGACGAGGCGCAGCGGCGCGATGTCGACTTCGCTGCGGCGCTCATCGATCAGGTCGACGAATTGTCGGTAGATGTCGGCGTACTCGCCCACGCCGGGGGTAGAAGCCGGCTCCCCGTCTAGGAACAGGTTTGCGCCGCCGTCGGTCAGCCGCACTTCATGCCCGTCGGTGGTCCGGGCCGTCATCGTCCACTCCTCGCCCTCCGTCCGGCGAAAGTCGAGGTTGGCGGTGAGTGGCCCGTCCGCTTGCGGGCTCGAAAACTGGATGTCGGCGGCAATCGCCGTTTGCCCGTTCGCGGGGACGCTGAGGCTGGCCTCGCGCACAAACAGCGGTCCGGGGAAGATGCGGGTCGCGATTGAAAATGCGTTGATGCCGGGATCGAAGACTCCGAAGCCACCGGGTTCCCAGATCCATTGCTGCCCGGGGTGCCACTTGTGGACGTCCTCGTGCCACAGGATCTCGAACGAGGCGATGCGCTTTCCTGCCAGCGCCTTGGCTGCACCCTCAACGGCCGGGTGATGGCGAGCGTGCCACGTCGTGTAGATGCTGACCTGCTGCGCCTCGGCGAGGCTGGCGAGATCGGCGATCTCGGCGAGCGTCGCCGCAGGCGGCTTTTCGAGCAGGCAGTGCAGGCCCTTGAGCACGCACTCGCGGGCGATCTCGTAACGTGGTCCGGGCGGAGTCGTGATCGCCACCGCTTCGAGGCCGTCGACATTTCGCAGCAGTTCGCGCCAGTCGGTGAATGCCGGCTGCGGCCCCTGTCCGCTGCGGCTGGAGCTTGCCGCGAGTTCAAAGCGCGGATTGCTGGAGATGGACGGCAGATGCTGATCGGCGGCGATCTTTCCGAAGCCGATGATGGCGATCCGGATCGGCTTCATGAGCGCTTCACTCCCGCAACATAGGCACGGCTTTTCTCAAGGGTCTCGGCGGGCGACTGGCCGGGCTTGTAGAGGCCGGATCCAAGCCCGAACCCGGCGGCACCAGCCGCGAGCCAGGGCTGCATGTTGTCGGGACTGATGCCACCGACTGGCAAAACCGGAACGTCTTTGGGGATCACGGCGAGTTGGCCTTTCAGAACGCCGGGAGTCGCGCCCTCTGCCGGAAACAGCTTCAGGCCATGGGCGCCGGCGCGGATGGCGGTGAACGCCTCCGATGGCGTGAAGTAGCCGGGGCAGGAGACGAGTCCCGCTTCGGCAGCAGCGGAGATCACGTCGGGATTGGTGTCGGGCGAGACGATGATGCGTCCCCCGGCATTCCTCACCTGCTCAACCTGTTCGCTGCGGAGGACCGTGCCCGCACCCACTAAGGTGCGCTCGCCGTACTGGGTGGCAATGCGTTCGATGCTCCGTAGCGGGTCCGGGGAGTTGAGCGGCACTTCGATGATCCGGATACCGGCCTCGTGAATCGCCGCGGCGATGTCGTCCGCCTCGTTTGGCGTAACGCCGCGGATGATCGCCACGAGGGGGCATTCGTCGAGGTAATGGTGCAGCAGTTCCTTCGCGTTCACGTCACATCACCTCGGCAATTCTGGAGATACCGGCGACGAAGCTCTGTTCGCCGTCCACTTGGATGGCCGTACGGCCTGCTTCCTCGATTGCCGCAGCGTAGAGCCTCGTCAGCTCCGGTCGGCCCATTACGACGACCTGAGCCGATACCGGATCCGAAAGGCCGATTCGCACGTCCGTCCCGATGAGCAGGCCGCTCGCATAGGAAGCGGGATCCTCCCACGGCGACTGCTTCAGAAGCATGCGGGCGCGGATCGAGAACAGCTCGGCGGGAAGGTCGTTGTTGGACCAGCCATGGCGCGCGCCGGCGCGGAACGCTTCGTTCGGCTCGACCTCACCACCAATCTGGTCGGCTAAGATGCTGTGCTGCTTGAGCAGGTTGAACAGTTCGCCCGTCATTACGGTCCGAAAAGAGGCGATTTGGCCACGCCGGACCGACGTCCACTTGTTGTGCGTGCCCGGGTGGCAGACGAGCGCATTCTGATCGACGGTCCCGGCCGCGATCGCGCCGAGAAGCTGCACCTCCTCGCCACGCATGACGTCGGCACGGCCATTGCCGGTGCAGCAGACGCCCGGCACGATAGCCTCGCGCTCGCCGGGCCAGGCGAGTCCCTTGGCGAGGTCCTCGACCCCGGCGGGGCAGGCCACATAGGGCGCCTCCTTCCACCCGCGGTTCGATCCGATCATCCCTGCAAGCAGTAGGGGCTTGTCGCCGAGCCGCTCGCGGATTTCTTCCACGGCAGCCGGGAAGCCGCCGCTCCCCACCGACAGGACGCCCTTCGAATCCTCGAACTCGGCGCCACAACGGCCGGAGCCGTCCACCACGTAGGCGCGCCGATTGGTCGTCCCCCAATCGACCGCGATGAAACCTTCCGACCAGCGCATGCTTTTTGCCATAGACGAAAACCTCGGCAAGGCGACTTCGCTCCCGAGGTTTTCCTTTTTCATGCGTGCCGGTAACGGTGCGCCGGGGCCATCAGGGCAATTGGCCCAGTAAGCGGACGAGCCGAGGAGATCGACAATCGCCAACTTCATGTTCGCGACGGGTATCGAGAACAGCTACCCGACGATCAACCACGGCAAGACGCGCGTCGACCAGATGGAGATCTGCGGTCACTACGAGCGCTGGCGCGAGGATTTCGACTGCATCCAGGAAGTCGGGATCAACTATCTTCGCTATGGTCCGCCCTTCCACAAGACCTACCTTGGCCCGAACCGGTACGACTGGTCGTTCACCGACCAGACCTTCGCGGAGCTGAAGCGCCGCGACATCACGCCAATCGTCGACCTCTGTCACTTCGGCGTTCCCGACTGGATCGGCAATTTCCAGAACCCCGACTTCCCGCAGCTGTTCGCCGAATATGCCGGCGCGTTCGCGGAGCGCTTCCCGTGGGTGCAGCTCTACACGCCGATCAACGAGATGTTCATTTGCGCGGTCTTCTCCGCGAAATACGGCTGGTGGAACGAGCAGACCAAGGACGACAAGTCATTCGTCACGGCGCTGAAGCACCTCGTCAAAGCCAATGTCATGGGGATGATCGAGATCCTCAAGCGACGTCACGACGCGATCTTCATCCAGAGCGAATCCACCGAATATTACCACGCCGACTCTCCGGGAGCGATCGGCCGCGCCGAAGTGCTCAACCAGATGCGCTTCCTCAGCCTCGACCTGAACTATGGGCGGCGGGTGGACAGCGGCATGTACCAGTACCTGCTCGACAACGGCATGACCCGCGACGAGTACGAATGGTTTCTGGCGCACCGGCTGAAGCAGCACTGCATCTTCGGGAACGACTATTATCAGTTGAACGAGCACCGGGTGTTTGCGGACGGGCACACCGTCGCTGCCGGCGAGACGTTCGGCTACACCGAGATCACGCGTCAGTACTACAACCGCTACCGGCTGCCGGTGATGCACACGGAGACCAACCTGTGGGAGGGCCCCCACGGCGACGAGGCGGTGAAGTGGCTGTGGAAGGAATGGGCGAACGTCCTGCGCCTCCGGAACGTCGGCATCCCGACCGTGGGATTCACCTGGTATTCGCTGACCGACCAGGTCGATTGGGACACTGCGCTGCGGGAGCAGAACGGCAACGTGAACCCGCTCGGGCTGTTCGATCTGGACCGCAAGATCCGCAACGTCGGCAAGGCGTACAAGCAGCTCATCGCCGACTGGCGCGACGTGCTTCCGGCGCAGAGCGTGTGCCTGGTCGTTCCGATCAAGAAGATCGGTGAAATCTCTCCCGAGGACGAGTTCGTCGAGAGCCAGGCGAACGAAAGCCGCGATTCAGGGCAGTGAGGAGGCATCGGTGACCGCGCTCAAGATCGGCAGGATCGAGACCTTCTACGCGCCGCCGCGCTGGCTGTTCGTCCGCGTCGAGACGGAAGACGGTGCGTTCGGCTGGGGCGAGGCGAGCCTGGAGGGCTGGGCCGAGTCCGTCGACGGAGCATTTGCGGCGTTCCGCGACCGGTTCATCGGCGCGGACCCGTTCAACATCGAAGCGATCTGGCAGATCGGGTACCGGGGCGGCTTCTACCGTGGCGGTCCGGTGCTGATGTCGGCGCTGGCGGGCCTTGAGCAAGCGCTGTGGGATCTCAAGGGCCGGGTGCTCGGCTTGCCTGCGTGGCAGATGCTTGGCGGCAAGGTGCGCGACAAGGTGCGCTCCTACGCCTGGATCGGCGGCGACCGGCCGCACGAGATCGCGGACGCCGCCGAGGTCCGCAAGCGACAAGGCTTCAACGCGGTAAAGATGAACGCGACGGCAGAGCTTGACTGGATCGGCACGCCGAAGCTGTTCGACGACGTCGTCAAGCGCGTCGAAGCGGCGCAGGCGCTCGGCATGGACGTCGGCCTCGACTTCCACGGACGCGTCCACCGACCCATGGCGAAGCAGTTGGCCAAGGCGCTCGAGCCGCTCGGGCTGCTGTTCATCGAGGAGCCGCTGCTGTCGGAGAATCACGAGGGTCTGGCGCAGATCGCGGCAATGACTGCGACTCCGATTGCACTCGGCGAGCGACTGTTCAGCCGGTGGGATTTCAAGCCGTTCTTCGAGGCGGGAGCGGTCGACATCATCCAGCCGGACCTTAGCCATGCCGGCGGCATCCTCGAAGTCCGCAAGATCGCCGCGATGGCCGAAGCCTATGACGTCGCCGTTGCGCCGCACTGCCCGCTGGGACCGCTTGCGCTCGGCGCCTGCCTGCAGATCGCGGCGTGCACACCGAACCATGCGATCCAGGAAATCAGCCTTGGCATCCATTACAATACCGGCGGACACGACCTGTTGAACTTCTGCGTCAACAAGGAAGCGCTCACTCCCGTCGACGGCTACCTCCCCGTGCCGGAAGGTCCCGGCCTCGGGGTCGAGATCGACGAAGCCGCCGTTCGCGAGGCCGACAAGGATCGCCACGCCTGGCGCAATCCGCTGTTCCACACCCGCGACGGCAGCTTCGCGGAGTGGTAGGCGGCTTCAGCCTAGTGGCACTTGAAGCGGTCGAACGGCTCCAGACAGGATTTGCAGCGCCACTGGGCCTTGCACGGTGTGGCGCCGAAGCGGCTGACTTCCACCGTGTCCGTCGAACCGCATTGCGGGCATTCCGCAGTTGCTGATGGTGACGGCGGCGCGATGCCGTAGGCTTTCAGCCGCTCCATTCCACGGTCAGTGATCCAGTCGGTCGTCCAGGGCGGGAAGATCACGCGCTCGATCGCGACCTCCGCGAAGCCGGCGTTGTCGAGCGCTTCCCGAATCGACGCCTCGATCGCGACGGTGGCGGGGCAGCCGGTGTAGGTCGGCGTGACTTGAACGCGTGGCGGATCGGACGCGATGCCGCGGATGATGCCGAGGTCCGTGATCGAGAGCACCGGGATTTCGGGGTCGGGGACCTGATCGAGCACCGCGAGGATCGCCGCTTCGTCGATGGTGGCAACGCTGCTCACGAGTGGAAGATTACACCCGTTCGACGGCCAGAGCGATTCCCTGGCCGACACCGATGCACATGGTGGCGAGCGCGAGCTTGCCGCCGGTGCGCTGCAGTTCCTCGGTCGCCGTCAGCGCCAGGCGCGCGCCGGACATCCCGAGCGGGTGGCCGAGGGCGATCGCGCCGCCGTTCGGGTTCACCTGCGCCGCGTCATCTGGAAGACCGAGCTGGCGCAGGACGGCGAGGCCCTGCGCGGCGAAAGCTTCGTTGAGTTCGATGACGTCGAGGTCGCCGATTTTCACGCCGAGCCGTTTCATGAGCTTTTCGGAGGCGGGCGCCGGGCCGATGCCCATGATGCGCGGCGGCACTCCAGCGACGGCAGCGCCGAGCACGCGCGCCCGGGGCGTGAGGCCGTTGCGCTTGGCCGCGTCTTCCGAGGCGATGATGATCGCGGCCGCGCCGTCGTTCACGCCGGACGCATTGCCGGCGGTGACGGTGCCGTCCTTGCGGACGATCGGTTTCAAGGCGGCGAGCTTCTCAAGGCTGGTGAGGCGCGGATGCTCGTCCGTGTCGACGACGACCGGACCGCCTTTACGCTGCGGGATGGAGACCGGCACGATCTCAGCTGCGAGCCGTCCGTTCGCCTGCGCTGCCGCAGTCTTCTGTTGGCTCCGCATCGCGAACGCGTCCTGGTCGTCGCGGCTGATTTGAAAGTCTTGCGCCACGTTTTCGGCCGTGCTCGGCATCGTGTCGTCGCCGTAGGCGTCCTTCATCTTCGGATTGACGAAGCGCCAGCCGATGGTGGTGTCGTAAATTTCGGCTGAGCGGCTGAACGGCTGTTCCGCCTTTGGCATGACGAACGGCGCGCGGCTCATGCTTTCCGAGCCGCCGGCGATGATCAGGTCGGACTCGCCGCCGCGGATTGCCCGCGCCGCCATCGCCACCGCATCGAGTCCCGAGCCGCACAGGCGGTTGAGCGTGACTCCGCCAGAGCTGTCAGGAAGCCCGGCGAGCAGGCCAGCCATACGCGCCAGATTGCGATTGTCCTCGCCGGCCTGGTTGGCGCAGCCCAGGATTACGTCGTCGAGATCGGCCCAGTCCACGCCCGGGTTGCGGTCGATCAAGGCCCGGATCGGGATCGCGGCGAGATCGTCGGCCCGCACGTGCGCGAGCGCGCCGCCATAGCGGCCGATCGGCGTCCGGACATAGTCGCAGATGAAGGCTTCGGTCAGAGCACGCCCCGCCGCACCTGGTCGAGCTCGATGCTCTCGAACAGCGCCTTGAAATTGCCCTCGCCGAAGCCCTCGTTGCCCTTGCGCTGGATGATCTCGAAGAAGATCGGGCCAATGACATTCTGGGTGAAGATCTGCAGCAACAGGCCCTGGCCCTCGGTGGGCGCGCCGTCCATCAGGATGCGGCGCTTCTCCAGTTCGGGGATGCTCTCCTCATGGCCTTTGATGCGCTCGGGAAGCATTTCGTAATAGGTGTCGGGCGTGTCCTGGAAGGGAATGCCGCGGCCGCGCAGGACATCGACGGCACTGTAGATGTCCGTCGTGCCAAGGGCGATGTGCTGGATGCCCTCGCCCTTGTACTCGCGCAGGAACTCCTCGATCTGGCTCTTGTCGTCCTGGCTCTCGTTGAGCGGAATCCGGATCTGGCCGCAGGGTGAAGTCATCGCCTTGGAGAACAGGCCGGTCTGCTTGCCCTCGATGTCAAAGTAGCGAATCTCGCGGAAATTGAAGAGCCGCTCGTAGAAATCGGCCCAGACCGACATGCGCCCACGCTGCACGTTGTGCGTCAGGTGGTCGATGTAGGTGAGCTTGCTGTCGGCATCGCCCATCCGCTGCTTCCAGTCGGGATGGAAGTCGAAATCGACCTCGTAGATCGAGCCGCCGTCACCATAGCGATCGACGAAGAACAGGCGCGAACCGCCGATGCCTTCGATCGCCGGAATGTCGAGCTCGCCGTCGCCGGTCTTCACTTCGACGTTCGTCGCCCCGAGGCTGAGCGCGCGTTGATGGGCGGCCTTCGCGTCCTTGACCCGGAACGCCATCGCGCAGGCGCTCGGCCCGTGATCCTTGGCATATTGCTCGGCGTAGCTGCCGGGCTCGGCATTGATCACGAAGTTGCAGTCGCCCTGCTTGTGCAGCGTGACGTTCTTGCTCTTGTGTCGGGCGACTTCGGGGAAGCCCATCCTGGTGAACAGCGAGCGCAGCAGCTCGATGTCCGGCGCGGTATATTCGACGAACTCGAACCCGTCGGTGCCCATGGGATTTTCGAGCCCGAGCGGGCCCTTCTCCGCGACTGCAGTAGCCATGTCCCTCTCCTCTTCGCGGCTCACCTGCGCTTCGCAACTCCGCATTTCAAGGCCGGCGAATGTTCCCAATGTTCCCACTGACACGCTGGTACCCACGCTGAGCGGTGCGGCGGAGCGAGCAAAGGCGACTGCTGGTCATCGAGCAGCGCTTAAGCGACAAGTCCGGCTGTAGGACAGAGGGGAGCTGATGATGGAAGTGCCTGATGGATGGCAGATGGACGGCGCAGGCAAGGCGCTGACGCGGACGTTCAAGTTCAAGGACTTCAGCGAGGCGTTCGCTTTCCTCACCCGCGTCGCGCTCCACGCGGAGGAGGTCGATCACCATCCGGAGTTCACCAGCGTGTGGAACCGCATCGACTTCCGCCTGACCAGCCATGACGCGGGCGGCGTGACCGAGCGCGACCGCAAGCTGGCGGGCGCGATCAACGCGCTAGTGGGCGATAATGCCTAGTGTCTGCTTTGGGTGGGGAGCGGCCGCGCTCACTCATTCCGCAGCGCGGCTTCGATCAGTGATTTTATGGTCCATCGCCTAGCCTCCCGCGCCTGCTTCGGAGTAAGGCCAAGGACATCCTTGAAGACCAGCATGGCCTCTGTGCCGATCACCAGGCACAGGGCTTCCGTCACTCGCTTGTACGCTTCCGGAGCGAAGTGCGATCGCGCTGGCGCTAACGCTGCTTCGATGAGCGGCAATCGACGGTTCTGCCGTGCGGGGACATCGCCCGATTGAAGCGGAAGTTTGCTCGCGCTGGCGATCATCATCCGCAATGCAGTCTCGTTGGCGGTGACCATGCGCTCAACGGCGTCGTCGATCAGCAGGAGCCGTTCGACAGGATCGTCAGAGGCGGTGGACAGGCATTCGGGGTCGGGAAAAGCCACGTGCAGTGACGCTTCCGCGAGCAGATCCTCTACGTTGGGAAAATACCTGTACGCGGTGGCCCGCGACACCTGAGCCGTTCCGGCAATCTCATCCAAGGTTACACTTTTACCCCCGGCCGACACACTCAATGCGGCTTCGAGGAGATCGCGGCGCGTCCGGCTGCGCTGGTTCCCGCGTCCTCCTTCAAGCGGCACGTCAGGAGAGCTGCTGCTGAATGGAAGCGATGTCGAGCCACACGTTTTCGCGTTTGATGTCGCCCCGATCGGTGAACTCAAGCACGTGCAGCAGGCGGAACTCCAATGGCCTGCCGCCCCCGTCGAAACCGAACGGCCGGCCCTTCGCTACTCCGGTCCAAAGGGAATCGTCGACCATGAAGTTGTCGCCATACAGCCGGCGGAGAGTTCTGAACTTCCCGTCGGCCAGATCGGGGAACGTCGCCTCGTAAAATGCGCGCGCCTGCTCGCGTCCACGACTTGGGCCAGCGGGCCAGCCCACTACGTCGTGCTCGACATCCTGATCAAGCGTCGTGACCACACCTTCGATGTCATCGCGCGCCTCATAACCGAAGTGCTCGTCGAGTTTCTGATCCATCTGTTCACGAGTGAGTGCCATCTGCCACCTCCTGTTCGAGGCGTCCAGTTAGTGAGACGGTTGTCTCATGTCAATACTGATGTCGCACAGGTGCGCGTTCACGCTTCTGTGTGGATCTTCTTGCGTCCGAAACCGACCTATGCAGCCAATGTCCGCTTTGGGTGGAAAGCAGACGTTCGACGGTCGCGACGTGGCAATCAGCCGAGAGGCTTCCCTGCCGCCCTACGCTGCCATCGTGCCCCTCATTGCGCGAAGACTGTCAGGGTGACCTCGACGTTGCCTTTGATCGCATTGGAGTAAGGACAAACAGCGTGGGCGGCCTTGACGATTGCTTCGGCCTTGTCCTGATCGATCCCTGCGATCTCCACGTCGAGCGCGACCGCGAGTTTGAAGCCGCCTTCGCCATTTGGCAGTAGGCTCACGTGGCAGGCAACCTCGATGTCATCGTCGCCTACTTTGTCAGCCTGCGCCCGCGTGACGTGGATCACGGCATTTTCGAAGCAGGCGGCATAGCCCGCAGCAAAGAGTTGCTCGGGATTGGTCGCACCGCCTTTGCCGCCAAGTTCCTTCGGCAAGGCGAGAGGTAGAGCGAGGATGCCGTCCTCGCTCTTAATGGTGCCACTGCGGCCGCCATAGGCGTTCACTCTGGTGGTGTAGAGGTGGCTCACAGCCGATCCTTTCTCTGATGAGCAATCCATCTTGCCCAACTCTGGTTGCTCGTTGCGAGGCATCTAAGCAGTGACGTCGATGACCACCTTGCCAACCATCTGGCCGCTTGCGAGGCGGCGATACGCGCCTTCGTAATCCGCAAACGGGAACACTTGGTCGATCACCGGCTTCATCTTGTGTGCCTGCATGGCGGCTAAGAGGCCTCGAAGTGCAGACGCGGACCAATCGCCGTTCCGCCCACTGTGATGGTGCGCGAAAGAATGTCGATGGGCGGCAGCCCGCCCCCGAAACCGCTGGCAAAGCCAACCAGCGAGACTTCGCCGCCGATCTTGGTCGAGGCTGCGGATTGGACGATAGTCTTCTCACCGGCGATCTCGACCACCTTATCGACCCCAAGCCCATCGGTAAGCGCGAGTATCTCCCGATCCCAATTCGGCTGAGTGCTGTAGTTGACCACGGCATCTGCGCCGAGTTGCTTCAGCTTCTCGGCCTTCTCGTCAGAAGACGTGATTGCCAGAACACGTCCGCCGACCATCTTTGCGATCTGCAGCGCGAACAGGGACACGCCGCCCGTTCCCTGAACGAGGACGGTTTGACCGGGGTAGAGAGGAGATGAACGATTAAGCGCAGTCCAAGCCGTCACAGCCGCGCAGGCGAGCGACGATGCGTCTACATAGCTCAGGTAGTCGGGCAGGTGGACGATGGCGTGCTCAGGGACGAGTATGTGCTCGGCCAGCCACCCATCAACGGTGAAGCCGATACTGTTAGACTGATACTCGTCTAGATAAGGTCCGCCGATCCAGTTGTGGTTGCAGCTTGCCGCCACCCGATCACCAATCTTCGTCCGCGTAACATCCTCGCCGACTGCGACAACTTCCCCGGCTCCATCGGACAGCGGCACGACTTCGAGCGTCCGACCACCATATGCCTGATCCAGCACAGCTTGGTCGCGGAAGTTCAGGGAGGCGGCATGGACCCGAACAAGAACGTCACGACGACCGAGCGTCTGTAGCGGCTCGTCACGTAATTTCAGCGTGGGTTTGTCGGCGAGGTTCAGCCTTACAGCTTTCATCTTATGATCCTTTTGGGAAATGGTGCCCGCACGCAGCGGACCCGAGGGGTTAAAGGCTCTGGCGCGGCGCAGCGCGTGCGAAACCATCGAGCGTGTTTTTGAGAGAGGCGTTGTCCTCGTTTGATCGACCGCAGGCAGTGTCGATCTGACGAGTGACCGACCAGATTGGGTGGCGCAGTGCCTCCCCGGCTGCCGTAAGCTCGATCAACACGCGCCGCTCATCCGAGGCATCGCGAGTGCGGGTAATGCGTCCCGCAGCTTCCAATCGCTTCAGCAACGGTGTGATTGTGCCAGCGTCGATGCCGAGCTTAGCCCCCAAATCGCCAACCGTTCTGGGGGTGCCAGAGAACAGTTCAAGCAAGACAAGATATTGAGGGAATGTCAGTCCCAGTGGATCAAGGAACGGCTTGTGGAGGCGCACCATCCTATTGGCAGCGCCATACAGTGCGAACGAAAGCTGATGATCGAGGGCGACCCTCTCGGGCAGGTCAGTTTCTTGATCGGAGACATCTTGCATGGTGCACCATATAATGGCTGGCCAACGTCCTTCAACCCATCGAGTTTCCGAGCTTCGCGTCTGCCGCTAATGTCTGCTTTGGGTCGGTAGCAGACATAAGCGGTCGCTTCGTCAAGCGGTGCCGCGGACCTTGCGGGGAGGTGCAGGTTGCTCCGGCACGCTGGACTCGTAGGCGGCGAGCAGGTGGCGGTCGTCGACGTTCCACGGGTGGAAGCCCGGCAGGAAGAAGCTGAGCCAGGCGCCGGCGATCTTGCGGAACATGCCGGGTTTTAGCCACAGGTAAGACAGCAGCTTCGCCCAGGCTTTTGCCCCGGTGACGCCGTCTTGGCGCATCAGCTCCAGCGCTCCGGCGGTGCGGTCGACGACGAAATGCTGGGTGATGATCAGCATGATCTTCGCCTTCAGGCTCCAACGCTTCCAGCGGCTCCAGCCTGTCGTGGCGTGCAGCCAGGTGTCGTAGGCGACGCCCTTGTGCTCGATCTCCTCGCAAGCGTGCCAGCGCCACAGGTCGGCGGTTTCCCTTTCGGCGCCTTCGAGGTGCCTGGAATTGGCGAGAAGCTCGTGGGCGAGGATCGCGGTGAAATGCTCGAGCGCCATCGTCGCCGCGAGGCTGACGATCGCCGGACGGTCGCGGGTCAGCGCGAGGCGCTCGTCGACCTTCGCCTCCAGCTTCGACAGGTCGTAGCCGGACTCGGCGGCGCGGCGATTGAAGGCCTCGTGCTCGCGGCTGTGGATCGCTTCCTGCGTGGTGAAGGCCCTGATCTCTTCCGCGAGGCGCGGCGGCGTGCCTTGGCGGAACTGGCGAACGCTTTCGACGAAAAAGGCCTCCCCGGCCGGGAAGGTCGTGGACAGCGCGTTGTAGATCGCAGTCGCTTCGACGCTGCCGCCGTGCCACAGGCGCGGAGCTGTCCTTTCGCGGCCGAAGCGGCGATCACGAGGGGTGATGCGGAGATCTTCCGGTGCGTTCAGAGTCGTCGTAGCCATGAGGGAAACATAGGTTTACTGACATCCATGTCAATAAAGCGGACACGACTTGGCCCGGAAGAGAGCCGATCCAACGCGCTGGCTGCGGCGCGGCGTCTGCTGCTGGAGAGCGGTCCGCAGGCCGTGACACTGAAGGCCGTGGCTGCCGAGGTCGGGCGGACGCACGCGAACCTGCTCCATCACTTCGGTTCGGCGGCGGCGCTGCAGGCGGAACTTGCGCGATCGATCGCCGAGCGGGTGAACGGGACGATCGCCGAGGCGGTGGAGCGCGCGCGTGCCGGTGAAGCGGACGTACGCGAGATCGTCGACGGAACCTTCGACGCGTTCGGCAAGGAAGGCGCCGGAGCGCTTGCCGCCTGGATGATCCTTTCGGGCAACCGCGATGCGCTGAACCCGGTGCTGGAGTCGCTGCACGGGCTGGTGGCGCAGCTGAGCGCCGGCCACGACGAGGAGCGGGTCGCGGAGAACACGCTGGCGCTGGCGCTGTCTGCGCTCGGAGACTCGCTGCTGGGCGGGGAGATCGCCGAGTCGCTTGGGCTGCCCCGCGATGCAGCGCGCGAGCTTGCAGCGGAGCGGCTCCGGCAGCGGATCGCCAGCACCGGCGGACATTGACCGTTCACATGGCCAGAAGCATAATTGCTGCAGAGATGAAGACCTTGCTTGCCTCGACCACTGTCCGCGCCGCTTCGGCTGCGACGGTACGCTATTATTATACCGGGGAGGCCCCGACGAGCTGACGCGCACCTGACGCACCGCTCACCGGCCTCCGACCCGCCAGCGCCAGCTCGGCGGGTTTTTTAGTGCTTGAGAAAGGACCCGAGATGTTGACCGAGTTAGACGCCAGCGCCCGACGGCACGCTCCAGCAGCGGGCTGGCAGGGCTATGTCGTCCCGCAGGGCTGGGACTCGTTCACGGCCGAGGACCATGCGGTCTGGGACCTGCTGTTCGCGCGTCAGGTGGAGTTGCTCGGCAGTCGGGTGGTGTCAGAGTTCCTCGACGGCATCGACCTGTTGCGGCTGTCGCATCCGGGCATTCCGGAGCTTGGCGAGCTGAACGCGATCCTGGAGCCGCGGACCGGCTGGCGGACGGTTGCTGTTCCCGGGCTGGTGCCGGACGACGCGTTCTTCGCGATGCTGACTGAGCGCGTGTTCCCGGTCGGCAATTTCATTCGCAAGCGGGCGCAGCTCGACTATCTCGAAGCGCCGGACTGCTTCCACGACCTGTTCGGGCATATCCCGATGCTCGCCCATCACGAGTTCGCCGAGATGGTCGAGCATGTCGGGCGGCTCGGGACGGCGGCGATCGCTGCCGGCGAAGGGCACCGGATGGCGCGCATCTACTGGCACAGCGTCGAGTTCGGGCTGGCGCAGGAACATGGCGAGCTGAAGATTCTGGGCGCGGGTCTCGCGTCCAGCTTCGGGGAGGCGCACTTCAGCCTCGAGAGCAACACCGTCGAGCGGCTGCCGTTCTTCGCGGCGAAGGCAGTGAACACGCCCTACAAGCATGACGCCTTCCAGCCGCGGTATCTTGTCTCGGAGTCGCTGAACTCGACCATTGCCGAGGTGCTGGCGTTGACGCCCGAGGAGTTGCTGGCACTGTAAGCGGCGGACGCTATACCCGCGCCGATGGCCGAACCTTCGACCAAGGGCGAGTATCGCAGCGGGCACGATCCGCGCACCCTCCGCGATGCGCTCGGCTGCTTCGCGACCGGAGTGACGGTGGTGACTGCTCTCGATGAGGGCGAGCGGCCGGTCGGGCTGACGGTCAATAGCTTTACGTCCGTGTCGCTGGAGCCTCCGCTGTTGCTGGTCTGCATCCACAAGCAGGCGACAAGCTGCGAGGCGCTAGTGAACGCCGCCAGCTTTGGCATCAACGTCCTTCAGACCGGCCAACAGCCGGCTTCGATGACCTTTTCGACGCGCGTCGAGGACCGGTTCGGAACCACGCCCTGGTCGTGCGGCGAGGGCGGCGCCCCGATCCTGGGCGATTCACTGTGCGTGTTCGAGTGCGAACGCTACGCGGTGTACGACGGCGGCGACCATCACATCCTGGTTGGCCAAGTGGTCAAGGCCAGCTTCGACGCCAGCCTCGATCCGCTGCTCTATTTCCGCGGGCGGTACCGCCGGCTTCACTTCGACTAGTCGACGATCAGGTCTTCCGGGCGCTTGGTGAAGCGGCGGACGACGATCACGATCACTCCGCCGACGAGCAATCCGGCGATCGCACCGGCGAGCGCGCCGACGAGCCAGTTCACCAGTCCTCCGAAGATGCCTGAAGCGGCGCCGGCATCGTGGGCGAAATCGTGCACCGCGTGGGTGACGGCTCCGGCGATGTGCATCTCCTCAAGCCCGTGCAGCAGGATGCCGCCGCCGACCCACAGCATTGCCGCAGTGCCGATTGCCGACAGCGCGGTCAGCAGCTTCGGAACGCCACGCACGAGCGCCTCGCCGACCGCGCGCCGGGCGCGGCTGCCGCGCAGCGTCATGTGCAAGCCGATATCGTCGAGCTTCACGATGAGCGCGACGACCCCGTAGACGCCAGCCGTGATCGCGAGGGCGACAACGACCAGGGCAAGTGCGGTCGTCAGCAGCGTCAGATGCTCGAGGCTCGCGAGCGCGATGGCCATGATCTCGGCGGAAAGGATGAAGTCGGTGCGGATGGCGCCCTTCACCTGCATCTTCTCGAGCTCGGCGGGGTCGACCATGGTGTCCACGAGCTGCTCTTCATGCTCATGCTCGTGAAGCAGCTTCTCGAAAATCTTCTCGGTCGCCTCGAAAGCGAGATAGCCGCCGCCGATCATCAGCAGCGGCGTTGTGAGGAACGGAGCGAAGGCGGTCAGCAAAAGCGCTGCCGGGAGCAGGAACAGGATCTTGTTGCGGATGGAGCCCAAGGCGATCTTGCCGATGATCGGCAGCTCCCGCTCCGGAGCGAGGCCGACCACGTAGCGCGGGGTTACGGCCGTATCGTCAATGACGACCCCCGCAGCCTTGGCGCTGGCCGTGCCGGCGGCCGCCGCCACGTCGTCGAGCGACGCCGCGGCGAGCTTTGCCATGGTTGCGATATCGTCGAGGAGAGCTAGCAGACCACCGGACATTGGGCCCGTTAGGCGAACTTGCCCTTGGCAGGCAATTCGCGCAGTGCGCGGCCATGTTGAGCCTGGATTTCGTCAGAGCCAATCGCGAGGCCGTCGAGCGCGCGATCATGGTCAAGAACGTCGATGTGGACCTTGGTGCGCTCCTGACGCTCGATGCCGAGGTGCGCGCCGCCAAGGCGGAGATCGAGCAGCTTCGCGCCGAACGGAACGCCGTCAGCGCAAAGTTCAAGGACGCTTCGCCACACGAGAAGGCGGAGCTTGGGCGGCAGGCGAAGGAAGCCGGCGCGCGAGCGTCCGCGCTCGAAGGCGAACTTGCCGGGCGCGAGGCGGAGCTAAAGGCGCTGCAACTGAAGCTGCCGGGACTTCCGTACGGGGGCGCTCCGGTCGGGCCGGACGAGAGCTTCAACACCGTCATCCGCACCGAAGGCGAGCCGCGGAAGTTCGATTTCGAGCCGCTCGACCATGTGGCGCTGATCGAGAAGAACGACTGGGCCGAGCTGTCGCGGGTGACGCAGGTCTCGGGGTCGCGGACCTATTGCCTGAAGGGACGGCTGGCGCTGCTCGAGACCAAGCTGATGGGCTGGGCGCTGGAGCGGATCGCGGGCGCGGGGTTCACGCCGATTACGGTGCCGGCAATCGCGCGCGAGCAGGCTTTCCTGAACCAGGGGCAGTTCCCGGGCCATCGCGAGGAGACCTACCAGCTTCCGAACGACGACGTGTGGCTGGCCGGGACCGCCGAGGTGGTGCTGACCTCGCTTCATTCGGGCGAGATCATCGAGGGCGACAAGCTGCCGGTGCTCTATGCCGGTTATTCGCCCTGTTTCCGCCGCGAGGCAGGCAGCGCCGGCAAGGACGTGCGCGGCCTTTTACGCGTCCACCAGTTCGTCAAGGTCGAGCAATATGTGATCTGCGAGGCGGACGACGCGCAGTCGGCCGAGTGGCACGCGCGGCTGCTCGGGCTGGCCGAGGACCTGCTGCAGGCGATGGAGATCCCCTATCAGGTGATCGAGACGTCGACCGGCGACATGGGGCTGGGCAAGTACCGGATGAACGACATCGAGAGCTGGGTCCCGACGCTTGGGAAGTATCGCGAGACGCACAGTTGCTCGACGTTGCACGACTGGCAGGCGCGGCGGGCGAACATCCGTTACCGCGGCAGCGACGGGAAGGTGCGGTTCGCGCACACGCTGAACAACACGGCACTCGCTTCCCCACGCATCCTGGTGCCGCTGCTTGAAAATCATCAGACGGCGGACGGGCGGGTGCGGCTGCCCAAGGCGCTGCAGGAACTGATGGGAAGCGAATATCTCTAGGCCCGATACACCGCGGTTCACCGGCGACGACAAGCCGCCCCCGGCGTGGCGTCGCTATGCCGAAGCGGGCTCGCTGTTCGGGCGCTTCTGGCACGGCTTCGGCGACCTTGGCCCCCGCGGGCCCGAGGACGGACCGCCGGCGCTGGTGATCCCCGGCTTCCTGGCCACCGACCGCACCTGCATGGAGCTTCGGCGCTCGCTCGCGCGGCGGGGGTGGCGTACCTATCCATGGGACCTGGGGCTCAACAAAGGCGCTCATATCGACGTTCTCCGGCACCTGCGGCAGCGGCTGGAGGCGCTTTACGACGGTCGTCCGGTGCTGCTGGTCGGGTGGAGCCTTGGGGGCCTGTTCTCCCGCGAGCTGGCGCGCGAGGTGCCGGAGATGGTTCGCGCCGTCGTGACGCTGGGTTCACCCTTTTCGGGCGATCCGCATCAGAACAATGTGTGGCGGCTGTACGAGTGGGTGACGGGCCATCCGGTCCATTCGCCGCCTGTCCCGCATCATGCGGACAAGCCGGCTGTTCCAACGCTGGCGATCTGGTCGAAGAAGGACGGCATCGTCGCGAAGCGCGCCGCGCGCGGTCTCGACGGCGAGCGCGACAAGGAAGTCGAGATCGGCTGCGGACACATGGCCTTCGGCATTTCGCGTCGGGCGACGCAGCGGGTGGGGCGCGAAATTGGCATCTTCCTGCACGAAACCGAGGGCCGCTCGCCGACCTGATTTGGCGCTGCCGAGTCGCGCCATTGACTCCCGGGGCTGAGTCGCGGGACAAGAACAAAAGCAGAACAGAAACGTTGTGAGTCGTGTGTCAGGAGGCTTGTCCCTGGTCACCGGCGGAGCTGTCTCCGGACGCTCCGGGCCGGCCGAGACACGCCCGCTTCCGGATGGAGCGGGCGAACGATGGACTCTGCCCCGGCCGGCCCAGCCGACCCTGTCCGAGCTGTTCGCCGCACATCCGCGCGATGGGGGATGCGCCGGATTCCTGTTGGCGCAGGTGCAGACTGACAGGCCGGTGCTGTGGGTGCAGGACCGGATGGCGATCCTGGAGAGCGGCCGGATCTATCCGCCGGGGTTGCCAAGCCGCGACCTCATCCACGTCGAGGCGCGCGATGCCCGCGACGCCTTGTGGGCAATGGAGGAAGGGCTGAGATGCAGCGGCCTTTCCTGCGTCATCGGCGAGTTGTGGGGCGACCCGCGAGCGCTCGATTTTACCGCAACGCGGCGGCTGGCAGTCGCTGCGGAGCGGTCCGGCGTGGCCGCCTTTTTGATTCGGCTGGGCGGCCACGCCAACCTCAGCGGCGCCAGGATGCGTTGGCGGATCGCAAGCGCGCCGTCGTTGGCGAACCCGCTGGACCCGCGTGCTCCGGGAGCGCCGGCGTGGGACGCCGAGCTGTTCCGGGCGCGGGGAATGCCGCCGGGACGCTGGAGGCTCGCCCATGACGAGGCGTCGGACGCGGGTGCTTTCCATCTGGTTGCCGAAGGTGGCGATCGAGCGCTGGGCGAGGAGCGCCGACTGTCCGCCTGACAGCCCTGTCGTGCTCACCGTGGAAGGCACTCACGGGCCGATCATCCATGCCGTGACGCCCGCTGCCGCCGAGCGTGGGGCACGTGCCGGTGCCCGGCTGACCGACGCGCGGGCGCTCGATCCGGCGCTGGTCGCGGTCCCGGCGGATCCGGAGGGCGATGCGGCGCTGGTGCAGCGGCTTGCGAAATGGGCCGGGCGCTGGTCGCCGCTGGTCGAGGTCGACGGGCCGGACGGGCTGCGGCTCGACATCGGCGGAGTCGCGCATCTGTTCGGCGACGAACGCGGGCTGGTTGCCGATGTGCGGGCGCGGTTTGCCGCGCTCGGCCTGACGGTGCGGGTGGCGGTGGCGCCGAGTGCCGCAGCGGCTTGGGCGCTTGCTCATCATGCGCCGGGCATTTGCGACGCTGAGGAAGCGGAAGCCCGGCTCTCACCCCTGCACGTCTCGGCGCTGCGCCTCGACGGCGACACCGTTCGGACGCTCGACCGGTTGGGCCTGAAGACCATCGGTTCGCTGATCGGGGTGCCCCGGCTGGGGCTGGCGCGGCGGTTCCGGGGAGCGGCGGACGTCGTCGATGCGCTCGACCGGGCGCTCGGCCGCAAGCCCGAACCGCTGACGGCAGCGCCCACCGATCCGCCGCCGCGCGCCGCGCTGCGGCTGGAGGAACCGGTGACGCACGTCGAAGCGCCGGGCCAGGCGCTGGAACGGCTGATCCCGGAGATCGTCCGCCAGCTGCAGGAGCGGCGCCTCGGCGCGCGGCGGCTGGCGTTGCATGGCTTCCGGGTCGACGGCAGCGTTGCGACGGCGTCGGTCTCGGCCACGATTGCCAGCCGCGAGCCGAAACATCTTGAGCGCCTGCTCGGCGAACCGGCGGCGGCGCTCGACCCGGAGTTCGGTTTCGACGCGTTCGTCCTGGTGGCCGACTGGACCGAAGAGCTGGGCGCGGGACAGGAGAGCCTGGTCGAGGAGCCGGGCGGCGAGCGTGAGCTGGCGCGGCTGGTCGATCGGCTGACGGTAAAGCTTGGCGTGCGAGCGGTGCGGCGGCCGAAGAGGCACGAGAGCCATTTGCCCGAGCGGGCGAGCGGCTGGGTGGCGGCGGTTGCTTCGACATCTTCCCCTGACGAAGGCGAGCTTAAGCTTTGCCCGCAACGTCTGCTCGACCGGGCGGAAGCGATCGACGTGATCTACGCGACGCCGGAAGGCATGCCGCGCCGCTTCCGGTGGCGGCGGACGATGCATGACATTGCGCGGGTCGAAGGGCCGGAGCGCATCGCGCCGGAATGGTGGCGGCAGCCGTCGTCGGCGCGGCTTCGCGATTACTACCGCGTCGAGGATGCCGAAGGGCGCCGCTACTGGATCTACCGGGAGGGCCTGATCGGCGACGGGCGCGGCGGGGTCCCCAACTGGTTCATCCATGGCCTGTTCGGATGAACATATTTGAAAAGGCGCTCGGCTGATGCCCGAGCAACCGAGCTTTTCACGGCTCAAGCTGGTGCGGCAGGCGGACATGCCACCGGCGCCGACCACGCCGTCGCCTTATGTCGAGCTTGGGGTCACGTCGCCCTTCTCGTTCCTGCGCGGGGCGTCGGACGCGATCGAGCTGGTGCTGACGGCGCTGCCGCTTGGCTATGACGCGATCGGGATTGCCGACCGCAACACTCTGAGCGGCGTCGTGCGGATGCACAGCGCCTGCACAGGGGCCGGGATCAAGCCGCTGATCGGCTGCCGCCTCGACCTGACGGATGCGCCGTCGCTGCTCGCCTATCCGGTCGACCGCGACGGCTACGGGTGGTTGTCGCGGCTGCTGAGCCTGGGGAAGATGCGGTCGCCGAAGGGCGAGTGCGCGATCAGCCTTGCCGATGTCGCAGCGCACAGCGAGGGCGGCGCCTTCATCGCCTGGCCGCCGGACGATCTCGACGCGTTCGCAGAAGATCTGCCGAGATTGCGCGACGCACTGCCGTCGCTGCGCCATGTCGCCGCAAGCTGGCTGTATCGCGGCAACGACAGCACCCGCATCGAGCGGCTGGACCGCATAGCCCGACGGCAAGGTTGCACGATCCTGGCGACCAACGACGTCCATTATCATGCGCCCGACCGCCGACCGCTGCAGGACGTCGTCACCTGCATCCGCGAGAAGACGACGATCGCCAGTGCGGGATACCTGCTCAACCCGAATGCCGAGCGGCATCTGAAGCCGCCGGACGAGATGGTTCGGCTGTTCGCGCGCTGGCCGCACGCAATTTCCGCGACGCGGGAGTTCGCCGACGCGCTGCACTTCAGCCTCGACGAGCTGCGCTACGAATACCCTCGGGAAACGGTGCCGGACGGGCGGACTCCGCAGCAGCATCTGGAGCATCTGACCTGGGCCGGCGCGCACGACCGCTGGGGCGAGCGCGTGCCCTACAAGGTGCTGACGCAGCTCAACCATGAGCTGCAGCTGATCGAGAAACTCGACTTCGCTCGATATTTCCTGACCGTTCACGAGATCGTCGCGTTCGCGCGCAGCCTCGATCCGCCGATCCTGTGCCAGGGGCGCGGGTCGGCGGCGAACAGCGCCGTTTGCTATTGCCTGGGCATCACTGCGGTCGATCCGGCGACCAGCGACCTGTTGTTCGAGCGCTTCATCTCCGAAGAGCGCAAGGAGCCGCCCGACATCGACGTCGATTTCGAACATGAGCGCCGCGAGGAGGTGATCCAACACATCTACGCCAAGTACGGCCGCGAGCGGGCCGGAATTGCCGCAACGGTGATCCACTATCGGCCGCGCTCGGCGATCCGCGAGGTCGGCAAGGTCATGGGCCTCAGCGAGGACGTGTGCGGGGCCCTCGCGTCGACGGTCTGGGGCAGCATGGACGCCGAGGTGGAGGACGCCCGCGCGAACGACGCCGGGCTGGACCTGTCCGACCCGCACCTGAGGCGGACGATGAAGCTGGCCGAGCAGCTGGTCGGCATGCCGCGACACCTGTCGCAGCATGTCGGTGGCTTCATCCTGACCGAGCGGCCGCTCACCGAGACGGTGCCGATCGGCAATGGCGCGATGGACGACCGCACCTTCATCGAATGGGACAAGGACGACATCGAGGAGCTCGGCATCCTCAAGATCGACGTGCTGGCGCTGGGGATGCTGACCTGCATCCGCAAATGCTTCGACCTGGTGCGGCTTCACCATGGCGAGGACTGGAACCTGGCGACGGTCCCGCAGGAGGTGCCCGAGGTCTACGACATGCTGTGCCGCGGGGATTCGCTCGGCGTGTTCCAGGTCGAGAGCCGGGCGCAGATGAACATGCTGCCGAGACTGAAGCCGCGCTGCTTCTACGACCTGGTGATCGAGGTGGCGATCGTCCGGCCCGGGCCGATCCAGGGCGACATGGTCCACCCGTACCTCAAGCGACGGTCGGGCAAGGAGCCGGTGACCTTCCCCTGCCCCGACCCGGCGCATGGCGAGCCGGACGAGCTCGAGCGGATCCTCGGGCGGACGCTCGGCGTGCCGATCTTCCAGGAGCAGGCGATGAAGATCGCGCTCGATGCCGCGAAGTTCTCGTCCGAAGAGGCAAACCAGCTTCGCAAGGCGATGGCGACGTTCCGGTCGAAGGGGAAGATCGAGACGCTTCAGGAGAAGATGGTCGGCCGCATGGTGACGCGCGGCTACGATCCCGAGTTCGCCCAGCGCTGCTTCGACCAGATCAAGGGCTTCGGCGAATATGGCTTCCCCGAAAGCCACGCGGCGAGCTTCGCGCACCTGGTCTACGTGTCGAGCTGGCTGCGGTGGCGATATCCGGCGGCGTTCGCCTGCGCGCTTCTGAACTCGCAGCCGATGGGCTTCTACGCGCCCGCCCAGATCGTCCGCGACGCGCGCGAGCACGGGGTGGAGGTGCGCGAGGTGGATGTGAACCTGAGCGGGTGGGATTGCACGCTGGAGAGCGGCGCATTGCGGCTTGGCCTGCGACAGATCGACGGGCTGCACCGCGAGGCGGCGGAGCGGCTCGTCGGGGGGCGACCTTATGCCTCGGTCGAACAGCTACGCAGCCGTGGCGCTGTGCCGGTGCATGCGATCCAGCGGCTTGCGGCGGCGGATGCGTTCCGGTCGATGGGGCTCGACCGGCGGGAGGCGCTGTGGGACTCGCGCGCACTCAAACCGGCGCCGGACCTGCCGCTGTTCGCGGCTGCCGAGGCACGCGACGAGGGCGCGGAAGCCGAGCCTGCGCAGCTGCCGGCGATGCCGCTCAGCGAGCATGTCGTGAACGACTACCAGACCATCCGCCTCAGCCTGAAGGCGCACCCGATGCGCTTCCTTCGCGAGCATTATGCGGGACAAAAGTTCATTACTGCCGAGCAGCTCAAGACCATCCGCGACAGCAGGCGCGTGTCGATCGCCGGGCTGGTCCTGATCCGCCAGCGACCGGGCAGCGCCAAAGGCGTGGTGTTCATCACCATCGAGGACGAGACCGGCGTGGCTAACCTGGTGATCTGGCCTGACGTGTTCGAGAAGCAGCGCAAGATCGTCATGGGCGCGCGGCTGATGGCGGTGCATGGAATGATCCAACGCGACGAGGACGATGGCGTGATCCATGTCGTCGCGCGGCGGCTGGAGGACCATAGCCACCTGTTGCGGCGGTTGAGCGAGGAGGCGCTGCCCTCCACCCTCTCGCAGGGCGATGCTCCGGGGAGTTGGCGGCCGCCGTCGGCAGTCCATCCGCGCGACGTCGAGATCATCCCGAAGAGTCGCGACTTCCACTGATCGGTTCATGAGTCCGCAAGCTGAGCGTGCCAATTCGGCCACAAAATCCGGCTAGACTCATGAGTATGAAACAGATTCTCGCCAAAGCCGCAGTCGCACTCGTCATTGCAGCGATACCCTTCGCGGCGTCCGCGCAGGCCGCCATCGAGGGGCGTTGGGTCAACCCCAAGGGCAGTGTCGTCGTCCGCGTCGCGCCGTGCGGGAACTCATTCTGCGGCACGGTCGTGAAGGCCTCGCCCAAGGCGCAGGCGACGGCCCGCAACGGCGGCACGCCCCACCTGATCGGCACGCAGATCCTGAGCGGCCTCCGCCCCGCCGGGCAAGGCACGTTCAAGGGCCAGGTGTTCGACCCAAAGCGCAACATCCGCGCGCCCGCAACCATCCGAATCGTCGGCCCGGACGCGATTACGGTGCGCGGCTGCGCCATCGGCGGGATGCTGCTGTGCAAGGAACAGCGCTGGACGCGCGCCGGCTAGGCCTGCCTCACCGTTGGTGCGTGATGAGCATCAGGTAAAGCAGCAGGCCCATCACGCCAATCACGATCAGGAACAGCACCGCGAGCGGCAGGCACACGCCGACTTCGTTGTCGTGCCGCCAGGCCAGCCACAACAGGGCCAGAGCCGCGGCAATCGCGAGGCCGCGCGGGCCGAACAGGTACCCGGCGGCGGGAAGGGCGATTGCACAAGCGACGACCGAGACGATGACCCGCGTTGCCCGGGCCCTGGCGATCACCTGATCTCGCCACCGCCCAGCAGGGCAGGCGTGCCGATCTCTCCGGCCAGCACCGCCGACTGAAGTGCGGCAAGCTCACTTGCCCAGTAGCGGTCCGACGTGAATCCGGGAGACAGCGCGCGCACCTTGCGATGCACGGAGCGGAGCGCGGGCGAGGTCTTGAGTGGCCGATGGTGGTCGACGCCTTGAGCGGCAGCGATCAACTCCACCGCAATCACTCCGGCTACATTGTTGGCGATCGTGCCCGCTTTTCGCGCGGCAATCGGCGCCATTGACACATGGTCTTCCTGGCCGGCCGAGGTCGGGATGGAATCGACGCTTGCCGGGAAGGCCAGGCTCTTGTTCTCGCTGACCAAGGCGGCGGCGGTGACCTGCGGGATCATCAGGCCCGAGTTCACGCCCGAATCCTGCGTCAGGAAAGCGGGCAATCCGCTCATCTTGGGGTCGATCAGGACGGCCGTGCGCCGCTCGGACAAGGAGCCGGCCTCGCACAGCGCCATGGCGATGATGTCGGCGGCGAAGGCAACTGGCTGGGCGTGGAAATTGCCGCCGGAGATGGTCGAGTCCTCGTCCGGGAAGACGACCGGGTTGTCAGTCACCGCCGCTGCTTCGATGGTCAGCGTCCGCGCAGCATGTTCCAGCAGGTCGAGCGCTGAGCCCATCACCTGCGGCTGGCAGCGGAAGCTGTAAGGGTCCTGCACCTTGGGGCAGTCCGTCTCGTGACTACAGAGGATGCCGCTGCCTTCGAGGAGGCCGCGAATCGCCGCAGCGACGCGGATCTGCCCCGGCTGCCCGCGCAACTCAGACACGTACGGGTGGAACGGCTTGGCCGAGCCCTTGAGCGCGTCCGTGGACATTGCCCCCGCCGCAAGTGCCGCGGCGAAGACACGCTCGCCCCGGAACAGCGCATCGAGCGCGATCGCGGTGCTCGCCTGCGTACCATTGATGAGAGCGAGACCTTCCTTCGGCCCGAGCTGCAGCGGTGCGATGCCGAGGTGAGTTAGGGCAGCGGTTGCCGTCATCACGGCACCGGCGACGTCGATCGACCCGTATCCCATCAGCGCCGCGGTCATATGCGCGAGGGGCGCGAGGTCGCCGGAGGCGCCGACGCTGCCCTGCGCCGGGATCAGCGGCATCGCATCATGATCGAGCAAGGCCTGGAGACCGTCGATCACGTCTCGCCGCACACCCGAGTGGCCGCGCCCGAGGCCGACAAGCTTCAGCACGATCATCAGCCGCGTGATGTGGCGCGGCAGCGGGTCGCCGAGACCGGCGCTGTGCGAGAGGATGAGGTTGGTCTGCAGCTCGGCCAGGCGGTGCGGCGGGATGCGGGTGTTTGCGAGGATGCCGAAGCCGGTGTTGACGCCGTAGACAGTGCCGCCGCCGGCGACGATGCGCTCGACCGACGCTGCGGCCTGATCGATCCGCCGCAGCGAAGCGTCGTCGAGCCGGGCGGCCGCACCGCTCCACAGCTTACGCAGGTCCGCGAGGGTGACGTTCTGCGGGTTCAGCTTCATCGGCCGTTGATCATCGGGAGGTCGAGCCCCTGCTCGCGCGCGCAATCGACTGCAATCTCGTAGCCGGCATCTGCGTGGCGCATGACGCCGGTCGCCGGGTCATTCCACAGGACGCGCTCCAGTCGGCGTTCAGCGTCGTCGGTGCCGTCGGCAACGATCACCATCCCGGCGTGCTGCGAATAGCCCATGCCGACACCGCCGCCGTGGTGGAGCGACACCCAGGTCGCGCCGGACGCAGTGTTCAGCAGGGCGTTCAGCAGCGGCCAGTCGCTGACCACGTCGCTCCCGTCCTTCATGCTTTCGGTTTCGCGGTTCGGCGATGCGACGCTGCCGCTGTCGAGGTGGTCGCGGCCGATGACGATCGGCGCCGAGACCTCGCCGTTGCGCACCATCTCGTTTAACGCCAGGCCGAGCCGGTGCCGCTGCCCGAGGCCGACCCAGCAGATGCGTGCGGGCAACCCCTGGAACGCGATCCGCTCACGCGCCATGTCGAGCCAGCGGTGCAGGTGCGCATCGTCGGGGATCAGCTCCTTTACGCGCTGGTCGGTCCGGTAGATGTCCTCGGGATCGCCGCTGAGCGCGACCCAGCGGAACGGGCCGATGCCGCGACAGAACAGCGGCCGGACGTAAGCGGGGACGAAGCCCGGGAAGTCGAAGGCGTGGGTGACGCCGGTGTCCTTGGCTTGCTGGCGGATATTGTTGCCATAGTCGAACACTGGCACGCCCATGTCCTTGAACGACAGCATCGCCTCGACATGGCGCGCGATCGAGATGCGGGCGGCGTGAGCGACCGCTTCGGGGTCGCGCTCGCGCATCTCCTGCCACTTGGCGACGCTCCAGCCTGCCGGGCAATAGCCGTTGGCAGGATCATGGGCGCTGGTCTGGTCGGTCAGCGCGTCGGGGCGGACACCGCGAGCGAGCATCTCCGGCACGATCTCGGCGGCGTTGCCGAGCAGGCCAACGCTGGTCGGCTCGGTCGCGGTGCGGATGATCTCCAGCGCCTCGTCGATGCTGGTCGCGCGGCGGTCGAGGTACCGGGTCTCGAGGCGTTTCTCGATGCGGCTTTCCTGGACTTCGATGGCGATGCAGTGAGCGCCGGCCATCACGGCGGCGAGCGGCTGTGCGCCGCCCATCCCGCCGAGACCGGCGGTGAGGATCCACTTGCCGCGAAGATCGCCGCCGAAATGCTGGCGCCCCATCTCGGCGAAGGTCTCGTAGGTGCCTTGGACGATGCCCTGCGTGCCGATGTAGATCCAGCTGCCGGCGGTCATCTGGCCGTACATCATGAGCCCGGCCCGATCGAGCTGGTTGAAGGTCTCCCAGTTCGCCCACTTGGGCACGATGTTGGAGTTGGCGATCAGGACGCGCGGTGCGTCCTTGTGGGTGCGGAACACGCCGACGGGCTTGCCGGACTGGACGAGCAGCGTCTGGTCTTCGTCCAAGCGCTCAAGTGTTTCGACGATCTTGTCGAAGCATTCCCAATTACGCGCTGCACGGCCGATCCCGCCATAGACGACGAGGCTCTGCGGATCCTCGGCAACTTCGTCGTCGAGGTTGTTCATCAGCATCCGGACCGCCGCTTCGGCTGCCCAGCTTCTTGCCTTGATGTCGGTACCGCGGCGGGCGCGGATATGGCGTGAATTGTCGCGTTTGTCGGTCATGCGAGGTTTGCTCTAGCGGCTGGAACGTCGCGACCCAAGTGGACGCCATCGGTCCACCCAAACGAGCGCCAGACCAGCAAGGATGAACGCCATCGCAATGCCGCCTGCGTTCAGCGTCACCTGCACCCAGCCGAGGTGGCCGACGTCGATGAACGGGTAGGGGTATCTGCCGTCCACGCGTCCGCGCGCCAGCACGTAGGCAAGATAGACGAACGGATAGACGCACCACCATATAGGCGCGCTCCACTTGAGCTGTGCGCGCGGGGCAAACAGCAGCCACCAAAGCGCCATCAGCACCGGCGTGATCTTGTGGAGCAAAGTGTCGGCAAGCAGCGCGGCGCCTTCAAGGTTCTGCAGTCCCTGCAGCAGCGTGAAATAGACGACGCCAACCAGGAGGATGGCGAGCGTCAGGCCGCCGAGAAGCGAAGCGGAGAGGCGCGCGCCGGTCGCCACCCAGGTCATGCAAAGTGCGACTGCGAGGTTGGTGATGACGGTGAAGAAGCGGAGCAGGATCCAGAGCGTTGCGGCCACATCGGGCGTTCCGGCGTAGGTTGCCGAGAACTGCACGGCCAGGCCGGCCCAGCAGGCGATCGCGACGATTGCCGCAGCGATCCTACGCATCCAACCCCGCGAAAATCCGCCGTCCGGGCCCAGGCAGCCCGATCCAGTAGGAGAGCTCGGACAGGCTTTCGATCTGCCAGACGCAGAGGTCCGCCTGCTTGCCTGGAGCAAGGCTGCCAATGCTGTGCGCCAGGCCGAGCGCGCGGGCGGCGTTGATGGTCATCCCGGCGAGCGCCTCCTCCGGGGTTAGGCCGAAGAGGGTGCAGGCCATGTTGATGGCCAGCGTCGGTGACAGCAGCGGCGACGTGCCCGGGTTGCAGTCGGTGGCAACCGCCATCGGCACCCTGTGCTTGCGAAGCAAAGCGATCGGCGGCTTACGTTCCTCCTGCAGCGCATAGAAGGCCCCAGGTAGAAGCACCGCGACGGTGCCGGCCGACGCCATTGCCTTGGCACCCGTGTCATCCAGATGTTCAAGGTGGTCGGCCGATAGCGCGCGATACTCGGCGGCGAGCGCGGCGCCCTTCTGGTTGGACAATTGCTCGGCATGCAGCCGGACGCGGAGGCCGTGGTGGGCAGCCGCCTTGAACAGCCGCTCCACCTCCTCGGGAGTAAACGCGATCGTGTCGCAGAAAGCGTCGACGCTTGTCGCGAGACCCTGCTTTGCAGCTTCCGGGATCAGCTTGTCGACGATCTCGCTTACGTAATGCGCGCGGCGGTCGCGCTGGTCGGCTGGGAGTGCATGGAGCGCGAGCAGGGTCGGCACGATCCGGACCGCCTCGCCTTCCCCCAGCTTGCTCGCAAGCTTCAGCAGGCGGAGCTCGCTCTTGCGATCGAGCCCGTAGCCGGACTTCACCTCAACCGTCGTGCAGCCGCCGCGCATGAGCGAATGCAACCGGCGACGGCTCTGGTCCAGCAGGTCGTCGTCCGTTGCCGCCGCAGTCTTGGCGACCGTGGACGTGATCCCGCCGCCCGCCTTGGCGATCTCCTCGTAGCTCGCGCCCGCGCGGCGCATGGCGTGCTCGTCGGCGCGCGTGCCGCCAAAGACGAGGTGCGTGTGGCAGTCGATCAGGCCCGGCGTGACCCAGGCGCCGGCGAGCGCATCGACCTTGGCAGCGCGATAGCCCGCGAGTTCCGTCCGGCGGCCAACGCGCACTACCTTGCGGTCGGCGATGCCGATCGCGCCATTTTCGACGATGCCAAGCGGATTGCCCGGCGCGGGCTGCAGCGTCGCGATGTTGCAGTCGACGAGCAGCCGGTCCCACATGCCCGATGGGCTTTAGGGGCGAGGCGGTGTAGCGTCAAAAGGTGGGTAGCTGGCCGAACCTTTCCGAGTTGATCGTGCCCGGCGGCGGCGAGGCGCCGGTGGGGCTGCTGGGAGTGCCGCTCGCAGCCGGATCCGTGACGCCAGGAGCCTGCGACCAGGCGCCGGCGCTGCTTCGGCAGACGCTCAAGCGCATCGGCCGCTACGACATCGAGACCGGACGCGAGCTGGCGACAATGGTTTCCGACGCTGGCGATGTGGAGATTGCCGGGCTGTCGATCGAAGACGCGACTTCGCTCATCTTAGAGGCCATCGCGGCGAGCGCGGAGGCGCACGCGCTGACTTTGCTGGTCGGCGGCAACAACGCCATCACGCGACCGGCCGTGCTCGCCCTCGACCGCGAGCTCGATGATGTCGGACTGATCACGCTCGACGCCCACTTCGACATGCGCGACCTCGATGACGGCCTGCTCAACGGCAATCCGGTCCGGGCGCTGCTCGAAGACGGGCTGCCGGGCGCGAACATCGCTCAGGTTGGGCTGGCATCCTTTGCCAACAGCCGCTCCATGCACGAGGATGCAATCGCCGCCGGCAACCTGGTCGTCACCATCGGGGACGTTCGCCGCGACGGCATTGGCCACGCGATCGAACGGGCACTCGACCATGTCGCGCATTGCGACGCGCTGGTGATCGATTGCGACATCGATGTGATCGACCGCTCGCAATTTCCTGCTGCTCCGGGCGCGCGGCCCGGCGGTATGCCGATGGACGACTTCTTCGCTGCGGTTCGGCGGCTCGCGTCGGATCCACGCGTGCGGGTAATCGACCTGGTGGAATGGGACCCGCCGCTGGATCCAAGCGACCTCAGCGCCCTGACTGCGGCACGGTGGGTTGCCGAGTGCCTCGCCGGCTACGAGCTTCGCTAGCCCGCCTCGGCCAATTTCCTGCCCTTTGCAGACAGCGTGCGGAAGGTGATCGAGAAGCGCAGCTCATCGCGCGGAACGATGCTGTGCTCCCACTCATGGCGCACCTGGCCTGACAGCAGATAGGCTGAGCGGGGTTCGAGGTGGACGTTGGCCCGGCGGAAGCCTGCCGCAGTGCGCTGGCGAAACCGCATGTTCGCAGGCGATCCGAGCGAAATACCGACGACGTCCTCGAACTGCGGCCGGTCGCGATGCCAGCCGATGCCGGCTCCCGGATCGTAGCGGGCGAGCAGAACGTGGGCGAACTCATCCGGAGCAACGCGCGCGAATACGGCCGCTTTGCCCTGGAGGGGCCGCAGCCACTCGGGAATGGGCTCGGCGGGTGCGAAGCTGGCGTCATCGAAGTCGTAGCGCCAGCCGAAGGTCTTCGTCTTGCGATTGCCGACCCAGCCATGAAAGCGGAACGGGTCGAGGTCCATCGCGCCAAGCTGGCGCAGCAGCTCGTCGTGCTCCGCAGAGCTGATGAAGTCTTCGCGATATTCCAGGCCGGTGTTCGCGGGCGCGTCGAAGAGGTCGGGCATGCGGTCAGACGCCGCCGAACAGTTCCTTGAGCTCCGACGGGCGAAGCTCAGCCGCGAGTTGCTGGAAGGTGCACTGGTTGGGGTCCTTGTCCGGCCGCCAGCGCAGGAAGCCGGTGCCATGGCGGAACCGGCGGCCGGTGACCTGGTCGTAGCGGACCTCGACGACGAGCTTCGGCTTCAGCGGTTCCCACGCCATCGAGCGTTCGGTGTTCCAGCGGCTTGGGCCACCCGGCGCGCTGCCGGTGAAGCCCGGCGCCTCGATGAGTGCTTCGAGCTGCTGAGTGAGGGCGGGCCGTTCCTTCGCCGGAATCGCCGAAGTGAAGCCAACGTGGTTGAGCAAGCCGGCATCGTCATACAGTCCGAGCAACAGCGAGCCGACTTCGTGCTTGCTGGTCGCGTAGCGGAAGCCGCCGACGACGCAGTCGGCCGTTCGCTGCTGCTTCACCTTGATCATCGCCCGCTCGCCCGAGCGATATTCGAGGTCGAGGCGCTTGGCTATCACGCCGTCGAGCGCGCCGCCGCTGCGCTGAAGCCAGTTGAGCGCGGCGTTGCGGTCGCGGGTGGCCGGCGAGAGCAGCAGGCCTGGAACAGCGTTCTTGGCGAAGAAACTCTCAAGCGCCATCCGGCGCTCTGCCAGCGGCTCGGCCGTGAGCGACTTGCCGTGCAGTTCGAGCAGGTCGAACGCCATCAACTCCGCCGGCGTTTCGGTGGACAGCTTGCGGATGCGGCTTTCGGCGGGGTGGAGGCGCAGCTGCAGCGCGTCGAACGAGAGAGCATCGCCGACGGGGATGATCAGCTCGCCATCCAGGAGAAATTCCTGCTCCTTCACCGTCCGCAGCATGGCAACGACTTCAGGGAAGTAGCGGGCGAGCGGCTTTCCGGATTTCGAAGTCAGCGTGACCTCGTCCTCGATCCGGCGGGCGAGGCAGCGGAAGCCATCCCACTTGGGCTCGAACTGCCAACCGTCACCCGCGGGCAGATCGGCAGCGAGCAGCGCTTCCATGGGTGCGAGCGGAGAGGTTTGCCTGGCCATCCGCAGACAATCGCCTGCGCTTGGCAGTCGTTCCCTTGCGAGGCTTTGCACTGCTGTTAGGCTCATCGAGCAAGAGGGGGCTGAGCATGGCATTTGATCCGAACGCGGCAACGGCGGCTTATATCGACGGGCTCGGTCCCGCGGCGCTGCAGAAGGCGCACGACTACACGGTGGGCAAGGAATGGATGCTGCTGTGGGACTTGCTTGTGTCGGCGCTCGTCACATGGCTGATCGTCCGTTCGGGCGTGCTGGACCGGCTCGACGCGAAGCTGGGAGAACGCCGGCGCAACCTGCGGGCGTTCGTGGTCAGCGCCGTGTTCTTTCTAATCTCGACGATCCTGACGCTGCCCTGGTCGCTGTACGCGGATTACTTCCGCGAGAAGGGATACGGCCGCACCGCCCAGCCTCTCGGAGACTATCTCGGCCAGATGGCGCTGATGACCCTAATCTCGGTGGTCGTAGGCGCGCTGTTCATGATGGGCGTCTATTGGCTGATCCGCCGCACGGGCAAGCGATGGTGCATCTGGTCCGGCGCGCTGACTGCCGTCGTGTTCGCCGTGCTGATGCTGCTTGCGCCGATCCTGATCGAGCCGCTGTTCAACAAATATGAGCCGGTGCCGCCGGGCCAGGTGCGCGATGCAGTGGTGTCGATGGCGCAGCGCGCCGGCATCCCCGCCGACAAGGTCTATATGTTCAACGGATCGCGCCAGTCTAACAACTTCACGGCGAACGCGGGCGGCGTCGGCAGCACGGCGCGGGTCGCGATCTCCGACGTCGCATTCAAGAACGCCTCGCTGAACGAAGTCCGCGCAGTCACCGGGCACGAGATTGGCCATTATGTGCTCAAGCACACCTGGTACGGGATCCTGTTCTACGCGCTTGCGGCGATGCTGCTGTTCTGGCTCGCCGACCTGACGTTCCCGTTCTTCGCGCGGACCTTCGGAAGCACGGCTACCATTGGCGAACCGCGGGGAATTGCGGTCCTGCTGTTCATGGTGTCGCTGTTCGGGCTGCTCGCCTCGCCGTTGCTCAACACCTTCAGCCGAACGCTGGAATCCCAAGCCGACATGTATTCGCTGAGAACGGAGAACCGCCCCGAGGCTCTGGCGAGCGCGCTCGTGAAGACCGCGGAGTACCGATACCCGCGTCCGGGTGAGCTGGAAGAGATCGTCTTCTACGATCATCCGTCGGTCGAACGGCGGGTCCGGACGGCGATGGAATGGAAGGCTGCGCACCCGGAGCCGCCCACGCCCGAGGTGAAGCTTTCACGTAGCCGCGGAGCGCAGCGCCATTAGCTTGTGCGCTGCAGCAAGGCGGAGGCGTGATGGGGGGGCAGCTTGTGATCGACAGTGGCGACACAGCGTGGATGCTGATTTCCACGGCGCTCGTCATGCTGATGCTGCTGCCCGGCCTGGCGCTGTTCTACGGCGGGCTAGTGCGCGCAAAGAACCTGCTCTCGGTCATGACGCAAGTGCTCGGGATCACCGCCATCGCGATCCTCACCTGGGTGCTGTGGGACTACAGCCTGGCGTTCAGCGCGGGCAACGGGCTGGTCGGCAGTCTCGCCAAGGCGGGCTTCTCAGGCTTGGACGATACGACAGTCTGGGCCGTCGGCAGCGCTGGCAAGGCCATCCCGGAGCTGGTGTTCGCGGCTTTCCAGATGAGCTTCGCAGCAATCACCGGTGCTCTGGTCATCGGCGCGCTGGTGGAGCGCGTTCGCTTCTCGGCGATCATGCTTTTCGCCATGCTTTGGCTCACCGTCGTTTACGCGCCGCTCGCCCATATGGTCTGGGCAGCGGACGGCTTCCTGTTCAAGTTCGGCGCGATAGACTTCGCGGGTGGCACCGTGGTCCACATCAATTCCGGGGTGGCTGGCCTGGTTGGAGCATTCTTTGCCGGCCCCCGCATCGGTCACCTCAAGGAAGCGATGCCGCCGCATTCACTGGCGCTGACGATGGTCGGTGCCGGGCTGCTGTGGGTCGGCTGGTTCGGGTTCAACGCGGGATCGGCGCTTGAGGCGAACGGCTTGGCCGCGGTGGCGCTGGTCAACACGCTGGTTGCTCCTGCTGCAGCTGCGCTGGCGTGGATGGGCCTCGAGCAGATCGTCTCCGGCAAGCCGTCGATGCTCGGCGGCGCTTCGGGTGCAGTCGCCGGCCTGGTCGCAGTCACGCCGGCTGCGGGCGCGAGCGGCCCCGTGGGCGCGATGCTGCTCGGCGCGCTTGCAAGCGCGGCCTGCTACAGCTTCGTCGGCTCGCTGAAAAATCGGCTGAAGCTTGACGACAGCCTGGACGTTTTCGGGATCCACGGGCTCGGCGGGATCACAGGATCGATCGGGACGGCCATCGTCGCGCTACCCGCCCTCGGAGGCCACGGCGGAGCCGACTACGCCCTGATGCACCAGTTGGTCAGGCAGGTCGCAGCCGTCGGCGTGGCGATTGCCTGGTCGGCGGTCGGATCGGCTTTGTGCTTCGCTGCAGTGAAACTGGTTGTGCCGCTGCGTCATGGCCGCGAAGCCGAGCGCGAAGGGTTGGACATCGCCGACCACGGTGAGCGCGCGTACACCTTCTAACCCGCCGCGACGGGGCTCATTTTTTTGGCGGCACCCTGCGCAAGCCGCGCATGCGATCTGCCGCAGGCTGGATCTCCGGGAGCATCCGATCTGACCGGTCCGCGTAGAAATAGGCGACAGCGGACACATCGTCGCTGCGATAGAAGTTGGTCCAGCCGTCGATCAGGGAAGGGTCCGTGACCTTCTTGCCGCTGGTGAGAAGCGCTTCGAAACCGTTGCTGCGGTTTCCGTTGTCGATGGTGATGGGGATTAGGGGCGCGCCGGCCTTCCGGAAGCGGATCACATCGGCTTTCGGCGCTCCGCCGATCTGGCCGAGCGTGACCTGGATGGAGTGGTGAAACCAGATCGGGTCGGGGATGTGGAAGCGGTAGAAGCTCCAGATCCCGTGTTGGTCCCAGGTGGCGACCGGCGCTCCCTGGTAGCGGTTGATGTAGGCCCCCTGGCCCCACGCGCTACCGATGTAATCCTCGGTGCCGGTGCCAACGAGCGAGGGCTGGGCGCCGTCGCCGTCCAGCTTCACCTTCACCTCGCCTTCGCCCCACCAGCTCTTCTCGTAAGCGGGGTTCGTCAGCACGGTTATGCTCGCGCCGAGGAAACGCCCGCGTCCGGCGATCGACGGCAGGAGCGCGAAGTCCTGGCCAAGCGTCGTGCGCGGCATGCGGTGCCACCACGCGTGGAAGTAGAGTGCGTCGTCCGGCTGCGCGGGCACGAGGCTGCAGTCTACGTCGTAGAACAACTGCACGCGCTTGGCTGACTCGTTGGTGAGGACGAGGTGTGCACGCCTGCGGAACGGCATCTTCACGTAGGAGATGAAGGAGCGGCCCTCGGGGCTAGCGAAAAGCGCGGATTCCATCGGGACCATCTCGCCGCCGCCCTGCAGGAAGAAGTCTCCAACCGGCACCGCCACCGCGGGTGTCGCCGCGCCGTCCCAGTACATCTCGAGCTTGAGCCCCCGCAGCACCTCGGGCGAGCGATCGTCGATTGTGAACCATATGCGGTCGATGGTGCCCGCGCCCTGCACGTCCGCAAGGACGTAGCTGGCGCCGGGAGCGATCGTATCCCACGCGTGACCCTTGGCGCCGCGGTTCTCGACACCGCCGGCGCCTTTCGCACCTGACCGGTTCTCCGGGCTGAACCAGACGGTGCGTGCATCCTGCTGGTAGTGATAGAGTTCCGGCGGCTGAGCGGCCGCGTGAGCTGCTGACGGAAGGACGATTGCCGACAGCAGCAGCCAGCCGAAGATTCCTATGCGTGGTTTGCGAACGATGGCCATGGCCGCGCCTCCTTGGGCGCCATCTATGCCATCGAGCGCAGCAGTCGCAAAAAAACCGCCAGCCCGGTGGGGCATGGCGGTTGTTTGCTGGTTGCGGGGGTAGGATTTGAACCTACGACCTTCAGGTTATGAGTTCTATTGAACAGCCTACGCGCGGCCACGCCGCCCTACTATTCGTCTCTATTTACCAGTAGTTTAGTTGACTTGCGGGAACTGTGGACGCGTGTGTTCTGCGAGCGCGTACGCTGGTCCACTCGCCCGCCTGCTTACTGGGCGCTTCCTGAAGGGACCTCCGCACGCCGCTTGGTAGCAGGAGGCAAGATGAAACTGACAAAGCGTTGCATCGAGGGGCTGGAGCCTAAACCTAAAGACTACTTCGTTTGGGATGATGAGCTTCAACGCTTCGGGGTGCGCGTGCAACCTAGCGGCAAGAAGACATTCGTTGTGCAATATCGCGTCGAGAAACGCTCGCGGCGCATGAGCTTGGGCACGTTTGGTGTCCTGACGCTCGATGTGGCGCGAGGGAAGGCGTTGCGGGCTCTGGCGATGGTCGAAGCCGGCGATGACCCATTGGATGTGCGCGTTAAACGGCAGAAGGCGATCACCGTGGCCGAGCTCGTGACGCGCTTCATGGCCGTGCACATCGACCTCAATCCCAACCTAAAAGAAAGCACGGGCCGGGAGTACAGGCACGCTCTCAAGCGCTACATTCTTCCCGCACTCGGCCGGTTGAAGGTCACCGATGTGACGCGGGCGGACGTTACCGCACTTCACCTAAGCATGCATGACCGTCCATATCAGGCGAACCGCACTCTCGAAGTCGTCTCGAAGATGTTCAATCTGGCTGAGGATTGGGGACTGCGGCCGGAGGGTACAAACCCTCGAAAGCGCGTGAAGAAGTATCCTGAGAAGAAGCGGGAGCGGTTCTTAAGCCGAGCAGAGCTGCAGCGCGTCGGTCAAGTGCTAGCTGAGATGGAGGCCGAAAGGGTCGAGATGCCTTCGGCGATCGCTGCCGTCCGTCTGCTGATGCTCACTGGTTGCCGGTTGAACGAAGTTCTCAGACTGAAGTGGAAGCATGTGCTCGTCAGGGATGGCGAACTCCGGCTGCCGGACTCGAAAACGGGCAAGAAGTCGGTTCAGCTAGGCGACGCAGCGTTGGCAGTCCTGCGGGGAATTCCCCCGGTTCCAGGCAACCAATGGGTAATCACTGGAAGGGGGGATGGAGCGCACCTGACGGATTTGCAGCCATTTTGGCAAAGGGTTCGGGCGCGCGCTGGTCTCAACGGCGTCCGCATCCATGACCTTCGCCACACGTATGCGTCAGTCGCCGCTGGAGCTGGCATGTCTCTGTCGATGATCGGTCGGCTTTTGGGGCACACCCAGGTGCAAACAACCGCTCGCTACGCGCACCTCGCGCAGGGCACCGTGAAGGATGCGGCTAACAACATCTCTCAGCTTATCGCAAAGAGCCTTGTGTCCGAGATGGCGGATCAGCCCGCGCCGTAAAGGTCTGCTTTGCGCCACCTTCGGTCGCCGTGGCTTCCGGCGGCAGGACCCGCAAGCGGACGTTAGCCTATGGCCGCATACGCGCCACGGACGGAAAGAATATCGGAATACTCTCCGTCTCCGTCTGCCGGCGAAATCGACGGCGCTGGAGGTCGTTTATGTCTTTTTGAATGCGAGCGACCGTCGAACGGTCGGAACTAAGTGACACGCTCGTCTCCCTCGACGCCCCTCTCGGCGCCACCTGCAGTGACTCAGCTTCAAAGGGGCATCACTACGTCAGCATCCAGCGCATCCGCAATGCGTGCGAGAACTAAGTCGTTCGCTGAACCACTGTTGCATCGATATACTGTAATGCAATCACCTCGTATCCAAGCAAGTGCTTACCATCCGCACCACATCCGCTTGCCGCCGCGCGTCCATCTTCGAGAGTATGTGTTTCAACTGCGTGCGGACTGTGCCCAAGGCGGCCTGGCGTTCATGACTTATTTCGTTGGGTGTCTGCCCATTTGCCAGACGGAACGCGATGTCTGCTTCTGCCGATGACAAACCATAAACACTTTTCAGACGCGTGATGACCAGCTCTCTGTGAGGTTGAATCCTCTGCGGAAGAATGGTGATGAGAACAGCAGGGTGCGGCAGCCGTGCGACCAGCGGTAGAAATGAGGCTCTCACCGAGCTGCCGTCGGTTGCTGGGAGCACGCCATCCGCCGCTTGCTTGCTGGTTCGGCTCGAAGCATTGGCGACCGCGCGATCGTAGGCTCCTCCATCGTCCTTCGCCGGTCGTACATGCCCATTGCGGAGTTGCAGTACACGATCGGCGCGCAGGAGCGCCTCACCGGCGGCATTGGCCATGAGCAGCATGCTTGTGCTGCTAACGACGAACGCTGCGTCCTGACCAGATTCGAACACTTCCCCGAGCAGGTTTCGGCGCTCGGTCAAGCTCGAGATGCGACCACGGATCGCGAACATCCGGCGCAAGTGACCGACATGATGGTTTAAGTGGTCGAGAGCGTCTGCCGAGAAGTCACCCTGCATCCGACCGCGATGCAAACCGATGATGCCGAAACCGTGGGTCGTCTGCATGACGGAACCGCAGCAATAGAAGGTGTCGTCACCCATCTGCCGGATCCATTCGTTGTAGAAGACGCTCCTCTCATATTGCGTCGGGCTTACGAGGTGCGTCGTCTTGAAAGCTCTGTTCAAGCGTTCATCGCGCATGCCCGCGTGAGTCCACAGGTCGTGGTCCACGAAATTCGCAGCATAGTTCGCCATTTGCGCGTCAGAGAAGTAGCCCGAGTGAGTGGAAATCTCAGCCGCACCGTCATTGTGACGCCAATGAAGGACGCAGCTGCGAGCATCTACACTTGCCGCGATACGAGAGGGCAACGAGTTAAACAGGTCATCGTCGAGAGCCGCCTCATAGATTTCGTCGCTACTAAGGTTCACAACGGGCACTCCCAGACCGTCTCACACCTGCGTACGTAGCGAAAAGCTACGTATAGTCAGAACGATAGTTCAATATTGAGACATACCTCAAGCGGGGTATGACAGCCTCATCGGGTTCCGCAATCATCCGTGCGTTGATCGCGACGCGGGGTCGCGTTTTGAGTGGCGAGCCTAGACCTTCCGGGGGGATACATAGCTATCCGAAGGCCGCGAGTGTGGGGGAATATCAATGCCGGCCGCTGGTGACGATTATGTCGCGAATGACTTCCGCGACCCGAACTACCAAACTGACATCAGCACCGGCGCGGGCCAGGACTATATCTGGACGCACATATTCAAGCCAGTGATGCACATCGATGGCGGCTCAGGCTTCGACATCTTCGAAATCCCGGACGGTTGGTCCGGTAATTTCAGCATTCAAGAGGTGGGCAACGGCGATTACGTAATCAACCACGGTCAAGGCACGAACATCTTCTACGTCACGAACGTCGAGATGATCATCATCAGTGCCTTCGATACGACAATCGAGATCTTCAACGACCCGTTTTTCACCGACGGCGACAACACTGTCGACTTCAACCATCTAACCGAACTGCAGTCCGGCCTGTTCGATGCGGTCGACACCTGGCTTAGCTCGAACATCAGAGGCGCCGACCTCTTCCCTGATGTCTATGGTTCGCGTGACGGTGATGACACGGTCTATCTGCCAAATGGCGCAAATTTCGTCATCCATGACGACTCCTACGACCCTGTCGACATCATTTGGAACTACGCAAACACCTTCTACGCGGGCAGGGGCAACGATCACGTAGTCGGCGGAGACTACAATGATATCTTCGACGGTGGCCCAGGTAAGGACGTTCTAGAGGGCGGCGCGGGGAACGACACGATCAGTGACGACCCGTTCGATGGCGAGTTCGGCTTCCTCGGCGGGTCGATCGATGGTGGTGCGGGCAAAGACACTGCCAAGATGATTTACTCGCCGCATCGCATTGTCGACGCGTCGGGAACAGTGCTGTGGCAGCAGGGGGACAGCGCCGCCAGCATCACGCTCGATGGCCAACTCGTTTACGCACAATACATCGACGCCGCCGGCGATGTAATTGGATCGATCCGTATCGTAAACGTGGAGACGATCACGGGCCTTTTGGCGACGACATCGCCCTCGGAGCTCCTGTTCAACCAGTACGCCAATACGGTGAACTTCACGTCGCTGGGAGCCCACGAGAAAGCGGCGATCGATGCTCTTCAGACGAATAACAGCCTGACTTTCATGTATGACGCGCAGAACGGCAATGACATCGTGACATTGCCGTCGAACGGTACCCTGCTCGGCAAAGCCACGCACTGGGACTCAAGCATCACCTTCGACGCGGGCCTCGGCGATGACATCGTGATCGGCAGCGGGAGCAACGATCACATCGACGGTGATTGGGGCGAGGATCGGCTGGAGGGTCGTGCCGGCAACGATGTTCTCTCCGGCGGCGCTGATAATGACCTGCTAATCGGCGGGACCGGTGCGGACGAGATGAGCGGCGGCTACGGCGACGACATCTACGAGGTCGACAATGCCGGTGATGCGGTCACCGAAGCGTCTAACTCGGGAATCGATCTTGTGCGAAGCTCGCTGACTTACGCACTCGGCCCGTACGTCGAGAACCTGACGCTGACGGGCACCGCCGCCATCAATGGCAACGGAAGCGGGATTAACAACGTCCTCACAGGGAATGCCGGCAACAACGTGCTCAGCGGCTTCGGCGGCGATGATACGCTGGAGGGGGGCGCTGGCAATGACCGCTTGGTGGGTGGCGCAGGTGCCGATACGTACATCGTCGACAGCGTCACAGACGTGATCGTCGAAGAAGGCAGCGATACCGATACCGTCCAGAGCACGGTGAGCTTCACATTGTCGAATCTCGTTGAGAACCTGACGCTTGAAGGAAGCTCCGCGATCAACGCCACTGGCAATGAATCTGCCAACACTCTCACCGGCAACGCCTCAGCCAATGTGCTGAACGGCATGGGCGGAAGCGACCGGATGGTCGGACTCGGCGGCAACGACACTTACCACGTTGACAGCATCTGGGACGTGGTCGTTGAGGGCGCAGATAGCGGCGTTGATACGGTCATCAGTGAGATCGACTATGTCCTCGCTGACAATCTCGAAAATCTTACGCTGACTGGTTCGCTGAACCGCAATGGAACCGGCAACGCGCTCGCGAACGTGCTCCGAGGCAACTCGGCAGCGAATATCCTCGACGGCGGCGCTGGTGTCGATTCGATGGTCGGGGGCGCTGGAGACGACACTTACTTGATCGACCAGATCGGGGACAGCGTTGAGGAGAGCGCCGCAGGTGGCACTGACACCGTTTCGAGCGCAGTCAGCTACACGTTGCGCGCGAACTTGGAGAACCTGATACTCACCGGAGCAGCGCTGTTGGGCACCGGTAACTCCGTCGCGAACTCGATTACGGGGAACGCGAACAACAACGTCTTGGACGGGGCCGCCGGCGCGGACGTGCTGACGGGCGGTGATGGAGCCGATACTTATTACGTCGACAATATAGGCGACCAGGTGGTCGAAACGGCGGGTCTCGAGGTCGATGCTGTTTACAGCACCGTTACTTACGCCCTGGGCGAGAACGTCGAGAACCTGACGCTTGCCGGGCCCGGCGCAATCAACGGCTCCGGGAATTATCTCGATAACCGGCTAGTCGGAAACGCAGCTGCAAACACGCTTGATGGGGGTACCGGCGCAGACAACATGCGGGGTGCCGCCGGTAACGACACCTATGTAGTCGACAATAGCGCTGATCGTGCCGTTGAGAATGCCGGCGAGGGCGAGGACAGTGTCTTCGCGTCGATCGACTATTCGTTGGGAGCTAACCTCGAGAACTTGGTCCTAAACGGCTTTGGTGATCTGTCCGCCCGGGGCAACGACCTCGACAACGTTCTCGGCGGCAACGTGAACAATAATGCGCTGTACGGAAACGGGGGCGATGATCTCATCTACGGCGACGCCGGAAACGACAAGCTGGACGGCGGCGCTGGCGTAGACAAGATGTTCGGCGGCTTGGGCGACGACACGTACATCGTTCGTGATGCGACCGACTTCGCCTATGAGAATGTCGGCGAAGGCGTTGATCGCGTCCTCTCCTCGATCAGCATCGCGCTGCGTTCGAACGTTGAGAATCTGACCCTCACTGGTACCGAAACCGTGACGGGGAAGGGCAACGAGCTCGGTAACGTGATCACCGGCAACGCCGCTAACAATGCGCTGTACGGCTACGCAGGCGACGACAAACTATATGGCGGGGACGGCAACGATGTTCTCAATGGTGGCACGGGCAAAGACGGTCTGACGGGAGGCGCGGGCAACGACACCTACTACGTCGATGACCTCACTACCTATGCATATGAGAACGTCGGTGAAGGCACCGACCGGGTCTATTCTACGGTGAACCTCACCCTACGCGCCAACATCGAAAATCTCATTCTAAGCGGCAACTCCGCGATCAATGGCAGCGGCAACGCAATCGACAACCGCATCTGGGGGAATGGCGCTTCCAACACACTTCATGGTGCAGCCGGAAACGACAAGCTCTACGGTGACGCTGGAGCGGACAAGCTTTACGGTGATGATGGCGATGACTGGCTCGAGGGCGGGAGCGGCGCTGACACGCTCTACGGCGGGGCCGGTAAGGACACGTTTGCCTTCCGCAACGGCGAGCTGGCGGGCGCCAGTGACAACATCATCGACTTCACTCACGGGGACGATCACATCCGCCTAGACTATGTCGATGCCAACACGATGATCGCCGGAGACCAGGCATTTCACTTCATCGGCACCGCCACGTTTGATGGTACTGCCGGCGCTCTCCGCTATGAGCAGGTCGGCACCGCCACGTACGTATCCGGTGACACCGACGGCGACGGCGCAGCTGACTTCACCATTAGTCTTCAAGGAGATTTAACGCTGCTAAACGGAGACTTCGCTCTTTGAAGTTTTGTGTCGCGCCCCCGCCAACACAGCTACGGCGCATTCATAAGACGGACCCGTGATCGCGAGGTCACCGGTGCTGGCTAGTGACACGTTCCAGGTTCGCCTTAGGCGTAAGGCTCTAACGTCCGTCCGCTTTCGACCCACTGCAGACACTAAAGCATGAGCCAGTCTGTGCATGCATCGAACGGTTACGAATGCCTTTGAGGCAGAGGGAGGAATATGCCAGTTAGTAGGGGAAGCATCGGTCCTGACTCGCTCGTCGGCACCGGCGCAGGCGACACGCTTGATGGACTGTCGGGAAACGACCGGCTCTATGGCCTCGCTGGCGATGACTGGCTGTTCGGCCGGGATGGCAACGATCTGCTCGACGGCGGTGTCGGTTTGGACCGATTATACGGCGGCCTCGGTAACGACGTGTATATCGTCAGCGATACCACGGACTATACGTATGAGAATGCCGAGGAAGGTACGGACACGGTCCAGGCTTCCGTTAGCCACGTCTTGCGCCCGAACATTGAACGGCTGACGCTGACTGGGGCACTGAACATCAACGGCACCGGCAACGATTTGGCTAATGTTATTTCTGGCAACAGCGGCGACAACATACTCAGCGGCCGCGGCGGCAACGACAGCCTGTATGGCGGCGCCGGATCAGATCGACTCTTGGGCGGCCTTGGTAACGACACCTTCTTCATCAGCGGCACCGACGATATCGCTTACGAGAACGCTGGCGAAGGCACGGACACAGTGTATTCCTCGGTGTCTTATAGTTTGCGAGCGAACATCGAGCGTCTGGTCCTGACGGGAACCACCGACGTCCGCGGATACGGCAACGAACTCGCCAACGCGCTCACCGGCAACAGCGGCGCCAATGTGCTGAGTGGCGGCGACGGTAACGACCGATTGTATGGAGCGGATGGCGACGATGTCCTGGACGGCGGCACCGGCAGGGATTTCCTGAACGGCGGAAACGGCAACGATCGCCTGAACGGCCGCACCGGCGCCGACACGCTCGTCGGGGGAGCTGGGGACGATCTCTATTACACCGACCACGTCGGCGATGTTGTCACCGAAGCGGCAGGGGGAGGCACGGACACCGTCGCGTCTTATTTGTCGACCTACACCTTGGGAGCAAACGTCGAGAATGGCGTCATCGGCCTGAGGACTGGCGCAACGCTGAATGGCAACGGACTTGCTAACAGACTCGAAGGCAACGCGGGCAACGACGTGTTCTGGACGGAGGGAGACGATAGGCTCTCCGACACGATCGTTGGTGGCGCGGGGGACGACACCTATAATATCCGCGATAACGATGTGATCATCGAGCTTGCGGGCGGCGGCATTGATAGCGTCACCGTTTACCACTCCCGCGGAGGGTACACGCTTCCCGCGTTCGTGGAGAACGCGACGGTGATGAGCACGTTCAACGATGAACTTTCGGGAGTTGGCGGCAACGATCTCGATAACGATCTAACCCTCGTTGCGGAGGGCAATCTACTTGGATTCGGCGGGAACGATATTTTGCGTAGCCAGGGATATAGCAATTCCTTCCTCTATGGTGGCGATGGCGACGACACCCTTATCGGAACCTGGGACGACACGTTGGAAGGCGGCAGCGGTCAAGACAGCTTCGTGCTCACTAATCCTGCACTTACGATCACAGACTTCGAAAACGGCGAGCTTATCGACATTAGGCACCTCGATGCGAACTCACTTCAGAGCGGCCGCCAGTCCTTTGTTTGGGACAACGGAACAAATAGCGGCGAAGCTGGCGTCCTGAGCATCGTCGATGCCGGGAGCGGCCTCTATTATCTCAGGGCCAGTTTTGACGGAGGGTCGTACTACGCGCTCAACCTTGAAGTTCACGTAACGGGCGGCGCCGCCCTGACCATGGCCGACATCTTGATCTAACGCGTCGTCAGCCTCAGGTTGAGAGAAACGACAGCTCACATCTTGCCCATTCGCGTTGATGGATTCGCTCAATGAAGGGTGCGGTTGTGCTGTTCACCAAGGTAGTCTGACGAGCAGACCCAATGTCTGCAATGGGTCGAAAGCAGACCTAAGCCGCGAGTGGCAAGTTTGGGTGGTTAGCCGCCATCCCCAAACGACAGCCTCGCCTCGCGCAGAGCGTCTTCCAAATCTCCGAATAGGCCGTCTCGCGGCCGACTGTCGATCTGCCAAAAAGGTTGCCAGTTCGAGCCGCCCTTTGGAAAGGCCACATAGACGGGATGCCACTCGTCCCCGGCTTCGTACGACCGCACACGCTCTTCAATGATCTGGAAGCGAAGATCCGCTCGATCATAGATTGCGAGCCGCAGTTTTGCGTCTGACGAGAGTAGCTCGGCGTGACGGTATCGCGGCTTCATCAGACCACGATGCCTCACACTACCGAAATCCGCTAGTAGATGAGCCTTCTTTCGCCAGTGTCTGCAATGGGTCGCAAGCAGACACTGGTGAACGGGAACCTTTTGGCGGATGTCGACCGGCAGCCAGTTCTCCTCCCAAGTAACTCCACCGTCCGCGGAATAGGCCTGCTCGAACCGGGCCGCGTTCGCTGCCATCTTGGTGATGTCTGCTTTCGACGCACTCTGGAAATTTGCGAGGCTTCGAAAACCGACGTCAGGTCAGGCCGTGCGCCGCCGGAACCGGTGAGGGCGCTCCAGCAGGTTGCACCAGCAAAGTCGCTGTTTGCTCGCCAGCTTCGAAGCGCGCCAGCAGGGCGTCCGGATCATACATCACGCCGACCGGGTTAGCGGCGTAAGCCGGCGTTCTCATCAGCGCGGAGGCCTCCTGAACCGTGCCACAGTCGACCTGGAACTCCATCCGATTACCGTCCGGGTCGGTGTAATAGAGCGAAATCGTGGTTCCGTGGTGCACCG